>NZ_JARAYZ010000003.1:0-847343 GCF_033794685.1 Streptomyces sp. ID05-26A
GTCAAACCGCCGAAAAGCGTGGCGGTTTGACACCCCTTCTCTCATGCAGCAAGAGCTGTGGCGCGACTCGTGATGGGACCCCACCGCCTGGACCGCTTGCGAAAGACGAAGGACGGACGGCTCGCCTTCGGCCTCGCTGTGTCAGGCGTATTTGGCTAGCAGGGTTGCTAGTTCTTCTGGCTTGCTCAGTGAGGCGCAGTGGCCCGCTGCCAGCTCTACCGGCTCGATGCCCAGGCGGGCTGCTATTACCTTGCGCATGAAGGTCGGGGGGAAGAAGCGGTCCTCTGTGCACAGGATGAAGTGTGTTGGTACGTCTGGCATTGCGTCTAGCGGCCATGGCTTTGCCATGGGGTTTTCGGCCATGCCTCGTTCCCGCTTCTGTGCCTCTTGAGCCAGGGGTGGTGGGACGTCGTGGAAGAACTGGTCTTCCAGGCCCGAGTCGGTGTAGCCGGTGTTCTCCCACCAGTCGTTCGGGGTTTCGCCTGGGGTGGGGAGCATTGCCGTTACGTAGACCAGGGCCTTGGCGTTGATCTTTGCTGCTGCCAGTGGGGCTACCAGGCCTCCGAAGGAGTGGCCCACCACCACTGCGTCCTCAGTGGACGGGAGGGCTTCTATCAGTGTTGTTGCCCAGTCGGTGAGGTCTTTGTCTTCGTCCTCGATGGGGAGGTCCGGGGCGATTGTGGTGTGGCCCTTGGCTTCTAGCGCTTGTGCTACCAGGTGCCAGGACCAGCCCACGTCGCCGCCTCCGTGCGCTATCGCGAAGGTCGTCATGGGGGGAGCCTATTCGCGGCGTTCGATTGGTAGGCGGGAACGGGTGAAGAGGGCTGCTCCCAGCATTGCCACTGCTGGTACCAGGAGTAGTGAGATGGCTATGTTCGGCCAGGGGATGGTCAGTGGGTTCAGTTCTGGTTGTGGCCAGATGGTGGCGTAGCCGGAGTTCAGGGCTGTTAGCAGTGCTAGGGCTGAGGCTGTTCCTGCTGCTGTGCCCAGGAGGCCGCCCAGGCCTGCGATCACTCCTGCTTGGCTCAGTGACAGGAGTTTGCGCAGGGTTGGGGTTGCGCCTACTGCCGCTAGGGTTGTGAGGTCTCGTTTTCCGTCTGCTGCTGCCAGGCCTGTGGCCAAGGCCGCTGCCGCGAGGGTGATGAGGCCTGCTACCAGGCCGAGGATGGTCAGGGCCTGTTGTACGTCTGATTCTGTCGGGCGGTCTACGTGTACCTCGTACTCGCCGCCCAGTGCTGCTGTCAGGGCGTCTTGTTCTTGCTCTGTGGGCATTCTTGTCGTGGTGGCGTACATGATGAACGTGGCCACGTCGAAGCCCAGGGAGCGTGCGGTTTCTTCTGTCATCACGGCCAGTGGGGCTTTGTGGCGTTGTGGGGTGGCGTAGCCCGGGACCGGAGTGGTGGTGGTCTTGATGCCGGTGGCCAGGAGGACCTTGTCGTTGGAGACGAGGTTCGGGTTGTTGACCACCACCTTGCCCTCGCGGAGGGCCTTTTCGGCTGCCGGGACGTCGTCTTGGGTTAGGTGGAGGAGGGACTGGACTGCTTCTGGGCGTGCTACCACCAGGAAGCCGTCCGGGGTGGTGTAGGTGCCGAAGTAGCGGTGGGTCTTGCCCGCGCCGGTGCAGCGGTGGTCGGCCAGGGCCGATTTTTGTTCTGCTTCTGTGGGTTCTCTGAGCAGTACGTCGTAAACGTACGGGCATTCGCGGTCCGCTGGTGGGCGGATGTGGGCGAAGCACTGGCCGCCGTCGCACGAGAGGAGTTTCAGCTCGTGGGCTTCGGTTGCCGGGGTGGTGTTGCGGATCGTGGCGGCCACCGAGGGGGAGATCGGTGTCGTGCTGATCTTGGAGAGGTCGTCCAGGCGGAAGACGCTCACGTCGCCCATGTTGCCCGCCAGTTGGGCCGCCTCCTGCTGGGACTGGGAGGTCAGCATGACGCTGACCGCCACCGCGCTGATCACCGCGGCCATGACCGCTGAGATCGCCGGGGCTGCCGCTGTTCGGTTTCTGGAGGCGTCTCGCAGGGCTATGCGGAGTGCTACCGGGAGCCAGCGGCCTGTTTTCGCCAGCAGGCCCAGCAGGGACGGGGTGCAGAGGACCAGGCCCACCTCGGTGAGGATCAGGGCTGTCAGGATGCCCACGAACTGCATCTGGAGCGCGCTGAAGACGCCGGTGGTGATGCCTGCCGCGATGAGGATCAGGCCCAGTGCCAGCCAGCGGCGGCGGGAGCGGGTGATGCCTCGTCTGCCTGCCAGGGCGGTCACCACGTCCTGGCGGGACGAGATCCAGGCCGGGACGAGGGCGGCCAGGACGCCGGTGACGATCGCCAGCAGGGCCAGTGCCACCAGGGCGGACGGGAAGAAGCGCTGGGCGCCGAAGCGTTCGGCCAGGAGGTGCTCGACCAGCGGGCGCGTGGCCGCCGCGGTGACGATGCCCAGGACGACGCCGCTCAGTGCGGCCAGGGTGCCGAGGACCACGCCGTCCGCCAGGACGATGCGGCGGATGTGGGCCGGGGAGCCGCCTACCGCCGCCACCAGGGCCAGGTCGCGTTTGCGGCGGCGGGCGCCCACCGCCATGGCCGAACCCGCCAGCAGGGACATCTCCAGCACGGCCAGGCCCGCCACCAGGACGAGGATCTCGGCGCCCACCTCGTTGGAGTCCGGGAACTGGGGGTAGCGCTCGGAGGCAGTCGGCAGGTTGTGCAGGACCGTGCGGGACAGGGCCGCGATGCCGGACTTGTTGAGTTCCTTGACCTTCGACCACGGGAGCGGTGTGGTCACGAGCCAGGAGCGGTCGGTCTGCTCGAACGTGCCGGGGAGCGCGACGACTGTGGTGTTGTCGAGCCTGTCCGGTTCCTCGATGACGCCCACGACGGTGAACGTGCGGTCGTCCTCGGTGGTCAGGGTGCCGTTGAGGGTGGTGCCGGTGCGGTCCATCGCCTTGCGGGACAACGTGATCTCGGTCTTGGTGGCTGCCGGGCGGCCCTCCAGGACTGTGATCATGCCGTGGGTGAGCGGGTTGTTCAGGTCGAGCATGCGGACCGCCGCGCGGCCCACGCCCGCCGTGGTGCGGATGTTGACGCCGCCGCGTTCCACCGGGACCAGTTCGGTGCCGGGGAGCAGCGCGCGGAGGCGGTCCTCGGACGGTTGTTCGCCCTCGGTGTTGGTGATCGGGATCGCGTAGTCCCTGGTCGGTTCCTGGATGACGGGGCCGCGGTAGGGCCAGTTGACCAGCGCCTCGGCGGTGCCCATGCGGCGGGCGGCGTCCTCGTCCGGGGTCAGGTTGGTCGAGTCCTGGACGATCGCGGTGAACGTGAGCGCGGCCACCGGGACCGCGATCAGGGCGACGACGAGGGCCGAGCGGCCGGCGGAACCGCGGGTCTCGCGGGAGGCGATGCGCAGTGCTGCGCGCCATCCGGTCACGGGGTGCTCAGCAGTTCTTCTGGCTGGTCGCGGGACGAGACGTCGACGACGACGCCGTCGCGCAGGAAGACGACCCGGTCCGCCCAGGCGGCGTGACGGGCGTCGTGGGTGACGAGGACGGCGGCGGCTCCGGCGTCCACCTTGGAGCGGAGCAGGCGCAGCACGGTCTCGCCGGTGCGGGAGTCGAGGGCGCCGGTGGGTTCGTCGGCGAGGACGAGGCGGCGTTCGCCGATCAGGGCGCGGGCGATGGCGACTCGTTGCTGCTGGCCGCCGGACATCTCGTCGGGGAACCGGTCGGCGTACCCGTCGAGGTCCACTTCGGACAGTGCCTGCTCCGCCTGCCGGCGGGATCCGCGGACGCCGTCGAGGTCGAGTGGGAGCGCGATGTTCTCGGCGGCGGTGAGGCTTGCGATGAGGTTGAGGTTCTGGAAGACGTACCCGATCCGCTTGCGGCGCCAGGCGGCGAGTTGCTTGCGGGACAGGGACTGCAGGCTCGTGCCGTCGACCAGGACCTGACCGCTCGTCGGGCTGTCGAGGCCGCCGGCGAGGTTCAGCAGCGTCGACTTGCCGGAGCCGGACGGGCCCATGACGGCGACGAGCTCGCCCGGTTCGACGGTCAGCGAGATGCCCTTGAGGGCGTTGACCGCCGTCTCGCCGGTGCCGTGGACGCGGTGCACGTCGCGCAGTTCGAGGACGGTCATCTCGGCACCTCGACGTCCGTCGCCGCGGGGACGGGACGCGGTTCGTAGCGCACCAGGCTCGCCTCGCAGTGGTCGAGCCAGCGCAGCTCCGCCTCCGCCTGGAAGATCATCGCGTCGAGCACGAGCAGCCACGGCAGGTCGCCGGGCTGGGTCTTGAGCCTCGTGTACTCCTGCAACGTGCGCATGGTGGCCGTGCGCTGCGTCATCACGACCTTGGCGACGTCGACGCCTGGTGTGGTGATGGCGAGCGCGAGTTTGATCGCCACCTCGTCCCGCGGGCGGTCACCGCGCTGGACGGGCGTGGCGAACCACTTCTTCAGCTCGTCCCGGCCCTGAGCGGTGATCTCGTAGGGCCGCTGGCCCTCGGTCTCGGGGAGTGCGGCGACCAGGTCGTCGCGCTCCAGGCGCGACAACGTCGTGTAGACCTGCCCGATGTTCAACGGCCACGTACCGCCGGTGGCCGAGTCGAACGCCACCCGCAGCTGGTAGCCGTACATGGGCCCGCGCTCCAGCAGCGCGAGCAGACCGTGTTTGACTGACATACCTACTGAGTATGCATACTGAGTATGTTCCTGGCAAACGGTGACGCCGGAACATGCGTGCGAGCAGGCCTGGCATCAGGAACCCTGGACGGTGCCGGAGACGTCCGGCGGGAAGCGGACCGGGGGAGGCCGTGGTGGACGCCGCGCGGGGGCGAACCGGGGAGGTGCGCCTGCTGGGGGCATCAGGCAGGTCCAGGGGCACGCCGGGACGTCCCGCGGAGATCAGGAGCTACGAACCGGCGGACGAGGCCTCGTGGCTGCGGTGCCGGGTGCTGGGATTCCTCGCGACGAGCTACCACGACGACGTCTGGCAGGCCAAGCGCCGCACGGACCTCGAACTCGTCGCGCTCGACGGCGACGTGGTCGCCGGGATCCTGGACGTGTCGGTACCCGGCGCGGAGGCGACCATCGAGACGCTGGTCGTGCACCCCGACCACCAGGGCAGGGGCATCGCGACGGCACTGCTCGCGGAGGCGGTGCCGCGCCTGGAGCGCTGCGGCGTGCGGACGCTCGACGCCTGGACCCGCGAGGACCGGCCCGCACTGAACTGGTTCGCGCGCAACGGTTTCGCCGAGGAGCAGCACTACCTGCACGTGCACGCGTCCGCCGCCGAGGCCGCCACGGCGGTCGTCGTGAAGCACGGGCTGATGCCGGCCGGGGCGTTCCTGCACGCCCGGATCGAGCGGGAGGCCGAGCTGCGCCAGCGGTTCGAGCGCGTCCACGTGTGCCGCAGGGCGGTGCGCGAACTCAGACCGTGATGCCGGTGAGCCGCGGGATCGTCGCGGAACGCCCGGCGAGCAGCATGACGAGCGCCTCGATCGGCCCGCTGATCTCGGCGCCGGAGCCGGCGGACCAGTCGGCGTCGGTGGCGACCAGCCGGTGTCCGGCGAACCGGCGGCGCGCGTGGAACGGGAACCCGATCCGCCACAGGTCGTCCGCCGCGACGACGGCGGCCTCGACGGGCATGTGGCGTTCGATGCCGAGCGGCAGTGCGATGTCCTGTGAGTGGACCATCGAGTCCATCAGCGCGTTCTTGAGCGTCTGGCCCGGAGCGAGCCGGTGGAAGCCGACCGCTCCGCGCAGTTCCTCGATGATGTCGGCCGTCGGTCTGCGTGCCTCGGCGCGTGCGGTCTGGTCGACCATCCGGTTGAAGCTCCCGCGAGCCCGGACGAACGCCTTGAACGCCCCGCCGACGCCGATCCGGTGTGCGAGCGACAGGTGGGCGGCGACCTCGCGCACTGTCCAGCCCGCGCACAGCGAAGGGTAGGTCCACTCGACCTCGGTGAGACCCGCCAGCAGGTCCGCCGTCGCCGCGCGCTCGGAGTCGATCGTCTGCCAGATCGTCGTCTCGTCCATCGGTCTCTCCTCTTGATTTAGTTCGAGAGGCTGACTACTTTAATCAGAGAATCTGACTAGAACAAGTGGGGGAAACGGGTGAACATCGGGCTGCTGCTCTTCATCCCGAGCCGCGAGGTGGAGAACCGGATCCTGGCCGCGGTCGTCGAGGCGGGCTTCGAGATCACGCAGGCGCAGGCACGGGTCCTGATGCGCGTCGGCCCGGACGGGACGCGGCTGACCGAGCTCGCCGAGGCCGCCCAGGTGACCAAGCAGACCGCCGGGTTCCTGGTGGACCAGCTGGAGAAGGCCGGCTACGTCGAACGCGTGCCCGACCCCTCGGACGGCAGGGCGCGGCTGGTGCGCGTGACCGAGAAGGCGAAGGAGGCCGTCCCCGTCGCGAACGCGGAGATGGCCAGGATCGAGGCGGAATGGGAACAGCACATCGGCAAGCGCCGCATGACCCAGCTGCGCGAGGCCCTGGAGATGCTCGGCGAGATCACCGATCCGTACCGCTGACCCGCGTGGTGCCGGTGGCGTTCGACCCGGTCGCGCCGACGACGGCGGCGGTCTACCGGGTGGTGTCGGCGGGGGAGCCGGCGTTCGTGAAGATCCTGCGGCGGCCCTTCGTCCCGGCGCGGTTCCGGGACGTGGTGGGTGACTTCCCGTGGCGCGACGAGGCGGACTTCCTGCTGTCGGAATTCGTGCTGCCGCCGGGGATGCGCCGGCCGCGCGTGCTGAAGGTGGACGACCTCGGCGACCGGATCGCGTTGTGGCTGGAGGACGTGCGCTGCGCGGACGTCGAGTGGGACCTGCCGCGGTACCGGCGGGCCGCGCTCGCCCTCGGCAGGTGGGCGGGACGCCGGTTCGGTGGCGCGCCGGGACGGGCGTTGCGCGCGTTGTACGAGGGAGGGCTGGTCAGGGGCGCGTTCCTGCGTCCGCACCGCACGGCGCTCGCCAACCGCATGCCCGAGCTCGTCGAACGACTGGAGGCACTGCCCCAGGCCATCGGGCACAACGACGCCTGCCCGCAGAACCTGTTGGTGCCGCGGGACGATCCCGAGTCGTTCGTGGTGATCGACGTCGCCTGGCAGAGCCCGACCCCGATCGGCGCGGACCTCGGTCAGCTGCTCGTGGGACTCGCCCACGCCGGGCGGACCCCGGTCTCGGACCTGCCGCGCATCCGCGAGTCGATCCTCGACGCCTACCTGGAGGGGCTGGAGCTCGAGCACCGTTCTGTGCCGAGGGAGCAGGTCGTGCTGGGGTGCGACGGGATGCTGGCGGTGCGCAGCGCGTTCCACTCGGCACCCGAACTGGCCGAGTACCTCGTGGAACGCGCCATGGCCCTCTAGGAAGCGAGCAGCTCCGACACCCGTGAACGCACCTCGGGCGAGTCCAGGCCGCGCACCATCACGGTGGTGCGGCGGCGCAGCACGTCGTCCACTTCGGACGCCCACTCGGTCCGGCGGGCGTGCTCGACCTGCGCCCAGATGTCCGGGCCGTCCGGGTGGACGCGCTCCAGCAGTGCCGGGTTCTCCAGACCCAGGGCGACGACCTCGTGCGACGTCGTGCCGTAGTGCGTGGCGAGGTGGCGGACCACGTCGTCGGGCAGCGCGTCGAAGGCGTGGCCCAGCACGGTTCCCACGGTGTCGGGCGACGCGGAACCGGGCAGTGCGACGCCGTCCAGCGGGCCGTCGAAGGTGCGGCCGAGCTCGGAGTTCACCCGGGCCAGGACGGTGGCGCCGATCTTGCGGAACGTCGTCCACTTGCCGCCGGCCACGCTGATCATGCCGCCGGACCCCGCGGTGATCACGGTCTCGCGCTTGGCGTGCGAGGTGTCGCCGGGGCCACCGGGCAGGACCCGCAGGCCCGCGAACGTGTACGCGATGCGCGAGCGGTCCAGGCCGGACACCGCGACGCCCGCCTCGCTCAGGATCTGGTCGATGTCGGCGTCGGTGCACGCGACCGCGGCCGGGTCGCCCTCGTAGGCCTCGTCGGTGGTGCCGAGCAGGAGGTGGCCCTCCCACGGGATCGCGAACGACACGCGCACGTCGTCGACGGGGATCGTCAGCGCGGCCTTCCACTCCGAGGTCTGCTTCAGCACCAGGTGCGAGCCCTTGGAGAGGCGGATCGACGGGTCGGCGCCGGAATCCTCCATGCGCCGCAACACGTCGAGCCACGGGCCGGTCGCGTTCACGACCACGCGGGCGTCCACACCGAACTCGCCGAGCGAGTCGCGCAGGTCCACACCCGTCACCTTCGCGCCGGTCTTGCGCAGGCCCACGACCGAGATGTGGTTGAGCAACACGGCACCGGCCTCGGCGGCGGCACGGGCGGCGGTGATCGCCACGCGGCTGTCGTTCATCTGGTGGTCGTAGTACATCGCCGCGCCGCGCAGACCGTCGGCGCGCAGGTCGGGCACCCACTCCCGCGCCTTGCGCGCGGACAGGACCTTGCCCATGCCGTCGCCGAAGCCCGACAGCGCCGAGTACAGCGTGACGCCCGCGCCCAGCACGAACCGGCTGTGCGGGCCGCCCTTGTAGACGGGGACGAGGAACGGCAGCGGGCGCACCAGGTGCGGGGCGAGGTGGTCGCCCAGCGCGCGGCGTTCCTTGTGGTTCTCGTGCACCATCGGCACCGCCGACGGGCCCATCGCGAGGTAGCGCAGGCCGCCGTGCACGAGCTTGGACGACGCGGACGACGTGGCGCCCGCGAAGTCACCGCTCTCCACGAGCGCGACCCTCAGTCCCGAACGCGCCGCGGCCCACGTGGTCGCGATGCCCAGGATGCCGCCACCGATCACGACGACGTCGAACTTGCCGTGCTGCAGCTCTTCGCGAGCCCTGTCCCGTTGCGAAAGATCAGTCATCGTCCTCGTCCATCCACCCGACGGTCCGCTCGACCGCCTTCTTCCACTTCCGGTAGCCCTTGTCGCGGACGGCCGGTTCCATCGACGGCTCCCACTCGGCCGCCTTGTGCCAGTTGGCCTTCAGTTCGCCGGTGCCGCTCCAGTAGCCGACCGCGAGACCGGCCGCGTACGCCGCGCCCAGGCACGTCGTCTCGGCCACGATCGGGCGCACCACCGGCACGTCGAGCACGTCCGACAGGAATTGCATGAGCAGGTTGTTCGCCGTCATGCCGCCGTCGACGCGCAACGTCGTGAGGTCCACACCGCTGTCGGCGTTCATCGCGTCCACGACCTCACGGGTCTGCCACGCCGATGCCTCCAGCACGGCCCGTGCGAGGTGCCCGCGCGAGATGTAGCCCGTCAGGCCGGCGATCACGCCACGCGCGTCACTGCGCCAATGCGGTGCGAACAGACCGGAGAACGCGGGCACGAAGTACGCACCGCCGTTGTCGTCCACGGTCCGTGCGAGCGTCTCGATCTCGGCCGCCGACGAGATCAGCCCGACCTTGTCGCGGAACCACTGCACCAGCGCGCCCGTCACCGCGACCGCGCCTTCCAGGGCGTACGCGGCGGGCTGGTCGCCGATCTTGTAGCCGACGGTCGTGAGCAGGCCGTTCTGCGAGTGCACCGGCTTGGCGCCGGTGTTGATCAGCAGGAACGCGCCGGTGCCGTAGGTGCACTTGCCCTCGCCGGGCTCGAAGCAGGTCTGGCCGAACAACGCGGCCTGCTGGTCGCCGAGCGCCGACGCGACGGGCACACCTTCGTAGCTGCCGTACACCTCGGAGGAGGACCGGATCTCGGGGAGCATCTCGCGCGGCACGCCCATCGTGTCCACGAGCTCGGAGTCCCAGTCGAGGGTCTCCAGGTTCATCAGCATCGTGCGCGAGGCGTTCGTGACGTCGGTGACGTGGCGGCCGGTCAGGTTCCAGATCAGCCAGGTGTCCATCGTGCCGAACAGGACCTCGCCGCGGTCGGCCCGTGCGCGCAGCCCGTCGACGTTGTCGAGCAGCCAGCGCAGCTTCGGGCCGGAGAAGTACGTCGCCAGCGGCAGGCCGGCGCGGTCGCGGAACCTGTCCTGGTCGCCCAGGGTCCTGATCAACGCGTCCGTGCGCGTGTCCTGCCAGACGATCGCGTTGTGCACGGGCTCGCCGGTCGCTTTGTCCCACACGACCGTGGTCTCGCGCTGGTTCGTGATGCCGAACGCCGCTATGTCGCTGAACGAGAGAGAGGCATGGGCGAGGGCGTCGCGCACGACGGCCTGCACGTTCGTCCAGATCTCGGTCGCGTCGTGCTCCACCCAGCCCGGCTTCGGGAAGATCTGGCGGTGCTCGCGCTGAGCGACCGACACGATCCCACCTGACTGGTCGAACACGATGCACCGGGACGACGTCGTGCCCTGGTCGATCGCCGCGATGTAAGCCACGTGCACTCCCTTGTGCGAGCCATTCGACATTGTCGAACGATTCCACACTACTACCAGGAGAGCCCGCCAAGCTCGCGGGAGACGCTGCGAGCTGCCTCACGTACGTAGGAGACGAGTTCGAGACGGGGCGGCTGGTCGGGGGAGTCGCAGAGCCGTTCGACCGGCCCGGAGATGCCGATGGCACCCACGACCACGCCTCGCCGGTCGCGGATCGGGGCGGCGATCGACGCCTCGCCCTCGACCAGTTCGTGCAGGTCGTAGGCCCAGTCGCGGTCGCGGACCTCGTGCATGGCGAACGCCAGCTGGTCCGGGTTGAGCGTGTGCCGGGTGAAGGCCGTCAGGTCGCCGTCGGGCCAGTCCTCACCGAACGCGACCAGCGCCTTGCCCAGGGCCGTCGCGTTCCACGGCAGCAACGCCCCGGTGTCGAGCGTCTGCCGGCTGTTGTCCGGCCGGAACACGTGATGCACGACGAGCACGTGCTTGCCGTGCATCACCCCGATGCGCACCGCCTCGCGCGCACGCATCGCCAACGTGTCCGACCAGTTCAACGCCTTGGCGCGCAGCTCGTTGCCGTCCAGGTACGACGTGCCGATCTGGAACAGGGCGGCGCCCAGGCGGTACTTGCCGCCCTCGACCTCCTGTTCGACGAACCCGACCTCCTGCAACGTCCGCAGGATGCCGTGCACGGTCGGTTTCGCTAGGTCCAGGGCACGGGAGATCTCGCCGACGCTCAACTGGTGCGCGCCGCCGTGCGCGAGCAGCTTCAGGACCTCGGCCGCGCGCTGAATGGACTGAATGGGTCCGGGCACGCACCCCACTCTAGCTGCGCACGTTCGACAATGTCGAACACTTACGGCCGATAGATGCCCAGCGCCGCCGCACGCGAGCGGAACTTGAAGTGGTTGCCCCGCTCGCGCACCTCGCCGTCCGTCGCGATGGAGATCGGCGCACCGTGCACCTCGACGTTCAACGAGGCGACTTCCAGGTGCTTGTACATCCGCGAGTGCTCCAGCGCCCCGAGCAGCGCGCCGATGAAGAACCGGGTCCGCGAGTACTTCCGGTCCGCCCGGACGTACCGGACGTCGAGCAGGCCGTCGTCGAGCCGAGGCCGCATCGTGGGCGCGAAGCCCTTCGGCCGGTACGGCCCGTTGCCGACGAACAGCAGCCAGACGAGGTGCTTGTCGCCGTCGATGGTGATGTCGAGCGGCTTGGCGCGTTGCAGCACGCGGAACAACGCCAGCCCGGCCGCGGGCCACTTGCCCCAGCGCTTCTCCATCTTCTCGCGGATCCGCACCATGTCCGGGTAGCCGCCCAGGGACGCCGTGTTGACGAACCACTGGTCGTTGACCTGCGCCAGGTCGACCCGCACGCCCACGCCGTCGGCCACCGCCTGTGCCGTGTCGTGCAGGCCGGTGATGCCCACGTCGCGCGCGAAGTGGTTCAGCGTGCCGGACGGGATGAGCACCATCGGCAGGTCGCGTTCGGCGGCGATCGCGGCCACGGCGGCCACGGTGCCGTCACCCCCGGCCACCCCCAGCGCCTTCGCGTCCGGCAGGTCGTCGAGCTCCTCGACCGACACGATCTGCGCCTTCGGCCACTCCTCGGTGATCTGCGGCGTCGGGTCGGGGCCGACGCCGGAGAAGGGGTTGACCACCACGACCAGGCCGTCGCCGTCCTGCAACGACGTCAGGTCGGCGTGTTCGTAGGCCGAGGCGGGCTCGTTCAGCCCGAGCGGCCACCAGCGGCGGGTCAGGTACGCGGCACCGACACCGACCGCCGCGCCGGCCGCGACGTCCGTCGGCCAATGAACGCCCGTGTGAACGCGTGAATAGGCGACGGCGGCGGCGATCGGCGCCACCACAGCGCCTGCTTTGGGTGATTCCAGCGCCACCGCCGTGGCGAAAGCGGCCGCTGACGCGGAGTGACCGGACGGGAATGACGACGACGTCGGCCGCTTGGAGAGCCGGCGCTCCATCGAGAGCAGATCAGCGGCGGGCCGGCGGCGCGGGAAAAGTGACTTCCCGACCAGGTTCGCGCTGGCAGAGGCCCCGGCGATGGCCGCAAGCCCCCGCAACGCACCACGCCGGAACGGGCCTTTCCGCGTTCCCAGAATCGCCGCGATCACGAACCACAGCAGACTGTGGTTGGCGGCTTTGGAAAGTCGCTTCAAACCCCTGTCGAGCCTGCTCGCAGGCAGTCCGGCAGAGGATGCCATGAGCTTCTTGTCGAGAGCGCTGACCCGTTTCCACACACCACCGACACTAAACCGCAACCGGCGTGCCGCCCGAACGGATCACCCTGCTCCGCCTGAGAGTCGCCTACTGTTGAGGCATGCAGCGGCGGATCTTCGGCATTGAGACAGAATTCGGGGTGACCTGCACCTTCCACGGGCAGCGTCGTCTGTCCCCGGACGAGGTCGCGCGGTACTTGTTCCGCCGGGTCGTCTCCTGGGGGCGTTCTTCCAACGTCTTCCTGCGCAACGGCTCCCGGCTCTACCTCGACGTCGGCTCCCACCCGGAGTACGCCACGGCGGAGTGCGACGACCTGGCCCAGCTCGTCACGCACGACAAGGCGGGTGAGCGGATCCTCGAGGACCTGCTCGTCGACGCCGAACGCAGGCTCGCCGACGAGGGCATCGGCGGCGACATCTTCCTGTTCAAGAACAACACCGACTCCGCGGGCAACTCGTACGGCTGCCACGAGAACTACCTGGTCGCACGGGCCGGTGAGTTCTCGCGCATCGCGGACGTCCTGCTGCCGTTCCTGGTGACGAGGCAGCTCATCTGCGGCGCGGGCAAGGTGCTGCAGACCCCGCGAGGCGCCGTGTACTGCCTCTCGCAGCGCGCCGAGCACATCTGGGAGGGCGTGTCGTCCGCGACCACGCGGTCCCGCCCCATCATCAACACCCGCGACGAGCCGCACGCCGACGCCGAGCGCTACCGGCGCCTGCACGTCATCGTCGGCGACTCGAACATGTCCGAGGTGACGACGCTGCTGAAGGTCGGCAGCGCGAACCTGGTGCTCGAGATGATCGAGCAGGGCGTCCAGTTCCGGGACTTCTCGCTGGACAACCCGATCCGCGCGATCCGCGAGATCTCCCACGACCTCACCGGCCGCCGCACCGTCCGCCTCGCGGGTGGCAAGGAAGCCTCCGCGCTCGACATCCAGCGCGAGTACTTCGAGAAGGCCGTCGAGCACTGCGCCAAGCGCTCGCCGGACCCGATGGCCGAGCGCGTCCTCGAACTGTGGGGCCGCACGCTCGACGCGGTCGAGGCGCAGGACCTGACCAAGATCGACCGCGAGATCGACTGGGCCATCAAGAACCGCCTGATGAACCGGTACATGGAAAAGCACAACATGGACCTGTCCAACCCGCGCATCGCCCAGATCGACCTCGCCTACCACGACATCCGCCGTGGTCGTGGCGTGTTCGACCTGCTGCAGCGCAAGGGCCAGGTCGAGCGGGTGACCGACGACGGCGAGATCGAGGCCGCCAAGGACACCCCGCCGCAGACCACGCGGGCCAAGCTGCGCGGTGACTTCATCGCCGCCGCGCAGGCGGCCGGTCGTGACTTCACGGTCGACTGGGTGCACCTGAAGCTGAACGACCAGGCGCAGCGCACCGTGCTGTGCAAGGACCCGTTCCGGGCGGTGGACGAGCGCGTGGAGCGCCTCATCTCCTCGCTCTAGGCGAACTCCCGCGAGGGGCGTGCTCCAGACCGGAGCGCGCCCCTCGCGGCGTTTCGGTGGGATTACCATCGGAAACGTGGACGTCGAGCACGTCGTCGGCCTGCCGCACCCGCGGCTGCGACCCTTCGTGACGCGGTACTCCGGGTATCGGATGCGCACCGAGCCCGGCGTGCACCGCGGCCTGCCGTCGCGCTCGCTGACCCTCGTGGTGACGATGGACGGCACGGTCGACCTGCCCGAGGGCCGGTTCGCCGCGCTGTGCGGCGGGCTGCACGACGAGGCCGTGCTCATCACGCACGACGGGTTCCAGCACGGCGTCCAGTGCGACCTCACGCCGTTGGGCATGCGAGCGTTCTTCGGCGTGCCGGCGGGCGAGTTGTCGGCGCTCACCGTGGGGCTCGACTCCCTGGACGTCCCGGCGATCGAGTTGCGCGAACGGCTGCAGGACGCGCCGACGTGGACGGACCGGTTCGCGCGCCTGGACGAGGTGCTCGGCGGGCTGGTCCGGCCCGTGCGGCAGCAGGTCGAGGTGGCGTGGGCGTGGCAGCGGCTCGCGGCGGGGGCGCCGGTGGCCGGGATCGCCGCCGAGGTCGGGTGGAGCCGGCAGCACCTGAGCGCGCGGTTCGCCGCGGAGTACGGGCTCACGCCCAAGGTCATGGCTCGTGTGATGCGGTTCGAGCGGGCGAACCGCATGCTGCGCGGCGAGCGGCGGCCCACGCTGACCGAGGTGGCCGCGGCCTGCGGGTACACCGACCAGGCGCACTTCAACCGGGACTGGCGGGCGCTCTGCGGGGCGACCCCGACCGAGTGGATCGCGGCCGAGCTTCCATTCGTACAAGGCAGCGAACACGGTCAGAGCGCAGAGTTGCCGTCATGAGCACACCCGCACCCACCTGCTGGCCCACCCTGTCCTACCAGGACGCTCCCGCCGCGATCCGCTTCCTCGTGGAGGCGTTCGGGTTCAAGGAACATCTCGTCGTGCCGGGGGAGGCCGACGGCGAGGTCGTGCACTGCGAGATGGTCTGGCCCGAGGGCGGCGGCGTCATGCTGGGCTCCGTCGTGCGGTCGGTCGGCGAGGTCGAGGCGACACGCGCCGGCGCCGGATCCATCTACGTCGTGACCGACCGGCCGGACGAGATCCACGCCCAGAGCCTGACCCGCGGTGCCACCGAGATCCGCGGACTGCGCGACGAGGACTACGGCTCGCGCGGCTTCACCGTCGCCGACCCCGAGGGCAACCGCTGGAGCTTCGGCACCTATCGCGGAGCGTGAGGCAACCCGCACGCTGAGTTCGGAGTCTTCCTGGGAGGAGAGGTTCACACCCAGGGGAGGACACGTGCGTCCAGCACGATGTTTGGTGATCACCGCTCTCGCCGCCGGGCTGCTCAGCCCGGTGGCGGTGGCGCAGGCGGAACCACCGAGAACCCAGAAGACCTCGGTCATCACGCTGATCAGCGGTGACAAGGTCGTGGTCGGGGAGAAGGGCGAGTTCGTCCGGGTCGAGGGGCGGCCCGGAATGCAGTTCGCCCAGTACGTGAAGGACGGCCACCAGTACGTGGTGCCGGCGGACGCCGTCGACGCGGTGGAGCAGGATCGCGTCGACAAGCGCTTCTTCGACGTCACGTCGCTGCACGGCTACGGGTACACCGACGACAAGATCGACCGCATTCCGTTGCTGAACAACGGTTTCCGGTCGGCCGGCGCGGTCCAGAAGAAGGACGCGGCGGCTCAGTGGACCGGGCGGCGCGCCAGTGCGTCGCGCGCCGGGAAGCTGTGGCTCGACGGCAAGTCGCAGATCTCGCTGACCGAGAGCGTGCCGATGGTGGGCGCGCCGGCGGCGTGGCAGGCCGGGTTCGACGGCACCGGCGTGACGGTCGCCGTGCTCGACACCGGGTACGACCAGAAGCACCCGGAACTCGCGGGCGTCGTCTCCGCGGCGAAGGACTTCACGCCGACCGGCATCCAGGACGACATCGGTCACGGCACGCACGTCGCGGCCACGGTCGCCGGTCGCGGCAGCCAGTACGTCGGCGTCGCGAAGGGCGCCTCACTGGCGGTGGGCCGGGTCTGCGAGGCCTCGTACTGCTTCGACAGCGCGGTGATCGCCGGCATGGAGTGGGCGGCGCGCGAGGTCAAGGCCAAGGTCGTCAACATGTCGCTGGGCGGCGACCAGTCCGACGGCACGGACCCGTTGTCGTTGAAGGTCAACGAGCTCACCGCCGAGACCGGCGCGCTGTTCGTGGTCGCGGCGGGCAACGCGGGGACGTTCCGCAAGGTCTCCGGACCGGCGGTGGCGGACGCGGCGCTGGCCGTGGCCAACCTGACCAAGCAGGGCGCGGTCGAGGAGATGTCGTCCCGCGGTCCGCGGCTCGGTGACCACGCGGTCAAGCCGGACATGGGGGCGCCGGGCACGGACATCGTGGCCGCCCGCGCCGAGAACACCTTGTGGGAACACGCTGTCGACGACCTGCACGCGCGGCTGACCGGCACGTCGATGGCCGCCCCGCACGTCGCGGGCGCGGCGGCGGTGCTGGCGCAGCGTCACCCGTCCTGGACGGCCGCCGAGCTCAAGGCGCACCTGATGGCGACGGTGAAACCGGTCGCGGACTCGCCCACGAGCACCGGCACCGGCCTGCTCGACGTCGGCCGCGCGGTCACACAGCAGGTGCGGGCGTCGGTGGGCAGCCTGTCGTTCGGGCTGCTGGAATGGCCGCACACCAAGACGTTCACGAAGACGATCACCTACTCGAACGCGGGTTCCGCGCCGGTTTCCCTGGAGTTGCGGCACGACCTCGGCGCGGACTTCTCCGTGCCGTCGTCGGTGACGGTGCCGGCCCAGGGCAGTGCCGCAGTCGACGTCGTGCTGGACCCGCGCAAGGGCAACGGCACGTTCTTCGGGCACGTCAAGGCTTCCGGCCCGGGCGTCGAGCTGACCACCTCCGTCGGCGCGTACGTGCAGGAGGAACGGCACGCGCTGACGTTGTCGATGATCGGCCGTGACGGCAAGCCCGTGCCGGACGAGTTCGCCGTCGTGGTCAACATGACGACCAAGGAGGCCTCGGTGCTCGTCATCGGACCGGACGGCACCGGATCGGCGCGGCTGCCGGTCGCGGACTACGCGGTGCTCAGCCGCATCGACGAGCGGACGCCGAACTACGACTGGTTCGTGCCGATCGCCGGGACCGAGGTGGCCGGACGCGTGTCGCTGGCGGCGGACGTGTCCGTGACGCTGGACGCCAGGCAGGCCGAGCAGATCGGCGTCGAACTGCCCGAGCGCGACTCGGTGGTCTGGTACCGCGACGCCCAGCTGCGCGTGCCGTTCGCGCCCGGCAAGATCAGCGGTGTCGCGAGCATCATCGACGGCCGGGTGCCGTTGTACGGCCTGTCGTTCGGCGCACCGCTGCCGGAGCTGACCTACGACACCGGGCTCAAGGGCGGGCAGCCGCTGGTCTCGGTTCCCGGCGGGTTCCCCGTGCGGTACTACGAGAGCAGCAAGTACCTGCCGCCGGGCGAGCACAGGTTCGACGTCGCCGAACGCGGGTCCGACGTGCGCGGGAAGCTCGCTTTGGTACGTCCGGTGAACGAGGACGTCTACGCGGTGGCGCAGGTGATGAAGGACGCCGGTGCGGTCGCCGTGCTGTGGGCCGGGCCGGTGCCGTTCGGGTACGACGAGCAGACGGCGATCCCGGTGATCGCGGCGGCGGAACACCACGTGGCCGTGACGCCGTCGAAGCTGACGGTGCGGGCCATCGCGGGCTCACCGGTCTCGTACACGCTGTTCCTGCAGAACAAGGGCGCGCTTCCCTTCGGTGTCAAGAAGTTCCGGCACTCGGAGCTCGCCCGCGTGAAGGCGAGCTACCACACGTCCGGCGGGGACGGCTCGGTCAACCAGCGGAACAACCCGGTCGTCAACGGTGCCCTCGGCGTGACGCTCGACGAGCGGTTCGCCGCTCCCGTGCGGCGCACCGAGTACTTCACCCCCGGTACCTGGTTCCAGGAGGGCTTCGACGGGCGCTCGTACGGAGGCGGCGACGACCCGATCACGACCTCGTGGGCGCACGTGGAGCCGGTGACCTTCAAGGCGGGCAAGAGCTACGAGCGCACGAACCTGCACGCCGTCACCTCACCCCGGCTCAGCGGTCCGTCGCTCGTGCCGTGGGCCGACGGAGGTGGTGTCGAACGGGCCGGCGACCTGATCAACGCGCGGATCTCGCCGTTCGGTGGATCGGGCTGGGTGGAGAACTGGCGGCAGACCGGCGGTGGAAGCCTCGAACTGTTCCACGACGGGGTGTCGCAGGGCTTCTCCGACGTCCGCAGGGGTTCCTTCTACGCGCCCTCCCGCGACGGCCGGTACAAGCTCGTGCTGGATGCGTCCCGCGACTCACTCGCGTTGTCCACCAACGTGAAGACCACGTGGGAGTTCTCAGGTTCCGTCGAGGGCAGGCTGCCGTTGCTGGAGGTCGACTACGCGCTGCCGCTCGACCTGCGCAACAGCGGGAAGGCCGGAGCGCCCATGCCGGTGAAGTTCACCGCCAAGTCCGGCAAGGCCTCGGCGCGCTCGCTGCGGGCGTACGCGTCGTTCGACGACGGGGCCACGTGGGTCCCGGTGAAGTCGGTCGTTCCGCCCGGCGGGAAGGCGGGCGGGTTCGTGTCGTTGCGAGTGGTCGCATCGGACGCGGACGGCAACACGGTCGACCAGACGGTGCTGAGGGCCTATCGGCTGCGATGAGTTCCCTCTAGAGAGTGACTATTCAACAATAGTCCGAACGGTCGTGCTTGTGTTGCGCCTGAGGGCGTAACCGCGCGGCCGTTCGGTCGTTGTAACCCCCTGCGGCACCTGCCCCGCCGTGCGCGAGACGAACCAGGGACGCGGCGTCTCTGCGCCCGGGGTAGGTGCCGCCATTCTCGGTGGCCGCTTCCCGGCGCTTGTGGTGGCATTCCCGCCCATGGGGACTTTCGAGGAACTGGTGGCCGAGGGCGCGGCCGTGCCGTTGGACGGGTGGGACTTCTCCTGGTTCGAGGGCCGCGCCACCGAGGAACGCCCGCCGTGGGGCTACGCGTCGCTGATCGCCGCACGGTTGGGAGCGGTCTCATCGGCTCTCGACCTGCAGACCGGCGGGGGAGAGGTGACGGCGTCGGCAGGAACGTTGCCACCGCTGATGGCCGCCACCGAGTCGTGGCCGCCGAACGCCCTGGTGGCGTCGCGGAACCTGCCGTTCGTGGTGCGCGCGCCGGATGCCGGGCCGCTGCCCTTCCGGGCTTCCTCGTTCGACCTCGTGATCTCCCGGCATCCCGTCGTGACGCCGTGGGCCGAGATCGCGCGGGTGCTCCGGTCCGGCGGGACCTACTTCTCGCAGCAGATCGGGGCCGGCACGAACCGGGAGCTCACGGATTTCATGATGGGACCGCAGCCGGTCAGTGAGGCTCGCGGTGTCGCTTCCGCCCGTGCGGAGGCCGAAGCCGCCGGGCTGGAGGTGCTGCGGCTGGAACCGGTCGCGTTGCGGGTGGCGTTCTTCGACGTCGCGGCGGTCGTGCACTTCCTGCGGAAGGTGCTGTGGACCGTGCCGGGGTTCACCGTGGAGGGGTATCGGGATCGGCTCCTGGACCTGCACGCGCACATCCAGGAGCACGGGGAGTTCGTGAGCACTTCGACGCGGTTCCTGGTCGAGGCGCGCAAACCCTGAGTCACTCGCGGACTTCGATCAGTCGTAGGGCGGTTTCCTCGGTGATGGGCACCAATTCGCCGCGTTCGCGGCCATCGAACATGTCACTTTGGATGTAGCTGGCGTTCCAGGCGTAGCCGGGGCCACCTACGTGCTGTTGCTCCTTGTGGTGGCCGTTCGGGGCGATCCACGTGCGGACCACTGATGTCGGGGCGTCCACCGAGGTGCCGCTTTCTACCTGCGCGAAGTAGGAGTACTTGCCGTCCGCGGGATCGTCGGCGTGGACGCGCGCGTACTTCGCGGCTTCGTAAGCCGCGACGGCCTCCTCCGGGATCGGACGCGCCTCCGCCTGCCACTCGCCGTTCTCGATCATGACGAGGTCACGGGTGCTCTCCCAGACAAGTCGCGACGAGTAGTACTCGTCGTGGACCTGGCCCGCTTCGTCGGTCCACCTGCGCACGATCCCGTTCGAACCGTCGAGCTCGGGGTGAAAGTCGGTCAGCAGGGCGTAGTAGTCGTACTGCGGGCTCAAATCAGTCCTCGTTCCGCTGGGATGGGCCGTGTCTCCAGACCAGAAGTCCGGAAGCAGGTGTTACGGCTGCCCTGCTCGTCCGTCCACTGGCGACAGGCGAGGCGGGGAGCCGATGCCCACCTCGTCTCCCCGCAGGGAGATTGAGCACTATCGGTACTCGGGATCCATCTGAACCTCGTTCCCCCGGGTTGCACTTCTCTGAACGCGAAACAGCCCCCGCCGAGCCGTGGCGGGGGCTGTCTCATGTTCGAAGCCTAGCGGGGCTGGCGCTCGCGGCGGATCGTCACGCGCTTGCCCTTGATCGTGGCGTCGCGCAGCTGCTCGATCACGTTGTTCGCGGAATCGCCCGGCACCTCGACCAGCGAGAACCGGTCGGCGATCTCGATCGCGCCGATGTCGCGGCCCTTCAGGTCCGTCTCGCCGGTCAGCGCGCCGACGATGTCCTGCGGCCGGATGCCCGACGAACGACCCGCGCCCAGGAACAGGCGGGTCATGCCCTCGGACGGGCCACGGCGCTCGCGGCGCGGGCCCGCGGGGGCACCGTCGCGGCGCGGGCGGTCCTCGCGCGGGCGGACCTCCGGGATCTCCTCCTCGTCGGCGGCGGCACCGGAGGCCTCGTGCGCGAGCTTGACCGCGGCGAGCGCGATCTCCATGACGTCGAACTCGTCGGCCAGCGTCTCGACGACGACGCGGAAGCGCGACAGGTCGTCCTCGAGCAGCGACTCGTGCAGCGACGAGCGGGTCAGCTCCAGCTGGCGGGCGCGCAGGTCGGCGACCGTCGGGACCTTCTCGACCGGGATCTTGGTCTTGCTGACGCGCTCGATCGTCTTGAGCATCGAGTTCTCGCGCGGCTCGACCAGGGTGATCGCGACGCCCTCACGGCCGGCGCGGCCCACGCGGCCGATGCGGTGCGTGTACGCCTCGGGGGCGGACGGCACGTTGTAGTTCACGACGTGCGTGAGCTGCTCGATGTCGAGGCCTCGGGCGGCGACGTCGGTGGCCACCAGCAGGTCGGCGGTGCCGGAACGCAGGCGGGCCATGACGCGGTCGCGCTGCTCCTGGCTGATGCCGCCGTGCAGCGACTCGGCGCGGTAGCCGCGGCCGTTGAGCGTCTCGGTGAGCTGGTCGACCTCGTCGCGGGTGCGGCAGAAGACGACGGCGGCGGTCGGCGACTCGACGTCGAGCACGCGGCCGAGCGCGGCGGGCTTGTGCTCGCGGCGCACCAGGTACGCGGTCTGCCGGACGCGCGGGGCCTCGCCCGGCTCGGTCTTCTCGCGCTCGATCTGGATCAGCACCGGCGAGCGCAGGTGGCTCTTGGCCATGCGGTCGATGCGCGGCGGCATCGTGGCCGAGAACAGCACGGTCTGCCGCTCGGCCGGCGTCTCGGTCAGGATCGCGTCGATGTCCTCCGCGAAGCCCATGTCGAGCATCTCGTCGGCCTCGTCGAGCACGACGACCTGCAGGTCGCTCAGCTGCAACGTGCCGCGCTGGAGGTGGTCGATGGCGCGGCCGGGGGTCGCGACCACCACGTCGACGCCGCGCGACAGTTCACGCAGCTGACGGCCGATCGGCTGGCCGCCGTAGATCGGGAGCACGCGGGCGCCCATGTGGCGGCCGTAGCGGTGGACCGCCTCGGACACCTGCACGGCCAGCTCACGGGTCGGTGCGAGCACGAGAGCCAGCGGCTTCTCGCCCTTGCCGATCCGGTCGGCGATGCGCTCGAGCAGCGGCAGCGCGAACGCCGCCGTCTTGCCCGTGCCGGTGGCCGCCTGGCCCAGCAGGTCGTTGCCCGCGAGCAGGGGCGGGATCGCTTCGCTCTGGATCGGCGTCGGCTCCTCGTAGCCCAGCGTGGTGAGTGCGTTGAGGATGTCGGAGCGCAGCCCCAGGTCGGCGAAACCGTTGTCGGCGGTGGTCATGGGGAGTATCTTCCCCCACCGCCTCACATCGCACTCACTCAGACCAGCTCAGAGGCTCTCCGACGCCTCGACGCGCACGTCCGCGCTGCTCGTCGCGCCGTTGACCGTGACCGAGATCTTCGCCTGACCAGGCCTGATCCCGGTGAGCACGCGGCTGTCCGGTTCGAGCCACACGACGTGCCTCGGCCGGATCCCGGACTCGGCGCCGACGTGCACACCACGTGACCCTTCCCACACCGCGCCCGTCGGATATCGCACCGGCGCCGACCTTGATCCCTGTTTCACCGTCGCCGCAAGCGTTTCCGCCGCGCCGGGCCGCAACGTCGCCGGCGCCCGGAGCTGGAGCACGTCCACGTGCGGGCGGATCTCGGCCCGGACACCGTTCCCGGTCACGCCGGCGAGCGTCCGGCCGGAGAACCCGCGGGCCTCCGCGGGTGCCTTGCCGGAGTTGCCGTTGATCACGTGCGGGGACGCTGTCCACAGTGGACGCGAAGAACCCGCCGACGAACGCCGTGGGTTCGTCCCGTTCGGACTGGAGTCGTTCGAGACAGGACGCTTTCAGCGGGTCGGTGAGCTGGCTCGTGCGGGCGGGTGTGGGGGCGCGCGGCGGGGGTGATCTCGGGCGGGACCCCGGTGGGACCGGGCCGGTGCGGCCGTCCGGCTCCGGTTCCACCTCCCCGGTCGCCCTTGGCGGAGTCGAACGTCCACTGTGGAGCATCGTCGAACCCGGCGGCCGGCCGGTCGGTTGAAGCCGCCGATTCCGTCCGCGTCGATCCGCGCGCTGTTGAGCTGCGTCAGCTGTGCGTTCCCTCGAAGAACGTCTCCATGACGCTGCCCCCGCCCGCCGCGATGATCACCGCAAGTGCACTTCCCGTCACGCCCCGGAACCTAGACTGGCCCGGTGAAGAACCGACTGACGGTCTGCGCCTCCCACCTCGTCACCCTGCCGAGCGCGCCTTTCGGTCCGGTGCGCGAGGCGATCGGCACCGCGCGCGAGGCCGTCCGCGAGTTCGACCCGGAGCTGGTCGTCTTCTTCGGCACTGACCACCGCCGCGCCTTCCGCGCCGTGGTGCCGACCTTCGCGGTGGTGCTGTCGGCCTCCGCCCAGGGCGACGTCGCCGGGCCGGTCGGCTCCTACGACGTGCCTTCCTCGCTGGGTCGTGCGTTGGTCGCGGACCTGGTGGAGGGTGAGTTCGACATCGCCACCGCCTACGAGGCCGCCCTGGACCACGCGTTCGGGCACACGACGCGGGACCTGCTGGGGTCGATCTCCGCCAAGCCCGTGCTGCCGGTCTTCGTCAACTGCGCGTCACCACCGCACGCGACGTTCCGGCGTGCGGCGGCGCTGGGACGGCGGGTGGGGGAGTTCTTCGCGGACCGCCGGGTGCTGTACGTCGGGTCGGGCGGGCTGGCGCACGACCTGCCCGGGTTCCGCGAGCCCGAGACCGGGGTGGTGCTGTCGGAGGAGGAACGGCAGGTGTGGATCCGGTCGGTCAATGAGCGGGCGCGCGCCGAGGGGACCGTCCGCGAGTTGGTGCGGGCCTGGGACGAGGAGTTCCTCGCCGGGATCGGTGGCACGTCCCGGGAGTGGCTCGACTCGATCGGGGTGGACCTGGTGGAGCGCGGCGGGAACGGGGCGGCCGAGTGCCTGACCTGGACGGCAGCGTGGGCCGCCGGTGGACAGCCGTTGCGGACGCTGGCGCACGAGTTCGACACCAGCGGACGCGCGGTCGTGATGTCCGCGTAGCGCGTCCGTTCGGCTGAAGCCGGCAACCCTCCGCGTCGGGCGATTGGTCGTTCGCCGACGAGGAGGCCGGCATGACGAAGCGAAAGTGGGGAGAGCTCTCGCCTCTTCCGGTCAGGATCGGGCAAGGATGAACGGCTTCAGTCCGGCGGCGACTCCACCGTGCTGAGCAGGTCGGCCTCGGCGTGATAGAGCCGGCCGAGGTCGGTGAGCAACGTGCCGAGCTCGCGGTAGTGCTCTGCTCGCTCCAGATCGGGAATCAACCCACAAGTGCGCAGCATGTTCTGAGCGAGTAGCTCACCGAACTGTGGATAAGTCTTCACCACCTCACGTGAGAGGCGCTGAAGAGATATGCGCAGCAGGTCCTCGGTCAGGATTTCCGCGGCCATGGGAGAATCCCCTCGCTCTCTCGCCAGATGCCGTCGCAGTCCAGGCACGTCGGCCACACGTTCTTGCTCGTCCACAGGTCTGGTTCTTGCGGTACAAAGGGATCCCCGCACAGGCTCTCGATGAGCCGCCCCCTGTCCGGCTCATCGGAGATTGCGTGTCGCAGCCCCTCGTGGGGCAACCATCGGAACTTCACGGAATTAGTTTCCAACTTGGACCTGCTCCAAGCCACCGCCCTTTTGGGTTGTGTTGACATTGAATGTTTCGAAGCGTCCGAGAATGGGGCTAACGTTCTCGGACATGCCGAAAAGATTCTCCACTGTGAGGGGCCGTGAGTTCGGCGACGGTCTTCGGGCGGCCGTCGCCGCCACGGGAATGACCTCGCGCAAGGTCGCCGAGCTCGTTGGCTGGCAGGAAGCGAAACTGTCCGACCTGATCAACGGCAAGGGCGGCGCGAACGAGCTCGAGCTGGCCCTGCTGCTGGGCGCCTGCCGGACGCCGCCCGCAGAACGGGACCACCTGCTGTCGCTCTTCACCGGTACGGGCGTGAGGGGCTGGTGGCAGGAGCACGGCGCCTGTGCGCCCATCAGCCCGCGCACGCTGGTCGAGCACGAGCGGCTGGCCGAGAAGCTGGTCAGCTGGCAGACGATGTTGCTGCACGGCACGTTGCAGACCTCGGACTACACGCGTGCGGTGATCGCCGGGTGTGTGAACGTGCCGGCGGACGAGTGCGAGGAACGGGTCGCGGCGCGGGCGGAGCGGCACGAGGTGTTGAGCGGCGGGATGAAGTCGGTCTTCTTCATCCCCGAGGCGGTGTTGCTCAGTCAGGTCGGTGGGCCCGCGGTGATGCGCGAGCAGGTCGAGCACCTGGCCGGGCTGGCCGCGCGGCCGAGCGTCGTCATCCGGGTCGTGCCGCTCGATGCCGGTGCGCACGCCGGGATGGCCGGGTCGTTCGACCTGATGACGTTCGACAGGTACGAGGACGTCGTGTTCCTGGAAGCGGAGAACTCCAGCCTCATCATCGAGGCGCCGCCGGCCGTCAAGTCGTACGCGCGGGTCGTCGAGGGTCTGGAACTGGTCGCCTTGGATGCGGAACAATCGAAGGAGCTGATCAAGAAGCTGCTGACGTGAGGAGTCCTCGATGGCCGCGTGGCGCAAGAGCACCCGCAGCGCGAACGCCAGCGCGTGCGTCGAGGTGGCCGCGGGAGTCGGGATCCGGGACAGCAAGTCGCCGGCCGCCCACGTCGAGGTCGGGCCGGGCGCGTGGGTCTCGTTCCTGGGGGCGGTCAAGCGCTCGGGCTGAGTCGTTACCATCCGGACCCATGACGATGCCCGCAGCGATCGTGGCCGTGAGAGAAGCGTTCGTCGGGCTCGCCGCGGAGGAGTTCGACCTGCCGCCGCGGCACGCGTTCGGTGACAGCAGGTCCCTCGTCATGGCGGTGCACCACCGGCCGACGAACTCCACCGCGGTCAAGGTCGTCAGCATCGAGGTCGAACGGGATCCGGTGATCGCGGGCACGGTCGTGTACTCGCACCCGGACGGCCAGTTCGTCACGGACGCGGTGTCGCTCACGACCCTGCGCACCGGCGCTGTCGTCGGTGTGGCAACGGATCTGCTCGCCGACGAGGGCGCCTCGCACCTGGCGTTGCTGGGAGCGGGGGCGCAGGCCGCGGACCAGGTCCGGGCCGTGCACGCGGTGCGGCCGTTGAAGAAGCTCGTCGTGTTCAACCGGGACGCCCAGAAGGCCGAGGCGTTGCTGGAGAGCCTGAAGGACGAGCTGCCGGACACGGTCATGGACGTGGCGGCGCAGGCCGAGGAAGCCGTGCGGGATGCCGACGTCGTGTGCTGTGCGACGGCGTCGACCGTGCCGCTGTTCCGGTGCGACGCGCTCAAGGAACGGGTGCACGTCAACGCGATCGGCTCGTACCGGCCGGTGATGCGGGAGCTGCCCGAGGAGCTGCTGGCGACCGCCGGGGTCGTGGTCGTGGACCAGGTCGAGGCGGCGCTGAGCGAGGCCGGAGAGATCATCCGCGCGGTCCAGAGCGGCGTGCTGCGGCTGGAGTCGCTCGTCGAACTCGGTGCGGCGCTGGGGAATCCGCCACTGCGCGAAGGCCGGACGGTGTTCAAGTCGGTCGGTGTCGCGGTGCAGGACTGGGCCGTGGCACGGCTTCTGGCCTGACCCCGCCGACGAGAAAGCGCTGGACGTGAACCCATCCGCCGCGGGGGTTCACGTCCAGCGCCGTACTTCTCCCTGTCAGGTCATGGGCGACCCGGCGGGGAGAGATCTCAGACGGCCCACTTCTGGCTGGCGACGCCGAGGCAGTCCCAGATGTGGGTTCTCGTGCCGTCAGCCGAGGAACCACCCACGGCGTCCAGGCACTTGTTGGACTGCGGGTTCACGATGTCCTGTGCCCCGCTGACGGCCCATTGCTGGGCGCCCGTGCCGTTGCAGTCCCAGAGCTGGACCACTGTGCCGTTGCTGGTTCCGCTGCCGTTGACGTCGAGGCACTTGCCCAGCGCGCGGATCGTGCCGTCTCCTGGACGGCTCCACTTCTGGGCGGCGTTGCCGTTGCAGCCGACGATCTGGATGGGCGTGCCGTTGGCCGTGTTGGCCCACGGAACGTCGAGGCACTTGCCGCCGATGCCGCGGATCTCCGAGCCGCCGCCCGGAGGCGGGCTGTCGGTGGAGGAGGCGCGGACCCAGTCGATCACGAGCTGCTGCGGGAACGTCGTGCTGGCGTCCGGGTAACCCGGCCACTCACCACCGACCGCGAGGTTGATGATGATGAAGAACGGCTTGTTGAACACCCACGGGTTGCCGTTGACGTCCGTCGGCGTGTTGCGGGCGTAGACGTTGCCGTCCACCGACCACGTGATCTCGCCGGGCTTCCAGTCCACTGCGAAGTTGTGGAAACCGTCGGAGAAGTTCGGGCCGTTGTAGGCGTGGGACTTGCCGCCCGCGCCGGAGTAACCAGGACCGTGGATCGTGCCGTACACGGTGTTCGTCTGGTGTCCCAGGAACTCCATGATGTCGATCTCGCCCGAACCCGGCCACGGGTTGCCGGTGTTGATGTCAGCGCCGAGCATCCAGAACGCGGGCCAGATTCCCTTGCCGCGCGGCATCTTCATGCGCGCTTCGAACCGGCCGTAGGTCTGGGTGAACTTGTTCGCGGTGTTGATGCGCGCGGACGTGTACTGACACCGGCCGTACCAGCAGTTGTAGTTGCCGGGGTTCTCCTTCTTGGCGGTGATGACGAGGTTGCCCTGGCCGTCGTGCGCCGCGTTGGAGGTACCCGACTGGTACCACTGGTGTTCCCTGTTGTTGCCGTTGTTGTTGCCCACTTCCATGTTCCACTTGCCACCGTCGACACCTGAGCCGGCGGGAGCGTTGAATTCGTCGGCCCAGGTCACCGCCGCGTTGGCAGGGGGAGCTTGGCTGGTGGTGGCGACGGTGATCCCTGCGGCCACCATCAAGGCGGCAGCGAGGGCCGTCCCGATGCGTCGCTGCATCGAACCGACCTTTCCGGGTGTTGAGTTGTGCGCCCAGTGGTTCGGAAGTGTTGTCGCGCCGTGACCCTCGGTCAACGTGTAAAGGTTTTCACGAATTTGTCAGATGAGAGCGCTCTCAAGTGATCTACGTCCATACCAGCGGATTTAAGGCTACTTAAGTCGAAAACGCGTCTCCGGAGGGCCTCGAACCAGGCCCTCCGGAGACGGTGATCAGCCCTGCGGAGTGGTGATGACGTTGAAGACCGACCCGCCGCTGATCTGGCGGGCGCTGAGGTCCTCGAGGACCGTCGAGAGCGGCGAGTAGTTGTTCAGCTCGCCCAGTTGGCAGGCGCCGCTACGGGCCTGCTGGCTGCCGTTGAGGATGCCGAGACCCGCTTTGGTGACCTGGCTGAACAACGGGCTGCCGCTGTCGCCGTTCCTCGCGCACACGTCGGTGTTGATGCCGACGTCGGTCGAGAGGACCCGGCCGCACCGGGTGCCGACGAGGTAACCCTCACCGGCGCCGCTGTCGACGGAGTCCGGGTAGTTCACCGCGCTGGAACCGGACCCGGTGGCGCACACGATCGCGCCGGCCAGGATCTGCTCCAGCGGGGTGACCGAGGTGATCTCCTGGTTCTGGGAGGTCGCCTGCGGGCCGCACGGGGTGTCGCCGTTGCTGTCCAGGCCGCCGTTGCGGCAGTACTTGAGGACCGTGTTGCGGTTGGTCTGGCCCTCCAGCCAGGTGTTCGCAGTGGCGGCGTTGACGTACCTCACGGCGTTGTAGTCGTACGGGTAGGCGTTCTTCCAGACGTAGCGCTGCTCCAGGATCGGCTGGTTGTTGTGCTGGGTGGGTGTGCCGTTCGTCTTGGTGCTCACGCAGTGGCCCGCGGTCAGCACCCAGGGGACACCGGGGAACGCGCCGCCCGTGGTGCGCAGGTTGAACCCGACGGTGCACCCGCCCCAGGTGGGAACCTCACCGAGGGGCGCGTTGCGCTGCATGTCCAGGCGCAGGCCGCCGCGCATGGGGCCGTAGTTCGTGCAGTAGAGCGGGTGGCAGAAACCCCAGTCGACCGGGTTGCCCGCGTACGGCGTCGGCTTCTGCAGCGTGCGTGCCGTGACCAGGTTCGGGTCGGCGTCGAACGTGCGTGCCTCCGCCTGTGCGGCCACGCCCGGCTTCCTCAGCCACGAGCGTTCCCAGACGACGACCTTGTTCTCGGTCTGGCTGATGGCCGGCAGGTACACCGACTCGGCCTTCTCCCCGACCTGGCCGCTGATCCGGTCGTACGTCGTCCGCAGCGAGGCCAGCGAGTTCTTCACCGTGCGCACGGTGACGTTGGCGCGGTCGGGCAGGGCCGCGATGTGACGTTGCGCGGCAACGGGCTTCGTCATGGCGACGACGAGCTTGCCGCCCGCCTGCTGGTCGATCCACATGCCGCCGTACTCGCCGGCGGCCTCCTTCTTCAACGTGGCGTCGAGCTTCGACGCGTCGTTCTGGAGCTCGAGTCTGCGCAGCGCCTCGCGCTCGCTGACCCGATAGGTCTGCATCAGGTACTCGATCGACTCCTTGACGGAGCCGGGATCGATCGAGTTCTGCAACGTCGGACCGGCGGTGGCCGGTGCAGCCGCAAAGGTCGCCGCGAACAGTGCGCTCGCGGAGACCGCCCCCAGGATCTTGGCTAATCGCAATGGATTCTCCTTGCCGATGCGAATGACCTCCCCTTCATAGCGCCGAGGGCACCGACTCCGCCGAGGATCCGCAAGATCTTCACAAAACCTGCGCTGGACACTCGCAGGCTAATGATGTTAGCTTTTTAGCTATGGCCGTTCGATCTCGTCTCACCACCGCCAAGGTCGTGGACGCCGCGCTGGAACTCGTCGACGAGCACGGTGTCGACGCCCTGACGCTCGCCGCCGTCGCCGCGCGGACCGGTGTCGCCACACCCTCGCTGTACAAGCACGTCGCGAGCCTCGGCGAGCTCAAGGGCCAGGTCGGAGTGCGGTTGATCGAGGAGATGACGGCCCGGTTCACCGACGCGGTCCTGGGCCTGTCGGGCGACGAGGCGGTGAGGGTGTTGATGCACTCCTACCGCGCGTACGTCCAGGAGCACCCGAAGCGGTACACGGCCATGCCGATGGACCCGTTGCACGACGAACTGCAGCGGGCGGCCGGCCTGAAGTTCATGGAGGTCCTGCTCGCCACCCTGCGCGGCTACGGACTGGAGGGCTCCGACGCCATCCACGCCACACGGCGGCTTCGGGTGATCGTGCACGGCTTCGCGTCGATCGAGTCCGGTGGCGGGTTCGGCCTGCCGGAGGGCCTCGACGACACCTACGACCAGCTCGTCCGGATGTATCTCGCCGATCTCAGGGGGCAATCATGAAGTGGACGCTGACCGCCGCGGGCCTGCTCTTCCTGCTGTACCCGGCGTTGAGACCGTGGCACGACGAGACGACGGCAGCCGGAGCCGCGGCCTCCATGGGGTCGACCGCCTGGGTCCTGTCGCACCTGTTCGCGATGATCGGCTTCATCCTGGTGCCGATCGCGTTGCTGGAGATCCACCGCACGGCCGCGATCACGTTCTGGGTCGGCGCCGGCCTCACGCTGCCGTACTACGGCGCCGAGGACTTCGGCCTGCACGCCGTCGCGCAACAGCCGAACGTCCTCGAACTGGCCGAGGCCGTGCGCTACAACCCGTTCGCCGTCACGATGTTCGGGCTCGGCCTCGTCACCATGGGCGTCGCGGCGGTCATGGTCGCGCTGAAGCTCCGCACCGCCGCGGCGATCGTGTTCGCGGCCGGGTTCGTGTTGTTCCTGCCGCAGTTCTTCACGCCGCCGGCGGTGCGCATCGCCCACGGCGTGCTCATGGTCGTGGGCTGCGTGTGGCTGGCTTGGGACTCAGCGCGCAGTCAGGCGGAAGACCCGCAGCTCGCGGCCGCCTGAACGCTCCACGTAGTCCTGGAACGCGGGCCAGGCCGCCACCATGCGAGTCCAGGCGGCCTCCCGCTCGGCCCCTTCCAGCAGCGTGCCCCGCACGTCGCGGACGTCGCCGCGCACGTTCACCTGGATGTCCGGGTTCTTCAGCAGGTTCGTGGTCCACGCGGGGTGGTGGGGCTTGCCCCAGTTGGACCCCACGACGAGCATCGAGTCGCCGTCGGCCACGTACTGGACCTGGTTCTCGCGCCGCTCACCGGACTTGGCGCCGACTGTGATCAGCGTCAGCCCTGTCTGCTTCGACAGTGAGACGAGGGTGAACTTGCCGCCGGTCAGCTTGTAGAGCAGGCGATCGGTGCCGATCACGGCCTTCTCCATCAACGACATCTAGAGCGCTCCCGTCGACCTCGCCGCGTGGACGGCGGCGGTTCTGTTGTGCACCCCCAGCTTGCGCATCGCGCCCCGGAGGTAGGCCTTGACGGTTTCGGTGCTCAACCCGAGCTCGGCGGCGATCTCCCGGTTGGACGCACCGACCGCGGCCAGCCGAAGCGTATCGAGTTCCCGGGGCGTCAGGCCGGTGGGGACGCTGACGGGAGCCTCACCGCCGAGGTTCTGGTGCACCTTGCGAAGTCGTTCGCGCAGCACGGGATCGCCGACGAGCTTGGCGACCTCGGCCAGTTCCCGGAGTGCGGCCTGCGTCTGGATGGAAGGCATGTCCAAGTCCTGTGCGAATCCCTGTGCGATGGCACCGGCCATCCTGATCGCCCGGTCACCGACGGTCGCTAGTCCGCGCACGGCGCCGTAGAGGACGCCGTGCACGGTGCCGCGCACGGTCACCGGGTAGGCGAACACCGAGGTCAGGCGTTCGTTCACCACCACCATCTGGTCGAACTCGTGGGTGATGGCACGAGTGGTGGCGTAGTCGTTGACGCGGACCGCGGTGCCCATCGCTATCGCAGTGCCGCCGAGGCCCCGGCCGGTGCCGACGCGCAGTCCGTGCAACGAGGTGCCGTGGGTGCCCTGGAAGCTGGTCAACAGCAGTTCGTGGCCGGGCGTGACCGCGCCGCCGAACACGACGGGCAGCCCGGTGGCTCGGCGGAGCATGTCCAGGCGTTGCGGGAGCAACGTCTGGAAACGGTCTGGCAGCACGCCAGCAGTTTCGCTGACGGCCGCACCCTCGAAAAGGGGTACACCCCCATCCGGGGGTATCCGGTGGCCCCGGCCCTCTCCACCCTCTGCGACATGTCCAGTCACGACATCTACCGCGCGGCCCGTGACCTGATGCTCACGGACCCCGGCGCGTTCACCTGGCCGAGTTTCGACGGCGCCTTCAACTGGGCGCACGACTGGTTCGACGTCATCGCGGAGGGCAACTCCACCACCGCGCTGCACATCGTCGAGGAGGACGGCTCCGAGCGCGCCTACTCGTTCGAGGAGCTGCGCCGCCGGTCGAACGGCGTCGCGCGCTGGCTCGCGTCGCACGGCGTCGGCCGCGGCGACAGCGTGATGATCATGCTGGGCAACCAGGTCGAGCTGTGGGAGTCGATGCTCGCGGTGATGAAGCTCGGTGCGGTGATCATGCCGACGACCACCGCGCTCGGGCCCGCCGACCTCGCCGACCGGCTGCACCGGGGTTCCGTGCGGCACGTCATCGCGCGCGCCGAGGACGCCGGCAAGTTCGAGGAAGGACCCGTGCTGATCTCCGTCGGCGGCACGGCGGCGGGCTGGCTCGACTACGCGGAGACGGCCGAGGCGCCCGAGAACCCGGTGCCGCACCCGGAGACCGGCGCCGGCGACCGGTTGCTGCTCTACTTCACCTCCGGCACGACCAGCCGCCCCAAACTCGTCGAGCACACCCAGGTCTCGTACCCGGTGGGGCACCTGACGACCATGCACTGGATCGGCGTCGAGCCCGGCGACGTGCACCTCAACATCAGCTCGCCGGGCTGGGCCAAGCACGCCTGGAGTTGTTTCTTCGCACCGTGGATCGCCGAAGCGACGATCTTCGTCTACAACTACGCCCGGTTCGACGCGGCCGCGTTGCTCGGCCAGATCCGCGCGAAGGGCGTGTCCACGTTCTGCGCGCCGCCGACGGTGTGGCGGATGCTGATCAAGGCCGACCTCAGCGGTGGACCGGGCGGGCTGCGCGAGGTCGTGGCCGCCGGCGAACCGCTGAACCCCGAGGTGGTCGAGCAGGTCCAGAAGCAGTGGGGTCTCACGATCCGCGACGGCTTCGGCCAGACCGAGACCACCCTGTCCGTCGGCAACGTGCCGGGTGCGCCGGTGAAGCTCGGCTCCATGGGACGGCCGCTGCGGGGCGTCCCGGTGGTGCTCGTCGACCCGATCACCGGTGCACCGGCCGACGAGGGCGAGATCTGCGTCGACCTCGCGCAACGGCCGATGTCGCTGATGGTCGGCTACTTCGGCGACGACGAGCGCAACGCCGAGGCGATGGCCGGCGGTTACTACCACACGGGCGACATCGCGAGCCGTGACGAGGACGGCTACCTGTTCTACATCGGGCGCACGGACGACGTGTTCAAGGCGTCGGACTACAAGATCTCGCCGTTCGAACTGGAGAGCGTGCTGATCGAGCACCCCGCGGTCACCGAGGCGGCGGTGGTGCCCGCACCCGACCCGCTCCGGCTGGCGGTGCCCAAGGCGTACGTCGCGTTGAGCGCGGGGTGGGAGCCGAACCGCGAGACGGCGCTGCAGATCCTGAAGCACGCCCGGGAGAACCTGGCGCCGTTCCAACGGATCCGGCGGCTCGAGTTCTCCGAACTGCCCAAGACCGTCTCGGGCAAGATCCGGCGCGTCGACCTGCGCACGCGCGAGGAAGAAGGCGTCGGCGGAACAGGGGAGTGGCGCGATGACCAGTTCCCCGAGCTGCGCCGCTAACGTGAGTGCTCCGCCGTCCTCGTCGACAGGAGCAGACACATGGTCCGCAGGATCTCAGGGCGTCCGGCCGTGATCACCGGGGCGGCCTCGGGAATCGGCCGCAGCCTCGCGCGACGGCTGTCCCGGCACGGTTCGCCGGTGGTCATCGCCGACGTCGACGAGATCGGGCTGGAGGAGACCGCCGCGTCGCTGAAGGGCCCGGTGCTCAGCCGGATCCTGGACGTGCGGGACGCCGACGACGTGCAGCGGTTCGCCAAGGAGGTCCAGGCCTGGCTGGACCTGCCGCTCGCGGCCGTGTTCAACAACGCGGGCGTCGCCACGTCCACGAGCGTGCTGAACTCCGTGGCGGAGGACGACTCCTGGCTGTTCGACGTCAACTACTGGGGTGTCGTGAACGGCACGCGGGCGTTCCTGCCGTTGCTGGTCAAGCAGAACTACGGCGTCGTCGTCAACACCTCCAGCGTGTTCGGGTTGTGCGGCATGCCGAACCAGAGCGCCTACTGCGCCGCGAAGTTCGCCGTCCGCGGTTTCACCGACTCGCTGCGCCAGGAACTGCGCGGCACCGGCGTCTCGGCCGTGGCCGTGCACCCCGGCGGCATCAAGACCAACATCGTCCGCAAGGGGCGCTTCCACACCGAGCTCGACGAGCAGGGCCGGTCGCTGGAGCAGATCGCTGCGGACTTCGACAAGATCGCGCTGACCACCCCGGACAAGGCCGCCGAGGCCATCCACCGCGGGGTCGAGAAGGGCAAGTCGCGCATCCTGGTCGGACCGGACGCGTACGTGTTCGACGCGCTCGCCCGCATCACGCCGACCCACTACTACTCCATCATGGCGCGGCTGTTCGAACGGTGAGGCATGATCCACCGCATGATCTCCCCGGCGGTGGTGCGGCGAACCGAGCAGTGGTTCGTCCGGCAGGGCGCGCCGACGATGATCGAGGGCTACGGCTTCCGGTCGCACGTGCTGCCGCGGATGCTGCCGGCACTGACGTTCGTCGCGGTCGGCAGCTTCGCGTGGCTGGTGCTGCAACAGTTCACCGGGCTGTCGCGTGGGTTGTTGCTCGGGGTGATCGTCGCGGTGATGGTCTCCGCGTGGGTGCTGCTCTCGTTGTTCGTGCGGCGGATGCCGAGCTTCTCGCCCCGCATGACCGTGCTGGTGCTGATCGTCTACGCGGTGATCCCGGTGATCACGCCGCTGATCCAGTACGCGCTGGAGATCCGGTTCACCGCACCGGACGGCGACGCGGAACCCGAACCGGTGTGGGGAGCGCTGGCCTGGTTCGTCGTCGTGTTCGGGCTGGCGTTCGTCGCGACGATGCTGGCCACGACCTACGGGCTGGGCGCGTTGCTGAAGGCGGCCATCCGGCATGTGATCGCGGACCTGCGCAACAGCGTGCACCTGATCGGCCGGGCGTTGCCGCCGATGCTGTTCGTGACGCTGTTCCTGTTCTTCACCGGTGAGCTGTGGCAGGCGATGAACCGGCTGCTGTGGCCGCGGGTGAGCCTGGTCGTGCTGCTGTTCGCCTCGATCACGGTGCTAGCCGCGGCCGCCCGCCTGCGCGACGAGATCGGCCGGGTCGAGCAGGACCTGCGGCCGGAGGTGCTCACCGTCGCCTGCAAGGGCACCCCGCTGTCCGGGGTCGAGATCGCGGAACCGTTGCCGCCCAAGCGGTTGAACGGCCGCCAGTCGCGCAACCTGCTGGTGATGCTCGCGATCCGGCAGCTCGTGCAGGCCGCGGTGATCGGGCTCTCGCTGTTCGTGTTCTTCGTGATCCTCGGCCTGATCGTCGTCACGCCGGAGATCGCCGAGCAGTGGATCGGGTCACCGGCGATCGAGTCGATGATTCCCGGTGTCCCGTCGGCGATGCTGCGCAACGCCACGCTGTTCGCGGCGTTCGGCAGCATGTACTTCTCGGTGATCTCGATGAGCGACGCCGAGCACCGGCGTCAGTTCTTCGCGCCCGTGATCGAGAAGGTCGAGCGGACGCTGGAGGTCCGCGCGGTCTACCTGGACGTCAGAGAGCGTGCTGGAGCGTGAGTTTCGCGTCCTGGCTGGGCGGCGCGCCGAACTGGCGGCGGTACTCGCGGCTGAACTGCGACGGGCTGTCGTAGCCGACGCGGTGGCTGACGCTCGTCACGTCCCTGGTCGTCGCGAGCAGCAACCTGGCCTCCTGCAGGCGGATCTGCTTCTGGAACTGGATCGGGCTCATCGCGGTGACGGCCTGGAAGTTGCGGTAGAACGCCGACTCGCTCATGCCGGCGATCCGCGCGACGTTCCCGACCTTGAACGACTCGGCGTAGTTCTCCCGGATCCACCGGACCGCCCGCGCGATGTGGCTCAGGCTGCTGTCCTGCGTGCCGAGCTGGCGGATCACCGCGCCCTGCTCGCCCGTCATGACCCGCCAGAGGATCTCCCGCTTGATCAACGGGGCGAGCGCCCGCGCGTCCCTCGGCCGGTCCAGCAGGCGGGCGAGCCGGGTGACCGCGTCGATCAGTTCGGGGGAGGCGTCGCTGACGGCCAGGCCCTCCGGGGTGCCCGCGGGTTTCGGGAAGTCGTCGGTCAGGAGGAGTTCCGCGACCATCTCGGGGTTCAGGACCAGGCCCAGGCCCAGTGCGGGTTCGGACGGGCTGATGTCTACGTAGTTGCCGGTGATCGGCATGTCGATGGACGCCACGAGGTACTGGCCGGCCCGGTAGTCGTAGACGCGCTCACCCAACGCGATGCGTTTGCGGCCTTGGGCGACGAACGCGAGGATCGTGCCGGTCATCGACGGGGCGGGCGGGCCGCCGACCGTCGTCCTGGACACCAGCACGTCCGGGATGGACGTGGTCAGGTCCGGGCCGGCGTGCTTGCTGATCAGCGCGCGTAGTTCGTCCACGTCCCCGATGGTCCACCTCGGTGGGACGATCAGGCAAGTGTGAGCGCTTCGGAGAGGGGCTTGCGGCGCAGGTCCGGCACCTCGCAGTCGTCGGCCGGGTAGCCGATCGGGAAGAGGACGTACGGCCGTTCGCCGGGGCGTCCGAGGAGATCCTGCAGGAACGTCATGGGGTTCGGCGTGTGCGTGAGGGTCGCGAGGCCCATCGAGTGCAGTGCCGCGATGAAGAAACCGCAGGCGATGCCGACGCTCTCGTTGGTGTAGTAGGTCTTCCTGCCGTCCTGCTGCTTCTGCGCGAACGCGACCACCAGCCAGGGCGCGACCTCCAGGAACTCCTTGGTCGCGTCGGTCTCCAGTCGTGCGAGCGCCGCGCGCCACTCCGGGATCTCGCGCTCGTGGTAGAAGCGGCGTTCCTCTTCCTCGGCGGCCTCACGGATGCGGCGCTTGAGGTCCGGGTCCTGGGTCGCCACGAACCGCCACGGCTGCTGGTGCGCGCCGCTCGGGGCGGTGTTCGCGGCCAGGACGGCGAGTTCGATCGCTGTGGTGGGAACGGGATCGGGGGAGAACCAGCGCACGGACCGGCGTGCGTCGAGCAGGCGGTGGAACGCCCTGCCGCGGTCGAGTCCCACCTCGATCGGCAGGCGCGGTGGTGTGTACGGGACGAACGGGTGGGTGTGCGATCGGGTCACGGTCGCGACGATGCCGGGGCGCGATTGTTTTGGCCAGTTCACGTTTCTCCGGCCAGCTATAAGCTCAGCTCATGAATCTGCCCAACGTGACGGTGCGGCAGTTGGAGTACCTGATCGCGGTGGCGGAGACGGGCTCGCTGACCGCGGCCGCTGCGAGATGTCACGTCTCCCAGGGCGCGATCTCACTGGCGTTGAGCGAACTGGAACGGGTGCTGGACCTGAGGCTGGTCGTCCGGTCACCGCGCCGGGGTGCCGTGCTGACGGCCGCGGGGGCGCGGGTGCTCGCCGACGCCCGCCGCGTGGTCGGGGCGATGGGGGAACTCGGGGCTGAGGCACGCGGGCTCAGCCGGCACGTCAGCGGCGTGCTGACGGTCGGTTGTTACGCGCCCATCGCGCCGTTCCACCTCCCCGCCGCGATCGCGACGTTCGAGCGGGCACACCCGGAGGTGTCCGTGCGGTTCGTGGAGGGGAGCCTGCCGGAGATCGGGGAGGACCTGGTCGCCGGGCGGTGCGAGATCGCGTTCCTCTACGACCAGGACCTGGTGCCGGGGATCGCGACCCGCACGTTGTACGACCTGCCGCCGAAGATCCTCCTGTCCGCCGGTCATCGATTGCGGCGACGGCGTGCGGTCGCTTTGCGGGAACTCGCCGAAGATCCTTTTGTGCTGCTCGACGTGCCGCCGAGCGAGCAGTACTTCCGTTCGGTGTTCGCGGCGGCCGGGGTCGAGATGGTGGTGACGCATCGGGCGCGCAGTTTCGAACTGGCCCGGTCCCTGGTGGCGCGGGGAATCGGTTATTCGATGACCGTGCAACAGCCGGTGGTGAACGCTTCGTACGAAGGGCTCGAGGTGGTGGCGGTGGAGTTGCGCGACACCGTGCCCACCACCCCTGTCGTGCTGGGATGGGCAGCGGGAGGCCCGCTCACGCGCCGTGCGCAAGCGTTCGCCGAGCACTGCTCGGACCTGTTCCACGGGTAGCCGTCAATTCCTTTGAATACTCCCATCTTCCCGATTTGCCAAGTGGTGCAATCGATCGGTGAATGCCGGTATGGTCCAGACCAGGTGGTCCACCAATCAAGACGGTCGCACGTTGTGTCAATTGGCCGGAAGGCACTGTCGAATGACGAACAGTGGTCTGCTCGAGGAGATTCGCCGCACCCGGTTCGACCTGGTCCGAAATGGACGCTGGAACGAAGCCGATCGGCTCGCCGGGGACGCGGCGGCTCAGGGGCTGGAGCCGGGCGCGCTCACCTATCTGCCGGGAAGTCCGGGGACGTGCCGGCGGGCGCTCGTGTTCCGCGCGGTGCAGGCGGCGAACCGCGGCACCGGCCGGGCCGAGGCGGTGGCGACCGCGCGGCAGGTGCTCGCGAAGCCTGTGGACGACGGCACGTTCTGGCAGGCCGTGACGGTCTTGACCCATGCGGGTGAGAGCGCTCTCGCGCACCGGCACTGGATCACGGCCACCGGTGTCGGCCGTGATGTCCACGACCTGCTCGGCTCGCGGATCATGCTGCTGCGCGGCGATCCTCGTGCGGCGCTCCGGTTGCTCGCCCGCGACGTCCGTCCACGGCTGCGGGGCGTGGCCGGCGCGTGGCGGGTCCTGGCGCTCACCGAGGCCGGTGAGCTCGACCGTGCGCGCGCCACCCTGGTGCCCGGGCACCAGGACGACGCGGAGCTGCGCTTCGCCCGCGGGCGGCTCCTGCTGGCGGAGGGACAGGCCGCCGCGGCACTGGACGAGTTCCTCGAATGCGGGCGGCTGCTCGCCACCTGGGGCGTCGCCAACCCGGCGGTGCTGCCGTGGCGGTCGTCGGCCGCGCTGGCCGCCGCCGACACGGGAGACCTGGTGCTCGCGCGGATCTGCGCGGACAAGGACCTGGTCGCGGCGAGGCGGTGGGGCGCGCCACGGGGCATCGGGCTCGGCCTGCACGCCTCGGCGCTGGCACGCGGTGGTGACGACGTCCTGATCGAGGAAGCGATCACCCTCCTGGCCGGGGGCGAGGCCTTGCGGGCACGTCACGACCTGGCGCAGCTCCTGCTCACGCGTGGGGAGACCGGCCGTGCCCGCACGCACGCCCGGCACCTGCGCGAGGCCGCGTCCTGTCCCCGGTGGACGCAGGCGGCGGAGGCGCTGACCTCGCGGTTGCTGCGCACCGATGGCGAAGCCGCGTTGAGCGGGCAGGAACGCAGGATCGCACTGCTGGCGAGAGCCGGGCGGTCGAACCGCGAGATCGCCGCCGAGCTGGGACTGGTGCTGCGCACCGTCGAGTTCCACCTCACCGCCGTCTACCGCAAGATGGGGGTGGCGGGCAGACCAGGGCTTCGCCGGGCGTTCGTCCCCGCCGCGTGATGAGCGGGACGTGCCCGGCCGCCGTCGCGGCCGGACTGCTCGCCGCCGGGGAGAAGTGGACCGAGGCCGTCGAGGCGGCCGAACAGGCGTTGGCGTCCCCTGCCTGCCGGACGAACGCGCGATGCACGTCGCGTGCGCTGGCGACGCTGGTCTGCGCGGGCGAACTCGTCGCCGCCGACGCGCACAGCCTCGCTCTGCTCGAAGAGAACCCCGGTGACCACGTGCTGCTCGCCAGAGCCTGCGTCGCACGCCGCACCGGTGACCTCGCGCGGCACTCGTCCCTGCTCGCACTGGTGCGCCGAGACGCCGAGATCCGCCCGCTGGTGCTGCTCTGGACGGTGGAAATGCTCGTCGCCCGCGGTGATCCCCGGGGTGCCGAAGCGGTGCTGCCCGCCGACGCCGGCAGTCCGTTGCTGCGGGAGGCCGGGGCGGTGGTGGCGATGGCGCTGGGCCGTCCGCAGGAGGCGTTGGAGGGTCATCTCGCGTGCGGCAAAGCGTTGGTGGAGTCCGGTGTCCTCAACCCCGCGGTCCTGCCGTGGCGTTCCCGCGCCGCACGAGCCGCGCTGGCGTGCGGTGACACCGGTGAAGCACTGCGCCTGGCGATGGAGGAGCACACCGCCGCGGCCCGCTGGGGTGAGCCCGCCGCACTCGGCTGGAGCCTGGCGGTCGTCGCGGGAGCGAGTCCTCCCCACGGCGAGGACCTCGTGGCCTACGAGCGCGCGATCCGCTTGCTGGGCATGGCACACGCCCGGATGGAGCTCGCGGAGGTGCTCTGCGACTACGGCGACCGCCTCACCGCGCACGGCAAACAGGCAGCAGCGTGCGAGATCTACGCACGAGCGCAGGCCACGGCCGTTGACATCGATGACATCGTGCTGGTGAAGCGGATCGAGGAGTCCACGAGCGGTGCCACGACTCCCGAACCGGCGCTGATCCCCGTCGAGGCCGAGGTCGCCCGGCTCGTGTGCTCGGGCCTGAACAACAAGGAGATCGCGGCCCGGCTCGCGATGGCGACGCGGACCGTCGAGCTCCACCTGACGAGGGTCTATCGCAAGCTCGGGCTGTCGGGCCGCCGTGAGCTGCGGGCCACCCGGTGGGCCTGGCTCCACCACGAAACCTTGCGGACCGACCGTGGTGCCCCCGGAGGCCTCCCCGAGTGATCGTGGAGGCATTGAGGGAGGAGCCCGCAGATGCCCACACGATTACTCGCGGCCCTGTTCGCACTCGCTTTCGCCGTCTCCGGCGTCACCACCGCGAACGCGGCGATCGACCACACCGTCACCCTGGTCAACAACACCGGTCAGACGATCTGGGTCGGCAGCACCGTCAACGCGGACGGCTCACGGGCGTTGACGAACCTGCCCATGCTGCACAACGGCCAGTCCGCGACCGTCACGATTCCCGAGACCGCCTCGCCCGGCCATTGGCGCGGCACGTTCTTCGCCCGGCAGGGGTGCACCGGCACGTCCGGCGCCAACTTCCGTTGCACGGTCGGCGACTGCGGTGTCCAGGCGGCCCGCTGCGTCACCGGAGAACAACCGGCGAGCCTCGCGGAGTTCAACTTCGACACCCGCGACCGGCTGGCCCCCTGGTACAACGTCAGCTACGTCAACGCGTTCTCCGTGCCGGTGAGCATCTCGCCGGTCAACGCGACCGGGCCACCGGGTTCGTGCGGCACCGCCGGGTGCACCACGAACATGTTGCCGCAGTGCAACCCCGCGTACGTCAAGTACGGCGCGGACGGCCGGCGCGTCAACTGCGTCAACCCCAACCGCGACGCGCAGACCGACTACAGCAACACCATCAAGTCGCGCTGTCCCAAGGCCTACGCGTGGTCGAAGCAGGACACCGAGCCTGGCAACCAGACCGTGTTCCAGTGCGCCAACTGCAGTGGCTTCAAGGTCACGTTCCACTCCGTGGCCTGAGCCCGTTTTCCCATCCCTGAAAGGAAAACAATGAAGTCCACCGCCAAGGTGCTCGGCGCCGTCGCGTCGGCCGCGGTCCTGTCGTTCGTCTTCTCCGGCACCGCCTCCGCCGTCAGCGGCACGGCCAGCTACTACAACGACGCCGGCTACGGCGCGTGCGGCACCCAGATCAACGCGGCGACGCAGATGCTGGTCGCGGCCCCCGCCGCGCTGTGGACCACGCCCAACCCGAACAACGACCCGTTGTGCCGCAAGTCGATCCGGGTCACCCACAACGGCAAGACCATCACGGTGCCGATCAAGGACAAGTGCCCGAGCTGCGCGAGCAACAAGATCGACCTCAGCCAGCCCGCGTTCGCCAGCCTGGCCAACACCTCGGTGGGCATCATCAACGTGACGTGGCAGATCGTCTGAGCCGCTGAGGACGAGGGGAGCCCGGGAGTCGAACCCGGGCTCCCCCTTCTCCTCCGTGCCGGGCGGATCTGTCCAGTGGACATCGCGTCTCAAAAGGACGCGCGGCGCACCCTCCGCGCTCTGCCCGGCGTTTGTCCTCCGGGGGCCCTGCAACCCCGCATCTCGTTCCAGAGGAGAACAACCATGCTCGCGTTACGCGCTTCCCTGCTCGCCGCCACGACCCTGGCGCTGGCGGCCACGTTCGCACCCGCCGCCACGGCGGCCACGGTGCAGGAGAACGTCATCGCCCTCACGAACGCCGAACGCGCCAAGGTGAACTGCCCCGCGCTGAAGTCGAACGCGGCGCTGAACACCGCCGCACAACGGCATTCGGTGGACATGGCCACGAAGAACTTCATGGGCCACACCGGTTCCGACGGCAGCACGATGGTCGTCCGGATCGAACGGGCGGGCTACACCCGCTGGACCAGGGCCGCGGAGAACGTGGCCGCCGGGTACGGCACCGCCGCAGAGGTCGTGCGCGGGTGGATGAACAGCTCGGGACACCGCGCCAACATCCTGAACTGCGCCCTGCGCGACATCGGCGTCGGCCACCAGTACCGGCAGGGCACCACGTACGGCCACTACTGGACGCAGAACTTCGGCACGCGCTGACCCGTCAGGCGAACGGGTAACGCCGGTCGTAGCGCTTGACGGGTTCGGCCGGCACGTCGTCGCGGAGGCGGGTGACGAGGTCGGTGATCATCGCGCGGGGCGACTCCGCCACGACGTGCACGAACTCACCCGCCTCCGCGAACGCCTCGAACACCCGGAAGGCGGACGCGGGCGTGTGGTCGACGACGAGCAGGCCACCGCTCCCGTCCGAGCCGATCGGCACCCACTCCGGCCGCCACGGCGCGTACGGGTACGCCTCTCTGATCGCCTGCTGCTGGTCCCACGTCCGCGCGGCCGAGTCGACGTCCATGAACGTGCAGGACGGCGCGATCTCGAACGGGGACGGCACGTGGTGGTCGATGCCGTCGTGCCACTCCCACAGCGTCACCAGGTCGGGGTGCAGCGGCACGGGCAGCCTCGCCGTCAGCGGGCCGAAGTCCGAGGTGCCCGGCAGCAGCGTCGAGTGCTGGTGGGGAGCCTTCCTCGCCAGCAGTTCGCCGAGCGTCGTGAGCAGAGCCTTCACACCCACCGACGCTACCCGGCGGCTGATACGTTGCCTGGTGGTCGGGTCGCTGAGGATCCAGCGCCCAGCGAGAAGGGTTGGCTCGATGAGCTTGCTGCGCAGCTACGTGTCGGGTGGGTGGCACACGCCCTCGGTGGAGGGCGCGCCGTTGCACGACGCCGTGACGGGCGAGGAGTTCGCGCGGATCTCGTCGGCGGGTGTCGACATGGGTGCGGCGCTGCGGTACGGGCGCGAGGTCGGCGGGCCCGCGTTGCGCGAGCTCACCTTCCACCAGCGCGCGCAGCTGCTCAAGGCCGTCGGGCTCTACCTCAAGGAGCACAAGGCCGAGCTGTACGCGCTGTCCGCCCGGTCGGGTGCGACGAAGTCCGACTCGTGGATCGACATCGACGGCGGCTTCGGCGTGCTGCTCGGGTACGCGTCCAAGGCCAAGCGCGAGCTGCCGAACGACAAGGTCTACGTCGACGGGCCCGTCGAGCCGCTCGGGCGTGGCGGCACGTTCGTCGGGCAGCACATCTGCACGCCGCTGCACGGCGTCGCGGTGCAGATCAACGCCTACAACTTCCCCATGTGGGGGCCGCTCGAGAAGTTCGCGCCCGCGTTCATCGCCGGGGTGCCCTCGCTGATCAAGCCCGCGTCCCAGACGGCGTACGTGACCGAGAAGATGGTCGAGCTGATGCTCGCCTCCGGTCTGCTGCCCGAGGGGTCGCTGCAGCTGGTCTGCGGTTCGGCGGGCGACCTGCTCGACCACCTGACGCCGCAGGACCTGGTCGGGTTCACCGGCTCCGCGTCCACCGCCCAGCACCTGCGCACGCACCAGGCCGTGATCCGGTCGTCGGTGCGGTTCAACGCCGAGGCCGACTCGCTGAACTGCTCGATCCTCGGCCCGGACGCCCAGCCCGGCACGCCCGAGTTCGACCTGTTCGTCGGGCAGCTCGTGACGGAGATGACGACGAAGGCCGGCCAGAAGTGCACGGCGATCCGGCGCGCGCTGGTGCCCGAGTCGCTGATGGACGCGGTGGCCGAGGCGACGGCGGCGAAGCTGGGCGAGGTCGTGATCGGCAACCCCGCCGACAGGTCCGTGAAGATGGGTGCGCTGGCCGGACTGGAGCAGCGCGAAGAGGTCCGCCGGTCGCTGAAGGCGTTGCAGGAGAACGCCTCGGTCGTCTACGGCGACGGCGCTCTGTCTCTTGTGGACGCCGACGCCGAGCGTGGCGCGTTCATGTCGCCGATGCTGCTCCGCGCCGCCGCCGACGCCGTGCAGCCGCACGAGGTCGAGGCGTTCGGCCCGGTGTCGACGCTGATGCCGTACACCTCCGTGGACGACGTCGTGGCGCTGGCCGCGCGTGGTGCCGGTTCGCTGGTCGGTTCGATCGTCTCCGCCGACACGGACTTCGTGCGCGAGGTCGTGATCGGCGCGGCGCCGTGGCACGGTCGCCTGCTGGTGCTCGACCGCGAGGACGCCGCCGAGTCGACCGGCCACGGCTCACCGCTGCCGATGCTCGTGCACGGCGGCCCCGGCCGAGCCGGTGGCGGCGAGGAGATGGGCGGCATGCGCGGCGTGATGCACCACATGCAGCGCACGGCCGTGCAGGGCAGCCCGCGCGCGTTGGGCGCCATCACGAACCGCTGGGTCACCGGTGCGCCGCGCCACGAAGAGGCCGTGCACCCGTTCCGCAAGACGCTGGCCGAGCTGAAGATCGGTGACACGGTCGTGGCGGGCCCGCGCGAGGTGACGCTGGAGGACATCGAGCACTTCGCGACGTTCACCGGCGACACGTTCTACGCGCACATGGACGAGGAGGCCGCCGCGGCGAACCCGTTCTTCGGCGGCCGGGTCGCCCACGGCTACCTCGTCGTGTCGTTCGCGGCGGGCCTCTTCGTCTCGCCCGAGCCCGGCCCGGTGCTGGCGAACTACGGGCTGGAGAACCTGCGGTTCGTCACGCCCACGTTCCCCGGCGACCAGCTGACGGTGACGCTGACCGTCAAGCAGATCACGCCGCGCGAGGACCAGGAGTACGGCGAGGTCCGCTGGGACTCGGACGTGACGAACCAGAAGGGCGAGTCGGTCGCGAAGTACGACGTGCTCACCCTGGTGGCCAAGAACTAACGGGGGTGGCCAAGAACTAACGGGCTTCCTTGCGGGGGAGGGGCCGGGTGGCCGGTCCCTCCAGCACCGCGCCGTCGACGTCGAACCGCGACCCGTGGCACGGGCAGTCCCAGCTGCGTTCGGCGGCGTTGAACCGGACCAGGCAGCCGAGGTGCGTGCAGCGCATCGACACGCCGTGCAGCTTGCCGTCGTCGTCGCGGTAGACGCCGGTCTTGCCGAGGCCGTCCCGGACGACGTGGGCGTGACCGGGCTTCAGGTTCTCGCTGGACGTCGCGTCGGCGGGCACGATCCGGTCGCCCACCATCTCCACAGCCACTTCGGCGTTCTTCTTCACCAGCTGCGGCAACGACTTCAGCGACAGCCGGTGCGGGCTGAACCGCTCCGCCAGCTCGTTGGGCTTGTCCGTCACCAGGTCCGCGAGCAGTGACGCCGCGAACGTGCCGCTGGTCAGGCCCCACTTCATGTACCCGGTGGCGGTGAAGATCGTGCTGTTGCCCGGCGTGTAGCTCCCGATCATCGGCAGGTGGTCGTAGGCCGTCGGGTCCTGCGCCGACCAGCGGTGCGTGATCTCCTCGACCTGCCAGTGCCGGCGCGCGAAGTCCTCCAGCCTGCGGAACGGTTCCACGGTGGGCTTGCCGGTCGGGTGGCTCTGCCCGGCGAGGATCAGCTTGTCCTCGTGCGCCGAGATGGACCACGAGGGGCTGCCGGTGCTGATGGCGAGCGCCTGCGTCGGCGCGTGGACGCGGGCCGCGATGCAGTACGCGCGGGTGAGTTCGAGGCGCGGGAAGTACAGGCCCCGGTCCAGCGTCGGGTAGTGCGTCGCGATCACGATCTTCTCGGCGTCGACGTGACCGTCCGCTGTGGACACGCGGTTGCCGCTCACGTCGAGCACCCGGCTGTGCTCGTGCACCACGCTGCCGTCACCGTCGACCGCGTCGGCCAGGCCCCGCAGGTACTTCACCGGGTGCAGGGCGATCTGGTCGTCGAGCCAGACCGCCGCGTACACCTCGAACGGCAGGTCGACGTTCTTCGCGTTGCGCACCGGGAGGCCGGCCTGACGAGCCGCGATCAGCTCGTTGTCGACGTCGCGCACCTCGGACTCGGAGTAGGCGTAGGTGACGGCGGGGGAGCGGCGCAGGTCGCAGTCGATCCCCTTCGCCAGCTCGGCGACCTGGGCCACGGCGGCCACGGACGCGGCGGCGTAGTCGGTGGTGGCGGCCAGGCCGTGGGTGCGGCGGATCTGCGAGTACACGGTGGACTGCAGGGCGGTGACCTTGGCGGTGTTGTTGCCGGACACCCCCGAAGCCACCCGGTCGGCCTCCAGCACGACCACGCGCAGGCCACGGCGCTTGAGCAGCAACGCGGTGGTCAGGCCCGTGATGCCGCCGCCGACCACGGCCACGTCGAAGGTGTGCTCGCCGGTCAGGGGCGGGCGGGAGGTCTCCGCGAGGGCGGCGAGCCAGAGCGACTGGTCAGCGGTGGTGGTCATGGCGGCGGATACCCCTGTTCGGGACGGGTATGCGGCCGGTCGGCCGGATAGCTTCCGCCGTCAGCGGGTATGCGACAGGGCATGAGCAAGCACCGGGTACTAGTTGTCGGAGGCGGGTTCGGCGGTCTGGGCGTCGTGCGCGGACTCAAGCGCGCGGACGCCGAGGTCACGCTGATCGACCGCACGAACCACCACCTGTTCCAGCCGTTGCTCTACCAGGTGGCGACGGCGTTGCTGCCCGCGGGAGACATCGCTCCGGCGTTCCGGGCGATCCTGCGCAAACAACGCAACGCGCACGTCCTGCTGGGCGAGGTGACCGGCTTCGACACGGCCGCGAAGCTCGTGCACGTCGACCTCCCCGACGGCCGGTCGCGGCAGGTCGCGTACGACACGCTGGTCGTGGCGGCGGGGTCGCGCGACAGCTACTTCGGCCATGACGAGTGGGTCGAGCACGCGCCGCCGATGAAGACCCTCGAACAGGCCGTCGACCTGCGCTCGAGGCTGCTGCGGGCGTTCGAGACGGCGGTGGCGGCCGAGGACCCGAAGCAGTGGCTGTCGTTCGCCGTCGTGGGGGCGGGACCGACCGGGGTCGAGCTGGCCGGGCAGCTCGCGGACCTCGCGCGCAGGGCGTTGAAGGGGCAGTTCCGGGAGATCGACCCGCGCGACGTCCGCATCACGCTGATGGACGCCGTGCCGCACGTGCTGCCGCCGTTCTCCGCCGAACTGCGCGAGCACGCGCGCGTGAAGCTGGAACGGCTGGGCGTCACGGTGATGACGAGCGCCATGGTCGAGTCCATCGACGCGGAGGGCCTGACCACCAAGGACGGCGACCGGGTCGAGGCGAGGACGATCATCTGGGCGGCGGGTGTCCAAGCCTCACCGCTGGCGCGCCGGCTCGCCGAGGCCACCGGCACCGAGACCGACCGCAAGGGCCGGATCGTGGTGAACCCCGTCGACTGCTCGGTCACCGACGACGTGTTCGCCATCGGCGACATGGTCAACCTGAACGACCTGCCGGGCATCGCCGAGCCCGCGCTGCAGGAGGGCCACCACGTCGCCCGCGTGATCAAGGCCCGCCTGAACGGACGCCGCGCCAAGCCGTTCCGCTACCTCGACCTCGGCACGATGGCCACGATCTCGCCCGGTGACGCCGTCGCGGACATCAGGAAGCTGCGGCTCAAGGGGATCATCGGCAAGGCGGCGTGGGCGATCGTGCACATCGCGTTCCTCGTCGGGTGGCGCAACCGGATCGCGGTGCTGACGCAGTGGGCGTGGAACCTCGTCACGGGCCGCCGCGCGCAGCCGATCATCCTGGAGCCGGTGCGGGCGCTGGAACGGCGGTAGAGAGGTTTGGCCAGGGGTAACCGGACGGCGTGAACATCGAGCTGCTGGGCATCTACCTCAACGACCACCTGGCCGGGGCGATGGCGAGCACCGAGCTCGCCCGCCGCGTCAGCCGCACCCATCCCGAGCTGCGCCTCCTGGCGGACGACGTCGAAGCGGACCGCAAGGAGCTGCTCGACCTCATGCGCGAGACCGGCGTCGAGCCGCGCCCGCACAAGGAGGCGCTCGGCTGGCTCACCGAGAAGGCGGGCAGGCTGAAGCTCAACGGCAGGGTGCTCGGCCGTTCACCGCTGAGCGACGTCCTCGAACTGGAGACCCTGCGCGTCGGCGTCGAGGGCAAGACCGCGCTGTGGCGGACGCTGCGCAAGCTCGGCAGCTTCGACGACACGAGGCTCGAGCGGCTGCAGCACCGCGCCGCGAGCCAGGCCGAGCTCCTCGACCAGTACCGGCTGCTCCTGGCGCCGCGGACGTTCAACTCGCCGCACGTCTCCGGCGTGGACGTCGAGCGCACCTTCACCGTCGCCTCCACGCCCGAGGGCGTGACGGAGTACCTGCGCGACTTCTCCCGCGCCGAGCAGTGGGACCCCGGCACCGTCTCGTGCACGCGCCTCGACAACGGCCCGGTCGAGGTCGGTTCGCGCTGGCGCAACGTGTCGTCGTTCCTCGGCCGCAAGACCGAGCTCGTCTACGAGCTGACCCGCGACGACGCGGGCGGCCTGCAGTTCGTGGGACGCAACGACACCGCGACCTCGACCGACGACATCTCGATCACCGCGGGAGACGCGCCCGGCACGGCCCGGATCGCCTACCACGCGCACGTCGAGTTCAACGGGCTCGCGAAGCTCGGGGCACCGGTCGCGAAGCTCGCGCTGGAGAAGCTCGGCAACGACACCGAGAAGAACCTGATCCGCGTGCTCGGCCCCGTGCGGTAAAGACAAAGGAAAAACGCAGGTCAGGCGCGATTCCGCCGTTCGGACGAGATCCCTAGACTCCCTCGGGCCGGTGAGTGAGACAGGCCTTCACCCTGCCGCCCCCGGCTTGGACGCAGAGGGAGTACTGGGGTGTTCGAGAACAACGTCACCAGGCGCGGCTTCGTCACGGGCGCGGCGGCCGTCGCCGGTCTCGCCGGTCTGTCCACCATCGCGCCGGGGCTGGCCGGTGCCGCCCCCACGCCCACTGACCAGCACACGCCCGCGGAGATCGAGGCCGCCGAGGTCGGCGCGCTGGCGATGATGACGTTCCAGAAGATCGACGGCACGCCCGTCTACTACTGGCGTTCCAACCGCGGCAACACGACCGCGCGCAACTGGCAGGCCACCGACGCGTTCTACAACGCGCTCGTCGCCTGGATCCGCGACCTGCGTTCGCTCTCGTCGAGCTACGGCTCGATCAGCTACATCGTCTCGGCGGGCTTCTACGTCGACAAGGCCGGTCAGCACGGCGCCGGCACCGCGATGGACCTCGACCACGTCCGCTGGTCAGGCGGCAACGTCACCTCGCCGCTCGACCAGCACCACGCCTCGGGCACCGCCGCCCTGCGCAAGCGTTACCTGGCAACGGAAGCAGTGTGCCGCCGCCGCTTCCGCTACGTGCTCGACGGCTGGTACAACGCCGACCACCGCGACCACATCCACGCCGACTTCGGCGGCATGCCGGTCCGCGTGCTCAAGAACTCCGAGGCCGACACGAAGTTCGTCCAGGGCACCTGCAACAACTTCCGCGGCTCCGGCCTCGCGATCGACGGTGTCTGGGGTCCGGCCACGACCAGCGCGTTCAACGGCCTCAAGTCGGCGCTCGGCGTGACCGGTGACCCGCACACCAGCACCGCTGTGTGGCAGGGCATGTTGTCGAAGATCGCGACCAAGGGGTTCGCGAACCAGAACATCTGATCCCCGCGGGGAACGGCGAGGCCGGAGCCCATGCCTCCTGGGCTCCGGCCTCGCCGTGTGTTCGCACCCGCTGCGGGTAGTCGCCGGTCTCGTGCGAGGCGAGCGCAGGTTCAAGTGGACAGATCGTGGACAACCGGCTGTTTTCGGTAACAGCCGGTTGCGGTTGTTCGACAACGGGATCTGATCGCTGAATGCTGCCCTGGAGGACTTCTCGCATGGACCGCCTCGTCTCCGGTGTTGTCGCCGCCCTGCTGTTGATGGCCGTCCCGGCGTGCGGTTCGCCGTCCCCGACAGGCGCCGCCACGTCCGCCACCGCCGCTGATCCCACGTCACAAGCCGTGACCCAGCCCGCGCCGCAGACTGCGGAGGACGTGACCAACGCGCTGGCCGCGAAGATCCCGAGCCTGAAGCTCACCAAGGTCTTCAGCGCCGAGGACGATCCGAACAAGCAGCTCGGCCGTCCGAACGGCTACACGTCGAAGTCCGCGTTCACCGACACCCGGATCGCGGTCGAGGGAATGGTCGCGGCCACCAAGGAGAACGACACCCTGCGCGGGGGCGGCGTCGAGGTGTTCCCCGACGGGACAGGGGCCAAAGCCCGGATGGAGTACATCCAGCAGTTCGGCAAGGAGATGCCGATGCTGGCCGAGTACGACTACGTGATCGGTGGTGTGCTGCTGCGGGTGTCGAAGGAGCTGACGCCGACGCAGGCCAAGGAGTACGAGACCGCGCTCAACGCGATCCTCGGCTGAGATCGGACACGACGACCGGCGAGGCCGGAGCCCATGCCTCCTGGGCTCCGGCCTCGCCGCGCGAGGGCGCTCCTACGTGCCTACTTCGGGCACTTCTTCCACGAGAAGTGGTAGATGGTCTCGATCGACCCGTCCGTCGAGTCCATCGCCATGAAGCTGGTCTTCTTCGGGTCGGACGTGCCCTTGTCCACCCGCAGCTCGGTGTTGATGTTGAAGTTCCGCTTCGCCCCGCACGGGTGGTAGATGATGGACGCCACGTCGGTCGAGTGCGTGACCTGCCAGTCGTCGCTCAGCGCGCCGTTCCAGGTCTTGGACCGCTGGTCGTTGTCCGACATGCCCTGGAAGTAGTAGCTCGCCTTCTGCGTGCCCTTGGCTCCTCTTTCCAGGTGCGCGAAACCTCTGTAGTCGGCCTTCGCGATGCCGTAGGTGAAACCGCCGGGGACGTTCACCTTGAGGTTCAGCTGGCAGTTCTTGCGGAAATCGGTCGGCAGCGACTGAGGGCCGACCTGCGCCAGGTAGTCGCTGTAGGTGACCGTGAACGCCTTGTTGTCGGGGGAGACGGCGATGGCGGCTGTGCCGGCCCGGCAGCCGGAGCCGTTGACCGTGACGACGTCGATGGTGATCTGACCCGGCGGGGGCGGATCCGCCGCAGTGGGAACGACGATGGTGGACAGAGCCAGTGCGGCTGCGGCCAGCGTGGAAATCATGGGACACCTTTCCGAATGTGCAGGACAGTTCGGGCGGCGTGGTACGAGACCGTATCGGAAAGGGTGTTGACTAACCGTCCGCCAAGCAGAGCAACATTGCGGGCGTGTGCACCAAGGAATATTTTCGGAAGTCGTGTGTTATTCGCAGTCCAGGACCGCTGGAAATCGGTTATTCCTGAGGTGTGAAACCTATAGGTGAAGTGTCCACCGGTATGGGAGCGCGCACACGACAAAGGCGCATCCGCGGCTGGATGCGCCTTCGTGGTGAAACGGGGTCAGCGCTGGTGGCCGTTGCCCATCGAGCCACCGAGGCCGAACAGGATGCGCTGGATGAGCTCGGGATCGACGTCCGGCTCGTCGCCCAGCGCCTCGGCGGCGGGGGAACGGCGCTTCTCGCGCCGGGGAAGCGGCACGGCGTTCGCGTTCACGCCCGTCGGCAGCTGCATCTCGCACCAGATCAGCTTGATGCCACCGGCGAGTTGCAGCTCGCCCGTGCGCACGTTGGACGAGGTGGGCGGCATGATGAACCTGGCTGCCTCCAGCTCGACGACGAGGTAGTCGCCGCTCAGTCGCAGTCGCAGCGTGATCAGCCGCGACGTCTTGGGGTCTGCCGACTCGACGGCTGCTTCGACCAGCGCGCAAGCGACGGCCGAGCACTCCGCGGTCATGTTGCGCAGCCGCCATTCACCGAGGGTGAAGCGCACGAACAGATCCGCGCAGTTCACCGCGGTGGGCAGCGCGATGAGTGTCAGGTCGTCGACCTGGGCGGTCTGGGCGTTCGCCTGCATGCTGCCTCCGTTTCGCGTCCGGCGCGCGAGTCCGTGACAGTCACCCGAATGGCCGTCACGGTGTGCGGGAATCTACATGGGTATACGCGGGAAGCAATGGGCTGGTTGACTCACCCGTCAAAAGTCACGTGTGGGTCACGAAGAGAGGGCCCAGTGCTCACGCTGAGTATAGCGCCGGGCCCACTCCGTGATCATTTCGGGTCAGCATCGCTTCCAGGCGAACTGATAGCGGGTGTTGATGCTCCCGTCAGTGGAATCCATCGACACGAACGCCGGTTGGTTCGCCGAGTTCGTGAAAGCGCGGACCTCCGTGTTCACGTTCAGGTGCCGGACCATCCCGCACGGCGCGAACACGATCTCCGCGACCTCGGTGCTGTCGGTGAACTGCCAGTTGTCGCTCGTCGGTGCCGCGATGTCGTGCGTGCTCGTGCCCGTGGACGACGAACCGGAGAAGTAGTAACTGGCGCGTTGCAGGCCGCGCGCGCCGCTGGGTAAGTGCGCGAACCCGCGGTAGTCGGCCTTCGCGATACCGAACGTGAAGCCCTGCGGGTAGTGCACGCGCAGGTTCAGCTGGCAGTTCTTGCGGAACTGCGTCGGTGTCGATCCGGAACCGGCCTGGGCGGTGTAGTCGCTGTAGGTCACCGTGAATGCCGTGTTGTCGTCCGAGACGGCCACCGCGGCCGTTCCGGCGGGGCAGCCGGAACCGTTCACCGTGACGACGTCGACTGTGATCCTGCCGGGCGGAACCACGTCGGCCGGCGCCTCGGGGGCTACGAGGAGGGAGAGTGCCAAACCCGCTGCTGCCATCGCACTGAGCATGAGTCGCCTTTCAATTGTGCGGACGGCGGCGGTGCGGGAGACGCTATCTTAAATGGACTTAAGTCGCGGACGACCGACCGGGCGAACTTAAAAATATTTAAAACGGATTAATCGTCTGAACGGTGGATTGGCGGCGATCGGCGGTCGGCTAACTTCATGTCAGATCACAAAAATGATCCGAACCAAGACTCACTGAATACGCCGGTCCCCACACCTGGCGCCGAGAGCCCCGGCAGATCCACCTCGTTTCACCGGTGTGGGAAGGCAAGCGCGCACTGCTCATCGGGTTCCTCCCTCCTGCTCGGGACTCGGTGGTGCGGCAGCGGTGCCGCGCAGCCGGCCGGTGCCCGCCGGCGGCGCTGGATCCGTCCCACGGTCCGCGCCGCCGGCGGTGTTCGTCCTCCCGCGCCCTTCTCCCCGCGGCACCCTTCAGAGCCTCCGGAGCCTCAATTGCACGCGTGCACCGCCCAACGGCCCGCGGTCGACGTGGAGAGACCCTCCCGTGCTCTGCGCGGCACGACGGGCGATGTCGAGTCCCAGCCCGGTGGAACCACCTCCGCTGGAGCCCCGCCGCACCGCCCGTTCGGTGTCCGCGATGCCGGGGCCTGCGTCCTCGACCACCAGCGCCACCAGATCGGCCTGGTGCACCAGCGTCACGGCGAACCGGGTGCCCTCCGGCGTGTAGCGGAAGACGTTGCCCAGCAACGCGTCCAGCGCCGCCGCGAGGTCGGCGCGGGAGAGCGGCACGGGGGCGGGCTTGTCGGCGCCCCGCACGGTCCAGGGCCGTTCCTGGTCGTCGGCGAGCGCGGACCAGAACACCAGCCGGTCGCGCACGACCTCCGCCGCGTCGGCGCCGGTGTCGTCGGGCTGCAGGCCGGAACGGGCCGCCTTGATGATCTCGTCGACCTCCCTCTCGAGGCCCTGGACGGCCTCTCGGACCCGGTCCGCGCCCGGACCCTGCCCGAGGGTGTCCGCGTCCAGGAGAAGGGCCGTGAGAGGGGTCCGGAGGCGGTGCGAGAGGTCGGCGACCACCTCGCGTTCGGCGGCGAGGAGGTGCCGGACGCGCTCGGCCATGGCGTTGAAGGCCTTGCCGACCTCCTTGAACTCGGGCGGTCCCTTCACCGGGACCCGCACCGAGAGGTCGCCCTGGCCCATCCGGCGCGCGCTCTCGGCCAGCGTCCGGGTCGCCTTGACGGCCCGCGCGCCCAGCCGGTCGGCCACCAGCACCGACCCGGCGACCAGGCCCGCCGCGACGCCCGCCAGCACCCACCAGGTGCCGACGACGCCGCGGGTGAGCTCCTCGTGCGGCACGAACGCCTCGACGATCACGATCCCGTTCTCGCTGGTGGCCAGCGGCTGCAGGTAGGCCACGCCGTCGGGCCTCTCGACCGTGGACGCCGTCGCGAGCCGTTGCGCCTCCTCCAGGTCCGCCGCGGTGATGTGCGAGTAGCCGTACGTGCCGACCGGTGTGCCGACGTGCACGGCCAGTCGCTGCTGACCGCCGTACCGGGTGAACCTGATCGCCTGGCGGATCTCCGGTGCCTTGCGGGTGATCAGCAACGCCGGCGTCATCGCGTTGGCCTGCTTCTCGGCCTCGCTCAACGCACGGGTGTACGCGGAGTTCTTCACGATGATCGCCAACGGGATGAGGAACGCCAACGCCACCATGCTGGTCGCCGCGAGAGCGACCAGCACCAGTGAACGCCTCATCTGGGGTCGACCAGACGCACGCCGACTCCTCGCACCGTGTGCAGATAACGGGGCTGCGCGGCCCGTTCACCGAGTTTCCGGCGCAGCCAGGACAGGTGGACGTCGAGCGTCTGGTCGTCCCGGTGGGACGGCCAGAGGTTCTGCAGGATCTCCGCTCGCGGCACCACTTCCCCCTGCCGTGCCGCGAGGAACGAGAGCAGCTCGAACTCCTTGTGCGTCAAGGAGAGCTCCTGGCCGTCCACAGAGGCCCTGCGGAGGTCGACGTTGATCTCCAGGCCGCCGATGACGAGCTGCTTGCTGTCGCGCGCACGCCGGAGCACCGCCTGCAGGCGGGCTTCGAGGTGCTCGCTGGAGAAGGGTTTGACGAGGTAGTCGTCCGCGCCCGCGTTGAGCAGCCGGACGATCCCGGCCTCGTCGTCGCGGGCGGTCGCGATGACCACCGGGGTGTTCGTGACGCCTCGGATCATCCGCAGCGCGTCACCGCCGTCGAGGTCGGGCAGCCCGAGATCGAGCACCACGACGTCGTAGCTGTTCGCGGTGACTTCGCGCAAAGCCTCGATCGCGAGCGCGACACCGTGCACGATGTGGCCCTGACCGGTGAGGGCGCGCGTGACCGCCGCCCGCACCACGGGGTCGTCTTCGACCAGCAGTACTGATGCCATGAGCCGCTACGGGAGGATCGTCGCAGTGAGAAGGTCCGTCGGATACCTGGTCGCCTGGGCGGTGGTGACCACGGTCGCCGTCGGCCTGTCGTGGTTCGGCATCCGGTGGGCGATGGAACCCGCACCGGTGGCCGCGATCGGGTCCACGACGAGCTCGGCCGTGCTGCCGATGCCGACCATCACGACCCTCACGGTGCCCGCACCCGAACCCGGTGCCTCCGCCGGCACTCCGCCGCCGCCTGTCACGCCTTCGTCCACCAGGCCTCCTGTGGTCACTACGTCTGTTCCGGCTCCTCCCAGTAGTACGGATGCGCGTCCCTCCCCGGCTCAATCTCCGCAGGGGGAATGGCAACCGGACGGCTCGTACGTCCACGCGTTCAACCTGCGCGGCGGGGACGTCGTCGTCCGCTACCGGCCGCAGGGGGTGCAGGCGCTGTCGGCCACACCCGCGGACGGCTACTCGGTGTCGGTGGAACAGCCCGGCGGGCCGCTGGTGGTGAACTTCCGCAACGCCGCCGGCCGGTTGTCCAGGCTGGAAGCCACCTGGGACAACGGGCCGACGGCGAAGGTGATCGAGCAGTAGGTCGTCAGAGACCGATGGCCTTGGCGATCTGCGCGGGCTTGAGCACCCGCAGGATCGCCTCGTACAGGTAGTAGTCGCCGTACGGCAGCGAGACCTCCACACCGTCCTCGGACGGGCGGTTGCGCGTACCGCGGGCCAGGATCGCCTCGGCACGCGTGGACCTGGTCGTCAGGCAGGTGCTCACCAGGCCGTCGAGGATCTTCAGCGCCCGGTCGTGGTAGCGGGCGGTGCCGGTGACCTTGGCCAGGTCGAGCAGGCCGCACGCCATGATCGCGCCCGCCGACGAGTCCTTGATGTCGTGGACGCCCAGCGGCGAGCGGTAGTCCCACACCGGCACGCCGTCCGGGGTGAGCACCGACAGCGCGTAGTCGGAGAGCTTGCGCGCGGTGTCGCGGAACTCGCGCAGGCCCGTGCGGCGGTACATCGTCGTGAAGCCGTAGATGCCCCACGCCTGGCCACGCGCCCAGCACGACGTCGGGCTGTAGCCCTGCACGGTGTTCGGGCCGATCGCCGCGCCGGTGTCCGGGTTGAAGTCGAACACGTGCGGGGTCGAGCCGTCCGCGCGCACGAAGTGCGTCTGGGTGGTCCTGGCGTGGGCGATCGCGATGTCGAGGTACTTGCGGTCGCCGGTCTGCTCGGTGGCGAACGCGAGCAGGTCCAGGTTCATCATCGTGTCGATGATGACGCGGCCCGCGTTGCCCGGCGTGCCCAGAGCGCCCCACGCGCGGATGAACCTGCCGGTGGCGTTCCAGCGCTGGATCAGGGTGTTCGCGGCGTCGATGGCGCCGTCACGCCACTTGGTGGCGCCGGTGAGCCGGTACGCGGTGACCCAGGACGGGTAGAAGAGGAACCCGAGGTCGTGGTCGCGAGGCTGGAGCCGGCGGGGAGCCAGTCTGTCGTTGGCGGCCTCGGCGAGCGCGCGGAACTGCGCGTCGCCGCTGTCGAGGTGCGCGAGCCAGAGGGTGCCCGGCCAGAAGCCGCCGATCCAGCCGCCGTCGGCGACGTAGGTCCACCTCTCGGCCCTGGTGATCTCCGGGAACGAGGTGATGCCGGGTGCGACCGCCTTCAACTTGGCGTTGCCGTAGTCGAGGGCGCCGCGGAGCTTCGCGGGGGAAGCGGCGGCTTCTCCCGCACCGATGGCCATACCTGCTCCGGTGAGCAGGGGAGTGGCCGCTGCGGACGCCAGAAGGGTGCGTCGAGACAGATTCACGAGACCGTCCAGTCCCTTTCTTCGCCTTGCGCCCGGCGTCACCCTGCCAGATCGGATCAGCGCGTGTAAAGGTGCGTCAAAAATTGATTCCCGCACCTTGCGTCAGGCCGCTGACCGGCATAAAGGGGTCGATCATGTACGTGAAACCGCTGGAATCCGACGTTGTAATAAGCATTGTTCACAAGGGTGAACAATGCGCGGTTCAGGTGCGCAGCAGAACTGCGTCCAAATGGCGGGGACTCAGGCCGTGGCGACGCTTGAACGCGGCGTTGCCCCGGCCGCCCTCGAGCGTGGACTTGCCCAGCCGGATCGCGAGCCGGACCGACTCGGCGAACAACGCGCCGTACGGGCTGTAGTTGCCGTCCACGGCGTAGTCGACGCCGCAGGTCCAGGTGTGGAAGCGGGTGGCGTCGGTGAGGCACACGCCGGCCGCGACGAGCTTGCCGTGCTGACGCACCTCGATCACGTGTGCCAGGTCGCCGAGCGCCGTCACGAACTTCCCGAAGGTGGCGCCGGGGTAGTACCCGGTGTTCTCGAAGCGGCTGGCGGTCTTGACGCACAGCAGGGTGATCTCGTCGAGCGCCGCCTGTTCGACCGGCATCGCCTCGATGGTGACGCCGGCCTCCCGGGATCTTCGCTCGTTGCGCCGGAGGTTCGCCCTGGCGCGCAGGCTCAGGCTCGCGAGGTAGCGCTCGTAGGTGGTGAGGCCGGTGACCCACCGGTCCGACAGGTGGCGTGCGGGCAGGCCGGCCGCCCGCAGCGCCTGCGACAGCGCGTCGCCGCGCTGGACGTTCATGAACCCGCACCACGGCACGTCGAGCATCGACGCCGTGCGCATCATCGCGTCCAGCAACCGCGGCAGCACCGCCGCGGTGGCCGGCACGTGCGCGTCGTAGCAGTGCCAGGTGTGGCTGAGCAACGCCGGTTGGCCGAGTGCCTCGGGGTAGACCTCGTGCAGGCGGCGCAACGGGTTCGCGGCCTTCTGGAGATAGGCCGGCATGACGGCGACCACCTCGTCGCCGTCCCGGGCCACGAAGTACGCGAACGCTTCGATGGCCGTCAGCGGTGTCTGCTCGTAAGCACTGACGTACGCGTGTTCGTAGAACACCGGCGCGCCTGCCCGGCGCACCACGGCATCCCAATCGGCAGAATCGATTTCCCTTATGGTGGTGGAGAATTCGACGTGCACACCATCACTGTACGGCTTGCCAGACGGCGAAGGGGACGTCGATCTCGTCGCGGCTCAGACCGCCGTGCTCGTAGCGCACCGTCGGGTCCGGGACGGGGAAGCGCGGTGACGCGGCCACCGCGACGACCGGTCCGGCCTCGGGCTGCGGCAGGCCGAGATCGGTGGCGTGGTGCACGGTCGCCGAGGCGCCCAGAGCCGTTGCCACGCGGTCGAAAACGACCTCCAGCCGGTCGGCCTTCGGGTAGAGCCAGCGCAGGCGGCCCGCACCGCCGGAGGGGATGACGCACTCCTCGCGGACGATCGCGTCCCAGGCCTCGACGAGGTCCGGATCGGGGTCGACGGCGACCATGCCGTGGTCGGAGTGCGCCACGACGGTCCAACCCTGTGCGGCCCAACGGGAAGCGTGCGCGTCCAGACGGAGCATGGCCTCGTGCACCGACTCGTCGTAACCGTGGCGGCGCACGTGGTCGCCGATGTTGACGTACGTCCAGAGGAACCGCGCGTCCTTGAGCGCCTTGTCCAGGTCGGCCACGACGTTCGCGACGAGCAGCGGCGGATCCTCGGACTGCGCCGCCAGTTTGTGCGAGGCGGGCGCGGGTATCCGGGCGCACCCTCGCAGCAGGGCCTGGGCCCAGGTCCCCTCGAGGTGGTCGAGTTCGCGGGCCAGCACCGTCGCGCCGTGCCGTTCGAGCACGGTCGGCAGCGCCGGGATCGCGGGCGTGCCGTTGATCGCGTGCACGAGCCCGGATCCGTTGCGGTACACCGTTCCCGGCACTCGGTGGACGTCGGCCGGGACACCGGTCAGCGCCGTCAGCAACGCTGTCGCGGACGTCGACGGGACCGTCGAGGAGAGCGTGGACGTGGAGGCGGACAACCAGGACTGTTTGGCCACGTCCGACGAGAGGCCGTTCACCGCCAGCACGATCACGCCGGATTGTGCCTTGCCGAGGGCGCGTTCGAGCCGGGAAGGTATCTCCGCCAGTGACATTCGGTGACTGTAACGCATCTCATCGGGTCAAGATTGCTCGATCGAGGCCTCAGTTCCGCACAATGGCTGCCGATGCGGTAAAGAAGACTTGGGAGAAGGAAGGTGGCGGATGACGGTCGGAGTTCTGGACGTCGGGTGCTTCAGCGCACACCTGGTGGTCGTGGAACGAGACCTGATGCGCCCTCTGGTGTCCCACAAAGTACGGCTGAGACTCGACCGGGAGATGGACGCGGACGGCGCGATCAGCCGCGCCGGCATCGAGTCGCTCTGCGCCGCCGTGCTCGCCGCGCGCAAGGAGGCGGGCGACGTCCCGTTCCTGCCGTTCGCCACCTCGTCCGTCCGTGACTCGTCGAACGTCGACGAGGTCATGCGCAAGGTGGCCAGACGCACCGGCGTCGAGCTGAAGGTGTTGTCCGGCAAGGAAGAAGCGCGCCTCTCGTACGCCGCGGCCCGGCACTGGTTCGGTTGGAGCGCCGGCCAGATGGTCGTGCTGGACGTCGGCGGCGGCACCGTCGAACTGGCCGCCGGATCCGGCGCCGAACCCGAGCGCGCGGTGTCCTTGCCTTTGGGCGCAAGGACTTTGACCCGCGCCGGGCTCACCGTCGCGGACATGCGGCTGGAGGTCGCGGACCGTCTGGAGACCGCGTTCCCCTGGGGTGAGAGCGCTCGCGCGGTCGGGTGCTCGAAGGTGTTCGAACAGCTCGCCCGCCTCGCCGGCGCGCGCAACGGCACCTACGCGCCGCGTCAGTTGCGGCTCAAGGACCTGGAGAAGTGGATCCCGCGGCTCGCGAAGCTGTCGGTGCGCGAACGCGCCGCCCTGCCGGGTATCTCCCGGCACCGGGCCCGGCAGTCGCTGGCGGGCGCGGTGGTCGCGGAGGGGCTGATGAAGGTCTCGGGCCACGACGTCGTGGACATCTCCCCGTGGTCCACCAAGGAAGGCCTGCTGCTCTCGCTGGTGGAGCGGTCTCGAGCGCGGAGTTCGTCCGCGGCCTGACCGGCTAGGCGCTCAGGGCGGTGACGGCGTCGTCGACGTCGTTGAAGAGCAGCAGCAACTGGTCGACCGCTGTCATCTCCAGCGGGCGCAGCACGATCCGGCTGTCGCTGACGACGCCGAACTTGACGCCGAGCTCGTCGGCCTGGTGCTGGGTCTCCACCAGCGCACGGATCCCCTCGGAGCCGAAGAAGCGCACTTCCCGCAGGTCGAGGACCAGCGCGGGTGGTTTGCGGTCGAGCAGCTCGGCGAGCCTGCTGGTCACCGGTGCCGACGACATCATGTCGATCTCGCCCGTGAGAGCGACGATCGGGATGGATTGGACGTAGGTGGTTCTCTGTCGAAGCTGGTTCATAAGACTCCCGTCCGCCTCGACCGTACGCGCCGTCGGCGGACGTCCACAACCGGAGTCGTTCGGCACCGCGGTCACACGAGCAGGAAAGCTCGGGTCAGGAGCATCGCGGCCACCAGCAGCGCGAACAGCACGATGATCGCGATCACGATGCGTCCGGCGGTCGCCTTGGGAGGGGTCCGTTCGTGGTGGGACAGGCCCGTGGTGGTCGATCCGGAGTCCGGAGGGGTTTCTCCCGGGTTCACCCCACCTCCGGGCTCAGTGCCGCGTGTGAGGTCGGGTTCGGGGTCGGGCGGGAGTGCGGTCATACGGGTTCAGGTACCCCGTTTTCACGCTTCTAGCTGAGCCCAGACCACTTTCCCGCTGGTCTGCGGTTTCGTGCCCCACTTCACGCTCAGCGCCTGCACGAGTTGCATGCCGCGCCCGCGCGCGCTGTTCGGGTCCACGGGTCTGAGCTGGGGCAGTTGCGACGACTGGTCGTGCACCTCGACGAGCATGCCCCCGGCCCTCCGGCTCACCGTGAGTGTGATCGGTCCCTCACCGTGGTCGATGCCGTTGGACACGAGTTCGGTCACGACGAGCTGCGCGTCGTCGGTGAGATCCTCGGACAGCCCCCACGAGGCCGCGACCTCGCGCACCACCTGACGTGCACGAGCGCACGAACCGCCGTCGGCGGTCAGGGTCACCCGCACCTCTGCCAGTGGGTCGTTCAACACAGGCGCATCGTCGCACATCCGGCGGGTCGTTCGGATCTTTCAGCCCCCCGGTGGTCGCATGCTCGGACGTCGTGCTGCACGATTTGGGTCGCACGAGTCGGGCGTGGCGGAAGGAAACGGCGACGATGGAGCTCAACGTCGGCAGCGATGTCCAGCGGGGATGGCGAGTTCTCGCCGTTGCCGGGGAACTGGACATCGACACCGTGCCTTTGCTGTCCGCACGGCTCGACTCGGACGTGACCGGGTCGCACGCCGTGCTGGACCTGGCCGAACTGGCCTTCATGGACTCGACCGGCCTCGCGCTGGTGCTGGACTGGCACCGCAGGCTGGCCGAGGCCGGCGGGCAGCTGCGGATCGCCGCTGCTCAGGGCCCTGTTCGGCGGTTGTTCGAACTCGCCGACGTGGCCGAGGTGCTGAGCCTGTTCGAATCCGTGGACGTGGCCGTCCAGGAGGCCGTGGACTCGGCCCGCTGAGTTCCGGTCAGGCCTCCGCCGAGACGCCCAGGTAGTAGGCGATCAGGCGGATGAGGTGTTCGGTGTCCACCGGCTTCGTGACGTAGTCGGTGGCGCCGGAGGCGAGCGACTTCTCCCGGTCGCCCTTCATCGCCTTCGCGGTGACGGCGATGACCGGAAGGTCCGCGTAGCGTTCCATCGCCCGGATCGCCGAGATCGTGGCGTTGCCGTCCAGCTCGGGCATCATGATGTCCATCAGGACGATCGCCACGTCGTCGTACTGCTCCAGGGCGCGCACGCCGGTGATGCCGTTGTCGGCGTAGATGGCTTCCAGGCCGACGAGTTCGAGCACGCTCGTGAGGGCGAAGACGTTGCGCAGGTCGTCGTCCACGACCAGGACCTTCTCGCCGTGGAACCGGACCGCGCCCGGGTTGGCGACGACCGGCGCCGGGGTGACGATCGGCATCGGCGCGGGCAGGACGACCACGTCCGAGACGACCTTGCCCAGCGGCAGGCAGAGGGTGAAGGTCGAGCCGATGCCCGGCTCGGAGCGCACGCGCAGGGCGCCGTTGAGCAACTGCGCGAGTTCCCGGCTGATGGACAGGCCCAGGCCCGTGCCGCCGTACTTGCGCGACGTCGTGCCGTCGGCCTGCTGGAACGCCTCGAAGATGACGGCGAGCTTCTCGGCCGGGATGCCGATGCCGGTGTCGTGCACGTCGAACGCCACGGTGGACGGGTCGTCCATGCGCACGTGCAGGCGGATGCCACCGTCATGGGTGAACTTGACCGCGTTCGAGAGCAGGTTCCGGAGGATCTGCTGCAGCCGGTGCTCGTCGGTGTGCAGCGTCTCCGGCACGTTCGGGTCCACACGTACGGAGAACTCGAGGTTCTTCTCCGCCGTCAGCGGCAGGCAGAGCGTCTCGACGTAGCGGACCAGCTCGTCGAGCCGGACCGGGTCCTCGTGCAGCGTCATGTGGCCCGCCTCGACCTTGGTGAGGTCGAGGATGTCGTTGATGAGCTGCAGCAGGTCGGAGCCGGACGAGTGGATCGTGCGGGCGAACTCGACCTGCTTGGGGTTGAGGTTGCCGTCGAGGTTGTCCGCCAGCAGCTTCGCGAGGATGAGCAGGGAGTTCAGCGGCGTGCGCAGCTCGTGCGACATGTTCGCCATGAACTCGGACTTGTACTTCGACGCCGTCTGGAGCTGGCGGGCGCGGTCCTCCAGCTCCTCGGAACCGGCCCTGAGCTCCGTCGTGAGGCGCTGGGACTCGACCAGGAGGGCATCGGTGCGGGAGTTGGCCAGCAGCGTGTTCACGTTGACGCCGATGGCCTCCTTGAGCTGGTCCAGGAGGTCGAGGTGGACCTCGGAGAACTCGTTGAGCGACGCCAGCTCGATCACGCCCAGGGTCTCGCCCTGGAACAGGATCGGCAGGATCACGAGGTTGACCGGCGCCGACTCGCCCAGTGCGGACGACACGGTCAGGTAGCCGCCGGGGACCTGGGCGACCAGGATCGTCTTCTTCTCGAGCGCCGACTGGCCCACCAGCGACTCGCCCATGGCGACGCGGGTCATGCGGGCGGAGTCCAGCCGGAAGCCGTAGGTGGCGGTCAGCTCCAGGGAGTGCTTGGAGTCGTCCTCCTCGATCTGGAAGAACGCGCCGTGGTGGGCGCTGACCAGTGGCGTCAGCTCGCTCATGATCAACGACGCCAGCGCGCGCAGGTCGCGGTGACCCTGCATCAGGCCGGACAGCCGGGCCAGGTTGGTCTTGAGCCAGTACTGCTCGCGGTTGGCCCGCGTGGTCTCCTTCAGGTTCGCGATCATCTGGTTGACGTTGTCCTTGAGCTCCGCGAGCTCGCCGGACGCGTCGACGGTGATCTGCCTGGTCAGGTCGCCCGCGGTCACGGCGGTGGCGACGGCGGCGATGGCGCGGACCTGAGTGGTGAGGTTCGACGCGAGCTGGTTGACGTTGTCGGTCAGCTTCGACCACGTGCCGGCCACGCCGTCGACCTCGGCCTGGCCGCCGAGCTTGCCCTCGGTGCCGACCTCGCGGGCCACGCGGGTGACCTCGTCGGCGAACGAGCTGAGCTGGTCGACCATCGTGTTGATCGTGGTCTTGAGCTCCAGGATCTCGCCGCGCGCCGAGACGTCGATCTTCTTCGTCAGGTCGCCCTGCGCCACGGCGGTGGTGACCTGGGCGATGTTGCGGACCTGGTTCGTCAGGTTGTCCGCCATGAAGTTCACCGAGTCGGTGAGGTCCTTCCACGTGCCGGCCACGCCGGACACGCGCGCCTGGCCGCCCAGGATGCCCTCGGTGCCGACCTCGCGGGCGACACGGGTGACCTCGTCACCGAACGCCCGGAGCGTGTCGACCATGCCGTTCAGCGTGTCGGCGAGGGTCGCGACCTCGCCCTTCGCCTCGACGGTGATCTTCTTCGACAGGTCGCCGTTCGCGACGGCGGTGGCGACGGCGGCGATGTTGCGGACCTGGTCGGTGAGGTTGTCCGCCATCAGGTTGACGTTGTCGGTCAGGTCCTTCCACGTGCCGGCGACGCCCTGCACGCGGGCCTGACCGCCCAGCCGGCCGTCGGTGCCGACCTCGCGGGCGACACGCGTGACCTCCTCGGCGAACGACGACAGCTGGTCGACCATCGTGTTCAAAGTGGACTTCAGCTCGAGGATCTCGCCGCGCGCGTCGACGGTGATCTTCTGCGACAGGTCGCCGTTCGCGACGGCGGTGGCGACGTGCGCGATGTTGCGGACCTGGTTGGTCAGGTTGTTCGCCATGAAGTTGACGTTGTCGGTCAGGTCGCGCCACGTGCCCGCGACGCCCGGCACCGTGGCCTGACCACCGAGGCGGCCCTCGGTGCCGACCTCGCGGGCCACGCGGGTGGCCTCGTCGGCGAAGCTCGACAGCTGGTCGACCATCGTGTTGATCGTGGTCTTGAGCTCGAGGATCTCGCCGCGCGCGTCGGCCGTGATCTTCTGCGTCAGGTCGCCCCGCGCGATCGCCGTCGTCACCGAGGCGATGTTGCGGACCTGGGTCGTCAGGTTGTTCGCCATGACGTTCACCGACTCGGTGAGGTCGCGCCACGTGCCGGCGACACCCGGCACCTGCGCCTGGCCACCCAGGCGGCCGTCCGAACCGACCTCGCGGGCGACACGGGTGACCTCGTCGGCGAAGCTCGACAGCTGGTCGACCATCGTGTTGATCGTGGACTTCAGTTCGAGGATCTCGCCGCGGGCGTCGACGGTGATCTTCTGGGTCAGGTCGCCGAGCGCCACGGCCGTCGTGACCTGGGCGATGTTGCGGACCTGGGTGGTCAGGTTGTCCGCCATGAAGTTGACGTTGTCGGTGAGGTCGCGCCAGGTGCCGGCGACGCCGGGGACCTTCGCCTGACCACCGAGCTTGCCGTCCGTGCCGACCTCGCGCGCGACACGGGTGACCTCGTCGGCGAACGACGACAGCTGGTCGACCATCGTGTTCAGCGTGTTCTTCAGCTCCAGCATCTCGCCGGAGACGTCGACCGTGATCTTCTGCGTCAGGTCGCCGTTCGCCACGGCCGTCGCGACCTGGGCGATGTTGCGGACCTGGTTGGTCAGGTTGTTCGCCATCGAGTTGACGTTGTCGGTCAGGTCGCGCCAGGTGCCGGCCACGCCGGGGACCTTCGCCTGACCGCCCAGACGGCCGTCCGTGCCGACCTCACGGGCGACACGGGTGACCTCGTCCGCGAACGACGACAGCTGGTCGACCAGGCCGTTCACCGTCGAGCCCAGCGTCGCGAACTCACCGCGCAGCGTCTGGTCCGACATGCGCTTGGTCAGGTCGCCCTCGGCGACGGCGGCGAGCACGCGGCTCAGCTCGGTCGTCGGCCTCATCAGGTCCTCGACCAGGCCGTTCACCGAGTCGGCGATCAGCGACCAGCCCCCGGCGGTGCCCGCGGGCGCCACCCGTTCGGTCAGCCGGCCCTCCTGGCCCACGGCCTGGCGGACCCGGCCCAGTTCCCCGGCGAGCCACTGGTTGCGTTCGGCGATCTCGTTGAACACGTCGGCGAGCGCCGAGACGGGCCCGTTCCCCGGCACGACGAGCCTGCGGCGGAAGTTGCCGTCCCGCAGGTCTCTCATGGCGGAGAGAACCCGTTCGAGGGTCGCGTCCGTCTCTTCGTTGGCCGTGGTCACTCCAAGCCCTCCGTGCCTCGGTGGTCGCAGCCAAGACTGCCACGTTAGGTTGGGAGCGAGGTAACTTGATGCCGCGATGCACGCAAACGACCCGCAGGAGGCCGTGATGATCCGGCCGAACGCGCAGGACAAGAGCGGATGAGCAGCGTCGTGGGCATCGACCTCGACGGCTGGCAGCGCCTGGTGGACGGGCTGCGCGAAGCCGTCTTCGTCGTGGACCCCTCCGGAGTGGTGCGCGTGCGCAACGCCGCGGCCGCGGACCGGTTCCCCCGCCTGGGGCTCGGCGGGCAGTTCGACGTGCACGTCGCGGGCCGTCAGCACGACCTCGGCGAGGGCTGGAGTGCCTGGTACTTCACGGACTCCACGCTCGACCACGCCCACCTGCGCCTCGCCGGCGGCTCGTCGCGCGAACTGACGCTGAAGACGATCGTGCAGCTCGCGGCGGAGTTGCTGGGCGAGCACTGCGTCGCCGTGGTGCCCGCCACCCGTGATCGGCTCGAGTGGTGGCGTTGCGGTGGCGGAGAACCGACGGTCACCCGCACGCCTCGCCGGGCCTCCGAGATCTCGGAGGTGCTGACCGGCACGTCGAAGCTGACGAAGATCACCTCATTGGGTGAAGGTAGCTGGGGCGTGCCGGAGGACTTCGGCTGCGCGCTCGCGGTGCCGCTGGGGGTCGGCGGCGCGCTGGTCGTGGTGCGCAAGGGCGACTTCGCGCCGAACGACGTCGAGCGCGTGAAGCTGTTCGGCAAGCACGCGGCCGTGGCGCTGGAGTCGTCGTCGAAGCTGAGCGAGCAGCAGCGGACGATCGAGATCCTGCGGTCGGCGCTGCTGCCGTTGCCGCTGCCCGAGGTGCGCGGTGTGACGCTGGCCTCGGTGTTCATCCCCGCCCATCAACGGGCGCTGGTCGGCGGCGACTTCTACGACGTGCACCCGCGCACGGACGGCTCGGCGACGTTCGTGCTGGGCGACGTCTGCGGCCACGGCCTGGAGGCCGCGGTCCACAGTGGACGTGTGCGGCAGTCGCTGCAGGCGCTCTCGCTGGTCGAGACGAACCCGGTGCGGCTGCTGCACCTGCTGAACACGTCGTTGCGCGCCACCGGTTCGAAGCTCTTCACCACCCTTGTCGTCGGCGAGCTCGTGCCGCTGGCAGACGGGGGAGTGCGGCTGTCGCTCGCGTCCGGCGGCCACCCCGCGCCGCTGGTGCTGCGGGCCGACGGCAGCGTGGACGAGGTGGGCGCGACGGGCGCGATCGTCGGAATCCTGGCGGACGTCCGGTTCTCCGGCGAGCAGGTGACGCTGGCACCGGGGGACACGCTGGTGCTGTACAGCGACGGGTTCACCGAGGCCCGCGCACACACGGACCGCACGGAGTTGTTCGGCGAGCAGCGTCTGCGGGCGGTGCTGAAGGAGTGCAAGGGGCTGCCGGCGGAGGAGATCGCGCGGCACTGCGAGCGGGCCGTGCTCAAGTGGCTGGACCGGGACGACCACGACGACCTGGCGTTGCTGGCCGTCCAGGCGGTGTGAACGAAATTCCCGGTACAAGGGTTCATCTCGCGTTCGTTTGCCACGACAGGTTGACCGGCTGAGATCGGCGCATGTCCCACTCTCACGATCACCCGCACGGTGATCACGCGCACCACCACCACGAGGTCGAGCCGGTCGAAGGCAGCTGGCTCGACCCCGAGGACGACCGCCCGTCGTCGGTCGAGCGCCGCAAGTTCCTGGCAGGGCTGGGCATCGTGGCGGGCGCCGCCGGAGCCGTCGCCGTGGGCACCGGCAAGGCCGAGGCGCACGTCCCGGTCAACCCGTGGGGCGGCGGTGAGCGCTGGTACGCGGGCGACCACCACATCCACACCCAGTACTCCGACGACGGCCAGTACACGATCGCGCAACAGGTCGCGAAGGCGCACGAGTTCGGCCTCGACTGGGTCGTGATCACCGACCACGGCGGCGTCGCGCACCAGAAGTTCTCGATCGACCAGATCACGCCGGACATCGAGAAGGTCCGCCGGTCGCAGCGCGACGTGCTGGTCTACCAGGGCCTGGAGTGGAACATCCCCGGTGCCGAGCACGCCACCGTGTTCCTGCCGCCGGGCAAGCACACCGTCGACATCCTCAAGGCCTTCGAACTGTCCTACGACGGCAGGATCGCGAACAACACGGAGTCGCTCGCCCTGGCCGCACTGCGGTACCTGGAGGCGCAGGTCCTCTCCGGACGGACCGAGATCGCGCTGATGTTCGCGAACCACCCGTCCCGGCGCGGCGTCGACAGCCCGCACGAGATCCGCGGCTGGCGCGACGCGGCCCCCGGTGTCGCGGTCGGCATGGAGGGCGCGCCCGGCCACCAGGCCGCCGGCACGCCGAAGTCCGCGGGCGGCTCCGGCCGTGCGCGCGGCTACTACGACACGGCCGCCCCGCTGCCGGAGTCGTTCCAGGCCTACCCGCCGGAGTCCTACCGCACGCACGGCGGGTTCGACTGGATGACCGCGAAGGTCGGCGGCCTGTGGGACTCGCTGCTCGCCGAGGGCCGTCCGTGGTGGATCACCGCGAACTCGGACGTGCACCAGGTCTTCAACGACACGCTCACACCCGGCAAGCAGGACTACGCCACTACCGGGTCGAAGGGCGCGCCGATCGACTCGGGCGTCAAGCAGACCGCCTACGGCGACTTCTTCCCCGGCCAGTACGGCGCGAACGTCGTCGGCTCCCGCTCGAAGTCCTATGTGGACGTCATGCGCGGTCTGCAGGCGGGCAAGGTCCTCACCGTGCACGGCCACCTCATCGACGGCCTGGAGCTGCGCGTGCGTTCGCGCGACGACCTGCGCGGCGTGACCCTGGGCGGGCGGACCTTCGTGCGTCGTGGCGGCGACGTCGAGGTCACCATCGAGATCGACCGCACCACCGGCCCGAACTTCTCGGGCGCCACGCCCGTGCTGGCCAAGGTCGACCTGATCTCGGGGCCGGTGACCGGTCCGTCCGCCGACCGCGACCTGTTCGTGGCGCCCGAGACGGCGGTCGCGAAGACGTTCGAGGTGCCGCGCAAGGGCAAGATCCGGTTCACGCACACGTTCAAGAGCGTCGAGCGTTCTTTCTACCTGCGGCTGCGGGGCAGCGACGGCAAGCGGCTCACCTCGTCCGGTGACCCGGTGATCGACGAGATCGCGAACTCGGACCCGTGGGCCGACCTCTGGTTCTACGCCAACCCGGTGTTCGTGGACGTGATCTGAGTAGGTTGGGCTCGTGTCCATGAAGCGCGAGCCCGACCGCCTGGTCCTGTTCACCGACGCGGTGGTCGCGATCGCGATCACCCTGCTGGTGCTGCCACTGGTGGAGATCACCTCGGACACGGGTTCCGAGCCGGCGTCCGAGCTGGTCGCCCACCACTGGCCGCAGATCTTCAGCTTCCTGCTGAGCTTCGTGGTCATCGCGCACCTGTGGTTCACCCACCACCGGCTGTTCGAGAACGTGAAGCAGTACAGCGGCCCGCTCGTGGTGCTGAACATGGCGTGGCTGCTCACCATCGTGGTGCTGCCGTTCCCGACCGAGCTCGTCGGCAGGCCGGGAGTGGACCACTTCACCCAGTTCTTCTACATCGGCACGATCACCGTCAGCAGTGCGCTGCTGACCGCGATCACGCTGCTCGTGCACGGAAGCCCGGAGCTGGCAGTGGAGGCGCGCGGACTGTCGCGGCCGGTGGTGCTCCGGGCGCTCGTGCCGACCGCCGTGCTGCTGCTCGCCCTCGTGCTGTCGCCGTTGATCAGCTACTGGGGTCTGCTGTTGCTGCTGGTCAGCCCGTTGGCGCAGCGGATCCGATGACCGAGAGCAGCTGCAGCTTCTCGTAGCTCTCGCTGCCGGGCGTGGCGGTGTAGACCAGCAGGAAGTGGTGCTGGTCGGGGTCGAGCAGCGTCTGGCACTGCAGCTCCAGCGCGCCGACGCTCGGGTGCACGTAGCGCTTGACCTCCTTGGGGCGCAGGCCGATCTCCTGCCGTTCCCAGACGACGCGGAACTCCTCGCTGCGGGCGAGCAGGAGTTCGGTGTAGTGGGCCGCGCGGGAACCGGGACCGTGCCGGGTGAGGGCCTCGCGCAGTCCCGAGGCGAACATCCGGCCGAGGAACTCGTGGTCGGCGGGCTCGTACAACGCGCGGCAGCCGGGATCGGTGAACCAGCGGTAGCCGAGGCTGCGCTCCGGGCCCGCGTACCGGGTCAGGTCGCCGGTGAGCGCGCTGCCGAGCGGGGTCTGGCGCAGGGTCTCACCCAGGTCGGTGACGATCTCGGCCGCGGTGTCGTGCAGGCGGTCGAAGATCCGCGCGAGGCCGGGGGTGACGTGGTCACCGGACGGGCCGCGGTGCGGCGGGGTGTGGCCCGCGAGGCGGAACAGGTGGTCGCGCTCGTCGAGTGAGAGGTGCAGGCCCTGGGCGATCGCCGCGATCATCTGCTCGGACGGGTGCGGGCCTCGTTCCTGCTCCAGGCGGGCGTAGTAGTCGGTGGACATGTTGCAGCGCGCGGCGACCTCCTCGCGGCGCAGGCCGTTCGTCCGCCGTCGCGGTCCGCGCCGCAGGCCGATGTCCTCGGGTTGCAACGCCTCCCTGCGGTGCCGCAGGAACGCGGCCAGACCGGTTCGGTCGATCACGGTCACTCCTCTCGCCGTGGCTCCTTTCTAACGGTCGCGCGGCTTCGCAGCCACGGACTGTCAGGTCCTGGATCAGCGGCGGCCGTCCGTCCACGGTGGAACGAGCAAGCCACGACGAGCAGGGGAGTGCGCGATGAGCAGGAAGTACGACGTCGAGATCCCGGACCTGTCCGGCAGGCGCGCGATCGTCACCGGCGCCAGCGACGGGGTCGGGCTCGGCATCGCGGGACGGCTCGCGGCGGCCGGGGCCGAGGTCGTCCTGCCCGTCCGCAACCAGCGCAAGGGCGAGGCGGCGATCGCGGCGATCCGCCGGCGGACCCCGGACGCGCAGGTGTCGCTGCGTTCGCTCGACCTCTCCTCGTTGCGGTCGGTCGCCGCGCTGGGCGACACGCTGCTGGCCGAGGACAGGCCGGTGCACATCCTGATCAACAACGCGGGTGTCATGACCCCGCCCGACCGCCAGACGACCGCGGACGGGTTCGAGCTGCAGTTCGGCACCAACCACCTGGGGCACTTCGCCCTCGTCACGCACCTGCTGCCGGTGCTGAAGGCCGGCCGCGCCCGCGTGACGTCGCAGATCAGCATCTCCGCCAACCAGAACGCCATCAACTGGGACGACCTCAACTGGGAGCGCTCGTACAGCGGCGCCAAGGCCTACAGCCAGTCGAAGATCGCACTCGGGCTCTTCGGACTGGAACTCGCGCGGCGCAGCGAGGCGGGCGGCTGGGGCATCACCAGCACCCTGTCGCATCCCGGGGTCGCGCCGACCAACCTGCTGGCCGCCCGTCCGGAGGTGGGGCGCGCGTCCGACACGCTCGGCGTGCGGGTGATCCGGGTGCTCTCGCGGGTGGGAGTCCTCGGCACCGTCGAGTCCGCTCAGCTGCCGGCCCTGCTCGCCGCGACCGTTCCCGACGCGGCAGTGTTCTACGGTCCGAGCCGCGTCGCGCACCTGAGCGGACCGCCTGCCGAGCAAGCCCTCTACAGCCGCCTGCGCGGCGTCGACGAGGCCCGCCGCGTGTGGGAGGTGTCGGAGGAGTTGGTGGCTAGCGGACTCCGTGCGGGCGGAACTGGACGCTGATCCGCGGACCGACCACTGTGGACGTCTTCGGGATCGCGTGCTCCCAGGTGCGCTGGCACGAGCCGCCCATCACGAGCAGGTCGCCGTGGCCCAGCGCGTACTTGTGCGTCTCGCCGCCACCGCGCGGCCGCAGCAGCAGGGCGCGGGGCGTGCCGACGGACAGGATCGCGACCATCGTGTCCTCGGTCTGGCCGCGGCCGATCGTGTCGCCGTGCCACGCGACGCTGTCCCGGCCGTCGCGGTAGTAGCAGAGGCCCGCCGTGGTGAACGGTTCGTTCAGCTCCGCCAGGTAGTGCCTGCTGAGAGTGTCGCGGGCCGTGGTGAGGACGTCGAACGGCAGGGCGCCGCCGTAGAAGCAGAGCAGGCGCGGCACGTCGACCACCGTGTCGTACATCTGGCGGCGTTCGGCCCGCCACGGCACCTCGGCGACGAGCTGGTCGAACACCGCGTCGGCACCCGCGAGCCAGCCCGGCTGGACGTCGATCCACGCGCCGTGGGCGAGTTCGGTGCGGCGTGGGGCGAGCGGGGCCAGCTCGGGCTCCGCTTCCAGGTCGAAGAGGGATCCCTGGCGCATGCGGAGAGCATAATCGAACACGTGTTCTAGGGCGATAGCACGGCCCACACGGCGTCCGCGACGATCTCGCGCGCCTGCGCCAGGTCGAAGACGCCGAGCAGGAACCGGCGCACCGACTCGTGCGCCGCCCCCATCGCCACCGGCTCCAGCGCCCACGGCGGCACCGCGCGCAGCTCGCCGGCCGCCATCCGGTCCAGGAACCACGCCAGCACCGGCGCGAACTCCGCCATCTTGGCCGCGGGATCGGCGTGATCCGGTGCGGCGTAGAGGAAGCGCGCCCGGCTGGGGTTCGCCATCACCCAGTCGAGGTAGCTCAGCGTCAGGCCGCGCACGCCTTCCTCGGCTGAGCCCGTCCGCAGCGCGGGCAGCATCGCGGCGACACAACGGCCGTAGCTGTCGGCGTAGAGCTGCGCGAACACACCCGCGCGGCTGCCGAAGTGGTGGTAGATGCTGCCGTTCGACATGCCCGACCTCTCGGTCAGGGCCGCGATCGTGACGGCGTCGAGGCCGCCTTCCTCGACGAGCTTGAGCGCCGCGTCGAGGAGAGACTGTCGTCGGTCGGGCATGAGGGTTAGAGTACCGCTCTGGAGCGACGCTCCAGAGAAGGGGAGAAGTCATGGCGCTGTCGATTCCCGGCCTGCTGCGCGACCGTGTCGCCCGCACGCCCGACGCCGAGGCGATGCGGTACCGCGACGGTGGTGGCTGGGTCTCGCTGACGTGGTCCGAGCTGCAGAACCGTGTTGCGGCGGAAGCGTTCGGGCTCGCCGGGGCCGGTCTGCGCAAGGGCGACCGCGTGGCGTTGATGGGCCGCACGAGCATCGAGTGGATCGTCACCGACCTCGCCGTGCTCGCCGCCGGGGGCGCCACCACGACGATCTACCCGAACAGCACGGCCGGGGAGGTCGCGCACATCGTCGGCGACTCGGGCAGCCGGATCGTGGTCGTGGAGGACGACGAGCACGCCGCGTTGATGCCGGACGGCGTCGAGGTGCTGCGGTTCGGCGCGGTGCCCCGCGGCGAGGGCGACTACGAGGCGTTGATCGGCGACCTCGGGCCGGACGACCTGGCGACGTTGATCTACACCTCGGGCACGACCGGCACGCCCAAGGGTGTCGAGCTCACCCACGAGAACTGGCTCACGACGGCGGAAGCCGTGGCGTCACTGGGCATCCTGCAGCCGACGGACCTGCACTTCCTCTGGCTGCCGCTCTCGCACGCGTTCGGCAAGGTGCTGACGATGGCGATGATCGCCGCGGGCGTGCCGACCGCCGTCGACGGCAGCGTCGAGCGGATCGTGGACAACCTGGGCGAGCTGCGCCCGTCGATCGTGGCCGCCGCGCCGCGCATCTTCGAGAAGATCCACGGCAGGGTCGTCGCGGGCGCTCGGGAGAAGGGCGGCGCCACCGAGAAGATCTTCCGGTGGGCCGACCGCGACCACGGCCCGGCGACGCGCTGGCTCGCGGATCGCCTGGTGTACCGCAAGTTGCGCGACCGGGTGGGCGGCCGGATCCGCTACTTCGTCTCGGGCTCCGCACCGCTCGCGCCGGAGATCGCGGAGTTCTTCGCCCGCGCCGGCATCACGATCCTCGAGGGCTACGGCCTCACCGAGTCGTCCGCGGCGACGTTCTTCAACCGGCCGGGCATGATCAAGATCGGCACCGTCGGCCCGCCGATCCCCGGCATGGACGTGAAGATCGCCGAGGACGGCGAGGTGCTGCTGCACGGACCGGGTGTCATGCGCGGCTACCACAACCGGCCGGACGCGACCGCGGAGTCGCTGGTCGACGGCTGGCTGCACACCGGTGACATCGGCGAGCTGGACGACGCGGGCCGGTTGAGGATCACCGACCGCAAGAAGGAGCTCATCAAGACCTCGGGCGGCAAGTACGTGGCGCCGACCCGGATCGAGAGCATGATCAACGCGGCGTCGCCGTACATCAGCAACGTGATCGTGCACGGCGACCGCCGCAGGTACTGCGTGGCGCTGGTGACGCTCGACCCGGACACCGCGCCGGGTGTCGCCGACGCCCGGGCCGAGGTCTCCCGGGCGGTCGAGACGGTCAACGCGCAGCTCGCACGGCACGAGACGATCAAGCGCTTCGCGGTGCTGGAGAACGACTTCAGCGTCGAGGACGGGTTGCTGACCGCGTCGCTGAAGCCGCGCCGCCGGGAGATCGAGAGGCGCTACCAGGACGTGCTGGACGCTCTGTACTGAAAAGCGCGAACCGCCCACGGCGGAAGTGGTGGGCGGTTCGCAGTCTTCGTTCGTTCAGCGGCGGCCGCGCGGTTCGTCGTCGCGTTCGACCTCGACGCGTTCCTTGCGCACCTGGCCCTTGACGTCCTTCTGCTCGGTGACGACGTCCTTCTCGAGCCGGACCCGTTCCGTGGCCTCGGTGCGCTTCTGCACCACCGGTTCCTCGCGGTGCAGCGTGACCTCGGCCTGTTCGTCGGCGAACGCCCGGCCCGGCTCGCCCTTCGCGGGCTCGCGGACGACGCGGACCTCCTCGTGCGTCACGGGCACGGTGATGTTGCGTTCCTCGGTGACCGTGTGCTTGACCAGCCGCACCCGGCCCGCCTCGACGTTGCGGGTGCCGACGTCGAGCTTCTCCTCGGAGAGCGTGACCTCGGCGGCGTCACCCTCGTTCCGCATGCCGGCCTTGTCCCGCATGCCGGCGCGCTTGGCGTCCTGCCTGCCGTCGAGCCGGTCGTGCTCGCCGGTCTTGGCGTGCGGGATCATGCCGTAGTGCCGGTAGAGCGCTTCCTGCTCCTCATCTGACATGTGGTCGTCCTCGGTGCGCACGCTCGGCGAGTCCTTCACCTGCGCCTTGGAGACGGGGACGGTGATGCCGCCGCCCGCCACCTCGCCCTGCTGGATCGGGACGAAGCTCTCCCGCATGCCGAAGAGTCCGGTGTGGACCTCGGCCCACATGGGCCTGCCGGTGCCGTCCTCGAGCCAGACCCGTTTGACCGACCCGATCTTCTCGCCCTGGTTGTCGATCACGTCGCAGTCGTACAGAGCCTCAACGTGCGTCTGGTCGATCATCGTGCCGTCCCTCCGCGTTTGCCGTGGTTGCCTGCCACCGCGAGGTACCCGCCACTGTGGACCTAATCGCGGGCGCCCACCGACCGGGTGACCGCACGCGCGTGGCAGTTCAGCCGACCGGGGGACGTCACCACGGGATGACGCCGTCGTCGTCGAAGAAGCCGCCGCGCGGGCCGTCGTCGGGCAGGGTGGCGAGCCGGACCGCGATCGCGGCGCCCTGGTCCGGGGTGCGCGTACTCGCGTGGCCGGTGAAGTCGGTGGCGACGTAGCCGGGGCAGCACGCGTTGATGACGATGTTCGTGCCGTCGAACGCCCGCGCGTACTGGACGGTGATGCTGTTGAGCATCGACTTCGACGGCGCGTAGGCGGCCATGATCGGACCGGTCCGCAACGCCAGCGAGCCCATGTTGCTCGACACGTTCACGATGCGCGGTGACGGCGCTCGGCGCAGCACCGGGAGCAGGGCGTTCGTGACGCGGACGACCCCGAGCACGTTGGTGTCGAGGACGGTCCGGATCGTGCCGAGGTCGATGGTCGTCGGATCCTGCGGGGCGGGACCGCCGACGCCGGCGTTGTTGACGAGCACGTCGAGCCGTTCGATCGACGCGGCGGCCCGCGCGACGCTCTCGTCGGAGGTGACGTCCAGCGCGACTCCGACCGCGTCGATTCCCATGGCGCGCAGACGTTCGACGGCGTCCTCGCGGCGGACGTCGTCCCGCGCGCCCACCGCGACCGTGAAGCCGAGCGTGCCGAGCCCCTCCGCGATGGCGAAGCCGATTCCCTTGTTCGCGCCGGTGACCAGCGCGGTCTTCGTGTCGTTCACGAGATCCATGCTCGGCGGCCGCGTCCCCGCTGTCCAAGATCGATCCAGTAAGCCGTGATACCCCACCGGTATTAGGCTGGGCCGGTGGACCTGGAGACCCGTGAACTGCGGTACTTCGTCGCTCTCGCGGAGGAGCTCCACTTCGGACGCGCGGCCGCACGGCTCGGCATCGCGCAACCGCCTCTCTCGCGGGCGATCAACCAGCTGGAACGACGGCTCGGCGTCCGGCTGCTCGACCGGGACCGTCGTGGCGCGGCGCTCACCGACGCCGGCCGGGTGCTGCTCCGGGAGGCCCGAACGGCTTTGGACGCGGTCGAGGCGGCCGCGCGCCGGACCCGCCGGGCCGGGGACTCCGGCCGCCCGCTGGTGCTCGTGACGAAGGCGGGCGCGTCCCACGAGCTGTTGCGCGCACTGCTCGACGCGGCGACCGAACCGGTCGAGGTCCTGCTGTGCGAGGTGGGGGAGCAGGCGCACCGGCTGCGGGACGGCCAGGCCGACGTCGCGATCATGCACCGGCCCTACGACGACCTCGCCGGGTTCGAGACCGAGGACCTGCACACCGAGGGCCAGGTCGCGATCGTGCCCGCCGCGCATCCACTGGCGGAGCGCGAGAGCGTCACGCTGGCCGAGGTCGGCGACGTGCCCGGCCTGCCGATCGCGCGCTGGCCCCGGCTCGACGGCACCTACCCGGACGGTCCCGGACCCGAGGTGCGCACGCAGTCGCAGCTCGCCCAGCTCGTGGCGCTCGGCCTGACCCTGCTCGTCATCCCCGCCTCCAGCCGCGCCTGGCAGTGGCCGGAACACGTCGCCGTGCCCGTCGTGGACGCACCCGACGTCACGACGGTGCTCGCCTGGCCGCCCGGTACCCCGGTCGGGGCCCTGGTCAGGGCGGCCAGGCGGCGCGACTCAGTCGCAGACGGCTCCGCGTGACGCCGAGCCGACCAGCTTGGCGTACTTGGCGAGCACGCCGCGTTCGTAGCGGGGAGGCAACGGCGCCCAGCCCTCCTTGCGGCTCTCCAGGTCCGCGTCCACGTCGAGCGTGCCGTCGGCGACGTTCAGCGTGATCCGGTCGCCGTCGCGGACGAACGCGATGGGCCCGCCGTCGACCGCCTCCGGTGCCACGTGCCCGACGCACAGACCCGTCGTACCGCCGGAGAACCGGCCGTCGGTGAGCAGCAGGACGTCCTTGCCGAGGCCCGCGCCCTTGATCGCCGCGGTGATCGCGAGCATCTCGCGCATGCCCGGCCCGCCCTTGGGACCCTCGTAGCGGATGACGACGACGTCGCCCGCGGTGATGGTGCCGTCCTCCAGGGCGTCCATCGCGGCCCGTTCGCGGTCGAACACGCGGGCGGTGCCGGTGAAGACGTCCGAGTCGAAGCCCGCCGACTTGACCACGGCGCCCTCCGGGGCGAGCGAGCCCTTGAGGATCGTGATGCCGCCGGTGTGGTGGATGGGCTTGTCGAGCGCGCGCAGCACCAGGCCGTCCGGATCGGGCGGGGCGATGTCGGCGAGGTTCTCCGCGACCGTGCGGCCGGTGACGGTGAGGCAGTCGCCGTGCAGCAGACCGGCGTCCAGCAGCGCCTTCATCACCACGGGCACGCCGCCGATGCGGTCGACGTCCGTCATCACGTGCCGGCCGAACGGCTTCACGTCCGCGAGGTGCGGCACACGCGCGCCGATGCGGCTGAAGTCGTCGAGACCGAGTTCGACACCGGCCTCGTGCGCGATGGCGAGCAGGTGCAGCACCGCGTTCGTCGAGCCGCCGAACGCCATGACGACGGCGATCGCGTTCTCGAACGCCTCGCGCGTCATGATCTGCCGTGCGGTGATGCCCTTGCGCAGCATCTCGACCACGGCCTGACCGGACCGGCGGGCGAACCCGTCCCGGCGCCGGTCGGTGGCCGGGGGAGCGGCACTGCCCGGCAGCGACATGCCCAGGGCCTCTGCCGCGCTCGCCATGGTGTTCGCGGTGTACATGCCACCGCACGCGCCCTCACCGGGGCAGATCGCGCGTTCGATCAGGTCGACGTCCGCACGGCTCATCAACCCGCGTGCGCAGGCCCCGACGGCCTCGAACGCGTCGATGATCGTGACTTCCTTCTCGGTGCCGTCGGACAGCGTGACCCGGCCGGGCAGGATCGACCCGGCGTAGAGGAACACGCTGGCCAGGTCGAGCCGCGCCGCCGCCATCAGCATGCCGGGCAACGACTTGTCGCACCCCGCGAGCAGCACCGACCCGTCCAGGCGCTCGGCCATCATGACCGTCTCGACGCTGTCCGCGATCACCTCGCGCGAGACCAGCGAGAAGTGCATGCCCTCGTGGCCCATCGAGATGCCGTCCGACACCGAGATGGTGCCGAACTCCAGCGGATACCCGCCCGCCGCGTGCACGCCGTCCTTGGACGCCTTCGCGAGGCGGTCCAGCGGCAGGTTGCAGGGCGTGATCTCGTTCCACGACGAGGCGACGCCGATCTGCGGCTTCTCCCAGTCCTCGTCACCCATGCCGACGGCCCGGAGCATGCCGCGCGCGGCGGTGCGCTCCAGGCCGTCGGTCACGTCGCGGCTGCGTGGCTTCACGTCCGGTGTCTCGGTCATGAGGGCACGCTAGTCGTCTGTGGAGCCGCCCTCATCCGCAGACACACGGAAGTCGAGCAGGGTCGTGCTCTTGTGCCACGCGAGCGCGATCGGAACCAGCAGCAGCGTGTAGGCGGTGATCGGCACGGCGATCCAGCCGGAAACGTGTCGTGCCGCCTTGACGAGCATCAGGGCGATGTACGCGAGGTAGATGATCCCGACGCCGCCGTAAGCGATGATCACCGCGGCCCGTAGGGCAAGAGGAGCTGTGTGCACATTGGTGGCGCGCTCACTCGCGCTCACCCCGACAGTGCTCATGTCGACACCGGGAATCGCCGCCGCGGACACGAGTTCGCGTTCCAGGGTCAAGATGGAACGAGCGCGCAGTGCGGCCAGGTTGAGCAGGGTCGCGTGGAACGCGGCTATGCACACCAACGGAAAGGGCAGCAGCGCGATCGCCCAGCCGAGCAGGTCGATCTTGTCGTAGAACGCGATGGTGCCCACGAGGTAGGTCACCGCGGCGCCCATCGTGGCGAGGCTGACGGTGAGCGTCGCGCTGCGGTCGGCGCGGTCCGCCTGGTAGATCGAGGTGAGTATCTGGAGGCGATCGGCCACTGCGTTTCCCCGGGGTGTCAGAGTGCTCCGAACGTGCCGGGAGCTTGATCGATCTGCCGGAGCCGCCCGTTACACCCTTCGGTGACGCTCCCGTTCCGGCTTCCTGGCAATCAGGCGGCTAGGGGGAACACGAGGAGTGGATCGGGCAAGGGCGGTGCGACTCGGAGAAGCGTGACGAGGCACAACTCCTGGTCGCGCGAGCCAGGGTGTACAGCACGAGGTGAGGGTGGTCGCGGGACGACCACCCACCCGCGTTCGTCAGGACGGGTTGGCCGCGTGAGTCAGCGTCTCCCAGGCGATGAACAGGTTGTCCGTCCCGTGTGGACGCTTCGACTCGGTGTAGATCTTGGTGTTCGCCATCCCGATGCCGAGCCGGGTGTTCAGGGCGTTGAAGCTGACCTCCGGCGTCGGTCCGAGTTCACGGGAGTAGCTCCCGCCGCACAGCCACGAAGGCACCGGCTCGCCGTTCTGGTACTTCGTGTGCAGGCCCCACGCGTGCCGCATGCGGTCCTTGATCTCGCCCCAGATGTCCTGGCCCTGGATCCGCGCGGTCTCGGCGAGGTGTGAGGCGGCGGAGAGACCGTAGGCCGTGTGGGCGAAGTCCCGGCACGTCTCCTGCGTGACGCCGTCGACGAACGTGGACTGGTCGTGCCAGTAGGAGATGATCTCGGCCCTGGTGTCGATGCCACTGCCCGGCGGCGTCTTCGGCAGCGCTCCGTCGGTGGTCAGGTAGATGAACGCCTGGATGCGCGTCCGGAAGATGCTCACGGCCTTGTCGTAGGCCGCGCGGTCCTCCAGGAAGACGGCGATGCCGATCGACGCCTCCATCATGCTGAGTTCCCAGTTGCCGTTGGTGTTCGCGCGGCCGTTCTGGATCTCGGGCAGGTAGACGGTGCGCAGCATCGTGCCGAACCGGGCGCTGTTGGGCCACGTCCCGTAGACGTGCTTCATGATCTCGGCGGCCTTGGGCCAGCTGCTGGCCGACCACGCGGTCTGCAGCGGGGCGTTCGAGTTGGTGTGGTCGCGGATCGTGTTCGACCAGGCGTCCATGATCTGGATGGCCTTGGTCGCGTACCTGGCGTCGCGGGTGACGTACCAGGCCAGGGAGAGGGTGTAGGCGGCGAGGGCGTCCTCGCGTTCGTCGGTGCAGCCGTTGTTGGGGTTGCTGACGGGACCGCACTCGACGACGGCGCGGGGTTTCGGCGTGCGGTTCAGGTCGGCGTACTTCGACGCCATCATGCGGTCGTAGGCGGTCTTCCACGGCTGGGCGCCCGCCAGGACCTTGGTGCGCATGAAGTCCAGCTGTGGCCGGGAGACCACGACTCCGGGGTGGACGAACGTCGCCGGCGCCGCTTGGGCTGGGCCGGTGACCGGGACCAGAAGGGATGCGATCAGTGCGATCAGCACCGTGCAGGAGCGGGTGACCATGCGGTCAGTGTTAGTGGTCTATACCTTTGCGGTCAATCATTCCGGAACAAGGTTCACGGTGGTGAACCGGTTCATGTGCGTGAACACCTGAACGGCTTGTGGCGCAACGAAAATCCCCCGGTGCGCGGGAGGGGCACCGGGGGACGTCGCCTTGCCGAACTACGTGGTCAGAGCGTCACTCGCGGCACTTCTTGCCGGTGTTGACGCAGTTGACCAGGCGGTTCATGATCTTCTGCGACATCACGTTGGCGAAGTCGTCGTGGTCGGTGAGCGGGTTGTGCTCCTCCTCCGGGAAGGAGTCGACCAGGTAGCGACCTTCCTGCTGGACGTCCAGCGGGATGTTGTAGGTCAGCGAGATGCGCAGCTGCGGCACGGCCTTGAAGCCCTGCTTGCACTTGCCGTTCTGGTCCGGGAACACGATGTGGTCGCGGTGGTTCGCGGAGTCGATGTTCTTGCCGTCCCAGCAGCTCGGGAAGTCGTGCACGCGCTTGACCTTCTGGCCCTGCGGGCAGATCGGGTACTTGTCCATCAGGACCTTGTCCTCGAAGCCCGTGCAGGTCCAGGACGCCTTGGCGTTCTTCGGGCCGTTCTGGCCGGCCTTGGCGTCGCCGTAGAGCACGCGGAGGAACTTGGGCATCGCGGTGACCTTGCCGACGGGCGAGCCGCGGAACTGCAGGTCGACGACGGCCGGGCGCTGGATCTCGCCCTCGTTGCCCTCGAGCTCGTTGTTGGCGTTCTCCTCGCCGTTGTTCTGGTTCTTCTTGTCCTCGGTGCCCTCGGCCTGGGCGTCGTCGGCGTTCTCGTTGCCGTTGTCGAGGCCCTTCTCGCCCTGGGCCTTGTCCTTCACGGCGCACGCGGCGGCCGGGTTGAGGTCGGGGGCCTGCTGGCCCTGGCGGCTGAACGCCAGCATCATCCGGTTGAGGATGGCGGCGCGCTTCTCGCGCGTCGGGCCGACGATGATGTTGTCGCGGTCCTGTGCCTTGGTGGACGCGACCTTCTTCTCGGCCTCCTCGGTCACCTTCTCGATGTTCTCGAGCTCGCGGTCGATCTCGGCCTGGGCCGCGTCCGGCACGTCCTCGGGGAGCAGCGACGCGACGTCGGGGCACTGGAGCTGGGCCGCTTCCTTGGCGGCCTTGTCCTTGTCCTGCTGCGCCTTGTCGTCCTTCTTCGGCGGGGCCTGCTCGGCGTTCTCGCCGCCCTCGGCGCCTTCCGCGGCCTCTTCCTCGTCGATGATGCGGACGACGGGCCAGAAGTAGGCGGACTTGTCGCCGTTCTTGCAGGTCGTACCGGCCGCCTGCAGAGACTGGTTGTTCGAGTCGGCGTTCGTGGAGAGGTTGCCGACGTAGTCGTGCAGGTGCTCGGCACCGTTGCGGACACCGGGCTGCGCGATGAAGTTGTCCGGGTTGAAGTGCCCGTTCTCGTTCCGTCCGCAGTTCACGGTGAACGTGCCTGTGGTGGCGTTGTTCTGTTGCCTTGGTTTCTTGACGTTCGGCTTCACCTTGGTGATGTCGACGAACAAGCTCTTGTCCGCACCGTCGGCGAGCGCGGAGCCATCAGAAGAACTGATGGCCACCACCGCGGCGCCGCCCGCGACCACGGCCATCGCCGCAGCCGCGGCGGTGAGCCAGATCGTGGATTTCCTCCGGTGAATAGCCATTTGCCACCTCGTGGTAGTCAGATAAAACGGCATGGCGAAGCTGACGGCGGAATGGGGCCGCTATCTTCGGAATTGACCTGGGTGTGCTGTTTTTTCTAGTACGAACGAGATTTCCGCCGTGTTTTCTTCGATCGGGATATCATTCGCATCCCCACCAGCGCGAGCGCGAGCACCGCGATGGCGCCGAAGAAGACACCGTTGTTGTCACCGAAGACGCCCTGCTCGGCGGTCCTGGTGAACCTGGTGCCCTCCGGCACGGTCGGGATCACTCCGTCGGTCGGGTTCGCCGTCTGGTCGGCCGCCGCCTGGTCGCCCGTCGCGTCCGGAGTCCCGGTGCTGTCCGCGGCGGGAGGCGGAGGCGCGAGCGGCTGCGGTGATTCCAGTCCGGCGAAGTCGACCTTGCCGGTCTCCTCGAGCACCTTGATGTGGTCGAAGACGGTGATCATCGCTTGCGTGGAAAGGATGCGGATGAGCTCGTTCTTGGTACCGGCCCGGATCTGCGCCGCGTAGGCGTAGACCTTGCCGTGGGCCGCGCGGAGCCGGTTGGCGAAGACGGCGTCGAACTCGTCGCCGTTCGCCGCGTCCATCTCGGCGAGCCAGCCCTTCTGCTCGTCCGAGGCCTCCGTGGGCAACGTGTGGCCGAGCAGGACGCCCGCCCGGTTCACCACGTTGTCCAGGAGCGTGTGACCCTCGATGAGGTGCTTGCAGGCCTCTTGGATCTTGGGCTGGTCGGCTCGCTTGGCCTTGCCCTTGTCGCCCGCGGGCTTCTCCCACAGCCCGGCCTGCTTGACCCGGTTCATGAAGTCCCGGTCAGCCGGTCCGAGCGGGCCCCACTGCGTCTGGACGACCTCGTCGCCCTTGCCGCCGCTGTCGGGCGGCGGCGTCGAGATGGGGGTGGACGGCGTCGTCGTCGGCTGGCCGACAGCGGTTCCGGTGTTCAGAAGCACCGCCAGCGCACAGCCGGCCACCGCGACCATCAGTCGCGTCGGCTTCGCCAAGTCCATGGGGAGTCGCACGAACGGGAATACGGCCAGGAATGGGAACCCGCCTCAGTTCGAGACGTCGCCGTTACCGAAACGTTATCGAAACGGCCGCAACCCCGGCCGTTCCTGCTCCAAATGCCCGACATAGGGTCGTGAGCATGAGCAAGCGTTTTGTGGCGTTGGGGGACTCGTTCACCGAGGGTGTGGGCGACGAAGACGCTGGTCGTCCGAACGGGGTGCGGGGCTGGGCGGACCGCGTCGCCGACGTGCTGGGGGCGATGGACCCCGAGTTCACCTACGCCAACCTGGCGGTGCGGGGCCGGCTGCTGCCGCAGGTGCTGGGGGAGCAGCTCGACCGAGCGCTCGAGATGAAGCCCGACCTCGTATCGCTCTATGCGGGCGGCAACGACCTCATGCGGCCCAAGGTGGACATCGACGCGTTGATGCGCCGGTATCGCGCGGCCGTCGCACGGCTGGTGTCCGCGGGTGCGCGCGTAATCCTCTTCACCGGCGTCGACGGTGGTGACGACCCGGTGTTCCGCAAGATGCGTGGTCGCGTGGCCATCTACAACGAACACGTGCGCGCGATCGCTCATGAACACTCGTGCGTGCTGGTCGACATGTGGAACATGCGGCAGCTGCGTGACCGTCGCATGTGGTCGGCGGACCGGTTGCACCTGAACTCGCTCGGTCACACCGAGGTCGCCATCTCGACGCTGGAAGGCCTGGGGGTCGACCACGCGCTGGAGCGGACCCTGCTCGGTGTCGCGCCGCTGCGGGACCGCCGCGTCCGGCGGGCGGAGGACTGGAAGTGGGCGCGCGAGCACGTCGTGCCGTGGGTGCTGCGGCGGGTGCGCGGTGAGTCGTCCGGCGACGTGATCCGGCCGCGCCGCCCGGAGCTGCTGCCGCCTTCGTAAGTAGAACGTGTTCCTTCGAACGGCCTTCATTAACGACGTGACCACGCTTTAGTGACGGGGTTGCGCGCGATTCTTTGCATGTAGAACGCGTTCTAGAAGTTGCTTGGGTCTGGATGGATGCAGACCCCTAGCGTCCGTTCGCATGCGTCGCAGGACCGCACTGATCGCACTCACGATCTGCGCGTTGCTCGCCGGATGCGGAAGCAGGCTCACCGACGAGCAACGCGCAGCCCTCGTCGTGCCGCAGGGAGGGTCGGCGGGCACCCAGGACGGTGCGGTGACCGGCGAGGACGGCGCGGTGCCCGGTGAGGGCACCGCGGAGCAACCGGGCGCCGCGAACCCGCAGCAGCCGAACAAGCAGCCGAACCCTCCCGGCAGCATCGCCGGTGGCTGCCAGGGCACCGGCGGCGCCACGGACAAGGGCGTCACGGCCGGCGAGATCACGATCGCCAACATCTCCGACATCAGCGGCCCGGTGCCCGGCCTCTTCCAGTCCGCCCAGCAGGCGACCAAGGCGTTCGTCGAGTACTTCAACGCCACCCAGGGCTCGGTCTGCGGGCGCAAGCTCAAGCTCGTCTCGTTCGACTCCCGCACCGACAGCGGCGGCGACCAGCAGGCCACCTCCCAGGCCTGCGAACAGGCCTTCGCACTGGTCGGCTCGATGTCGGCGTTCGACCAGGGCGGCGGACCGGCCGCCACCGGCTGCGGCATCCCCGATCTGCGAGCCTCGACCGTCACCGCCCAACGCCAGCGCACGCCCGTGAGCTTCGGCGCCGCGTCGAACGTCGTGAACCTCGTGTCGTCCGCGGGCCCCGACCTGGTCAAGTCGAGCTTCCCCGGCGCGATCGGCAACGCCGCGTACATGTACCTCAACGCCGACGCGAGCGCGCAGAACGCCCGCAGCATGCAGAAGGCGGCCGAGGCACGCGGCATCAAGTTCGTGTACTCGCAGGCCATCGACATCGCGGACGTCAACTACGCGCCGTACGTGGCGAAGCTGAAGGAGACCGGCACCAAGATCGTCTACTGGATCGGGTCGGCGCAGTACGCGGTGCGGCTGCAGCAGGCCATGCGCCAGCAGGGGTACACGCCGGAGGCGTTCATCACCGACCCGTCCGCCTACGACCCGGCCTACGTGCGGCAGGGCGGCGCGGCGGTCGACGGCACCGTCGTCTACACGAACGGCGCGTTGTTCGAGGAGTCGAACGCCCAGGTGGCGCTGTACAAGCAGTGGCTCGGACGGGTGGCTCCCGGCGCGGCGCCCTCGTACTTCGGGATGTTCGCGTGGGCGGCCGCCCGGTTGTTCGTGACCACGGCGGCGAAGGTCGGGCCGCAGCTGACCCGCAAGGCGATGCTCGACGCCGTGCGGCAGGTGCACGACTTCACGGCCGAGGGCATGGTCGCGCCGCAGGACGTCGGCGGGAAGCGGACCTCGGCCTGCATGACGCTGGTGAAGCTCAAGGGCGGGACCTGGTCGCGGCTCGCGCCGGCCTCGGGGTACTCGTGCGGGTCGCTGATCGACACGGGGGTGGGCGGATGACGGACCTGGTCCTCCGGCTCGCCGCTGAGGGTGGGCGGCCGTCCGCTCCTGGCCTCGACACCGGGAGCGGCGCATGACCGCCCTCCTCGCCTACACCATCTTCGGCCTCGTCACCGGCGGTGCGTACGCCGTCGTCGCCGGCGGCCTCGTGCTGACCTACAGCACCTCGAAGGTGTTCAACGTCGGGCACGGCGCGATCGGCATGGTCATGGCGTTCCTCTACTGGGAGCTCGCCGAGAACCGCGGCCTCCCGCAGTGGCTCGCGCTGCTGCTCGTGGTCGGGGTGGCCGCGCCGCTGTTCGGGCTGGTGGTCGAGCGGTTCATCATGCGCAGGCTCGCGGGCGCGCCGGTCGGGATCACGCTGGTGGCCGGTGTCGGTGTGCTGGTCGGGCTGATCGGGGTGGCGCAGGTGATCTGGCCGCCGCAGGCACGTCCGGTGCGGCCGTTCCTCGACCAGCTGGGCGTCCACGTCGGACAGTCCTTCGTCAGCGGGCACGACCTGGTGACGCTGGTCTGCGCGGTGCTCGTGGCGGGCGGGTTGTACGTGTTGCTGAACCGGACGCGGACCGGGCTCGCGATGCGGGCGTGCGTCGACGCGCCGGAGCTGGCCTCGTTGTACGGCACGCGGCCCGCCCGGCTCTCGGCGTTGAGCTGGGCGATCGGGTCGGCGCTGGCCGCGCTGGGCGGCATCCTGCTGACGCCGGTGGTGCAGCTCGACTACGTGACGATGACGTTGCTCGTGATCACCGCGTACACCGCCGCGCTGGTCGGGCGGTTGCGGAGTCTGCCGTGGACGTTCGCCGGGGCGCTCGGGCTCGGGCTGGTGCAGTCGTACGCGGTGGCCTACCTGCCGTCGTCGCCGTTCTGGATCTCGTTCCGGGCGGCCATTCCGGCGTTGCTGCTGTTCGTGGTGCTGCTCGCGATGCCGCAGTCGCCGCTGCGGATCGGGGGTGTCCGGGGAACGCGCGGGGTCGCCGTGCCGAACGGGCTGACGACCGGCGTCGGTGCCGGGCTGTTCCTCGGTGTGGTCGTGGTGCTGGCGTTGCTGGTGGACTCGGTGGTGGCCGGGCAACTCGCGCTGGCGCTGGTGTTCGGGATCGTGCTGCTGTCGATGGTGCTGCTCACCGGGTACGGCGGGGTGGTGTCGCTGGGGCAGTTCACGTTCGTCGGCGTGGGCGCGGTGACGGTGGCGCGGCTCGGCAGCCCGTCGCCCCTGACGCTGCTGATCGGCGCGGGGGTCGCGGCGGTGGTCGGGGCGCTGATCGCGTTGACGGCGCTCCGGGTCAGCGGGCTGTACCTGGCGCTGGCGACGCTGGGGTTCGCGCAGCTCATGGACAAGCTCGTGCTGCAGTCGCCGATCGCGTTCGGGGTGCGGGGCAGTCTGCAGGTGCCGAGGCTGGTCGAGTCCGCGACCGGGCAGTTGCTGCTGGCCGCGGGCACGTTCGTCCTCGTCGGGGTCGGGGTGCTCGCGATCCGGCGCGGCCGGCTCGGGCGGCGGATGATCGCGGTCAAGGACAGCTCGGCGGCGTGCGCGACGCTCGGGCTCAACGTGCGCTGGATCCGGGTCTGGGTGTTCTCGCTGTCGGCGGCGATCGCGGGGCTGGCGGGCGGGTTGTTCGCGCAGCTGCGGGAGACCGTCGCGGCGAGCGACTTCCAGCTCTTCAACAACCTGCCGTTGCTGCTGTTCGCGGTGATCGCGGGCGTCACGTCGGTGTCCGGCGCGTTGCTCGGCGGGGTGCTGCTGATGCTGCTTCCCGTGCTGCAGAGCGGGTTCCCGGCGTTCGCGGGGGTCGCGGTCGTGCTGCTCGGCGTCGCGGCGGCCGGGCTGGCGCGGGATCCGAACGGGCTGGTCAGCTGGGGTTTCCGGGCCTGGTCCTGGCGGCGCGCATGAGCACGTTGCGGGTGGAGGGCGTGACGGTCCGCTTCGGTGAGGTGACCGCGGTCGACGACGTGACGCTGACCGTCGAACCCGGCGTCACGGGGCTGATCGGGCCCAACGGCGCGGGCAAGACGACGTTGTTCGACGTGATCAGCGGCCTGCGCAAGCCCACCGCCGGACGGGTGGTGCTCGACGACGAGGACATCACCGCCAAGGGCCCGCACCAGCGCTCGCGGCTCGGCGTCGCGCGGACGTTCCAGCGGCTCGAGGTGTTCGGGTCGCTGACGGTGTGGGAGAACGTCGTGGTGGCGCTGGAAAGCCGGCGCCGGTCCGTGAAGCTCGCGGACGAGCTCCTGGACCGCGTGGGGATCGCGGAGTTCGCGGGCAACCAGGCCGACACCGTGCCCACCGGCGCCGCCCGTCTGCTGGAACTGGCCCGCGCGCTCGCCACCGACCCGTCGTTGCTGCTGCTCGACGAACCGTCGTCCGGTCTCGACCGCGCGGAGACCGACGCGTTCGGCGAGCTGCTGCGGCAACTGAGCGCGGAGGGCCGCTCGGTCGTGCTGGTCGAGCACGACATGGACCTGGTCATGGGGTACTGCGACCGCGTGCACGTGCTCAACCTGGGACGGCTGCTGGTCTCCGGCACACCCGACGTCGTCCGTGCGCACGAGGGAGTCCGGGAGGCGTACCTCGGATGATCGACCTCGCCAAGATGATCGAACTCAGTGACGTCCACGCCGGCTACGGCCGCATCGAGGTGCTGCGCGGAGTCTCGCTGACCGTGCCGCGCGGCACCGTCACCGCGTTGCTCGGCCCGAACGGCGCCGGCAAGTCGACGCTGGTCAAGGTCCTCAGTGGACAGATCAGGGCCACCTCCGGGCACGTCCACCTCGGCGGCGTGCACGTCAACGACGCCGCGCCCGACGAGCTCGCCCGCGCGGGCCTGTGCGTGATCCCGGAGGGCCGCGCGATCTTCCCGAACCTGACCGTCGCGGAGAACCTGAGGCTCATGCGGGGTGACGCGACCGTGGTCTACGACCGCTTCCCCAAGCTCAAGGCACGTCAGAAGCAGCTCGCGGGCTCGATGTCCGGCGGCGAGCAGCAGATGCTCGCGTTCTCCCGCGCGCTGATCACCGACCCGGCCGTGCTCGTGATCGACGAGCTCTCGATGGGGCTCGCCCCGGTCATCGTCGCCGAGCTGTACGAGGTCGTGGGGGAGCTCGCGCGGTCCGGCGTCACGATGCTGATCGTCGAGCAGTTCGCCGAGACCGCCTCGGCCGTCGCGGACCAGGTCGTCGTCATGACGCACGGCGAGATCTCCGCCGACGACGATCTGGCCACCGTCTACTTCGGAGGGACGTCATGAGGTACGCGCTCGTCCTGCTGCTCCTCCTGCTGTCCCCGGCACCCGCGAAGGCCGCGGACATCGGCGGTTTCACGCTGACCGCCCGCGCCGCGCCGGTGTCGGTGCTGCTGCACACCGACCTGATCCCGGTGCCGGCCGAACCGCAGGGCGAGGTGCACCTCTCCTACACCCAGACCGAACTGGGCTCCGGCCCGATCGGCCGCTCGCTCGCCAGTTCGCTGTGGCCGGGGGCCGCCGTCGGCACCGGTCTGCCGCAGTTGCTCGGGTTCGCCTATCCCGTGCAGGCCAACGCGGCGCACCCCGGTGGCCCGGCCGACCAGTCGCAGCCGGGCATGAAGGCCTCCGCCGGTGCCGCGAAGGCCGAGTCCCACGCGGGCGCGAAGCAGGAGGTGCCGTTCCTGCTGACCGCCGACGGCCTGTCGTCCAGCAGCGTCAGCTCCGTCGGCGCGACCGAGGCCAGGTCCACCGCCGTCACGTCCGCGCAGACGATCTCGGTGCTGGCGGGGCTGGTCGTGATGTCGGGCGTGAAGTTCGAGTCCGTCGCGGTGAGCGACGGCAGCAAGGGCAGCGGCACCAGCGCGTTCTCGATCGCCGAGTTCACCGTGCTGGGCCAGAAGTTCCCGGTCAAAGCCCCGGACGCGCCACCGGACGGGTTGCTGAAGGCGTTGGAACCACTGGGAGTCACCCTCGCCTGGCCCGCCGCGGCCACGAAACTCGAAGGCACGGCGGCGACCTCGTCCAGCCGCGGCCTCACGCTGACCGTCGACGTGCTGGCGTTGCGCACCAAGCTCGGCCTCGGCGGCATCCTGGACGGCATCGTGGCCCCGTTGCTGCCCAAGGTACTCGTGCCGCTGCTCAACCCGCTGCGCAAGATGGTCGTGGTCGTCGGCGACACCGAGGCCGTCGCAAACGCTTCCGCCGCAGCACCTCTGACCCCACCCGACGCACCCGCCCCGCTCGCCCCCGTGCCACCCGTCGCCGACGCCCCGCCACCCGCGCTGGGCGGCGTGCCCCCGGTAGCGGGCGTGAACCCGCCGTCGAAGACGGTCACCCCGGTCGCGTCGGCCCGCGCCAAACCCCGCTCGCTGCTCGACTTCCCCGGCGTGCCGGCGCTGCTGGTGCTCACCGGTCTCGGGGTCGCCGCGGCGGGAGCGTTCGGCATGAAGTCGTTCGGCACGTTCCTGCTGGGCGGCGCCCCCTGTCCCTCCGGGCACCCGACCGGTGTCCCCGACCTGCGGGTGAACCCATGACGATCCAGGACCGGCGCCGCGCCCGGATGCGCAGCGGACTCGGCCTCGCCGGCACGATGCTGATGACGGCGGGCATCGCGGCGATCCTCTTCGCCTGGTGGGGCGTCGCGCACACCGGCTACACCTTCGAACAGATCCCGTACGTCGTGTCGGGCGGGATCCTGGGCGTCGGGCTGATCGGCGTCGGCGGGTTCCTCTACTTCGGATCGTGGCTGACGAAGCTGCTGGAGGAGCAGAGGCAGACCACCTACGCGCTCCTCCAGTTGCTGGAGGAGCGCGACCGGGAGCGGGTGGAACGCACTAGCGTGCTGTGAGGGCGTAGCGGGACGTTGCCGCTCTTCCGGGCGCTCTGCCGCAGCAACTCCTTGGCCAGGCCCTCCGGTGCCTCGTCGAGCGAGCGGTTGATCGAACTCGAGGCCTGCGAACATGTCTCCGACGTCGTCGGTGAGCACGTCCGTCTCGAAGCGCATGCTGATGCGGGAACCGAGAGGACCGTCGAGCAGGTGGCGTGCGGACTGGCCGACCGTGACCGGAGCGCCGTAGCCGGGCTGGGCGACGTCCGTGCCGACGACCGTCCCGTGAGGACCGACCTGGTCGGCGAGCACCGCCGTCATGTCGCCTGGCCGCAGCCGATCTCCAGGACTCGTGCGCCCTCGGGGACCTGCCACGTTCGAGCCGATTGGACGCGATACGCGGTCTGCGTTGCCTGAATGTCCGGATCGAGACTGGAAGTCGCCATGAGGCGAGCGATTCCGTGAGCATCCAGTGCTCCGCACAGCAGGAGAGCGGGTGCCGGTCGCGGTACCGGTTTCATCCACGTCAACGACTTCCGTCAGTGGTCAACTGACAACAATGTCAAGTGGACTGGACGTGAGAGCGTTCTCTCGCAACGCTCTGACGAGCACGAACGATGTCCGGTTCATCCCCTTGAACAGGTGGTTTAGACCAGTTAACGTGCCTGCCATCACGTTCCCCCTGCACGTGAATGGAGCACCATGAAGAAGTTTCGCTGGCAGATCCTGACCCTGGGTCTGGCGATCGCCACCGTGGTCGGAGGCGTTGTCGCCGCGCCCGCGAGTGGCGCGTCGGGCGTGACGGCGGCGTTCACCAAGACCTCGGACTGGGGCAGCGGCTACGAGGCCAAGTACACGATCTCCAACAGCGGCGGGTCCGCGCTCACGTCGTGGACCGTCGAGTTCACGCTGCCGGGCGGGCAGTCGATCGCGTCGCTGTGGGACGGCAGCTACGGGGCGAACGGCCAGAACATCACCGTCCGCAACACCTGGAACGGGTCCGTGCCCGTCGGCGGCTCGGTGAGCTTCGGCTTCACCGTCAAGGGCTCCGGCACGACTCCGTCGGACTGCAAGGTCAACGGTGGTTCGTGCGACGGCACCGGCAACCCGCCGACGACGACCACGACGACGACCACCACGACCACGACGTCGAACCCGCCGTTGCCCGGCACCGGCCGCGGCGCGCCCTACCTGTACCTGGGCTGGGGCAACCCGCAGAGCGCCACGCAGGTCATGAGCCAGACCGGCGTCAAGTGGTTCACGCTCGCGTTCATCCTCTCCAGCGGCGGCTGCACCCCGTCGTGGGACGGCCAGCGTCCGCTGACCGGGGGCGTGGATCAGCAGACGATCAACGCCATCCGCGCGGCCGGCGGTGACATCGTGCCGTCGTTCGGTGGCTGGAGCGGCAACAAGCTGGGCCCGAACTGCTCGACCCCCGAGGCGCTGGCCGGCGCGTACCAGCAGGTCATCAACGCCTACGGGCTCAAGGCGATCGACATCGACATCGAGAACACCGACGAGTTCGAGAACGCCGTCGTGCAGGACCGGATCATCACGGCCCTGAAGATCGTCAAGCAGAACAACCCCGGTATCCAGACGATCGTCACCTTCGGCACCTCGACCACCGGCCCGAACTTCTACGGCAACCGGCTGATCGACCAGGCCAAGGCGCTGAACGCGAACATCGACGTGTTCACGCTCATGCCGTTCGACTTCGGCAGCTCCAACATCCGCCAGGACACCATCGGCGCGGCGACGGGGCTGAAGAACAAGCTCAGGTCGACCTTCGGCTGGAGCGACGCCGAGGCGTTCAAGCACGTCGGCATCTCGGGCATGAACGGCCTGTCGGACCAGCGCGAGCTGACCACGGTCGACGACTGGACCGCGATCCGCGACTGGTCGAAGTCCAACGGCCTCGGGCGACTGGCCTTCTGGTCGGTCAACCGCGACCGCGGCGGCTGCGACGGTCAGGTGTCCGCGAGCTGCTCCGGCATCCAGCAGGCCGAGCTCGCCTTCACGAAGATCACCGCCGGGTTCTGATCACCAGCTGTACCCGGACGACCACGAGCCGTCAGCGCCATTTATTCGGTGGCGCTGACGGCTTAGTCTTGTGCCATGCGACGACGACATTGATCTTCAACTGATCTGACCAGGACCGCGACGGCGTGGGCGTGGTGTTCGCACCTCATCCCGATCTACGCGCTGTACGCGTTGCTCTTCGCCGACAGTGGACTGTCGGACGCCCAGATCTCGGTGCTGCTCGCCATCTGGTCGCTCACCGCGGTGGTCTTCGAGGTGCCCTCCGGCGCGCTCGCGGACCGGTTCTCGCGGCGCAGTTCGCTGGTCGTCTCCGGTGTGCTGCAGGCCTTCGGCTACGCGGCCTGGGTGGTGTTCCCGTCGTTCTGGGGCTTCGCCGTCGGCTTCGTGCTGTGGGGTCTGGGCGGCACGTTGCAGTCCGGCGCGTTCGAGGCACTGCTGTACGACGGGCTGGCGGCCGACGGCGACGAGGACCAGTACGGGCGGCTCAACGCCCGTGTCGACACCATCGAGCTGATCGCCCAGGTGCCGGTCGCGATCATCGCCACCGCGCTGTTCTCCTCCGGCGGTTACCAGCTGGCCGGATGGGTGTCGGTCGCGATGTGCCTGGCGTCGTCCGTGATCGCGTCGCGGTTCCCCGAACCCGAACGAGGCGACGAGGACGACGACGAGCTCGGCTACTTCGCGACGCTGAAGACCGGTCTGCGCGCCTCCGTTCCGATCAAACGTGCCGTGCTGGCAGTGGCCCTGGTGTACGCCATCGACGCGTTCGAGGAGTACTTCACGCTGCTGGCGCAGGACTGGGACGTGCCGACGGTGTGGGTGCCGATGGCGACGATCGGCATTCCGCTGATGGGGGCGGCCGGTGCCTCGCTGGGCGGCAGGCTGCCGTTCCGCGGCTGGGTGCTGTTCGCCTCGGGTGTGCTGCTGATCGCGGCGGCACTGCTGGCCGTGCCGCTCGCGATCATCCTCTTGGGACTGTTCTACGGCCTCTACCGGTTCGTGCTGGTGCACGTGGAGACCGAGCTCCAGCACCGGATCGAATCCGACGCCCGCGCGACGGTCACGTCCGTGGCCGCGATCGGCTCGGAGTTCGTGGCGTTCGCGATCTACGGACTCTGGGTGCTGGGCTCGGCCGTCGCCATCGGCGTGATGGTTCTCGTGGTGGCGCTGGTGATCTGGCGCCGTCAGTGAGGGAGGGCGCGCTTCGGGCGGCGTTCGTCGACGGACTCGCGGTACTCCTCGATCGCGAGAGCCACGTCGAACGCCGTCCGCGTCTTCTCCAGCGCCGGCAGGTAGTGCACGCCGCGGGCCAGCGCGTCGAGGTCGACGCTGAAGTACACGCCCATCAACGGGTTCACGAACAGCTCGCTGCCCTCGGTGCGGGTGGTGAACTGCACGTTCCCGAACTCGCCGCGCAACGAGGCCGCGATCTGCCCGTTCACGATGCTCGGCGACAACGGCGTCGCGTCCTGCGCCTGCTGGACGGCGGTCGTGTAGGCGCGGGCCTCGAAGCTGTCCGACGGGATCGACAACGCGCCGAGGTACGCGCCCTGCTTGTCCAGCGCCGCCAGGTTCTCCAGCACGTGCGCGTGGCACACGCCGTGGTGCGCGTCGATGCCGAACCCGAGGCTGGTCACGATCTTCACGACGCCGTTGATGCCCGCGGCGGCGGCGAGACTCGTCATGTCCTCGGTCGGCGTGCCGAGGTGCTGTTCGTCGCCGCGCAGCAGGATGTCCGTGCCGCCGTCGACGAGCACGACCGCGTCGATGGAGTGCTTCTCGATGATCGTCCGGTACGCGCTGCGCAACGGCCGGACGCCCGTGCGCGGGAACGCGTAGACCGTGTCGCCGAGGAACCGCGCGAGCTCGCGTTCGGGGAAGTACGCGTCCTCGCCGGAGGTCTCCGGTGCGACGGCGGCGAGCCCCGGCTCGATCCACGCGTCGAGGTCGAGGCGTTCGAGGTCGCTGAAGCTGAGGCTGGCGTAGTGCACGCGCTTGCCCTCGCCCCGCAACGCGACGCCGAGCGGGATGCCCGCGAACACGTCGAAGCCGCCGCCCGCCCCGGCGATCAGGACGTTCTGTGCTTTGTGGAGTCTGGCGAAGAGCGGAGGCTTGGCAAGGCTGAACACACCAGTGACCCTAGCTTTTCGACGTCGGCGGGGCTGCCGACTTTCACGAGCAGCCGGTCGGGTCCGTGGTCGAGGCCCTCGTCCAGTGCGTCCGCGAGCACGCCGAGCCTGGGGTGCGCGGCCTGGTCGCGGTACCGGCGCACGTGCTCGGTCTGGCCCGCGAACACGAACAGCCCGTCGTCGTGCTCCGCCGCCAGGTCGGCGACCTCGGGCGAGCGCGCGCAGGCGTGCCAGACGTACGGCCGGTCCGGCCACAGGGCTCGGAGCCGCGCGTAGTTCTCGATCGTGAGCGGCAGGCCGTACTCGATCTCCTTGCCGAACCAGCCGAACACCTTCGCGGTGTTGCCCCTGCCCAGGACCAGGTCCGTGCGGCCGGGGGCGAGCAGGGCCAGCGTCGTGTACTCGGCGGCGAGCCGGGCCGGGTCGTTCGTGGTGATCAGCGTGGTGGCGGTGGAGAGCCGCAGCGTTGTGACGGCCGCGATGTGCGCCAGGAGCGTGGCGGGGCAGGACGAGGTGTACGGCGGGGTGTGGTGCTCGCCGACCGCGAACACGTCGAAGCCCGCCTCGTCGGCCGCGACCGCCAGCGCGACGATCTCCGCCGGGGAGAGGTCGCCCGCGGTGAACACGCCGATCTGCACACGCTCAGTGTGCGCCACTCGGGAGAATCCGTGAGAGGGTGCCGCCGCCTGGCCGATTCCATCGGCGGGGGAGTAACGCCAGGATCTTCCGAACAGATCAAACTGCACAAGCTGGACATCCGCGGAGGCCGCCGTGCTAGTCGTACAGATCTTCCTGCCACTGGCGCTGGGACTCGTGATGTTCGGACTCGGACTCACGCTCACCGTCGACGACTTCGCCAGGGTCGCGAAGTACCCCAAGGCCGCGGTCATCGCGCTCGTCTGCCAGGTGGTCGTCCTGCCCGCGGTCTGCCTCGGGCTGGTGCTCGCGTTCGGGCTGAAAGGCGTGCTCGCGGTCGGCATGATGCTGTTGGTCGCGTCTCCGGGCGGCACGTCGGCGAACCTCTTCAGCCACCTCGCGGGCGGCGACGTCGCGCTCAACATCACGCTCACCGCGATCAACTCGGTGCTGGCGGTCTTCACGCTGCCGCTGGTCGTCGGGCTGAGCATGGCGCACTTCATGGCGGACAGTGCCGAGGTCGGGCTGCAGCCGGCGAAGTTCGTGCAGGTCTTCGCGATCGTGCTGGTGCCGGTGGCGATCGGCATGCTCGTGCGCCGCAAGTTCGAGACGTGGGCGCTGAAGATGAACGACCCGGTGCGCATCGCGTCCGTCGTGGTGCTGGTGCTCGTCATCATCGCCGCGATCGCGCAGGCCTACCAGCAGCTGATCGACAACATCGGCACGCTCGGCCCGGTGGCGTTGCTGCTGAGCATCTTCAGCCTGCTGATCGGGTACTACGTGCCCAAGGCGTTCAAGGTCGAGCGCAAGCAGGCGATCGCGAGCGCGATGGAGATCGGCATCCACAACGCCACCATCGCGATCACCCTGGCGCTGACCGTGCTGAACGACGAGACCATGGCGATCCCGCCCGCCGTGTACGGCGTGCTGATGTACCTGCCGGCGGCGGTGGCGGCACGGCTGTTGTCCCGCAACGACAAGGCTGTCGTCTAAAGCGGTTGCGGTGGTGGTTAGGTTGATCGTGACATGCGTTCAACCTCAACCGTACTGATGGCGGCCGTACTCGTTGCCGCAACCGCTGTTCCCGCCCACGCCGCGGGAATCGTCCGCACTGACACCGGATATGTGTCAGGAACCACCACCGACGCCCTGCGCTCGTTCCAGGGCATCCCCTTCGCCGCACCGCCGGCGGGGGAGAACCGCTGGCGCGATCCGCAGCCCGCGAAGCCCTGGCAGGGCGTTCTCGAAGCAGACAGGCCCGGTCCTCGGTGCGAGACCGAAGAGGACTGCCTGTACCTCAACGTCACGACGCCGGTGAGAGCCGCGAACCGACCGGTCATGGTCTGGATCCACGGCGGCAGCTTCACCAGTGGAGCCGGGTCTGACTACGGCGCGGACCAGTTGGCGCGCAACGGTTCCGTGGTCGTCACGATCAACTACCGCCTGGGCGCCTTCGGGTACTTCGGCTTCCCGGGACTCGCCGGCTCCGGTGCGTTCGGCCTGAGCGACCAGCAGGCGGCGCTCCGCTGGGTCCAGCGCAACATCGCTCGGTTCGGCGGCGACCCGCACAACGTCACGCTCTTCGGCGCGTCCGCGGGCGGGCTGTCGACGTGCGCGCAGCTGACCTCGCCCAGGGCGAAGGGCCTGTTCCACCGGGCGATCATCCAAAGTGGACCGTGCCAGTTCGGCACCCCGGCGGGCGAGAACCAGATCCAGCACGTCTGGGCCGAGCGCGAGGACGTGGAACGGGCCGGTGCCCAGGCGTCGGGTTGTGCGGACATCGCGTGCCTGCGCCGGCTCACGGTCGAGCAGGTCACCGCGCTGACACCGCAGTTCTCCTCGCCCGCGTACGGCACGGAGGCCTTGCCGGAGAACCCGATCACGGCACTGCGCGAAGGCCGCTTCCACCGGATCCCGGTGCTCGCCGGCACCGCACGCGACGAGTTCTCGGTGTTCGCCGCGATGTTCTACCCACCGCTGGACGCCGCCGGGTACGAGCAGGCGTTGACCGAGGGTTTCGGCGCAGCCAAGGCACAAAGGATCCTCGCCGCCTACCCGCCGCGCGGTGGTGACGAGCGAGTGGCGCTGTCCGCGGCGCTCTCGGACATGACCTCGGCCTGCCCGACCGCCGAACTGCGCGCGCAGACGCACGCGTTCGGCTACGAGTTCGCCGAACCCGAGCCGCCGATGATCTTCCCAGGCATGCCGGACTTCCCGTACGGCGCCTATCACGGCTCGGAGCTGCCGTTCCTGATGCGCTACGCCGGTGTCGAGCTCGCCGGGAAGCAGCAGAGGCTCTCCGCCGAGATGGTGCGGGTGTGGACCCGGTTCGCGCGCACCGGACGTCCGGGCTGGGCACGCCAGGACGTCCGGCTCTTCGCGACCGAGCAGGTCGCACCGGCGAACAACCGGTGCGACCTCTGGGCTAGCTAGAAGAACCCCGCGGCGCGCGTCCGTGCGACTTGCCGGGCGCGCGCACGCCGTTCACCGTCGAGGTGTCGAACGCGAACGTGATCACCGCGGTGGCGATCGCGTCGGCGTTGACGTCCAGGGCGGTCAGGTTCAGGTTCGACCGGTCGTCGCACGGCTGGTGGTAGCACGGGTCGAACGCGATGCCCGCGGTGCCGCCGTACCGTGCCGCCTGCTCGGCCGTCTTCACGTCCTCGGCCCCGGTGAACAGGCCACCGGCCGGGATGTTGACCGCGATGAACGGCCCGTAGTCCGACCGGCCGGAGAAGTCCGTGTCCTCCGAGGGCAGCCCCCGGTCGGCGTAGAACTTCTCGAACACGTCCTCGATCTGCGCCGACCCCGGCGGGATCGGCACGGGCGCGGTGCCGCTCGAGTCGTCACCGTCGTAGATCCCGTAGAAGTGGTTCGGCGAGCCGACCATGTCGAAGTTCAGGTACAGCGCGATCCTGTCCCGGTCCGCGGGCGGCAGCGTGGCGACGTAGTGCTCGGACCCGAGCAGGCCCTCCTCCTCGGCGCCCCACCACGCGAAGCGGACCTTCGCGTTGGGCTTGACCTTCTTCATGTGGATCGCGGTCTCCAGCAACGCCGCCGAGCCGCTGCCGTTGTCGTTGATGCCGGGCCCGTCCTGGACGCTGTCGAGGTGCGCGCCGGCCATCACGACGTTGTTCGTGTCGCCGTCACGGGACTCGGCGAACACGTTCCACGCCTGCCGCGTCTCCTCGGTGAAGTCCACCTTCACCCGGACCGTGGCGCCGGGCGTGAGCACGATCAGCTCCTCGGCGGCCGCGTAGGTCGCGAACACCACGGGAATCGCGAGACCCGGGGTGTCGCCGATCGGCGTCGACAGGCCGGTGCGGCCCGGCTGGCCCTCGTTGAACAGGACGACCGCCGCCGCACCCGCCGCCTGGGCGTTGAGCGCCTTGACGTTGAACCCGCACGTGCCGCGCTGGATCAGCGCGACGCGGCCGGGGACGAACCCGGCGAAGTCGGCCGCCTCGCACCCGCTGGAGCTGGTGTTCGCCACGGGAGCGGGCGGCACGATCACGTCGACCGGCTGGATGACACCGGTGACGTCACCCTCGAACGTCGGCGTGAAGCCGTTGCGGGTGAACTCGCTGTCGCGCGCGAACACCCGTGGAACGGGGGAGACGCGGTCGAGCCGTGAGTTGTCCTCCACGTACGGGAAGTCGAACGCCTGGACGCTCGGTGAGTAACCGGCCGCGGACAGTTGCGAGACCACGTAGTTCACCGACGCCTGGTATCCAGGACGTCCGGCCGCGCGGTCGCCGTGGGTGTCCGCGATGGACTGGAACGCGTCGAGATGTCGCAGGACGCCGTTCAGCGTCACCGCCTTGGTGAGCTTGGCAGGAGAGTTGTTGTTGGGATCAGCGAGTGCCTGTCCGGTCACGGCCAGTGGTAGAACCAGTGCCAGGACCGCGAACAGTGCGAACCGCCGAGGACGTTGGACCATCGGTATGCCTCCATGCGTACTTCGCCGCCGAATGCATCCCCCGACGATCCTTATCTGTCCGATGTGTCTTGTGTTACACCGGTCGCCACTGGAGGTGGGTGTTGTTCCGATTGCTGGAGACCGCCGTCCGCGTCGAACCGCTGCAAGGAGACGGTCTCACCAACGTCCTGCACCTCGTGACGCTCGCCGACGGCCGCAAAGCCGTGCTGCGGCAACCGAAGGTGGCGCGCGACCTGCCGAAGTTCGTCGTGCCCGGCGCGCCGGAGGTCCTCGCGCACAACGGCCGCGGTGACGTGCTGGTCGAGTACGTCGAGGGCCGGACGCTCGCGGACGCGCTGCCGGTCTCCGCTGAGGTCTGGGTCAGCATCGGCCTCGCGTTCAAGAAGATCCACGAGGTCGGTCTGCTGCACAACGACGTGAACCTCTACAACATCATTGTCGGAGAAGGGAAAGCCACGCTCATCGACTGGGACAACCCCGGTCAGGGCAATCCGCTCGACGAGCTGGCGGCGTTCGAGGAACACCTCTACCTGCACGGAACCGCGCTGCCTCAGGCGTTCTGGATCGGTTACGGCTCGATGCCGGACCTGGAGTTGCTGCGCGTGCACCGGATCGCGGGCTGCATCGGCTGGCTCGCGAGCGAGGACTGGCGCGAGTGGGAGGCCGACGCGACGCTGCGGCCCGAGCTGCTGGCCAGGGTCCGGAACTGGCGGCGACTTCTCGCGAAGTGGCTCGCCGACCAGCTCCGGACCGACCTCTCAACGGCTCAGGTTGCGGTACTTCAGCACCGAGAGCGGCCAGAAGATCGCCACGAACACCGCCGGCCACAGCACCGCGAGTAGCAGCGAGTTCTGCGCGGCCCACGAGTCACCGCCGACCCCGGGGTTGCCGAACAGCTCCCGCGCCGCCGCCACGGTCGACGACAGCGGGTTCCACTCCGCGACCACCCGCAGCCAGCCCGGCATCAGCTCCGGCGAGACGAACGTGTTCGCGAACATCGTCAGCGGGAACAGGAACATCCACGACGCCTGCGCCGCCTCCGGCTTGACCAGCAGGCCGAGGTAGATGCCGATCCACACCAGTGCGAACCGCAGCCACAGGAACAGCGCGAACGCCACCAGCGCGTTGAGCAGCCCGTCGTGGAACGACCAGCCGATCACCAGGCCGCACAGCGCGAGCACCAGCAGTTCCAGCGACGAGTTCACCAGGTCCGCGATGCTGCGCCCGGCCACGACGCCGGTCTGCGACATCGGCGAGGCGCGGAACCGGTCCGTGACGCCCCGGTCGGCGTCCATCGACACCATCATCAGCGTGGTGCCGACACCGAACGCGATGGTCTGCCCGAACATGCCCGGCAGCAGGAACTCGATGTAGTCGCCGCCGCCGAAGACGTTCATCGCGCTGCCGAACACCAGCCCGAAGATCAGCACCGAGATGATCGGGTAGGCGAGGTTCGCGAACACCCTGACCGGCTCGCGCACCCAGTGGATCAGATCCCGTTTGGCGACGATCCACGAGTCGACCGCCGCGTACCTGACCGCGTTCACGCCCGCACCCCCAAGGAAGTAGAACCAGAAGTCGGGACGGCCTTGTGCCCGGTGATGGCGAGGAAGACGTCGTCCAGCGTGGGCCGGCGCAACGCGATGTCCTCCGCCTCGACCCCCTTCGCCGCCAGCGCCGACGTCACGCGGGTCAGCGCCGCGACCCGGTCGGCCACCGCCGCGCTCACCCGGAACGAGTCCGGGTCGACCTCGGCGTCCGGCCCGAGCACGGCCGCCACCAGCGGGAGCTCGTCGGCGTCGCGGACCACGACCTCGATCCGGTCACCGCCGAGTTTGGACTTGAGCTGGTCCGGCGTGCCGTGCGCGGCGACCCGGCCGGTGTCCATCACGACGATCTGGTCGGCGAGCTGGTCGGCCTCGTCCAGGTACTGCGTCGTGAGCAGCACCGTCGTCCCCTCCGCGACGACCCGCTTCACCTCCCGCCAGACCTCGCCGCGGTTGCGCGGGTCGAGGCCGGTGGTCGGTTCGTCCAGGAACAGCACCGAGGGCCGCGTGATGAAGCTCGACGCGAGGTCGAGGCGCCGCCGCATGCCGCCCGAGTAGTGCTTGGCTCGCTTGTCCGCCGCGTCGGCGAGCCCGAACTGCTCCAGCAGTTCGTCCGCCCGGTGCGCGGCCTGGCGTTGGGAGAGGTGGTAGAGCCGCCCCCACATGACCAGGTTCTCCCTGCCGGTCAGCACGTCGTCGACCGTGGACTGCTGGCCGTTCAACGCGACCTGCCGACGCACGGCCGGTGCCTCCCGCGCCACGTCGTGGCCCGCGACCTCCGCCCGGCCACCGTCCAGGCGCAGCAACGTGGCCAGGATGCGCACCGCCGTGGTCTTGCCGGCGCCGTTCGGGCCGAGCAGCCCGCACACCGTTCCGGCGGGCACGGCCAGGTCGAACCCGTCCAGCGCCCACTTCTTGTCGAATCTCTTGCGCAGGCCTTCCGCGAACACCGCGTGTCCCACGACTTCACCCCCGTGGCGTAACTGTGTACTTCGTAGACTAGGTGTACGTTGTACACGGTTCTAGGATTCACATGCAAGGAGTTTGTGAAGGGGGATGGGTGAAGAGCGATCGTGACCGGAGCGTGCGGCTGCTGTGGGAGCCGCCGGCCGAGCCGAGCAGGGGACCCAAGGCCGCGCTGAGTCAGTCGCGCGTGGTCGAGGCGGCGATCAAGGTGGCCGACGCGGAGGGCGTCGACGCGCTGACCATGCGCCGGGTCGCCGAGACGCTCGGCTTCACCACGATGTCGCTCTACCGGCACGTCCCCGGCAAGTCCGAACTGCTGGACCTGATGGTCGACGCGGTGTGGGGCGAGACCGAGCACACGCCGAAGGGCGAGTGGCGGGCCGGGCTGGAGTTCTTCGCCCGGCAGGTCTGGGCGATGTACCGCGCGCACCCGTGGATGCTCCAGCTCACGGCCTCCCGCCGGATGCCCGGCCCGCAGGCCATGACCCGCCAGGACGCGGCCTACGCGGCCGTCTCCGAGCTCGGGCTGGCCTCCGAGGAGATCGTCGCGGTGGTGACGACGGTGGCCCACTTCGTCGACGGCGTCGGCCGCACGATGGCGGACCGGGTCCGGGCCGAACGGGAGACCGGCGTGTCTGACGAGGAGTGGTGGAACGGCAGGGAGGCGCTCTGGGAGCACTTCACGCCGGACCGCCTGCCGATGATGACCCACATCTGGAACTCCGGCGGCTTCGAGCGCCCGCTCGACGAGTTCGAGTTCGGTCTCGCGCGGGTCCTGGACGGCCTCGCGGTGATCATTGAGTCCGAGGAACGACCGCTGGTTCGTCCACAGGCGTGCCTGTAGTCATTCAAGACACCTTGAGTCGTCCGATCGAGTGAAAAGGGCAGCTCAGGCGACGCGTGAAGGGTAGTTGGGCGGTTACGTAATGCCATTGTTATGCGCAATCAGAATGAACTCGTTCGCAAGCTGAACCGACCACTCCTATCTGCCCGTTTTCCTTCGTGACACCGTTTCGCCGCGGGGGTCGAATCGGGACGACGAGGAGGTCGTATGACAGCTGGCGCGCACGACGCGGTCACCCTTGGCTGCTACGCGCTCGGCGTTCTGGACGCGCACGAGAGTCTTGGCGTGGAGCAGCACCTTCGGGGCTGTCCGTCCTGCCGTGCGCAGGTCGCCGACTTCCATCGGATCCGAACAGCACTTGACGACGTGCCTCGTGAGGCATTTCTGCACGAGCTCGAGGACGACCTGCCCAAGCCTTCGGACCTGCTGCTGCAGCGCACGCTGCGGCAGATCAGGCAGGAGTCGGTCATTCCGCAGCAGCGGGAGGCCGTCCCACGCCCGAGAGCCAGTCCACAGGTGGTGGAGGACTTTCCTGAACCACAGCACGCCAAGCCCCGGCGCTGGCCGGGGTACCTCGCCGCAGCGGCGGTAGCCGCTGTGGTCGCGTTCGGGGGCGCCGCCGTGTTCATGCAGAACCAGGCACCGGACACCAGCATCGCCTCCACTCGCACGGGTGAGGGGACGGCGGGCACGATCAAGCTGGTGGCGGAGATAGCCCCGTCGTCGCAGGACCGCTACCTCGTGACGGCGAACATCGACGGACTGCCCACCGCGCAGAAGTGCAAGCTGATCGTGGTCGGCACGGACGGCACGAAGACCGAGGCCTTCGCCTGGACCACGACCGACAAGCAACGGGTCGAGGGCTCCAAGGTGCGGGGCATGGTCAGCGTCTCGCCCGACAAGGTCAAGTCGATCTCGGTGGAGAACGCCGAGGGCAAGACGTTCGTGGTGGCGAACCTGTAAGGGCGGAAACAGACGAAGGGCCCGGATTCTCAGAATCCGGGCCCTTCGAGTTGCATTGGTGTAATTAGCGGTGCGAGTCCGTTCCGGGCTACATCGTTCCGGGCTACATCGTTCTGGGCGACCCCACTAGAGGGCCTGCAATGTCAGCCAGCCGCCGACGACGATGACCATCGCGGCTGTGCCGACCGGTGCGTAATGCGACAGCAGGCGGGTGGCACGGCCGTCCAGGATTCGCTCGACGCGATCCCGCGCCTTCACGAGCAGAAGCCCGACCGCGGTGAGCGTGCCGGCCATGCCGACGCCGTAACCGACGACCAGCAGGACGCCGAACCACGTGCGGCCCAGGGCCATCGCGCCGAGCAGGACCACGAGGGCGGACGGCGAGGGGACCAGGCCGTTGGCCGCGCCCATGCCGATGAGGCTCGCGCGGCTGTAACCGTGACCGTAGCCGTGCCCATGACCGTGGCCATGTCCGTGGCCATGTCCGTGCCCATGTCCGTGCCCATGACCGTGGCCATGGCCGTGTCCCGTCAGAGCTCCGGCGAGCGCGGGCTCGCGGGTCGTCGACAGGGCCGACCGCAGCAGCATCACGCCGATCACCGCGATCAGCACGCCGCTGACCAGCCCGAGCCAGCGCAGCACCTGCTCACCGGCCAGCGCGCTCGACGCGCTGATGCCCAGGCCGAGGACCAGCACGCCACCGGTGTGCGTGGCCGTGACCGACGCACCGACGATGAACGCGTCCTTCGGCGTGCCCTGGCGTCCGGCGAGGTAGGCGGCGATGAGCGTCTTGCCGTGACCGGGCAACGCCGCGTGCGACGCGCCGAGCACCAACGACAGCAACAAGGCCAGGAACCCGAGCCACGGCGTGAGGTCGTCGCTGCCCAGGATGTCGTTGAGCTTGGCCGCCGTGACGCTGAACGACTGGATCGGGGAGCCGGTGGCGATCTTCGGCTCGGACCCGCTGCCCGGTTCGGCGCTGAACGCGACGGAGCGGACGTCCATCGGGCTGCTGAGCAGGTCCTCCGGGTACGTCCGCAGTTCGTCGCTGATGCTCTCGGTCGGCACCGGCGAGTCGGCGAGCCTGATACCGGTGCCGGCGGCGGTGATCTCACGCCAGCCGACCCGGTCGGCGTTCGACTCGTCCGAGAACTCGAGCCTGGCCGGCCGGTCGAGGTCCACCTTCGCGGTGAACTCGCAGACCAGCCGGGTCGTGCTGAGGTCGGCCTGGCCGACCGGGTGTTCCTTGGTGGAGCTCGACAGCGTCCAGGAGATCCGCCGGCCGTCCACAGTGGAACGGTCTGTGCGGGACACCTCGTCGCACCACTGCTTCGCGTCCCGCGTCCGCAGGTTCTCCTGCAGCGTCGGGATCTCCGCCACGTCGACCACCGACCGCAGGTCGATCCGGTCCGGGTGCAGGTGCAGCCCGTGGTAGTGGTTGACGCTGAAGTTGCCCAGCGGGTGGGCTGACGCCTCGCCGTTGATGAAGAAGATGCCGGCGAGCAGCAGAGCCGCCACCAGGACGGGCCGCACCACCCAGCTGGACAGGCTCACCTGCCGCCTCGAAGCTCCGCGAGCTTGCGGCCTGCCTTGAGGGACTGGAGAGGGGAGAAGTTCGCGTTCAGCGTGAGCGCCTGCACCAGCGCCTCCTGCGCCTCGGCGACCCGGCCGAGCGCGGCGAGGATCATGCCGCGGTGGTAGGAGAACGTGGCGTTCTGCCAGCCCAGGCCGACCGCGCGGTCGGAGTAGCTCAAGGCTTCGGCGTCCCTTCCGTTGACGTGCAGGGCCCAGGCCATCGCGTCGGCCACGAAGACGCTCTGCCGGCGGCTCCACTCGGCTTCCGCACGGCGCAGCGCCTGCATGCCATCACCTCGGTCTGCGGCGACGAGGGCCGCGGCCAGATCGTCGGAAGCACCCTGGGACTCCATCAGTCGTTGCTGTTCGGAGAGCACCGCGTGCTGCTGGGCGGCTTCGGCGGCCTTGCCGTTGGCTTCCAGCAGCTCCGCGTACTCCTGCAGGTACTGGGGCAGGGGCGCGCGCGCCACGAGCCTGCGGTACGAGTCGAGGGCCACCGGGACGTCGCCCCGTGCCGCCGCGACCTTGGCCATGCCTTGAGTGAGAGTCATGTCGTCTCCTCTCGCCGCCAGTCCCTGCTCGTAGTGCTCAGCGGCTTCGTCGAGCCGGTTGTGGTCGAACGCGAGTTCGCCCAGCCGGTAACGGCAGAACGCGATCTCCTCGGGCGTCGTGGAGGCCTTCAGCGCACGCTGCATCGCGTCGCGGGCTCCGTCGACGTCGCCGTGGAGTTCGAAGTGGAAGGAAGCACGGGCGAAGGACGCGGTGTTGGGCTTGAGGTCCAGCATCTTCTGCACCGCCTCCTGCGCGCCCGCGTCGTCGCCGAGTTGCGTCAACGCGTCCGCCAGCACGCCGTAGGCCTCCGCGGAGGCCGGCAGTGCGGCAATCGCCTTCTGGCCCCAGTCACGGGCCGTGGAGAAGTCGTGGCGGGCGTTGGCCAGCGTGCCCATGCCGATGGCGGCGAGGCCCGTGTCACCCGCGTTCTTCAAAGCCCCCTCGGCCTTCGCGTAGTACGCCGGGTCGGCCGTGACCCGCGCCAGCTCCACGTAGGACGATCCGAGCCGTGCCCAGGAGTCCTTGTCCTGGGGAAGCTCGTGCAGCCGCTGTTGCAGCCGGTGAACCACCTTGTGCATCTGGTTCTGCTGCGCCACGGCCGGAACAGGGGGCGCGCCCCCGGCCCTGCTGTCGGCAGGACCGGAGGCGGCTAGGTGGGCAAGCGCCGCGGTGACCAGGAGAACCACCGCGACGGCCTGCCGTTGTTGGTACTTCACTTCGAGTGCGACCCGTACTTGCGGATGTGCTGCTGACGCTTGCGCCACAGGAGGAAGCCGACGCCGAACACCGCCGCGGAACCGACCGCCGTGGTCATGGCCATCGGATCGATGTCGCCGATCTTGCCGACCGGGTTGACCGCGACCTCGGCGGTGTTGCCCGAGGCGTTGACGGCCGTGCCGTTGCGCGGCAGGCCCACGTACGGGAAGTTCGCTTCGAAAGGCTGGTCGTTCGCGTCGACCTTGTCACCCGTGGCGAGCGCGTCGACGAGCTTGCCGGACGCCGCCGCACCCTCCATCGCCTGCACGGCGATGTCCACCACGTCGTCGGTCAGGCGACGGCCGTTCGGGAAGCCCTGCGTGTCACCCGCGAGCAGACCCAGGCGGTTCGGGTTGGGGTTCGGGTCGATCATCATGTTCAGGCGCAGCATCTCGCTGGGGCGGAACCGCCGCGCGTCCACGTCCTGGTTGTTGACCTGCGAGTTCAGGTCGGCGTTGATCTGCGCGCCGAGCTTCTTCGTGATGCCGGTCAGGAAGATCTCGGCCAGGTCGTCGCGCTGGCCCTTCGGCGCCGGGATCTTGTAGATCGCCTCGACGAGCTTCGGCAGCTCCGGGTTCACCACCCGGTCCACGAGCTCCTTCACGCCGGCGTCCTGGTCGGGGCGCAGGCCGTTGAACGCGTCCTTGAGGCCCGCAGGCGCCACGACCTCGTTCACCAGCGGGTTGCCCAGCCGCGAGACCTGCACGAAGTCACCCTGCGGCTCCGCCTTGCCCGGCGAGAGCTTCAGGCTGCGCTTCTGCGTGGTGCTCCAGATGCCGATGTTCGGGTTGCGGTGGTTGTCGTTGCGCAACGCCAGCGCGTTCTTCGGCAGCTGGATCGCGATCGTGTTGACGTTGTAGCCGCGCAGCGTGTCCTGGCCGACCTCGCTCAGGTTGCCGCCGTAGAGCAGGTCGAACACCCGCAGGTCGGCGAAGAACGCGTCCTCCGACGGGCCCACGTAGACCTTGCCGCCACCCGCGATCTGCGTGACCGCCTGGTCGCGCAGCTTCTTGAAGTCCGGCATCGACGCCGGGCCGTTCGGGGACGGCGCGACCGGGGCGTTGTTCACCAGCTTGACCTTCTGGCCGTTCTGGTAGATCGCCTCGAGGTTGTAGCGCTGCCGGAACAGCAGGTTCTCGTCGTCGAGCGAGTCCACGACACCGTTGGCGTACAGGAACGTGGCGTTCTTGCGCCGGTCGTCGGTCTCGAACGTGAACCGCAGCGTGACGTCGGGCCTCGCGTCACCGTCGTTGTCGACGTTGAAGTCGTACTGCGCGTCCTCGGCCCACGGGAAGAAGTTCGGGCCGCCGTTGGGTTCCTGGAACCCGGACCAGTTGCCGACCAGCGTCACGGTGTCCTTGTGGTCGGGACTCACGAACGCGTACAGGTCCGTGTTGTCCACGGCCGGGTCACCCGCGATGAGCGGGGCCTCGCGGTGGGACGACGCCGTGGCGTTGGTTCCGCCGAACATGGCTGCGTTCAGCAGTGTGGCGGCCACCAGCGCGGCCGCAGCCACCTGGCCGCGCCGACCGCTGAGGGCGTGCGGTGATGACATCTTTGGGCAACCTTTCGGAGAAAAGACGGGTCAGTCGCTGTCGTGTCGGGCGCAGTCGGTCAGGCGCTGTGCATCAGCAGCGACGGTTCGCTCGAATGGCTGGAATGACTCGGGTGCTCGCTCGTCCACCTCGCCTGGGTGAAGTCGCGGATGCCCTCGACGAGCCGTTCGACGTCGTGCTCGGGACGCACCACCAGCCGCGCGAACTTGCTGGTCATGCCGAGCTTGTTGCCGCACTCGCGGATGAAGACCTGGTGGCGCGACAACAGGTGGTCCCTGAGCTCGCGGCCGTCGATGCCGCCGCCGAGCTTGACCAGCAGGAAGTTGGCCTGCGAGGAGTAGACGGTCAGGTCCGGGATGCGCGAGAGCTCCATGCCCATCCGGTACCGGTCCCGTGACAGCAGACGCAGGCTTTCGGCGTACTCACCCTCGTGCTCGGCCAGCATGAACACGACGGTCTCCGCCAGGGAGTTGAGGTTCCACTTCGGCAGGATCTGGCGCATCTTCCCGGCCAGACCGGGATTCGCGACCAGGTAGCCGAACCGGATGCCGTGCAGGCCGAAGTTCTTGCCGAGGCTCTTCAGCACGACCACGTTGGGCCGGATGGACGCCTCGGCCGCGACCGACGGGTTGCGCTCGACCTCGACGAAGTCGATGAACGACTCGTCGATCACGACCAGGTCCAGGTCGGACAGCTCGTCCATGAACCGGATGATCTCCCTGCGCGGCAGGTACCCGCCGTCGGGATTGTTCGGGTTGCAGATCACGGCCACCTTGCTGCCGCGAGCGCGGATGAACTTGATGTACTCGTCGACGTCCAGCTCGAAGTTGTTGCTCTCCTGGAGCAGGAACATGTCGACGCGCTTGTTGGTCTCCATGTGCTGGTCGGTCCAGCGGCCGAACGTGGGGATCGGGATCGCGATGCTCTCGTGGACCCACATGTGGTCCATCCACGTGATCAGCTCGGTCGACCCGTTCGACATCGCGATCGTCGCCGGGTTCAGGCCGAGCACGGTGCTCAGCTGGGCCGCGATCTTCGACGAGTCGCTGGGGTAGAACTTCAGCACCGCCTCGAGGTTCTTCGACAGCTCCTCGAACATCTGCGGCGTCGGGAAGTACGGATTGCACGGGATGCAGAAGTCGACGAGCTCACCCGCACCGGTCCGCGACAGCTCGAAATAGGACGGGCTGTGCGCGGTCTGCTGGAAGAGACCCGAGTCCACACCATGCCGCACGCGACCACTCCGTCCTTCGATCCGTTTCCGACATCGGGGCATACGTGCCGATGTTCACCACGGTTCACGGGTCCGTTTCGGGAAGGTCTCGGAAAGGTCTCGGGCGCAACCTCGCGGCCTCCCGTCACCGACCAGCCGGGCAGGTGCATTCGAGTCCACATAGGACGGACGGATCGCGCTGATCCGGGCCTCCGGGTTGCGTGTGCGCGTGCTCGGGTAGCCCTCCTCGAGGCCCACTCGCGCGCGTGACGTTCGCCAACCGGTCTCGTTTGGGCCAGTTTTGGGAGCTTTCGCAGCTCAGAAGGGGTGTGAACGCCGTTTTCGGTGCGCCACGTCCCACTATTCGGCGCGGTTTCCACTTCCGTGACGGGCGTCCTGCGAAAAATTGTCAGTGGGGACGGATACCCTGCTGGCAGTCCGCACACGATCAGGGAGCAGTACCCGTGACCGCAGAGACCCTGTACGGGGCCGACGACCTCACCCACCTGGAAGGTCTGGAGGCCGTACGCAAACGGCCAGGCATGTACATCGGGTCGACCGACAGCAGGGGCATCAACCACCTCTTCAGCGAGATCGTCGACAACTCGACCGACGAGGGCGTCGCGGGCCACGCGAAGAAGATCGTGGTCACGCTGCACGCCGACGGCAGCGTCCAGGTCGACGACGACGGCCGCGGCATCCCGACCGACGTGCACGCGAAGTCCGGTCTGTCCGGTGTGGAACTGGTGCTCACCAAGCTGCACGCCGGCGGCAAGTTCGGCGGCTCCGGCTACAAGACCTCCGGCGGCCTGCACGGCGTCGGCGCCTCCGCCGTCAACGCGCTGTCGCACCGCTACGACGTGACGGTGCGCCGCGGCGGCAAGGTCCACGAGATGTCGTTCGCCCACGGCGTCCCCGGTGTCTTCGACGGCCCCGGCCCCAAGGCGAAGTTCACCCGCCAGGCGGGCCTGCAGGTCACCGGCAAGATGAAGCGCAACGAACCGACCGGCACCTCGACCCGCTACTGGTACGACGCCCGCTACTTCGAGAACGGCGCCGCGCTCGACGTGGACGTGGTCCGCCAGAAGATGCGCAACACGGCGTTCCTCGTCCCCGGCGTCACCTACGTCCTGCGCACAGCGCTGGAAGACTCGATCTCCGAAGAGGTCTTCCACTACCCCAACGGCCTCACCGACATGGTCGACTACCTGGCCCCCGCGGGCGACCGCGCGGTGTCCGGCACGATCGTGATCACCGGCACCGGCACCTACTTCGAGAACGCCGCCGACGAGAACGGCGTGATGCGGTCCAAAGTGGAGCGTCAGGCCGAGATCGAGGTGGCGCTGCGCTGGGGCACCGGCTACGAACGCACCGTCGAGTGCTTCACCAACACCATCCGCAACATGCACGGCGGCACCCACCGCCGCGGCTTCGACCGCGCGGTCGTGAAGTCCGTCCAGGACGCCATCTCCAAGACCCGAGGGCTCCTGAAGCCCAAGGAGGAGATGCCGACCCTCGACGACGTGCTCGAGGGCATGACGGCCGTCGTCCACGTCCGCATCCCCGAACCGCAGTTCACCTCGCAGACCAAGGACGAACTCTCCACCGCGGGCATCACCAAGGTGCTGCAGGGCATCGTCGACGCGCAGGTCCGCGCGTGGACCGAGGACCGCAAGACCAAGGTCGAGGCCAAGACCGTTCTGCAGAAGGTCGTCGACGCGTCCCGCGTCCGTCTGACCCAGAAGCAGCAGAAGGACGCGGCGCGGCGCAAGACGGCTCTCGAGGGTGCGGCGATGCCGGCCAAGCTGGTCGACTGCCGCACCACCGGAGTTGCTCGTTCTGAGCTGTTCCTGGTGGAGGGCGACAGCGCGCTGGGTTGTTTTGTTGGCGAAACGCGGGTCGCGCTGGCCTCAGGGAAGTCGCTTTCGTTCCTCGAACTCACCGAGGACTGGAGCCGAGGTGTCACGCATTTCGGCTATGCGACCAACAAGGCAGGCAGGGTCGTCGTCGTTCCCCTGGTCGAGCCGCGGCTGACGAAGAAGGAAGCACCGCTGGTCCGCGTCACGCTGGACACCGGTGAGTCCGTGCGTTGTACGCCGGACCACCTGTTCCGGCTCCGCGACGGCTCCTACCGCCGCGCGGACGCCCTGCAGGCCGGCGACTCGCTGATGCCGCTCTACCGATCGGTGTCTTCGAAGGCGGAGGGTCACAAGCTCGACGGCTACGAGCGGATCTGGATGAACGACCGGCAGGAATGGGTCTACACCCACTACCTCGCCGACGCGTACAACCTGCGCCACGGCTTCGACAGCACCGAGGACGGCAACGTCCGGCACCACGTCGACGTCGACAAGCGGAACAACGACCCGCGCAACCTCAAGCGCATGACGTGGGAAGCCCACGCCGCGCTGCACGCCGCGATGATGGGCGAGCACGTGCACGCGGGCTACCGCGCATGGCTGGCGGCCGGGGGCACCGAGTTCAAGTCCGCGATGCTGTCCGAACAGTGGAAGAACCCCGAGTTCCGCGCTTCCTGCCTCACCCGTCTCGCCGAGCGCAACCAGGACCCGGAGTTCCGCACTCGCATCGAGCAGGGCTTCCTCGACTGGTACTCGGCACTCAGCGACGAGGAAAAGACGGCGTACGCCGAGCGCCTGCGCGCGGTGCAGGCCGAGTACTGGGCCAAGCCCGAGCACCGTGCTGCCGCCGCGGAACGGGTCCGGGCGTTCTTCGAGCAGCCCGGCAAGCGTGAGGAGTGGAGCGAGCGCTCACTGGCGCAGTGGCAGGACGAAGAACTGCTCGCGTGGCGTTCCCGCACCACGATCGACCAGTTCTCGGACCCGGCAGAACGTCAGCGCCAACGCGAGGCGGTCGTCGCCTGGCACGAGAACAACCCGGAGTTCGGCCGCGAGCACTCGGCTCGGATGAAGCAGCGGATGGCCGACGTCTCCACCGGCCACCTGGAGAAGGTCCAGAAGGGTCGCCGCCGCTACGTGGAGTCGACTCCCCGCGCTGAGCGCGTCGCCAAGCAGGTCGATGGCCGCCGGATCGCCGCACTCAAGCGGATGGCGCCGATGCTGGACACGCCGTCGAACTTCGAGCTGGCGCTGGCCTACGAGCTCGACCGCAAGGAGAACGCCAAGACCGGCTTGAAGTTCCTCAAGGTGCTGGCGCACTACGACGACGACTTCGCGCGGCTGCGCGAGGCGGCGTCGATGGTGAACCACTCGGTCGCGTCCGTAGAGGTGCTGCCGGAGCGCGAGGACGTCTACGACCTCACGGTCGACGGCTACCACAACTTCGCCCTCGAAGCCGGTGTGTTCGTCCACAACAGCGCCCGCATGGCGCGCGTCTCCGAGTACCAGGCGCTGCTTCCCTTGCGCGGCAAGATCCTCAACGTCCAGAAGGCCTCCCTCGCCGACACCCTGCGCAACGCCGAGATCGCCTCCATCGTCCAGGTCCTCGGCGCAGGCACCGGCCGCACCTTCGACCTCCCGCAGATGCGCTACGGCCGCGTGATCCTGATGGCCGACGCGGACGTCGACGGCAGCCACATCCGCACGCTGCTGATCACCCTGTTCGCCAAGTACATGCGCCCGGTCATCGAGGACGGCCGCCTCTACGCGGCCATGCCCCCGTTGCACAAGGTCATGACCCGCGGCCGCAACCCGGAAACGCACTTCACCTTCACCCAGCGCCAAATGGAACAGAAGGTCGCGTCGCTGGAAAGGGCCGGCAAACAGGTCGTCACCCCGGTGCCACGATTCAAGGGCCTCGGCGAAATGGACGCGGACGAGTTGTGGGACACCACGATGAATCCCTCGACCCGTTCGGTCCGCCGCATCACGATGACCGACGTCGAAGCCGCCGAGGAAGCCCTCGAACTGCTGATGGGCGAGAAGGTCGAGCCGCGCCGCAACTGGCTCGTCGAGTCCGCCGCCAGGGTCGACCAGTCGGCCATCGACCTCTAAGCCTTCTTCCAGAGACAGACGGAGTCACGAAGTCATGGCACGCCGCAAGGGACCCACGACCAAGGTCGACCCAGCCGCGTTCGACAAGGCCGGCGCCAAGGTGCTCGACAACTCGCTGAAGACGGAGATCGAGGACTCGTACCTGGAGTACGCGTACTCGGTCATCCACTCGCGGGCGCTGCCGGACGCGCGGGACGGCCTCAAGCCGGTGCACCGCCGCATCCTGTACTCGATGCACGAGCAGGGGTACCGGCCTACGCACGCGTACGTGAAGTCGTCACGCGTCGTAGGCGACACAATGGGCAAGTTTCATCCACACGGTGACACGGCCATCTACGACGCTCTCGTCCGTCTGGCACAGGACTTCAGCCTCAACGAGCCCCTGATCGACGGCCACGGCAACTTCGGTTCCCCGGACGATGGACCGGCCGCGAGCCGATACACCGAGTGCCGCATGTCCCCGGTGGCGATGCAACTCGTCGGTGAGCTGAACGAGGACACGGTCGACTTCCGCCCGAACTACGACGGCTCGCTGCAGGAACCGGCCGTGCTCCCCGCCGCGTTCCCGAACCTGCTGGTCAACGGCACGTCCGGCATCGCGGTCGGCATGGCCACGAACATGATCCCGCACAACCTCCGCGAGATCGTGGGTGCGGCGCGGTGGCTCATCAACCACCCCGGCGCCGACCTCGACAAGCTCATGGAGTTCGTGCCGGGTCCCGACCTGCCCACGGGCGGCATCCTGCTGGGGCTGGACGAGGTCCGGAAGGCCTACGAGACCGGTCGCGGTGTGGTCCGGATGCGTGCCAAGGTGGAGATCGGTCCGCTGGAGGGCAGCCGGGGGCGTCAGGCCATCACGGTCACGGAGCTCCCGTACGGCGTGGGCTCGGAGCGGATCGTCGAGAAGATCACCGACGAGGTCAACAAGTCCAAGCGCCTCACGGGCATCGCGGACGTGAAGGACCTGACCGACCGCGAGAACGGCATCCGTCTCGTCATCGAGTGCAAGGTCGGTGTCAACCCGCAGGCGCTGCTCGCCGACCTCTACCGGCTGACGCCGATGGAGCAGTCGTTCGGCATCAACAACCTGGTGCTGGTCGACGGTCAGCCGCAGACGCTGGGGCTCAAGCAGTTGCTGGAGGTCTTCCTCCAGCACCGCTACGAGGTCGTCACGCGGCGCACGAAGTTCCGGCGCCGCAAGCGCGAGGAACGTCTGCACCTCGTCGAGGGCCTTCTGCTGGCCCTGCTGGACATCGACAAGGTCATCAAGCTGATCCGGGGCAGCGAGAACGCGGCTGCCGCCAAGGACGGCCTGATGAAGCAGTTCAAGCTGTCGGAGATCCAGGCGACCTACATCCTCGACACGCCGCTGCGCCGCCTCACCCGGTACGACAAGATCGAGTTGGAGAACGAGCAGGACAAGCTCCGCCAGGAGATCGCGGAGCTCAGCGCGATCCTGGACGACGAGGGTGTTCTAAAGAAGCTGGTGTCGTCCGAACTCGCCGCAGTGGCGAAGGACCTCGGCGGCGAGCGGCGGACGAGCCTCATCGACGGTGACCTCAAGGAGGTGCTGGCGGCGTCGAAGCCGGCCGGGCCGCTGGAGGTGGCGGACGATCCGTGTCAGGTGATCCTGAGTGCCGCCGGTCTCGTCGCGCGGACCGCGGCGGAGTCGGAGGAGGCGTCGGAGGGCAAGCGCCGTGCGGGTCGTGTGAAGCACGACGCCGTGCTGGCGATGGTGCACTCCACGGCGCGAGGCCAGGTCATCCTCATCACGAACCGAGGCCGGGCGTTCAAGACGGACGTGCTCCCACTTCCCGTGTTGCCTGAACAGAGCGGCACGGTCTCGTTGCGCGGCGGTATGGCAGCGAGTGAGCTGGTGCCGCTCGACAAGGGCGAGAAGGTGGTGGGCATCGCGCCGCTCGACCCGAAGGACTCGCCGGGCATGGCGCTCGGCACGAAGCTCGGCACCGTCAAGGTGTGCGTGCCGGAGTGGCCGGTCCGCTCGGACGAGTTCGAGGTCATCTCGCTCAAGGACGGCGACGAGATCGTCGGCTGCACCTGGCTCACCGATGGCAGCGAGACGATCGCGTTCGTCAGTTCCGACTCGTCACTGCTGCGCTACGACGCGAAGCTCGTGCGGCCGCAGGGCCTCAAGGGTGGCGGCATGGCGGGCATCAACCTGAGCGGTGACGCGTACGTGGTCTTCTTCGGCGCGATCCGCACGGACGACGACGAGCACGGCGAGCCGATGGTCGTCACGTCGTCCGGTCTGAGCGTCAAGGTCACGCCGTTCAGCGAGTACCCGGCCAAGGGGCGCGCGACGGGCGGTGTGCGGTCGCAGCGCTTCCTCAAGGGCGAGGACCATCTGGTGCTCGCGTGGATCGGATCCCGACCGGCAGGCGCGGACGACAAGGGCACGCCGGTGGAGTTGCCGGCCATCGACCCGAGGCGCGACGGCTCCGGTCACGCGCATCCCGGTCCGGACATCATCGGGCACCTGGTCGAACGCGACTAGCGGCTCGCGGCCGGTGGGGCAGGGCGACCTCCTCACCGGCTGCTGCCGCACGTGCTGCCGGGGAGGGAGCCGTGCCCGACCGACCTGAGATCGTCTGCATCTGCGGCTCCACCCGGTTCGTGGACGAGATGAACGCGGCGAACCGTGATCTGACCTTCGCGGGTGTCATCGTGGTCGCGCCGGGCGTCTTCCCCCGCATCGAGGCAGACGAGTCGGTCACCGGCGAGCAGAAGGCCGCGCTGGGTGCTCTCCACCTGCGCAAGATCGACCTGGCCGACCGGGTTCTGGTCGTCAACCCGGGCGGGTACGTCGGCGAGTCCACGCGTAGGGAGATCGAGTACGCCCGCGCCGCCGGCAAGCCGATCTCGTTCACCGATCCCATGTGAAGGCCACCGAACGACACCACCGCTGATCCGGACCATGGCAGCATTCCGCCATGGTCCGCACGACTCCGCCGCGCCCGGTCGATCTCACGGCACACCTGCCCGCCCTGGCGCCACTGGCCCGCACCGCCGTCCGGTTGCATCCCCGCCCAGGCGAACCAAGTGCGGCGGACAGTTCATTCGGTGGTCCGCTCCTGTGGCCCGCGGGCGAGGCGTGGCCGACGTGTGCCGCGCACATCGGTTCCTTTGTGGACGGTGCGACCATTCCCGATGTGCTGGCACGGCGGCGAATCCTGACGGAGGCGTGGGCCCGCCCGCGTGAGCGCGGCGTGAACCTGTTGACCCCGGAGGAGAAGGTCGTCGTCGACCGGGTGGACGAGGGCACGCAGATGGCTGTCGGCGGGCCTGTTCCATTGGTGCCCGTGGCCCAGTTGTACGCGCGGGACGTTCCTGGTCTTCCCGGTCCTGGCGGTGCTGATCTGCTGCAGGTGTTGTGGTGCCCGTTCGACCACGAGGACGACGGTTACGTGCCGAGCACCGCGCTGCGCTGGCGGGTCGCGGCCGAGGTGACGGACGTGCTGGTCGAGCCTCCGGCGCCGGTCCTGGTCGACGACAACTACCTGCCGCAACCCTGTGTGCTGCACCCGGAGGAGGTGACCGAGTACCCGGCTCCGCACTGCCTGCCCGAGGACCTGCGGAAGCAGGTGCGGGAGTGGGAGGAGCGGGAGGGGACGCGGTACCAGTACGACCTGTCCGTCGCCCCCGGTTGCAAGGCCGGCGGGTACGGGCCGTGGAGCTTCTCCGACCCGTTCCCGATGTCCTGCGACGACTGTGGCGCTGCGGTCGAACCGTTGCTCACGATCGCGAGCAGCGAGTGGGACGGCGTGGAGAGCTGGCTGCCCGTCGAGGACGCCGGGGTCGAGCACCCGCCCTACCCGGCCGCGACCGAGCCGACCATGCTCAGCATCGGGCGTGGCTACAACCTGCAGCTGTACACGTGCGTCGCGTCCGCCGAGCACCAGCACGTCACGAACATGCAGTGACGCTCTAAAGACCGAAACCGCCGGACACCTCGACGTTCTGCGCGGTGATCCATCGGCCGTCGTCGCCTGCGAGCGCCGCGATGGCCACCGCCACGTCACCGGGCTCGCCGACGCGGCCGAGCGCGGTCTGGGCGGCCAGCGCGGGGATGAATTCGGGGAACTTCTCGAAGGCGTCGTCGCCCAGCCTGGTGCGGGTGGCGCCAGGGGAGACGGAGTTGACTCGGATGCCTCGCGGGCTGAGTTCCTTGGCCAGGTAGCGGGTGAGCACCACCAGCGCGCCCTTCATGGTGGCGTACCCGGAGTAGCCGGGTTCGGGGCTCTCGGTGGAACTGCTCGTCGTGTTGACCACGGCGCCGCCGTCCGCGAGGAGCGGGAGCAGGGTCTGGGTGAGGAAGAACGGACCCTTGAGCAGGACGCGGTAGAACCTGTCGAACAGCTCCTCGGTGGTGTCCGGGAAGAGGGCGGTCTGGGCGAAGCCCGCGTTGTTGACCAGGACGTCGAACGTGTCTCGTTCCCACCCGCGCAGCACCTCGGTGACCCCGTCGCGGAACGCCTCGAAGGTGTCGCTGCGTCCGGTGTCGAGGTGCAGCGCGGCCGCCTTGCCGCCGTTCTGCTCGATGGCCGTGACGGCCTGCTTGGCGCCTGCCTCGTTGGAGCTGTAGGTGAGGATCACCGCGGCGCCTCGCCGGGCGAGTTCGACGGCCGTGCTCCAGCCGATGCCCGAGCTGCCACCGGTCACGATCGCGACTGACATGTTCCTACCGCCTTCTTGGTCTGCTTGGTTTTCGATGAACCAAGCAGACCAGTCAGGGCAGTGGTTGCGGCAGATCGGAGCTATCGCGTTCTTGCCTGATCCTCTTCTGGTGTGCCGAACCTCTACTGGCACACGGTGGTCATCGCCTCGGTCAGCGCGTTCGCGTGCAGCCGGTCGAGGCGGTGCCGCACGACCGCGGACCGTTCCGCGATCTCGGCCTGCACCTCGCAGCGGAGCGAGGGGTGGCGGACCCGCTCGGTGTCCTTCAGCTCGGCCAGGAGGTCCGTGGTCAGCCGGTCGGGCACGGGGCGGACCTCGGTGGCCAGATCAGGGCGCTTCGTCGGCGCTTCACCGGGATGCGTGGTCCAGCGCTCGTACAGGCCGCGCTGCACGAACTTGTTCGCCTCGATCTGGGCGCGGAAGAACCGCGCCGCGTTCTCGGGGTCGAGGTTCAGCGCCACCGCCTTCGTGCGCACGCCGTCGAGCACGACCTGTTCACGCGCCGGGTCGTCAATGGGCTGTGTCGTGCCGAACTTGGCCGCTGCCACCAGATCCGCGATCTGGACGCGCCGCACGGCCAGGTCGGTGAGCTCGCCGAGCTGCCCCACGGGCGCGATCGGACCGAGCGACGTCGCCAGGGTGAGCGCGACCGCCATGATCTTCATTTCCGCAGGATGCCACGTCGGCCGGTGCCGACGCGGCATCTCGCGGGTGGTCACTCGATGTGCAGGCTCTGGATCTTGGCCTCCGTGACGATGCGCTCCGCCTCGTCACGGGCGACGTTGCGCAGCTCGGCCAGCGCCCGCATGGCTTCGGCCCGGCGGGCCGACATCGCGAGCCGGAAGTCCTCGCGGATCCCGTCGCGCTTCTCGGCCGCCTCCTCGTCGAGCCGGCGGGCCCGTTGCTCGGCCTCGCCCACGATCATCAGCGCCTTGAGCTGGGCGTCCCGCACGACGTCACGGCGCTCTTCCTCGGCCAGGGCGACCATGCGGGCGAGCCGTTCCGGCAGGCCCTTCGGGTCGATCGGGGTCAGGCAGATGCGGTGCAGGCCGTCCTGCAGGGCGGCGTTCTCCTCCTGGACCGTGACCAGTCTGGCGGCCAGGGCCTCCGCTCGGGCCTCCGAGGCGTCCCGGTCGGCCGTGACCAGGCGAAGCTCGGCTTCCAGCTCGGCGACGTAGTCGTCCACCTCGTCGCGGTCGTAGCCGCGCCAGCGCAGCCCGAACCACGTGCGAAGGGGTACGAGCTCTGTCCTGCTGTCGACACTCACTGCCGTCTCCTCTGCCTCCCGCGAGTCAGTCTTGACAAGGGGTACGTACGGGGCGCGGCATCGGTTCTAACGGGTTCACCAGGCACAATGTGGAGGTGACCAACAAACTGTGCCCCTGCGGTACCGGTCAGTCCTATGTGGACTGTTGCGGTGCGCTGCACTCCGGGGCCCGCAAGGCGGCCACCGCGGAGCAGTTGATGCGTTCTCGCTACAGCGCTTTCGCCGTGTCCGACGAGGACTACCTGCTGCGCACGTGGGCCGCGAAACACCGCCCTTCGAGCGCCGGGATCGACTCGACCGACCGCTGGTTGAAGCTCGAGATCCTGTCGACCGAGAACGGCGGGTTGCTCCAGGCCGAGGGTGTGGTGGAGTTCCGGGCGCACTACGTGGGCGGGGTCGTGCACGAGCGCAGCAAGTTCGTCAGGGAGAACGGCCAGTGGGTGTACGCGGAGGGCCTGGAATGAGCAGCGTGATCGTCGCGAGCAGGTTCAACGGGCCTCCCGGCATGGGCAACGGCGGCTACTCCGCCGGTCTGCTCGCCGCGCACGTTCCCGCCGCCACTGTGAGCGTCCGGCTGCGCAAGCCGGTGCCGCTGGACCGGGAGATGCAGGTCAGGGACGGTCAGCTGCTCGACGGCGAGGTCGTGATCGCCTCCGCCGAGCCCGCCGCGCTCGACCTGGAGGTGCCCGCCGCGCCGACCCTGGACGAGGCGCTGAAGGCCTCCGCGAAGGTTCCGTGGCGCGACCGGCACCCGTTCCCCACCTGCTTCGGTTGCGGCCCGGACCGGGAGGACGGCATCGCCGCGCTGCTCGGCCCGCTCGACGGCCGCGACGAGTGGGCCGGGGTCTGGACGCCGACCGGGATCCTGCCGAACGACGGGGTCAGCGTGCTGCCGGAGATCGTCTGGGCCGCGCTCGACTGTCCGTCCGCGCAGCCCGTCGCCCCGGACGGCGGCCCGGCGTTCGTGCTCGGCACCTTCGTCGCGCAGGTCGAGCGGCCGGTCGCGCTGGGTGTGGACCACGTGCTCCTCGCGTGGGAGCTCGGTAAGGAGGGACGCAAGGCCTACTCCGCGTCCGTCATCATCGGTCCTGACGGAGTGTGCGGACGAGCACGCGCCGTGTGGGTCTCGATCGGATGAGATCAAAGAACCCAGCTGGGTGACGGAACTACGGCGCGTCTTGATAGCGTGCACGACCGTTGCCCGATTAAGCCGAAAGGGCGAGTGACCGGGATGGCACGGAGGTGATCAGGCGCTTGTTGGGCCGACGTGCCGCCGCCCAAGGCGACCAGCAACCACAACAGACCCAGAGTTCTGGCCAGAGCAGTTTCGGAGTTCAGACCATCACGAGCACCGACCAGGACATGGACCTGTATCCAGTCGAGCAGCCGGCGGCCGCGATCCCGCAGCCGGACCCGGTACCCCAGAGGACGCCGTTCGCGGCGAACTCCGTCGGGTCGACGCTCGTCATCTCCGCTCCCGAGGGCCCGAGTCAGGGCGCCACGGGACTGGCCCGCGCGCTCCCGGCCGACCAGGGCCGGACCGTCGTCGTGGTCGATTTCCCGAGCGGGGACCAAAGCACCTTCTGGCCGCACGTCGTGACGGCGCTGCACGGCCGCGGGCCCGTCCGGCTCGCGGTCTCGCACGCCGGCACGATGCGGCCGACCGCTCCCGCCCAGTGGCTCGCCGAGCAGCTGCAGGCCGAGGTCGTGGCGCCGGACGGCGTGCTGACCACGGTGCCCGGTGCCGCGTTCGTCGTCGGCACTCAGGGTTACGGCAGCTGGGTGCGGTTCCAGCCGAACGCGTCCCCGATGCCGTTCGGCCGCCGCTTCCCGGTGCCGCAGTGGGAGGCGATGGACCCGAACTCGCCGTGGCCCACGGGCGAGGTCGGCGTCTCCGAGCCGATCCCGAGCGGGCTCTGGCTGCGCGCGCAGCAACCCCCGTTCGACCCGGCCGCCCAGGACTCGCGGCCGATCGTGGCGCTGCCGTGCCGCGACAACGTGCTGACGGTCGTCGTCGGCGGGCCCGGCCAGTCGTCGATCCCGATCGACGAGGTGTGCCGCCTGCTCACGGCGCTGCCCCAGGCGGCCCGGTCGCGCGTGCGACTCGTCCCCTACGGCATCGACGCGAGCATCGGCAGCCTCGTCGCCGACCAGATCGGCGAGCCGATCGCGATGTTCACCGGCATCCCGGTGGGCAACCTGCGCGGCGGCGGCCCGGCGGTGATCGCGGTCGACCCGCGCGGCCAGCAGACGTGGCGCCCGTTCGTCACCGAGGTGCTGTGCGTGCCGAACGAGTCCGTGCCCGTCGTCTCGGGCTACCGGACGCCGGTGCAGGGCCTGACCGAGGTCTCGTCGGGCGTGTTCGCACTCGGCGACGGCGTCGTGCTCGAAGTCGTGCCCTCCGGCCTGTGGGTGCGTGAGCAGGACGAGCCGTACAACGCGGCCGAGGTGCGCACACAGCCGTTGGACCCGGAGTGGGCACGTCTGACCGTGGGCACGCCAGGGCGCACGACGCCCGGCGCGGTCGCGGTGCACGGCGCTGCTCTCGTGGAACGCCTCGAGCCCGAGGTGCGCAAGCTCCTGCGCCTGGTGTTCTGCGACTCCAAGGTGATCGCACCGCCCCCGCCTCCGCCCACCGCACCGGTCGTCTCAGCGAGTTCGCCGGCGCACGCGCTGTCGACGCGGGACTCGTCCGACAACGGCAACGGCTTCTTCACCCCCGTCACGCCCGCCGAGCCCGAACAGCCCGCGTACGCGAGCATGGGCGCCGGTCCGGCCATGTCGTCCGTGACGTCGCACGCGCTGGACGACCCGGACGAGGCCGCGTTCCCGTCGGACGACCCGGACTTCGCGCCGGTGAGGTTCCGCGTGGACGGCCCGCTGCCGTTGCAGCCGCTGGCGACGTGGGAGGCCCAGCCGGAGAACGACGGCGAGCGCGAGTTCATCGACGCGGACCACAGCAGCTCCGACGCCGAACGCGACACGGTCCGCCGTGCCCTCGGCGAGCGCTACGGCGTGCACGCGGCGACGGTCGTCCGCCTGCTCTCCCAGCGTCCGGACGCGGAGGAGGACCCGGCCGCGTTCGAGGCCATGGTCACCGACCTCACGGCGTTGCTGGCGTGCGTGTCGCAGGACGAGGACATGGTCGTCGAGACGCTCCGCATGGGACGCCTGGGCCGGTTGCGCCCGTACGTCGCGTGCATCGTCTCGGGCATGAACCGCCTGCCCGTGCACAGCGGCGTGGCCACGGTGTGGGGCGTCAGCGGCCAGACCGGCCCGCGGCGCTACCGCAGCGGCGACGTCCTGGTCGAGCACGGCCTGCTGGACGCCGTCGCGAACCCGTCCCAGCGCGTCGGCGGTGTCACCGAGTACCTGATCTGGTCGGTCACCGGCCGCCGGGTCGAGGTCGCCGACCGCGTCGCCGTCGCCACCGAGGAACGTGTCCTCTTCGCGCCCGGCACGCCCTTCCGGGTGCTGGCCGTGGCCGACGCCGAGGGTGATCACCCGCAGCAGGTGCTGCTGCAGGAGATGGCCGGACCGGCGTCGGACCAGGAGATCGCGGGAATGCGCCCGAGCGTGCTCTCCCAGCTGGAACGGGCGGCGGCGAACCTGCGCGTCCTCCCGGTCTCGCACCAGGTGACGGCCTGAACCTCGGCATCCGTTACGCGGAGCCGCCGGTCGGCTCGCTGCGCCTCCACCCACCGGTGGACTGCGACGGCGAGCCGACCGGCGCGTTCGGCGACAGGCACACGCTCAACGTCTGGTCCGCGGTGGACTCCGGTGCGCCGGTGATCCTCTGGGTCCACGGTGGCGCGAACACCGTCGGTTCCTCGGCCCAACCCGAGTACGCCGGCGACGTCCTCGCGTCCCTCGGCGTTGTGTTCGTCAGTTGCGACTATCGGCTCGCTGCCGACGGTTATGGCGCGGTGGAAGGGTTTCCGCACAACCGCGGTCTGCTCGACGTCGTCTCGGCGTTGCGCTGGATCCAGCGCAACATCACGCGCTACGGCGGCGATCCCTACAACGTCACCGTCGCCGGCCAGTCGTCCGGGGCGCAGACCGTCGCGAGCCTGATGGTGATGCCGTCGGCCGCGGGCCTGTTCCACCGTGCGATCGTGCACAGCCTCGCCGGACGTTTCTTCACGCCTCGCGAAGCCGTCGAGGTGCAGCGTGCGAAGGAACCGGATGTCGTGCTGTACCAACCGATCATCGACGGCGACACGCTGCCGCGCAGCCCGCTGGAAGGCCCGTACGACGTCGAGCTGATGGTGTGCCACACGGCCGACGAGGACACGGAGCTGTTCCAGCGCCCCACGATGAGGCTGGCGAACGAGCACGGCGGCGCGTTCCGGTCGATCTACGCCCGGCATCCCGCACATCACGGCGCGGACGTCCCGGACATGTTCCGCGGCGACATCGCGCGGGCGTGGGCCGAGTTCGCGCGCACTGGCGATCCCGGCTGGACGCAAGAAGAACTGAAGCTGTGGACCTAGCGGCGTGACTCAGAACGTCGGCGGCGAATCCGCGCCCAGCAGGGCGCCTCGCGGCACCGCCCCCACGCCCCCGTACAACCAGTACGAGGACGTGGTGGCGGCACCACGAGACACCCGTCTGAACACGAATACACCGGCAACGTTCTGAGCCACGCCACTAGCTCTCGGTGTTGAGCCCGAGTGACCCGTCCAGCCGCGCCACGCACGCCCCGTCCCGCTTGTCCGACGCCAGGAACTCGCTCAGGCACCGCCCGATCTGCTCATGACCGCGGGCGTTGGGGTGGAACGACTCCTGCAGCGCGTGCGACGACCGCCGCTGGTCCTTCAGCCCGTCCCAGTCGACCGACAGCCGCGTGAACCACTCGGTCTCCGGCTCGTCGCCGCCCACGCACGCCTCGCGGCCGACCCCGGCCCGCGCCAGGTCGAGGAACCGCGCGCCGACCTTCGCCGCGGCCGTGCGCAGGCCGTTCGACAGTTCCGGCACGGCCTCCTCGACGACCCACTCCAGGTCGGCGGTGCGCAGCGGGCAGCCGGACAGGTTCTGCAGCGACTGCGGCATCTTCGGGGACACCGGGGCCGCGTACGACTGCACGACCAGCTGGTACGACGAGTCGAGGTAGCCGGAGTCGCGCATGGTCTGGCGGATGGCGTTCAGCGTGTTCTCGACCTTCGGGACCATCCGCCGCACGCGCTTGGTCCACTCCGGCGCCACGGACGACGTGCAGTCGCTGCGCTTGCCCCACGCCTCGAAGCACTTGTTGAGGATCTCGGAGAACCTCGGGTCGTCGTTCGCGCCGATGGCGACGACGATCGCGACCACCTGGTTCGCCCCGGCGATGTCGCGCAGACGGGGCAACTGCTCGTTGCGCAGCTTGTCCGAGTTCGCGCCCGAGCACGCCAGGTTGATCTTCTGGTCGGCCTGGATCGCGGTCTTCATGATCTCGGCCTCGCGCGAGCGGTGGCACCAGTTGCCGCCCTCTTCGCCGTCGGTCCCGGCCTCGTAGCTGCCGGCGCCCTCGCCGGACATCGTGCTGTCGCCGAGCGCCACGACCGCCGTCCTGGTCTCCCGGTCCGGGGCCGAGGGGGGCGGGAACACGTGGTCGCTCACGACCAGCACGATCGTGAGCAGGCCGATCGCCGCGAGGAAGAGCAGTTTGCGCATCGCGCACCAGTTTACGGGGGTGGCCGAATGCGAGGGGGATCTGGCGTTGCCGCCTCAGCCGGGGTTGAGGAAAGTGGAGGTGTGGGGAATCCGAGGGAAGTAGTCGTGGTCGGGTACGACCGCACGGCGTTGCTGGACCTGGCGGGACCGATCGAGGTGTTCGAGGCGGCGAACTACAGCGGGGAGCGGTACCGCGTCACCGTCGCCACGCTCGGGGGAGGACCGTTCACCGCGACCGCGGGTGTGCGCATCGAGGCGGGGGCCGACCTGCGCACGCTGGACCGCCCGATCGACACGCTGCTCGTGGTCGGCGGCTGGGGGTACGACGAGGCCGCGTCCGACGCGGTGCTCACGACGCACCTGCGACGGCTGGCACTGCGGTCCCGGCGCGTCGCGGGCGTCTGCACCGGGGCGGTCGTGCTCGCCGGCGCGGGACTGCTCGAGGGCAAGAAGGCGACGACGCACTGGGCGTTCACCGGCGAACTGGAGAACCGCGGCGTCGAGGTGGAGCCGGACGCGATCTTCGTCTGCGACGGCGAGGTGTCCACGTCGGCCGGGGTGACGGCGGGCATCGACCTCGCGCTCGCCATGGTGGAGCAGGACCACGGACCGGCGCTCGCCCGCAAGATCGCGCAGTACCTGGTCGTCTTCCTGCAACGCTCGGGCGGCCAGTCGCAGTTCAGCGTCCACACCCGCGCGAAACCGGTGTCGGACGGCTCGCTGCGCGCGTTGCTCGACGACATCCACGCCGATCCGACGCGGGAGTGGACGGTGCCGGTCATGGCGCGCAAGGCCATGATGAGCGTGCGGCACTTCGCGCGGGTCTTCTCCCGCAGCGTGGGCATCTCGCCCGCGCAGTACGTCGAACGAGCCCGCGTCGAGGCCGCCGCCGACCGGCTGGCCAGCAGCGGAGACTCGCTCGACCTCGTCGCCCGCCAGTCGGGGTTCGGCTCGGCCGAGACCCTGCGGCGGGCCTTCCTGCGCGTGCTCGGCGTGTCGCCGGGCAGCTACCGCGCCCGTTTCCGGACCACTGGGGTTGCCTGATGGATGCCACGTTCGTGCTCTACCCGAACATGACCGCCCTCGACTTCGTCGGCCCGTTCGAGGTGATCGCCAGCGTGCCGGTGGTCTCGGCGCGGTTCGTCGCCGCGACGCTCGACCCGGTGAGGTCCGACAACGGGCTCGTCGTGACGCCGACCGACACGTTCGACTCGCTGAAGTCGACCGACATCGTCGTCGTGCCGGGCTCCGGGCACTGGAAGGAGCTGCTCGAGGACTCCGGCGGTGTCGTCGAGTGGCTGCGAGAGGTGCACCCGACGACGAAGTGGACGACTTCGGTGTGCACGGGGTCGACGCTGCTGGCCGAGGCCGGGCTGGTCTCGAAGGCCACGACGCACTGGGCCGCGCGCGAGGACCTGGAGGTGCGCGGCGTCGAGGTCTCGACCGACCGGGTCGTCTTCGACGGCAAGGTCGTCAGTGGCGCGGGGGTGTCGGCGGGCATCGACATGGCGTTGCGGCTGGTCGAGGCCGAGTTCGGCGAGATGGTGGCGCAGGCCGTGCAGGTCGGCATCGAGTACGACCCGCAGCCGCCGCGCGCCTACGACTCGATCCCGCCGGAGATCATGGACGGCCTGAAGGCCGCGTTCGACTCACGTCAGGCCTGACTGGACGGCGAACACGACGAGCTGGGCGCGATCGCGTGCGCCCAGCTTCACCATCGCCCGCGACACGTGCGTGCGCACCGTCGCGGGCGAGATCACCAGCACCGCCGCGATCTCGTCGTTGGACGCGCCGGACGCCACGTGCCGCATGATCTCCCGCTCGCGCTCGGTCAGCTTGTCCAGGTGCGGCACGGGCCGCGCCGACGCGCCGGACGCGAACCGGTCGATCACCCGGCGCGTCACGGACGGCGAGAGCAGCGACCCGCCGTCGGCCACCACGTGCACGGCGCGCAGCAGGTCGGTCGGGTCGGAGTCCTTGACCAGGAACCCGGACGCGCCCGTCCGCAGCGCCTCGAACACGTACTCGTCGAGGTCGAACGTGGTGAGCATGACGATTCGGACGTCGGCTAGTTCGGGGTTGGCCGAGACCCGGCGCAGCACCTCCAGGCCGTCCAGCAACGGCATGCGGATGTCGAGGAACACCACGTCCGGCTTGACCGACTGGATCAGCGCCAGCGCCTCGCGTCCGTCGGCGGCCTCTCCGGCGAGTTGGACGCCGTCCTCGGTCTCGATCAACGTCCGCAGCCCCATCCGGACCAGCGGCTGGTCGTCGGCCACCACCACGCGAATCATGCGGGCAACGGTATCCGGGCGAGCACCGAGAAGCCGTGCGCTCCGCCCACTTCGAGCGTGCCGCCGAGCGCTTCCGCCCGTGATCGCATGCCCGTGATGCCGTGGCCCTCGACGAACGCGGCCGGCGCGCCCGTGTCCGTCACGTGCACGACCAGTTCCTCGCGCACGGTGTAGACCTTGACCGACGCGGTGACGCCGGGGGAGGAGTGCCGCAGGACGTTGGTCAGCGACTCCTGCACGATCCGGTAGACGGCCAGCTGGTAGGCGTCGGGCAGGTCGATCTCGGCGACCTCGACCGACACCTCCAGTCCCGCCTCGCGCATCCTCGAGGCGAGCGCGGGGACGTCGGCGAGCGTGATCGTCGGAGTCAGGGGAGCCGAGCCGCGCAGGGTGTCCAGTTCGGACCGCAGGCCCTCCAGGGCCTCTTTCGACGTGTCGCGGATGGCTTCGAGTGACGCCCGCGCCTTCGCCGGATCCTTGTCCAGCACGTACAGGGCGACTCCGGCCTGCATCGCGATCACTGAAAGGCCGTGGCCGACGACGTCGTGGACCTCCTGGGCGAGCCGCAGCCGTTCGGAGATGACCACGCGCTCACGAACGTCCACAACGGACTTCTTGCGCAGTTTCATCAGCACGCCCGCCGCGACGGGCAGCAGGATCCAGCCCGCCGACCAGGTGATCCACGACGTCACCGTGTCGTTCCACCACGGCAGGATCGCCAGCGCGTAGGCGAGCGCGCACACGGCCGCCAGTTCGATGCGCGCGTACACGGCCACCGCGTACATCGCCGCGACGCCGCTCATCAGGATCGGGCCGAACGGGTAGCCGAACGCCAGGTAGACGACGATCGGCACGGTCGTGATCGCCACTGTCCACAGCGGACGCACCGAGCGGAACAGCAGGCCGGACGCCGCCATGGCGATCAGCAGGTAGGCGAGGACGTCGAGGTTCTCCGCGCCACCCTGCAGGCGCGCGGCGAACCGCGTGCCGCCGAGTCCGAAGAACAACAGCGCCACGGTCAGCGCGATGTCCTGCCACTTGATCCGCATGGTCCGACCATACGACCGGGGACGTACGCAGATGTGCGTATCTTGACGACGCTCCGGAGCGGACGCGCCGCGTCTCCAGCGGGACCAGTGTTACCGGCATGATCGTGACGACGGAGAAGCTGACGAAGCGCTACGGCGACCGCGCCGTGGTGGACGAGGTCAGTCTGTCCGTGCGGCGGGGCGAGGTCTACGGGTTCCTCGGCCCCAACGGCGCGGGCAAGACGACCACGATCCGCATGCTGCTGGGGCTCGTGCAGCCCACCAGCGGATCGGCCAGGGTCCTCGGTGAGGCGCCGGGCACCCCCAGGGCGTTGCTCAAGGTCGGGTCGCTGATCGAGGGACCCGGCTTCTACCCGTACCTGTCCGGCCGCGACAACCTCCGCGTGCACGCCGCCCGCCGCGGTGCCGGCAGGACGCAGGTGGAAGCCGCGTTGGAACAGGTCGACCTGGTGAGCGCCGCCGGCGAGAAGTTCCGCCGGTACTCGCTCGGCATGAAGCAACGGCTCGGCGTCGCCGCGGCCCTGCTCGGGCAGCCCGAACTGCTGATCCTCGACGAGCCGACCAACGGCCTCGACCCGGCGGGCATGGCCGACATGCGCGACCTGGTGCGGGCACTGGCCGCGCAGGGCCAGACGGTGCTGCTGTCGAGCCACCTGCTCGGCGAGGTCGAGGAGATCTGCGACCGGGTGGGCGTGATCTCGCAGGGGAAGCTCGTCGCGGAGAGCACGGTCGAGCAGTTGCGCGGCGAGACCGTGCTGCTGATCCGCGCCGACCCGATCGAGAAGGCGCGCGTGCTGATCGAGGGCAGCACCCTGCACGGCGACGTGCTGCACGTGCGGGAGACGGACGCGGGCGCGCTGGTGCGGACCCTGGTGGCCGCGGACGTGGACGTGCGGGAGGTCCGGCCGCTGCGCCGGACGCTGGAAGAGGTCTTCTTCGAGATGACGGGAGCGGCGTGATGGGCAGCGTGAAGGCGGAGCTCCTGCGGCTGTGGAAGTGGCCGGCGACGTGGGTGCTGATCGGTGTCTGGCTGGTGATGACGCTGACGTTCGGCTACGTGTTCAACTACCTGGCCCTCAACGGCGGCACCACCACGCGGTCGATGTCCCAGCAGCAGTTGATCAGCGCGATGCAGCCGGAGAACGTGGGCGCGGCCGTCGTGCGCGGCCTGCCGATGTTCGGCGGCGCGATCGTCCTGGTGCTCGCGGCGCTGGCGGTCGGCAGCGGATATGGCTGGGGCACCTGGAAGACGACGCTGACCGCGGGTCCGCGCCGGGTCTCGGCGATGGCCGGCACGCTCGGCGCGTTGGGGATCATCGTGGTGTTGCTGGTGGCGCTGACGTTCGTCGTGAACCTCGGGGCGTCCATCACGGTGGCCTCGCTGGAGGGCTGGGACTGGAGTCTGCCCGGGCTCGGGGTCTTCGAAGCCCTGGGCGCGTCCCTGCTGATCGCGGCCATGTGGACGGGATTCGGCGTGTTCCTCGGCGTCGTCACCAAGGGACCGGCGCTGGCCGTCGGTCTCGGGCTGATGTGGGCGATCGTGACGGAGAACCTGTTGCGGGGCGTGGGATCCCTCCTCGGACCGGTCGAGTCGCTGACGAAGGTCCTGCCGGGCGGGTCGGCGGGCAACCTCGCCGGAGCCGTGGGCGGATCGGGTGCGCCAGGGGTGCTGACGGACCTGAGCGGCACCACGGCGGCGCTGTTCCTACTCGGGTACGTGGTGTTCTTCGTTGGTGCGGCGACGCTTCTGAAGGTGCGCCGCGACCTCGTATAGGGCGACGGAGGCCCAGACCAGGCCCAGCACGACCGCGACTCCGGTGGGGTAGTCGCGGTCGTGCAGGCCCGGGTTCACCGGGCCGCCGTGCTCACGCCAGAGCAGCGGGACCGCGAGGAGTCCGACGATGCCCGTGGTGACGAGCCCAACGCCGATGGACGGGCGTGTGACGACGAACCCGGAGACACCCACGAGCGGGGCGATCACGAAGTCGTGCAGGACAACGCCTCCGCCGAGCCAGAACAGGAGCTCGATCGTGATCTGGGGCAGGAGCAGCCAGGCTCCCCAGGCGCCGAGCGCCACACCGGCGACACCGAGCACGATCCTCATCGGACCTCCAGCGACGTGACCCACTTGGTCTGCAGCACACCCGGCCGGTTCGGCGCGATGAGCCGGCACGGATAACCGTGGTCCGGGCTCAGCTCCTCGCCGTTGAGTTCGAGCGCCAGCAATGTGAGAGGGTCCCGCGCGAACGCCTCCGGCAGCGTGGTCGCCCGGTACAGGCCGTCCTTCTCCAGCGACTCCACCCGGACGTCCCCTCCGGCCACCAGATCGGAGATCCGGACACCGGTCCACGTCGCGTTCTGGCTCCAGCCCTCGACGCACGCGATCGGCAGGTCGACCGTGGTCTGCGGCAGGGCCTTCAGCTCCGCCAGCGAGTAACTCTTCGCGCCTGCTCGGAGCCGCCAGTCCGGTGGCACCACGATGTTCGCGGCCTTCGCGGTCCGGTTGACCGGCAGATCGCCGTCGGACCGCCACGCGAGCACCGAGACCTTGCGCAGCCACGGCACCGTGACACCCGCCGTCGCGACGACGGCGACACCGGTCGTGAGCGCGGTCGTGCGCAGGAAAGCCCTGCGGGAAAGCACGGTCTTCTCCGTCGACGCTGGTTCGAGGGAGCGCCGGATCCGCGGGATCTTCACCGCGATGTGCACGAGCAGCGCGCCGATCACGATCCACGCCACGGCGTAGTGGGCGGTGGGGAAGTAGAACGACCACGGGTAGTTCTGCGCCGCGTTGAACAACCCGGTGGCCAGCTCGAAGAACGACGCCGCCACCAGCACGAGGATCGAGCCGCGTTCCAGGGCGTGCGGCACGGACCTGACCAGGGGCCGTTCGAACAGCTTCGGGTAGACGCTCCACAACTTGGCCAGCAGCAACGGGATCGAGGCGACGCCGGAGATCACGTGCACGCCCTGGGTGACGCGGTAGAGGTCGACCGGCCGGGTCGGCCACGGCCAGTCGTGCTGCACGCCGTGGCTGAGCAGGCCCGTGACGAAGCACAGCCCGAACGTGATGCCGAGCCAGGTGCCGACCCGGCTGGTCACGCCGGTGTGGTGGGCAGGCGACCGGAACCTCACAGCTTCTCCCAGCACGCGAACCAGCGACCGGCGCGTTCTCGCTGCCACAGCAGGAAGAACCCGTCGGCCGTGAGGGACTCGGCGTCACTCCAGGCCCACGGGAACCACCGGCCTTCGCTGCCCGCGGACCGCACCCGTGCCTGCCCGACCGCCAGCCCGGTACCGGGCGGCTCGACCTCGACGACGACCGTCCCGCTGGGCATGAGCAGTGCCTTGACCCGGCGCAGCAGTGCGGCCGGATCGCCGCCGATGCCGATGTTGCCGTCGGCGAGCAGCACGTGCTGCCAGCGGCCCTCGCCGGGCAGCAGGTCGAACACGTCGCGGCGGATCGCGATGCCGCCGCGTGCGGTGGTGCGCCGGACCGCCTCCGGGGACACGTCGACGCCGAGCGCCCGGACCCGGCGGCCCAGCAGGGCGGCGACGAGACGGCCGGGGCCGCAGCCGACGTCGAGGGTGGGGCCGGTGCAGGCGTCGAGCAGGACGTCGTCGCCACCGCCGGCGTCGGCGTGCCAGCGGGCGACGGAGAGTTCGCGGGGGCCGGTGCCGGAGAGGTCGAGCCAGCTGGGGCGGCCCTGGAGGGCGAGGTCGAACATCATCGCGTCACCGCCGCGATGTCCAGCAGCGTCGCGGCGAACCGGGTGTCCGGTGCCTGAGCGGCGACAGCGCGGGCGTCCGCCATCGTGTCCACATCGGACAGAGGCGGTAGCGTTCGTACCTCCAGGCCGGGCGCCGCCTCCGGCGTTCGCACCTCCAGGCCGGGCATCGACTCCGGCGTCCGCACCTGCAGGCTGGGCGCCGCCTCCGGCGTTCGCACCTCCAAGCCGGGCGCCGATTTCAGCGTTCGCACCCGTGGCTCGGCCGCGCCGGTGATCGGCCACGCCTGCGGGCTTTGCAGCGCCTCCAGCGTCCGCGCACCCGTGTCGGATCGCGACATCGGCACGTCCCTCAGCACGTGAGCCCGCAGCGGGTCCCGCAACCCGAGCGCCCACCACCCGCCGTCCAGCGCCAGCCCGAGCGCCGCCTCCTCGAACTCGGCACACGACGCCAGCAGCGACGGCGTCACCTGCGGCGTGTCCATCCCGATCTGCAGCACCGGCATCCGGAACCGCGCCACGTCGGCGTGCGCGTGCACCAGTCGTTCGGCGAACGTGTCGCCGCGCTGCGGGATCACCACGCACTCCGCCAGCGCCTCCCGCACGTCCTCGCGCCGCACCACCCCGGCCAGCGCCACCACCGGCACCGCGCCGGGTGTCTCCAGCGCGGCCTCCACCGTGTCGAGCAGCGAGGCCGCCGCGACGTCCGCCGCCTCCTCGGAGGTCAACGGCGGGCACAGGCGCGTCTTCACCTGGCCCGGAATCGGCGACTTGGCCATGACCAGCAGGCAGAACCTCACCGCAGCACCCCCGCCATGTCCCGCGCCGCCCGCAGCGTGCCGCGCACCGAGCCCGAGACCTTCGAGCGCGTGCCGGCCGCGCGTGGCCCGTAGGTCACGTCGACCTCGCGCACCCGCCAGCCCGCCGAAGCCGCGCGCACCAGCAGTTCCAGCGGGTAGCCGAACGCGCGGTCCTGGACGTCCAGCGCCAGCAACGCCTCCCGCCGGCACACCCGCAGCGGTGCGATGTCGTGCACGTCCAAACCCCTGCGCCGCAACAGGGACGCGATCACGGCGTTGCCGGCTCGCGCGTGCCACGGCCACACGCGGGTGCTGACGGGCCTTCGCCGGCCCACCACCAGATCGGCGTCGGTGAGCAGCGCGGCCATCGCGGGCAGTTCGGCCAGGTCGAGCGAGCCGTCCGCGTCGCCGAACGCCACCAGGTCGGTGGTGGCCGCGAGCAGGCCGGTGTGCACGGCGGCGCCGTAACCGCGCCGGGGTTCGTGCACGACGAGCGCGCCGAGCGAGGCGGCGACCTCGGGCGAACCGTCGGAAGACCCGTTGTCCACGACGATCGCGCGGTGTCCGGGAGGCAGGGAGGCGAGGACCGCGGGCAGTGCGGCGGCCTCGTCCAGGCAGGGCAACACGACATCCATGCGTCCACCCTGGACCATCGGAAAGTGTTGTGGTGCTTACGGAATTGTGACGCACGAAAGAGTTCTTACGGTTGTCTTTCGAGGCCCGCGAGCGCCCTTGCGACCCCCTAGGTTGGGCGCGGTGCGTCTAGTCATCGCAGGGCTGCTCGTCGCTGCCGCCATCATCACCGGGGTCGTCCTCAACGTCAACGAACCCGGCCTCCTCTTCGCCGCCGCGGCACCGCTCTTCGGCGACTGGCAACCCCATCTGGGCCCCGGCACCCCGGCCGCGGTGCTGATCGCGTTCCTCGTGGTCGCCAAGGGGCCGGAGCTGGCCCGGCACCGGTACGCGCTGCCGATCGCCTACGTGACGGCGACGGCGTGGACGTTCTCGCTGGCCATGATCGACGGCTGGGGCCGGTTCGTCACGCGGCTGACGACCGAGGACGAGTACCTGCACGAGGTGTCCGGGATCACCGACGTCCCGGCGATGCTGCGCGGGTTCGCCGCCCGCATCCCGGACTTCCAGCCCGACTCGTGGACCACGCACGTCTCCGGCCACCCGCCGGGCGCGCTGCTCACGTTCGTCGCACTCGACCGGATCGGGCTCGGCGGGGGAGCGGCGGCCTCGATCTTCTGCGTCCTCGTCGGTTCGCTCGCGGTGGTCGCGATTCCCAGGGCCATCGGCACCAACGCCGTGCTGCCGTTCCTCGTGCTGTTCCCCGGAGCGGTGTGGGTCGGGGCGTCGGCGGACGGCATGTTCATGGGCGTGGCGGCCGTCGGCATCTACCTGCTCACCAGGAAACCCCTGCTGGGCGGCATCGTGCTGGGCTGGTGCCTGTTCCTGTCCTACGGGCTGGTCCTGCTGGCCCCGCTCGCGATCGTCGCCGTCGGCAGGAAGATCGGCTGGGCCGTCGCGGGCGCGCTCGCGGTCGTGGCGGCGTTCGCGCTCAGCGGGTTCTGGTGGCTCGACGGCTACGAGCTCGTGAAACTCCGCTACTACCAGGGCATCGGTGACACCAGGCCGTACTGGTACTGGGCGTGGGCGAACCTCGCGGCACTCGCGCTCGTCATCGGCCCGGCGGGGATCAAGGGGCTGCACAAGGACAAGTGGGTCATCGCCGCCGGCATCGCGATCCTGGCCGCCGACCTGTCCGGCCTGAGCAAGGCCGAGACCGAACGGATCTGGCTGCCGTTCGCGATCTGGCTCCTCGCCGGCACCGCGAAGCTCGACCGGCGGTGGCTCACCGCCCAGGCCGTCACGGCCCTGGCGGTGAACCACCTGGTGCTCACGAACTGGTGACCGGCTCCCGCTGCGAGGCGGAGGCGAACTCCCGGACCCCCTCCTCGAACCCGACCCGAGCCTCGAAACCCAGCGCCTCCAACGCCTTCGCGGGCGACGCCACGACGTGCCGGACGTCGCCCGGCCGCGCCCCGCCCACGATCTCGGGCGCCGGTCCGTCACACGCGTCAGCGAGCGCGAACGCCAAGTCGCCGATCGTGTGCGGGGTGCCGGAGCAGACGTTCACGGCCTCGAACCCAGGGCGAGGGGACGACAGCGCCAGCGCGTTCGCCCGCGCCACGTCCGTGACGTGCACGAAGTCGCGCCGCTGCCGCCCGTCTTCCATCACCCGCGGTGCGACGCCGTTCTGGAGCGCGGACCGGAAGATCGACGCCACCCCGGCGTACGGGGTGTCCCGGGGCATCCGCGGGCCGTAGACGTTGTGGTAGCGCAACGCCCACACGCTGCCGCCGGTCTGCCGGGCCCACGCCACCGCGAGGTGCTCCTGAGCCAGCTTCGTGGCCGCGTAGGTGCTGCGGGGCTCCAGCGGAGCGTCCTCGGGCACCAGCTCGGACACCACGAAGTCACCGCAGAAGCACCGCGGTTCGTACACACCGCGCTCGACGTCGGCGGCCGTCCGCTCCGCCCGCACGATCCCGTGCGAGAGGCACCGGTAGCGCCCTTCGCCGTAAACGACCATCGACGACGCCAGCACCAGCCGCGACACCCCGGCCCGGTGCATCTCGGCCAGCAGCACCGCCGTGCCCAGGTCGTTGTGCCGTGCGTAGGAGGGCGCGTCGAACGGATCGACGCCGTGCCCCACCATCGCCGCCTGGTGGCACACCGCGTCCACTGTGGACAACAACGGCCGCAGCGCGTCGGCGTCGGTCACGTCGCCGACCACGAGTTCGTGCTCCAGCAACGGAACTGTGCCGTGCGCTTCGGGGAGCAACGCGTCGAGCACCACGCATTCGTGGCCCTGGGAGGTCAGCTCGTCCGCGACGTGCGACCCGATGAACCCTGCCCCGCCGGTGATCAGTACTCGCATGAACCGACCGTAGGGCCGTGCACGACGGGTGGCGCGGCCGGACGGCTAGCCGTCAGAACTCCGTAAGACCATCTCCACGACGAAACGGGAACCGTGCGGGAACCTGTCCTCCACCCACACCCTGCCACCCAGCCGGTGCACGTGCTCGCGGACCAGCGCGAGCCCCAGGCCGCTGCCCGTGTCGTCACCCCGCGCCGTCCCGCCGCCGCGCGCGAACCGTTCGAAGATCTCCTCCCGCATCCGTCCCGGCACACCGGGCCCGGCGTCCTCCACCTCCAGCCGCACCCGAGAGCCGAGGGCCCGCACGGACACCAGCACCGCGCCGCCCGCGTGCCGCTCGGCGTTGTCCAGCAGGTTCGTCAGCACGCGGTCCAGCCGGCGCCGGTCACCCAGCACGACGGCGGGCCGCAGGTCCAGCGGCACCGGTGCGCGGGTCGCGACCACGTTGCGCACCAACGCGTCCAGCGCGATCTCCTCCGGCACCGGATCGTCGGTCTGGTCCGCCCGGGAGATCTCCAGCAGGTCGACGACCATCCGCGCGAACCTGTCGATCTCCGATGTGAGCAGTTCCAGGGCCGTGCCCGCCGTGCCCGGCACGTCGTCACGGCGACGGCGCAGCACCGCGCCCGCGTTCACCATCGTCGTCAGCGGTGACCTCAGCTCGTGCGACACGTCCGAGGCGAACCGGGCGTCCCGCAACGCCCTGCGCTCCAGCGCCTGCGCCGTCGAGTTGAACTTCGCCGCCAGCGCGGCGAGATCGGGGTCGTCCTGGACGGGCAGCCGGGCGTGCAGATCACCGCCCGCGATCCTGCCCGCCGCGGAGTTCAGCTCCTTCAACGGTCTCAACGCCCGCTTCGAGGCCCACGACCCGAGCACCGCTCCGAGCAGCGCCGAACCGATCGTGCCCGCGACCAGAACCGCTCCCAGGAGCGCGAACGTCCGGTCGAGCTGCTGCAACCCGGACAGCTCGACGTAGACGGCCCCGTCCGCCAGCGGACGGGAGACGACGAGCATCGGCAGCCCGTCCACGGTGACCCGCGCGGTGGCGGGAGAGTGCTCGACCAGCCCGGCGGGCAACTGCGCCGGATCGACCTTCCGGCCCGCCGTCCGCGGCCCCGCCGGGCTCAGCACGAGGATCGCCCCGTCCGGTCCGGTGAGCAGGGAGTCGAGGTCCAGCGACTTCTCGACGAGCCGCACGTTGACGTCGGCCTGCCGGGTCGCGCTCGCCTCCCGTTGCCGCAGCATGGAGCCGGAGGCGAGGTTCCAGGTGGCGAACGCCAGCACGCTCGTGACGACCAGCAGGCCGAAGCCGAACGAGAGGGTGACCCGACGCCGCAGCGTGAGCCTCACGAGCGGATCCGATAGCCGGTGCCGCGCACGGTGAGCACCACTTCCGGATCGTCCGGATTCGCCTCGATCTTCCGGCGGAGTCTCCTTATGTGCACGTCGAGCAGCCGGGTGTCACCAAAGTAGTCATATCCCCAAACCTTTTGCAGCAACTGTTCCCTGGTGACGATTCGGCCGCCCGCACCAGCGAGTTCCAGCAACAGCCGGAATTCGGTCCTGGTGAGATGAACGCGTTCCCCCGCCCGGTGCACGAGCCCTTCCTGCGGACGGATTTCCAGTTCCCCGATCCGAACGGCTTCACGGCCCGGCCCACGCCTGCGCAACAACGCGCGGACGCGTGCCGCGAGAACGTTCGCCATCAACGGTTTCGTGACGTAGTCGTCCGCTCCCGCCTCCAGCCCGGCGATCATGTCGCGGGCGTCGGCGCGCGCCGACACCACGATTATCGGCAGGTCACCGCGGGATCGGAGGGTCCGCACGACCTCCAGACCGTCCACGCCGGGCAGCGTGAGGTCGACCAGTACCACTTCGGGCGATTCTGTCTCCAAACGGTGTAACGCCTCTTCGCCCGAACCCGCCTCGTCCACCGAGAAACCCTCGTCGGACAAGGCGAGGCTCAACGCCTGCCGGATTCGCTCGTCGTCTTCGACCAGCAGGACCCGTACGCACACAACGACTCCACTGTGTGAGAGCCGCGGCGACGGCTCTCACACAGTGGAGTGAAAGTCGATCAAAAGCAAGATTGTTTCGGTCTAAAATCCGGTCAGCGTGATCTTTGCCGAACGCGGGTTCGGTTCGTGGACAAGTGACTCGAAGCCACCGACGTCGTCGAAGGCGAACCCGTAGGCCCGTCCGTCGACCATGTTCGCGTGCACGATCTTCGAGAAGTGGTTCGTGGTCGCGCGGGTGTAGAACTGGCTCGCGTTGTACGTCGGCTGGGTGTGGAGGAAGCCGAGCGTCGACCGGTTGAGCGCCGCGCAGAGCGACCGCGAGATCGCGCCGAGCTCGTTGTTCGGTGCCGCGAGCCTGCCGTCGCAGTTCAGCACGTCCCGGGTGGACGGCTGCTGGAACTCCGCGACCTGCTGGCCCGAGGTGTTCGTGAACCGCATGACGCCACCGCTGACACGGCCGGTGAACCTGCGGTTCGGTTCGTTCTGGAACGGGACCACGGTCAGCGGCGTGCTCTGGTACGTCGACCAGACGCTGTTGACGTAGCTCTGGAAGTACGAACCGGAGAACAGGCCCGCGTCGAGCCCCTTGCTCGGGTTCAGCACGCGCAACCGGGTGCCGTCGGACCGGCTGTACGCGAGCCTCGCCCAGTCACCGCCGAGCTGCTGGTGCTGGTCGAAGACGCGGTTGCGCCCGTTCGCGACCAGCTGGCCCGCCTTCTTCGTCGCGCCGCCCTGGGACGTCGCCTCGACCGCGTGCGGGACCGCGAACATGTCGACCTGGGAGCTGTTGAGCCACAGACCGCCGCCGTCGTAGCTGAACTCGCTCCAGTCGAACAGGATGTCGCGGTTCGGGTCGCCGCCCGCCCACGGGGCCGGCTGCACCAGGCCGTTCGGGACCAGGCCGAACTTCAGCTTGTCCCGGAACGACATGTAGATCCGGCCGCCCGCGAAGTTGAGCGGGATGTTCACGGTCCTGCTGGCGCCGTTGCCGGGGCCGGGGATCGAGAAGTCCGGCGCGGGCACCGGCGGGATCGCCCCGCCCGACCACGGCGTGAACTGGCCGCTGCCGTTCAGGTAGCCGAGCCGGCCGTTCATGATGCCGGTGATGTACAGGTGGACCGCGTCGCCGCGGCCCGAGTTGTTCGTGACGGTGAGCGGGAGTTGGCTCGGGGGAGCCGCTTGAGCAGGTGCGGACATCGTTGTCAGCCCTAGTAGGGCCGATGTCGCGAGCAGCAGGAGCTTGCGCATCGACTATCTCCTCACTGAGACAGGGTGTCGTGAGAGCGCTCCCATGGTCGGCGTGATCGTGTTGATGTGTCAAGAATGGTTCTCATGCGCGCACTGACTGTTGATCTCGCACGAGCCGGGTCGCTCGCGGTGGTGGAACTGCCCGATCCGGTACCCGGGCCGGGCGATCTGCTGGTCGAGGGGATGGCGATCGGGATCTGCGGGACGGACCGCGAGATCGTCCGCGGCGAGTTCGGAGTCGGCGGGACCCTGGTGATCGGTCACGAGTCACTCGGACGCGTGGTGAGCGGTCCGGGATTCGCTCCCGGTGCGCTGGTCGCGGGCGTGGTCCGCAGACCCGACCCGGTGCCGTGTGTCGCGTGCGCTCGTGGCGAGTTCGACAACTGCCGGAACGGCCAGTACACCGAGCGCGGCATCACCGGCCTCGACGGTTACGGCTCGACCTTGTGGACCGTGCCCGCCACCTATGCCGTGGAGGTCGGTTCCTCGGCGGGTGTGTTGGTCGAGCCCGCCTCGGTGGTCGTGAAGGCCTGGGAACGCCTCGACCGGATGGCGCTGTACCCGTTCGAGAGCGTGCTGGTGACCGGGGCCGGGCCGATCGGGCTGCTGGCGGCGTTGATCGGGGTGCAGCGCGGCCTCGACGTGCACGTGTTCGACCTGGCGTCGTCCGGCCCGAAGCCCGACCTGGTCGAGTCCCTGGGCGCCACCTACCACCGGACGCTGCCCGACTGCCCGGTCGTGATCGAGGCGACCGGCGCGCCGTCACTGGTGGCGCGGCTGCTCGGGCGGGACCTGGTGTGCCTGACCGGCGTGCCGTCCACCGAGGTGCTGCCGGCCGACATCGGTCAGATCAACCGTGATCTGGTGCTGCGCAACGGGATCGTGTTCGGGACGGTCAACTCCGGCTTGCGGCACTACCGGGAGGCCGCCGCCGTGCTCGACCGGGCGGACGACGCGTGGCTGTCCGCGATGATCACTCGGCGGGTGCCGCTCGAGGACTTCGCTTCCGCGTTCGAGCACCGGGCCGACGACGTGAAGGTGGTGCTAGAGCTGTGACCGCGGCGACGGTGACGATCCCTGCGGCCAGCAGCAGGGCGTGGTCGTAGCCGTTGTGCAGCAACGGGGTGGCCACGAGCGGGCCGATGATCTGGCCTGCCGAGTAGCCAGCCGTGAGGATGGCTGGCCCGTTGGGGAAGCCCGCGCCCTGGTTGAGTGCGGTCGCCGCGATGCCGATGAACGTGCCGCCGAACAGGACCGTCGCGATGAGCGCGGAGCCGTCGACGAGGGCTGGTAGGGCGATGCCGACGGCTTGGACCGCCAGTGCTGCAGGGAGGGCGCGGCGGTGCGGTCTGATCACGATGGGGGAGAGGGCTGCGGAGACGCCCACGAGGATCCACGCGCTGCTGCCCAGGGGGCCGCTGATGGCGGCCACGAGGAACGTGGCGGCGATGATGTAGCCGACGCCTTCGAGGGTGTAGGCGGTGAAGAGGACGGCGAACGCGGGCCGGGACCTGTGCGTGCTCTGGATCGATCCTGACTCACCGGCCCCCAGGGGGCGTCGGGCCCCCACTCCAATCCTCTCAGGCAGGTCTGACACTTTCGGCGGCTTCGGTTCCAGTCCCCACGCCCCCGCCGCCAGCACCGCCGCCGCACCCGCCGCGGCCCACCAGGCCGCCTGCCACTGCCCCCACTCCAGCACCAGCAGCCCGGACAGCGCGATCCCCACCCCCACACCGCTCATGCCCCACCCCGGCCGCGCGTTCACCGCCGCCACGAACACCAGCGCGCTCGCCACCCCGGCCACCAGCCGCAGCACGAACCACGCCACCATCCCGTGCGTCAGCGGCATCCCGGCGAGGGTCGCCACGAGCAGCACGAGCGCGACACGGTTCACCAGCCGTGATGGTGCCCGCACGACCGTGATGAGTGCACCGACGAAGTAGCCCAGGTAGTTGGCAGTGGCCAAACCAGCGGCCGAGGTCGCCGACAGACCCGCCTGGGCCGTCATCAGCGGCAGGATCGGGGTGTAGACGAACCGTCCGATGCCCATGGCAGCCGCCAGCGCCGCCGCGGCCCGGACGGTCACAGCCGGCCGGGGTCGTTCGGGTGGGGCTGCACGGCGGTGACGTCGAACTTCATCCACGGGCTGAGCGGGAGCGTGCTGAGCACACGGGTGTGGAGGTCGGCTTCGTCGTCCGCGCGCCACAGGCCGATGCTGCGCATCTCGCCGATGGGGCGCCATAGGCGGACGAGGTTGCCGGATGTGGTGAGTTCCTTGGCTCGCACGGCTTCCGCGGCGCGGCGTGCGTCCACTTCGGACTGGGGTGTGCCGTCGGGGATCGTTGTGGTGATCTCGACGATGAACTCTCTCATGACCTCATCGTGCGACCGGGGCGCGACGGACGCCACGACCGGCTTTCTCCTGCGTGAGAGCCTGGGCCTCCTAGGATGCGGGGCGTGGAACTGCGTCAACTCCGGTACTTCCTCGCGGTCGCCGAGGAGCTGCACTTCGGGCGGGCGGCGGCACGGCTGCTGATCGCGGGGCCGTCGTTGTCGCAGCAGATCAAAGCGCTCGAACGGGACCTCGGTGTGCCGTTGTTCGCCCGCGACCGGCGGACGGTGGCGCTGACGTCCGCCGGTGCCGCGCTGGTCCCCGAGGTGCGGGCGCTGCTCGAACGGGCCGATGAGCTGCAACGGCACGCACGGCAGCTGTCCGGGTCACGGCCGGTGCGCATCGGGTACGTCAACTGGCTGCCGCCGGACCTCACCGCGCGCACGGCCGGGGTCGCGCAGCTCTACGTGGACGCGTGGGTCGTGCCGTCGCACCAGCAGGCGGCGCGTGTCGCGGACGGCAGCCTCGACCTCGCCGTGTGCTGGATCCGCAGGACCGAGGCCGCGCAACTCGGGCTGAAGGCACAGCTGCTCGGCGCCGACCGGCTCTACGCGGTGGCGGTGGGCACGGACACCAGTCCGGTGCGGGCCGAGGACATCGCGGTGCTGGTGGACGACGACGTGACGTCGTGGCAATCGTGGAACGACTACGCCGAGGAGTTCGCCGAGGACACCGGCTGCCGCGTCCGGCGCATCCACAACGGCGCGATCACCGGGCCGGCGTTCTTCGACCACGTGCGGGTGTGCACGACGCCGGTCCTGAACTCGCCGAAGGGCCAGACCACGCCGTTGCCGCCGGATCTCGTGGCGCGGCCCGTCGTCGACCCCGAGGTGCTGTGGACGTGGTCGCTCGTGCGGCGGGAGGACGAGGAACGCGAGGACGTCATCGCGGCCACCGAGGCCATCGTGCGCGGCGTCGGCGACCTCGGACTGGACCGCGCGTGGCTGCCCTCGGACGACCCCTACCGCGCACTGGGAGGCTGAGCCTCTCACGAGGGAGGAAAGGGGTCGCAATTCTGCGAAATGCGAAGCGGGAGTGCGCCGTTGTGGCTGTCAGAACAGCTACTCCTCCTTCGAAAGCGAGCAGGACAATGACCAGCAAGGTGGCAATCGTCACGGGTGCGTCACAGGGAATCGGCGCGGCACTCGTTCCCGCCTATCGCAAGCTCGGCTATTCGGTTGTCGCGGTCTCGCGTTCCATCGAGGCCTCGGACGACCCCGAGGTGCTCGCGATTCGCGCCGACCTCTCGAAGACCGGTGAGGGCGCGCGGGTCGTCGAGGAGACGCTGGCGCGGTTCGGCCGGGTCGACGCGCTCGTCAACAACGCCGGGATCTTCGTCGCCAAGCCGTTCACCGAGTACACCGACGAGGACTTCGCCACCGTCACGGGCACGAACCTCGTCGGCTTCTTCGACATCACGCGCGGCGCCGTCCAAGCGATGGAGGCGAACGGTGGCCACGTCGTCAACGTGTCCACCACCCTCGTCGACCACGCGCTGTCGGCGGTGCCGTCCGCCCTCGCGTCGCTGACCAAGGGCGGTCTGAACGCCGTCACGAAGTCGCTCGCGGTCGAGTACGCGGCCCGGAACATCCGCTTCAACACGGTCGCGCTCGGCATCATCAAGACGCCGATGCACGCCCCGGAGACCCACGAGGCGCTCGCCGGGTTGCACCCCGTCGGCCGCATCGGTGAGATCTCCGAGGTGGTCGACGCGATCACCTTCCTGGAACAGGCCGGCTTCGTCACGGGCGAGATCCTGCACGTCGACGGCGGCCAGAGCGCGGGGCACTGACATGGTCGTCGAGGACGTCGTGGACCGCTGGAAGGCCGCGGTCGACGCGCACGAACCGGAGCAGGTGGCGGCTGTCTTCACCGAGGACGCCCTCTTCCAGGGGCTCAAGCCGTACGGGGTGGGAAGGGCGGCCGTCGCCGCCTACTACGAATCCCAGCCCATCGGCATGAAAGCCGACTACGAGGTGCTGGAAACGCGCCGGCTGGCCGACGATCTGGTTCTCGGCTATTTGAACGTCGATTTCTCGTTCGTCGACCGGCCGACCATCAACCTCTACCTCAGCGTGCTCGTGAAGGGAGACCTGATCGCGCACTACCAGGTCTCCCGTCTCGGTTAGCGCCTCCTGGGCTCCCGGCCGTGGGGCGACTTCGGTCGCTCGACGCCGGGAGCCTTCGGGATCGCCATGGTCACCGGAGCGTCCGCGGTGATCGTGATCGGCTCCCCGTGGTGCCGCGTGGACAACTCCGTCCCGTCCACGATCCGGTAGACGGCCTCGTCCTCCCGCACCTCCACGCCGATCCTCGTGCCCTGGAACGACATGCGGAACGAGAACCGGGTCAGCTGCTCTGGCAGCCGCGGTGCGAACGTGAGCTCACCGCCGTGGTCGCGCATCCCGCCGAACCCCGCCACCAGCGCCGTCCACGCGCCCGCCAGGGACGCCATGTGCAGGCCGTTGGTGACGTTCTCGTGCAGGTCGTGGAGATCGGTGAACGCCGCCTCGACGAGGTAGTCGTAGGCCAGCCCGAGGTGCCCGACCTCGGCCGCCAGCACCGCCTGCGTGCCCGCCGACAACGACGAGTCGCGCACCGTGCGGGCCTCGTAGTAGGCGAAGTTGCGGGCCTTCTCCTCGTCGGTGAACGCGTCGCCGCGCACGTGCATCGCGAGCACCAGGTCCGCCTGCTTGATGACCTGCTTGCGGTAGAGGTCGAAGTACGGGAAGTGCAGCAGCAGCGGGTACTTCTCCTCCGGGGTGTTCTCGAAGTCCCACTCCGCGTGCTTGGTGAAGTTGTCCGCCTGCGGGTGCACCTGCAGCATCTCGTCGTACGGGATCGACATCGCGTCCGCGGCCCTGCGCCACGTCGCGATCTCTTCTTCCGTGACGTCACAAGGGTTCCGCTCGGCGGCGTCGGCGGCGGCCCACAGGTTCTGCTGGGCGATCAGGTTGGTGTAGACGTTGTTGTCGACGATCGCCGAGTACTCGTCCGGGCCCGTCACGCCGTCGATGCGGAACCCGTCGTGCGGATCGTGGTGGCCCAGCGACACCCACAACCGTGCGGTCTCCACGAGGATCTCGGTCGCCTCGTCGCGGTCGAAGTCCTCGTCGTTCGTGGCGTTGAGGTACTGCTGCACGGCGTACGCGACGTCGCCGGACACGTGGAACGCGGCGGTGCCCGCCGGCCAGTACGCGCTGCACTCGGCGCCGTTGATCGAACGCCACGGGAACGCGGCGCCCTCGAGTCCCAGCACCTTCGCACGCTCGCGGGCCTTGTCCAAAGTGGAATGACGCCACCGCAGCGCGTCACGGGCGGCGTCGGGCAGCGTGTAGGTGAGCACCGGCAGCACGAACATCTCGGTGTCCCAGAACGCGTGGCCGTCGTAGCCCGGCCCGGTGAGGCCCTTGCCGGGGATGGCCCGCGTCTCGCCCCTGGCCCCGGCCTGCAGGATGTGGAACAACGCGAACCGGATCGCCTGCTGCAGCTCGTCGTCGCCCTCGATCTCGATGTCGGCGACCTCCCAGAAGTCCTCCAGGAACGCCTTCTGCTCCGCCAGCAGTCCGTCCCAGCCGGTCTGGCAGGCGCCCGCCAGCGCGGCCTCCACCTGAGCCCGCAACGCCGGGGTCGAACGCTGCCCCGACCAGCCGTAGGCGAGGTACTTGGTGAGCTTCAGGCACCCGCCCGCGGGCACGTCCACGGCCGAGGTGAAGCGGGCCAGGTCGTCCTCGGCGCGGATCTCCGTGCGCGGGTCGTCGTGCAGCTCGTTGTCCGAGGGGGTGACCGAGACCTCGTGGTCCATCGCGGCGGCCATGCGCAGCCCCGAGACCTTGGTGCGGTGGCACAGCACGGCCCGTGTCTTCTCGGCCATCGTGAACTCGTTGACCAGCGGCGAGTCCAGCGCGGCGGCGACGCGGGGGTCGTTGCTGCGGCTCTTGGTCGGCTCGTTGGCCAGCAGGTCCGACTGCACGACCAGCTGCAGGTCGTCCTCCGGCTCGACCTCGTAGCGGATCGCGGCGACCGCCCGCTGTGAGAACGACACGAGCCGTTCGCTGCGCACGGTCACACGCCGGCCCGTCGGCGACTCCCAGACCGTGCGGCGGCGCAATGTTCCGGTGCGGAAGTCGAGCGTGCGTTCGTGCTCGATCGCCTCGCCGTACCGCATGTCCAGCGGCTCGTCCTCGACCAGCAGCCGGATGATCTTGCCGTCGGTGACGTTGACGACGGTCTGCCCCGCCTCGGGGTAGCCGTAGCCGCCCTCCCCGTACGGCAGCTCGTGCTCCTCGTAGAAACCGTTGAGGTACGTGCCGGGCAGCCCGCGCGGCTCACCCTCGTCGAGCGTGCCGCGCAGGCCGATGTGGCCGTTGGCCAGCGCGAACGTCGACTCCGTCTGGTGCAGGTGGTCCACCGACAGGCCCTGCCAGCGCAGCTGCCACGGTTCGACGGCGTAGCTCATGACAGCAGCTCGTCGAGCTCGTCGACGACCACGTCGGCGCCGCCGGCCTTGAGCGCGTCCGCCTGGTGGCCGCGGTCGACGCCGACGACGAACCCGAAGCCGCCGTCGTGACCCGCCTTCACGCCCGCGAGCGCGTCCTCGAACACAGCGGCGTGCTCGGGTGCCGTCTTGAGTCTTCTGGCGCCCTCGATGAACGAGTCCGGGGCCGGTTTGCCGTTGAGTTTCGACGCGATGATGACGTTGCCGTCCACCAGTGCGTCGACGTAATCGAGCAGGTTTCCCGCCCGCAGCACGCGCATGGCGTTGGCCGACGACGTGACGACGCCGATCGGCAGTCCGGCCTTCTTCGCGGCCTGGAGGTACTGGACCGACGCCGGGTACGGCGTGATGCCCTGTTCGTCGATGATGGCGTTGACCAGGTCGTTCTTCTGGTCGCCGATGCGCCGGACCTCGTCCTCCGGCGGCGTGAGGCCGCGCGAGGTGAGGAAGCTGCGGACGCCGTCGTAGCGCGGTTTGCCGTCCACGTACGCCAGGTAGTCCTGTTCGCTGAACGGCTGGCCCATGGCTTCGAACGTCTGCCGCCACGCCTGTCGGTGCAGCACGGCGGTGCTGGTGAGCACGCCGTCGAGGTCGAAGAGCAACGCGGTGATCTTCTCCGGGATGCCGAGGCTCATATGACGATCATGCACCCGTCTCGCCGACATCGCTGCGCTCTTCTTTGAGGCGTTCATCGAGCGGTCGCGGGTGCGCCTGCTCGTATTCGGTCATCCCGTACTTGTCCGACTCGGCCCAGCCCTCCTCCGGCTCGGTCTCCAACGGGTCGTGCTGCAGGTTGTCCTCGTCGAGGGCCTCGAAGCTGTCGCTGTCCTGCGGGACGTAGGCGCCGCGTTCTTCGCTCATGGTGGAGGCAGTACCCAGTCCGGCCCTATCCGATGCTTTGACCGACCAGCGAGCCGATCGCGTACGTGACGCCCATGGCGACCAGCCCGCCCGCGACGTTGCGCACGACCGCCCGCCGTTTGCCGGCGCCGCTGAGCTTCGCGCTGATGAACCCGGTCAGGGCGAGGGTGAGCACGGCGGCGAGGACCGTGACCGGCACGCGGAGGCTGGTCGGGGTGAACGCGATCGCGGCCAGGGGGAGGAGCGCGCCGATCGTGAACGAGACGAAGCTCGCGATGGCGGCGCCCCACGGGTTCGTCAGCTCGTCCGGGTCGATGTGCAGCTCGGCCTCGGCGTGCGCCCCCAGGGCGTCGTGCGCGGTGAGCTGCTTCGCGACCTCCTCGGCCGTCTCCTCGTCAAGCCCCTTGCCCTCGTAGATCTCCTTGAGCTCCTCCAGTTCCTCCTCGGGCATGTCGCGGAGCTCCTGGCGTTCCTTGGCGAGGAGGGCGCGCTCGGCGTCGCGCTGGCTGCTGACGGACACGTACTCACCGCTCGCCATGGACATCGCCCCCGCGAAGAGACCCGCGAGGCCCGCGACGAGGATCTGGGCCCGGTCCGTGGTGGCGCCGGCGACGCCGACGACGAGGCTGGCGGTCGACACGATGCCGTCGTTCGCGCCCAGGACGCCCGCGCGAAGCCAGTTCATCCGATCTCCGGTGACCTCGTCGTGAGGCTCGTGGTGCGTCATTTCCGCAGGTTAGCGGTCGTGTGGAGGCTCCGCACGAGTCTTGTGGGTGACGACCGGCGCTCTGCTGAACGGGTGAGTTCTGCCTGGTCAGCGGCTGGAGGTTCATTTTTTGTCAGACCCCCGTGGCAGCATGTCGAACAGGTGTTCGTGTGCGTGCTAGAGGAGGTCAGTTTCCGATGCAGATCGAACCCAACCGCTGGCCAGGCCGCGTGGTGCCGTCCACCAACTCGGACGTGGACGTCGCCGTCGAGTCCCTGTGCGTGCGCGCGTCCTGGGCCGACGCCGACCGCCGCTGGGTGCGGCGGCTGCTCGAGCCGTGGTTCAAGGCGGGCTGGAGCGTCGACGCCCTGCTCGTGGCCATCGACAAGAAGCCGGACGGCACCCGCCAGGGCCGCCCCCGTTCCCGCGCGCAGGTGGCGCACGAGTTCCTGCGCGCCCGCCTGCGCACCTGGACGGCCGACGGCGCCGCCCTCGCCAAGCCCCCGCTCACCGGCGTCACCCTCGGCGAGTGGTACCGCGTGAACCGCCGCAACGCCGCTCTGAACGCTCCTCGGCGCGGCACCGGCCTGTCGTCCGAGGGGCGGCAGGCGCGGGCGGAGACCCGCGCGCTCGCCCACCGGCGCGACCCGGTCGAACGCAGCCGCGAGAAGGGGCGCCGCCGCCAGGAGGTGCTCGACAGCCTGCTCGTGCCGGGGCAGGAGGTGCCGTCGTTCGCCGACTCGTGGAAGTTGGTCGCGGAGCTCATCCCGGTGCCTCGGGTGTGCTCGGCCTGCGGGCACGTGCGGAACGAGGTGTCGCGGCCCGCGCACCGCGTCGCCTAGGAGGGGAGCGGCCGAGCTTGCCGCAGCGCCCTGCGGACCGCTGCCGCGTCGCCTAGGGAGGGGGAGCGGCCGAGCTTGCCGCAGCCCCTTGCGGACCACTGCCGCGTCGGAACGCGGCGGGGTTCCTGGGCCTGCGAGTCCAGCCCGTCCCTGGTCCGGGCTCGACACCGTCCGCGCCTGCGTGCGCGATTTCGGGCTGTCGTGCCCGCGCGTGAACCCGTGCGGCCGTGCCCGCGTGCGTGAACTCGGGGTCGTCCCGTCTCCACTGCCGCATCTGTCCCGCAGCAGGCCTTCTACCTGCGACTTCGGCGAATGGTGGTTGAAATCCGCCCACCCCGGGAACACGGAACGAGTTTCTTGTTTCCGATGTTAGGGGCCGACATGCTCGAAGTGACGCCGATGGCCGCCGAGGTCATCAACGAGCTGACGTCGCAGTCAGACGGCAGCACAGATGACGTCGGCCTGCGTTTCGCCCTGGCCACCGAGCAGGAGAGCCAGGCGCTGGAACTGTCGCTCAGCGAGGCCGTTGACGGCGACGAGGTGGTGGCTGCCCCCGCGGGCGCCAAGGTCATCATGGAGCCGGCGGCCGCGCAGTACCTGGAGGACAAGGTCCTCGACGTGCGCCAGGACGAGGAGGGCAACCCGGCCTTCGCGATCGCGCGCCAGGACCTGCCCGGCTGAGGCGGTCGATTCTTGGCCGGGTGGGATCAACGACGATCTCGCCCGGCATGCGAAACGGGCCGGGCTCCTCAGCGACGAGGAGTCCGGCCCGCTTCGGTGAGCGCCCCGGATCAGGGGATGGTCAGCACCTGACCGGGGTTGATCAGGTCCGGGTTCGCGATGCCGTTGGCGTTCGCGATCTCCATGTAGCGGTTGCCGTCACCGTAGAAGCGGTCGGCGATCGCCCAGAGCGAGTCGCCGCCCTCGACGGTGTAGGTCCGCACGGCCGGAGCGGCGGGTGCGGCCGGGGCCTCCTCGACGACGGGCGCCGGAGCGGCCGCCTCGGGGGTGGCCTGCGGCGAGTCGGTGTTGGTGTTGGACGCCCAGCGGGCGCCGCCGTCGCTGCCGAAGACGACCAGGTTCCTGTCGTCCTGCAGGACCAGGCGCGAGCCCTCGTTGCCCTGGGTGCCGGTGGACCACACGGCGTTGTCGTCGCTCGTGTAGAGCACGAAGTTGCCGTCGTCCTGCAGCGCGGCGCGCACGGCGCCCTTGCCGTCGGTGCCGCTGGCCCACACCGTGCCGGTGTTCTCCGACAGGACGAGGTTGCCGTCGGACTGCAGGGTCAGCATGTACCCGTTGGCGCTCGTCAGCTGCTGGCCGCGGGTGAGTTCCTGCCCTGCTTGCAAGGTGTCCACAAAAAGCTCCACTTCGGACGATGACGACCGCCCGAACCGGCGGCGCCCGAAGCGCAAACTAGCCAAGGCGCCACCGTCCCGCCGGGTCACCGCGGCATGTGCACCCGAGGGAGTGAAAAACGCCCCCTGCCCGGAGGCAGGAGGCGTTCGGCACGAGAAGGAGATCAGCCCTCGATGCGGCGGATGGCCGTGACCGGGCCGATCGAGTCGATGTCGGCGATCTTCACCGGCACGCCCTCGGTCGACGCGTGCACGGCACGGATGCCGTCCACCGCCATCGCCACGTGGGACTGGCTGGAGTAGTAGACCAGGATGTCGCCGGCCTTCACCTCGCTGCGGCTCACCGGGCGACCGGCCGCGGCCTGCGCGTAGCTGGTGCGGCCGATGGAGACGCCCGCCGCGCGGTACGCGGCCTGGATCAGCGAGGAGCAGTCCCACGAGTTCGGGCCGTTCGAGCCGTAGACGTAGGGCTTGCCGCGCTCGCCCAGCGCGAACTGCAGGGCACGGCCCGCGGTACCCGCCGGAACCGAGATGTTCGACATGTCGCCGGACGCGGCCAGCTGGTTCTTCACCGTGGTGCTGAGCGACCGGTACTGGTTCTGCGCCTCGGCGAGCTGCTTGTCGAGATCGGCCTTCTTCTGGTCCATCTCGGCGAGGAGCTTCTTCGACGCCTCGGTCGCCTCGGTGGCCGACTTCGTCGCCGCGTCCGCCGCGTTGACGGCGTCGGTCAGCTTCTGCAGCGCGTCCGCGTTGTCGGCCGCGAGGATGTTGATGGCCGACATGCGGTTGAGGAAGTCCTGCTGCGAGTCGCTCACCAGCAGCGCGGAGATCTGGCTGAAGTTCGCGCCGGAGTTGGTGGCCTCGGTGAGGAGGTCGACCTGCCCGCGGAGAGACTCCTCGGCCTGCTGCGCGGCGGTGAGGTCGCCCTTGGCCTTGTCCAGTTCACCCTGCTTGGCCTTCAGGTCGTCCTGGGCCTTGAGGTGGTCCTGGTTGAGCTTGGAAGCCTGCTCGGAGAGCTCGTTGTACTTCTTGAGCGCGTCCGCTGCGTTGGGCTGTGCGGTGGCCGGCGCCGTGGGGAGTGCCGCCGCGACAACTGCTGCCGTCGCTACGAGAGCTCCACGCACGATGCGGCGTGAGGGTTGCGACACCACGTCGCGGTTCCTCCTTTTTCCTGGCAGCCGCTCCGCGAGAACTACTCCGCGTGAGGCGACAACCTTGGCGGGTGCCCCGAGTGGGTTAACTGCTGGGCCGAAGGTCTCGGACAGGTTACGGAATGACCTTGCCCTCGTCTACCACCGGGTCCCCATCAGTTCACCGGCCCGCACGCTCTCACAGTCGTCCACGTGGGTTTATCGCGGGGTGGGAGAGACGCGTCACCCGACGACCCGGCGAATCACCGAAATGGGTCCGATGGAGTCGATGTTCGCGACCTTCACCGGCACGCCCTCGGTCGACGCGTGCACGGCACGAGTGCCGTCGATGGCCATGGCCACGTGCGACTGACCTGAGTAGTAGATGATGAGGTCGCCCGCCGTGACCTCGCCGCGGCCGACGCCGCGGCCGACCTTCGCCTGGTCGTAGGTGACGCGCGGAATGGCCACGCCGGCGGCCCGGTAGGACGCCTGCATCAGCGACGAGCAGTCCCACGAGTTCGGTCCGTTCGACCCGAACACGTACGGCTTGCCCTGCTGGCTCATCGCGAAGTTGAGGGCCGTGCCGGCCGCGCCCGCCGGCGCGTTCACCGTCACCTTGGGGCCGGTGCTCGCCAGCGTCTGCTGCTGAGGCCTGCTCAGTGACTGGTACTTCGACCGCGCGGTGGACACCTGTGCGTCCATGGCGACCTTGCGGGTGGAGACGTCCGCGGCGAACTTCTCCGCGGCTCCCGCGGCGGTGGTGGCGTCGGTGCGGGCCTTCTGGGCCGCCGCCAGCGTGGCGTTCATCCGCGCCACGGCCTCGTTCTGGTCGGTGGCGATGATGTTCATCGCCTGCATCCGCTCCAGGAAGTCCTGCTGGGAGGAGGACGTGAGCAGTGCCGACAGGTTGTTGAACCGGGCGCCCTCGAACGACGCCTCCGTCAGCACGTCGACCTGGCCGCGGAACTGCTCCGACTCGGCCAGCGCCCTCTTCTCCGCCTCGGTGGCGGCGACCACGATCCCGTTCGCGGTGTTCAGGTCGCCCTGCGCCTTGAGGTGGTCCTGGCTGAGCTTCTCCGCCTCGCGGGTCAGGTCGTTGTAGACCTTGAGCGCGTCGTCGGCGGGCTGAGCATGCGCCGAAGGCATCGACACCACCGTCGCGGCGATCACAGCGGCAAGAGCGGTCGTCCTAGCTGCACGTCGGCCGGGCACGCGGTCTCCTCAGGAGTCGGAATCGGCTTCTGAGGAGACGTACGGCCGAACGGGTGCAGTGGTTCAGTCGAGGTCGGCGAGCGGTCCCTCGACGACGACCAGCGGACCGTCGAACTCGACGTCCACCAGTTCGTCGGCGAGCACGGGAGACGCCGTGACGAGGGCTGTTCCCGCGGCCATGGCCAGAGCGATCGCGATGCGTGAAGAAATGGACACGAACAGCAACATAGTGATCCAAAAGCGGCAGATCGGGCGTTCTCACCCGATCAGGCGGCCCGGTGTGCCTCGATCGAGGCACGGCACGCGGCGATCAGGCGGGCGGTCGCCGCGCTGTCCCCGCACCCGCAACGGGGGCAGCGCATCACCACGGCACCGGCGAGTTCGTCGACCACCACGCCCAGCGGGGAGTCGCAGCCGCGGCACCAGCGATGCCGCGTGACCGGGTTGACGTGCACGGGCGACGAGACGCACTGGTGGATCCACCTGCCGTGCACGTGGCAGGTCAGCCGGTCGTCGGGCGCCAGGACGCCGTCGTCCTCGGCGTGGTCCTCCTCGACCAGCGTGGCGATGAGCGTGGCGATCATGGCGACCCTCCGATCTCCGAACCTGCCTTCTGACGGGACGTCGAACCGGCGAGTCCGGAATCGACACGGGCGCCGAACTTCTTCACGGGACGCGACGCCCCGTCGTCGTGCGGTTCCGTGCGGTGACAACCACCCGCTGATGCGCAGCTCCCCGACCGGCTTGATAGGTTAGGCATGCCTAAATCAGGAGGTGGACAGGTGCGCAGGACAGTCGCCGCGGTTCTGCTGCTCGGCCTAGTGGCCGGGTGCGGTGGAAACGCTCCCACGGAGCAGGGAAGTGGCCAGTGGTCCTTCAAGGACGATCGCGGCAAGGAGGTCACCGCACCGAAACGGCCCGAGCGCGTCGTCGCGCAGGTGTCCGCCGCGGGCGCCCTCAAGGACTACGGCATCAACGTCGTCGGCACGTTCGGCCCGCTCAAGCGCCCGGACGGCACGACCGACCCGGAGGCCGGCAGCATCGACCCGAGCAAGGTCACCGACGTCACCGGACCGGGCTACGGCGAGATCGACTTCGAGAAGTTCGCCGCGCTGAACGCCGACCTGGTCGTCGCCGGCTACTACCCCGAGGTCTCCGGGCTCTGGCACCTCACCGCCGAGTTCGAGGAGAAGGTCGCCAAGATCGCCCCGACCGTCGGCATCGGCCAGTCGAAGATCCAGCTGCCGGACGGCGTCAAGCGCTTCAAGGACCTCGCGAAGTCCCTCGGCGCCGACGTCGACTCCGCGAAGGTGAAGGCCGACGAGGAGGCGTTCACCCAGGCCTCCGAACGGTTGAAGGCCATCGGCAAGAAGATGACGGACGCGAAGCAGAAGATCCAGGTGATCGGCGCGGACCCGAAGCTCTTCTACGTCGCCGTGCCCGCCCGCAACCCCGACCTCGACTGGTACGTCAAGGAACTGGGCCTGCCGCTGCTCACGCCGGAGAAGCCCGACACCGAGGGCGGCGGCTACTTCCAGTCGCTGTCGTGGGAGAACTCCGGCACGTACAAAGAACACGTGATCATGTGGGACACCCGCCAGCACGTGCTGAACCCGGAGCAGATGAAGGAGGGCCACCCGGTCTTCCAGGGCCTGCCCGCCGTGCAGGCCGGCCGGTTCGTCGAGTGGAACGCGGTCGCCCCGCTGAGCTACTCCTCCTACGCCGGGATCATGAACAAATTGGCTGACCAGCTCGACCAGGTGTTGGCAAAGTAGCCATGTGCTGACGCTTTTGAAGGAGAACGGCCCGTTGCGCGTGCTCAGCACCGCACGGGTCGTTTCTGTTGTGGGGGACGCCCTCAGCCTCGTCACGCTGATGGTGCACGTGCAGTCCGTGCTCGGGAAGGCCATCGCGGTGGCGGCGCTGCTGCTCGTGGGCGACTTCGCGCCGTCGTTGCTCAGCCCGCTGACGGGGGTCATCAGCGACAGGTTCGACCGCCGCACGGTGATGATCGTCTGCGAGGTCGCGCAGGGCGTGCTGCTGGCGGTCATCGCGTTCACGCTGCCGCCGTTGCCGATCCTGCTCGCGCTGGTGGGCGTGCGGGCCGTGATCGGGCAGGTCTTCCTCCCGGCGTCACGGGCGGCGGTGCCGAGCCTGGTCGCGGAGAAGGACCTGGCGCAGGCGAACACCGCGCTGGGCCTGGGTTCCAACAGCGCCGACGTCATCGGGCCGTTCCTCGCCGCCCTGTTGCTGCAGTTCCTCGACACCCGTGGCGTGCTGCTCGTGGACGCGGTCTCGTTCGGTCTGTCGGCGTTGTTGTTGCTGCGCCTGCCGAAGCTCGTCGTGCCGTCGGAGCCGGGGGAGACGGTGTTCACCGACGTGAAGGCCGGGGTGAGCGAGATCTGGCGGAACCGGGCGCTGCGGATCGTCTTCCTAGGTTTCTGCGGTGTGGTCGCGTGCACCGCCATCGACGACGTCGCGGTGCTGCAGCTGACGATGGGCGTGTTCGGCGAGTCCGACAGCGTGGCCGGCGTCGTGCTCGGCGCGGTCGGCGTCGGCCTGCTGCTCGGTTACGCGTTGCTGGCCAAGGGTTCGGCGGGCCTGAGCATGGTCACGTTGCTCGCCGTCGGATTCCTGATCAGCAGCGCGGGCAACCTGTTCACCGGGCTCGCGTGGGGAGTCGCGTCGGCGTTCGCGCTGCAGGCCTTGCGGGGACTGGGGATCGCGGCGATGGACGTCGCGCACAGCACGTTGATCCAGCGGCTCGTGCCGGGTGATCGGACGGGCAGGGTGTTCGCCAACTTCTACGGCGGGATCGGGGCTGCCGCGGCTGTGTCGTACCTCGCCGGTGGTCTGCTCATCGACGTGCTGGGCCCGCGGCTGATCCTGGTCTTCGCGGGTGGTGCCGGGGTTTTGGTGACGTTGTGGGTGGTTGCTGCTTCACGCGCGAGAGGTGTTGAGTGGGAATCAGCCTCTTGAGGGGAGAAGGCGATGTGGGGGAAACGCATTGCTGTTCTTGCTGTTTCGGTTCTGCTGACCGGATTGACCGCTTCCGTCGCGCACGCCGCAACCGGGGTCGTGCCCGCGTCGACGTCGTGGACGTCCGCTGACCGGGGTTTCGTGCTGGGGCTCGACACCCTGTGCCAGACCGCGAAGTGCCCGCAGCTCGTCCGCACGCTCGACGGCGGCGCGTCGTGGACGCGGGTGAGGACCCCGGCGCTGTCCGTGCCGGAGACCGACCGGTTGCGGGTGCTGTTCGCGAACGACGCCGCCGGGATGGTGACCGACGGCGAGCAGTTGTTCGTCACGAGCAACGGCGGCACGCGCTGGGAACCTTCCGGCATCAAGGGAACCGTGGGAGCGCTGGGGTTCGACAGCTCCGGGTTGGACAGCTCCGGGTTCCTTGCGGTGATCTACGACGGCACGTCCTCGCGGTTGTTCCACCGCGAGCTGTGGTTCGGGTCGTGGCAGCCGGTGCCGGGGGTCGAGGTCAAGGGCCAGTCGCGCGGGGAGATCGCCGCCGGTCAGGTCTCGTTGTCGGTGATCGGCGTGGAGAACCGCTACTGGACGCGGTCCGCGGCGGGCTGGCTGGAGGAACCGGCGCCGTGCACGGAGTTCTCGGCGACTCGGCTGGGCACGGTGGGCACCGACCGCTATGCCTTGTGCAGCTTCGATCCCGGCTTCGGGAACATGACCAAGGAGCTGCGCAAGTCCGACGGCGGGCCGTTCGAGACCGTCGGCGTGCCACCGCGTGAGGGCATCACGACGGGCTTCGCGGTGTCACCGGAGGCAGCCCTCGTGGCCGCGACCGGACGCGACTGGTCGTTCGTGCACCGCGGCTCCGGCGCGAAGTGGGACACTCCGCTCACGCTCGGCGGACCACCGTTCGAGGACCTGGCGTTCTCGGACGCTCGCCACGCCACGCTGGTGCGCGGCGGGCCGGGCCAGGAGTTCGCCGAGTTGCACAGATCCGACGACGCCGGACGGACCTGGAAGATCTTGTCGGTGTAGCTCGGTACGCTCGTTCCATGGAGCCCTATGAGCACGGCGTGCTCGACGTCGGCGACGGCAACCAGATCTACTGGGAGACCGTCGGCAACCCTGGCGGGAAGCCCGCCGTGTTCCTCCACGGCGGTCCCGGCGCGCCGTCCAAGGGCGCGCGGAAGTCGCTCGACGCGGAGAAGTTCCGCATCGTGATCTTCCACCAGCGCGGGTGCGGGCAGAGCACGCCGCACGCCAGTGACCCGGCCGTGGACATGGGCGTGAACACGACCGAGCACCTGATCGCGGACATGGAGAAGCTCCGCGAGCACCTCGGCATCGAGAAGTGGTTGCTGTACGGCGGTTCCTGGGGCACGACGCTCGCGGTCGCCTACGCGCAACGGCATCCTGAGCGGGTGTCCGAGATGATCCTCATCGCGGTCACCTTGTCGTCGCAGCGCGAGCTGGACTGGCTCTACGGCGGCGTTTCCCGGTTCTTCCCCGAGGCGTGGGCCCGGTTCAGCGCGCACGCCGGTGGCGCATCGGACGTCGTGAGGGCGTACGCGGAGCTGATGGAGAGCCCTGACGCGGCCGTGCGGGAGCAGGCGGCGCTGGAGTGGTGCCGCTGGGAGGACACGGTGCTGTCGCTGGAGAACTTCGGCCAGCTGGACGTGTTCGCCGGCCGGGCGTCCGCCGACGTGATCGCGCTCGTGCGGATCATCGCGCACTTCTACGCGAACGGCGGCTTCGTGGACGACCTGCTGGGCGGCGCCGGCAAGCTCGCCGGCATCCCGGCCGCGCTGATCCACGGCCGGCGCGACATGAGCTGCCCCGCGGACACCGCGTACGCGCTGGCGCAGGCGTGGCCGGACGCCGAGCTGACCCTCGTGGACGACAGTGGCCACAAGGGCAGCCCCGCGTTCCGGGAGGCGATCGAGACCGCGGTCAGGAGGTTCTCCCCATGACACAACGGAAACCGCCCGGAATGGGCTTCGAGTCGTGGATCGACAGGCAGATCCGCGAGGCTGAGGAACGCGGTGAGTTCGACGACCTGCCGAGCGCCGGCAAACCGTTGCCCGGCGCGGGACAGGCGCTCGAAGAGGACTGGTGGATCAAGAGGAAGGTCCGGGAGGAAGAGGGCGCGGCAGGGTTGCCCCCTTCCCTGGTGCTGCGCAAGCGGGCCGAGACCGCCAGAGCGCGCGCCCTGGCGGCCACGACCGACGCCGAGGCACGCGCGATCATCGAGGAGATGAACGCGGAGATCCTCGACGCGCTGCGGAAACCGTTGTCCGGCCCGCCGTTGACCCTGATGCCGTTCGACGTCGACGAGCTGCTGCGTGAGAGGAAGGGGTCCTCACGCGGTCGGTGATCAGCTCGCGTTGATGTCGATGCAGGAGTAGAAGGCCATCGCCGTGTCGCCGATGTTCCACACGGCCAGGACCTTGTGCCTGCCGGCGGAGCCCACGTTCACGGTGTGCGACACGGTGGCCGGCGGCTGCTGGTTGTTGCCGCTGAACGTCGCGACCTTGCGGCCGTCGACGAAGTAGTCGTAGTCACGCGTGCGGTGGCGGGCGGTGAAGGTCCAGTTGAACGTCACCGAACGGCCGGTGTTGGTGACCTTCCAGCCCTTGTTGTTGTCGTTCAGCACCGCGAACTGCGACAGGTTGGCGTTGCAGCTCTGCAGGCCCTTCGGGCCCTCGACGGACTGCGGCTCCCACTGGATCGCGCCGCAGTTCTTGACGGTGCCGCTGGCGCACTGGGCCTGACGGCTGGCGGGTGAGTTCACATAGCCGTGCGCGAACGCCGTGCCGCTGGGGAGTGCCACGACGATCAACGGTGCAGCGAGAACACCGGCCATGGCGGCCGTTACCTTGCGTCCGATCTTCATGTGACTTCCTTTGCCTTGATGTGTCCGTACTCCCGTTACATCGCGGCGGCGATTGAAGGTCTAGACCATACCGCGCGTAATCGCGGGGCCACAAGACGTGTCTGATAGATCAGGTAGGTAAGGGATCGCGGCTCAGCTTCGTACGGCTGCGAAGCGCGGGCCGGAAGTGGTGGAAGTCGTTGAGTTCTGTGGGACTTCTGGCTTCGAGCTGAGTGCTTCGTGCGTTCCGGCGTCGGCTTGGACCGGGTTCTCGGGACGTGCGGAGGCGACCGGGACGAAGACCGGAATCCCGGCGGTCCGCGACGGAGGGTGAGAACGGCGTCTCAGCCGGAGCGGGAGTGGATGAGCGACGCGGAGGGGGCGATGGCGGCTCGCGACTACGCGGGCGTGACCTCGTCCTCTTTCTCGGCGGCCTTCGCGAGCCTCTTCTTCACGATGAAGACACCGGCGACGCCGAACACCACCGCGAGCGCGAGACCCGCGTAGGAGAAGCCCTTCAGCCACTTCTCGGCCACCACGCCGAGGTAGTAGACGGCCGCCGCGGTACCGCCGGCCCACACGATGCCGCCCGCCGCGTTGGCGGCCAGGAACTTGCCGTAGTTCATGTGCATCGACCCGGCCAGCGGTCCGGCGAGAATGCGCAGCAATGCGACGAAACGGCCGAAGAACACCGCCCACGCACCGCGTTTCTGGAACACGCGGCGGGCGTGGTCCAGCTGCGTTTCCCCGAAGTGCTTGGGGAATTTGCGGCCCGCCCACGCGAACAACCGCGGTCCGCCGCGCCGCCCGATGAGGTAGCCGAAGTTGTCACCGATGATGGCGCCCGCGCTCGCCCAGACGCCGATCCACAACGGGCTCAGCTCGGCGTGCTGTGACGCCAGCAACGAGGCCGTGACCAGCACGATCTCGCCGGGGAGCGGGATGCCGAGCGATTCGAAGCCGATCACCAGGCCGACGATCGCGTACACGAGCAGGGGTGGGATGGCTTCGAGCCACTGTTCGATCGGCACGTTCGCACTCTAGCGTCGTCGTCGTGAACGAGCTCGCACTCGCGGTCGTCGCGGGAATGGTGGCCACGGTCAACCCGTGTGGATTCGCGATGCTGCCCGCCTATTTGGCGTTGGTGGCCCGGGACAGTCCGGCGAGAGCATTCGTGTCCGGTTTGGTGATGACGGCCGGATTCGTCACGTTCTTCGGCGCGTTCGGAATTCTGGTCAGCCCGGTGGCGGCGACGCTCAAGCGCTACCTGCCGTTCGTGACGGTCGTGATCGGGCTCCTGATGGTCGTCGTCGGTGTGCTTTTGCTGCTGGGCAAAGACCTCTACGTCCGGCTGCCCAAGCTTCGGGCCGCGCCGAAAAGTCTCTGGTCCATGTACGGCTACGGCATCGCGTTCGCCGTTGCCTCTCTCTCGTGTGCGATTGGCCCGTTTCTCGCCGTGGTGGGTGCATCGCTGCAGACGGGCGTGATGGCGTTCTTCGCCTACGCGCTGGGCATGGGCCTCATCGTCACCGTGCTCGCGGTCGCGGGTTCGGCGCTCGCGCCGCACATCAGGAAGGTGCTGCCCCACGTCGGACGGATCGGTGGCGCGGTCCTCGTCGTCGTTGGCGCGTATGTGACCTACTACGGCGTCTACGAGCTGAGGTTGTTCCTGGCCGGTGGCAGCGCGATCGACCCGGTCGTGCGAGGCGCGGGCCGGTTCCAGAACGTGCTCGTGCAACTCGTCGGCACGTTGGGGCCGTGGCCGTTCGTGGTGGTGCTGGTGATCACCGGTGCGTGGTGGCTGAACCGGAGGAGGCGCAAGGCCGTACGCCCAGAAAGACATCTCAGGTTTTTGAAAGTCAAGCCGCGGCAGCGAGTGGAGGTGGAAAGGCCCGATGTTCGTTGAAACCGTGTCGATGCTGAAGGCAGTGGTAGAGCTGCCCGAGGAACTTGTTGAACAGGTGTCGCTGGGCCTGGTGGTTCCAGTCTCCGGTGGCACGGCGGGCATCGAAGTGGCGTCGTGCGCCGGGGCTGGCTTTGAGCGAGGCGAGCGCCCAGGTGTGGCCGACGGCGGCCAGGCGCCGGTTCTTGATGTGCCGGTGCAGCACGACTTTCTTCTTCCCGCTGGCGCGGGTGATCGGTGCGGAGCCGGCGTAGGCCTTGAGACCGCGAGCGTCGGCGAAACGGGCGCGGTCGTCGCCGATCTCGGCGAGCACCCGAGCGCCGGTCAGCAGTCCCAGTCCCGGGAAGCTGACCATGATCTCGGCGTCCGAGTGCTGCTCAAAATGGGCTTCGGCGGCTTCCTGCAGCTGATCGGCCGCAGCACATGCTGCCTCGAACTGGACCAGCAGCGCGGTCAGCTGCAGGGCCATCGCGTTCTCCACCAGCGATGGTTGGCGCAGTTGCTCGCGGCCGAGCAGGTCGTGCAGGGCGTCGGCATCGCGGCCGATGTGCTTGCGGCGCCCGGCCTGGGTCAGCAGGGTCCGCAGCTGTGCGCGGGTCAGCTGTGCGGCGGCTGCCGGTGTAGGTGCGGTGCGCAGCAGCGCTCGGGCGTCCGCGCGGGCCAGGCCGCCACTGGGCAGCAGGCTCACCGCGGCGAGGGCGGCCGGGTAGAAGTCCTTGAGCAGACAGCGAATCTGGTTGCCCAGCTGCTGTCGGGCCCAGACGGTGTCTTGCTGCGCGCGAGCCAGAACGCGCACGGCCTGGGCGAGCTCGGTGTCCGCGGACAGCATCCGATGGGCGTGCGCGTCGGTGCGGATGATGTTGGCCAGCCCGACCGCGTCAGCCGGATCGGACTTCGCGCCCGAGACCTGGTGGCGGGAGCGGTAACGCGAGGCCGACAACGGGTTGATCGCGTAGATGCTGCGTCCAGTCGCGCGCAGGGCGGCGACCAGCAGTCCTCGGTCGGTCTCGATCGCCACCGGCGTCGGCTGCTCGGCGGTGTCGCCGGCTTCGGCGAGCATGGCCAGCAGCCGGGCGAAACCCTCGGTGTTGTCGCGGATCCGGCCACTGACCACCACTGTTCCGGCCTCGTCGATGATCGCGACATCGTGGTGGTTCTCGGCCCAGTCGATGCCACAGAACAGCGCCAACTGATCACATCTCCTTTCGTGTCAACGCTTCTCTCGGGTCCAGGCGAAGTCACTCGACGCCCTAATCGCGGGACTCTGTGGTCCGTCATCTCAGTAGCCGTGCGTGACTCCAGCGCACCGCAGGAACCTCGTTCTGTCGCAGAGCTCAGGGCTCGGGAGCGCATGGTGAGGTCACTTCCTGCGGCGGACTCGGGCAACGCACACCCAATCACCGCGCGATCACTGACTCGTCGGCGGACGCGCCCTCTCTCTCATAGGGCCTTGCAGACCGAGGGGCGGGTAGGCGTCGTCCGCCGACGAGCAGCAATCTCCGGCCGTTCACACGCACCGTTCTTTCTGAAGACATCTGATGTCTGGAGGCAGCGGGCGTCATGCGACAGCCGGAAGTCCAATCCCTACAACACGATTAGGAGGTGAGGAGCCGAATGCGCATCCTCGGACTGCTGCTAGGGGTTCTGCTGCTCGCCGGCTGCGCGGAGAAGACGCCGCCGCCGGAGAAGTTCCAGTTCACCGCGAAAACCTTGGACGGCGCGGAGTTCCGCGGCGACAAACTCGTCGGCCAGCCGGCCGTGCTCTGGTTCTGGACACCCTGGTGCCCGTCCTGCAACGCCGAGGCGGAGACGGTCGAGCAGGTCGCCCAACGCCACGAGAAGGTCCAGTTCGTCGGTGTCGCGGCCGAGGACCAGCTCGACGCGATGAAGAAGTTCGTCAGCGACCACCGGATGGGCAGCTTCCCGCACCTCGCCGATCTCGACGGCTCGGTGTGGAAGCGGTTCGGCGTCACCGCGCAGCCGACGTTCGCATTCGTGGGCACCGACGGCTCCGTCGAACTGCTCACCGGCTCGCCCACCGAACAGCAGCTCGACGAACGCGTTTCCTCTTTGGTGCCAAAGACCTGACCTCGGCAGAAAGTCCCTGCGTGATCGGGACCAAGGCCCGGTTCGGCGGTGCGGCTGAAAACGTAGCCTCGACGAGGCCGCGGGGTGCTGCCGCGTGGCCTTGAGGAGGCAGGTTTCGATGGACTACATCCAGGTCTCGCTCGCGGACGCCATTCCCGAGCAGGCCAGGGACTACGCGTCCGCCCGGATCGGCTCGCTCGACCGTTACGCGCCGGACCGCGTCGACTTCGCGTGGGTCAACCTGACCTCGGACCGGACCGTGATCCACGCGCACGCCCGGCTCGACCTCAAGTGGGTCGAGGTGCAGGCGTACGCGGAGGGGTACACGGTCACCGAGGTGATCGACCTGGTGCGGGAACGCATGCGCCGTCAGCTCGTCTCGATGCAGGGCGTACCCGCGCACGTGTGACCTCGGTGCGATGAACCCACCACTCGGCGGCGGACGGGTGGTGGGTCCATCGCACCTTTCTCGACGGCGTCGCGCGCGCCTGTCGAAACGGTCTTCTACCGTTCGTACAAAGGGCGAGAGGAGACCACCATGACGCAGAAGTACCTGCTCAGCATCTACCAGCCCGACGGTGAGGCCCCGCCCCCCGAGGTGCTCGACCCGATCATGGCGAACCTGGCGGCGTTGAACGAGGAGATGCAGGCCAAGGGCGCGTGGGTGTTCGCCTTCGGCCTGCACCCGCCGTCGACCGCGACCGTGCTCAGGGCGAAGGACGACGACGTGCTGATGACCGACGGGCCGTTCGCCGAGGGCAAGGAGCACATCGGCGGGTTCACCGTCATCCAGGCCGCCGACCTCGACGAGGCGCTCGAGTGGGGCCGTCGGCTCGCGGGTGTGCTGAGCCCGTTGTCGATCGAGGTCAGGCCCATCGCGTTCTGATGATCGAGGAGATCTTCCGGGCCGAGTACGGCCGTGCTGTGTCCGTCCTGACCCGCCTCCTCGGCGACATCGACCTCGCCGAGGAGGCGGTGCAGGACGCCTTCGCCACGGCCGTACGACGCTGGCCGGTCGACGGCGTCCCCCCGGCGCCCGCGGGCTGGATCATCACGACCGCCCGCCACCGCGCGATCGACCGGCTCCGCCGTGAGGCCAAGGGCCGGGAGAAGTACGCGCAGGCGGAACTGCTGAACCACGAACCGGAAGAGCAGGAGGTGGGAGACGTGGCCGACGACCGGTTGCGGCTGATCTTCACCTGCTGCCACCCGTCTCTCGCGTTGCCGGCTCAGGTGGCACTGACGCTGAAACTCCTCGGCGGGCTGACGACGGCGGAGATCGCCCAGGCGTTCCTGGTGCCGGAACCCACGATGGCGCAACGGATCGTGCGGGCGAAGGGCAAGATCCGCGCGGCCCGCGTCCCGTACCGGGTGCCGCGTGACGCCGACCTGCCCGACCGGCTGAAGGCCGTGCTCGCCGTCGTCTACCTGATCTTCAACGAGGGGTACCTCGACCGCGCCGAACTCGCGGAGGAGGCGCTCCGGCTCGGTCGTGTGCTCGCCGGGCTCATGCCGGACGAACCGGAGGTGTGGGGGCTGCTCGCGCTGATGCTGCTCGTCGCCTCACGCCGGGACGCACGGCTGCGCGACGGCGAGATCGTGCTGCTGAAGGACCAGGACCGGGCGTTGTGGGACGCGGACCTCGTGCGCGAGGGCCAGGACGTCGTGCGCCGCTGCCTGCGCTGGAACCGGCCGGGCCCGTACCAGCTCCAGGCCGCGATCAACGCCGTGCACAGCGACCCGCCGACCGACTGGCACCAGGTCGTCGCCCTCTACGACCAGCTGCTGGTGATCACGCCGAGCCCGGTCGTGGCGCTGCACCGAGCCGTCGCGATCGCCGAGACGGAAGGCCCGGAGGAGGCGCTGAGGGAGGTCGACGCGCTCGACCTCGACCGCTACCACCTGTTCCACGCCGTGCGCGCGGATCTGCTGCAACGACTGGGCGAGGACCCGAGAGCGGCATTGGAGGCCGCGCTCGACCGTGCCGAACACCCGGCCGAACGCGACCTCCTGAAGAGACGACTAGGCCTTGTTGCGGCGCCCGACCAGCAGGATCGCGCCGACGACGACCGCTAGCCCGATCACGATCCACACCCAGATCGGCACGCCACCGGACTCCTCCGGCGCGGTCGACGGGGGAGCGGTCGCCGTCGGTGCGCTCGCGGCCGAGGACGGCGGGGCGCTGGCCGTCGTCGACTGCGCCACGACGGTCATCGTGAAGGCGATCGTGCCGGTGATGGTGTCGCCGTCGTCGGACTTGGCGGCCCACGCGATCGTGTGCGCGCCGGACTTGGCGGCGGCCGCGTCGACCGTCGCCGTGATCGTGTTGTCGAGGGCGTGCACCTGGGTGACCGGCAGCTTGGCGCCGTCGGCCCCCGTGACGGTGACCGCGTCCCCGTCCGGCAGCTGGATCGCCGCGCTGAACACCAGCTCGACGTGTTTCAGAGGGGTGTCCAGGGCCGCGCCGGTCGCCGGGTTGCTGCTCTTGAGCTCGGCGTGGGCCTGTGCGGGGACGGCCACGGCCGTCGAGGCGAGCAGCGCCAGCACGAGCGCCGTTAGGTAACGCGTCACGTGCGCAGCGTAGTGGCTGAGCAGATCAGTCCGGCAGTCTCGGTTCGGACCGGAACCGCTCCCGAACCGGGACGAACGCCAGCGCGGACGCGAGCAGGGCGGCCACCCCGGCGGCGACCACCGGCGCGATCGGCTCCACCTCGTACAGCAGGCCGCTCAGCATCGGCGCGGCGATGAACGTCAGCCCGCTCGTCGCCGTGACGAGACCGGCGACCAGGCCCTGGCGCGCGGACCCGGCGCCGAGCGAGGCCGTCGCGGCGAACCCGGTGACCGCGAGACCGACTCCCGCCGAGACCACGAAGAAGACCGGGCTCATCAGCGCCGGCGCGACCGCGATCACCGCGTACCCGGCCAGCGCCACCGGTGCGCCGACCTTCATCAGGCGGTCCGCCGGCCACTTCAGCACCGGCACGAGCACGCCCTGCGCCAGCACGAAACCGATGGCCGACGCGATCAGCGCCGTCTCCAGGGAGCCGCTGTCCGCGACGAGGTACAGGGCGACGACCTGCACCAGCCCGAACGACAGGTGCATCAGGAACCCGACGCCGAACGCGGGAACCACCTGCGACGGCGGGAAAGGCACCACCTCCGGCGGTCCCGCGGGGACGGGCTTGAAGGCGACGAGGACACCGAACGCGAGCACCGCGGCGATGACGGGCGCGAGGTACAGCGGCATCTGCAGCGACGCGATCGCGATCGCTCCGCCGGCCACCGAGCCGAGTCCGGCGGCGAGCCCCTGCGTCGCCCCGACCAGACCGATCGCCGTGGTGCGGCCGGCCTGGGTCGACGAGCCCGCGACGGCGAGCGCGACGACGATCAGTGCGGCGAGCCCGGCACCGAACAGGAAGCTGCGGAACACCAGCACCATCGCGAACGCCAGGCCGGGCGTCAGCGTCTCGTCGGAGCTGAACACCACCGCCGCGGCGAACCCGGCCGGTCCGGCCACGCACAGGCCCAGCCCGGCGACCAGCACGGGACGCGGCCCGGCGGCGTCGACCAGCACTCCCCAGACCAGGCTCGTCACCGTGATCGTCACCGAGGCGACCGTGAACACGAGCCCGATCTGGAAGGTGGTGAGCCCGAGCGAGCCGGCGACGGGCGCGATCACACCGCTGAGCATCTGGTGGACCGAGTAGATGACCAGCAGTGCGACCAGCAGAGGTGTCAGAGATCTGGGCACGCGGTTCCCCCTGGCGTTGCGGCGGAGCCGTGAGGGTAGTTGAAGTTGATGAACGACTGGTTTGGCCGCTGATGTACTCGGGTATCCGGCGGCCTAACTGATCATCTGACCGAGGAGCGGTTTGGCGCGCGACCAGGCAGCGAGGACGGGCGAGGCGTCGGATCTGCCACTGGGCAGGCAACGGCCGTCACTCGCGGCCGTCCGGCGCTGGGTGCGGCTGGAGCTCATGGGCGAGGATCCCGACGCCGTGGCGGACGTGTTGCTGGTGGTGAACGAACTGGTCAGCAACGCGTACCGGTACACGTCGGAGCCCTCCTTCCTGCGTGTCGTCGTGGAACAGCACAGGATCCGCGTCGAGATCGCGCACGACGCCCGCGCCCACCCGCCGTTGCGCAAGGTGTCCCGTCCGCAGCGCGGCTACGGCCTGGTCCTCGTGGCCAGACTCTCCGACCGCTGGGGCGTCGACAGGGCCCACGGCGGCACCGTGGTCTGGGCCGATCTGCCCAGGACGTCATGACCGTGGTTCGGTGGGTTTCGATGTACGCGTCCCGGGGTACGAGGGCTTGTGCCTTGAAAAAGCAGGGCGCGGGGAGATGCTGATGGGTATTGCAGGACGGTCCGGCGAACGACTGGACCTCGTCCTACCGGAGGGCGCTCTGCCGCTCGCGGACGTGCGGGCGGAGGTGCGGCGCCTCCTGAGAGGGATGCACGAGAACGTCGTGGTCGACGTGATGGTCGTGGCAACAGAGCTCGTGAGCAACGCGTACCACCACGCCGCGCCGGCTCGGCGCGCCCGGATCCTCCGCCTCCCGGAGCGCGAGGTGGTGCGGGTCGAGGTCGACGACGGAACCCCCGGCCGGTTCCCGCAACTCGGGCGGATGGGGTTCCTCGGGCGACGCCAGCGCGGTCTGCTGCTGGTCAACGGCCTGGCGCAGGTGTGGGGGCACAACCGGTTCCCCGACTTCAAGACCGTGTGGGCGGACGTGTCGTCGGTCAGATGAGGGTCTTCACGACGTAGGCGGCGGCTTCGGCGACGAGTGCCTCGTCGTACTTCGCGTCCGCGGACGCCTTGCTCGACATGATCGCGACCAGCAGTGGTTCCCGGCCCGGTGGCCACACGACGGCGATGTCGTTGACCGTGCCGTAGCCGCCGGTGCCGGTCTTGCTCGCGACCCTGCTGCCCTGCGGCACACCCGCCCGGACGCGCTTCGCCCCGGTGACCGAGCGTTCGAGCAGGTCGCGCAGGAAGTCGCGCTTCGCGGGCTCGAGGGCGTCGCCGAGCACGATCCGCCGGTAGTCCGAGCCGAGCGAGCGCGGGGTGGCGGTGTCGCGCGGGTCGCCGGGCGTGGCCGAGGTGATGTCGGGTTCCATCCGGTCCATCCGGGTCTCGGTGTCGCCGAGTTCGCGCAGGAACCCCGTGAGCCTGGCCGGGCCGCCGACGTCACGCAGCAGCAGGTTGCCCGCCGTGCCGTCGCTGTGGCGCACGGCGGCGTCGCACAGGTCGCGCAGGTTCATGCCCGTCCGGACGTGCTGCCTCGTGATGGCCGAGCTCTTCATCAGGTCGGCTTCGGTGTAGGTGACGACCGTGTCCAGGTGCGACATCGGGTTGCGGTGCAGGACGGCCGCCGCGGCGAGGCCCTTGAACGTCGAGCAGAACGCGAACCGCTCGTCCGCCCGGTGCTCGATCGTGCTGCCGTTGTCGCTCATCGCGTAGACGCCCAGCCGTGCGTCGAACTTCTTCTCCAGCTCGAACAACGCGTCGTGCCGCACGGGTGCGGCGCTGGTGGTCGTCGTCGTGGTCGGCTGGGGAGCCGGGGCGGCGGCCGGCCGGGTGGCACATCCGGCGAGCGGGAGCAGGGCGAGGGTTTTCAGGACTGAGCGTCGGTCGGCCACTCATTCACACTATTTGATCTCACCGTGGGCGCGGTCACTGGTCTTCGGCGACGGTTCCTCGGGCGTTCTAGGCTGGGAGAATGAAGGTTCTGTCCATCCAGTCCGTCGTCGCCCACGGCCACGTCGGCAACTCCGCGGCCGTGTTCCCGTTGCAGCGCATCGGGGTCGAGGTCGTCCCGATTCCCACGGTGAACTTCTCCAACCACACCGGGTACGGCGCCTGGCGGGGTCCGCTCATCCCGCCGCCGGACGTCGCGGAGATCCTGCTCGGGGTGGAGGAACGCGGGGTGTTCCCGCAGGTCGACGCCGTGCTGTCCGGGTACCAGGGTGGCGTGGGCATCGCCGACGTGATCATCGACGCGGTGGCGCGGGTGAAGGCCGCGAACCCGGCGGCGCTCTACGCGTGCGACCCGGTGATGGGCAACGCCAAGTCCGGCTGCTTCGTCGCGCCCGAGATCCCCGTGCTGCTGCGCGACCGGGTCGTGCCGGTGGCGGACATCATCACCCCGAACCAGTTCGAACTGGGCTTCCTGACCGGCACCGAGCCCGCGAGCGTCGAGTCGACGCTCGCCTCCGCCGACCTCGCCCGCGCGATGGGCCCGTCGACCGTGCTGGTCACGAGTGTCGAGCGGCCGGACCGGGAGGAGGGCACGATCGAGATGCTCGTCGTGGACACCTCCGGCTCGTGGCTCGTGAGCACCCCGCACCTGCCGTTCAAGGCGAACGGCTCCGGTGACGTCACGGCCGCGCTGTTCACCGCCCACTACGTGCAGACGAAGGACGCGGCGCTGGCGCTGGAACGCACCGCGTCGAGCGTCTTCGACCTGATCGACCTGACCTACCGGTCCGGTGAGCGCGAACTGCGGCTGGTGCAGGCCCAGGAGTTCTACGCGGCGCCGCGGATGCAGTTCAAGGCCGAGCAGGTGCGCTGAGCCCGAGTCGGGCGCGATCACCGCGCAGCACGACCCACGACCGTTCGACCTGAGCCCCGGTGCTGTCGGTGCCGACCCATCCGACCGACAGCACCGGGGTGGCGGGCCGGACGTCCAGCAGGGTCGCGACGCGCGGGGTGGCGCGGGCGGTGGTGCACCACGGGTGCGCGTCGCCGAACCGGATCTCGTAGGTGTCCGTGAGGAATCTCCTCAGCGGCGTGCCGTCGTAGCGTTCGGCGAAGCCCGGGAACCTGGTGGCGCGCAGGTAGGTCGAGCGCACGCCGATCGGTTCGTCGCCGTGCAGGAGGACCGACTCGGCGTTGACCAGGTCGGCGAGGGCCCGGACCTCGGGGCGCTCGCGGGTGACGACGTCCCGCACCAGCGCGTCGAGGGTGATCCGGTGGATCTCGCCCCGTGGCGCCACGAAGGTGCCCTGGCGGCCGGTGCCCCGGATGAGCCTGCCCTCCAGCACGAGCTCTTCCAGCGCTTTGCGGATCGTGGTGCGGGACATGCCGAACACGTCCGAGAGCGTGCGTTCCGGCGGGAACGCGCTGTGGCCCGGCAGGTCGCCCAGCAGGTCGATGAGCCGGGCTTTCGCCTGGTAGTAGCGGGGGATCACGGTCCGGACGCTAGGGGTGCGCGATAACCAGCGACTCATCGTCGGGCTTCGACCCGATCTCCCGGTAGATCCGGCGGGCCTCCTGCCGGTCGCCGTTCAGGAACGCGACGGCGGCGTCCTTCCAGCGGGACCAGGGCGCGTCGGCGAGGCAGTCGGGGCCGTGGCCGGTGGCGGCGAGGACGATCGGGAGGCTCGCGCCGAGCACGGCGGTGACCTGCCGGGGGAGCGCGGCCTCCACCCGTTCGCCGGTGAGCAGCGCGATGTGGGCCCGCAGGACCGGCGAGTGCACGGCGTCTTGCGCGGCACCGGCGAGATCACCGGTCAGGAGCCTGGTGCGGCCGCGGACCGTGAGCTGGTCGGGGGTGGCAGGCTCGGCCAGGGCCTCCAGCGCTTCGGCGTAGCGGCCGGACCAGAACAGCTCCAGGTAGCGGGACGAGTCGAGCCAGGCGATCGTGTCCTCGTCGCCGTGCCGCCGGGCGGCCACCCGTGCTTCGGCCCTCACCGCGAGGCGTGTCTTCGTGTCGCCCAGCACGGAGTAGGCGGTGCTCGTGTTGAACAGGCACAAACCTGTCGAGACACCGGCACCTCTGCGCTCGTGCAGGGCTTGGCGCAGGTCGTCGATGCCTGCCGGATCGCCCAGGTTCACCTTCGCGAGGCCCAGGGCTTCCAGTGCGATGGCCCGTTCGACACCGGTGGCACCCCGCAACGCCTGCCGTGCCGCGTCGATCGCCTCGACCGGCCTGTCCGCGAGGGTCAGGGAGTGCGCGAGGTAGGCCTGCACGCCGTGCGCGTCCTCGGTTCGCGTGAGGAACTCGATCGTGCGGTCGAGGTGCCGTTCGGCGGCTGCGTGGTCGCCTCTCTGCCAGGAAGCACGCCACGACGCCCTCGTGGCCGCCGCCGCGCCCGCGAAGTTCCCGGCCGCCAGGTGGAGTTCGACGGCCTGGGTGAGCTCTTCGATTCCCTCGCCGCTCTGAGCCAGGCTCGATCCCAGCAACGTCAGCAGTTCGGCTGTGTCGGGATGGCCGGGCGGGCACACCGCCAGTGCGGCGCGGTAGCACCGGATCGCGGTGTCCTTGGCGGCCAGCGCGGTGGCTCTCCTGCCCGCCTCCGTGAGGGCTTCCCTGGCCGCCCGGCCCATGATGTCGCACGGCCTGCCCGACGCCTCGGCGATCCAGACGGCTTCCTGGAAGTGGTGCGCCAGCAGGGGAACGTGCTCCAGCGGCAGTTTCCGCACCCATCCAGCGGCGTGGTAGTGCTTCATCGCCTTGGTGCCGCGGGGAATCCGGTCGTAGGCGACGTCGCGCACCAGCACGTGGCTGAAGGCGTACTCGATCTCGCCGGCGACGTTGCTGGTGCTGCGGCGTTGCAGGAAGTCCTTTCGCGCCAGCACTTCGAGGCTGCGGGTGACCTCGGTGACGTCTTGTTCGGCGACGGCCGCGACCACTCCCGGCCAGACCGTCGTGCCGACGACCGCGGCGTCCTGGAGCACTGATTTCTCTTTTTGCGGCAACGAGTCGAGCCGTGCGCCGATCACGTTCTGCACCGTCTCGGGAAGAGCGTCCGGGACGCCGTCGCGCAGCATGCGGACGTACTCGCCGGCGAACAGCGGGTTGCCGGCCGCCCGTCGCAGCAGCGCGGGCAGGTCGGCGGTCACGTCGTGGCGCGCCAGCAACGCTTCGAGCAGCTTCCGAGTGTCCTCTTCGGACAGTGGTGTCAGCGTGATGTCGCCGCGTGCCTCGAGCCGGCTGGTGAGGAGCACCAGCAACGGCACGTCGGCGTCGGCGAGCCCGTGCAGGAACCCGAGCAGCAGGTCGTCGGCCCAGTGCACGTCCTCGACGATCACCACCAGCGGCTCCTCCGCGAGCTGCTCGACCAGCCTGCGCCAGGCCATCAGCACGTCGCTGCCCTGCCCGATCCCGGCCAGCGCTCCGAGCTGCGTGACGAGCCACGGGTCGTCGGTGATCGCCTGGATCTTGGCCATGACCGCGGCGGCGTCGTCGGTGTCGAGGATTCCCGCGTGGCTCCGCACGATCTCCGCCAGCGGGGCGAAGACGTCGTTGCGCGCGAACGGGGGAGTGCGGCCGGTGAGCGTGCGGCGGCCGGTGGCGAACTCCCGGACGAGCCTGCTCTTGCCCGCGCCGGGCTCGCCGGTCAGCGTGATCAGCCTCGCTCGTCCCGTGGCGCGGACCTGCTCGTACGTCTCGGCGAGCGCGGCCATCTCGGTGGTCCGGCCCACGAACGGCGCGTCGTCACCGGCCGGGGCGAGGGCCCGGTCGGTCACCGGGCACGTCCTGACCTCGTCGCGCACGGCCTGGGCGAGCGACCGCAGGCAGGCGTCCAGCACGCTGCCGCCGACCTCGACCCGATCGCCGGACGTGACGAGCGCGGGCCCGGTGGTCACGGCGGCCGCCGCCGGATGCGCGCCGGTGATCTCGAACGCGGCGCGCACCGCCCGTGCCGCGTCGTCCTCGCGGTTGACCGGCGCCCCGAACGCCGCGCACACGGTCGAACCGAGCGTCGTGACCGTCGTGCCCCCGAGGCCCTCCACGTGCCGGCGCACGGCGGACACCGCGGCCTCGATCCGTTCGTCGGCGGCCTCGCCCTGGCCCGGTAAGTCCAACCGGACGCCGAGCACGCTGACCTTCTTGCGTTCCAACAGGGTCAGCGCCGATGCCGGAGCGGCGGCGAGCGCCGGGTCCTGGGCGAGAACCGCCCGTTCCAGCGCGACGAGCTCCGGTCCGGGATCGATGCCGAGCTCGGTCGCGAACCGTTCGCGCGCGTCGCGGAACACCGCGAGCGCGTCGGCCTGACGGCCGCACCGGTAGAGCGCGAGCATCAGCTGACCCCGCACGCGTTCGCGCAACGGGTGGTCGCTCACCAGCGCTTCGAGTTCCGCGATCACCTCGCGGTGACGCCCGCACGCCAGTTCGGCGTCGAGCCTGTCCTCGACGGCCACGTCGCGCAGCCGGGTGATCTCCACGAGCGCGGGCCACGAGATCCCGTCGGCCACCAGGTCCGCCAGCACCGGTCCACGCCACAACGCCAGCGCGTCGGCCAGGACCTGCGAGGCCTGCTCCGGTGCCTTGGCGGCCTGGGCGAGCGCGGCGCGGAACCGGTGCAGGTCGAGACGATCCGGTTCCACGCGCAGCAGGTAGCCGGGCTTGCGGGTGACGATGTCGAGCCCGGCCTTGCGCAACGCCGACACGACGTTGAGCAGGATCCCGCGCGCCGTCGGCGGAGGTTCGTCCGGCCACACCGCCGCCGTGAGCTCGCTGATCGACACCACGCGGCCCGCGTTGAGCAGCAGGAACCCCAGGGTCGCCCGGCGGGTGAACCCGCCGACCCGGTGCTCCCTGCCGTTCACGCGGACCTGCAGGGGACCGAGCACCGCGAACTCGACAGACATCGGTCTGGACCATACCGCCGATCACCGCACCAGACGGGCACGTGTGTTCGAGCGTCCTGGCCACGGATGTCGCCGAGAGGTTGTGGCCGTGGTGATCCAGTGCCAGGTTGGAGCGATGGGGCGAACAAAGGCGTTCGGGCTACTGGTGGTGTGCGGGCTGTTGGCGGGATGTCTGGGACAGACCCAGACCGGTGATCAGGCGAGAAACGCCGACGCCAAGGAGATCACCCTGACGATCGTCGCCAACGCGGCGGTGGGCGGGAAGAACGCGCGCGGGGCGAACTGGATCCAGAACTGGGTGATCCCGAAGTTCACCGAGATGCAGAAGGCCAAGGGCGTCACCGCGACGGTGAAGTTCGAGCAGAACGGCACCGGCGACGAGGACTTCAAGACCAAGGTCGCGCTCGACCTGAAGACCGGCGGTGGCGGCGACATCATCGAGATCGACGGCATCTGGCTCGGCGAGTTCGCGCAGGCCGGACAGATCAAGCCGCTGGACGAGGTCGTCGGCGACACGGGCTGGGACGGCTGGAACCAGATCCCGAAGGCCGTGCAGGGGCTCGGCGAGTTCGACGGCAAGCGGTACGGCGTGCCGATGGGCACGGACGGGCGCGTGCTGTTCTTCAACAAGAAGCTGTTCGCCCAGGCGGGGTTGCCCGCGGACTGGCAGCCGAAGTCGTGGCAGGACGTGCTCGACGCGGGCGCGAAGCTGAAGAGCGTTCCCGGTGTCACGCCGATCCAGCTCAACGCCGGGTCCGCGATGGGCGAGGCCACGACCATGCAGGGTGTGCTGCCCGCGCTCGTGGGCACCGGCAGGCCCATCTACGACAACGGGAAGTGGCAAGGGGATTCGCAGCAGGTGAAGGACGTGCTCGGGCTCTACCAGAAGATATACGGCGGCGGGCTCGGTGATCCCGTGCTGCAGCAGGAGGCCACCGGGCGGCAGCGGTCGTTCACGTCGTTCAGCGAGAACAAGATCGGCATCCTGCTGGAGAGCGACTACTTCTGGCGTTCCGTCGTGGAACCGAAGAACGGCGTGGCGAAGATGGAGGACCGGGACGCCGCCGTCGGGTGGGCGCTGGTCCCGGCTAGGGAACCCAAGGCCGGAGTGGGCGGGCAGGACTTCGTCAGCATGTCCGGCGGTGGCGTACGGGTGATCAACCCGAACACCCGGTACCCGCGTCAGGCCTGGGAGTTCATGCAGTTCCTCAACTCCGCGGAGGCCGTGAAGGAGTCGCTGGCCGGCACCGCGCAGCTGACCCAGCGGCAGGACGTCAACGACCAGGTGCTCGGCGGCGATCCGATGCTGTCGTTCATCGCGGAGAAGGTCCTGCCGATCACCCGGTACCGGCCGGGCCTCGCCGACTACCCCAAGGTGTCGGCGGCGTTGCAGCAGGCGACCGCGGACGTCGTGTCCGGCAAAAGTCCCGACGACGTGGCGAAGTCGTACAGAGAGGCGTTGGTGAAGGCGGTCGGCGAGCAGAACGTTGGATAGCTCGGGACTGGGCGTCCGGCGCGCGGTCGGGTTCGTCGCGCCGGCGCTGGTGCTGATCGGGATCTTCCTGGTCTTCCCGGCGCTGTGGACGCTGTACATCGGCATCACGAACTACCAGCTCACCGGGGCCGCGGCGGCGAACCCGCAGGTGGTCGGGCTCGACAACGTGGTCGAGGCCGTCCGGGACCCGCTGTTCACCAACTCGGTGTGGCTGACGGCGTTGTTCGTGCTGTTCTCGGCCGTGATCGGGCAGAACGTGCTCGGGTTCCTGCTGGCGTGGCTGCTGCGGTCGGTGAGCCCGTGGCTGCGGCGCACCACCGAGGGGCTGGTGCTGCTCTCGTGGATCCTGCCCAGCACGGTCGTGGCGTTCCTGTGGTTCGCCGTGCTGAGCCGCGACACGGGCACGCTGGGACTGCTGCTCGGGTCGCCGGAGACGTCGTGGCTGGTCCAGTACCCGATGACCAGCCTGATCATCTTCAACGTCTGGCGCGGCACGGCGTTCTCGATGCTGCTCTACACCTCGGCACTGGCCGCCGTGCCGCCGTCGCAGCTCGAGACCGCGCGGCTGATGGGCGCCTCCGGCTGGCAGACGGTGCGGGACGTGGTGTTCCCGCACATCCGCGGGCACGTGCTGACGAACACACTGCTGATCAGCCTGTGGACGGCCAACGACTTCACGCCGTTCCTGCTGACGTCCGGCGGGCCGAACCACCAGTCCGAGGTGCTGCCGGTGCTGATCTACCGGCAGGCGCTGGAGGGCGGTCAGCTCGGGTACGCGTCCGCGATGTCGATGCTGCTGCTGGTGGGCAACCTGGCGATCGCCCTGGTGTACCTGAGGTTGCTGCGGAGGCGGGCATGAGTCCTCTGTGGATCGTCCGGCGGATCGGCTTCTACGTGCTGATCACGGTGGTGCTGGCGTTCTTCGCGGTGCCGATGCTGTGGCTGGCCTCGGCACCGTTCGACACTAAGCCCGGCCTCGGTTTGCGGTGGCCGGACTGGACGTTGCGCAACGTCGTGACCACGTTCGAGCACCCGTACACGGTGACGTCACTGGTGAACTCGCTGGTGCTGTGCGTGATCGCGACCGTGGTGACGACGGTGCTCGCGGCGCTGGCCGCCTACGCGTTGTCGCGCGTGCGGATTCCCGGCCGGGATCTTTTGCTGTACCTGCTGTTGCTGCTCTCTTCAGTGGTCACCGGCACGGCGGCGATGGTGCCGATCTTCGTGATGATGCTGCAGCTCGGCCTGATCAACTCGCAGTTCGGCACGGCGCTGGTGATCGCCGGAGGAATGCTGCCCGCGGCCATCTTCATCCTGAAGGACTTCATGGACGCCGTGCCGCGCTCGTACGAGGAGTCGGCGCGGGTGTTCGGCGCCTCGCCCCGGCAGGTGCTCGCCCACGTCGTGCTGCCGGTCGCGCGGCCCGGTGTCGCGACGATCTTCGTGTGGGCGTTCGTCAACGCCTGGGGCAACTTCCTGCTGCCGTTCCTGCTGCTGCGCGACGTCGGTCAGCAGCCGGCGGCGGTGTTGCTGCGGACCCTGTACGACGAGGGCGGCAGCGCCAACCTGACGGTGATCCCGGTGTTCTCGCTGCTGTACTCGATCCCGGTGGTCGTGCTCTACCTGTTCGTGAGCAAGCGGTACGGGTTCCGATTCCACGGAGGCATCAAGAGCTGATGGCGGGTATCACTGTCGAGGGCCTGTCCACCGTGTACCCCAACGGGGTGCGGGCGGTGGACGCGCTGGACCTGGAGATCGCGGACGGCGAGCTCTTCGCGTTGCTCGGGCCGTCCGGGTGCGGCAAGACGACGTTGCTGCGGACGATCGCAGGTCTGGAGGGCGCCACCGACGGGGCCGTGGCGATCGGAGACCGCGACGTCACGCGGGTGCAGCCCGGTGAGCGGCGGATCGCGATGGTGTTCCAGGACTACGCGCTGTTCCCGCACATGACGGTGTCGGAGAACATCGCCTACCCGCTGCGGGTGCGGGGCGCCGCGAAGTCCGTGCAGCAGGAGACGGCCGCGCGGACGGCCCGTGGACTGAGCCTGGGGGAGTTGCTCGACCGGCGGCCCGGCCAGCTCTCGGGCGGCCAGCAGCAACGGGCCGCGCTCGCCCGCGCGGTCGCCGCGTCGGCCGAAGTGCTGCTGCTGGACGAACCTCTGTCCAACCTGGACGCCCGGTTGCGCCTCGAAGCACGGACGTTCCTGAAGAAGCTGCAACGGGAACTGGCGTTGACGACCGTGTTCGTGACGCACGACCAGGCCGAGGCGCTGGCGCTGGCCGACCGGATCGCGGTGATGGACGCGGGCCGGATCCGGCAGCTCGGCACACCGCGAGAGGTGTTCCAGCGACCCGCGGACACGTTCGTCGCGAACTTCATCGGCTCGACGCCCATGAACCTCGTGCCGCGCCAGTCGGAGATCATCGGCGTGCGGCCCGAGTACCTGGCGCCCGCGGCGGAGGGGCTGTTCACCGGCGAGGTGTCCATTGTGGAGAACCTCGGCGTGACGTCACTGGTGACGCTGGACTGCGGCGAGGACCAGATCGGCTACATCGTGCCCGAGGACGAGGAACCCGCGGTCGGCACGACGGTGACCGTGGACGCACCACCGGCGCGCGTTCTGCGCTACGACAAGGAGACCGGCCTACTCGTGAGGTGAGCCCGATGTTCCAGACCGACGGCTACGAGACGTATTCGAGCGTGCTGGCGCCGGCGAAGTTCGAGGCGCTGGCCGCGCACTTCGAGGCCAAGCTGGCGGCACTGCCGGAGGGACAGCGCCCGGAGCACATGGACGTGCCGCACCTGACCGACCCGGCGCTGTTCGAGTGGCTGCTGGACCCGGACGTGCTGGACCTCGTCGAGTCGCTGATCGGCCCGGACATCGCGCTGTTCTCGTCGCACTTCATCTGCAAGCCCGCGGGCGATGGCAAACCCGTGCCGTGGCACCAGGACGCGCACTTCTGGCGCGACAGCATCTCACCGGCCGGTGACGCGATCACCGTGTGGCTGGCGATCGACCCGTCGACCGTCGAGAACGGCTGCCTGCGGGTGATCCCGGGCAGCCACCTCGCTCGGGTCGAGCACACCGGCACCACCGACTCGTTCTTCAACCAGGAGACCGCGGTGGACGAGTCCCGTGCCGTCGACGTCGAACTGGAGCGAGGGGCGTGCAGCGTGCACTCGGCGATGCTGGTGCACGGCAGCCCGCCGAATCGCAGCACCTCGCGCCGTTGCGGGTACACCATGCGGTACATGCCGACCACGGTCCGGTTCCTGAAGGCCGACGGTCACCGGATCTACCTCGCGCGGGGCCGTGACCACGCGGGCAACACGTACAGCACCTGCTAATAGCCAATAGTCGTGAAAATCGATTCAGTCGTCCTGCGGGTCCGGACGGGTGCCGGTTCGCCTCGCCCCCAGCTTCACCGAACCTCCACCTTGACCGTTCAGTGGACCGGACATAGCGTACTTGGAAAGCGCTTTCCTAACCCGAGGGAGCTTCGTGGACAAGGTTCAGGCGGACCGGTGGCGAGGCGTCGTGGAGCGGACGTGGCGTCCGGCCGCGCTGCTCGCCGCCTGCCTCGCGATCTGGCACCTCATCACCGTCACCGGCCTGGTCGAGGCCTACCTCGTGCCGTCACCGGCCAAGACCTTCGGCCTGCTGGTGGACAAGTGGTCGTACCTGTGGGGTCACACGTGGGTGACCACCTACGAGACGGTGCTCGGCTTCGTCATCGCGGGCGTCCTCGGCGTCCTCGTGGCCGTCGCGATGGTCTACTCGCGGACGATCGAGAGCACCGCGTACCCGATCCTGCTGTTCGCGCAGGTCATCCCGAAGATCGCCATCGCGCCGCTGTTCGTGGTGTGGCTCGGTTTCGGCCTCGAGCCCAAGGTGATCGTGGCCGTGCTGATGGCGTTCTTCCCGGTGGTGATCTCCACCGTCACCGGTCTGAAGTCCGTCGACACCGAGATGCTCGAACTCGCCGCCACGATGGGTGGCGGCCCGGTCAAGACGTTCGTGAAGATCCGCTTCCCGGCCGCTCTGCCGCACCTGTTCGCGGGCTTGAAGGTCGCCGTCACGCTCGCCGTGACCGGTGCCGTGGTCGGTGAGTTCGTCGGCTCCAACGAAGGCCTCGGGTACGTGATCCTGCAGGCCAACGGCAACATGGACACCCCGATGCTGTTCGCCGGCCTGATCGTCATCTCGGTGGTCGGCGTCCTGCTGTTCCTCCTGCTCGACCTCGCCGAGAAGCTGATGCTGCCGTGGCACGCCAGCCGGCGCGGCGCCGCCGTCACGACCCTTCTTGCGAAAGGCTGATGATGAGGACACTGCTCGCAGGCCTCCTTCCCGCGATGCTGCTGGTCACCGCCTGCGGTGGGGGCGGTGGCACCACGACCGGCACCGGCGGTGAGGCGAAGGAGGTCACGCTGACCCTCAACTGGTACCCGTACGGCGAGCACGCGCCGTTCTACTACGGGGTCAAGCAAGGCATCTACGAGAAGCACGGCATCAAGCTGAAGATCCAGGCGGGCCAGGGTTCCGGCAAGACCGTCACGGCGACCGGCGCGGGCCAGACCGACTTCGGCTGGGCCGACACGTCCGCGCTCGCCACGGCCGTCGAGCAGGGCGTGCCGGCCAAGAGCATCGGCGTGTTCCTGCAGACCACTCCGGCGTCCGTGCAGTTCTTCACCGACAAGAACATCAAGAAGCCCGAGGACCTGAAGGGCAAGTCGGTCGCCACGACGGCGGGGGACGCGTTGACGAAGACGTTCCCGGCCTTCCTGAAGCAGAACGGCATGCAGGAGTCCGACGTCTCCATCCAGAACATCGACCCGGCGGGCAAGATGGCCGCGGTCATCTCCAACCGCACGGACGTGCTGCTGGGCTTCGCGTCCGACCAGGGGCCGACGATCAAGGAGAAGTCCGGCAAGGACGTGGGCTACCTGCGGTTCTCCGAGTTCGGGCTGAACTACTTCAGCAACGGGCTGCTGACGTCGAAGTCCATGCTGCAGAAGGACCCCGAGCTGGTGAAGAAGATGGTCACGGCGACGCAGGAGGCGTGGGCCGAGGCCGAGAAGACCCCGGAGGCCGCGGCCGAGTCGATGAAGGGCGCCGCCGAGCAGTTGCCGTCGCCGACCGTGGTGCTGGAGCAGTTCAAGACCACGCTGACGTTGCTGCACACCGACGCCACGAAGGGCAAGGCGCCGGGCGTCAACTCCGTGGACGACTGGAAGAAGACCATCGAGACCTTCCAGAGGACCGGCATCATCAAGGAAGCGTCCGAGCCGTCGGCTTACTGGGAAGAAAGCGTGGCACCCAAGGGATGACCGGCACCTTGACAACTCCCGCCGTCTCGATCGGCGACGTCTCCGTGCGCTTCCAGTCGAAGCGCACGGAGGTGACGGCGATCCAGCAGGTCTCGCTCGACGTCGCACCGGGCGAGTTCGTGTCCATCGTCGGGCCGTCGGGCTGCGGCAAGTCGACGTTGCTGAAGCTGGTGTCCGGCCTGCTGAAGCCGTCGTCGGGCTCGGTGACGTTGCTCGGCGAGCAGGTGAACGGGCCGCGGCACGACATCGGGTTCGTGTTCCAGCGGGCCGCGTTGCTGGAGTGGCGGTCGGCGCGCAGGAACATCCTGCTGCAGGCCGAGATGCGCGGGATGAACTCGGCCGAGGCGGGCAGGAGGGCCGACGAGCTCATCGCGATGACGGGGCTCAGCGGGTTCGAGAACGCCCTGCCACACGAACTGTCCGGCGGCATGCAGCAGCGCGTGGCGTTGTGCCGCGCGTTGCTGCACCAGCCGCGTGTGCTGCTGATGGACGAGCCGTTCGGCGCGCTCGACGCGTTGACGCGCGAGCAGATGAACGTCGAGCTGCACCGGGTGTGGCGGGAGACCGGCACTACGGTGTTGCTGGTGACGCACTCGATCGCGGAGTCGGTGTACCTGGCCAACCGGGTGATCGTGCTGACGCAACGGCCTGCGGTGGTGCACGAGGTCATCGAGGTCGACCTGCCGGGCGCCAGGGACTACTCCGCGACGATGGCCCGTCCGGAGTTCGCGTCGGCGACCGCGCGCATCCGGGATCTGCTGGGAGCCGTGACAGGACAGGACTAGGCGCTGTCCTGCAAGTCTCGTCGGGCGACAGCGGCGGGCGAGGGCACCGTCTCCGGGACTCTCGCCCGCGTCTCTCGCCTGACGAACTTGCAGGACAGCGCCTAAAGGGTTGTAACCGCCTTATTAGCTGGGTAGCGTCCGAGTTCCGCCGCGTTGGAAAGCGCTTTCCGTCGCCGTGCTGGCCACGGCCTGGCCCACAGGGTGGTGGGGATGTACCGACGCTTATCCCGTTTGACCGCAACAACTCTGATGCTGTCCGCGTTGTTCGTGCCCATCGCGTCGGCGCAGGCCGACGTGCCGATCGCCGACCCGCTGCCGACACCGGGCGCCTCCGGTGTCGGCCTGGAACTGACCGAGGTCGCGCAGCTGCCGAAGTCGCAGCCCGTGCCGCCGCCGACCGACACCAGGCTGGTGCGCCACAACAGGATCAACTACCTCGGCGAAATTCCGGACGGATCCGGCCGGATGTTCGTGCCGGACATGAACGGCAGGCTCTACCTGCTGGATGGCGGTGTGCAGCACGCGTTCCTGGACCTGGGCGCGGCGGTCGGCCCCGACTTCCACACCCACCGGGGCCTGGGCAGCGGCTTCGGGTTCGCCGCGTTCCACCCGGACTTCCGGCGCAACGGCAAGTTCTACACCGTGCACACCGAGACCGGTTCCGCGCTGACGACCAAGAAGCCGGATCTGCCGTCGCCCGCGAACACCGAGGTGCACGGCGTGATCACCGAGTGGACCGCCTCCGACCCGAGCGCGGACCTCTTCGCCGGCACGCGCCGTGAACTGCTGCGCGTCGGCTTCGCGTCGTTCATCCACGGCTTCCAGGAGATCGGGTTCAACCCGACGGCCCGCCGGTGGGACGAGGACCACCACCTGCTCTACATCGCTTCCGGTGACGGCGGCATCGGCTACACGACGACGGTGCCGCAGGACCTGGCGTTGCCGCAGGGCAAGATCCTGCGCATCGATCCGGCCGGGACGAACGGCGTGAACGGCCGGTACGGCGTGCCGCGCTCGAACCCGTTCGTGGGCAAGGCGGGCGCGCTGGGCGAGATCTACGCGTACGGCATGCGCGACCCGTACCGCTTCAGCTGGGACCCGATGACGCGCCGGATGTTCATGGGCCACATCGGGGAGAAGGCCGTCGACGCGGTCTACGAGGTCCGCAAGGGCGCGAACCTGGGCTGGAGCGAACGCGAGGGCATCTGGGCGTACCGGCGCGGCGACCCGTCGTGCGGCGTGTTCCCGCTGCCCGCCGACGACGCCAAGTACGGCTACACCTACCCGGTCACCGCGTTCGACCACAACCGCACCTCCGCCCAACGGCCGTGCGCCGACAGCGGCAACGCGTTGATGGGCGGCTTCGTCTACCGCGGCTCGAAGATCCCTTCGTTGCGCGGCAAGTACGTCTACGGCGAGGGCGTGAAGGGCCTGCTCTACGTCGCCGACGAACGCGAGATGCGCGCCGGTCGGCCGATGGCCGTCACGCGCGAGTTGATGGTGTACTCGGGTGGCGGGCTCACGACGATGAAGGCTCTGGTCGGCGACCCGAACCGCGTCGACCTGCGCTTCGGCCAGGACGCGTCCGGTGAGCTCTACGTGCTGGCCAAGGCGAACGGCAAGATCTGGAAGGTGACGGGTGCGCGCACCTTCGCCTCCTGCCCCGCTGGCCACGACCACGTCCTGGGCGCCTCCGGTGCGCGTTCGTGGCAGCCGGTGACGCCGGACCTGTGGCAGTTCCCGGGCCGTGAGGTCGTGCTGGCGCAGGCCGGTGCCGCCCGTCCCGGCCCGCGCCGTCCGTTCGAGTACGCGGTGCTGCGGAAGGGACCCGAGTTCGGCTCGGTGCAGGTCGACGCGTCGGTGCGGCTCGACACCCCGGTGGCGGAGTCCAATCGGGACGTGATCATCGTGTTCGGACACCGTTCGGACACCGAGTTCTACTACGCGCACCTCTCGTCGGACAACAAGATCTACCCGCACAACGGGATCTTCGTCGTGAACAACGCGGACCGGCTGCGCCTGGACCACCAATGGGACGCGGCACGTTCGGTGGGCGCGCCTCCTGCCGTGACCGACACGGCGTGGCATCGCGTTCGGGTCAAGCATTGCGCCGACACCGGCGAGATCGCCGTCTACCTGGACGGGTCGCGGTATCCGCTGATGACCGCCGTGGACAAGACGTTCGCGTCGGGCCGCGTCGGCTTCGGCTCGTTCGACAACATCGGCCGGCTTCGCGACCTCCGGGTGCAGGGCAAGGGGATCCGATGAAGCGGCTGCTCGTCCTCGGCCTGGTGGCCGCCTTCGGGGTGGGCCTGGCAGCACCGGCCCAGGCCACGTTCGGCCCCGTGCTGCCGACCCTGTCCCGCAACCTGGTGGCGTACTACGACTTCGAACACCCGGTGCGCGGGAACCCGTCACTCGAACAGGACCGCGGCCGGTCGGGCACCGCGTTGCAACTGATCAACGGCGGCGCCGGCATGCGGGTGCGCGACGGTGCGTTCAGCCGCACCTCGGTGCAGCTCAGGCAGATCAACCCGGACACGGCGGGCAACGACGACTGGAAAGCGGGCCTCTACACCGAAACAGGCGTGCCCACGCTGAAGGCGTTCAACGGCGCACGCCAGGCGTCGATCCTGGGCTGGGTGAAGATGACGGGCCAGAACCCGGCCCCGAACTCGAACTCCGCCTCGCCGGACGACCTGTACGGGGCGATCGGCCTCGCGGGCGTGCTGACCGGTGACTCCAACGGCCACGCGGTCCGAGCGCTGCTGGAACTCATCCAGGTCGACGGTGAACTGAAACTGGTCGCGCTGGCCCGGCGGCTCGATGGAGGTGACTCCCAGACGTTCGCGGCCTCGGAGGGCTGGCAGTCACTGCTGCCGCAGAACGAATGGGTGTTCCTGGCGGCGACGTTCGACTTCGACACCGGCACGATGGCCCTGTACCGCAACGGAAAACCGTTGGCGGGCAAGTACGTCGCGGCCGGTGACCCGTGGAAGCTCGAAGGCGAACCGGAACCGGACCTCGCGTCGGCCACGAACCCGCGCGGCATCAAGATCGGCGGCAGCTACCCGCAGAACACCCGCGAGGGCAACGCCTGCAACTGCCGGATGGACGGCCTCATGTTCCTCGACCGGGCCGCCCACCCGTGGGAGGTGCGCCTGCAACACCTCTGGACTAGTCGAACACCGTGACGCCCTGGGCGGCCGGCTGCATCGTCCCGACCTTGGCCTCGCTCACCTTGAGCTTGGTCAGGTCGGCGATCGGCTGGCCGTCCGTCCCGATGAACGTCACCTTCACCGGCACCATGCCCGGCAGTTCGGCGGTCATCTCGTTGATGGCGAACGAGTTGGTGTCGTCGTCCACGTCGAGCTGCACCCCGGCGAACGCGGTCTGGCCCGGTTGCAGGGTGATCGACGGGCCCTCGCCGGGCACGAGCTTCTGCTCCACCGGGATCGCGGCGGGCTGGTTCGCGGGGTTGGTGAAGGCGAGCTTCGGCCAGCCCTGGAACGTGATCGGCGCGGGGCCCTGGTTCGTGGCCGTGAGCAGGCCCAGGCCGGGCTTGCCCTGCATGGTCAGCTCGGCCTTCACCGCGGGCTGCTGCTTGTCGCTGGTCGCACTGGAGGTCGGTGTGGCCGTCGTGGTCGTCGCCTGACCCTCGGACTGCGCCGGAGCCGGCGACCCGCAGGCCGTGGCGCCGAGGGCGACGGCGAGGATCGTGAGACGCATGCGTGGACCCCTTACCGGTGTTCGTGTGGATCTCCATCGAATAACCGGGGCAAGGGGTCGCGCAAACCGTCACCGCCCGATCGAGTGTCAGAGTGTGGCGGTCTTCACCGCCTTCGCCATCGCCTCGAACCCCTTGTCCCCGGGGTGCAGGTGGTCGCCCTGGTCGTAGTCCGGGCGGATCCGCTGCGGGTCGGCGGGATCGCGGATCACGGCGTCGAAGTCCACGACGGCGTCGAAGTCCGGGCTGGTGCGGATGAACGAGTTCACGGCCTGCCGCACGGCCTCCAGCTCCTCCGTGTAGCTGTTCCAGCCCTTGAACGGCGTGATCGTCGCCCCGACCACCCGCAGCCCGCGGTCGTGCGACCGGGACGCGATCTGCTTCAGCGCGGCGATGATCTTGGTCGGGTCGGTCTCGTGCGGGGTCTGCTGGATGTCGTTGATGCCCTCGAACACGATGACCGTGCGGACGCCGGACTGGGTGAGCACGTCGCGGTTCAGCCTGGCCAGGGCGTTGGGGCCGGCCCAGTCGCCGTCGCGCAGGAGGCGGTTGCCGCTGATGCCCGCGTTGAGGACGCCCAGGCGGGTGTTCACGCGGTCGGCGAGCTGGTCGGGCCAGCGCAGGTTCGCGCCCCAGGTGGAGTTGGCGCCGTCGGTGATCGAGTCGCCGAGTGCGACCACGCTGCCCTGCAACTTCGAGCTGCGCACGTCCACACCGGAGACGTAGTGCCAGTTCGAGGTGCGTTCCCGGTAGGCGGCGGCGGATTCTTCAGCCGTGTGGTTGCCGTCGCGGGTGAAGTACGAGTTCTGCATGGCCAGGTTGTGGTGCGTGACGGGGCCGCCGGGTTCGGGCGTGTAGACGCTCACGAGCAGGTCGGTGTCGGCGGGGACGTCCAGGCTCACGCCGTCGCTCACCACGTCGGCGCCGGCCGGGGCCGTGATCGACCGGGCGCCGCCGAACGTGAGCGTGCGCATGGTGCCGGGCAGTGCGAGGGGTGTGTCCGGGCCGGCCGCTCTGGCGACCGTGACCTGGCCGAACAGCACAGGTGTGCGGCCGTAGGCGTTGGAGAGCCGGACGCGGATCTCCTTGCCCCCGGCGCTGACGTGCACGATGTTGCGGATCGAGAAGTTCGGATAGCCGTTCTCGGTGCCGGGGACGGCGGAGGACGGCGCGGTGGCCCACGTGCCCACCCATCGGAGCGGTGCGGCCTGGGCGGGGGAGGCCGCGGCCACGAGCAACGCCACTGCCAGCAGAAAGCGCGTCATGCCTCGACCTTGGCAGCGCTCTCACGCGGGCGGTATCCGCCGATCTTCGGATCTATGATGCTCATCGTGTGGAACGGAGCGGAGTACCAGCGCAGGTTCGACTCGCTCGCGGCGTCCGGGGTGGACGTGCACGGCGAGGCGACGTTCGTGCGCGCGTTCGGGCCGGCCTCGGTGCTGGACGCCGGCTGCGGCACCGGACGGGTCGGGATCGAACTCGCCAGGCACGGCATCGAGGTGGTCGGGGCTGACCTCGACGAGTCGATGCTCGCGCAGGCGCGTGAGCTGGCGCCGGACATCTCGTGGGTGCGGTCCGACCTGGCCGAACTCGACCTCGGGCGCACGTTCGACGTGGTCGTGATGGCGGGCAACGTGCCGCTCTTCACCCCGCCCGGAACGCAGGGCGTGCTCGTCGCGGGCGTCGCCCGGCACGTCGGGAACGTCCTGATCGCCGGGTTCAGCCTCGATCGCGGGTACACGGCAGACGACTACGACGAGCACTGCGCCCAGGCCGGACTCACGCTCGTCGAACGGTTCGCGACCTGGGACCGCACACCGTTCGAGGGCGGGGACTACGCGGTGACCGTGAGCCGTCTCGACAGGACCTGAGCCGCCGTCTCGACGAAGTCCCGGGTGAGCGGGTCGTCCTCGACCCACGCGACCACCACGGGACTGGGTGCCATGTCGGTCAGCGGCACCACGACGAGCTCGCCCAGGTCGTGGCCGAGTGGGGCCAGGCCGACGGAACCGTTCCACAGCACGGACTGCACGCACTCCTGGACCGCGCGCACGACCGGTCCGGTGCGGGGTTTCCCGCCGTTCCAGTAGCTCTGCCAGATCTCGTCGGTGCCGTCCGGGAACTGGAACCAGTCGCGGCCGGCGAGGTCCCCGGTGGTGATCTGGTCCCTCGAAGCCAGCGGATCGTCGCGCCGCAGCACCGCGCCGACCGGCTCCTCGCGCAGCACCAGGGTCTTCAGGCCGCTCTCGTCGAACGGGCCGCGCGTCAGGGCGACGTCGACCTGGCCGGTGCGCAGGCCGCAGGTCGGGTCGGTCAGGTCGGCCTCGCGGACGCGGATCTCGACGTGCGGGTGCCTGCGCCGGAACGCCTCAGCCAGCCCGGCGGCGTGGTCGCCCAGCATGCCGACCGTGATCGTGGTCCGGGCGAGCTTGGCGCGGATGCGGTCGGCGTGCTCCAGCAGCGCCCTCGCCTCGGCCAGCAGGACGTGGCCCGCGTCCGTCAGCGTGACGCCGGCGGGGGAGCGGAGCAGCAGGACGGCGCCGAGGTCGTGCTCCAGGTGCTTGATCGCCCGGCTCAGCGGCGGCTGGCTCAGGTGCAGGCGCCGCGCGGCACGGCCGAAGTGCAACTCCTCGGCGACCGCGACGAAGTACCGCAGGGTCCGCAGCTCCATGATCAGGCACGATACTCGCGCGGTATCGGGTGTGCGCAGACGGTCTTGGACGCCCGGCCCGCCCGCCGGTGGAGTGGAGGGCATGAACCTCCCTGACCCCGTAGTCCAGATCTCCGGTGCCGTCGACGTCGCCCCGGACGTGCTGGTGATCCCCAACGAGCACGTCGGCCTGGTGCCCAACGTCGGGATCATCGGTGGCACCGACGCGATCCTCGTGGTGGACACCGGACTCGGCCTCGCCAACGCGTCTCGGGTGCGGGAGTTCGCCGAGGAAGTGGCGCGCGGGCGCCGGATCCACCTGACGACCACGCACTTCCACCCCGAGCACGCGTTCGGCGCGTCCGTGTTCGAAGGCTCCTACCTGGTGAACCGCGCGCAGGCGGATGACCTGCGGCGCAAGGGATCCGGCTACCTGGAGATGTTCCGCGGGTTCGGCGGGACGATCGCCGAACGCCTGACCGGAGTCGAGATCCCGGTGCCGGACGAGGAGTTCGACGGGGTCCGCGCGCTCGACCTCGGCGGCCGGACGGTGCTGCTTCGGCCGACCGGGCGCGGGCACACCCTGGGGGACCAGGTGGTCGAGGTGCCGGACGCGGGCGTGCTGTTCACCGGCGACCTCGCCGAGACCGGGCAGTTCGCGATCTTCCCGTGGTTCCCGCCGCACGACACCGACGTCTCGGGTCTCGCGTGGATCGACGTGCTGGACGGGTTGATCGCGTCCGGGCCGCGGGTGGTCGTGCCCGGGCACGGGACAGTGGGGGACATCGCTGTGCTGCAAGGGGTCCGGGACTACCTGGGCGAGCTGCGGGACGAGACCTGGCGGCGCCGGGACTCCGCGATGGGGCTCGACGAGATCGTGGCCGAGGTACGAGCGGTGCTGGTCGAGCGGCATCCCGAGTGGACCGGGCAGGAGTGGATCGAACGCGGGGTGGACTGCCTCTGCGCGGAGAACGGTGCGCCCGATAACTTCAGTGTTGACTAAAGATAGTCCTCACCGAGGCGCTCGCGGATGACCTTCTTGGGCACGCACATGACCCAGGCGCCGATGACGAGCTCGGTCATCTCCTCGACGTCGAGGTGGGCCATCGAGGCGTGCACCCACTGGAAGCGCATGTCGGACTGGCTCGGGAGCGCGAACTTGACCGGGTCGCTCGCGACGAGCGCCTCGCGTTCCTCGCGCGGGTAGCCGAAGCCCAGCACGGTCTCGTCGCGCGAGAGGGCCGCGTAGACGATCTGGCCCACGCGGAACTTCACGCGGTCGCGGATGAGGTGTTCGGTGGTGCGCGGCAGTGTGAGCGCTACGGCGCGAATGTCGGCGACGGTCACCATCGGTTCATTCTGCCGTACACGGTGCGTGAACGGAGTGACTTCAGGCAAATTCGGCAAATCGGATTGAATCGGACAATGGCAATCGAGAACGGCTTCGTTCTCGATTGCCGGATTGCGTCTCAATTCGAATTTGCGTGGTCAATAACTTGCCTGAACTACTGCTTTCTGCAAGTGAGTTGCAAGGTTCTGACCTGCATGTCTGCACGTAGAAGCGCTGAATTGGTTCAGCGTCGTTCTGGTCGGAACGACGGGAATGATTTCGTAAGGTGAGAGCGCGACCACAGTCTCTTCCCTATTTCACTCGATCGGGTGAAAAGTTGCGCCATGAACATCAAGCGATCCCTTCCGGCGCTTCTTCCGCTCGTGCTCACCGCGACCTTCTTCGCGAGCGGCGCGGCCGAGTCGGCGACGCCGAAGCAGAGCCCTGTGAACGTCACGCCCAACGCGATCCGGTTCGATCCGCACGCGCCGAAGCTCGACGTGTCCTACGGGCACTCCGCGCTGGAGTTGAAGTACATCCGCAAGGACGCGGCCAAGTCCGACGGCTGCACGACCCGCGACCACGAGGAGACCGAAGAGGCGGAGGTAGAACCCGGAGCGGGTCACGTCACCGTCGCGGGGACCAGATACGACCTGGTCCAGTTCCACTTCCACACGCCGTCCGAGCACCAGTTCGGCGGCCGCAACACCCCGCTCGAGATGCATCTCGTGCACCGCAGCGCCGAGGGCAAGCTGTTGGTGGTCGGCGTTCCGCTGGTCGTCGGCTCGCACTCCGTCGTGGACGACGTGCTGGCCACGCTCTCGCCCGAGTGCGGTGCGCCGGTCGACATCGAGCCGATCAACCTCAACCGGCTGCTGCCCGCGGGTCACCACACGCTGCACTACACCGGTTCGCTCACCACGGCGCCGTTCACCGAGGGCGTCGAGTGGTACCTCACCGGCGAGCAGCACGTGACGGCCGCGACCATCGCGCGCTTCAAGGGGCTGTTCACCGCGGGCAACGCCCGTGCGACGCAGCCGCTCAACGGCCGCACGTTCGTGGACGTTCCGCGCATCTGACGCAGGCGGAAGGCCGGTCCCGGAGTCGGGGCCGGCCTTCGTCGTGTCCGGGGTGACGCGCTTCACCGATACAGGAGTCGTCGACAATTGCCCGCGTGTGCAACTATTGCTCACGCCGACAACCATCGACTTCAAGGACCGTGTGACATGCCTGTCGCCCTGCTCGCCCTCGCGATCAGCGCCTTCGCCATCGGCACGACCGAGTTCGTGATCATGGGACTGCTGCCCGAGGTCGCGACCGATCTCGGGGTCTCCATCCCGAGCGCCGGTCTGCTGATCTCCGGTTACGCACTCGGCGTCGTGATCGGCGCGCCGCTGCTGACCGTTCTCGGCGGCCGGCTGCCGCGCAAGAAGATGCTGCTCGGGCTGATGGTGCTGTTCATCGCGGGCAACCTGGTCTCCGCGCTCGCGGACACCTACGGCGTGCTCATGAGCGGGCGTGTGGTCGCGGCGCTGGCGCACGGCGCGTTCTTCGGCATCGGCTCGGTCGTCGCCGCTGACCTCGTCGCGCCACACCGCAGGGCGAGTGCCATCGCGTTGATGTTCACCGGTCTGACCGTGGCGAACGTTCTGGGCGTGCCGATGGGCACGGCGCTCGGCCAGGCACTCGGGTGGCGCTCGACGTTCTGGGCGGTGACCGTGCTCGGCGTGATCGGGCTGCTCGGCATCGTGTTCCTTGTGCCGAAGCAGCAGGCTCAGGGCGGAGACCTGCGCAGCGAACTCGCCGTGTTCCGCAATCCGCAGGTGTGGCTCGCACTGCTGATGACCGCGTTCGGCTTCGCGGGTGTCTTCGCGTCGTTCACCTACATCGCGCCGATGATGACCGAGGTCGCGGGCTTCTCGTCAGGCGCCGTGACGTGGTTGCTCGTGCTGTTCGGCGTGGGGTTGTTCGCGGGCAACCTGATCGGCGGCAAGGCGGCGGACCGGTCGGTGATGAAGAGCGTGATCGTCATCCTGGTCTCGCTGGCGGCGGTGCTGACGGCGTTCGTGTTCACCGCGCACTCGCCGGTGCTCGCCGCGATCACCATCGTGCTGTTCGGCGCGGCCGGGTTCGCGACGGTGCCGCCGTTGCAGATGCGGGTCATGCAGACCGCGGAGGGCGCGCCGGCGCTCGCCAGCGCGGCGAACATCGCGGCGTTCAACCTTGGCAACGCCGGTGGCGCGTGGCTCGGCGGGCTCGCCATCGAGCGCGGTCTCGGCTACACCGCGCCGAACTGGATCGGGGCCCTGCTCGCGGTCGGCGGACTCGTCATCGCGCTGGTGTCGGTATTCCTCGACCGGCGTGTGAGCATCGGCACCGGTCCGGAGTCTTTTGAAGCGCTTCAGAAGACCCGTAAAATCGATGCGGTAGCTAACTAGTGCCGCGACCGGCAACCTTCGCCGCGTCTTCGACGCTCAGCAGGGCGCCTCGCGGCACCGGCACCACGATGCACCCGTCTGAACGCCGAACAAGGGGCGAAGGCTGCCAGTCGCGGCACTAGTCCTCGCTGCTCACCGACCATGGGGAAGCCTTGAACACCACCCGCGCCATGACCGCTCTCGCGCTCGGCGGGTTCGGCATCGGAACGACCGAGTTCGCGACGATGGGCCTGCTGCCGCAGATCGCGGAGACGTTCGGCATCCCCGACTACCAGGCCGCCTACGCGATCAGCCTCTACGCCGCCGGTGTCGTCGTCGGCGCGCCGTTGATCGCGGTGCTCGGTGCCAAGCTCCCGCGCAAGGGGATGCTGATCGGCCTGATGCTCGCGGTCGCGCTGGGCAACGGGTTGTCGGCCATGGCGCAGGACAAGACGTTGCTGCTCATCGCACGGTTCGTCGCGGGGCTGCCGCACGGCGCGTTCTTCGGCATCGCGGCCGTTGTCGCCGCCACGCTCGTTGCTCCCGAACGGCGCGGTACGGCCGTTGCGCGCGTGATGGTCGGTCTGACTGTGGCGAACCTCGTGGGCGTGCCGCTGGCAACGGCGGCGGGGCAGCAGATCGGCTGGCGCACGGCGTACCTGGCGGTCGCGGTGATCGCGCTGGTCACGGCGGCGGCGATCGCGGCCTGGGTGCCGCTGGTGCCCAAGGTCGAGGACGCCTCGATGAAGAACGAGGTCCGCGCGTTCGGCCGGCCGACGGTGTGGTTCGCGATCTTCACCGGCATGATCGGCTTCGGCGGCATGTTCGCCGTCTACTCCTACGTCGCCCCGCTGACGACCGAGGTCGCCGGGCTGGCGTCGGGGGTCGTGCCGTGGATCCTCGCCGTGTTCGGGCTCGGCATGACGCTGGGCGCGACGTTCGGCGGCCGGTTCGTGGACAGGTCCGTGACGGGCTCGGTGTTCGGCGGGCTGATCGCGGTCACCGTGATCCTGGTGCTCTTCGGGCTCACCGCGACCATCCCGGTGCTCCTGTTCGTCTTCCTGTTCCTGCTGGGCTTCACCATCCAGATCCTCGCGGCCGCGCTGCAGATCAAGCTGATGGACGCCTCACCGGACGCGCCGTCGCTCGCGGCCTCGTCCAACCACTCGTCGCTCAACGTCGCGAACGGCGCGGGCGCGTGGCTCGGTGGCCTGGCCATCGCGGCGGGCTGGGGCTACACCTCGACGGCGTGGGTCGGCGTGGCGCTGTCGGTCGCGGGCCTCGCGATCGCGGCCGCGGCGCTGGTCTACGAACGGCGTTCCTTGACGCGGGCGACCACGAACCAGGCGACGCTGATGGCCAGCACGGCGAGCACGGCCGTCGAGAGCCAGCCCAGGTAGCGGTCGACGAGCTCGTAGTTGTCGCCCAGCGCGTACCCGGCGAGGATCAGCGCGCTGTTCCACACCAGGCTGCCCGCCGCCGTGTAGAGCGTGAACTTCATGATCGGCATCCCGGACACGCCGGCGGGGATGGAGATCAGGCTCCGCACGACCGGCACCATCCGCCCGATGAACACGGCCTTGCTGCCGTGCTTGTCGAACCACGCGTCGGACTTGTCCACGTCGGACGCCGTGACGAACGGGATCTTGTCCGCGAGTTTCCGCAACCGGTCGAGCCCGAGCCACGCGCCGAGGCCGTAGAGCACCAGGGCACCGACCGTCGAGCCGATCGTCGTCCACACGATCGCGGCGACCAGCGAGATCTTGCCCTGGCCCGCGGTGAACCCGGCCAGCGGCAGGATCACCTCGCTCGGCACCGGTGGGAAGACGTTCTCCAGCGCGACCAGCAACCCCGCGCCGGGTGAGCCCAACGCCTCCATCAGCCGAGTGATCCACTCCATGGATGTCGAAATACCCGTTTTGCCGCTCTGCTGAACCCCTCGCGCTCCCGCCCGGCCGCGTACGGGTCTACCGTTGACCGCCTTCACTTCTGGAGGTCGACGTGCGAGGCGCGATCGCGGCGGGCCACCCGCTCACGGCTCAGGCTGGCGCGGCGATGTTGCGCGCGGGTGGGAACGCCGTGGACGCGGCCGTCGCGGCGATGCTGACGTCCTGCGTCACCGAGCCGTTGCTGACCGGGCTGGGCTCCGCCGGGTACATGATGATCGCGCCGGTCGGGGAAACCCCTGTGCTGCTGGACTTCTCGGCCGTCGCACCGGGCCGGGGCAGGACCGGTGAGCGGGCACCGCTCGACCCCATCACCGTCCACTTCGGTGACGCGGAGCAGGAGTTCCACGTGGGACCGTCGTCGGTCGCCGCCTACGGGATGCCCGCCGGTGTCGCGGCCGCCGCCACGTACGGGCGTGCGCCGTTGCACGAACTCGTGGCCACAGCGGCGATGCACGCGCGTGAAGGCCACCTGGTGAACCGGTACCAGGCGTACGTCACGTCGTTGCTGCTGCCGCTCGCCCGCAGCGCGGGGCTGACCGCGTTCGAAGAGGGTGAGCTCCTCGTCCAGCCCGAACTCGCCGAGGCCCTCGACCGGCTCGGCAGCGACGGCGCGTGGCCGTTCTACCGCGGTGACATCGCGGCGGCGGTCACCGACTGGATCGGGAGCAAGGGTGGCGACCTCACGCGCGCGGACCTCGAGGCGTACGAAGCCGTGCGGCGCGAGCCGTTGCACGTGTGGCATCGCGGCCGTGAGATCCACACGAACCCACCACCGGCGGCGGGCGGTGCGTTGCTCACGCAGATGTTGGAAGCGTTGCCGGACAACCCGTCGCAGCAGGACCTGATCCGTGCGCTCGCCACCCCGAAGGCGCACCTCAACCGCCTCGGCTCCACCACGCACATCTCCGTGCTCGACGCGGACGGCACGGCGTGCAGCGTCACGACCACCAACGGCGCTGGCTCCGGGATCTCGATCGCGGGCGTGCACCTGAACAACATGATGGGGGAGGAGGACCTGTCGCCGGACGGGTTCTTCAGCCACGCGCCGGGCGACCGGCTGCCGTCGATGATGGCGCCGACCGTCGTGACGAACCAGGGCCGGACCGAACTCGTGCTCGGCAGCGCCGGGTCGAGCCGGATCTGCGGCGCGATCCTGCAGGTGCTCGTGAACGTCCTGGACCGGGGAATGGCCGCCCAGCAGGCGGTCGACGCACCCCGGATGCACCTGAGCGGGGACCACCTCCACGTCGAACCGGGAATTCAACCGGAAAGCGCGCTGCCGGTCACCCGATTCCGCGCGCCGAACATGTTCTTCGGTGGTTGTCAGGTGGTCGAAATGACCGGATCGGGCCTGCTCAGGGGTGGTGCAGATCACCGTCGCGACGGTGCGATCGTCGTTGTGTGAGATGTTGCCCGCATAATGGGATATCTGGTTTCCTGATTCGCCGCTCAAAGAGCACGATTGACGGGTGACGGCACTCAGCGAGAGAACATCCTCGCCGCTCCTGTCCCGTACGTTCCTCCAACTCTCCGGCATCAGCGTCGTGTCGGGCGTCTCGATGGCGTTCGCGTTGCCGTTCGGCTCGCTGTTCCTCACGAGCGAAATCAAGGTCACGCCGTTCCAGCTCGGCTTCTTCCTGATCGTGAGCCCGGTCGCGCAGGTCGTGGCGAGCACGATCATGGGCAGGCTCTCCGACGGCCGGGTGCAGCGGCGGTACATGCTCGCCGCGGGTGGTGTCGCCGGCGCGATCGGCTACGGCCTGTTCGCCGTGCTGCGCGACTACTGGTTCCTGCTCGGCACGTCCGTGGTGTTCATCGCGATCACGGGCGCGTTGTTGCCGCAGCTGTTCGCGTACGGCCGCCAGGTCTCCTCAGGCCCGTCGATGGTCGTCAGCGTCCTGCGCACGCTGCTCTCGGTCGCGTGGGTCGCCGGACCGCCGGTGGCGGCGCTGCTCGTCGCGAAGACCGGCTGGATCGGCCTCTTCGCCTCCACCGCGGTCCTCCAGCTCGGCGTCGCGGTCCTCGCCCTCACCCTGCCGGTCCCGCCCGCGCGGGTCGAGGAGGAGAAGACCGACGAGGAGTCGGCGGGACCCGCACGCGGCAGCATGGTGGTCGTGTCGGCCGCTTTCCTGTTCCTGCAGGGAGCCGTGGCGCTCGCGGTGAGCGGTCTGCCGTTGTTCATCACGACCGAACTGAACGGCACGGCCGGTGACGCCGGACTCGCGATGGGTCTGTGCGCGGCGCTCGAGATCCCGATGATGCTGTGGTTCGGCTCGCTGGCGAACCGGATGTCCCAGCACAGGCTCGTGCTCATCGGCGCCGTGATCGCGTTGAGCTACCACGGGCTGATGGTGTTCACCGAGTCCATCTGGCAGGTGATGGCCGCGCAGCTGCTGCACGCCACCGTCATCTCGCTGATCATGGGCGTCGGCATCACCTACTTCCAGAGCCTCGACCCGCTTCGACCCGGCCACGCCACGACGATGTTCAGCAACACCCAGATCATCGGCAGCATGGTCGCTGGCGCGTTGCTCGGCGTCTCGCAGGGGCTGGGTTTCCGCTGGGTCTACGGCTTCAGCCTGACGATGTCCGTGTTCGGCCTCGCGTTGCTGCTCGTCGCGGGCTCACTGGATCGTCGAGCCGGTGACCTTCGGCTTCTCGGACGTTCCCAGGTAGAAGATCCCCTTGATGGTCTCGAAACCGAGGCTCGGGTTGCGGCGAAGGGTTGAGCCCTCGACGGACATCGAGCCGGACTTGTCGTTGCTGACGAAGAACACCGCGCCGCCGCCCTCGTTGGCCTGGTTGTCCTCGATCAGCGTGCCGGCGACGCGCAGCGTGAACGTGTTGCCGTCGTTGTAGATCGCGCCACCGCTGCCGCCGCCCGGCGTGCCACCGCGCGCCGGGTTGGCGCCGCGGCCGATGGCCTTGTTGTTCCTCATCAGGCTGTTGAGCACGATCCACGACGCGCCGATGCTGCTGAGCGCTCCGCCGTTGGAGCACACACCTCCCTCGAACGTGCTGCCGGTGACGTAGATCGGCACCTTCTGGGCCCAGTCGGTCACGCGGATGGCCGCACCGCCGAGGTCGGGGCCGTTGGCGTCGCACCTGTTGTTCGCGAAGCGGGAGTTCACGACCTTGAGCTGACCGCCCAGCACCATGATCGCGCCGCCGCCACCGCCCTCGGCCTGGTCGCCGGTCGAGTTGCCGTCGGCGAGGGTGATGTTCTGGACCACCAGCCGCGGCCCGTTCTGGTCGATCAGCCTGCGCTGGCCCTGGCCGCTCAACGTGATCCGGCCACCGCCGTCGAGCACGGTGCGCTGGCGGACCCTCGCGGTCGCGGTCATCGGGACGGTGTGGGGCTGCGGCCCGCAGTTGAACGTGATGACCCCGCCAGCGGCGAGGGCGTCGACCACGGCCTGCGACGTGCAGCTCGCGGGAGCGCCGGTGCCGATCACGCGGGTGGGCTTCGAGGTGTCCTCCGCGGCGGCTTCCGGTGGCACGGCGGTGGTGCCGTTCGGGTTGCCGAACCTCGCGGCGGCGGGAGGGGGAGGCGGTGGTGGCGGCGGCGCGGACGGGGGAGCGGCGCTGCTGCTCGGCGGAGGCGTCGACGTCACGACGGTGACGGTCTGGGAAGCCGAGGTCTGAGGTAACTGCGGTCCTGCGACGGGGGAACCGGGGATCGCCGTGCCGCAACCCGCCACGAGGGCGGCAAGCAGCACGACGGCCTGTCTACCTGAGGGCATGGCGGGCACCCTAGGCGGGCCGGGCGAGCTTGGCTACCACCGTTGCGGCGGTGGAGATCCATCCGGTGATCCGTGCCGGAGTTGCCCGAAAATTCACCGAGATCAAGGCGTTCTGCAGGTGTTTTCGTTCCGTGACACGGAAACCGGAACAAGATCCGGTTTTTTCGGGCCACTGGAACGGGTGTGCGCAGGTGCAGGACGGTACTTAGCCTGACTCACGAGTCAATAATCAGCGCGAACTGAGCCGGTCGTCGTCACGATGCGTAGACGAAACGGGCTAACGGTCTACACAGCGTGCGGTCCATTGAGTGCAAACGACCCGTTCGTGAAAGAACCACGCGTTCGGGTTGCCCTGTGTCCCTGGCACACTGCGCTCCGTGCCGACCCAGTTCCCCGACGAACCGACCGAGCGTCATCTGGCGCCCGACCCAGCGCTGATGGAGGCCGCCCGCGCTCGTGGTGCCGCCCGCTGGGCCGCGGCCGGTGAGGCGCCGCGCCAGGAGGAGACGAAGCACGCCGGTCCGCTCAAGCCCCGTGCCGCCGCGATCGCCGCCATCGCCGCGCTCCTCGTGCTCGGCGTGATCGCCATCGCCACGTTCGACGGCAGTTCGGGTGGGGGCGACACGGACATCGCGCAGCCCTCGCACAGCTACATCCCCGGCCTGATCACCCCGCCGGAGGACCTCCCCGAGGAGGCGTCGGCCAGCCAGAACCCGACGCTCGCCTCGTCCGCGCTGGGCCTGATGCCGTCGACCACGCAGAACGCCGCCCCGCCGCCACCCGCCGGGGACACCGCCAGGGCTCCCGGCGGCGCCAAGTCGTTCACGACGGGCCCCGGCTGCGGCGGCTTCACCAGCGTCGGGTCGTACCGCGACGGCAAGAAGGGCTGGGTCGACCACGGCGACGGCAAGTGCGGCTCGACGTTCGTGTCGATCCCGATGTCCGGTGACGCCCGCCGCGACGACAACTCCGCCTACGGCATGTGGACGTTCGCGGTCACTGGTTCGTGCGACGTCTCCGTGCATGTGCCGAACGGCGGTACGGAGGAGGTCGGGGGTAACCCGACCGTGTACTACGTGTTCGACCGCAACGGTGTCGGCGGCACCCCGATGGCGTCGTTCGCGATCAAGCAGGTCGACAAGCGCGGCCAGTGGGTCAGCGCCGGGAAGTTCAAGGCCAGCGGAAACCTGACCATCCAGCTCGTCACCCGAGGTCAGGACTGGAACAACTCCGGACCCACCTACGCCCATCACGCCGCGAGTGCCGTCAAGGCAGACTGCACGGCGTGACGAGAGATCTGCACCTGGTCCGGCACGGCGAAGCGACGAAGGACGAGTCCCGGCTGACGGCGCGCGGCCGCAAGCAGGCGGAGGCGCTGGCGGAACGGTTGCGCGGCACCGGTTTCGCGGCGGTGCACCACGGCCCGGCGCCCCGTGCCACCGAGACGGCGTCGATCATCGCCGACGCGCTGCGCGTGCCCTGCCGGGTCGAGGCGGCGGCCGACGACTACGTGCCGCACTTCGTCCCTGATCACGACGAGTTCTTCGACCGGTTCCCCGAGTCGGAGCGCACCCGCGGCCCCGCACTGGCGCACGAGGCCGAGACGCGGTTCGCGCGCCCCGGCGACGGCCCGGTGCTGGTCGTGACGCACTCGTTCCTGATCGGCTGGCTCGTGCGGGACGCCCTCGACGCCCCGCCCGAGCGCTGGCTGACGCTGCACCACGACCACGCGGCGCTGACGGTCATCCGCTACACGACCGGCGAGTCACCCAGGCTGGTGCGGTTCAACGACGGCGGTCATCTTTCCGGGGAGCATCTCAGCTCGCTTTGAGCGTCAGCAGACTGATCTCGCTGGGCGCGAAGACGCGCATCGGCGGACCCCAGAAGCCGGCGCCGCGACTGGTGTAGAGCTGGGTGCGGTCGCTGTGCCTGCTCAGGCCGGCGACCACCGGCTGCTGCAACCGCACCAGGTAGTGGAACGGCCAGATCTGCCCGCCGTGCGTGTGCCCGGACAACTGCAGGTCCACGCCCGCGCCGACGGCCTTCTTGATCTCCGACGGCTGGTGCGCGAGCAGCACGACCGGCGCGGTGGAGTCGGCGCCGTGCAGCGCGTGCGCGAGGTCGGCGGCGTGGCCGGGCTCGCCGGAGTGGCTCGCGGTGATGTCGTCGACGCCCGCGAACACGAGCTGAGCGCCACCGCGCTCGAGCGTCACGTGCTCGTTGCGCAACGCCTTCCAGCCGAGGCGGGTCATGAGGTCGACCCAGCCCTGGCCGTTCGAGTAGTACTCGTGGTTGCCGGTGATGTAGAAGCGGTGCGGGGTGTTCACGTCGCCGAGCGGGGTGGCCTGCTCCAGGCGCTGCTCGGCGGTGCCGTCCGCGATGTCACCGACGTGCACGGCGACGTCCGCGTTCAGCCCGTTGACGGCGTCGACCATGCCCCTGGACCACTTCGCGCGGTTGATCGCTCCGTAGTGCGTGTCGGTGATGACCGCGACGGTCAGGCCGTCGAACGCGGGGTCGAGCCGGGGAATCGTCACGTCCTGCCGCTTGATCCGGGGCACGCGCATCGCCTCGTACACGCCGTAGATCGTCACGGTGACGATGAGAACGGCGAGCAGCACGGCGATGAAACGGGAGCGGAACGGGTTCTCGACACCGGCCATCGCCATGCCGAGCCGCACGACGTCGGAGATCAGCGTCCACACGAACGCGATCCACACGAACCCGAGCAGGAACTGGGAGATCCGCGCGGCGCGGTCGCTGCCGCGCTGGGTGAACAGCACGATCATCGTGATGGCACCGGCGACGAACACGATCGCGGCGATGGGCCGGACCGGGTCGGGCCACTCGGCACTGGCCGCGAAGAGCCCCTCGAACGGCACCCAGAACAGCAGCGTCGTCACGGTGAAGAGGACGAGCGTGAACACCACCCGCCGAACCGTGATGCGGGGCCGGGTAGCGGTGGTCGTCATGCGTCGATCCTCCTGTGATCGGTCTCTGTAACCCAACTCAACGCACGGACCACCCCATTTGTTCGCTTCCGGGCGCTTAGACCTCCGTCACAGGCGTTTTCCCAGTTCGGACGCAACCGCGCGAGGGCTGAGGAGTCTTCTAATCAACACCGGAACAGCCGCCGGACCCGACGACCTAGAGTGGGCCACATGATCTTCTACACCGACGAGGAAAGCCGCACGCTGCGCACCGGCGTGTACGGCGCGATGCTGCTGGTTTCCCACGCCGACCCCGGCCCCGTGCTGGAGGAGCGGTTCGCCGGCCTGCGCGCGCTCACGCACCTGTCGCCCGATCTGCGCGGCGTTCTGGGCAGCGCCCGCCCGTCCGTGCCCGCGGGCACCGACGAGGAGATCGAGCCGGTCGTCCTGGAGGCGCTGCGGTCGTCGATGAAGACGCTGACGGCGAAGTCGCCCGAGGACGCCCGCGACTTCCCGCGCGCCGTGCTGGCGATCTGCCGCGAGGTCGCCGAGGCCGACGGTGTGGTGGTGGAGGCCGAGGACGAGATGGTGGCCCGCATCGAGGGCGCGCTCGCCCTGTAGCTCATTCTCCGTCCGGCCGGGACCAGCGTCTCACGTGGTGGATGCTGGTCCGAATGGTCGATGGCGCAAGGCTTCGGCGGTGCCAGGGTGGATTTCCTAGGGGATCGACACTGGGGAGTGTGCCGTCGTGGAACTGTCCCGCCGTGAACTGCTGACCCGCTCGGGCCAGGCCGCCGCCGTCGCCACCGCCGCGTCCACGCTCACGACGACCACCGCTCAGGCTGAGTCCGGCACGAGAGTGAAGTTGACGCAGGGCACCAACATCTCGGTGTCGCGGTCGCGTGACGGCAGGTGGCTCGCCATCGACCTCGTCACCGCGATCTGGGTCCTGCCTTCCGGCGGCGGGCAAGCGCGCAAGCTCACCGACGAACTCCAGGACGCCACGCTGCCGTCGTTCGGGCCTGGCGACCGGATCGCGTTCCAGTCCTATCGGGACGGGAACTACCACCTGTACCTGATCGGGCTCGACGGGCGCGGGCTGAAGCAGTTGACGTCAGGCAGGTTCGACCACCGGGAGCCCGCGTTCTCGCCGGACGGCAGGCACCTCGCGTTCGTCAGCGACCGGGCCGGCAGTTACGGCGTGCACCTGCTGGAGCTGGCCACGGGCGCGATCACGCAGCTCACCGGGGTGCCGGACGAGGCCGCGGCGCCGCAGTGGTCGCGGGACGGCAAGCGGATCGTCTTCACCGTCGGCAACGCGGCGGTCGACACCGTGACGCTGGACGGCAAGCGCGAACGGCTCGTCACCGCACCGGCCGGCACGCAGCTGTTCGGCGCGGCGTTCGGACCCGGTGACCAGCCGAGCTACACCCGGATGCGGCCCGGCCAGGCCGAGTTGGTGCTCGGGACGACCGCGATGGTCACAGGCGAGGACGTCTTCGGGTTCGCGCCGATCTGGGACGGCGACAACGTCCTTTACACAGCGGATGGCCGGATTCGCAGTCGTGTCAACGGGTCTGCGAAGGACATCGCGTTCGAGGCCACGGTTCCCGTGCGCACGAACCGGAGGCCGCACCGCACCAGGAACCTCACCGGTGGCGCGGTCAAAGGCATCGCCGGTCCAGTGGTGTCGAGCGACGGCAAGATCGCGTTCCGCGCGTTGAACGCCCTGTACCTGCTGAGCGACGGCAAGGCCACGAAACTCACGGACAGCGGGTACTTCGACTCCGACCCGGACTTCTCGCCCGACGGCAGGAAGATCGTCTACGCGAGCGACCGCACCGGTGTCGCGCAGCTGTGGGTTCGCGACCTGGCCTCCGGCACGGATGAGCAGTACGCACCGGCCCCGCACGCGCAGATCACGCCGCGCTTCTCGCCGGACGGCACGAAGGTCGCCTACCTGGACCAGGACGGTCAGGTGTGGATCACGGACCGGCAGGCGCGCAGGCAGGTCACGCCAACGTTGTTCCAGCCGGGCCGGCCGACCTGGTCGAAGGACGGCAACACGGTCGCGCTGGCCGCCGTGAAGCCGTTCTCGCGCCGGTTCCGCGAGGGCACCAGCCAGGTCCTGAGCATCGATCTCACGAGCGGTGAGCTGAAGTACACCGAGCCCATGCCGTTCCGGTCGATCGCCACGCGCGGCGACGACGGGCCGGTGTGGTCGCCGGACGGCAGGCACATCGCGTTCGTCGTCGAGAGCGTCGCGTGGGTCGTTCCGGTCGACGCCCAGGGCACCTTCCGGGGCGAACCGCGCCAGGTCACCCGCGAGGTCACGGACTCGCTGGCCTGGCACGGCGACAACGCCCTGGTGTACCTGAACAACGGCCGGATCCGGAAGTCCACTCTGGACGGCAGGGTCACGACCATCCGGCACGGCCTCACCTGGCGCAAGCCCGCCAAGCCGGAACGCAGGGTGATCCACGTCGGCGCCTACTGGGACGGCGACGCGCACGAACTCAAGCAGAACGCCGACATCGTCGTGGAGAACGGCACGATCAAGGAGATCCGCCCGCACCGCGGCAAGGCCAACGTCGACGCGTCGACACTGACCGCCATCCCCGGCCTGATCGACGCCCACAACCACTGGCACCTGCGCGGCCGCCAGTGGGGCGCACGACAGGGCAACGTCTGGCTCGCCTACGGCATCACGACCGTCCGCTCACCCGGCGACCCGGTCTACCAGATGATCGAGACCAGGGAGGCGCTCGCGGCGGGAACCCTGACAGGGCCCCGGTTCTACGCCACCGGCGAGGCCGTCGACGGCTCCCGCGTCTACTACAACTTCATGCGCCCGACCCTGAGCAGGGCCCAGCTCGACCTCGAACTGCGCCGCGCCCACGAGCTCGGCTACGACATGATCAAGACCTACGTCCGCCTGCCCATCGAGCTGCAACGCGCTGCCGTGCAACGGTCCCGGGTGCCGCTGTCGTCGCACTACCTGTACCCGGCCGCGAACATCGGCATGGACGGCATGGAACACGTCGGCGCCACCAACCGGCTCGGCTACTCCCACACCATCACCCGGCAGGGCAAGGCCTACCAGGACGTGGTGGCGTTGTTCACCGCCTCCGGCATGTCCATGACGCCCACGCTGTTCCAGTCGCGGGCCCTGTACGACAACGACAAGTCGCTGGCCACCGACGAACGCACCCGCGTGCTCTACCCGCCGTGGGAGTACGAGCGGAACCTGGCCGACGCCACCAACCAGGGCACCCCGGCGGGCTCGTCGTCCCGCGCGATCCTCCAGGGTTGGGTCGAGTTCGCGCTGAAGGTCCACCGCGGCGGCGGGTTCGTCATCACCGGCACCGACGCACCACTCGACAGCCCTGCCACCGCCACGCACCAGAACCTGCGCGCACTCGTCGAATACGGCTTCACACCAAGGGAAGCGCTCATCACCGCGACCCGCAACCCGGCGCAGTGGCTCGGCCTGCCACTGGGCGCGATCAAACCCGGCGCTCCGGCGGACATCGCGTTCGTGCGGGGCAACCCGCTGGCCGACGTCAAGGCGGCGGCGAACGTCGAGCAGGTCATGGTCGGCGGTGTGCTCCACCGCGTCCCCGACCTGCTCGAGCCCTACCGGCAGCAGCCGCAGGCGCTGACCACGACCGCCGCGCTCGACCCGTTGCCCTCGGCCGAGAACAAGCACTGGTGGCACGAACCGGAGTGGGCCGAGCGGGTCTGCTGCGACCACTGAACGGGCGCCGGCTTCAGACCCTGGACGCGAAGCTCGGTTCCGCCGCCGCGAGCCGAGGTGCGGGGACGCCCAGCCGGCGTGCCTCCGCCAGGGTGTCCCGGCAGATCGCCCGGGGCTCCTCCGCGCCGGGGTCGGAGTGCGTCGCGAAGTTGTCGCGCACCGGCCCGAAGTGGGCGGTCAGCCAGGCGAACAGAGGAGCGGCCAGGCAGGTCGGCGCGCGGAACAGCAGCGCACGACGTCCCACGACGACACCCCGTGCCTCGACCAGCGGCAGCAGTTCGCGCCCGGCCAGCAACGCCTCGCGCACGTCGTGCGTGCGTCCCGCCAGGTCGGCCAGCGCGCCCAGCCGCAGTCCCTGCGAGAACAGCCCGGCGTCCGACACGAAGTGGATCAGCAGCCAGCCGCGGAAGTCCGGCTGCTCCTTGATCCGGAACCCCGACTCGCGGAACATCCGGCGCACGGCCAGGCCTCGTTCCGTCTGCGGCCCGATGGTTCCGAAGAGGACGGACGGCAGGATGGCGCCACGCAGTACGCCCTTCTCGTCGAAACCGCCGCCCGCCTGGGGAAAGCCCCACGCGACCTGGTCGGCGGGAAGCGCGCCGATCGCTTCCAGCGGCTCGGCCCAGATGTTGCCGAACACCAGCACCGTGGCGTTGCCGACGCGGGGTGCCAGGAAGTTCGCCGCCTCGGTCAGCCGGTGGTGCCCCACGCTCAGCACGATCAGGTCGAAGTCGTGGTCCGGCTCCAGTTCCTCGCGCAGGCGCACCGGCCACTCCTGCTCGACGCGCGGCCCCCACAGGCGCTGCCGCACGTCGTGCAGGTCGAGGCTCGTCGTGTCCCCGTACTGCGCAGCACGGCCGGGCCGGACGTAGAACTCGACGTCGTGCCCGGCTCGTTCCAGCGCCCAGCCGTACACGGTGGCGATCACGCCGCGGCCGAACATCAGGATCTTCACGGTCTCACCTCATGGGTTACGATGGAAGTGGAGACAATCTCCACTTCCGAAAATATGGAGGCGGATTCCGTTTGTCAACGCCAGGGAAGCCGCTGCGCGCCGACGCCCAGCGCAACCGCCAGGCACTGCTGGCCAAGGCGAGGGAGGTGTTCGACGCGGGGGAGTTTTTCGCCCTGCGCTTCGACGACTTCGCCCGGCTCGCCGGGGTGGGCACGGGCACGCTGTACCGCCACTTCCCGACCAGGGAGGCGCTCGCCGAGGCGGTCTACCACGAGGAAGTCGTCGCGCTGTGCGACCGGGCCGGCCACCTGCGGGCCACGGTGCCCCCGCTGGACGCCCTGACGACGTTCCTGCGTGACATGGTCGGCTACCTGCACGCCAAACGAGGTCTGGCCCAGACGCTGGCGACCCTCATGGCCGCGGACTCGCTGGCCGAGGGCAGCAGGGCGCTGGAGGAGGCCGTCACCGGGCTGGTCGACGCCGCGGCGGAGGCCGGTGTGGTCCGAGGCGACGTGGGAGCGGGCCCGGTCATGATGGCGCTGCACGGCATCGGCGCGGCCCACGAGAGGCCGGCGTGGCGGGCGGAGGCGGACGGCGTGATCACCCTGGTGCTGGACGGGCTGGTTCAGGGAGCCCAGCCGAGCAGTCCGAACGACTCCCCGGCCAGGTAACCGGCGATCCCGGCGGCCGGGTACGTCATGGTGTCCTCGGGCAGCGCGCCGAGCCCGAACCAGCCCAGCTCCGAACACTTCGCGGGCTCGAGGTTCACCGGCTCCCCACTCCACCGCAGGACCTCGAAGAACAACCCGAGGCGCGGCTCCACGCCGGTTCCGGTGGCGTGCACCGTGTGCACGTGCCGCAGGTCGCCGGCCTCGATCACCACGCCGATCTCCTCGGCGGCCTCCCGCGCGGCGCCGCCGAGCACCGACTCACCCGCGTCGAGCTTGCCGGACGGCAGGTGCCAGAGGCCGTCGAACCGCGGATCGGTGTCACGGCGGCGGGACAACAGGACCTCGCCGTCGCGCACGAGCAGCACGTGGACGTCGATCAGGTGACGGTCGGCCATGGGCTCACCGTAAATGATCTGCGTCGGGCCGAGAGGTCGTGACACGATCGTGCCATGACAGCCTTCGCGACCCCCGAAGACATCGCCCTCCGCACCAACGCCGCACGGGACGCCGCGGTGGCGGCAGGTCGCGAACTCGGCCTGGAGATCACCGAGGGCAAGGTGCTCTACGAACTGTTCTCCGTGGTCGTGCACCTCGCACCGGCACCGGTCGTGGCCCGCATCCCGACCGTCCTGCCGCACACCACGACCCTCGAGTCACTGGCCCGGCGCCAGCAACAGGAGCTCGACGTGGCGCAGTGGCTGCACGACCAGGGCACGCCGGTGATCCCGCCGAGTCCACTCGTGGAGCGCAAGCCCGTGCAGCGCGACGGTTTCTCCGTCACCTTCTGGCCGTTCACCGACGAGGACAAGTCCCAGGAACCGGACTACGTCAAGAACTCCGAACTGTCCGCCGACCTGCACAAGGCACTGCGTGGTTACCCCGGCGAGCTGGAGTTCCTGTCGTCTGCGGAACCGCGGTTCGTTCGCGAGGGCCTCGAAAGGCTCAGGGGACAGGACATCGTCGCCGCCGAGGACCTGGACCGCGCACAGGCCGAGTGGGAGGTGCTGGAGCCGCTCGTCAGCTCCCAGGCTGCGTTCGAGGCGAAGTTCCCCGGTGTTGAGCTCCAGCCCATCCACGGCGACTCACCGCCCGCGAACATCTTCGCGAGCACCGCCGGCCCGTTGTTCTCGGACTTCGAGCTGATCACGTACGGCCCGGTCGAGTGGGACCTGGCGGGCCTCGGCCTGGAGTACGAAGCCGCCTACAACCGGGGCGCCGCGAAGAACGGTCTGCGCGAGCTCGACAAGGAGGTGCTGAGGTTCGTCAACGCGGTCGGCGCGATCCGGGTGATCGCGTACCTGTCGTGCGCGCACCAGTTGCCCGCCATGGTCGACTTCATGCAGCCGTTCATCAACCAGTGGCGGGACACCGACTCCTACGCGTGAGCGGCGGCCCGATCCCCGAGCCAGGACACGACTTCCTCGGCGGGCAACGGCTCGCTGAGGAAGTACCCCTGCACCACGTCGCACCCGGCCTTCGCCAGCGCCGTCCAGGTGTCCTGGTCCTCCACGCCCTCCGCGACGGCCTGCAGCCCGAAGTTCCGGGCCAGCGCCACCAGGGCGTGCACGATCGCCGAATCGCCCGCGTCCGTGCACATGTGCGTGACGAATGACCGGTCGAGCTTCATCTCGTGCACCCGCATGCTGCGCAGGTACGAGATCGACGAGTAACCGGTGCCGAAGTCGTCGATCGAGAGCCGCACGCCCAGTTCCGTCAGGCCGCGCAACACCTCCACCGCGCGGTCCGGGTCCGAGATGATCGCGGACTCGGTGATCTCCAGCGTCAGCAGGCGCGCGGGCAGGCCGTGGCGCTTGATCAGGTCGGCCACGTCGCCGGGGAACTCGGTGTGGTGCAGGCAGGCCGCGCCCACGTTCACCGAGACCGGCACCTCCCAGCCCGCGTCCGACCACGCACGGCACTGCCTCAGGGCGGCGTCGATCACGTACCGGGTCAGCGGCTCGATGAGCCCGTTCTCCTCGGCGATCGGGATGAACTCGTCGGGACGCACGAGACCGCGCGTCGGGTGCTGCCAGCGGGCCAGGGCCTCGACACCGCACACCGCGCCCGTGTCGGCCAGGGCCTTGGGCTGGTAGTGCAGGAACAACTCACCGCGGTCGATCGCGTGCCGCAGCTCCGTCACGGCCGTGAGGTGGGCGGCGCCGCGTTCGTGCAGACGCGCGTCGTAGACGGCGACACCGGACTTCTCGCGCTTCGCCGCGTACATCGCGATGTCCGCGTGCCGCAGCAGTTCGTGGCCGTCGCCCGAGTCCGATGGGCACAGCGCCACACCGACACTGCCCGCGATCTCCAGTTCCAGGCCCTCCAGCGTCACCGGCATCGCCAGCGCGCCGAGGATCTTCTCCGCGACCATGCCGGCGTTCTCCGCCGAACCGACACCGGGCAGCAGCACGGCGAACTCGTCGCCGCCCAGCCGCGCCACCAGGTCCGTGTCGCGCACCGCCCACGACAGGCGGTTCGCCACCTGGCGCAGCAGCAGGTCGCCGGAGTGGTGCCCGAGCGAGTCGTTGACCTCCTTGAACCTGTCGAGGTCCACGATCAGCAACGCCAGCGGCTCGTCCTTCTTGCGCGCCTTCGCCACGGCCTGTTCCATCCGCCGCGCGAGCAGCGTCCGGTTCGCGAGGCCGGTCAGGGCGTCGTGGTGCGCCTCGTGCTCGTTCTTCGCGGCCTGGCGCAGGATCATGCGGCGCTGCCCGAGCAGCACCATGCCGAACAGCGCGACCAGCGCCGCGTCGAGCACGAACACCACGATCTGCGCGATCCGCAGCCGCGCGTTCTTCTCGTCGGCCGTGCGCAGGTACTCGGTGGTGTCGAGGCGCAGGGACCCGATGGTCGAGGAGATCTGGCGGCGCAACGAGGAGTGCGCGAGTCCCGCCTGGTCCGCCTGCAACGGGTCGGTGCCGGCGATGACCGCGCGCAGCATGCCCGTGCTCTGGTCGTACAGGGCGAGCAGCTTGCCGGCCTCGTCGGCGTCGGAGGACGTGCCGTTGACGCGCAGCCACTCCAGCTCCGCCCGCGCCGAGCCGACCGAGTTCTCCAGCGGCTCGACGGTCTGCTGGGTCCGCGCGACCTGCAGGTCGCGCAACGCGTTGTCGGAGACGTTGATGTGCTCCAGCACGCGGGCCCACCGCTCACTGGAGTCGTTGAGCTCCCGCACGTGCGCTGTCGTGGTCCGCGCGTCGATGCTGCTCCACAGCGCCAGACCCGCGAGGACCAGCAGCCCGAACGTCAGCCCCACCGTCGCCACCCGTGCGGTCGCGCGGCCTTCCCAAAAGCTCACCGTGCCTGCTCCAACGGTCGCACCCAGCTCGCCGGATCCTCGACGAAGCTGTCGATCTGAGGCTGGAAGAACTCCCTGCGCGCCTTCTCGGACTCCTGCCGGTGCAGGATCCGGTCCAGGTTCGCGGTGGTCACCGTGAGTCCCGGCGTCTCGACCCAGCCCTCCGGCAGCGCGGCGCCGCCCTTCGCGTGCCGTGCGAGGAGCCAGCCTGCCACAGCGCCCTTGAGGTAGTGCTCGGGTGAGATGGACGCGACCATCGCGCCGTCCCGCACCGCCTGCAACGTTCTCGGGTCGACCCCGAACCCGCCCACCAGCCACCTCGCCGACTTCTCGGTCCTGAGCGCGGCGAGGTTCACGCCGTCGCAGTCGCCCGTACCAACGAACGCGAGGGCATTCGGGTTCGCTGCCACCAGACGTTTCCACGCGTCGCGATTCGCAGCGTCGTCACGTTGTGTGTCGAACGGGCCCAGCACCACTACCCCCGGTAGCTTTTCGGCGAATCGGCCCCGGATTCCGTCGGCCCGGTCGTCGAACCCGGCGAGTCCCGGAGCCGTGTTTCCCAGCACCACCGTTCCGGTCGCGTCCGGGGGCAATCGGCGCATCAACTCGTCAGCCAGCTTTTCGCCGAGTTCGTAGTTGTCGTTACCGATGTGCAGTTTCACTCCGGAACTCGCGGTGAGTCGCATGTCCACACCGATCACCGCGACGTGCTGCGACAGCGCCTCACCGATGGAAGGCGCCATCAGCGCGGGCTCCGACGTCGCCACCGCGATTCCGCCTTGGGCGGCCAGCGTCAAATCCCGGAACAACTCGACTTCCTTGTGGCCGTCCTGCCCCGGAGGCCCGGTCACCGTCGCGCTGACCCCGCCGATGCGGCCGACGCCCTCGTGAAAACCACTCGTCATCTCCTGGGCGAAGGAACCACCCGTGCGCTTCACGACGAAACCCACGTGCGGCAACGCCTCGGACGACCCGGCGGCACCGCAGGCCGCCAACAGCACGAGGCCCAGCACCAGCGCCGCAGCTCGCATGGATGACCTCGGGCTCGCTCGACCTACGGGTGATTGATCTCCAGAGCGGCCGATGCTACATCGATTGGTGCCAATCGGGACAACGCCTCCCGTTACCGGGAAGCGCTTTCACGTCCCGGAACCGTCAGGCGGGTTCGTAACCGAGGTTCGGGCGCAGCCACTGCTCGACTTCGGCGAGCGGCTTGCCGTACCGCGTCGCGTAGTCCTGCACCTGGTCGCGGCCCAGCCGTCCCACCGTGAAGTACTTCGCCCCGGGGTGCTGGAAGATCAGGCCGCTCACACTCGCCGCCGGGTTCATCGCGAACGATTCGGTGAGCGAGATCCCGATTTCCCGTTCCGCTCCCAGCAGGTCGAACAGTTCGCGCTTGACCGTGTGGTCGGGGCAGGCCGGGTACCCGAGCGCCGGTCGGATGCCGCGGAACCTCTCGGCGTGCAGGTCGGCGAGTTCGGGCTGGGCGTCCGGCTCGAACCAGTCGCGCCGCGCCCGCAGGTGGATCCACTCGGCGAACGCCTCGGCGAGCCGGTCTGCCAGCGCCTTCACCATGATGGCGCGGTAGTCGTCGTTCTCGGCCTCGTACTTCGCGGCCAGCTTCCCGGCGCCGAGGATCGTCACCGCGAACCCGCCGAGGTGGTCGCCCTCCGGCGCGACGTAGTCGGAGAGACAGCGGTTCGGGCGCGACAACGGCTTCTGCGTCTGCTGGCGCAGCATCGGAATCCGCACGCCGTTCTCGAGCAGGATGTCGTCGCCGTCGGAATGCGCGGGCCAGTAGCCGTAGACGCCCTTCGCCTCGAACAATTCGCCGGCGATGATGTCGTCCAGCAACGTCGTCGCGTCGTCGTAGAGTTCGCGCGCGACCGGCTGTTCCAGGATGGCGGGGAACTTGCCTTTGAGTTCCCAGGCGAGGAACAGGAACGTCCAGTCGATGAACTCGCGCAGTTCGCCCAGAGAGGGCGTCAGCACGCGGGTACCGGTGAATTGCGGCGTCGGCAATTCGGAGAAATCGACCTTCTCCGAGTTCGCGCGCGCGTCCTCCAGCTTCAGCAACGGCACGGACTTGCGGTTCTCGTGCTGCTCGCGCAACCGGGCCTGTTCCGCGCGGTTCGTGATGTTCAGCTCGTGGGCGCGCCGGTTGTCCAGCAGGTCGGAGACGACGCCGACGACCCGGGACGCGTCGAGCACGTGGATGACCGGCTCGTCGTAGACCGGGGCGATCTTCACGGCGTTGTGCTGCTTCGAGGTCGTCGCGCCGCCGACCAGCAGCGGCAGCTTCATGCCGCGTCGCTGCATCTCCTCGGCGACCGACACCATCTCGTCCAGCGACGGCGTGATCAGCCCGGACAGGCCGATGACGTCGGCCTGCTCCTTGATCGCGGTGTCGAGGATCTTCGCGGCCGGGACCATCACGCCGAGGTCGATCACCTCGTAGTTGTTGCAGCCCAGCACGACGCCGACGATGTTCTTGCCGATGTCGTGGACGTCGCCCTTGACCGTGGCGAGCACGACCTTGCCGTTGCCGCCCGCCTGCGACTTGGGCTCGGCGTCCATGTACGGCTCCAGGTACGCGACCGCGCGCTTCATCACGCGGGCGCTCTTCACGACCTGGGGCAGGAACATCTTGCCGGCACCGAACAGGTCGCCGACGACCTTCATGCCGTCCATCAGCGGGCCCTCGATGACGTCCAGCGGACGGGGGAGGGACTGCCGGGCCTCCTCGGTGTCCTCCTCGATGAAGTCGACGACTCCGTGCAGGATCGCGTGCTCCAGGCGCTTGCCGACCGGGGCCTCGCGCCACGACAGGTCGATGACGCGCTTCTGGCCGGGGCCCTTGACGGTCTCGGCGTGCGTGACGAGCCGGTCCGTCGCGTCCTCGCGGCGGTCGAAGATGACGTCCTCGACCAGTTCCAGCAGGTCGGCCTTGATGTCCTGGTAGACCACGAGCTGGCCCGCGTTGACGATGCCCATGTCCAGCCCGGCCTTCACCGCGTGGAACAGGAACGCGGAGTGCATGGCCTCGCGGACCACGTCGTTGCCGCGGAAGGAGAACGACAGGTTCGAGATGCCGCCGCTGATGCGGACTCCCGGACATCGTTCCTTGATCCGCGGCAGGGCGTCGATGAACGCCTTGGCGTAGCCGTTGTGCTCCTCGATGCCGGTCGCGACCGCGAGCACGTTCGGGTCGAAGATGATGTCCTCGGCCGGGAAGCCGGCCTTCTGCGTGAGCAGGTCGTAGGCACGGCCGCAGATGTCGACCTTGCGGTCGGCCGTGTCGGCCTGACCGGTCTCGTCGAACGCCATCACGACGACACCGGCGCCGTAGTCGCGGATCGTGCGGGCCTGCCGCAGGAAGGGCTCCTCGCCCTCCTTGAGGCTGATCGAGTTGACCACGCCCTTGCCCTGCACGCACCGCAGCCCGGCCTCGAGCACGGTCCAGCGGGAGCTGTCGATCATCACCGGGATGCGGGCGATCTCCGGCTCGGTCGCGATGAGGTTCAGGAACGTCGTCATCGCCTGCTCGCCGTCGAGCAGGTCGGCGTCCATGTTGACGTCCAGCAGGTTCGCGCCGCCGCGCACCTGGTCGAGCGCCACGGCGAGCGCGGCGTTGTGGTCGTCGGCCTCGATCAGCCTGCGGAACTTGGCGGAGCCGGTGACGTTGGTGCGCTCGCCGATCATCACGAACCCGGTGTCGGGGCCGATCTCGAACGTCTCCAGGCCGCTGTAGCGGGTGGTGTGGCGGGGCTGGACGACCTCGCGGGCGTCGATTCCGCGCACGGCCTCCGCGATGGCCTTGATGTGCGCGGGGGAGGTGCCGCAGCAGCCGCCGACGACGTTGACGATGCCCTTGCCCGCGAAGTCCTTGAGCAGGGCGGCGGTCTCGTCCGGGGTCTCGTCGTAGCCGCCGAACGCGTTGGGCAGGCCGGCGTTCGGGTGGCACGCGACGTAGGTGTTCGCGAGGCGCGAGAGGTCGGCGACGTGCGGCCGCATCTCCTCGGCGCCCAGCGAGCAGTTCACGCCGACGACCAGCGGCTCGGCGTGCGCGATCGAGTCCCAGAACGCCTCGACGGTCTGGCCCGACAGCGTGCGGCCGGACAGGTCGACGATCGTCACCGAGATCCACAGCGGCAGGTCGGGGGCGACCTCGCGGGCCGCGGCGATGGCGGCCTTGCAGTTCAGGGTGTCGAAGATCGTCTCGATCAGCAGCAGGTCGACGCCGCCCTCGCGCAGTGCCGAGATCTGCTCCGCGTAGGAGGCCTTGACCTGCTCGAACGTGACGGCGCGGAACGCGGGGTCCTCGACCTTGGGGGACAGCGACAGCGTCACGTTCAACGGGCCGACGGAGCCCGCGACGAACCTGCCGCCGAACTCGTCGGCGGCCTGCCGGGCGATCCGCGCGCCGGCGATGTTCATCTCGCGGACGCGGCTCTCCAGCCCGTAGTCGGCCTGGCCGATCGAGGTGGCGGTGAAGGTGTTGGTCGTGGTGATGTCCGCGCCCGCCGCGAGGTACTGCCGGTGCACGTCGAGCACCAGGTCGGGGCGGGTCAGGTTGAGCAGGTCCGGGTCGCCGGCGACATCCGGTGTGTGGTCGGCGTACTCCGTGCCGTAGTAGTCGGCGGGCGAGAGCTTGGCCTGCTGGAACATCGTGCCCCACGCGCCGTCGAGCACGGCGATGCGAGAGTTCAACAGAGACCTGAGTCCAGCCACACGCGCTCCCGAAAGTCGGAAGCGCCCTTGCTACGTGGTGGTGCGAAGCCGAGCGTGGCAGGCGTCTGGGCCCGTTGCAGCGCTTCTCGGCTTCGCCGTCAAGGTTACCAACCACGACCATGGACCAGGAACCGGTCCCACTTCTTAGGATGACGCTGTGACCGGAGAACGCGCGTTGGTGCTGGGTGGCGGTGGCGTCACCGGAATCGCCTGGGAGACGGGGATTCTGCACGGACTGGCTGAACAGGGCGTCGACCTGACGGACGCCGGCCTGTTCGTCGGGACGTCGGCAGGATCCGTGGTGGCGACGGAGCTGGCGGGAGGTGCGCCGCTGGCTGATCTCTACGCGGGCCAGCTGCTGCCGCCCGACGGGGAGATCCCGGCCCGTCTCACCTCGTGGATGGTCGTCAGGTACGCGCTTTCCTACGTGATGCCCGGCTCGCCGGCGCAGAAGCGGGCCCGGCTGGGCAGGGCGGCGCTGAAGGCCGGCACGCCGTCGGAGGCGTCGCGGCTGGAGGTGTTCGACAGCCGGCTGTCCATCAAGGACTGGCCGGAGCGCCCGCTCAAGGTCACCGCCGTGGACACCGCGGACGGGAAGTTCGTGGCGTTCGACCGGGACAGCGGTGTGCCGCTGGTCAAGGCCGTGGCGTCGAGCTGCGCGGTGCCGCTGGTGTGGCCGCCGGTCAGCATCAACGGCAGCAGGTACATGGACGGCGGCATGCGGTCCGTGGCCAACGTCGACCTCGCGGCCGGGTGCGAGCGGGTCGTGGTCATCGCGCCGTTGACGCGGTCGGCCAGCCCGGCCGCGACGCCCGGCGCGCAGGCCGCGAAGCTCGGCGTGCCGTCGATCGTGATCAGCCCGGACAGGGCCGCGCTGACGGCGATCGGCACGAACCTGCTGGACCCGGCGCGGCGCAAGCCCGCGGCGGAGGCGGGGTACGCGCAGGCCGTCTCGATCGCCGCGGCGGTCCGGGAGGTGTGGGGCTAGCCAGGCCCCGTCCTGCAGGTCTCGTCGGGCGACAGCGGCGGCCGAGGGCCCGCGTCTCTCACCAGACGAACTTGCAGGACAGTGCCCAGTCGCCGAATGTCGACCGGACAAGTGGTTCGTACCTCTTGTCCGAAGTTCACCACCACGCCTATGGTCGCCGCGCCTGCCCTTTTAGGCAGGTTTGTTAACCATTGGTTGGAGGTGGTTGTGGACAGACGATCGGCGTTGGCGGCGTTGAGCGCGGCCGGACTCGTATTAGGTCTCCTGGTGGCGGGGACGACCAGTGCGACGGCCGCGGATCCCCTGGTCTCGCAGGGGAAGGCGGTCACGGCGTCCTCGGTGGAGGGTGCCGGGCTGGAGGCGGCGAAGGCCGTCGACGGCAGCACGGCGACCCGGTGGGCGTCGGCGGAGGGCAGTGACCAGGAGTGGCTCCGGGTCGACCTCGGCTCGGCGCACGCGGTCAGCCGGGTGCGTCTCAACTGGGAGGCCGCGTACGCCAGGGGGTATCGCGTGCAGACCTCCGCCGACGACTCGGTGTGGGCGGACGTGTTCTCGACCGGCACCGGTGACGGCGGGGTCGACGACCTGACGGTGTCGGGTTCCGGCAGGTACGTGCGGGTGCTCGGCACGGCTCGCGGCACCGAGTGGGGTTACTCCCTGTGGGAGCTGGAGGTCTTCGGTGTGGCCGGTGGTACGCCGCCGACCACGACGACCACCCCGCCCTCGGACGGTCTCGGGTACGCGTTCGGCAGCCGCAAGACCTCGTACGCGGCGGGCACGTTGCGCCCGTCCGGTGCGACGTCCACCCTGGACGCGGCGGTGGTGGACTACTACCAGCGCTGGAAGTCCGCGTTCGTCCGGCAGAACTGCGGCAACGGCTGGTACCAGGTGATCTCGCCGGACGCCGACCACCCGTACGTCGCCGAGGCGCAGGGCTACGGCATGGTCGTCGTCGCGCAGATGGCGGGCGCGGACCCGGACGCCCGCAGGATCTTCGACGGTCTCGTCAAGTGGAAGATCGACCACCCGTCCTCGATCAACCGCGACCTCCTCGCGGCGGAGCAGGACGTGAACTGCCGCAGTGTCAACGGCGGAGACGGCGCCACGGACGGCGACATGGACGTGGCCTACGGGCTGTTGCTCGCCGACCGGCAGTGGGGCAGCACCGGCACGCACAACTACAAGCAGCTGGCGATTCGGCACATCAACGCGATCAAGGCCAGCGAGGTCAACCCGCAGACGAACCTGCTCAAGCTGGGCGACTGGTCCAGCGCGGGCGACCAGTACTACTACCTCTCGAGGTCGTCGGACTGGATGGTCGACCACTTCCGGGCGTTCCGGAAGGCGACGGGGGACGGGGCGTGGGACACGATCCGCGCCGCGCACCAGAACGTGATCTCGTCGCTGCAGCAGAACTACGCTCCGAACACGGGTCTGCTGCCGGACTTCGTGGAGAACACGAACTCCGCCGCGCGCCCGCCGGCCGGACAGGTGCTGGAGAGCGTGAACGACGGCAAGTACTACTGGAACGCCTGCCGCGTGCCGTGGCGCATCGGCGCGGACGCGGTGACCAGCGGTGACTCCCAGTCGTTGACGGCGGCCCGCAAGCTCAACACGTGGGTGAAGGCCAAGACGGGCGGCAACCCCGACAGCATCGCGATGGGTTACCAGCTCAACGGCACGCAGATCTCCGGTGGCAGCGCCGCCGCGTTCTTCGCGCCGTTCGCGGTGGTGGCGGCGGCCGATCCGGGCAGTCAGGCGTGGCTGGACGCGTTGTGGAACAAGATGCTGCGGACGCCGGTCGACGGCGGCAGCTACTTCTCCGCGAGCATCCAGCTCCAGGTGATGATCACGGTCACGGGCAACCACTGGGTGCCCTGATCCGTTCCGCGCGGCCCCGGAGGGTGGTCCAGACCTCCGGGGCCGCGTGCTGTCCGATCGCGCAATAACTGGTCAGTACCTCTTGTGAGCTGCGCAGACGCCTGCCTACGGTCCCCCGACTCGCATTGACAGCTTTGTTAACTAATTGCTGGAGGCGGCCGTGGGTGGCAGAACGACGGCGTTGGGAGCGGCGGGGCTCGTGCTCGGCCTGCTCGTGGCGGGGACGACGATGGCATCGGCGGCGGATCCACTGGTCTCCCGCGGCAGGGCTGTGACGGTCTCCTCCGTGGAGGGATCCGGTTTCGAGGCGGCCAAGGCGGTCGACGGCAGCACCTCGACCCGGTGGGCCTCGGAGGAGGGGCACGACCCGGAGTGGATCAGCGTCGACCTCGGCTCGGCGCACACGATCAGCAAGGTGAAGCTGAGCTGGGAGGCCGCGTACGCCAAGTCGTACCGCGTGCAGACCTCCCCGGACGGCTCGGCGTGGACCGACGTGTTCACGACCAGCACCGGAAACGGTGCCACCGATGACTTGACGGTGTCCGGTTCAGGACGGTACGTCCGGGTCTACGGCACCGCTCGGGGCACGGCGTACGGGTACTCGCTGTGGGAGTTCGAGGTCTACGGCGTCGGCGACGGCACCCCGCCGACGACCGCCACTCCGCCCACGACCACCACCACCCCGCCTGCCGGTGGCCTCGGTTACCCGTTCGGCAGCAGGCAGACCCCGTACGCGGCCGGCATCCTGCGGCCGTCGGGCAGCACGTCCGCTCTGGACGCCGCGATCGTCGAGTACTACAAGAAGTGGAAGGCCGCGTTCGTCAAGCAGAACTGCGGCAACGGCTGGTACGAGATCATCTCGCCGGATGCCGACCACCCGTACGTCGCCGAGGCCCAGGGCTACGGCATGGTGATCACCGCTCAGATGGCCGGCGCCGACCCGGACGCCCGCAAGATCTTCGACGGCCTGCTGAAGTACAAGCTCGCCCACCCGTCGGTCAACAACCCCGACCTGCTGGCCGCCGAGCAGGACACCTCCTGCAAGAGCGTCAGCGGCAGTGACAGCGCGACCGACGGCGACATGGACACCGCCTACGGCCTGCTGCTGGCCGACCGCCAGTGGGGCAGCACCGGCACGTACAACTACAAGCAGCTCGCGGTGAAGAACGTCAACGCCATCAAGAAGAGCCTCATCAACCCGAACACGAACCTGCTGCTCATGGGCGACTGGTCCAACTCGGGCAACAGCAGGCAGTACTACGGCTCCCGCTCCTCCGACTGGATGTCCGACCACTTCCGCGCGTTCCGCAAGGCGACCGGCGACTCGGCCTGGGACACCATCCGCACCAAGCACCAGGACCTCATCGCCACGCTGCAGTCGAAGTACGCGTCGAGCACCGGTCTGCTGCCGGACTTCGTGCAGGACACCAACTCCACGGCGAAGCCCGCGGTCGGCGAGATGCTCGAGGAGGCGGCCACCGACGGCAAGTACTGGTACAACGCGTGCCGCGACCCGTGGCGCATCGGCGCGGACGCCGCCCTGACCGGCGACACCAAGTCGCTGGCGGCCGCCCGCAAGATGAACTCGTGGATCAAGGGCAAGACCGGCGGTGACCCGAACAAGATCGCGGTCGGCTACTCGCTCAACGGCACGCAGATCGACAGCGGCAGCGACGCGGCGTTCTTCGCGCCGTTCGCGGTGTCGGCCACGACGGACGCGGGCAGCCAGGCCTGGCTCGACGCGTTGTGGAACAAGATGCTGAACACTCCGGTGGACACGAACACGTACTTCGGCGCCAGCATCCAGCTGCAGGTGATGATCACGGTGTCCGGCAACCACTGGATCCCGTAGGCCGTGCGACGGTTCCGGCCCGGGGCTCGCGCCCCGGGCCGGAACCCGTTCTCACAGTCGCTGGCGGAACCACCGGCGGATCAGGCTGATGGTGATGGCGACCATGCCGAGGAAGCCGAACGCGCGGAACCCGTCGCCGTTGGCGTCCACGCCGCCGGTGTACGCGGTCATGCCGTAGAAGAAGAAGGCGACGTCCGCGGCGAGCATCACGAGGACGGCCCAGCCGGTCCAGGTGTGCACCTTGGCGGTGATGTTGTTGGTGACGCTGTTGTCGATGTCCATCCGGCCGGAGCCGTGGTTGACGTTCATCTGCCCGTCGCCCTGGTTGTTGAAGACGTTGCTGCCCCCGGACGCGCTGTTGCGCGCGCTGCGTCCGAAGGGGTCCTTGGGGCGACTCACCGCTCACCTCCGAAGCCCTGGTTGACGTTCATCGGCCCGTCGCCCTGGTTGGCGATCACGGTGCCGCCGCCGGACGCGGTGTTGGTCATCACCCGCTTCCCTCCTTCCGCCGGAGGTGGCGACGCGCTGCCGCGCTCCAGGTTCTCGATCAGGCCGCGGACGTCGGACTCGAACGTCCGGTGCCGCACCTGCCAGTACATGGAGAGGCTGAGCAGCGCGATGTCGCTGGGAAGCAGGGACCGGTCGGGCAGCGGGGTGTCGTCGAGCAGCACCGGCACCACCTGGATGTCCCGCTCGAACGCCATCCGCAGCTCGGTGCGCACCCAGTCGCGTTGGTCGTCCAGGCAGCGCTCGCCGTTCCTGTTGCGGATCGTCAGCCACGACGGGCCGATCACCGCGATCACCACGTCCGCCCGTTCGAGCTCGCGCCGGATCCGCCGCGGGTACACGGACCCCAGGGGCAACGAGTCCCGGTCGCGGAACACGTTGCCCGGCCCGTAGTGCGCGGCCAGCAGCCCGGAGATCGCCGCCGTGGCGTGGACGCTGTCCTTGATCCGGTAGCTCAGGAAGATCCGGCGCACGGCTCACCCTCCTCCGCCGGCGTGAAACGGCCGACCTCCACCTCGGCCGCGCGCAACACCTTGTCGCCGTGGTGATAACCGCCGCGCAGCTCGCGCAGCACGATGCCGTCGTGCTCGGCGTCGCCGACCTCGGCGACGCGCACCGCCTGGTGCAGGCTCGGTGTGAACGGCGTGCCGACGCACGCCATCCGGCTCACGCCCTGCCGCACCAGCAGTTCTTCCAGCTCGCTCGAGATCGAGTCCACGTCCCCGCACTGGGGTGAGGACTCGATCCGGTCGAGGACGAGGATCACCTGGCGCAGGACGGGGGTGAGGATCTGCCGTGCCCTGTCCTCGCCCGCCTGGTCGAGCTGGCGGCACAGCTCGTCGTACATCTGCTTCTGCAGCTTGTCGTTGAGCAGCCTGCGCTGGAACAGGTCGCGCAGTTCGGCGAGCTCCTGTTCGACCGTGCCCACCTCCACCTAGCGCCCCTTCCGCTCGACGCGGCCGAACTCGGAGGCGGCCTTGAGTCGGTGGTGCCACACCGGCTTGTACCTCAACGTGTAGAAGATGCCGCCGATGGCCACCATCAGGAAGAAGCCGAAGAACGCGGAGCCGGGGCTGCCCGAACCGATGCCGCCGACGAACGGCGCGATGCCGAAGATGAGCAGTGCCAGGAACCACTTGTGCCAGTTGGCCCAGTTCCACGTCTGCTCGCGCGCCTCGGAGGCCATCTGACGCAGCTCGCTGACCAGCTCGGCGACGTCGGGGTCACCGGTCTTGAGGTTCTCGATCGAGTCGGCGCGCTTCACCACCAGCGACGCCTGCTCCTCGGACAGGACGTAGAAGCCACCCTCGCTGAGCACCTGGCCGTGCAGCACGACCGGCCCGATCTTGCCCAGGTGGTCGAGCAGTTCGTCGTGCAGGGCGATGGCCAGGTAGTAGCGGAACGCCGGGTTGTCCGGGTGCTCGCGCACCACGGACTCCATGATCTCCAGCGCCTTGGCGGCCATGTCGTTCTGCAGGAACACCTGCGCGATGGACGTCCGGTACTCGGGGTTGCCCGGATCGATCCGCAGCGCGTCCTCGTACTTGCGCATCGCCTGCTGCCACTTGCCCATCGCGGCGTACGCCTCGCCGAGCCCGTAGTGGTACGAGGCGTTCTGCGGTGCCAGCCGGATCGCCTCGGCGTACTCGTACTCGGCGTCACCCGCGTTGCCCAGCAGGAAGGACGAGTGCGCGCGCAGGAACCAGGCGGCGTCGTGGTCGCCCCGCCGGTTGATCGCCTCGCGGGCCGCGTAGTTGGCCGCGCTCGGGTTCTCCTGGTCGAGGTAGGCGCGGGCGCGGTCGAGCCAGTCGATCCCGTTGCCCTGGGCGGTCGGCCCCTCCGGCGGCCGGTACTCGGCGAGCTCGCGGTCGAACGAGGCACGCGCGCTCGCGTCGAGCAGAACCTTCTCGGCGCGGTCGATGTCGCGCACGCGCGCCTCGGCCTCGGTGCGCCGGTCGGGATCCGCACTGCCCTGCCGTTTGATCCACTGCCTGCGCTGCTTCGTGATCGCCTTGCGGATCTCCTCGGTGCCGGCGGTCTGGCCGACCTGGAGCACCTCGTACAGGTTGACGAACTGGGACGTGGTCAAGGTCAGCTCACTTCCAACGCGCGGATCTTCTCCGCTGCCAGGTCCTTCTCCGCACTGTCCATGTTGGACACGTCGTGCACCTCGAACGTGCCGAGAGAACGGTTCGTGGTGAGGTCGGTGACCTCGATGAAGACCGTCTGGTCGATGTCGTAGGCGAACGTGACGTCCACCGGTGCCCCCGCCGGGTAGGCGGGGATGTGCAGGATCTGCTCGCCGATCACCTTCACGTACCGCGGATCCAGGTCGTCGCCCTGCGTCACCGACACCCTGATCTCGGTCTGCTGGTCGGCGACGGTGCGGAACGAACTGGTGTGCTTGGCGGGAATCCTGGTGTTGGGCGAGATGATGACGACGTTCTCCATGCCGTGCGTGTCGGCCTTCGCCAGGGTCCCGAGTCCCTGCGACGTGACGTCCTTGATGGTGATGGCGGGCAGCGCGGACCTGGTGCCGGTCCGCTCGACGTCGACCATGTGCGCCTGCACGGCGGCACCGAGCGCGACGACCTCGTCCGGGTTGACCGCGCGTTCGGCCTGCTTGCCGGAGAACGACTCCATCATCTCGCGCACCATCGGCATGCGGGTCGACCCGCCGGCCAGCAGCACCCTGTCCACATCGGACCACGACAGGCCGGCGTCCTCGAGCACGATCGCGGTCAGGTCCCGGGTGCGGCTGAGCAGGCTGGAGGTCGCCTCCTCGAACTCCTCCCGCGTCACGTCGACGGTCTTGGTCACCCCGCCCGAGCTGAGCACGACCTTGGTCTTCGCGATGGTCGTCAGCGCGCGTTTGGCGTTCTCGGCCTTCTCCCGCAGGTCGGCCTCGGCGTGGTCGTCCTCCAGCAGGTCGGGGCCGCCCAGTTCCCGGAACCGGGCGTTGAGCAGCCGCATCAGGACGTTGTCCCAGTCGAAGCCGCCGAGGTTGCGGTCGCCGTTCGTGGCGATGGTCGTGAACTCGCGGTTCTCGATCCGCATCACCGTGACGTCGAACGTGCCGCCACCGAGGTCGTAGACGAGCACCGTGCCCGCGTCGGCGGTGTCGAGGCCGTAGGCGAGCGCGGCGGCGGTGGGCTCGTTCAGCACCCGGTGCACGGTGAGCCCGGCGATCGCCCCGGCGTCCTTGGTGGCCCGCCTCGCGCTGTCGTCGAAGTACGCCGGCACGGTGATGACGGCCTGGTCGACCGGTCCGCCGAGGTGCAGTTCTGCGTCCTCCCGGAGCCTTTTGATGATCAGCGCGGAGATTTCCTCCGGCCGGAACGACACGCCCTCACTCGTGTCGAAACGCCAGGTCGGATCTCCCATGGCGCGTTTCACGAATTGGACGGTGTCGAGCGGCGCCATCGCTGCCGACCTTTTCGCCATGGTGCCGACGAGAGTCGAGTCGGATTGCAGGAGAACCACGGACGGCGTGATGTTCTCGCCTTCCCGATTGGTGATGATCTCGGGTCTTCCCAGCTCATTGACCACCGCGGCGGCCGAGTAGGTGGTGCCCAGGTCGATGCCGATCAGGTACCCCAACCTCAGCACCTCATTTCTTGACGCCTGTTGTTGGCATTCAATTTGCTGATGGATGTCGATGATTCTGCGGACTACATCGCGAGCCCTCTCGGGGGTGTTAACGGAATTAGTTGACAGATTGTGGACAGCTGGAATCAGTGGTCGAAGTGATCCAGCTCACCGGCGTCGACGGCTTGACCTTGCCCCTGGGGCAAGGTTCGAGGGTGTGGGCATGGACAACGACTTCATCGCCCGGACCGCCCTGCACTTCGACATCCCCGGCGCCGCCGCCGGCGTCTTCCACGCCGGCCGGGAGCACTACTTCACCCACGGCGTGACCAGCGTCGAGAACCCCTTGCCGGTCAACGAGCACACGCTCTTCCTGCTGGGGTCGATCACCAAGACCTACACGGCGACCGCGATCATGCGGCTGGTCGCCCAGCGCCGGGTGTCGCTGGACGCCTCGGTCCACGAGTACGTGCCGGAGCTCGAACTGGCCGACGGGCGGACGTTCACCGTCCGGCAGCTGCTGAACCACACGTCCGGGCTCGACTGGGGCACGCTGGTGGACACCGGCGAGGGCGACGACTCGCTGCGCCGCCACGTGGACGGGCTCGCCGACCTGAAGCTGATCGGGGCGGCGGGAGAGCGGCCGTCCTACAGCCAGTCCGGGTTCAACCTGGCCGGGCGGATCATCGAGAACGTCACCGGGCAGACCTACGAGCAGGCGATCGCGGCGTTGCTGCTGGAGCCGCTCGGGCTCGCCGACACGCACTTCGACCGGGACGCCGTCATGACCCGCCGGTTCGCCGTCGGGCACGAGAAGGGCGAGGTCGCGCGGCCGTGGAGGCACTGGCGGGCCAACAACCCCGGTGGCGGAATCGCCACCTCGATCGCGGATCTCCTCGCCTGGGCCCGATTTCACCTCGGTGACGGCGACGGCATCGACTTCGCCGAGATGCGTCGGCCCACCGCGGTGTTGCGCGGCAGCAACCTCGGTGACGCGATCGGTGTCGGGTGGTTCCTGCGCACCATCGACGGGGTGGCGGCCATCGGGCACGGCGGGTCGTCCAACGGGCAGTTCGCCGAGCTGCTGATCGTGCCGTCACTCGGGTTCGCGGTGGTGTCGGTCGCGAACCAGGGGCCGGACGGGATCCCGTTCAACCAGGCGGTGGTGCGTCAGGCGCTGGCGCACTTCGCCGGTGTGGTGGATCGTGACCCGGAACCGTTGCCGTACAACGCCTCTGACGCCGCCGAGGTGGCCGGCGGGTACGACAACGACGCGATGGTCATGACCATCGACGACATCGGATCGGGGCTGGTGCTGGAGGTGCTGATCCGGCCGGAGATCCGCGCGGCCGCGGAGGCGGACCTGCCGGCCGACCACGCGCCGTTCCCGATGGCGCTGCTGCCGCGTGACGAGTACATGATCACGTCCGGGGCGTTCACCGGGCAGCGCGGGTTCTTCACGCGGGACGCGGACGGCGTGATCGTCGGCGTCGATCTCGCCGGACGGATGTTCGGTCGTGTCTAGCCGAACGCCGCCATCCGCTCCCACGCCGGTGAGGTGGCGTGGGAACGCATGGACAGGGCCAGCGCGGTGATCTCCGGATCGGCCATGGGGACGGCGGGCCTGCGGGACAGCCAGTCCGCCGCCCGCCGGGCCAGGCCCGGCAACCGCGGATCGTCGGCGGGAAGGTCGAAAGCCTCGTCGTAGGCCAGGTAGATCCGCCGGAACTCGGGATCGGCCAGCGACTCGACCTTGTCCGCGAGCCACACCCCCGCCTCCTGCGGTGCCACGGCCTGCATCAGCACCCAGACCTCCCGCTCCATCCGGACGCCCCGCTCGCTGACACCCATGTCCCGCAACAGGTCCAGCATCGCGGCGGCCTCGGGGGAGACCAGCAGCGCGTTGCCCGATCGCAGCCGCACCACCCGTTCGCGGGCCAGCCGGATCTCCTCCTCGCGGCGGCGCAACGCCTCGTCGATCTCCCTGATCGCCGCGGCGAACTCCTCCTCGTCCGCCCCGAGCAGTTCACCGACGCGGGCGAGGGGAACGCCGGCCTCGGTGAGCGTGCGGATCTTGACCAGGGCGATCGCGTCCCCGGCGGTGTAGCGGCGGTAACCGGAGTGGTCGCGCTCGGGTTCGGGCAGCAGGCCCACCTTGTGGTAGTGCCGCACCGCCTTGATCGTCACCCCCGCGTACCGGGCGACCTGGCCGATCGTGATCACTCCCGCATGATGCCCTACAACGTGCGCAGGAACTCCGGCCCGCCCTCCTCGGCGTTCAGCCCCTTCTCCACGAACGCGATGTTGTGGTGGAAGGAGATTCCGCTGATGTTGCGCTCCAGGTAGGTGCCCTCGCCGCGCGGATCGCCCACCTCGGCCCGGTTCAGGCCGTCCACAAAGGACTTGAGCAGACCCATCGAGGTGGCCGGGGTCGCGCCGGGGTGGCCGCCCCAGCTCGGCCAGTACGAGGTCTGCAGGTCCTCCACGACGTACAGGCCGCCCGCGCGGACGTGGGGGAACAGGGCGTGGAACGACGTGCGCACGTGCTCGTTCAGGTGGCTGCCGTCGTCGATGACCACGTCGAACGGTCCCAGCTCGCGGCCCAGCCGGTCCAGGAACCCGGCGTCGGACTGGTCACCCCGGACGGTCGTGATGCGCGGGCCGGTGACGTTCTTCCGCGCGATGTCCAGGCCGTGGATCAGGCCGCGCTGGAAGTAGCGCTGCCACATGCGCAGCGAGGCACCGCCGCTGTCCGGGTCGTCGTAACCGCCGATGCCGATCTCCAGCACCTTCACCGGCTCGGTGCGCAGGCGGGCGAAGTGGCGTTCGTAGTGCTGCGTGTACCAGTGCAGGTCGCCCCACTTGTCCGAGCCGAACTCGACGGCCAGCTCACCCAGGTCGCGCCGGACGGGCTTCAGGGCGGACAGGAGCTCCTGGACGGACTGCGCGAGGCCCTTGCGGCTGTGGAACCAGCCGGCCAGGCCGTTCTCGTCCAGGTCGGGGTTCGGGGTGGCGACGGCGAGGCTCGGCCACGGGCGGGCGTCGGTGCCGTAGAGGCCGCGCACGGCGTCGGCGAGGTCGAGCGTGACCACCACGTCGGCCTCGGCGCACAGGTGGGAGGTGGTCCGGCCGTCGAAGCGGAGGTCCAGGCGGACGTCGTGCTCGCCGATCTCGCGGAGGACCTCGGCGGTGACGGCTCCGGGGGTCAGCCCGCGGAGGGTGGAGTTCAGCAGGTCCCGGCCGGCGGTGGCGGCCTGCAGCAGCGGAGCGAGAACCGTCCACCGGGCGGTGTCCAACACGGAGTCCCCTTCGTCCGGCTCGAGTCCGACTTGAGCCCGTCCGTTTTACGATCGACTGTATGGGGATCCGACGGGTGTTCTGCATGATCTTGGCCGTAGTCCTGGTCGTGTCGGTCGCGGGACCGGCACGAGCGGGAGAGCGGCAGTTGCTGTTCTACAACCATGCGTGGGGCACGCTCGACCGCGCCACCGCCGACGCGGTCGAGCACTCGCGCTACCTCAGGGAGTTCGCGGACTTCGAGGTGCGCACCACGACCGGTGCCGACGGCAAGGTGTGGACGGGGCGCTACCTGCGAGGCAGGGAGACCTACCTGGAGATATTCGGGCTCGGGGACGTGCCGGGCCAGGACGGTGAGCCGGGGGCCGCCGGTCTCGGGCTCTCCACCGAGCGCGACGGTGACGTCGAGAAGCTCAAGGCCCGGCTGCAGGCCGCGGGGGAGAAGCCGATCGACTTCCTGCAGACCCGCGACTTCGGCGACGGCAAGCCCGTGCCGTGGTTCGACTCGCTGTTCCTGGTCGAGAAGTACGAGCGGTTCGGCGCCTGGGCCATGGAGTACCGCGACGAGTACCTGGACGACCCGCGCAGCAAGGTGGGCCCCGCGAGGTTCCCCGGCGACGTGTCCCGGGAGCGCTACCTGCCGGACGCGTACGAGGACAGGGTGATGCGCGACATCACGTTCATCCGCCTCGCCGTCACCCCCTCCGACCTGGCGGACACCTTGCCGCTGCTGCGCGCCGGCGGGTTCTCGCTGTGGACCGAGGACGGCTCGGTCACGGCCACCCGCGGCGGCACCACCATGCGCTTCGACGAGGCGCCGGTCGGGCGGACCGGGCTGAAGCGGGTCGAGTTCGAACTGAACTGCGCGGTCGGCAGGCACGTGGAGAAGCTCGGCACGTCCACGCTGGTCGTGGGGCCGGGCAAGCGCGCGGTCTGGACTTTCTGAGACCCTGGTCCGAACGGATCAACGAACGGGGTGTCGGACGGGTGTCGCTGGTCGGGCGGGAGCGGGAACGGGAGCGGCTGGCCGCGCTGGCGGGCTCCGGCGGGTCGCTGCTGGTCGTCGGTGAGCCCGGCGTGGGCAAGTCGGCGTTGCTCGCCTGCCTCGACGGTCACCGGGTCGTCGGTGTCGAGGCCGAGCAGGACCTGCCCCACGCCGGACTGCACCAGGTCCTGCACCCGTTCCTCGACCTGACCACGTTGCCCGGTGCGCGGCGGGCCGCGCTGGAGGTCGTCCTCGGACTCTCCGACGGCGCCGCGCCGCCCGTGCACCTGGTGGGGCTCGCCGCGTTGGAGGTGCTCCAAGCGGCACGGACCATCGTGCTGGTCGACGACGCGCACTGGCTGGACCAGGCGAGCCGGGACGTCCTCGGGTTCGTGGCCCGCCGCCTGTCCGCGAGCACGCTGGTGGTGGCCGCGCGGTCGCCGGTGTTCGCCGGGGTGCCCGTGCTCTCCCTGGAACCGCTGGCCGCCGCGGAGTCGCTGGAGGTGCTCGACGCCGTCGCGCCCGGCCTGGATCCCGAACGCCGGTCGTGGGTGCTCGCACGGGCGGCCGGAAACCCGTTGGCGCTCACCGAACTCCCGTTCGGCGGCAACTCTCTCGAGGAGACGTTCGCCGCGCGTGCCTCCGCTCTGCCCGCCGAGACGCGGTCGGCGTTGCTCGTGCTCGCCCTCGGTGGTGAGTCCCGTGCGGACCTCGTGCCCGCGGTCGAGGCCAGGCTGGTGGACGCCGGTGGCGCGTTCCGGCACCCGTTGATCAGGTCGGCGATCGTGCGCGCGGCCGATGCCTCGGAACTGCGCGACACCCACCGCCGCCTGGCTTTCACGACCGAGGAGCCGGACCGGCGCGCGTGGCACCTGGCCGGTGCGACGACCGGGGCCGACGAGAACGTGGCCTGCCTGCTGGAGAAGACGGCCGATCGGGCGCTGCGACGGGGCGGCGCGGCCAGTGCGGTGAGCGCGCTGGAACGGGCCGCCGATCTGGGTGCCGGCTCTCAGCGTGCCCGGAGGTTGTTGCGGGCGGCCGAGTTGGCGACCGAGGCGGGGCAGCGGGACGACGTCGAACGGATCCTGCTCGACGTGCGCGGCCTGGACCTCACGCCACGCGAGCGCGCGCTCGTGACGTGGCTGCCCACGGCGTTCGACGACGGAGTGGGCGTGGCGGGCCCGGGCGAACTGGTCGGGCTGGCCGAGTCCGTGGTGGCCGACGGCGACGTCGAACTGGGCCTGCGGATCTTCTGGAGCGTCGCGATGCGGTGCTTCTGGGTGGAGCCGGGAGCCGCTGTCCGGGAACGGATCGCCGCCGTGGCGCGGAAGCTGCCGATCGACCCGCACGACCCGCGCATGCTGGCGATGACGGCCTACGTGTGCCCGGTGCAGCAGGGGGACGCGGTCATCGCCGGGCTGCACGCGGTCCGCGGTGAGTGCGACGACCCCGCCACCCTCCGGCTGCTCGGCAGCGCCGCCCTCCAGGTGGGCGCGTTCACCGACTCCGTGCGCTTCTCCCTTGCCGCGCAACGGGGTTTCCGGGCGCAGGGCCGGTTCGGACTCCTCGCCCGGGCGCTCGCCGTCGAGGCCTGGAGCCGCACCCGCCTGGGCGACGTCGCCGCCGCCGAACCGGTGGCCGACGAGGCCGCCCGCCTCGCCGAGGAGACCGGCCAGCCGTACATGCGCGGCCTGGCCAAGGCGGTACAGGCGGAGATCGCCGCGCTGCACGGTGAGTACGAACTCTCCGCCGGACTCGCCGCGGAGGCCGAACGGATCGGGCTGGCCGCCGGCGCACGCCCGGTGCTCGCCACCGTCCAGCTGGCCAGGAGCCTGGCCGCGCTGGGCGAGGGCCGCTACGCCGACGCGTTCGCCGCCGCGCGCCGGATCCACGACCCGGCCGACCCCTCCTACCAGCTGGCCCTGCGGCGGTACGTGTTGCCCGAACTGGTCGAGGCCGCGACCCGCAGCGGCAACACCGACGAGGCCCGCAAGGTCGTGGAGGAGCTCGACACCGCCACCAGCTCGCCCGCCCTGGCGGCCGGGCTGAGGTACGCCCGCGCGCTCCTGGCGGTGGACGACCACGCCGAAGCGCTGTTCGAGACCGCCCTTGACGCGGACAGTTCGCCGTGGGACCGCGCCCGCGTGCAGCTGGCGTTCGGCGCGTGGCTGCGCAGGCAGCGCCGGGCGGCACAGGCCCGGCCGCACCTCAAGGCGGCCGCGGAGGCGTTCGAGGCGTTCGGCACGAAGGACTGGGCGGAGCGCGCCCGCGAGGAACTGCGGGCGTCCGGCGAGTCGCGGGGTGGCAACGGCGAGCTGACCGAGCACGAGCTGACCATCGCGCGGATGGCGGCGGACGGGCTGACCAACAAGGAGATCGGCGAGCGGCTGCAGCTGTCGCACCGCACGGTCAGCACGCACCTGCACCGGATCTTCCCCAAGCTCGGGGTCACGGCGAGAGCCGAACTGCGAGACGCCCTGGCGGAGTGACGTACCCGATCACCGTCACCTGACGCTCGCGACGCCCGCAGCCCCGCCCCTAGGGTCGATCCCATGATCAGCAGGCGACAGTTCTCCCAGGCAGTGGCCGTGGCCGGCCTCGCGGCACCCCTCGTGACCACCGCGGCCGCACACGCCTCCGCGCCGTCCTGGGGCCCGGTCAAGCAGGTCCGGGCCGGCCTGCTCGACATCGGCTACGTGGAGATCGGCCCGGCGGACGGCCCCGTCACGATCCTGCTGCACGGCTGGCCGTACGACGTCCACAGCTACGTCGACGTGGCACCGGCCCTGGCCGCGCGAGGCCAGCGCGTCCTCATCCCGTACCTGCGCGGCTACGGCCCGACCCGCTTCCTGCACGCGCGCACGATGCGCAACGGTCAGCAGTCCGCCCTCGCCGCCGACGTCATCGCGTTCATGGACGCGCTGAAGATCCGCAAGGCGACCGTCGCCGGGTTCGACTGGGGCGCGCGGACCGCGTGCATCACCGCGGCGCTCTGGCCGGACCGGGTCAAGGCGCTCGTGTCGGTCAGCGGCTACCTGGTCGTCAACCTCCAGCAGAACCAGGAACCGCTGTCCCCGCAGGCGGAACTCGGCTGGTGGTACCAGTACTACTTCGCGACCGACCGGGGCGTGAAGGGGTACGAGCAGAACTCCTACGAGTTCAACAAGCTCATCTGGAAGCTCGCCTCACCCCAGTGGAACTTCGACGAGGCCACCTACGCCCAGAGCGCGACGGCGTGGAAGAACCCCGACCACGTCGCCATCGTCATCCACAACTACCGCTGGCGCCTGCAACTCGCGCAGGGCGAGCACCGCTACGACGGGCTCGAGCGCAAGCTGCAGGCCAAGCCGGTGATCAGCGTGCCCACCATCACGATCGCCAGCGACTTCGACGGGCCGAACAAGGACGGCATGGCGTACCGCAAGCAGTTCAGCGGACGCTACGAGCACCGGATCCTCGACGGCATCGGGCACAACGTGCCGCAGGAGGCCCCGGAGGCGTTCACCCAGGCCGTGCTCGACATCAGCTCGGGGGCGTGAGGATCCCGCCCGCGGTCGTGCGGATGCGCAGCGACGAAGCCCGCGCGTCCCGCACGATCCGATCGACGTCGTAGGCCACGAGACGGCCGCCGCGCTTCACGATCCGGCCGTCCGAGAACACCGTGTCCACGTTGGCCGCGGTCGCCGCCTGCACCAGCGTCGTCTCGAACAGTCCGCCCGGCGCGAGGTTGATGTCGTTGGCGCGCACCAGGAGGACGTCCGCGCGCTTGCCCACGGTGATCGACCCGGTGACGTCGCCGAGTCCCAGCGCGCGGGCACCGTTCAGGGTCGCCATCTCCAGCACGTTCCGGAAGCCGACCTCGGGCAGACCGGCGGAAGGTGTTCCGGCCCAGGGGATGCCGGTGTTCCAGACCAGGCGCATGGCCTCGAACATGTCCGACGTGGCGATGGACGTGGCGTCCGAGGAGAGCGACACCGGCACCCCGGCCCGCCGGAACCGCAGCAGCGCGTCGCGGGGATCACCGGCGGCCCCGAGCCGGAACTCCGAATGCGGTGACCACGACAGCGGCGTCCCGGTCCGCGCCATGATCTCCATGTCGCTGTCCAGCGCCGTGACGTAGTGGCACAGCAACGTCTTCGGCCCGAGCCAGCCACGCCGTTCGTAGTCGGCCGCGTCCACGATCCGCGGCGGTGACTGACCGGCGTGGATCGCGACCGGCAGACCGCGCCCCACCACGCCGTCCATGTCCGCGAAGAACGCCGGCTCGGCGCTCTGGGACAACCCGCGCACGCACACCCCCAGGTGCACCATGCCGTCGAACGCCGTGCCGTCCGCGAAGTACTGCTGCCGCACGCGATCCACGTCCGTCAGGTCCATCGGCACGTCCCGCGACATCTGGTCGACGTGGCCGTAGGAGAAGCGGGCGCGTAACAAGCCATCGCGGTGCGCACGTAGTTCGGCGTCGGCGTGCGCGGGGGACCGGGTGTTGTTGGACCAGTTGTGGACGGTCGTCACGCCCGCGTTCGCCAGTTCGGCGAGTCCGAGCAGGACGCTGCGGTAGACGTCCGCGGCCTCGTACAGCGTGGAGGTCGCCCGCTTCGCCGCGAAGTACGGGAAACCGTCGGCCACGAAGTTGCGGCCCAGCGCGCTCCACATGTGGTGGTGGGTGTTGACGAAACCGGGCATCACGATCATGCCGGTCGCGTCGACGACCTTCGCGCCACGGGCGTTCAGGTCACGCCCGACGCCCGCGATCCTGCCGTCGTCGATCAGGACGTCCGCGCGGGGCAGCACCCCGAGCGCCTGGTCGACGGTGACGACGGCGCCGTCGCGGATCAGGTAGCGGCCGCGGCGGGAGTGCTCGGTGTCCGCACTCGCGACACCGGTGGTGGCGGATGCGGCCAGTGCGACGCCCAGGGATTTCGCGAGCGTCCGGCGGGTGATCATGCGGCCTCCAGAAGACGGGGGTGGCCGCCATGCTCGCCGACGCTTCCGCCCCTGTCACCGCCGTGGAACGCGTGCTGCGCCGCCTGGCTCAGCGAGCCTGGTCCAGTGGACGCAGGTACTTCAGCGAGTTCCCGGTGAGGGCGTCGATCTGCGGCCGCGCGGCCTCCAGCCGGGTGGCCTCGCTCGACTGGCGGTGGAGGATCTCGTCCACGTTGGACGCCTGGACCAGCAGTCCGGGTGCGACGAACCAGCCCTCCGGCAGGCTCCGGCCGCTCTTCGCGTGCTGGGCGAGCATCCACCCGGCCACCGCGCCCTTGAGGAAGTGCTCGGCGGAGATCGTCGCGAACAGATGGCCCTCCTTGACGCCCCGCAACGCCTTCGGGTCGATGCTGAACGCCGCGGCCAGCCACTTCGCGTTCTTCTCCGCGTGCACGGCCGCGAGGTTGATCGCGTCGACGTCGCCCGCGCCCAGCAAGACGAGCGCGTCCTGGTTCGCGTCGGCCAGCCGCTGCCACGTCGCGAGGTTCGTCGTGAGGTCGCGCCCGGTGTCGAGCGGGCCGATGACCTGCAGCTTCGGCAGCCGCTCCGCGAGCCGGGCCCGCATGCCCAGCGACCGTTGGTCGAGCGCCGGCATACCGGGGGAGTTGCTGCCGATCACGACCTTGCCCGTGGCGTCCGGGGGCAACCGGTCGGCCGTCGCGTCCGCGAGCATCGTGCCCAGTTCGAAGCCGTCGTTCTCGATCATGAGCTTGACGCCGCTGCCCGGCGCGACCTGGCCGCCCGCGACCGCCATCACCGGGATGCCTTCCCCGACCACCTGCGCCATCGGCTCGGCCACGAGTTCCGGCGCCACCGCCGACACCGCGATGCCGCCCTTGGCGCGGGTGGCCAGGTCCCTCAGCAGTTCGACCTGCTTCAGACCGTCGTGCGTGTCCGGTCCGGTGACCTCCGCCCGGACGCCGCCCGCGATCGACACGCCCGCCTGGAAACCCTCGCTCATCTCCCGGGAGAAGTCGCGGCTGGTGTTCTGCGCGAGGAACCCGATTGTGGGCGGGTCATCGGACGTCTCCGCTGATCCGCATCCGCTCACCCCCGTCACCGCGAGCAAAACCGCAGGCAGGACGGCACGGACAGCGCGGACCATGGAGAAGCCCCATCAGTTGGTCGAGGAAAGCGGTCAAGGTTAGTGCACCGCTGATCGTGGTGTCGGCTTGCGTGGAATCCTTTGGCTGCGTACCAATAGCACCTTCGCCGGAAAGCGATGTCCACGTGAGGCGCCAATAGATGCTGTCGAATTGGGTCGAGGCTCGCACCACGGTGCAGACGACCGTCATCAGCCTGACGGTCGGCCTCGCCGCGCTGGCGGGCCTCGCGCTGTGGACGAGTCTGAGCATGCAGCAGGCCGCCACCCACCTGCACGAGCTCACCGAGGCCAGCGACCACTGGGGCCTGGTCGTGCAGAACGTCGACGTCGCCGACCACGCCCTCCACGACTACGTCCGGTCCGGTACGCCGGTGATGCGCCAGCCCGTCACGAACGCCGCCGGTGCCGCCGACGAGAGCCTGCGCTGGCTGCGTTCGAACGGCACTTCCACCGACGTCCGCGCGGCCACGATCGTCGGCGACCTCTACGGCGACTACAGCGGCCTGCTGCGGGAGACGGTCGCCGCCGGCGACCGGGGCGACACCACCGCGTCGTGGCAGAAGGGGTACGAGGCCGAGCTCACGCTGGTGTCGTTGCGCAAACAGCTCTCCACGGTCGTGCAGCTCAAACGCCTGGAGACCACCGACTACCTGCGTGCCGCGGAGCTGCGCAACGGCAACCTCCGGCTCGCCGCGATCATCGCGTTCGTCATCGACCTGGGCCTGGTCGGGCTGTGCGGCGTGGTGCTGCTCGGCCACCGCCGCAAGATCCTGCGCCAGGCCGCGAAGAGCGAGCACGAGGCGATGCACGACGCGCTGACCGGCCTCGCCAACCGCACGCTGCTGACCCAGCGCACCACGCAGGCCATCCGCCACAGCAACCAGACCGGCGACCCGCTCGGCCTGTTCCTGATCGACCTCAACCGCTTCAAGCCCATCAACGACACCCTCGGCCACGCGTTCGGCGACCGGCTCCTGCAACTGGTGGCGACCCGCCTGACCGGCGCCGTCCGCGAGGTCGACACCGTGGCGAGGCTCGGCGGTGACGAGTTCGCCGTCCTGCTGCCGTCCGTGAGCACGGCCGCGAACGCCCTGGTCGTCGCCGAACGCGTGCACCGCGCGCTGGACGAGGCCGTCGACCTCGACGGGCTCACGGTCGACGTCGGCTGCAGCATCGGCGTCGCGCTGTACCCGACGGACTCCGCCGACGCGCACGAACTCCTCCAGCACGCGGACATCGCGATGTACACGGCCAAGCGCGCCCGCCAGGGCACGTCCGTCTACGACCCCGGCCTCGACCAGGACAACGCCGCCCAGCTCACCGTGATCAGCGACCTGCGCCGCGCCATCGACCAGGCCGAGCTCGTCCTGCACTACCAGCCGAAGGCCGACCTGCGCACCGGCACGGTCTGCGGCGCCGAGGTCCTGTGCCGCTGGCAGCACCCGCGCCTCGGCCTGCTCGGCCCGGACAGGTTCATCCCGGCCGCCGAGGAGACCGGCCTCATCGAGCCGCTCACCCGGTACGTGCTCGACCACGCGCTGGCCCAGTGCCACACCTGGCACCTCACCGGCTGGGACGTCCCGATCTCGGTCAACGTCGGCGCGCAGTGCCTGCAGGACAGGACGTTCCCCGAACAGGTCGCCGCGGCACTGGAACGCCACGGCCGCCCGCCCGACGTGCTGACCCTGGAGATCACCGAGAGCGCGATCATCGCCGACCCGCTCCGCGCGACCGACGTGCTGACACGCCTGCGGGAACTGGGCGTGCGGCTGTCGATCGACGACTTCGGCACCGGTTACTCGTCCATCGCCTACCTGCGCACGATGCCGGTGCACGAGATGAAGATCGACCGTTCGTTCACCACGAACATGCGCTCGGACTCGTCCAGCGGCGCGATCACCCGCTCGTTGCTCGGGCTCGCGCACAACCTGGAGCTGGAGGTCGTGGCCGAGGGCGTCGAGGACGAGGAGACGTGGACCGCCCTCGCCGCCCTGGGCTGCGACATCGTGCAGGGGTACTGCCTGAGCAGGCCGTTGCCCGCGGACGAGTTCGCGGTGTGGCTGCGGGACCGGATGCTCAACGAGCTGATCGCACCCGCTCCCTAACGCTGGCTGGCCAGTCGATAGGCCGCCGCCCCGATCAGCTCCAGCGACACCTGCAGCCGTTCCGGGCTGATGTTGTCGCGGATCGTGTCCTCCGGCGTGTGGTAGATCGGCTCCAGCTGGGCCGGCCCGCCCTCGCCGCGCCAGCTGAAGTTCGCCGACGCCATGCCCTTCTCGTGGAACGGCACGTGGTCGCTCGATCCGCGTGCCACCGGGCCGTGCACGCGCGGGTCGTAGCCGAGTCGTTGTGCTGCGGCGCGGACCGAGGCGGTCGTCGCGTTGTCGGCGCCGTCCACGGACAGCAGCCAGTACGCCGTGGCCGGGTCGTGGCTGGTGGCGACCATGTCGTTCTGGAACACGCCCTTGATCCGCGCGATCTCCTCGGGCGGGAGTTGCGAGACGTAGTGCCGTGAGCCGAGCAGGCCCTGTTCCTCCGAGCCCCACAACGCGAACCGCAGCGCCTTGTTCGTCGGCAGGTGCCGCAGGACGCGGGCCAGTTCGAGGCACAGGACCGTGCCGCTGCCGTCGTCGTTGGCACCCGGTGAGCCCGGCACGGTGTCGTAGTGCGCGGTGACCATCACGACCCCGTTGTCGCGCCACGGGAACGTCGCCGGGCGGTCCGCGATCACGTTGTAGGACGTCAGGTTCGGGTGGTGGACGGTGCTGATCGTCAGCTCGCCGGAGGCCTGCGCACGCAGCTTCTCGGTGTGCACCTGGGCCAGCCCGATCACCGGTACCGCGACGTTCCGGTCGAGCGTGGGGGAGAAGGCACTGGACTTGCTCGCCGTCGCGGAGATCCGGCCGAGGACGACCGCCACCGCACCGCGTTCGATCGCCGCGTGCACGTGGGCGGAACCGGTGGGGGCGTTGACGTAGAACGCGATCTTGCCGGTGAGGTCCGGCAGCTGGCCGTCGACGACCTCGACGAACGGGGCCTTGACGGTGACGCCGAGGGTGCCGAAGCGCGACGCTCCGGCCTGCCACTTGCCGTTGACGTCGGCGAGGTACTTGTCCGGCACGGTGAACGGCTGCGTCGTCACCTGGTAGCGCAACGCCTTGAGCTCGCGGACGAGGTAGTCGCGCGCCCGGTGCTCGGACGCGGTGCCGCCGATGCGCGGCCCGATCCTGTCGCTCAGGACCCTGAGGTGTTCCAGTGCGTTGCGCGCCCGAACCCTTGCCACGACGGGGAAGTCGCCGAGGTGGAGGTCCGGCGGGTGCGAGGCGCCCGGCCGTTGTCCGGTGGCCGCGAGCGCGCTCGCGGGATTGGCCACGACAGCGGCCACCCCGGCCGCCGCTGCGAAGAAGTCACGTCTGCGCAAGTCGTCCCCCATCTCCCGAAGTTCTCAGGGCGAACGTAGGCAGGACGACGGGCACGCGGCAACCGACTAGTGGCTGGCTTTCACCATCTGGTCGTCGGCGTGGTCCAGGACGAGGTCCTGGACCTGTCTGCGCGCGTCGGCCCGTGCCTTCTGCACGCACGCCATCAGTTGCGCGGCGAGCACTTCCGGTTCCAGTGCGCGGACCTCGGGGCTCAGCGAAATGCCTGTCGTCAGGCCGTTCGAGTCGACCGTGACGCTGATACCGCCGCGCGTGGCCTCGCCGCTGACGGCGGCGAGCAACTTCACCAGGTCGAGGTACCGGCGCTGCTCGCGTTCGGCGGTGGCGTCGCGGCGCTCCTCCCACCACTCGATCCGGCGGTGCAGCAGGGCCTGCGCGGTCGCCGGATCCGCGACGGGCACCGTCCACGAGCCGGACGCGGTGTGCAGCACGATCGTGTGCGAGTGCGCTGTCACGCGGAGGATGCGGGCGAACGAGACCCCGGAGTCGACCCGGGACCCCTCCCGCGTGGTCCAGTCGGCACGTTCGGTGCCGATCACCAGGCGCGTGCCGCGATGCACCAGCACGAGCGGGAACGCCGTCGAACCGAGTTCGAGGACGGGGGAGGAGAGCAACGAGCGGTGGGCCAGCCGGGCGAGCGCGCTGGCGGAACCCGCGCCGAGCACTCCCGCCGCGCACAACGCCTTCACCGCGATCGCCGCGCCGGGGCTGAGCCGCAGAGCGATGCCGGAACCCGGCAGCACACCGAGCACGAGCTGAGCGGAGGTCATCAGGGTGGTGGCGGGCAGCCACGAGTGCGGGTCGCTCAACCCGTTGCGCCGCAACCAGGTCAGCAACGCCCACGCGCACGCCGCCGCGGCGACGGCCGGGATCGCCGACCACCACGGCATGATCTGCTGCCCGGCCGACGTCATCCCGGCGAGCACGACGCAGACGATGCCGATCGCGACGGGCAGCACACCGGAGGAGAGCAGCAGCAACGTCCTGGTGCGGCGCCAGCGCGCGGCCAGCGCGCGGACGACCTGGGGATCGTTGATCAGGGGGATGGCGTGGGGGATCAGTGTCATTCGGGCGCCCCTCGTCAGCTCTCCGCCGTCACCTGGTTGTGACAACGGGCCGACCAGACTTCCCGGCTCACCTGCCCGTTAATATGCCGTAAATGTCCAGATCAAGCAAGGCCTGTCCACAGTGGACGGAGGCGGCGCCCGAGTGGACGCCGCCGCGGATCCTTTGTGTCAGGTCGCTTTCGCGCGGCGTCCGAGCAGGACGTCCACGACCAAAAAGACCAGAAGGCTGATCCCGAGCAGCGGTGCGAACCACCCGGCGAGCAGCGCGCCCGCGCCGAGGCCGACCAACGCGCCGCGCGGGGCCTTGCGCCACTGGCCGCGCGGCGTCGGACGGCCGAACCCGTTCGTGGGCCTGCGCTTCCACCACATGCGGTAACCGAGTACGACCGATGCGACCAGTCCGCCGCCGATCAGCAGCAGCAACAACTGGTTGGGCCAGCCGAAGAGCACGCCCATGTGCGCGTCGATGCCCCACCGGGTCAGCTTCGCGCCCAACGGGAAGTCGGCGAAGTTCAGCGTGCTCACCACGTTGCCGCCGTTCACCGCCACGGCGTCGTTCTGGGTGGGCAGGCCCTTCTCGATCTCGGCCACCTTCCAGGCGCCGCCGGTCTCCAGCGGCAGGCTCAGCTCGAGCGCCTTCGCGTCGAGCCCCGCGCCCCTCGCGGCGCCGAAGACCTCGTCGATCTCGCCGTGCCCGCCGGTGGAGGACGAGGTGACCGACCCGTGGTCGCCGTGGCTCTCGCCGGTGCCGGTCATCTTCAACGTCGGCGTGGACCAGCCGACCGCGGTGCGCAGCATCGCGACGTTCTCACCGGCGTAGGCCGACCACGTGAGACCGGTGGCGGACAGGAACAACGCGCCCGCGAGCACCCACACGCCGATCAGCCCGTGCGTCCGGATGCGCTTGCTCTTGCGGGCCCGCGAGACCCACAGCACCAGGCCGCCCAGCGCGACCACCCAGAGCCAGGACGCGGCCAGTTCGCTGTAGAGACGGCCGGGTTCGCCGAGCATCAGGTTGCGGTGCAGGTGGTCGAGCGTCGTGCGCAGGGGCAGCACCCCGCTCGACCCGTAGACGACGAGGTCCCCCGTGACGCGTCCGGTGCCGGGGTCGACGAAGACCGCTCGCCGTTCGGACTCACCGAGACCCTCCTCGGAGAACAGGACCCGGGTCGTGGCACCGGGTTCCGGGGCCGGCCGGACCGCGACGAGCGATCCCTGTGGTGAGGTCGAGAGCGCGGCGTCGACCTGCGTGGACAGTGGAAGTTGTGGTGCGGTGGCGGGAACGCGCAGCTGGTCGGAGTAGATCCACGACTCCAGTTGCGGGGTCAGGGCGTAGAGGACGCCGGTGAGCGCGGCGATCAGGATGAACGGGCCGACGAGCACGCCGGCGTAGAAGTGCAGGCGCAGGAAGAGTCCCCGCCACGCGAACGACGTGCGTGACGGAGTGGCTGTGGTGGTCATGGTGCTCCAGATGGGCGTGAACAGGGGCAGGACCGCTCGGTGAGCGGCCCTGTGAAGGGGATTCAGACCTGTTCAGCCGGAGGACCGCGCCACGACAGCACGTCCAGGAGGACGATCGCGGTCGGCACGAGCGAGGGCGTGGCGACGACCAGGGGAGCGGTGGCGGGCAGGACGGCGAGCCTGCGGGGGAGTGCCGCCGTGACGGCACGGGCGAGCGCGAGCACGGACCGTTCGGCGACGGCGAGCACGAAGACCGTGAGCGCGGTCGCGACGACGTGCGAGGCGATCATGCGCGCCGGCTCGGCGTCGTGCGTGTGCCGGAACGCGGCGAGCGACACCAGGACGTGCATCGCGAGCTGCCCGCCGCCGATCAGCAGGAGCAGCCGCTGCCAGGTGAGCTCGTGCCGGGCGAACCCGGTCGTCGCCCACGAGAGCAGCGCGACCAGCGAGAACACCAGTCCGGCGTCGGGTAGTCGACCGTCCGCGCTGGAGTGCGCGAGCACCGCGAGCGAGCCGTTGACGATGCCGACGGCAGCACAGCGCGCACGGCGCAGTGGAGCGGTCGGCAGGGGCATGACCAGGAGCTTAACCTCAGAATCGGCCGAAATTACCGCTACGCAAGTGGAGTGGAATTGGTTCAATGCGGCGGTGATTTCCTACAGCACCGACCTCAGCGGCCTCGCCGAGGCCGATCTCGCCGGTTTCTTCGTCGGCTGGCCCACACCGCCGACGCCCGCCCAGCACCTCGCCGTGCTGCGTGGGAGCTACCGCGCGGTGATCGCGCGTTCGGGCAGTGACGTCGTCGGGTTCGTGAACATGATCAGCGACGGCGTGCTGACCGCGTTCGTCCCGTGGCTGGAGGTGCTGCCGGCCCATCAGGGGCAGGGCATCGGCACGGAGCTGATGCGGCGGATCGTGGCCGAGGCGGCGCACCTGTACTCGGTGGACCTCGTGTGCGACGACGCGCTGCGGCCGTACTACGAGCGTCTGGGCATGGTCGCGCTGACCGGGATGGGCCTGCGCAACCGCGCCGCCCTCTAGATCCCTTCCAGGTCCAGCGTCTGCTGGTGCGGCCCGCCGGTGAACGAACTGGTGAGCAACCCGGCACTGCGGCACCGCCCGCACGTCACCGGGGACGTCGTGGCCTTGAAGCGGGTGAAGTCCCAGCTGCCCGTGCCGACGTGGCAGCCGGGGCCGGGCACCTCCAGGCCGAGCCAGCCCTGCAACCGGACGGCGTGCACGACGTCGGACCCGTCGAGGTACCCGTTGAGCCGCCCCGCGAACCGGTTGCGCGCCTCCGCCGCCGGCGCGCCGAGTGCCTCCTGCAAAGCCGAAATGCCGTTCATGAACCCGATTCAACCTCACCCGGCCGTGTCGAGCCGGGCACCACGCCGCTCCAGCACGGTGAGGCTCCGGGCACACCACCGCACGTTGTCCCGCTCGAACGACAAGCCGCGCAACAACGTCAGGTACGGCCCGACCCGTTCGGCGGTGGCCAGGAAGTCCTCCTCCGTGTGATCACCCAGCAGCTTGGCCCGCAGCCGTTCGTACCGCGCGATCTTCGCCTCGGCCCACTGCTTGCGCTCGCGGATCGACGCCTTGACCGCCTCGACGTCACCGGAGTCCGCCGCCAGCACGGCCACCAGCAGCTCGTCCCGGATCGCGGTGGGCTTGTGCGGCGAGGCCGTGAACCTCGTCAGCTCCTCGCGTCCCCGCTCCGTCAGCGAGAACAGGCGCTTGGTCGGCCGCCGCTCCTGCTCGACCGTGCGGGCGGCGATCAGCCCGTCCGCCTCCATCCGGTCGAGCTCCCGGTAGAGCTGCTGCGGCGTGCAGATCCAGAAGTTCGCCACGGACGCGTCGAACGCCTTGGCGAGGTCGTACCCGGACGACTCCCCGTCGAGCAGAGCGGCCATCACGGCGTTGCGCAGCGACATAGCAGCAGGTTACGGTGCATCGACCTAGTCAACAAGTTGAGTATTAGGAGTGGGCTGTGCACGCATTCCGCAAGGCAGTCGAGGCAGGGGACACCGACGCCATGGCGGCGTGCCTGGCCGACAACGTCGTGTTCACCAGCCCCGTGGCGTTCGCGCCGTACCCCGGCAAGCCGATCACCGCGGCGATCCTGCGCGGCGTGATGCGGGTGTTCGAGAACTTCCGCTACGAGCGCGAGATCGCCGACGGCCGGAACCTGGCGCTGGTGTTCCGGACCGAGGTGAACGGCAAGGAGATCCAGGGCTGCGACTTCCTGCACCTCGACGAGAACGGGCTGATCGACGAGTTCACCGTCATGGTGCGCCCGTTGAGCGGCGCCCAGGCGTTGTCCGAGGCCATGGCCGCCCAGTTCGAGCAGATCAAGGCCGAGGCGCTAGAAGCGTTCAACTCCTAACGCGGTCAGCGCCAGGTCGAGGTTGCTCAACCCCTGCAGGTTCCGGCCTGTCTGCGCGTGCAACTCGACGATCGCCACGTTGCGCTGGTCGTCCGCCGACATGGTCTTCAACGCCGCGTCGTCGCGGATCCCGGTCTCCCGCAGGAACACCATGACCGCGCCGGCGCCGGCCAGGTCCGCGTCGTTGTAGGCCTGGTAGTCGTTCTGGTTGCTGAGAGACGTCATCACGACGATCAGCGTGTTGCGCATGTCGTCGCGGGACATGGTGTTGAGCTGGTGCTGGGTGCGGAACCGGCCGGCGAGCAGCACACCGCGCCCGTAGAACGACGTCGCGCCCGGACGTCTGCCGCGGGTGGCGAGGTCGCTGCCCAGCGCGATCTGGGACAGCTGCAGGTTCGTGAAGCCCTGCAACGCCTGTCCCGCACCGGTCTGCGCGTGCAGCTCGACGATCGCCACGTTGCGCTGGTCGTCGGACGTCATGGTCTTGAGCGCGGCGTCGTCGCGCAGTCCGTTGCGGCGCAGGAAGACCATGACCGCGCCCATGCCCGCCAAGGTGTCGTTGTCGTAGCGCTGGTAGTCGTTCTGCTTGCTCAGCGACGTCATGACGACGATCAGCGTGTTGCGCATGTCGTCGCGGGTCATGGTGTTGAGCTGGTGCTGGGTGCGGAACCCGCCCGCCAGCAGGACTCCGCGGATCGGGAACGAGACCACCGACTCCGCGCGGACCTCGACGTCCGCGAAGTCCTCGCTCACCGCGTCGAACCGCAACGCGAAGTTGCCCGCGGGGCAGGCCCACTCGGTGTTCCTCAGGTCGGCCACGCCGTCGTACCGCACCCGGCCGTCGGGGTTCAGCGAGTGCACGACCAGGCCCTCGACGCCGATGCCCTGGTCGTAGGCCCCGGTCGCGGCGCGGCGGAACTCCACGAGGAACGTCCGCCCGTCGCGCCGCTGGGACGGCACGGCGAGCAGCACCGGCTTGCCGGAACCGGGTGAGACGTAGTCGGGCTTGTACAACCGCGTCTTCGCGGGCAGGCCGCGGACGTGCACCACCGACGAGCTGTCGCGGAACCGCGGGTCGCCGTAGATGTGCGCGCTCGGCACCAGCGGCCCGACGATGCGGTTCGCCGGCACGCCCACGTGCGGCGACTGCATGTTCGGTCCACCGTCCGGCAACGCCGCCACGGGCGTGCGGATCCAGCTCTGGTCGCCCGGCGCCGTCGGGCCGTAGCCGCGCGAGCTCATCGCCGAGTACGGCGAGGCGTACTCCCGGCCGGCGGAGTCGATCTCGTGCCGGAGTCCGAAGCCGTGCCCGAGCTCCTGGCACGCCGCGTCGAACGGCGTGATCGAGTCGACCACGGTCACCCGGATGCTCTTCTGCTGTCCGTCCGGGCCCGGCACCGACACCTCACCACCGCCCCACCAGCCGGTCGGCCGGGCGAGCCAGATCAGCAGGACGTCCGTGTGCGCCCAGTCGACCGTGGCGGCGGCCTTCACCACGGCCTCGTGCAACTCGGCGCGCTTCTGGTTGTCGGACACCGGAATCGGGTTGGGAATCTCCACCGGGTCGTACACCCGGCTGCTCACGTCGAACAGGCCGCGCGAGCACCGCCACCAGAAGTCCCCCAGGCCGTGGTCGATGCCGGGCCTCATCCAGTTCTCGAACTGTTCGCGCGACCACACGCTGTCCGTGGCCGCGTACCGCACCGGAACGACTGCGATCATCGTCGCCTCCTCTGTGCCGCCTGAGTGGACACAGAGGAACTCGGTCGCCGCCGGAGAACGTTACGCGGCTCTTTCGCACACGCTCACGTGCCGCGTGCTGTCCGGGGCGAACTCGACGCCGTCCACCTCGGCACCGGATTCCTCGAGGGGCAACACGATGCGGCCGGTGCCGATCGCGAACTCCAGAGCGCTCCCGCCGAATCCCGCGAGGAAGCGTGCCGCTCTCGTCGTCGCGGGGTGAGTTGTCGTAGTTCTTCGCTGGTTCAGGGCCGAAGCTCGGGTCGAATCCCTTCACCCGACCCACGCCGACCCGCGTGGCCACCGAGTTCCTCCCGCAGCAGGGCGAGGTCGTGCAGGTCCCGCTCGCGCGGCTGGTAGCCCTGGTGGAAGTGCCATTGCTGCTCGGCCGAGAGACAGCGCACGGTCGTGCCGAGGATCGTGCCGGTGACGAAGCACGAGGCCGGATACCGGAACGGCTCGCCGGGCGTGAACGAGGACTGCTCGGCGCTGCCGTCCGGCGCGAACCGCAAGGGGTGCAGGTCGATCTCGCGTCCTCGAGGATCGGTGAGCACGAACCGCACCGGCCGCCACGACAACGTTTCCGCGAAGCTCAGCGCGGCGAGCGCGCCGAGGACCCGGGGTTCCTGCTCCTCGCGGTGCATGAGGTCGAGGTCGCCGTGCGGGCGCGTCTGCTCACCCGCCAGGGCGTCGACACCCCAGCCACCGCCCACGCAGACGTCGAACTCCCGCAACGCGGCCAAGATCTCCAGCACGTCCTCACCGGTCACGTGCCACATCGTGCAACCGCGCCCGAAACGCCGCCACCGCATTTCGCGCGTTGCTGCTAGTTTGGGGATCGTGCCGGACTTCAAGCTGCCGCTCTACGGCGCCGACACCGAACGCGGCGACCTCGCTCCCTGAGTCGTCCCGTTCTTCCGCCACTCCCTCTCACCTTCACCTCGCACGGGGAGCTTTGCCATGCGTTCGTTCGTCCACGCTCTGCCCAAGGTCGAGTTGCACGTCCACCTCGTCGGGTCGGCCGGTCTCGACACCGTCCTGGAACTCGCCCGGCGCCATCCCGAGGCCGGCGTCCCCACCGACCGCGCCGAACTGGAACGCTTCTACACGTTCCGCGACTTCGACCACTTCCTGAAGGTCTACTGGGCGGTCCAGTCGATGCTGAAGGACCGCGCCGACATCCACGCCCTCGTCGTCGGCCTGGCCCGCGAACTCGCGCGGCAGAACGTCAGGTACGCCGAGGTCACCGTGACGCCGTACAACCACCTGACGGACGGCATGGCGGGCGACGAACTCCTCGCGGGGCTCGAGTCCGGTCGTGCGGCGGCCTCGGCGCTGGGCGTCGATCTGGCCTGGTGCTTCGACATCCCCGGGGAGAAGGGCCTGGTCGCCGCGCGGGAGACGCTGGCGTTCGCGCTGTCCGAACGGCCCGGCGGCCTGGTGTCCTTCGGGCTCGGCGGCCCGGAGGAGGGTGTCGGCCGCGCCCAGTTCGCGCCGTTGTTCGACGCGGCGAGGGAGGCGGGCCTGCACAGCGTGCCGCACGCGGGGGAGACCACCGGTCCGGAGACCGTCTGGTCCGCCGTGCGCGACCTGCGCGCCGAGCGCGTCGGCCACGGCACGAGCTGCCACCAGGACCCCGCGTTGCTGGAACACCTGGCGCTGAAGGGGATCGTGCTGGAGGTGTGCCCGACCTCCAACGTCCGCACACGGCAGGTGGAATCGATCGAGGCGCATCCCGTGCGGCAGATGCTCGACGCCGGCGTGGTGGTCACGCTGAACACCGACGACCCGCCGTTCTTCGGTGCGACGCTGGAAGGCGAGTACCTGGCGGTGGCGTCCGCGCTCGGGCTCGGCCGCGGGGAGGTCGCGAAGCTGGCGGAGAACGCCGTGCTGGCGGCGTTCCTGCCCAGCACCCGCAAAACGGTGCTGCTGCGGGAGATCGCGGATGTGCTGGCCTCCCACAGCTGACGACCCTTCCTGGAAAGCGCTGTCCACCTTCGGCCGGCCGCATCTCGATTGGCGGCGGCCGTCGTGGTGGTTCGGGCACCATGGGGCAGGACGACATCGACAACGGGGGTCCTGTGAAAAGAACGATTGCCTTGCTCACAGCTGTTCTGGCTGCTCTGGGGACCGCTCCTGCTGCCAACGCGGCGTACTCCACCTCGCTCGTGGTGCTCGGCGACTCGTACGCCTCCGGCACCGGGGCGGGGTCGTACCAGGACGGAACCGCCGGCAACTGCTGGCGCAGCGCCCACTCCTACGGCGAGCAGGTGGCGAACCGGCTGCGCGAGGCGGGCAGGCTAGGCTCGTTCACGAACGTGAGCTGCAGCGGTGCCGCCACCGCGGACTTCTCGCGGCCCTTCAAGGACCGTCCGGCCCAGTTGGACGCTCTGCGGGGCGACACCGGCCTGGTGCTGCTCACCGTGGGCACCAACGACATCGACTACGCGACGTACGGCGGTATCTGCGTCCAGGCCGACTGCACGGGAGCTCCGACCGAGGCGATTCTGGCGAAGCTGCCCCAGATGGGTGGCAACGTCACCGCATTGCTCGCCGAGATCGGCAAGCGCAGCCCGCACGCGCGGGTCGTCGTCGTGGGATACGGCCGTCAGGTGTCCACTTCGGACAATCCTCCCGGTGCCGTGCTCGACCCGATCTGCGGCGAGGGCGTCCTCACCACCGCGGAACGCAGTGAGGGCAACAAGGTGGCCGACGGCATCGACGCCACCCTCCGCTCCGCCGTGACCAAGGCGGCTCGCAAGGGTGTCAAGGTGACGTTCGCCAGCCCGTTCTCCCGTCCTGGGACTTTCGAAGGCCACGCGTTGTGCGAGTCGGGCACCCCGTTCCTGCGCGGGTTCGACGCGCTGGCGCCGGGCCAGGAGGGGCCGGAGGCCGTGTTCCACCCGAACCAGCAGGGGCAGACGGCGCTGGCCTCGCTCGTCCGGGTGTAACTGCATCGGGAGGCGGAGCGCTCCACGGGGCGTTCCGCCCACCTGAACCAGCGGAACCGATCGTTTGGCCGGTGGACATTCCCGGCACGGACGAGGATCGTGCAGCACGTGGAGCAGGTCGTCGAGGCGACGGAGTTGGACGCGGTGCACGAGGCGCTCAACGCGACTTATGGCCGGATGCGCCTCAAGTCCGGTGTCGAGAATCCGCACATGTGGATGTCCTCGCAGGTGAACGGGCCGATCCGGTTCGGTGAACTGCGCGGGCGCGTCGGCATCGAGGTCATCGTGGATCCGATGCACAACTACGTGTTCGGGCACGCCGGTGCCGGGAAGGTCTACTACGGGTCTGGCGGGGAAGACCGCTTCTGGCTGCCGGGAGAGGTGTTCCTGTGCGCCCCGCCCGAAAGCTCGTTCGTCGGCGCGATCCTCGACCCGAGGCTGTCGACCGTCACGCTGCCCCAGTCGGTGCTCGACGAGGTGGCCGACGGTGCCCGGTTCACCGGGTTCCGGCCCGTCTCCTCCCCGGCCGCGGCGACGTGGTGGTCGACGTGCGTGCACCTGCGCGACGAGGTGCTCCCGCGCTTCGAGGACAACCCGCTGGTGACGGCGAACGCGACCCACCTGCTCGTGGCGGTCACCCTCGCCACGTTCCCGAACACCACGTCCGCCGCGCCGACACCGGCCGACCGCCGTGACGCACACCCGAAAAGCCTGCGTCGTGCGGTCATGTTCATCGAGAACAACGCCACGACAGACCTCTCCGCCGCCGACATCGCGCGCGCCGCACGAGTGTCCATCCGTGCGTTGCAACTCGCTTTCCGCCAGCACCTGGACACCACGCCGATGGCGTACCTCAGGCGTGTGCGCCTCTCGTGCGCCCATGACGATCTGAGGGCCGGTGATGGTTCGGTCACCGAGATCGCGGCCCGGTGGGGTTACGCCCGCCCGAGCGTCTTCGCGGCCCACTACCGCGCCGCCTACGACGTCTCGCCGTCGACGACCCTGCGGTCGGGCTGAGGCACTTCGTTTTTCGGGCCACCGCTTCGTTTCCGCTGCTATCGCGTGCCCGCGCGGTGCGGTGAAGTGGTTCATGACCACCTGTGAGTCCAGCCCGTTCGCCGTGCGGACGCAACGCTCCGGTACCCGGTTCGTGGTCACCTGCCAAGGCGAGATGGACATGACGACCTGCGAGGTGTTCTTCGCCGCCGTTCTGCCCGGCACCACCGACACGACCGTCGACCGCGTCTCGGTCGACCTGGCCGAGGTGACGTTCCTGTCCGCGGGCGGCCTGCGCACCCTGCTGCTCCTGCTGTGCGCGGCGCACCACAACGGCAAGTCGTTCTCCGTGCACGACCCCCAGCCGCAGGTCCGCCGGGTGCTCGACCTGTTCGGCTTCACCACCTTCAAAGCGGGCCTTGTGTGGGAGACAGCTATGTCGCCAGGAAGCCGTCGCAACTAGCTTGACCAGCTATGTTGCTCCCGCTGGTCCTGGTGTTGGCGCTGACCCCGCAGACGTCCGCGATGACGGTCCCCGGCGCCGAACACCAGCAACTCGCCCGCCTCGCCGACCTCACCACGACCGGCCTCGTCACCACCGGCCACACCGACCCGGCCGACTGGGCGGGCCTCACGAGCACCGCCCTGCCCGTCCCCGGCGCCGTGCCGGGCATCCAGATCGACGGCTACTTCCCGGACACCTCGCGCACCAACACGAACCACGGCTGGCACGACTCCCAGTTCGTGGTCAGACTGCCCGACCGCTGGAACGGCGGCCTCGTGGTCACCGGCTCCCCGGGCGTCCGCGAGCAGTACGCCAACGACCGGGCGATCTCCGACTGGGTCCTGTCCCGCGGCTACGCCTTCGCCGCCACGGACAAGGGCAACACCGGAGCCCGGTTCTACCGCGACGGCCGGGCGATGGAGGAGTGGAACCACCGCTTCACCCAACTCACGATCGCGGCGAAGTCCGTTGTCTCCCAACGCTACGGCCGAACCCCGCGCAGAACCATCGCCACCGGCATCTCCAACGGCGGCTACCTAGTCCGCTGGCAGTTGGAGAACCGCGCCCACCTCTACGACGGTGGTGTCGACTGGGAGGGGACACTGTGGACATCGGGTGGGCCGAACCCCCTGACGTTCCTGCCACCCGTCCTGCGCGCCTACCCGGCCTACGTGGCGGGTGCGCCGGGCGCCCACGAGGCGATGGTCGCGGCGGGCTTTCCGGCCGGCACGGAATTCCTGTGGGACTACCACTACCGGTACTACTGGGACCTGACGCAGCGCATCTACCGCGAGGAGTTCGATCCTCGGTTCGACGGGGACCTGGAGGCGGGGGTGCCGTTCTGTGCTTCAGGGACGCCGTTGTGCGATGCGGACTACTCGTACGTGGAGCGGCGGCGGATTGCCGGGCCGTCGGTGTCGCGGGTTGCGTTGACCGGGAAGGTGAAGCGGCCTTTGCTCACCGTGCACGGGACGTACGACGTGTTGTTGCCGATCTCGCAGGACTCTGATGTGTACGCGGGGATGACGCCTGACCGGTTGCACCGGTACTACCGGGTGGAACAGGGCACGCACGTTGATGGGCTGGTGGATGCCCATCCGGATCGGTTGCGGCCGTTGGCGCCCTGTCATCGGGCGGCGTTCGTGGCTTTGGAGCGGTGGCTGGGCGGGGTGCAGCCACCTCGGTCGGCGACGCTGGGGCGGCCGGCGGATGTGTCGACCTGCCCGTTGTCGTGAAGGCCGCATGATCTGACGTGACAGGTGGCCCGCGCGGTGCGCGAGCGTGCTCCGCCGCGCGGAAACCCCAGCGCGCGGCGTGGCGGATCGTGATCCAATCGGGGGCGTGGCCACCATCGAGTACGTCCTCGGCGACATCACCGAGCAGGAAGTCGACGTGATCGTGAACGCCGCCAACTCCTCCCTCCTGGGCGGCGGGGGAGTGGACGGCGCGATCCACCGCAAGGGCGGTCCGGAGATCCTCGCCGACTGCCGCAAGCTCCGCGCGGGCCACTACGGCGGCGGTCTCGAGACAGGCCAGGCCGTCGCCACCACCGCCGGCAAGTTGAAGGCGCGCTGGGTCGTGCACACCGTCGGCCCGGTGTGGTCGGCCACCGAGGACCGCTCCCACCTGCTCACCGCGTGCCACCACAACGCCCTGAAAGCAGCGGCCGACCTCCAAGCGAGCACCATCGCGTTCCCCGCGATCTCCACCGGCATCTACCGCTGGCCCGTCGAGGACGCCGCCCGCATCGCCCGAGCCGCGACCGAGGACTCCGGCCTGGACCTGATCAGGTTCGTCCTCTACGACCAGCGCACCTACGACGCCTTCGCGCGCCGCCCGTAGTCCGCGATCTCCATGGCCCACCGGTAAACCTCGGCGAGATCCCCCAGCGTCGCGGGCAGCGAGGCCGGCACCAGCTTGCCGTTCAACGCGCTGAGCAGGTCGTACAGCCCGAGATCCGTCCAGTCCCACAACATGCTGTCGAAGTTGTAGGCGTGCATCAGCGGCGTGAGCCGAGTGCGGATCGAGTCGATCGAAGCCTGCGACAGTCCGACACCGTGCAGGCGGGCGTTGGTCGCGGCCTTCTGCGAGTCCGTGAACTCGGTGTCCAGGAACGGCTCGAACAGGTTCCCCCACACGTCGAACCGCACGACGTCCGCGATCCCGTGACGCCGGCAGAACTCGACGAGCCCCGGCTTGTCGTCCCAGGACAGGAACAACGTCTCACCGGTCACCGTGCGGATCTCGGGTTGCAGGGTCGTCGACACGTCCCGCACGTCAACGGCGGACAACAGGCCATGCGGGTGCACGCTGGCCCACGGGAACTCGTAGGCCGTGAAGACGATGTGGTCGGGGCCGAACGTCACCGTCATCGGGCCACGGTACTTTCCCTGACCTGCAAGGAGAACGGCGTCTCGACGTTCTCGAGGGAGTCGCTGGACTCGACGCGGCGGTGCAGCAGGTCCACGGCGGCCTGGGCGATGGCGGCCTTGTCCGGGGCGATGGAGGTCAGGGAGGGCGAGCTGTAGACGCTTTCCTCGTTGTTGTCGAAGCCCACCACGGCCAGGTCGGACGGGACGCGCACGAAGCGTTCGGCCGCCGCCCGCATGGCGCCGATGGCCAGCAGGTCGTTGAAGCAGAACACGGCGTCCGGCGGGTTTCGCAGGTCCAGCAACGACCTCATCGCGGCGGAGCCGTCCGCGCGGTGGTAGTTCAGCGCCGGGACGACCAACTCGTCCACGAACGGCAGGTCGGCCTCGGCCAGTGCCCGGCGGTAGCCCTCCAGGCGCAGTGCCGCCGTGCCGCGGTGGGGGTGGGCGCCGATCGCCGCGATGCGGCGGTGGCCCAGTGAGATCAGGTGGCGGACGGCGGCCTGGGCGGCGGCCACGTTGTCGATGCCGACGCGGGAGATCGGGACGTCCACGGCGTGCTCGCCCAGCAGGACGGCGGGCACCGGCAGCTGGAAGTCGTCCACCTGGAGGGCTTCCGGGCTGAGGATCGCGGCGTCGACCAGGTGCGGGCCCAGGGCGGCCAGCGCCGAGCGTTCACCGGCCAGGGTGCCGAACGTCTGCTCGATGAGCACGTTCCACTCGTGTTCCTGGGCGGCGGCGATGACGAGGCCCGCGAGTTCCGCGAAGTAGGGGATCGAGAGCTCGGGCAGGACCAGGGCGATGAAGCCCGTGCGGCCGCGGCGCAGGTTGCGGGCGCCGAGGTTCGGGCGGTAGCCGGTCGCCTCCAGCGCCTCCTCGACGCGGCGCCGGTTGTCGGGCTTCACGAACGAGTAGCCGTTGACCACGTTCGACACGGTCTTCACCGAGACGCCCGCCAGGCGGGCGACGTCCTTCAGCGTGGCCAACACAGCCTCCAGAAAAAGTACCGGGAAAAGTACCGGGACGGACCCGGTCTTTACATCGTTGGAACAACGATGCAAATCTAGCGCCTGAGAGCGCGTCCACGCATAGCCCGCCGTGTAGGAGCCAACGATGTCTCGCATGTTGCTCATCGCCGTCGCCGCCTTGCTCGTGACGGGGTGCACCAGCAGGGAAACCCCCACGACAGCCGGCAGCGAAGGCCCCGCCGCGTCCGCCGCGCAGAACCAAAGCGCAGGTCCGGGCTGTGCGCGGAGCAAGACCGGGTACCCGCAGATCGACCTCAAGGGTGCGCTGGTCGGCTTCTCCCAGTCGGAGAAGGAGGCCAACCCGTTCCGCACCGCGGAGACGCAGTCGATCCGGGACGAGGCCGCGAAGCGCGGGGCCGAGCTGCTGTACACGAACGCGCAGAGCGACCTGAACAAGCAGATCAGCGACATCAAGTCGCTGATCGACCGCGGCGCGAAGCTGCTGATCGTGGCGCCGCTCAACTCCGACGGCCTGCAGCCCGCGTTCGACGCGGCCAAGGCCAAGCAGGTGCCGGTCGTGACGATCGACCGCAAGGTCACCTCGCAGCCCTGCAGCGACTACCTGACCTTCATCGGGTCCGACTTCGTCAAGCAGGGCGAACGCGCCGCCCAGCAGATGATCAAGGCGACCGGCGGCACCGGCAAGGTCGCGATCCTGCTCGGCGCGTCGGGCAACAACGTCACGGTCGACCGCACCAAGGGCTTCAAGGACGGCATCGCGGGCACCCCGGGCCTCACCGTCGTCGCCGAGCAGACCGGTGAGTTCGACAGGTCCAAGGGCCAGGCCGTGATGGAACAGCTGATCCAGAGCAACCCGGACATCACCGCCGTCTACGCCGAGAACGACGAGATGGGCGTCGGCGCCGTCACCGCGCTCAAGGCCGCGGGCAAGCAGCCGGGCAAGGACGTCAAGGTCGTGTCCATCGACGGCACGCGCAACGCCGTGCAGCTGATCGCGGACGGCAGCTACACCGCCGTCGTCGAGTCCAACCCGCGCTTCGGCCCGCTCGCGTTCGACACGCTGGAGAAGTTCGGCAAGGGCGACGAGATCCCGAACACCATCGTGATCTCCGACGACGAGTACGACACCACGAACGCCGCGCAGAAGCTCGCCAATGCCTACTGAAATGCCTGCTGATCCGGTCATCGAGGTCGCGGGCGTCACCAAGACGTTCGCCGGCGTCCGCGCACTCGACGACGTGGACTTCACGCTCCGGCGCGGCGAGATCCACGCCCTGGTCGGGGAGAACGGTGCCGGCAAGTCGACGCTGATCAAGGTGCTGACCGGCATCCACACCCCGGATGCCGGTCGCGTCACCCGCAACGGGCACATCTCCACGATCTACCAGGAGGTGAACCTCGTCCCGTTGATGAGCGTGTCCGCGAACCTGTTCCTCGGCCGCGAGCCGCGCAACCGGTTCGGCCTGATCGACCGCGCTCGCCGAGACGCCGACGCCGCGGAGTTGTTGCGGGGCTACGGCATCACCGCGGACGTGAGCAGTCCACTCGGGACGCTCGCGGTCGGCGAGCAGCAGATGGTCGCGCTCGCCAGGGCGGTCGCGGCGGACGCGGACGTCGTGATCATGGACGAGCCCACGTCGTCGCTCGAACCGCGCGAGGTCGAGACGCTGCTCGGCGTCGTGCGGAAGCTCCACGAGGCGGGCATCGCGATCATCTACGTCAGCCACCGCATGGACGAGCTGTACCGGATCTGCGACACGGTCACGGTGCTCCGGGACGGCGTGAGCGTGCACAGTGGTCCCCTCGGGGAACTTCCGCGCATCGAGCTCGTCTCGCTGATGCTCGGCAGGTCGGTCAAGGAGATCGAGAAGCACGGCACCACGGCGTTCGGCGAGGGGCACCAGGCCGACACGCAGCCGGTGCTCGAAGCCCGCGACCTGACGAGCAAACCGCGCATCAACGGCGTGCACGTCTCGATCCGGCCCGGTGAGGTCGTCGGCCTCGCCGGCCTGCTCGGGTCGGGCCGCACCGAGACCGCGCGCGCGATCATCGGGGCGCTCCCGCTGAGCAGGGGAACGGTGCTGGTGGCGGGAAAACCGGTGCCGCACACCGTGAAGGCGTCGATGAAGGCGGGCATCAGCATGCTCGCCGAGGACCGCAAGACCGACGGGATCATCCCGAACCTGTCCGTGCGGGAGAACATCGTGCTGGCCGCGCTGCCGAGGCTCAGCCGGTTCGGCGTGACCAGCAGGTCCAGGCAGGACCGGATCGTGGACACGTTCGTCCAACGCCTGCGCATCAAGGTGTCGAGCCCCGAGCAGAAGGTCGCGGAGCTGTCCGGCGGCAACCAGCAGAAGGTGTTGCTGGCCCGGTGGTTGTGCACCGAACCCAAGATCCTGCTCCTCGACGAACCGACGCGCGGCATCGACGTCGGCGCGAAGGCCGAGGTGCAGGCGTTGATCGACGAACTCGCCCGGGAAGGCCTGGCGGTGCTGCTGATCAGCTCTGAGCTGGACGAGCTGCTCGACGGCGCGGACCGGCTCGTGGTGCTGCGCGACGGAGCGGTCGCCGGTGAACTCGAAGGAGACCAGCTCACCCGTGAACACGTGCTCGCGGCGATCGCGGCGGAGGTGAGGGATGACGCAGACGACCACGCGGCCAGCCACCAGGGCTAGCACCGCGGCCGCCCGGACGCGGTGGTTGCAGGACAACGGTGTCTACGTCGCCGTTGCCGCGCTGCTGCTGTTCAACGCCCTGTTCACGTCGAACTTCCTGACGCTGGGCAACTTCACGACCCAGCTCGTGCAGGCCGCGCCGGTGCTGATCGTCGCACTCGGCATGGCGCTCGTGATCGGCACCGAGGGCGTCGACCTGAGCGTCGGCGCGGTCATGGCGCTGGCCGCCGCGATCATCCCGCTCTACCTGGGCGCCGGCCCGCTGATGGCGATCGTGATGGCGCTCGTCGTCGGCGCGCTGGCGGGAGTGTTCAACGGCTTCCTGGTCGCCAAGGTCGGCATCCAGCCGATCGTCGCCACCCTCGCGTTGCTGGTGGGCGGGCGAGGCCTGGCGCTGGTCATCGCGGAAGGCCAGCTCGTGCAGCTGCACGACCCCGCGTTCCTCGCCCTCGGCACCGGCGACGTGCTCGGCATCCCGATCAGCGTGCTGATCGCCGGGGCGCTGGCACTCGTGATCGCCGGGCTGACGAACCGCACCACGTTCGGGCGCCAGCTCGTCGCCGTCGGCGGCAACCGCCGGGCCGCCACCCTGGCCGGACTCCCGGTCAACCGGGTGCTGGTCGGCGTCTACGCGATCTGCGGCGTGCTCGCGGCGGTCGCGGGCGTCCTGGCCACGTCCCGGCTCGCCGCCAGCGACCCGGCCGACATGGGCCTGCTCATGGAGCTGTCCGCGATCACCGCGGTCGTGGTCGGCGGGACCCCGCTCACCGGCGGCAAGGTCCGCGTCCTGGGCACGGTGTTCGGCGTGATCCTCATGCAGCTCGTCCGGGCCACCCTGATCAAGCACAACCTGCCGGACTCGATCGCGCAGATGATCCAGGCCGCGATCATCGTCGCCGCCGTGTACGTGGCACGGGAGCGCCGATGACCATCACCTCCTCCGTTCCCAAGGCGGCCGCGCGGACGAAGGTCCTGCAACGCCAGGGCGCCGCCGTCGCGCTGGTGCTGATGGTCGCGGTCTCGTGGCTGGTCTTCCCGCGCTTCGGCAGCCTCGACAACCTGCGCGACCTGGCCCTGCAGGGCTCGTTCCTCGTGGTGATCGCGATCGGCATGACGTTCGTGATCATCACGGGCGGCATCGACCTGTCCGTCGGGTCGCTCTACGCCCTCGGCGGTGTGCTCGCGGCCTGGGGTTCGCAGTACGGGTTCCTGGCGGCGCTGGCACTTCCGCTCGTCGTCTGCGGGGTGATCGGCCTGATCAACGGCTTGCTGATCGCCCGCACGAACATGGCACCGTTCATCGTCACGCTGGCGTCGCTGCTGTTCGCCCGCGGACTGCTGCTGGCGATCACCGACGAGGGCGCGAACACCTACAAGATCGCGAGCGACAGCGCGTTCGCCGAACTGGGCCGCGGCACGGTGTCCGGCTTCGGTTACCCGATCTTCGTCGCGGCCGTGCTCGCCGTGCTGGGCGGCATGGTCCTCAACCGCACCAGCTTCGGCCAGAACGTGTTCGCCACCGGCGGTGCCGAGCAGTCGGCGGTCCTCCTGGGCGTCCCCGTCGCGAAGACCAAGGTCCTCGTCTACACGATGAGCGGCACGCTGGCGGGTCTCGCCGGCGCCCTGACCGCCGCCTATCTGCAGTCGGGCGTCACGGTCATCGGCGTCGGGCTGGAACTGGACGCCATCGCGGTCGTCGTCATCGGCGGAACCCTGCTGACCGGTGGCATGGGCACGATCCTCGGCACCGTGATCGGCGTCGGCCTGATCAAGGTCATCCAGAACGTCATCAACCAGATCGGCACGCTCGACAGCAACTACCAGTCAGTGGTCAGCGGCGCCTTCTTGCTCGTCGTCGTTGTCCTACAAAGGATATTGCGAAGATAGGAGTGCCATGACCAGACGCGTCCTGGGCGTATTGGTCGGAATCCTCATCACAGCGACATTTCTGACACCGACCGCGGCGCAGGCGGCGGAGTGGGTCCCGAAGACCCCTCCGCTGTCGACGCCGTGGACCTCGCAGGTGTCCCCGACGAACGCCCTGCCCGAGTACCCGCGGCCGCAGCTGGTGCGCACCGAGTGGCAGAACCTCAACGGTGTCTGGGAGTTCGCCGGCGCACCGAACCTGAACAACCCGCCCATCGGCCGTCCGCTGGCCGAGGGGGTGCTCGTGCCGTACCCGATCGAGTCCGCTCTGTCGGGGATCAAACGGCACGAGGACAACATGTTCTACCGCCGCACCTTCACCGTTCCGTCCACCTGGAACGGTCGCCAGGTCAAGCTGAACTTCGGCGCGGTGACCTGGGAGACCCGCGTCTGGGTCAACGGCCGGCAGATCGGCACGCACACCGGCGGGTTCGACGCGTTCTCGTTCGACATCACCTCGGCGCTCACGGCCGGCACGAACGAGATCGTCGTCGGCGTCAGCTCGACGGTCGACGGCAGCCGCTACCCGATCGGCAAGCAGCGCCGCAACCCCAGCGGGATCTTCTACACCGCGGCGTCCGGCATCTGGCAGACGGTGTGGCTGGAACCGGTGCGGGCCGCGAACATCACGCGTCTCGACACCACGCCGAACGTCGGCGCGGGCGCCCTCGACCTGGTCGTGCAGGGCACCGCGGGCCAGTCGGTCACGGCCGAGGTGCTCAGCGGCGGGCAGGTCGTCGGCCGGCAGACCGGCACGACCGGTGGCTCGCTGCGGGTGCCGGTGCCGAACGCCCGGCTGTGGTCGCCGGACGACCCGTTCCTCTACGACCTGCGCGTGACGCTGGCGAGCGGGGACGTCGTCACGGGCTACTTCGGCATGCGCTCGCTCGGCAAGGCGATGGTCGGCGGCGTCATGCGGCCGTTGCTGAACGGGAAGTTCGTCTTCCAGAGCGGCACCCTGGACCAGGGCTACTGGCCGGACGGCATCTACACCGCGCCGACCGACGAGGCGCTGCGGTTCGACCTCGAACGCCAGAAGGCGCTGGGGTTCAACATGGTCCGCAAGCACATCAAGGTCGAACCGGCACGCTGGTTCTACCACGCGGACCGGCTCGGGCTGATGGTCTGGCAGGACATGCCGTCCGTCGACTCGATCGACGAGGCGCCGAACTCGCACGCGAACTTCGAGTCCGAGCTGCGCCGGATGATCGACCAGCTCAAGGGCATCACGTCGATCGTGCAGTGGGTGCCGTTCAACGAGGGCTGGGGTGAGTACGACGCCGGCCGCATCGTGAACCTGGTCCGCTCGATCGACAACACCCGCCTGATCAACCACAACTCGGGGTCCAACTGCTGCGTCTCGGACCCCGACCCGGGCAACGGTGACGTCATCGACGACCACCACTACCAGATCTCGGCCAACACCCGGCTGCCCGACGCGAACAGGGTCGCGATGCTCGGCGAGTTCGGCGGTCTCGGCCGCCGGGTCGTGGGGCACGAGTACCAGCCGGGCGCCGGATTCGCCTACGGCGCCCTGTACCCGGACGAGGCGTCGCTGACCAAGCGGTACGAGGAGGTCATCAAACAGGTCCAGCGGCTCGTCCACACCCGCGGGCTGTCCGCGCTGGTCTACACCGAGCCGTACGACGTGGAGAACGAGGTCAACGGCTTCTACACCTACGACCGGCGCATCCTGAAGATGACCGAGTCGCGGGTGCGCGCAGTCAACCTCGGGGTGCTCGCGGTCGCCCGTGGCACAGCCGTCTCGCCGGACGACGTGGTGTCTTTGCGCGTCACCACTTCCGGCTACACCAACCGGTACCTGCGCCACCAGGACTCGCTGGCCCGCACCGACGTGATCAGCACGGACCTGGGCAGGCTGGACGCCACGTTCCACGCGCGTCCCGGTCTCGCCGACGCGGCCTGCCTCTCGTTCGAGTCGCGGAACTTCCCCGGCCAGTTCCTCAGGCACAGCAACGGACGCATCCGCACGGACGTGAACAACGGCACGATCGCCGCCGATGCCACGTTCTGCGCGAGGGAAGGCTCCGGCGGCACCGCGCTGGAGTCGTTCAACGTGCGCGGGTCGTTCGTGCGGCACTACAACGAGGGCGTCTACCTGGCGCGCTCGGGCGGCTCGAACCCTTGGGACAACGCGAGTTCCTTCGCCGCGGACACCACGTGGGCCGTCGGCACCGGACTGTGGCGCAGCGGTGCGGACCTGCCGCTGGACCAGGCGCGCTCGTTCCGCGTGACCTCACCCGGCTTCACGGACCGCTACCTGCGGCACCGGGACTCGTTGGCGCGCACGGACGTCGTGACGGGCACGAGCGACGGCCTGACGAAGGCCGACGCGACGTTCGTCGTGCGGCGCGGACTCGCCGACCCGACCTGCTACTCGTTCGAGTCCCGCAACATCTCCGGCCAGTTCCTGCGGCACGCGGACTTCCGCGTCCGCCTCGGCACCAACGACAACACCGACCTGTTCCGGCGGGACGCGACGTTCTGCGCGCAACAGGGCACCGGCGGCGTCCGGCTCGAGTCGGTCAACGAGCTCGGCACCAACATCCGGCACTACCAGGAGGAGGTCTGGGTCGCCTCGAACGGCGGCGCGCACACGTACGACAACCCTGCCTCGTACAACCAGGACGTGAGCTGGGCCGTCAGCTCGCCCTGGACCCCGTAGGAGAGAACATGCTGCTACGAATCGTTTCCGTGTCCGCGATCGTGTTGAGCACGATCACCATCCCCGCTGTGACGGCGTCGGCGGACGTCGTCGACGCGATGAGCCGTGACCTCGGGATCACCCAGGCCCAGGCGCTGACCCGCATCCGCGCCGAGAAGGTCGCCCTGAAGATCGCACCGGCGGCCGAACAGGCTGCCGGTCAGGCGTACGGTGGAAGCTGGTACGCCGACGGCAAGCTCCAGGTGGCCGTCACCGATCCCGCTCGTGTGGAGGCCGTTGAAGCTGCGGGCGCTCAGCCCGTGCTGCGAACGAAGTCACTCGCGTCCCTGAACGCGGTGAAGAACGGCATCGACAGACTGTCGAAGGCCGGGTCGGTGTCGAAGGACGTCGCCGGGTGGCGGGTCGACGTCCAGCGCGGCGCCGTCGTGGTCGACGCCCTTCCCGGAGCCGACCTCTCGGCTCTGCCGAAGGACGTCGTCGTGAACACGGCCGGTGTCCAGAAGCCGCAGACGTTCGCGGCCGGCACCGTGGGCGGCGACCCGCTCTACACGGGCAACGTCCGGTGCTCGATCGGCTTCTCGGTGCACGGCGGCTACGTCACCGCCGGCCACTGCAACGTCGGTGCCTGGAACGTCTACGGCTGGGACCGGTCGTGGCAGGGCGAGTTCGTCGGCTCTTCCTTCCCCACCAACGACTACGGCTGGGTGCGCACCGGTGGCGGCTGGTGGAACGTGCCCGTCGTGCTCGGCTGGGGCCAGACGAGCGACGCGCTGGTGCGCGGTTCGTGGGAGGCCCCGCCCGGCACCTCGGTGTGCCGTTCGGGCTCGACCACGCACTGGCACTGCGGCGTGATCCAGGGCCGCAACGAGACCGTGAACTACCAGCAGGGCGCGGTCTACGAGATGGTCGGCACGTCGGTGTGCGCCGAGGGCGGCGACTCCGGCGGTTCGTTCATCACCGGTGACCAGGCGCAGGGCGTGACGTCCGGCGGTTACGGCAACTGCTCCGGCGGTGGCCGCACCTGGTTCCAGCCCGTCAACGAGATCCTGCGCACGTACGGGCTCACGTTGCTGACCGCCTGATCGGCCGATGTCCACCGGGACGTGAACGCGCACTGTGCCGCGCTTGCGTCCCGGTGGTTTTTCCGGCGTTGGCCGCTTTTTGTCATGATATTGATAACATGAATGGCTTCCTCACCAGCGCGAATCTCTGCTGAGATTTCGCGAGTAACGAACCCCTGCTCGCTGCCGATGGACCGTGCACTTGAGGCGGAACGATTCCACGAAAACGACAGGAGCTGGCGCGAGATGGTCACATCGCGACTGGGACGGCGGCTGGCTGCGATCGCGGTGACTTGCATCCTTCTCGGTGGGTGCGGTATGCCGACGGAAACGAAGAAAACCACCTTCGTCGTTGGAGCCACCGCCACTGCGAACGAACCCGCAGTCAGTCTTTCGGGGGCCCCGAGTGACCTCATTGAGAAGTCCGTCAAAACCGATGTCGTCCTTCTGAGCGCGTACGTGGGCTCTGCGGTCAACGAGCCGTTATTGCCCGACAAGGACATTTCTGTCTACTTCGACAGTGGATCCGGGGAGATCGAGGCGAACGAGGGCGCTCTTCGCAAGGGGTTCGAGAAGAACATCGCGGAGGTCAACAAGAAGCTGGCGGCTGCGGCCAGCTCGGAGCCGGACCTCGACCTTCTAGGTCTGCTGGGGACGCTCGCCCTGCGGCCAGGGCCGGCGACGCTGCTGGTGATCAGTAGTGGGCTGCAGACGAAGGGGCCGCTCGACCTGAGGAATATGGGCTCGGAGATCGATGTCGAAGCCACGTTGGCGAGGCTCGACGAGAAGGACATTCCCAAGCTCTCCGAGAAGAAGGTCGTGTTCATCGGACTCGGGCAGGTGAAGGGCCCGCAGGCTCAGTTGACGGAACGGATGCAGAAGAGCGTGCGTGAGCTCTGGCTGAAGGTGTGCCGGAAAGCGGGAGGCGAATGCGATTCTAATTTCCTGAACACCACGGGTGGAGCGCCGGCCGCTACCATCGCAGTGCCCACGATCCCGGTTCAGGGTGAGCCGTCGATCGTGGTCTCCGGAGCGTCCACGAGAATCGAAATTCCGAACGGATCGCTCTTCTATCCCAATTCGTCGGAGTTCCTTCCGGGTGCATCCGCGACTCTCGACAAGATCACCGGCCACTTCCTACCGAACGGCGACACGGAACCTGAGTCGGCCACTGCGGTAGGACACACGGCGACCTGGGGCAAACCTGAAGGAGCTGTCACGACCTCGAAACAACGCGCGGTGAAGGTCGTCGACTACCTGGTGCATGCGGGGGTCGAGCGTTCGCTCTTCCGGCAGGTGGACGGCGTTGGTTTCAACGATCTGATCGTCACCGACCTCGATGGCGAGGGCAACCTGATTCCCGCTGCGGCGGAGCGGAACCGGACGGTAGTCCTCACCGTCGTCCACAGGAGGCGCTCGTGACTTTGCAAGCTGATCGCTCGCCTGACTTCCAGATGCCCGAGGCGCCGTTGCCGCTGATCCTGCGGCCGGGCAGGAGACCACGGCTGCCGCTCTGGTACTGGCTGCGCTACCCGAACCGCGCGCGGTGGATCTCGCTGCTCATCCGGGAGGCATTCCACTGGAAGGACAAGCCCAAACTCGAGCCGGACGCGCTGACGTACGCCGAGGCCGCGGTGCTACGGCGAACTCAGCGCGAACTGCGTGCAAAGGTCGACGCGACCGTCGAAAAGATCGACCAGCTGGCCGGGCGCTTTCACGTCCTGCAGCGGCAGGCCGGGCGGGATCGGAGGGCGGCGGCGCGTGTCCGGGAGCAGCCGATTGTCGTGAAGTCCGGGGGATCGATCTTCGCCGTCGGATCCATGTCCGTGTCCCAAGCAAAGACGATCGTGAACAGGTGCCGCCACCGCATCGAGGAGGACACGAGGCAGGGTCAGACCCGTCACCTCGACAGGTTCTCCGCGAGCTGGGCCAAGCTCGCGATAATCCCCCTGGTGGTCGATGTCGTCGCCCTGTTCACAGTGATCCTCAAGATCTTCAACATCACCTCGATCGCGCAGGCGGCCGCTAAGCCGGCGGAGACTATCGCGGCGGCGGGCTTCGCTGTGATCGCCTCACTCGTGCTCTTCGTGCTGTCGCACTCGGCTGGCAAGGACGCCTGGCAGTTGCGTGCGGTCACCGGCGGTCAAACCGACGTGTCGGACGAGGACGAGGAGCCTTCCGACGGCGCTGGACGGGGTTGCGAGTTCCCTCAGCCGCTGCTCGTTCTGAAGGTCAAACTGATCAGCATGTCCGCGGTGAGCTTCTTGGTGGCCTCCTCGATCGCGATCCGTGTCATCCAGCCCTCGCCGGACAAGCCCACGACCGTGCTCGGCTGGACGATCGGTCTCACCCTCGGTCTCGTGGTGTTTCTGGCGCCCTGGGCGATCGTCTACATGCATCTGAAGTACGGATCGCTTGAGGTGCAGGCCATCAAGGAACTGACCGAGGCGATCGGCGAGGCGGAGAAGGATGCCGCAGCCTGCGACAAGGCCGCGGAGGACGCCGAGGCCGAGGCCGAAGGGCTCCGTCAAGAAGCTGAGCGCGTTCAACGCAGTGGCGTGCGAGCAGCGATGGACCTGACCGACGATTCGCGACAGATTATCGATCTTGCTCGCAGTGCCCACGGTCAGGCAGGTCCGCTGGCGACCAGCGACAGCGTGCGTCCTGCTGAGGGGTCTCTTCTTTATGTCACCGATCTGCTCTCTGCCACGACCGACTCGATCGCTGAGGCGCTGAAGGGCTTCGGTTCGCCTGAAGAGCAGTCCTAGGTTTTCGTCGCTGACGCATGGTCAGCTGATTTCTGCCAGGACGCACACACGCATTTTGATCCGTGCGTCCGCGTCATCTCCGCGCCCTGGAGCGTGTGGATGTCCTCCCTGCTCCTTGTGCATGGTCGTACCTGGTTTCAGCCCGTCAACGAGGTCATTCGCACGTAAGGGTTAGCCCTCCTGACCGCCTGATCCGGGTTTCCGCCGGGACGCGGGTGCCTCCGCGTCCCGGCGGCTCACCTGACGATGAGAGGCGCGCTCACACCTGCGGCACGACGTCGACGAACTGCTTGCGGTCCGCGATCAGGCGCATCGCTTGCCGCACCTGGACGCCCACGGCGCCGACTGGTCCTTTAAGGCCCGCGCGTCACGTCGGACCACCCGGCAACGGCTGCTGCGGCTGTGATGTCCCGCGTCACTCCGTGTCGGCGATGGTGAGGAAGTCATGCACGCAGCGCGGGACCCCCTGTGCTGCGGCGTGAGCCGGGAGTCGGATCACTCGAAGCAGTTTTTGTCGCGCGGAGAACGGTCGCGGCGCGGAGGCTCAGCGGCTCCCGTCTGTCAGTCCTTTGTGGACCGCCAGTAGTCTCGTGTGTGATCGACTGCGCAGGGAATCCGGAGGGTGGCCCGCATGCCGTTCACGTTGTCGCATCCCGCGGCGGTGCTCCCGCTCGTCCGGCGTCCGTTCAACGCGGTCGCGCTCGTGGCGGGCTCTGTCGCCTCGGACATGGCGTACTTCGTCGCCGCTGTCGGCATCCCGCTCAGCGCGCAGTCCTGGTACGAGCCGTTCCTGAACGCCACGACGACGCACTCGCCCGCCGGTGCGGTGACCGTCGACCTGGTCTACGGCCTGGCCCTGTGCGGCCTGGTCTTCGCCGCGCGCCGCCCGTTCGGCGTCTTGCTGCCCGACGGCCCGGCTTCCCCTCGACTGGGCGCGTTGGCAGTCCGCGCGTGGTGGGTGCTGGCGTCGTTGCTGATCGGCATCGCCACCCACCTGCTGTGGGACTCCTTCACTCACGCGGGGGGTGATGCGATCAGCCACCTGTCCTTCACGGAGTCCACGGCGGCCGGCGGCCTCACCTGGGGTGAGCTGCTGCAGTACGTCAGCACGGCGGGTGGTCTGGCCGCGATCGGCTGGTACCTGTGGCGGAGGCGATCGAGGTGGGCGACCCAGGACCCGGCGATCCGGCGGCACCGGCGCCTTCTCACCGTAGGTCTGGCGGTCGCGGTGCTCCTCGGCGCGGCCCTCGGCGCGGTCGGTGTGCTGACGGACGACCTCGGCGACCTCACCACCGCCGAGGTGGTGCGGCACGTGGTCTACGCCGCGGCCAAGGCTGCGGGCGCCGCCTTCGTCGCCGCGGTCGTGCTGTACGTCGCCGGGTGGTGGGTGCGCCGAGGCGTCCGGGCGAGCGCCCGCCTCGGGTGAGCAGACGTCATCCCGGGCACGGCGGCCGGTAGCCCAGGCCGGGGAAGTAGCGGTCCCACTCGGCTTCGGTGATCACGGTCCGGACGGTGTCGCAGGCGTGTGCGATGGTCCGATCGAGGTCGGTGTCGAGCAGCCGGAACTGGGCGTCCCAGCCGCCGGTGATCACCGTGCGACCGTCGGAGCCGAAGACCACCGCCTCCACCTCGTCCAGGCTCACGGAGACGGTGATCGGCTCCGTCGCGCGGCGGGGGTCGGTCACGTCCCACAGGCGCGTGGTGCGGTCGTCACCCGCGGTGGCGAGGGTGCGCCCGTCCGGGCTGAACGCCACCGCGTAGACGCTGTCGTCGTGGCCTTCGAGGACCGCCAGCGGAGTCAGCCGGCGCGGATCCGAGACGTCCCACAGCCGTGCGGTGTGGTCTTCGCCGACCGTCGCCAGGACCTGGCCGTTCCGGCTGAACGCCGCCTCGTACACCCCGTTGTCGTGGCCGGGGACGGTGGCGAGCCGCGCGGGCCGCCGAGTGTCGGTGACGTCGTACAACCAGATTCCCGGTTCGTCGCCCACCACGGCCAGTGTTCGGCCGTCGGGGCTGAACAGGGCGTCGTAGATCACGTCGGCGAAGCCGTCGATCACGGCGGTTTCGGTGGCTCGGCGTGGGTCGGCGACGTCCCACAACCGCACCGTGCGATCCCAGCCGGCCGAAACCAGGGTGCGGCTGTCCGGGCTGAACTGCACCGTGTGGATGTTGACCGTGTGGCCGGTCAGCGGGCTGAGCTGCGCCGGGTTCCGGGGGTCGGTGAGGTCCCACAACCGCACGACGTGGTCGAAGCCCCCCGACGCCAGGGTGCGTCCGTCGGGGCTGAACGCCACCGAGTAGACCGATTCGGTGTGGCCGGCCAGCGTGGCGACCTCCACCGGCTTTCGCGGATCGGTGATGTTCCACAGGCGCACGGTGTGGTCGTCGCTGCCCGTCGCCAAGGTCCGGCCGTCCGGGCTCACCGCCACCGACATGACCACGTTGCTCTGCTGGACCACCGCCAGCGGCAGGGTGCTGAGCAGCCCGTCGCGGGTGCGGGAGGAGGGGGCCAGGCGGTGGGCGGCCAGTGCGAGCTGAACGGCCAGCTGAGGGTTGCTCCGATGCACCCCGGCGGCGTCCTCCGCGACGATCTGGGCCCGGATGGCGTTGCGTTGTCCGGTGGCCGTTCGCTGGTTGATCACGGCGACGACCGTGGCGGTGACGGCGACCAGGGACACCACGCTGAGCAGCGCGACGAGCCTGCGGAGCCGGCGACTGCCGACGACCTCGGCGGACCGGCTGGATTCCAGGAACCGGTGCTCGCGCGGCCCCAGCACGGCGCCTTGCCGCGCCGCCCAGTCGAGCGTGAGCGCGAGGCGCGCGCCCCGCAGCAACGCGCCGCCGTCCTCTCCCACCGACTCCCAGGCGTCCGCGGCGTCGGTGAGCTGCCGGTGCAGGCGGATGCTCTCGCGGTCGTCGTGCAGCCAGCCGTGCAGCCGTGGCCAGGCGCGGATCAGCGCCTCGTGCGCGATCTCGACCCCGTCGTTGTCCCTGAAGAGCAGTCGCGCCGTCGTGAACGCTTCGAGCACGGCCGTGAGGTCGGGATCGTCGCCGAGCTTGGAGACGTCCAGCCGTTGTTTGGTGTCCTCGGTGCCCTCGCCGAGCGCGACCAGTCTGCCGAACAACGTCCTGGCCAGCTGCTGCTGCGCCTCGTCCAGTCCGGAGAACACGTTCTCCGCGGTGCGGCTCAACGCGCCGTCGAGCCCGCCTGCCTGCTGGAACCCGGCGAGCGACAGCCTGTTTCCGTTGCGGCGGGTCCACACCTCCAGCAACACGTGCGACAAGAGCGGAAGAACCCCCGGCCTGCCGTGTGCCTGGGTGAGCAGGTCCGCGACCAGAGCGCTGTCCACCGTGCAGTTCATCTTGCTCGCCGGCGCCACGATGGCCCGGCGCAGCTCCTCGGCCCGCATGGGCCCGGCGACGACCTGCCCGTTCCGCATGGCGTCGAGCAGCGCCGGGTGCGCCGAGCAGTGCGCGAAGAAGTCCGATCGCATGCCGAGCAGGACGCGGCACCTGCTGCCCCGGGTGTTCGCGGCGGTGGCGAGCGCGTCGATGAACCTGGCGCGTTCTTCCTCGTCGTCGCAGAGCGTGAAGAGCTCCTCGAACTGGTCGACGATGATGACCGTTTCCTCGTCTCCCGACGCCTGGGACACGAGTCGGTGGAGGGCTCGGTCGTCACGCCACTCGTCCATCACCGCCCCGGCGGTCAGGCCGAGCTTGGACGCGAGCAGGACCGAGCACCGTTCGATCGGGTGCGTCCCGGGGGTGAACAGCAACAGCGTGCTCGTCCCGGCGGCGGCGAGGGCGGGCACCACACCCGCGCGCAGCACCGACGACTTGCCCGAGCCGGACGCGCCGAACAACAGCACCATCCGTTGTCGTTTGCCGACGATCTCGGCGACGAGCCGCTCGCGCCCAAAGAACAGGTGGGTGTCGTCCGGGCCGAACGCCCGCAACCCCACGTACGGCGCACCGCTGATCTCCTCGTCGGTGGACCTCATCGCGGAGTTCTCGTTGAGCGAGGCCGCGATCGAGTGCCAGCGCTGTTCCCATTCGACGTCGTCGCCGTCACAGGCCCGCACGAACGCCAGCGTCACCGCCAGGCTGGGCAGTTTCCGCCCGTTCGCCGCTTCCGACAGCGTGGTCGCCGAGTAGTGGGCGGTGCTGCCCATGTCCCGGTACGACGGAGTGCCTGCTTTCGTGCGCAGCAGCCGGAGGTCCGCGGCGAACTCCACGAGCGGTGAGCCGTCACGGACCAGTTCGCGTTCACCCCGCGGCACGATCGATCATCCCTTGTAGAGCCTTTCCCCGGACAACTGCGCGCCACGGCTGAATGCCCGGCCGACCTGTCACATCCAGGGTCACTAAAGCACAGCACGCCCGGCCCAGCTCAGGCCGTGACCTCCGACGCCGAGGTCAGTGGAAGAGGATCCGTTTCGCCGCGGCCCTTCCCGGCGCTGTGCGGAGGAGCGAGAACGCCACCTCGGCGACGTTCGGGCTCCGGACGAGGGACAGGCCGCGCCGCAGCTGGGACCGCACCAGGTAGCGCCGCCGCATCGCCGCGCCGTCGTAGTGCTCCAGCACGTGCCTGTTGCCACTGCGCAGGTAGTCGAACGTCACCGATGCCGCGAGTTCGGACATCCGCATGCACGGGTCGAGCCCGCCGGCCGTGAGCGGTGAGACCGCGCCCGCCGCGTCCCCGACCAGCAACCCCTGTGGTGACACGATCCGGCGCAGCAGTCCGCCGACCGGGATCGGCCCGCCCCGGCGCTTCACCGGACCGGTCGGCTCCGGTGCGGGGAAGCTGTCGCGGAAGCGTTGCAGCAGCTGGGGGAGCGGCGCGGTGAACCGGTCGGCGCGGCCCGCCAGACCGACGTGCGCGTGTTCGCCGTCGTCGATGACCCAGGCGATGTAACCGGGTGCGAGCCTCGGGTCGACGACGCAGTGGAACGTCGGCGCGGAGCCCGTCCTGACCGGGTAGACCTCCTCGATGCCGGTGATCAGCTGCCGGTTGACGTCGAGACCGAGGCTCCTCGCGACCGTGGACCGGGCGCCGTCCGCGCCGATGGTGAAGCGGGCCTTCGTGGACCTCGCGGGGTAGCTGGAGTTCAGGTTCACCTGCGCGCCCGCCCGTTCGGCCTGGTCGACCGCGGCGGCGTAGATGCCCTCCATGTCGCCGACGCGGAACTCGTCGTGATCGCTCACGAGCTCCACCGGGTTCCTGTGCGACGGCGGGTAGAGCAGCACGCGCCGGACCGCGGGGCCGAGGTGCGGCAGGTCGTAGTCCTCGAGGGTGCGGCGGACGAAGATCCCCGTCGTGCGGATGCCGGTCTCGAGGCTGGTCCTGCGCTCGCAGACGGCCACGTCGAGGCCTGCCCCGGCCAGCAGCCGGGCGGTGTTGAGGCCGGCCAGCCCGGCGCCGACGACCAGCACGTCCACGGTGTCCATGGAAGTGCACGCTAGGTCTGATCGCCCTCCGGATTTTCGTTCGCGGCAACACCTTCACCGGATCTGCACCGTTCCTCCACAACTGTGGCAAGGTGTGCCTACCGCTGCCTCGAATCCCTGGTTCGAGGAGGAACACCGATGGAGTTGTTCAACCGCCGCACCGCGTTGCGAGGAGCACTCGCCGTCGCGGCCACGCCACTGGCCGCGGGTGTGGCATCAGCTGACGTGGGTGCGATGGCGTTCGTGCAGAAGTGGGCCCCGAACCCCGGTTCGGCGGGCCTCGGCGCGTTCGCCGGCATCGAGGACGACCGCTCGAACTCGCACCCCTCGGCCACGCACATCTTCGCCGAGAGCAACCAGTACCGGTTCGTGATGCACAAGTCCGATCGGGACGGTTCCGACCGGCAGCGCAACGAGGTGCGCGCCATCCGGACCGGCAGCACCCGGCACGACATGAAGAAGGGGGAGACCTGGCGTTTCAACTACCAGATGTACATCCCCGCGTCGTTGAAGGGCACCACCAGCTTCTCGCACGTCTTCCAGGTCAAGCACACCGGCGTGGACTCACCCGTGGTCACGATGTCGTTGTTCCGCTCGGGTTCGCTCGAGACCGTCGAGATGAGACTGTTCGGCGCGGGCCAGGCGAAACTCGGCAGCACGCCGCTGGCGCCGCTGCGCGACAAGTGGATCGACGTCGAGATCGAGATCAAGGTCGCCGACTCCGGCAGCCTGCGCTACTCGCTCAAGGACGGCGGCACGACGGTCGTCAACGCGTCCCGCTCCGGTTTCGACACGTGGCTGGGCGGTGACCAGGCGCATCCGAAGTGGGGCATCTACCGCGGCCTCGGCGACTCCGCGCAACTGCAGGACACCTATCTGTTGCTGCGCAACAGACAGTGAAGTTTTGCGGGCGCACCGACACCATCGTGGGAGTTGCGCTAGCTCGGTCTTCCCCTGTAGTCCGGACCGGTTTTCTTGAGCCTGCGCAACGTCTGGTGTGGCGAGTTGCGAGGGATTGCGATGGGTAAAGCGTGGGGCGGCGGCCGATCGCAGGTGTCCAGGAAGATCCTCCTGGGGCGCGCACGTGTCTGGCCAAGCGCTGAGACTGGCCGCCCTATAACGCTTGACGACGCAATCAGTTACGTCTCGGTCAGCAACAATCCGACGACACTTCGGACAGTAATTGCTTGTGTTCGCACATATGGGTGAAGTCTCGATTGGACTGATCACCCAGAGGTGCAGCCCCCGTCGCGACGGTGCTTAGGTGAGGTCTCGCGCCACAACCCCTGCGAGCGCGACCGCCACACAACACATCTGGGGGACCGTGTGACCGAGCTGGATAACCCTCGCAGCCAACAAGTCGCCCGCGAGGCTGCCACGAACCTGATCGGCGACCTCAGCAAGTGCCCGTCCGGATCCGTGCTCCTGAGCTACGTCGGCGTGTGCCTGGTCGGCCTGCCAGACGGCGGGAGCGTCGTGGTGCGCGTCTACCCGTGCGGGCCCGTCGACGGCAGCACCGAACGAGGCATCCTCGGCGACGCCCTCAGTGACTCCCAGGACGAGCGCCGCTCCTAGCAGCTCGCTACTTCCTGCGCTTGCCGTTCGCAACCGTGGGCGCGTCCGGCGTGACCTCCGGGCCGTACGCCGTCTCGGCCGTCCGGTACTCGATCGGGCCGAGCTGCGTCGCCGCCGTGCCTGCGGTAGCGGACTGGAGAGCCAGGTACTCGAAGACGAGCGTCTCGACGGCGGCGCGGAACCGTGGCGACAGCAGCGCGATGTTGTCCGCCAGGTTCGCCGAGCGGGCGGCGACCTCGGCCGCGACCTCTTCGTCGGACTTCTGCGGGGCGGGCGAAAGGCCGGCGGCGACCAGGACGTCGTCGAGCTTGAGCTCGAGCGCTTCGGCGAGCGGGCGCAGGATCTTGACCGACGGGTTCACATCGGCCTTGATGTCGGCGCGGTATCCGGACTCGTAGTACGACACGGTCGCGCGGCCGACACTTGCGCGCTTGGCCACCTCGTCTAGCGTGAGCCCGAGTTGCTTGCGCTGGCTCTTCAGCATTTTGCCCAGCGGCCACTCGGCAGGGTCGCGTCCCCCGGCAGTCGTCATGTAGGGCATCTTGCTGCACGTGCGCGTGTGGCGCCACGTCCAAACGGTCCCCGATTCCACACGCCGTCACGAAATGCTTGTTTGTGACGACACGTGTCGCTAATGTGACGCCCATGACCAACGCACCCCCGCAACCCTGGCGCAGCCTCCAGCGCGCGGTACGCGAGGCCAGCCTCAACTACACCAGCCTCGCTGAACGCGCAGGTATCAGCAGGCCCTACGTGAGCGCGTTCGCCAACGGCCGCCGCCGCCCGTCCGCGGCGATCATCGAGCGCTTCGCCGAGATCCTCAACGTCCCGGTCGAAGGTCTCCGCGTGGACGTGTCCTTGGCCACGTCGCCCGAGGAGATGCTCCAGGAGATCGACGGCCTGGTCGCCGTGCTCGACGAGCGGATCCAGCACGCGACGGCCCACGTCCAGCAGATCAAGGACAAGCGCGACCAGCTCGAGCAGCTCGCCGCTGGAGCGGCATGACGACCGCCGAGCGGACTCGCTTGGCGGTCGTCCGCGAGGAACGTCTCGTCCGCATCGTCCAGGTGGCCTTCTCGCTCGAGCAGTTGGAGACGGTGACGGGCGAGTCCGCGAACGCACTGCGCCGCCGCATCCACAACGCGGCCTTGCGAGCGCGGACCACCGGGCATCGGTACCTCGTCACGGGTCCCGCTGCCGTCGCAGCTGGGCTGCGCAACGCGCACACGTTGATCGACTACCAGCAGGTGATCGATGCGAAGGTCGACTACACGCTGCGCGAGTTGGCTGACTTCCTGTCGCTGTCGTACTTCGCGGCCCGTCGGCTGATCGAGGCGGACCGCATCAATCCGGTGGGCGGCCCGACCGCGCGCGTGCACGTGCGCGGCGCCGAGATCCTCCGATACCTCGACGGCAACGACGAACCGATGCAGCATCCCGAGTCCGCGTAAAGCTGGCTCAGCCACACCGTTCCGGGCTCGCTTAGCCCAACCCCTTGCGCCACCTCAGCCCCGTCGCGTGCGACGTGCGGCCTATTTCGTGCACCAGAAAACAGGAGTGACAGTGTCTGACGAACAGTCGAATGTGGCCGGTCAGCTCAACGACATGGACCGGCTGATCTGGCAGCTGGGCTGGGTGGTGCTGCAGCGCAAGCGCCGCCAGGAGGAAGAGGAGCGGCTGCGGGAAAAGGTCGTCAACAACGCCCGCGCCGGTGCCACCTGGCCAGTGGCCGACCCGCGCAACGCGGAGCGCAAGCTGTGGCACGCGACGGTGTCGAAGACTTCCTACGTCGCGACGATCACCGATCGTACGAAGGCCGAGCAGTGGGTGCGCGAGCAGTACCCGGCGAAACTGCGCAAGAAGTGGAAGCTGCGGGAAGGCTTCACTGAGGCGGACGCGTGGGAGCAGCTGCGAGAGCACTGCGGCTACATGTTCGAGGAGGTCGCGGTTGTCGAGGAGTGGGTCCTCAACGAGCTGAAGATGAAGTCGCAGCAGGCCGGTCGGCCGATGGGCTGGGGCAACGAGATCGGTGAGAAGGCGCCCCCCGGCATCGAGGTGACCAAGCCGCCTTCCACGGTGTTGTTGAAGATCACCGACGACGCTTCCGACATCGTCGACGCACTGCGTGCCAGCGGCATCATCGACCAGGACGGCAACTTCACCGCACCCGTCGGTGGCGAGTGATGACCGAGCTGCGGACCCGCCGGCCGACGGCGACACCAACGTGGCCGCGCGTGCTGCTGTCCGGAGAGCCCGGCACGGATGGGGCGTGGATGGCGGCCGAGCTCACCGGCGACGCGCGTATCGCGGCCAGCTACTGGCTGGAGTTCGGCGAGGCCAACGCCGACGTCTACGCCCAGGCCGATGGTGCGAACTTCGAGATCATCGACCACGACGGCTCTTGGCGGGACATGTATGGGCAGCTCTGCGCCGCTTGGGAAACCGCCCACGCCGCAGAATTGCCTATCGCGCTCGTCGTAACGTCGATGAGCGGTGTGCGCTCGGTGCTCAACGACGCTGCCAACGCCAAGGGCCGCCGGCGTTCGGCCTCTGCGCTGGCCGGCCGAGGCCTCGACCCCGCCGACGCGTACTCGTCTGAGGCCGAAGTGGACATCGGCCCGGACATCCGCACGCTGATGACAGCACGGCACCAGCTGCTGATCGACAAGATCCGCACGTGGCCCGGTCCCGTGGTGCTGACCGCCCGAGAGACCCGCACGCCGGATGGCGAGTGGTTGCTCCGCGCGCACGATCAGCTTGGGTTCGACGTCACCGCGTGGGTGCGCCTCACACGCGGTGACGAGCCGGAGATCGTGGTGCTCGACACCGCGCAGCACCGCCGCTTGACCCGCAGCGAGCGCGAGCAACTGCGTCCGCACTTCACGCTGGCGCGGTTGATCTGGGAGTGGTCTGGCTGCGATGAGCAGACACGCGCGCCGGAGCCGCGCGTGTGGGACGCAGACCAGGTGATGCCGGGGGAGCAGCCGCCTGTGCGGAAGCTGCAGGCGGTGAACCCACGTTCGCCCAGGCTGAGCGGCCCGGGCCGCGCGGCGCCGCCTAGCACCCACCCGCTGGCCGAGCCCTTGCCGCCGCAGGCGGAACGCGTCGCGCACTTCACCGACGCCTGGCTGGGACTGGACGACCCCAAGCAGATACACAAGCTGTGGCAACGCATGCGCGCCGATCTCGCGGACGCGCTCGACACCGATGTGGCTGGGCTGCTGTCCGACCAGCAGAGGGCTGCGCTGTCGGTTCAGCAAGGCGACTCGTACTCGCTGCACGCCTTGGCCGACTTCGCTTCTGGGTACGTCGCCAAGACCAGGACCGCGCTGTCGGTGGCGGCCAGCGCGGGCGCGGCGTCGTGACCGGCGAATCGTCATGACCGAGCAGACGCGTTGGGGCAAGGCCGGCGTGCGGCTCAGCACGCAAGAGGCTGACCGCCGCCGGACCGAGATCCTCGCGCAGAAGCACCGTGCCGCAGCAAGTCATGAGCGCGACGTCAGCAAGGCGCACAGCAACTGGGCTGCCGGGCTGGTGGTGCCGTGGCGAATCACGCAGGCACTCAACGCCGCCGATCTGTACGGGCCGGAGGTCGATCTGGCGTGTGGTGCGCGGGAGCCAGACGTGGACCAGTGGGAGGCGGGCGAGCTGTACCCGACGTGGGAACAGTTGCAGTTGCTCGCGAAGCTGACTGGCTGCACGGCGAGGTTCTTTACGTTCCAGGACGCGGCTCCGATCCCGATCGAGATGACCTCGCTGTGGTTCCACATGCCGATCAAGGATCGGGTCAAGGACGAGCCGGTGCTGGAGTTTCCGGAGCATGTGTGGCGGCCCGTGGTTGAGCAGGCGCGATCGTGAAGCCGCGCAAGCCGATGAAGCGGACCGCCATGCCGCGCCGCACCAAGCCGATGCGGCGCGGCATCTCGCAGCTGCGACGCACCGCGGTGGTCAAGGTGCGAAAGGCCAGCGCGTCGACCGTGGTCCCGAAGTCCATCAAGGACGGCGTCGACGAGCGGGATGCGGGCCGCTGTCAGCGGTGCGGGCGCGCGATCGGCTCCGGCCCGTGGTCTCGGCACCACCGTGACCCGCGCGGCATGGGCGGGTCGACGTTGCTGCACACCTTGGCGAACGTGGTGTTGCTGTGCGGCAGCGCCACCACGCCACGCGGATGCCACCACGAAGTCGAGAGCCAGCGCAAGCAGGCCGAGCTCGACGGGTGGCTGGTGCCGATGAACATCCGCGCGGAGGACTGGCCGGCGCGCCGGTTCGGCCGCGACCAGTACGAGCAGCCGGGTGTCGAGTGGACGCCCGCGCCACCGCATCCCCTCCAGGTCGACATGGGCGCAGCGGCGTAAGCCGCCCCGTCCGTCCTCCACAAGCACAACGAGGAGACCAGTGATCACCACCCAGGGCTGCGTCGGACGCTTCATGTGGGAGCGCTCTGTCCGCCAGTCCGAGCTGGCATGGCACCTGAAGTCGTTCCTGCTGCTGCTCGCCACGTACATGGACGCGGACGGCAGCAACTGCCGTCCTTCCGCGCCCGAGCTGTGCGCGGTGACCAAGCGGTCCCGGCAGCGCGTGTTCGAGTGGATCCGCGAGCTCGAAGCCGCGGGGTGGCTCCGCAGCGTCGCGCGGCCTGGCAAGGCGACCCTGCGCGTGCCGCGGCTGCCTGATGCGCAAGCGGGTGACCCGTCAGATACGTCTTACGGGTCGGACCTGGTGGACCCGTCTGATGGGTCTGACGGGTCGGAGGCCGAAACCATCCACACCCGTCTGATGGGTCTGACCCACCCGTCAGACCCATCAGACACGACCAAGTCAGTACCAAGTCACTGTGGGGGCGCGCCGCCCCCACACCCCCGGCGAACCGCCGACCCGCACGCGGGCCGACGGACCGATCCGGAACCGGAACCTGACAGCGCCCAGACACCGGCGACGCAACTCGAGCAGGAAAGCCCGGTACCCAGCGCGGCGCGCGCGAGCAGCGACCGGTTCGAGCTCGTCGGCACGGGAGCGCTGCGGTCGATTGGCACGAAGGCGGCGCTGGACGAGCTGGCGCGGCGCAAGACCGTCAGCACGCCGGGCCGGATGAGCTGGCGCGGGCAGCGAGCGGCGACGGCGCATCTCGATCCTGAGAAACGCGCGGAAGTTCGGGCGGATTTGGAGGCTCGGCAGCGGCGTGCAGGGATGCGCGTGGTTCCGGACTCTCAGCAGGTCAGTGGGTCTGAAGCGGCGTCCTGAGGTCTGCTGGAGCGAGCGTCAGGACGTCTTGTGGCTGGAGTTCGTCGGCATCTTCGTGACCTGGAATGCTTGTTTGTGACGACATGTGACGGTAATGTGACGGCCATCAGAGCAGCAAGGGAGCCCGCGATGACCACCACCGCACACCGCACCACCACGGTGGTCACCGACAACCCGGTCTTCGCCTGGCGCAACGTCCTCGACGCCGTCAAGGACGCGTTCTACGCCGAGCTGGACGCGGACTTCGTGCACGACTACCGCGCCCAGCTCGACCAGGCCGCGTCCGTCCTGTTCGGACCGGCCCTGATCGAGGCGTGGGCCGAGCTCGGCTACCAGGTCACGTTCGGCCCGGACGACCTGTCAATGCAGCGCCGTCCGAAGTACTGGCCGTGGCGCGAGGTCTGCGACACCGCGTGCGCACGACTCGACCCGTACCTGGTGGTCATCAAGGCCGACCTGGACGGCGAGCTGTTGCGCTACGCCGCCGCGCACCCGCGCACCGAAGCACTCGCCAAGCACGCCAAGGCGTTGCGCACGCACACCGACCCGCTGAGCACCGAACTGCACGACCGCCTCGACGCCTGGTCCGAGACGTTCGACGACAACACCAGCCAGCACGCCCACGACCAGCACGACGGCTGGCAGGCCGCCATCGACACCGCCGTCACCTACGCCCAGTTGTTGCGCCTGCGCGACGACCTGCCCGTCTGAGAGGAGTCCACCGATGTCCGACTGGCGCCACCGCGCGATCTGCCGCGAAGAGGACCCCGAGCTGTTTTTCCCGATCGGGAACACTGGCCCCGCCCTGCTGCAGATCGCCGAAGCGAAGACCGTCTGCCGCAGCTGCCCGGTCGTCTCCGAGTGCCTCGCGTGGGCCATCGAGTCCGGCCAGGACGCCGGCGTCTGGGGCGGCATGAGCGAGAACGAGCGCCGCGCCCTCAAGCGCCGTTCCCCGGCACGCCGCATCCCCGACCACTACCGCACGCACAAGTACGCCGACGCGAAACCGAAAAAGCGCAAGACCCGCGTCCGCTGAGCACGGCGCCGCACTGCCCGTGCTTCCCCACCGGGCAGCGCGGCGCCACCCAACTCCGTTTCACCGCAACAGCTTCAGGAGCCAGCCGATGACCGCCACCACCGTGCAGGACGACAACTGCGACTTCGCGGTCGTCTCCCTGCACCACGCGAAGTCCGGCGACGCGCTGCCCGTCAGCCACTACATCAACGCCGACGGCACGGTGCGCCGCCAGGACTACTGGGCCGGTAAGCCCTCCCGTCTCGCTGGCTTCCTGTGCAACGTCACCAGCGCCAGCCTCGCCCTGACGCACGAAGCCTTCTGGCGCAACCCCGACGCCGCGATCGGCATGTACGCGGCGTTCCTGTGCGCGGACGGCTCGCGACTGAAGATGCCGGTCCCGGTCGCCCGCATCACCACCCACGCCAAGCCGGGTGCGTGATGACCCCACGAACCGAGATCGCCCCGTACGGCGTCGGCTGCATCCCGCTGCACCAGCTCGGCGAACGCATCCACGTCGTCAAGCACCCCGCCTTCGGCTGCCCGGTCCCGATCTGCGACTACCTCGGCCCGCTGCAGGTGTACGTGACCGCCGTCCGCTGGCTGTGCGGCCACACCCGCACCCTCCCCGCGCACGACCAGTCCTGCCACCGCACCTGCCACCACAACCGAGTCGCGTTCCTCGCCGCCAAACAGGCCGAAAACCGGCGCCGCAACGCCGAGCTCCGCGCCCGCCGCTTCACCGTCGTCGCCTGACTAACCCGCCCCGCACCACGCCGCAAGGAGCCCCGCCCATGTCGAACATCGACCCCGCAGTCGACGACCTGTCCGCCGTCCAGGCCGACGACCGACTCCTCGACCTGCTCGGCTCCGCCACCCCATACGCGGCCGGCGAACTCGACGACCTGAGCGCGCTGATGCTGGCCTGGCGCGGCGAGGTCGACAGCGTCGACCCCGGCGACCTGGTCGACCTCGACGCCGCGGTCGCGGCCATCGCCTACGCCGCCCGCTCCTGGTGGGCCACCGACACCGGCCTCAAGGCCGTCGCCCTGGCGCTGCTGCTCGCGGTGATCACGGCCGTCGCCCTCGCGCTCACCGCCATCGAGTTGTAACCGCGGTGCCCGCCATGACCATCCCCGCCCAGCCCAGCGCCGCCGACCTCGCCACGTTGCACGAACTCATCTCCCAGGGCGTCCACTGGCCCACCCACCGCCGCTGGGACGACCTCGTCACCGTCGCCGCCGCACTCGGCTGCACCCCAGCCGACGCGATCTACCGGGCCCGCGACGGCATCTGGTCCGGCCGCCGCAACCACACCCAAACCCTCGCCGACGCGATCCGAGAGGCCATCGTCCGATGACGACCCCCACCCGCTTCCGCCCCTACTGGGGCCGCATCACCGCCGCCGTCCTCGGCTCCATCGCGATCGGCACCGCACCCTCCATCGTCACCGGCGAGTGGCGCAACGCCCTCGGAGCCTTGGCACTCATCGCCGTCGGCCTCGTCGCCGCCTGGATCGGCTACAGCCTCGGCCACGCCAACGCCCGCGCCGAACGCGCCTTCCAAGTCGAAGCCGCCCGCCAGCTGCACGCCGACGACCCGGACCCGTTCAACACCCAGCTCACCGTCGAGCCCCGCACCTCGCCCACCGACACCACCGGAGAAACCCGATGACCGCGATCACCGCCAAAACCCTCAGCCTCGTCGCCGGTACCACCGAACGCGCGGTCGAGCTGATCCGCAACGGCCCCAGCATTTCGGGATCCGTCGTCCGCATGCGGGTGGACTGCGACCCCGAACAGGGCGGCGAGCAGCGCGTCACGGTCCACCTCCGCCGCCGCGGCGCCGATGAGAAGGACATCGCGGCGGACCTGATCGCCTGGTTCTACCTGCTCAACAACGCCCACACCCGGATCTACGGCAAGGCCCACGGCAACGTCGAAGTCGTCGGACAGTCCGACGGCATCACCTACGAGATCTTCACCGGGAACTTCGAGGCGGGCACCAAGCAGTACCTGCGCAGCCTCTCCGAGGTCACGGTGCACTCGCTGCGCCGCGTCCAGGTCGGCGACGTCCCCGAGGTCGTGGCCGCGTGAACTTCGACATCGACCCGGACGCGCGCTACGACCTCACCATCCGCTACCGCGACCCCGACACCAAAGAACGCACCACCCACACCGAACCCAGCATCAGCCACGCCGACCTCGTCGCCACCCTCACCACCCACCGGGTCCCGCTGCTCACCGCCATGCAGTCCACCGGCGTCTGCCAGATGTCCGACGGCCCGCAGCTCTCCTGGAAGCCGACCGCAGAGGAGGGCGACCGTGGCTAACGACGTCATGCGGCGCTTCGAGGAGCGCGCAGCGAAGGCTCACGCCGAGTCCGTCGAACGCGGCGAGCACGACGACCAGTGCGAGTACCAGGCCATCAAGGGCTGGTACCTCTGCAACTGCTCGATGCGGGACCGGTTGAAGCGAGGTCTCACGACGCCACCCGAGCTGGAGCACCAGTACCCGATCTGCCTCGGCTGCAACCAGGAGGTCGACCACGACGGCGACGGCTGGAACTGCCCCCGCTGCTCGACCTCGTGGAACAGCCGCAACGAAGGTCAGTTCTACGACGACTTCGGGGACCTCCACACCGAGATCGCCGAGACCCGCGAACAGCTGGCCGCAGCCGCCGGCGAGATGCTGCCCGTGCCGAACGGCTGCCGCTGGTGCGGCATCGAGAAGCACGGCCACGTCCAGCGCTACGCGCAGTTCGTGAAGCTGCACGGCTGGGCCGAGCCCACCAACAAGCAGCGCCTCGCCCGCATGAAAGCCCGCCGCGCCGCCCGGCACGTCCACGCCGAGGCCTGCCTGTGCGTCATGGTCCCCATGGACGTCGAGGGCGCCACCGAGTGCAGCTCGTGCGGTGTGCACGGCCAGTACGGCAAGCCGTGCGGCGACCGCTGCGATGTCGCACGCGCCGAGGCGGTGCACGGTGGCTGACGTCAGCATCCCCCGCGAAGCCGTCGACAAGGCCGCCCGCGCGCTGGTCGAGTCCAACACGTTGACCTACAAGACGTGGGACGAGATGAACGAAGGCCAGCACCGGCTGTGGCGCCAACGCGCCGAGGTGGTGCTCAACGCCAGTGCGCCGCTGGTCGTGGCCGCCGCGTACGACCGAGCGAAGAGCGAGCTCGACCGCCTCTCCAACATGGTGGACGCGATCGGCGACGACGACTACGAGTCGGACGACAACGACGGCGAGTGCCCCTGCGGAGGCAACTGCCACACGGCGGAAGCGGTAGCCACCTACGCGCGTGTGGGCTCCGTGCTGACGCACTGGGCAGTAGAGCTGCGAGCGCAGTCGTGACCGCGCAGAAGGACGTCTACCTCTGGTGCGACCACGAGGCGTGCCAAGGCAGCGACGCCTACAACCAGCGGCTCGATCACAAGACATTCAAGGCGATCCGAGCTGCCGCTGCACGGGACGGCTGGACCCGCCGCAATGGCAAGGACTTCTGCCCAGCGCATTCAACGGGCGGCGAGTCGTGACCGCGGGCATCGACGAGGCGCCGGGCTACCAGCACGGCGACCTCGTCACCGTCGCCGACACCGAACTCGTCGTCATCCAGCACGACAGCCCATGGGTCGAAGTCGTCCCCGAGAACGGCGACTGCGGCTTCACCGTCCACGAAAGCGAGATCCACCGATGAGCCGTGCCGCCCAACGCCTGCAGCGGGTCGCGACCCACCGGCCGGCCGCGCGCCGTCGCCGCTTCCGCCACGACGCGCTCACCGCAGTCGACCTCTTCAGCGGGTTCGGCGGACTGACCGAGGGCATCCGCCGCGCAGGCTTCGACACGATCATGGCCGCGAACCACAACGCCTACAAGGTCGAGGTCCACGAGCGCAACCACCCCTACGCCGAGCACTGGATCGCGGACCTCGTCGACAAGGAATCCTCGGACTACCACGACGTCCGTCAGCTCCCCGCCGCTGACCTCCTGGTCGCCGGCGTGTCGTGCACCAACCACTCGCAGGCCAACACGCAGAAGGCCTACGCGCAGGGCATGACCCTGTTCGACCTCGACGACCCCGAGTTCGACGAGCGCGTCACCCGCTCCGAGCGGGACCGCGCGACCGCCTCGTGCGTCCTGCACTACGCCGCCGTGCACCGCCCACGCATGATCCTCGTCGAGTGCACGACCGAGATCGTGTCTTGGGGGCCTGCGCTGCCAGGCAAGAAGATCGGGGACGGCTCGACCTACAAGTGGTGGCTCAAGCAGTTCGACCTGCTCGGCTACGACCACAAGGTCATGTACCTCAACACCCAGTTCTTCGGTATCTCGCAGTCCCGCGACCGCTGGTTCTGCGGCATGTGGCAGAAGGACATCCCCGCGCCGGACCTGGAGCATCGGCCGATCGCCTGGTGCGACCCGTGTCACAAGGTCGTCGAGTCGGTGTGGACGTGGAAGACCGGCATCCCGCCGACCGGCAGCGTCAGGTACGGCAAGCAGTACAACTACACGTGCCCGTCGTGTCGCCGCGAGGTCATCCCGTCGATGGCACCGTCCATCAACGTCCTCGACCTCACCGACCTCGGCACCCGCATCGGCGACCGCGAACGGCCGCTCAAGCCGAACACCATGGCCCGCGGCCAGCGCTGCCTGGACAAGTTCGGCGAGTTCCCCGCGATCCTCATGCCGGCCAAGGCCGTGCACGGCACCGAGAAGCACCCGTGGCAGCCGATGGCGACGCAGACCAGCCAGCAGGAGACCGCGCTGCTGTCCACCGGCGCGGTCATGGTGGCCGCGGGCAACACCTACGAGCACCCCGGCTCGGACTGCCGGTCCCGCGACCTGAGCAAGCCGTTGTGGACGCAGCCCGCCACCAACACCGTCGCGCTGATGACGCCACCTACCGCGGTCACCGGTCAGGTCATCGCTGCGCACCGGCACAACGGCGACGGCCAGCACATCAGCCGCCCGATGGACACCGTCACCTCGACGCACGAGAAGGCCGTGCTGCTCGCCGCAGTCAACAACTACCAGGGCGCCCCGCGCGGAACGAACGAGGCGCTGCCGACGCAGGGCGGCTCCGAGACGCTGAGCCTGCTGTCCGCCGGGGTGGTGCCGTACCGCAAGAACACGGTCCCGACCACGCACGCCGAACCGATGCCGGCCGTGACCTCAGACCAGATCCCCGGTCTCATCACCGCGGCCGGAACCATCAAGAACAACGGCTCTGCGGACGAGGCCCAGTACCGCGCCCACCCTGTCAGCAGCCCGCTCGGCACGCTCGTCGCCTCCAGTTCGAACCAGTCCGTGCTGTTCTCCGGCTGGTACAAGCAGAACGGCTCCGGCGCCGACGCGACCGCACCGCACCCGGTGAGCGACCCGTTCGGCACCCTCACCGCCCGCGACACCACCGGCGTGCTGATGGCCGAATGGCGAGCCGCGCTCGCCGAGCTGTCCCTGGAGGACTGCCACTTCCGCATGCTCCGCGAGTACGAAGTCGGCCGCGGCTGTGGCTTCGACACCACCTACCCCGGCCAGCACGAGGGCTCGTTCGAAGTCTGGGGCCCCGCCCGACAGCAGATTGACGGCTTCGGCAACGCCGTGACCCCGCAGGTCGGCGAGTGGATCGGCACCCGTCTGCGTGAAGCCCTCCACCGCACTGAATCCGTCGCCTGACCAACCGTCCATGGAGGACACCATGACCAACCCGAAGACCGAACGCCCGGCCGCCCCGTACGTGCTGCGCATCCCGTGCCTCGACGAGGACTCGGCCAAGAAGTTCTTGGAGATCCTGGCCGAGGACGAGATCGACGCCAACGGCATCGAGGGCGCCGAGGTGCTGGTGCCGTGGGGCGGTGACCCGCACTTCGCGATGGGGCTCGCCGAGCTCGCCGAGTTCCAGGGCCTCATGGCCGACGACCTCGCGCCGATCCTCAACCAGATCACGGCGCTGATGCGCGATGCCTGAGCCGATCGTCATGGAGAACAACGGCACCGTCTACACCGACTTCACCGTCCGCTGGACGATGCAGGTCGGCCAGCCGCGATTCGGGATCTGGAGCACACGCGACTTCGCGGTCAAGCAGCTTGCCGAGCCGATCGCCGGAGCAACGTCCGGGGAGATGGTGCAGCGCACCACCACGACCACGCCGTGGCGCGTGGTTCCGGACGTGCCCGCAGTGCAGGGCCTGTTCGCTCAGCCCGCGCACGACTTCACCGTGTTCTCAGGCTTCCCGGCCGAGCTGGTGAAGGAGACCAGCCCTCATAACAGCCTGCGGTACATGTGGATCGGCGAGGACGCCGAGCAGATCGTGATCCTCGGCCACCCGCCGCGCCAGGAGCTTGACGCGCTGCCGTCGTGGCTGGACTTCGAACCCGACGGCGACCCGGTCGAGACGTACGCCCGTCTGCTGTGGGCGTGCGCGAAGCACAAGAAACGGTCGTCGCCGAAGAGCTCGTGCCGCGGGTGTCGGGAGCAGCGCGCGGGTGCGTGGTGGATGGATTGGTGGACGGGCAAGAAGAAGTCGCCGAAGGCCAACGGCGGTAAGCCCGGCTACTTCCCGATCATGGTGTGGGACGTGCTCGTATGAGCCTCGCCGAGAACCTCGCCGCCGCGCGCAAAGCCGCCGGCCTGTCCCAGCAGAAGGTCGCCGACGTTACCGGCATCCCGCGCACGGCCGTCTCGGACATGGAACGCGACGTGCGCGCGGTCAGCGCGCTGGAGCTCGATGCGCTGGCGGACCTGTACGACACGACCATGGGCGATCTGCTCGGCGTGCAGAAACGGCACGGCCGCGAACAGGAGTTCCGCGTCGGCATCACCGTGTTCATGACCGCGCACGGCGTGGACCAGGTGGACGCCTCACACCTCGCTGAGGCCTGCGTGCGGCAAGCACTCCGGACTGCCCAGGTCGACGAAGACGTGCTGCAGGTCGAGCACGCCTGGCTCGGCACGCTCCAGGCCAAGGTGCACAAGGTCATGGACACGACCACCGCCGGCATCAACGGCTACCTCGCAACACGGCCAACCGCGCGCGCCTACCGGGAGGGAACGTGACCGACTCGCTTGAGGTGCGGGAGATCCGCGTCAACACCGACACCCGTGAGATCGCGCTGTGCGCTCCGAACGGCCGCGCGGTCGACCCGACCCCATGGCTGGTGATCGCCACCCAGGAGCCGCTGGAGCCTGGCTTCCACTGGATGACCGAACGAGACGTGTTCGAGCCTGGCTGGCAGCCGTTGGACTGGCTGGGTCTCACGCTGCCGTCCCGGCTCGGCGAGCTCCTGTTCCAGGCGACGGACGGGACGAGGCAGTGATCACCGAACCGGCTCCGGAGCACACCGCAGACCAGCTCGAGGGCGGCATCGTCAACGCGCTGCAAGCCGCGAACTTCCAGGCCGTAAACGACTTCCTGCTGCTGCTCGCACTGAAGGACCCACAGCGCGCCCAGCTGGTGCTCGACACCATCAAGGTCGGGCTGGCCATCGGCGGCGAACGCGCAGCCGCCCGCGACGCGAAGAGTGAGGAGAACCGATGACCAGCATGACCGACGGCATCGAGCCGCAGATCGGCGGCGAAGTCGACATCCGCACTTCCGGCTGGCCCGGCGGCGTCGAGCACGTGTGGCTGCGCGTCGACGACTACGCCGGCGCCACACGCGCGGAGGTCGTGCTCACCGCGAAGGAAGCGGTGCGCGTGTCCGCGCGGACGCTCGCCGCGGCCCTGTTCGTTGCACTGCCCGCACCTGTGCAGCGCCGGTTGTCAGACCTGCGTGCCAAGGTCCAGGAGCAGCAGAGCCGAGGGGGTCACCGACGTGGCTGACAGGACGATGGTTGCCGAGCGGCGCCGCTACACCAAGCCGCAGCAGCGCGCGTACCGCCGACGCCTGCGTGACCGCGAGTCGGTGCGGCTGTGGGGCGCCAAGGACGTGCGCCGCATCGACACTCCCCAGCAGGCACAAGCGCTTCCCGTGTGCACGTGGGTGTACGACCGGCACGGCGACCAGTGGTGCCTGGTCGACACGCACGTCGGGTGGCCGCAGCGGATGTTCATGCGAGGCGGCGCCACCGCGTTCGTGTCGATCGAGTGGATGGCCTACCCGCTCGCCGAAGCCGAGCTGCACGGGGACTGCTCTCACCAGTGGGGAGCGCAGGAGTGCGGGCACTGCCGCTCGTGCGGCCAGATCGTGGCCGAGCCCAAGAACCAGGTATGGAGCGGCACCGTGTTCCACATGCCACACGAAACCGAGCAGGAGGCTGGCCGTGGCTGACTCAAGCAAGCAGGCCTGCAAGGCCTGCGGCGAACCGTGCAAGGGCGGCGCGGTTCCAGGGGAGCGCGGCGGGGTGATCTGTCGCGACGCGGACGAGTGCTTCATCGCGTTCTGCCGGAATCGACGCCCGCTCAAGCCCGTAGCGGAAGGCGGCAAGACCGATGAATAGCCCGAACTTCCCGCCGCTGACCGACAACGACGAGGTGCACCAGGAGCTCGCGCGCGGCGCCGTCGCGCACGCCAACGAAGTGCTGGAGACGCTCGCCGAGTACGGCGAGTTCGACCTCACCCTGCCCACGTCGGACGTCGTGAACGAGGCACTCGCCGCCTGGGCCGGCATCGGACTCGTGCACCAGTCCTACTCCGAACGTGACCAGCGGGAGATCGTCACCGCCATCATCGGGCGCACCGCCACGGTCCTTGCCATCGTCGGCTGGCAGCCACCCGCGCGGCTGCTCACCGACCCTGCCGCGAAGGAACCCAGTGGCTGACGGCGCACTGCTCGAGGGCGGCAGCGGCTTCCACCTGCACCGCCGGCCGGAAGACGTTGAAGCTGAAGAGAAGTCCAGGGCATCGCGCAGGCTCGCGTCCTCCGCCCACAACACTGCCGACTGCGCCATGCTGCTGGACATGCTGGGTCTCACCGCCGTTGACGGCCTGCACCACCGGCCGCGCCGTTTCGTGCTGACCGAGGGCGTCGAGCCTGATCCGGACGTGGTGCCGGTGTGCCGGCCGTTCCAGTGGGCCAACCCTTTCGTGCTCGGCCAGTACTACCTGTGGGTCAACCAATCTTGGGGTCACCCGTACTCCGAGCGGGTCGAGGTACCGGACGGGGTAGAGCCGGACGGGCCGATGCTGGAGTGCTGCAGCAGCGTCGAACAAGCCGTTGCCTGGCATGCCGCGTGGCTTCCGCGCTCCGGTCTGCCGATCGCCGAGCTCGTCGGCAAACACGTCGCGTGCTGGTGCAAGACCACCGCTCCGTGCCACGGAGACAACTTGCTCGCCGCGGCGTGGCGGCTGCACATCAACAGGAAGAAGACGAGCCGTGCCTGAGCTGATCAACCTCACACCGCACCCGATCCGGATCTACACGCCCGAGGCGCCAAGCACGGTCACGGACATCGACGATGGCCTCGTGACGATCATCCCTCCCTCTGGGCTCGTCGCGCGGTTGGCCAACGCAGACCCCAAAGGGGTCGCCTTCACGACCAGGTACCTGCCGTTCGGGGAAGCGCAGATACAGGTGGAGCGCGTCGTGTTCACGACCGTCTTCGGGCTTCCGGCGAAGCGCGAAGACGTCTACCTGATCGTGCCGTTGGTGACCGCGCTCGCTGAGCAGTCGGAGAACCCTGCGCGCGACGACCTTCTGGTTCCGCACGAACAGGTCCGCAACGCTGAAGGCACCGTGGTCGGTTGCCGCACGCTCGCGCAACCCTGCTGAAACGCGATATCGCACGGCAAGAACCTGACAGAACCACGACATTCACGCGTGGCGGAACCGATCCGACCCGACGTGCGCAGTAACAAGAAGCCGCCACCGAACCATTTGAAAGGGACATCGAGAGTGCCGAAGCAGCCTGAGATCAGCGTCCACTTCGTTCCCCACGGGCACGAGATCCCCGAGTGGCGACACGTTGTCCACGTGCACACAGGGCAGAGCCTTGTTGCTCCGATGGCGGCGTGCCGCTCGCCCCACCGTGCCGAGATCGTGGCGGAAGCGCTGCGTCGGCTCGCGGAGACGGACCCGACCTTCGCGGATCGGGTCGTGGACGCGACGCTCGCTGAGCGTCGCGATGGTGCCAAGAACAGCTAGCTGGCCAGCCAGCGAACACGACGGAGGCTCTCACACCCGAGCTCGTGGGTGTGAGAGCCTCCGTCGTCTACGTGGGTCAGACGGCGTGAAGTCGCCGTCCGGTTGCCAGCAACGGATTGTCAGTGTCGCCGTCCTCAAAGCCAGCCAGATCAGCGATGTCGTGCTCGCTGAGTCCTTTGGATCGCATGGCCTGCGCTATCGCGGCGATCAGCTGCGGGTGTTCCGGGGCGAGCAGGTCGCTGCCAGGTTCGTTAGTTCTCCAGCCACGGGTGCTGAGCGCCTTGTAGAACGCGGTGTGTTCGGCGGTGCTCATCATGCCCAGGTCGAGTGCCTTGCGTGCTAACGCTTGCATCGACACGCCCCACACCTGCTTGAGGTCTTTGAGTCGGCCGAGCGTGGCGGGCTTGAGGTCAGCGCGGATGACGTGGCTGGGCATGAGGAACTCGGAGGCGAACTCGTCGGCTTCGCGTTCCTGGTCCTCGGTGGCGATGCCGTTGTGCAGGACGAGGTGGCCGAGCTCGTGGGCGAGACTGAACCGCTTGCGGCACGTCGGCGCGGTGCTGTTGAGCAGCAGCACCGGGTGGTCATAGACCCATTGGCACATGCCGTCGATGCGGCCTGTGGTGAAGTCCTCTTCCAGCACGATGCAGCCAGCAGATTCCAGCCAGCGCACGAGGTTGCGCACGGGTCCGATCGGCATGCGCCACTGCGCGCGCACCATCAGCGCCGCCTCGGCCGGGCGGATGTCGATCGGGTCGAAGCTGGGTACCGAGGTCTCCGAGCGAAGCGACACCTCCTCGAACAGCACGGACATGTGCAGTCTGTACTTGTTGAGCCGTGCCTCGAGGTGTCGCCATAGCGAGGCCTTGGCGGTGCGCTGGCGGCGCATGTGCGCGTCGACGGCGAGCGCGCCGCGCACGGTGTGGTCGCGGGTCAGGAACCGCGGGGTGACGCCGAGCGCTTTGGCCAGGAGCGTGACGGTGTCGGCGTCAGGGGTGCGGTCGCCGGTTTCGTAGCGCGACATGCTGGCCTGGGTGAGGCCGACTTTCAGGCGAAGGTCCTCTTGGGTCATGCCGCGTGCGCGGCGCAACGTTTCGAGGACTTCTCCGAAGTCGTTCACGACGTTTCCTCGTCGCTGGTTCGGTCGATCGCGGAAGACAGGTCGATCTGCGGCAGTGACGGGTCGACCGGGCGGGTGGTGATCACGGTGCCACCGCCACCGCTGGCCTGGGCGGTGTCGACGATCACGACCCAGATCGGGGTTTCGTCTTGGCCGTCGCGCAGGGAGACGACGGTGGCGCCCATGGTGCGCTCTTCAGCGTGCCAGCGGTATCCGAAGCCGAGGCGGATCTCCTCCAGGCCGGGGATCATGATGTCGGTCTGGGCCCAGTAGGCCAGGGAGGTCTTGGTCGGATACGAGGAGATCTTGTCGCCGTCGCGGTGGCGTTTGATCCGGGCGCGGAAGCGGTCTCCGACGAAGACCTCGCGGGTGCTGCCCTCTTCGCGCAGGGTGACCTCGGGCAGGCCGTCGACCTGGCGGCGAAGGTTGGCCCAGATGCGGTCGTTGATCCAGTTCGCGAGGCCGCGTTCGGAGTGGTCGGCGACCCAGCCGGGGCGGAGTTCCCGGTATTCGGCGAGCTCTTCACGGCTGATGCGGGTGGCGTCGACGAGGGCCATGACGGCCTTGTCTCCGAGGTCGCGGATCACGTCATCGGGGTGCGGCGGCGAAATCATACCGGAAAATATACCACCATGATCGGGTTCTGCTGTGCGTCTCGCCGACACAAAACTCGACAGGTTCCACCGTGAAGGCGACAGTGCAAGCGGTCCGCGTGATGTCCCGTCCGACATCGCGATTGACCAGCGAGAACCAGCTACTCGCCCTGTTTCGTGACCACGTGCGTGTCCACTCGGGCGTCCCATTTCAACGTCAGGTAGTGGCGCAGTTCGTCGGCCGCACGTTCGGTGCGGCTGAGCTGGTGCAGCACGGGGATTACGGTGATGCCGTCCTGGACGGCCTCGTCGGTCCAGAGCTTCATTCGGGCGCAGACGTACTGCAGGGTGGCCTCGACAGCGGTCGCGGTGTCGTCGCCGGTACAGGCGTCGAGGAACTCGCCGAGTGTCTCGAAGTGCGGGGGCTGTTCGGTCACGGCGGTGCTCCTCGAGGTGGCGGGCCGGGCTGTCGTCGTGCTGGCAGTATTCCGCCTCGTGGCGAACGACAAGTGGAACACGGTGCAGCAGCTCCCCGACGACCTCGACCCGGCAAAAGCAGCGGTCTACGTAGCGGTAGAAGGCGTGCCGCTGGCGAAGCTCGGCGGCCGGCACCACGTGTGGCCGGATGGCCAGGTGTGGTGGGAGCTGCCCGACGGCGGAGGCTGGAAACGCAGCGTCCTCACCCCCGGAGACGTCGAGGGCGATCCGAACTGGCAGCGCGCGGCTACGGCTTGATCTCTGCTTCGCGTTGGGCGTCGAGGTCGTACGGGTGCACCCAGGCCGCGTTCATGACCGGGCGCTGGACGTGGCAGTAGTACCTGCTGGCTGCTCTGTCCTCGACCGCGTACAGGTTCGGGTCGCTGGCGGCGATGTCGCGCATGGCGTGGTGGTCGGTGCCCCAGGAGACGGCGTGGCCGTCGCGGCGGTCGCGGACGATGAGCATGAGGTCCTCCCGGGGTGGTGCGCGGTGCCAGCGGGATCGTAGGCACACGTCGGGTGGACACGGATGCGTACACGAGTGCGGCTCCGAACGCCGGGCGGCTCAGCCGGACCCGATGCCAGCCAGACCCAGCAGCAGCGGGGTGGCGCCAGGCAGTAAGAGCACGCTGGCGACGACGAACGCGGGGAACACGAGCCGCTTCTCGACCGCCCCGCCCGTGCGGAACCGCAGTGGCCGCGGCGGTCGGATCTCGTACCAGGTCTCTCCGGCGATCGGCAGCGGCCACAGGAACGGGCAGCCGGACAGGGTGAGGGCGTCGCCGAGGCAGTGGGTGAGGCACCCGGCGGCGACGGCGATCCCCAGGACGGGGCCGATCCCCGCGAGCTCGGTGAGCGGGTCCCCAGGGATCGTTCCCCACCACGCGGCGGCGCTGATCCCCACGATCGGCAGTACCCAGTCCCCGAGCGCGTCGACGGCCAGGAGGGTCCCCACAGCGGCGATCCCCACGGGTACCCACGGCCCGCCTCCCCAGGTACCCAGTGCGGTCGCGGTACCCGCGAGCAGCGCGAATGCCAGGGTGTGGGTGGCGTGGCGGTGTTCCCCACGGTGGCGTTCGTCGCGGGGACCTTTGGTGCGCAGATACAGCCAGCTGCTGGCTGCGCGGACCGCGCGTGACAGGACGCCGGTGACGGGGCCAAGGAGCTTGGACGCCCGCGCGCCGGGGTGGTCGAGGTCGGGCAGTAGCGCGTATCCGGCGGTGACGGCGGCGATGACCAGGGTCTGCGCGAGTGTGTCCACGAGCAGCGGGGCGAGGGCGAGGCCAGCGCACAGGCCAGTGAGGGCGTGGGTACGTCCCAGCATGGGGATCCCTTTCGTGGGGAGCGCGTAGGGACTGGTCGCAGGGATCCGCCAGGTACCTGCGGGGTAGGTACCTGGCGGCAGGGGATGTGGGGAGTGGGGATCAGCGCCAGGCTCGGGAGCGGGTACCTGCGCAGTAGGGACAGATGGGGAGGTCCCCGTCGTTGCACCAGCCGTCGTTGCGCAGTCCGCCGATCCCCACCCTGGCGTCGTCGGCGTCGAGCTCGGCGTGGGTACCGCAGCCGCGACCACAGCGGACGTGCACGACTTCGAGTGGGTACCGGCCCTGGTTGTGGATCGTGCACAGCAGTAGGTGTCCGGTGGATCCCCAGCCGTTGAGGTGCATGTCGCGGACGTCGAGGTCGATGTGGCGTGCGCGCAGCGGGGAGGTGGGAATGCGGTCGGGGTGGTGCTGGGGGTCGTCACACGCGGCGCGAACGAAGTCGAGCTCTCGCAGGCCGTCGACCGTGGCCACGGTGCCGTCGTGGACGGGCACCTGGTCGCGGTTGCGGTACCACCAGACGAACGCGGCCACGCCGGCCACGACGTAGAACAGGGCGTTCGAGTCGGTCACCGATGAGTCCTTACTGTGAGTGACGTTGAGGCTGCAAAGCCGCAGTAGCTGCTGCTGTGCCTCGTGAAGAATGGCCTGACCTGCGGAAACGCTGGCTGACGGTCGGCGATGCCTAGCCTCTGCAGGCTTTGCAGGATCGATCGTTTCCGCAGGTCAGTAGTTGTTTCGCTTTGCAGGTTGCTTTGCAGTCGCTTTGCAGGTCCTGCAGAGCAGATGCAAAGCAACCTGCAAAGCAGCAAGGCCCCCTCCGCCGCAACGGAAGGGGCTCTCGTCACTTTCGGTGACGATCTGGGTATCAAGCTGCGCCTGCTCTGAGCGCGCCAGCGGTGACGGACATGCCGGCCTCACGTTTGCGCAGTTCGATCCCAAGTGCGGCGAGTTGGGCGCCCAGTGCGCGGCTCGCGGCTTGGACTTCGCCGATCGAGGCGTCGGCAGGTACGCGGCCGGTACGGCGTGCGAGCTCACCGGCGGTGATCCAGGCGTCGTCGCGCAAGCCCTGCACTGCGTGGACCAGGTCGGCGAGCTTGCTGGCGGAGCGTCCGCCAACGAGCACGACCGGCTTGGGCCAGGTCAGCGTCCCGGTCGCTGTGGACGCGACAGGCGCGGCGACCGGTGGCGGCGCGGTGCCGTTCCTCTTCGCTGTGAACCGGGCGCGCGCGGCTTCGCGGTTGGCAGTGACGGCGTCGACGGCGGTCTTCGGGAAGTGGCGGCGCCACGCGACCTCGTCGAGTTCGTAGCGTCGCCGCGGCGGCAGCACTTCGAACAGGTCCTCGGCGTACGGGCCGGGCACTCCTTCGGCTGCCTTCTCGCGGCGGGGCGTGTAGTCGAGCGCGACCTGCATGGTGCGGGTGTCGCGTCCGCAGGCCAGGCCGCGGCCGGAGGTCTTGGGCAGCAGCTTCGGACTGTAGGGCAGGCCCGGGATGAGGGTGCCAGACACATTGCTGGAGATGTGCATCGCGAGCAGGTTGCGCACGGGCAGGTTGGAGCGCAGCAGCTCCGAGCCGCCGAAGGTCTTGAGCTCGGGCATCTGGGTCATGGCGAGCAGGGCCATGTTGAGCTTGCGGATGCGCTTGGCGAGCTGGCCGTAGCGTTCGGCGAGCTTGGTGTTGGTGCCGGCGTGCGCCGCGTTGAACACCTGGTCGCATTCCTCGATCGGGGCGAGGATGCCGGGCGGGACGATGCTGCCGCACGGGCAGTTCGGGTCGGGGTGGGTGCCGTCGGGTGCGCACGGGGCGGTCATGTTCCAGGTGATGGTGCCGACGCCCGCGTGCATCGCCATCCACGTCTCGCGGGTATCCGCGCACTCCTCGAGGAACCTCAGGAACGCCTCGGCGTGCTCGGGGCCCAGCGCGGGGTACTGGGCGTGCGCGGCCAGCACAGGCGAGGACGCGCCTCGCTGCGGGTCGAGGTAGGCGACGTCGAAGTTCACACGCATGGCGTTGTAGGCGATGTGGTCGCCGACGCTGGACTTGCCCATGCCGGTGCCGCCGAGCAGCACGCCGGACCATGCGCCGTCGCCGTCGGCGAGGTCGTAGAAGTACGGGCTGCCGTCGTCGATGTAGCCGCCGATGCGGAACGAGCACGGTTTGCCGGGTGCGTGCTCGAGCTGCCCGGTGACACGCCGGCCCGCGGCGGCCGCGACGGCGAGGTCGACGATCTGGGCGCGCAGCTGGGAGCGGTCGGTGAGGGTGCCGTCGGTGGGCTGGTCGAACACGATGTCCTGCCCGCCGGTCCTGGGCCCGGGCAGGGCCAGGCGCAGCGCACCGGCGATCTTCTCGCGGGCGGTGTTGGCGGCTTCGAGGGTCACGCCGTTCGGTCCGGCCTGTACGACGTAGGCCAGGCCCGCGCCGGGCAGCGGCACCAGGACGGTGTCGGGCAGGTGCTTGGTCGCGCCCTGCTGCCAACGGACGACGAACACGTCCGGATCGACCTGCTCGACGGGCTCGACGATCTCCGCGTCCATGATCGACGGGTCGTCCGCTTCGGGCTGCTGCTCCGGCGCGGCGGCCAGGGCGAGCAGGCTTTCGCGCTGCTGCTTGAGCCCGGCACGCTTGGCCCACCGGGCCCGGTACCAGCGGCCCAGGCCGAGCAGGCCCGTGCCGTAGACGCCGGCCACGAGCAGCGTGACGTCACCGAACAGCGTGAGGGCGAGCCCGGCGGCTGCCGCGCCGCCGAACAGCTTGCGCGCGGGGGGAAGGCCGTCGAGCGACGCGGCGCGCGCGGCGTACAGCGTGGCTGCGCCGGCGGAAAAGACCGCGGTGACCACGCCGCCGACGATGCCGACGAGCAGCATCTCGGCGCCGCCGACCGCGAGGGTCGCCATGATCCGGTCGTGCATCCAGCCGCCGCTCCACACCACGCCGGTCGAGGCCAGTGGCGGCAGCAGCATCAGCCGGTGCTGCTGCCGCAGCTGGTGTTCCACGATGGCGATCGGCGGTGGTGCGGTGCGGGGCTCGAGCTCGGCGGTCACGGCGACCCTTCCTGTGGCGCGGTGGCTAGACGTTGGTGATGGACTCGCGGTCGCCCGCGCCCTCGTTGACGCCGTACTGCTCGGTGATGGAGAGAGCGGCCTTGAGGGTCTCCTCCATTTCCCGGAAGTACATGCGGGCGTTGGCCAGGGCTTCCTGTGCGCGCTCCAGGCCCTCGGTCTTCGGGCCGCTCCAGCCGTTGCGCTGCATGTCGGCAAGGGTGTGTTCGCAGACGTCGAAGCCCTGCTGGCAGGTGTTGGCCATGTTGTCGGCGAACGTGATGTAGGCGCCCAGGCCGCCTTCGCCGACGTTGACGGTCGTGGTGGTGTCGGAAACGGGCTGTGGATCGGTCATCGAGTCCTCCAGTGAGTGGTGAATGCGGTGCTGCTGCCCCCGCCTGAGGCGGCTGGGGGAAGTGCGAGGGGTTCGGGACGGTCGGTGCGGGTCGCGGTGGCCCGCACGGGGGCGTGGGGTTCGCCTTCTCGGGGCCATCGGGCCCAGGTGACCCAGCCCGAGGCCCAGGACCAGCGGCCGGTGCTGGTGGTGGCGCGTGGCTGGGCGGCGGCCTGGGCGGCGCCGTAGGCGTCGGCGACGACGATGCGCACCCACACGAGCAGCAGCACGGCACCGGCGGCGGCGACTTGGCCGGCGCCGTCGAACACGCGCTGGCCGTCACTGGTGCGCGGCTGCATCGGCGAGCGCCGGTCACGCAGCCGCAGCGCTCCGGAGCGCGCCATCCGCGCGACGTGTCCGGCAAGCCACGGCGCACGGTGGGCACGCCGGTCGGCCGTGTCGGCGACCTTGTCCGCGGCCCACGCGAGCCCGCGTCGCCCGAGGGTCTGCAGGTCGCTGAGCGTGCGGCCGGTGAGGAACCACGCCAGCAGCAGGACGATCAGGATCATGGTCATGTCAGGCACCGAAGAACGTGCCGAGCGGGCCCGCGAGCTTGCCCAGCATGGAGCCGACCCCGCGAGCCCAGTCGCCGAGCACGCCTCCTGCTGAGAGCAGCAGAACCGGGCCGAGCAGGCCCATCACCGGCGTGTAGGTCTTCGCGCCGCCACGGCCCGATGAGGCGCCGTCGCCGAGCGAGCCGCCCCGGCCCTTGCCCTTGCGCAGCGGGGCCTCGTGCCAGACCAGCCACATCAGCACCAGGCCGACCAGACCGACGATGACGTGGGCGGCGACACCGACCGGGCCGGATGCGGCACCGGCGGCGGCGGTGACGAGCTTGCGGAACTCCGTGACGAGGCTGCCCGCGAGCGTGAAACCAGCGATCACCCACAGCCAGGTGGTGAGCTTGAGCGGCTTCTTCTTCCACAGCCGCACACCGCCCCACACGAGCGCGACGATGCCGACGATGCTGGAGCCGACCAGCGCCTTGTCCATGACGTTGTTCCCCCTCTCTGCCCTGCTCGGGCGCTATTCGTTGACTGCGGTGGCGGTGCGCTCTTCGAGGTAGCGCTTGCGGAGGTCGCTGATCTTCTTGCGCAGGTGCTCGGCGCCGAACTGGGCGACCAGGTCGGGTCCGGTCACCGCGTTCACGTCGCCGCCTGCGGCGTCGACCTGCTCGGCGAACCAGCGCCACACCAGTTCGCGCTGCGAAACGCCCTTGGCCGAGCTGATCGGCAGCACGTTCCCCGTCGGCAGCGCTTCGACCGGCTCGGCGGGCACGAAATGCTCGGGAGCGGTGTCGAGTGCGGCCGGCATGACCACGGTGGGCGCGTCGGCCGCGGCTGCGCTGATCGTCGATGCGGTGGGCTTGGTGGTGCGAGCTGCGGCGGTCTTGCGTGGAGCCGGGGTCGACTCGGACGTGCTGGTCTGGGCGTCGTGCCAGGCCCGCAGGTCTCGCAGGTAGGCGGCGGCCTTGATGTGGCCGTCGAGGATGTGCAGCAGGAACCCGGCGACCGATGCGCCGGCGAACGTCGCGGCGAGCGCCTTGTTCTGGTGCCAGAAGTGCAGCACCTGGTTGGCGGCGGCATAGGCGGCCACGGTGAGCGACAGCGCCAGCATCAGCTTCCAGGCACGGCCATGCACGCGGTGGTCGAGGGAGGCGTCTCCGGAGGCGGCCATCACGAACTCGGCGAACGCGGCCAGGCCCACCGCGGCGAAGTACCAGCCGCCGCCGCCGAACACCGCGCCCAGGAACAACACCTGACCGATGCCGCCGGTGGTGACGCTCATGCCGTAGGCGACTCGGGTCAGCTTGCGCAGCTGGAAGTCCGGCGGCGTGGGCTGGGACTGCGGGACGAACCCCGGATGCATCGGACGTGGTCCTTTCGGTGCTGGGCGTGGTGGTCGTCTCGTCCGTCCTCGCACGCGGGAGGGGGTAGGACGGACGAGACGACCGGGAAGTTCGCCGCCTGAGTGGGGGTGAGGCGACGAACGGGTCTTAGTCGTCCTGATCCGTCTGCTTGTCGGCGTCGGCCTCGTCCAGCTCATCGAGCTGACCAACCACCAAGCTGCACAGGATCTGGGCGTCGGATTCGTAGGCCATCGGGGGTCCTTTCGGTTATGGGTGGCGTCTGGAGGAAGGGCGGGCGGGCTGAGCAGAGGGTCAGGCCTGGTAGCCGTCGCGGTTGAACTGCACGCGGCTGGTCGGCGGAGCGGCAGGGGTGGGCGCGGGTTCGGTGGTCGGCCAGGCCGGGGCGGGCTGCGGGATGCCGGCCACGGCGGAGTGGGCGACGGCGAGCGCGGCAAGGGTCTGTGCCGTGGTGCGGTACTCGGCGTGGTCGGCGCTGTCGCGGGTGGCGATCATCTGGGCGCAGGCGAGCAGGTCGTTGGCTGCGGCGCGGTGCTGCTCGACGGTCAGGTTCTCGGCGTTGGCCAGCTGCTTGAGCAGGTCGTCTGCCTTGCACTTGGCGTCGTAGGCGTCGGCGAGGTACATCAGCGGGATTCCTGTTCTTGGGAGCAGTCGTGGTGATCTGCAGGTCAGGTCAGCCATCCGGGGCCGGGGATGCGGCCGGTTGCGATGAGCACGATCACGAGCAGCGCCACCAGCAGCAGCGCGACCAGGGCGTTGATGACGTGCGGGTTCATCGGTGCGCGCCGACCGGGGTGGCAGGCGTGGCGCTGTTGACGATGTCCCAGGCCTGGGTGGCGTCGAGGCCGAGCTCGTAGGCCCAGCGGGACAGGCAGGACAGCGAGGTCTCGTCGAAGTCGTCGGCGAGCTCGGCGATCCGGATCGCGGTGGTCGCCTCGTCGCGGGTGAGGATCCGGCCGGGCAGCCACGACACCGACCACAAGCCGGCGCCCACACCCGTGGCGGGGTAGCGGGTAGCGGTGTGGGAGGAGGTGGTGGAGGTGACCTCGTCGAGGGTGACCGTGATGGTCATCGCGCGTCCTGTGTGGACGGCGGGGCGAAGTTGACCGCGGGGTCGCAGATGAGGGCGGCGAAGCCGTACGCGGCGGCCGGGTTGAGGCCCAGGTCGACCATCTCGCCGGCGCTCTCGAACGCCAGGTTGAAGTACGTGGCGCCGTCGTCGTCGCGCATGAGGGACACGAACACCTGGCCGATGTCGGCGGACAGGACACCGAGGACCTGGACGGCCGGCGGGGTGGCCTGGATGGTGTTGCTCGTGGGGGAGAAGATGGCAGAATCGCGCACGGTTCAACCTTTCGCGTGAGGTGGATCAACTCGGCCTCGGCGGGCCTGCACGCTCGCCGGGGCCGCTTTGCGTTCTAGGCGGACTGGGGCTCGTGGCTGGTGGCGAGGAACCCGATGCGCTCGAAGTAGGCGTCGCGCTCGGACTGCTTCACGCGCCATCCGCGACCGACGCGGAACGCCTTGAGCTCGCCGTCTGCGATCCGGCGGCGGAGCGTCACGGCGCTCACCCTGAGGGGCTTTGCGATCTCGTCGAGCGTGTAGAGGGGCTCGTCGGGGTCCAGTCCCTGAGTGGTTTGGCTGCCCATCGGGCGCCCTCCTCGGGTCGTTTCAAAGTTCGTTGTGTTCGTCGTGGTGTTCGTGGCGTTCACGATGCTAGTCTCCGCCTTGTTGGAAGAGCAAGACTAGGTTTGGTCACCAGGAATCACCTGGGGAGGCCCTTGATCACCTCCTGAAGGAAGAAGTGCAGGTCACTGCCCGAAAGAGCACCAAGGCGAAGGGCTTCGAAGTGGGCGACGTACTCCCGGATCTCGTCACTCGAACGGATGCTGAGTCCTCTCGTCAGGGTCTCTGCAAGGACGATGGCTTCGTCGTCGACGTCGGGGTCGCCCAAGATCGCGAAACCGTTGTACTGGTGCACTTTCTCGTCGGCCGCGAAAGGGATCACTTCGATGGCCACGTTCGGCCGCTTGGCCAGTTCGATCAGGTGCTCGATCTGCACGCGCATCTGCGCGGGGTCTACGAGCTGTCGACGCAGGGCGAATTCGCCCATCAGCAGGAAGAACTGCTTGTCGGTCCGGTCCAGGACAGAGGCTCGCTCCAGGCGGGCGTTGACGACATCCTCGTCCGGCTCGTCGCTCGTCTCGATCTTGCGTCCGAGCTTGAACATTTTCTCGACATAGGGCCTGATCTGCGCCAAACCGGCGATCACATCCGGCGCAAACACTCTGATTACCGAGGCGGCCTGTTCCATTCGCCTGATGTCTTCTTGCTTCCGGCGGCGGCCAGGGGCCAGTTCGCGGCGCCAATCGGCAGCGACTGCCGCAGCAGCGGTGGCGATGTTGATCAACTCCTCTCTCAACTCGGGCGGCGCGTGGAAGTGCCGACACCACGCGTCGACGTCCTCTGGCGCGGGCTTCGTGCGCCCGGTATCGATCTTCGAGACTTTCGATTGCGACCAGCCCAGTTCCACAGCGAGCTTGGTCGTGGAGAGGCCCGCGTCGACGCGGAGATTCCTCAGCGCCGTCGCGAGCTTCTTCAGGTCCTCGGTCGTGACATTCATGCGATGAGCCGCGGTTCGCGCCGCGCCAGGAAGTCGGAAAGGGGGTCGCTGTGGCGCAATGCGATGCTCCGCATCTCCAAGTAGGGGGTGGTGTCGTCCGGGAGCTCCGGGCGAACGAACCGGCCCTCGGCGTCATAGACCATCCGGATCACCGTGACGTCGTCGACGACCCAGAAGTCCTCACGCAGGTCCTCCAGCTCGGGAGAGCTGCTGCGGTCCGCGACAAAGACCTCTTCGCCGGCAGCCTGATTGGCCTGGTAGCCGAACAGCTCGAACTCGGAGTACTCCGAGAGCGGGTAGTCGAGCACGTGCACTCGGGACCACCGATAGCCCTGATCGGTGGTTGCCTTGACCCGCGCCAGCCACGGGCTATCGGCAGGTGTGTCGAGCTGTCGATCCCCGGCCCGCCACGCTGCCAGAGCGTCCTCTTCCTGCGGAACGAGGTACTGAGGCAGCGTCTCCAGACGGAACGCGGATTCGGTCGACTGCTCGAAGATGCGGGCGACGTCGCTGAGGTCCATTCGCCCTACGCCAGGTTGGCCTTGATCACGGTGTCACGCCGCAGGCGCACCGCCCGCTCGCCCGCAGCCATGGGGATGCCGTCTCCTGGTTCGACGAGCGTTCCGACGACGATCACGTGGTCCGGGTCCGCGTCGTCGACCCAGACGCTGGGGCAGGTGTACCCGTCCTTGCAGGCCTCGGTGGCCAAGCAGCGCAGTGCCATCTCGTGCTCCCCTGTCCGATGGGTAAATCGCGACTTGAGTATGTCTTCGCGACTAGCGTTTACTCAACCCGCCACGCGCGCTCATGCAACGCTGGCACGGCTGGGGTTGCGTGAGCGCGCACTCTTGCAGGGCGGATGCCCGTGACCGAGCCCTGGATCCGTCGGGGTGACGTACCGCGCGTGATGGTGCCGACGGCGATCTTCCCGAAGCTGATCGTTGGCGTACCTGCCGCGCGGGCGTACGCGGCGCTTGCCTCACTCGCTGACCACGCCACCGGCAAGGTGACGACCACCGAGGACCAGACAGCCGTCGAGGCCGCCATGTCCAAGCGCCAGGTCAACGAGGGGATACGCATCCTCATCAGCGCCGGCTGGATCACGCGCCTTACCCGCGGTCAGCAAGGCCGGCCGAGCGTCTATCAGTTGCACGCTGAGCCAACACGCGGACATCCGCGTGTTGGTGGCGTGGAGGGCAAGCCCCAACATGCGGATTCCCGCGTGATGGAGGAGATTCCAACGCGCGGAGAACTGCGTGTTGACGGCTTTCAAGACGCGGAAACCCGCGCCTTGAAAGACCTGTACCCATCGGTAACACGCGGAAATCCGCGTCCCTCTTCAGTAGGTAAGAAAGAAGAAGAGGATCTTCCTCCTCCGCGCGTGAAGGGCATCGCGTCCTTCGCCTCCGACGTGGGCGCCTCCGAGGACGAGGTCAACCTCCTGATCGCAAACGTCCGCCGCGACCGACCGCACGTCCAGGTGCCGCTAGCCTGGCTCCGCTCGTGCCACGAGAACGGCGACCTGGCGGCGATGCTGGACGACCTTCGCACCGCCCAGACCGTGTTGGCGCCCTCGCCTGCGTCCGACTGGTGTGGCCACTGCGACGCTACGACCCGCTACATCGAGGTCGAGGTCGAGCCGCGGGACTTCCGCCCAGCTCGATGCCCGACCTGCCATCCGCAGAGACGTGCCGCCTCGTGACCGGCGCCCGTGGTCGCTCTCGCTTGATCGCCCGTTCGGGTGACGGCGGTAACGAGGTGACGCAGAGTCGCGACAAGCGGATCGTTAGGCCGCGCCGCTGGCCACCGAATCACGCGTCGGGAGTCCCGTTCACCATGTCGTATCCCCAGCCGCCACAAGGACATCAGCCGCAGTTCCAGCAGCCGATGCCTCCCGGCCAGCAGCCCATGTACGCGCCGCAGCCGCCGAAGAAAAAGGCCAAAAAGTGGCCGTGGGTAGTCGGCGCGATCCTGCTCCTGATCATCGTCAGCGGCGTCGCGAACGGCGGCAAGCCCTCGGGCACCACGCCCGCGGCGAACACCGCGACCGAGCAGCCTGCCGCCCAGGCGCCCGCGCCCGCCAAGCAGCCGGCACCGGCCGCGAAGCGCACCGTGGTCTACGAGGTCGGCGGCGCCGGTACCGCGAAGTCGATCACGTACGTCACCGACGGCATGACCTCCACTCAGCAGGAGGGCGATGTCAAGCTGCCGTGGTCGAAGACGTTCGAACTGCCTGCGGGGGAGGCCCTGCAGATGGTGTCGATCTTCGCGCAGGCCGGGAAGGACAGCCCCGAGATCACCGCCAAGATCACCGTGGACGGCAAGGTCGTCAAGGACGGCAAGTCCTCGGGCCTGTACGCGGTCGTCACGATCAACGACAACATCGGCTCGCTGGGCAAGTAGCAGCTCCGCCAGACCCCAGGCCCCCGCACTCGGCTTCGCGCCGGAGGCGGGGGCTGTGTCGTGCGCCTGGTAGCGCGACAATCACCGCAACAAATGATTACCAGCGCAATTCTAGAACGCCGCATTTGCGCACACGTGAATTACCGATGAGTACACACGCGCGGTCCATTTCAATCCACGCGAGTTTTATGCGATCTCGCGTGGATCATGCCTATTCTGTGGCGGTCTACTCCTCCTAGCCGCCGGAGGCTGCACCACATGTACGAGCCCGACGCCAAAGACCCCACCTTCCGAGCCGCGGTCATCGACGTCCTCGACACCACAGTCCCGCAGGTCCTCACGCTGGCCCGCGCCACGATCGCCGTCGAGCTCCGCCAGGCCGGCCACGCCGCCGCAGCCGATTACCTCGACCGCACCAACCACCCCTAACCAGCACGACCGCCGTGGGGGAAGCCGCCGTGAACCACGACATCATCGACTCGATCGCCGCCGCGATCGGCTGCCAGCAGTGCGAAGGACCGCTCGGCGATAGCCCGTCAGACGACTTCTGCAGCGACTACTGCCAGGCCGCGTGGACCGCCGCCCGCACGGCACCTCTCGCGTCGTACAGCGAACCCGAGGACGAGCCAGAACACGTCTCGAACCTGGTCGAACTGCACCATCCCGAGACCTGCATCGCGTGCGTCGAAGGCCGCCATCGCCACAGCTGGATTGAATCCGCGGTGGCCGCCGCCCACGCGTTTGAACAACGCCAGCGCCACGCCGCCCGCGAGCAAGCACCAGCAGCACAGCAACTGCTCGGACAGCACGCCTCCGTGGGCCTCATCGACGAAGTGACGTTCCAAGCACACGAGACCGCCAACCGCGCCGTTGGCGGCCAAGCCTTCATCGCCAACGTGGGCGCGGCGTTCGACCTCAACAGCGTCGAATGGCGCCCGCTGGGCACCGTCACCGAGTCGACCTTCCGCGGGTTCGCGCAAGAGATGCGGCGGAGCGTCGAATCGCAGGCGAACCGTCCCGGAAGCGATGCCGTGTCCCTGTCGTTCCGGGCGGTCGACGTCGACACCGAGGCCATCCGCCGCTACTACTTCGACGGCGCGACCCCTATCGCCCCCGCTGCTGCCGGCAGCGGCATGCGTGTGGTCTTCGGCCCTGGCGTGCATTTGCTGCCACCCGAGCTCGTCGACCACCTGCGCGAAATCATGGAGGTCGTCGGCCGCGCCTGGGCAGAAGCGTGCCGCCAGATCGCGCCCGCAGTCGAGCAGGTCGCGCGAACGCTGCACGAGGTTGAGCCCGACGATCCTCAGGAGCGCGCGTTGTGGTTGCGGCGCAACCGCAACACCGGCCCGGCCGCACGCAACGCCCGCGCACCTCGTGCGATCAATCCTCACCGGAGGCCCCGGTGAAGCGCCTGCGCCAGTTCGTTCGCGACCACGTCACCGTGCATGGCAACTGCAGGGTGAACGGCCCGTGGATCGGGATCGGTCCGGTCTGGAACGGAGGCACCGAGGCCCGCGTGATCGGCGTGGATATCGCGATCGGCAAGCACGGCTTCGCCATTCACAGGAGGCCCCGATGATCAACCTGCCATCGGTCACCGCGGCGGCAGGAGGCCGTTGTGACCACACCTGACGAGATCAGCCTCCGCTGCCGCCGCGGCAAGAACTGCATCGATGCCCGCGCTCAGCGCGTCACCCTCCCGGACGGCGACAGCGCGCGCGTGCGCATGCCGGCCTGGGCGACAAGCCCGAACGGTTTGTGCCGCCAGGACGTGACCCTGACGCTTCGCGCGGCGCAGCAGCTGCCTGCGGACTACTGGGAACTGTCAGTGCTGCTGGGCAAGACCTCCCGACCGCTCAGCACGTACGCGTCCAGCAGCCGCGACCTCGCGGTCCCGATCCGCCTCAACGTCGAAGCCCTCCAGGCCGCGATCGTCGTAGAGCTCGACATCTGGGCCGCCCCAGTCGCCGAGCACTCCGGCATGACCTACGTCGAGGCCGGCCGCGGCTCCCACCACGTCCGCTACGCCTCCGGCTGGATCACCGGCCGCTGGCCCCTGCTGCTCGCAGTCCCGGTCACCACCGTGATGCGCCTCGACGGCCACGACGAACGCCTCTCCGGCCGCAACCCCACCGTCACCAGCGACGAGGACGGCGTCGACGGTGCCCTGCGCCTGCTCGACCTCCACGACCAGGTCACCGCGCTCGCCGGCCGAACACACCGCGCCGAGAAAATGTGGTCGCCGTGCCCGCTCTGCCAGCGGCTGGCGCTCGAGCGCCAGGAAGGTTCCAACCTGGTCGGCTGCAAGCTCTGCGGCCACCTCATGACCCTCGACGACTACGAGCGCCTTGCCTCGGTTCTCGCGGCCGCGTACGGAGACGAGGTTGCCGTCGCATGACCGAACAAGCCGGAATGATCAACGCTTACGTATGCCCCAGCCAGCACGCGGTCTGGACCCGCAACGCGGACAGTGGCACCACGCCGTACATCATCCGCTGCCCAGCGCCCGAATGCAGCCGCGAAGCGCGGTCCCAGATGTACCAAGTGCCGCAGCACCTTGAGCCCACCCACGAGTGGTGCCGACCATCCAGGACCAGCCCACTGACGCCCGGAGAACGCCAGCACGTCCAGCGCGGCGGGCTGCTGCTGCGCGCGATCAAGCCTATTCCCGGCGTGCTCGGTGCGGCCTTCCGCCGTCCGGAACCACGGTCATGACGGGCCAGCAGTGGCGCACCTACGCCCTGCTGCTGCACCTCGTCGCCACCGGCGCCGCTGTGGCCTGGCTGTTCGAGCGGCTCGGCGAGCCGTGGCGCTACACCGTCACGGTCTTCCTGCTCGGCTGGGCCCTGCTCGGCCTCATCGTCCCCGTTTCCACCGACCGCACCGTTGGGCGGCACCGCATCGAGGAGTAGCCATGATCAAGCAACGCCGCACTCCATGGCCATTCCCCGGTGACAGCCCGCTCGACCGTGCCCGCCGCTGCAGCTACGCCTACCGGGCCGAGCTGCTCAAGCTCGCCCCGGACCTCGTCCGCAGCATCGACGACAAGCTGACCGCCCTCGGCGAACCCTGGGTCGCACCCCAGCCCGTCGAGCTCGACCTTGATGCCGAGCACCGTCTCCGAGACCTCAGCGAGCACCTCGGTGGCGTCCCGACCGAGAACGTCCTTCGCCAGTGGCGCTCACGCGGTCACCTGCCAGACCGCCGCGACGACGCGGGACGCCCGGTCAACACCGCCCGCGACGTGCTCAACCACCAGGCCCAGCAACGCCAGGACCGCGCGGACCGCGCCCAGAAACGCCGCAGTGCTTGACACCGCAACATGTGACAGTTCATGATCCGTCCCAACCACACGTCTGCCCAAAGCCCCGGACTCGCCTCCCGCGACCGGGGCTTTCGGCTGTGCAAGGGAGTCCACGATGGTCACCGCGAAGGTGCGCTGCAGCAGCAAGGTCACGTCCGGCGAGGGCGACGACCGGCACGTACTCGTCCAGTTCGCGCCGGACTATCAGGACGGCCGCAACAAGGAGTGGGCCGCGGCGACGCCGCACCTGGCGCTGCAGATGACCCTCAAGGGCGCGGTGGCCGACCAGTTCGAGCAGGGCAAGGCCTACACCCTGCAGTTCGCCCCGACCGAGGACTGACAGCCCACCGACTTCCACAGGACCGCCACCAGCCCCCAGGGGGCTGGGCAGGAGTGCCGCACGACGGGCAGCTAAGGGCGGTCCAGCTCGACCCCACCTGAACGACCAGGGGCCGAGTGGCAGCGGGGAACAGGGGCCCGCGGCTGCCACCCACACACCTCCCCACGGGCTTGGGGCGGAGACGCCGTGGTTCCCGCGCAATACCGGCGGCGGTGCGCGGGAACCACGGCACATCATCGCGACCACACGGCTGCTGGAGGTACGCGGTGACCGACTACAGCGTCTTCGGCGCCACCCCCGGCCCGGCCGGCACCGCGACCGACGGTCAGCCGCTGAACCTGGCCCACCAGGTCAACGTGACCGCCCCGTGCTGGGCGCTGGGCCTGCGCTACTACCGCGTCGACACCTCGATCGCGGGCGCGATCACCGGCCGCCTGTGGCTCGCCACCGGCCCGAGTTCAGGCACGCTCGTCGAGGGCAGCCCGGTCAGCTTCGCTGACCCCGGCCCGGCCACCGGCTGGCAAGTCGCCTTGTTCCCGGAGCCGATCCCGCTGGCGAACGGGTCCTACAAGCCGACCGTGCGGTTCCCCGACCGCTGGCCGAACCGGCCGGTGTTCTGGGAAGCAGGAGGTGCCGGCGAGAACGGCATCAGCTCGGGCCCGCTCACCGCACCCAACGCCGCAAGCGCGCTGGGCGGACAGGGCAGCTTCTCCGCCGGCGCGGCGACCGTCTACCCGTCCATCGCGAGCAGCTTCGCCTCCGACTACGGCGTGGACCTCCTCGTCACCGACACCGACCCGACAGGAGGCGGCGTGGCCGAGTACACCGTCGCGGAAGGCGACCTGGGCAAGTACGAGATCACCCTCGCCGCAGGCATCGAGACCACCGTGACCTTCAGCGACGACCTCGACCAGGTCGAGATCAGCAACGACAACGGCGCCGGCCGCGTCTACTTCACCGTCGACGGCACGCCCGCCACCGTCCGCGGCCCCCGCTGCCGCCAGATCCCTGCGGCCATGCACTACGTCCGCGCCAACGTCTACGGCGTCAACGACACCGTCGTCCGCCTCATCAGCGAAGCGGCCACCATGGTCAGCGTCGCCAAGGCCTCCGGCTAAGAGGCGCGACGACCATGCAGCGCGTCTTCGTCGCCGCCGCCAAAGCGGACCCGGACACCACCGCCAAGGTCGACACCCTCATGGCCTCTCTCGGTGACCAGGCCGTCGTCGCCGAGGCCATCGCCGAGCAGCGGCAGATGCTCGACACCACCTCCGCGCAGTTGCGCACCGAGGTCACCCGCCTCAAGGACATCGCGGGCAGCGTCGGCGGCGTCCAGGCCGCGGCCGACCGCGTGCACCAGGAGCTGCAGGACCAGATCGACACGCTCGAGCAACGCGACGTCGGCCAGGACAGCAAGACCCAGCAGGCCGTCGACACCGCGGCCAGCGCCCAGGCTGAGGCGTACGCGGCCCAGGACGCCGCGACCACAGCCATCGAGACCGCCCGCGCCGCTCAAGCCGCAACGACCGCCGCACGCGACGCCGCAGTCCGAGCGGATGCCTCCGCCAGCTCGGCGACCGCGCAGGCCACTACAGCGGCCCGAGAAGCGGGCATCGCCTCGAACGCCGCCCACGCCGCACAGCAGGCAGCCGAAGCCGCAGCGCGCCTAGTCGACGTCGCCGCCGGTGAAGCAGCGGTCGCACGAGCCGCCACCGACACCGCCACCCAGCAGGCAAGCGCATCACGCACAGCCGCAGACCAGGCCCGCACACTGGCCGAACAGGCGCGCGGCGCAGCCGACCAGGCCCTGACCACCGCCGCCACGGCTGCCCAGACCGCAGCCGACGCCAAGGCCGCAGCGGCCAACGCGGCAACCAACGCCCAGAACGCCCTCACAACGGCCACAGCCGCACAAACCAAGGCCGACCACGTCGCCACCACGATCACCGCCCTCGAAGGCCGCATCGCAGCGCTGGAGGCCCGCAAGGTCCGCCAGGAATTCCAGCAGACCGCCCTCACCGGCGTCCTCGCGCTCAACGCGGTCCGCGACATCCCGATCACCTGGACGACGCCCATGCCCAGCGCCGTCTACGACGTCAAGCCCGTCTACCTGTCCGACACCCTGCTGGGCAAGGTCGCCTGGGTCGGCATCAAGGCCGGCACCCAGAAGGCCGAGAGCGTCACCATCCAGGTGCGAGCGACCGTGCTGCTCACCCTCGCGGGCAGCATCGTCGTCGCTGCCGCAGCCCTCGCGTAGTCAGCGCTCACCGACGATCTCAAGCACTTCGCCCGCAGGCACGAGAGCGCCAGGACCGGTCGACCACGTCTCGCACAGCTCGACCATGCGCCGCCCGCGTTCATCCGTGGCAGCGAGTTCGTGCAAGCCCTCCACGATGCGCGGGTGCAGGTCGAGCATCGCTGAAGCCGCAACAGCGCCAGCCTGCTTCCTCAAGGCGGGGAAGATGTTGTCGGGCCACGTGATGTCCATGCGTCGATGGTCCCTCACTGCACAGCCCACGACCACGGAGCCGCCCGCCATGACGTCCTTCCAGTACAGCCCGCACGCGGGATCCGCAGCGATCCATCCGTCGTGGGTCATGAGCGGCGCACAGATCGCCCCAGACCACGTGATCCTGCTGGCCAGCAAGGACCTCAGTCAGGCCGACCTGGAGATGCACGCGGACGAGGAACTCGGCTTCCCCTGGTACACGGGCACGCTCCACTGGCCACCGCGACGCGAGTACATCCTCAGCACCACCATGAACAGCTTCGTCCGCATCGAGGCAGCCAGCTGGCCGGCCGCGTTCGAAGCACTGTTCCAGCGGTGGACACCTGACACAGGACAGCCGCACGAGCTGGCGACAACGCTGGCGCTGCCCGGCAGCTGACGGTGCCCACCGCACCACCCAGCCGCTGCACACAGCACGGCTGCCACGAGCTCGTCGACGCCGGCGCCCGCTGCCCCGAGCACAGGCCCAAGCCCTGGGCCCAGCGCTCCCGCTTCCGGCCCACAGGCAACACCCGCAAGGCCAAGGCGTTCCGAGACGAACACCTCCGCCTCGAACCCCACTGCCGGCACTGCGCGGCACAGGGAAGCAAGACACCCGGCGAGCAGGTCGACCACATCACGCCCCTCTGGCTCGGAGGCGCCCGCTACGACCACGCCAACGCCCAGACCTTGTGTGCCCCGCACCATGAGGCCAAGACCCGCCGAGAGGCCTCGCTGCGGGCCCGCATGAGGGCCGCCAGCCGCTCACAGACCCGCTGAAAAACCTGCGCCAGATCGTTGACGCCCAAACGTCTATGGGGTAGGGGTGTCGCGATCACCGGGAAATGATCACCCGGACCGCGCGCCGGTGGGCTTCTTGCCGACATCTCAGAATCGGTGGGCGGGGGGTGCGCGCGGTGGGCAGGACGGCGGAACCGGCGGCGTTGAAGCTGCTCAAGGGGCGCGGCGACGGCGTCGACTCCGGCGGGCGCAAGGTCGAGCGCGGACCGGCGTTCCACCGCGAACCGCCGGTCGCGCCGTCGTGGCTCTCCTACGAGGCGCGCGCGGAGTGGGACCGCGTTGTGCCCGGCCTGGTCCGGCTGGACATCCTCAAGGCTGAGGACCGGGCGGCGCTGGCGGCGTACTGCGAGACGTGGGCACGGTTCGTCGAGGCTTCGCGCGATGTCGCCTTGAACGGGCTGACGGTGGTCAACCACTCGACCCGCAAGGACGGCACGCAGTCTGAGTGGACGACGCAGAACCCATCGGTGGGGATCGCCGCGGCGGCGGGGCGTGAGTTGCGGATGTTCGCGAGGGAGTTCGGTTTGACCCCGTCGTCGGAGGCGGCCCTGGCGAAGGGTGCCGATGACGATGGCGACGAGGACGAAAACCCCTTCGCGCAAGGCTCGTAAGCCGGAGTTCGAACTTCCGGACGCGGCCGAGCTCGAACGCCTCAAGCTCTCGCCTGAAGTCGCCTGGTACCTGCTGTCGCGCGGCATCGCACTGCCGGACTGCCCGCCGCTGATCCAAACCCCGAATCCGGGTGACGAGCCGGGCGCGCTGTTCGACGTTGACGCGGTCGACCGGGTGCTGGAGGCCTTCAAGCGGCTGCGGCACACGCAGGGCCAGTGGGCAGGCAAGCCGCTGGTGCCGGACCCATGGCAGATCGCGTACGTGATCGCCCCGGTGTTCGGGTGGAAGACCTGGGACGAGGACAGCGACTCCTACGTCCGGATCGTCCGCGAGTTGTACGTGGACGTGCCGCGCAAGAACGGCAAGTCCACGTTGTGCGGCGGGATCGCGCTCTATCTCGCGTGCGCGGACGGCGAGCCGGGCGCGCAGGTCGTCACCGCGGCGACCAGCGAGGCGCAGGCCGGGTTCGTGTTCAACCCGATCAAGCAGCTCGCCGAGCGGTCGCCGGGCCTGAAGCCGTACGTGCGGACGGTCGCGAAGAAGATCATCCACAAGGCGAGTGCGTCGTATGTGGGCGTGATCGCGTCGGCGGCGGACGGCCAGCACGGCGCGAACCTGCACGGCGGCATCATCGACGAGCTGCACGTGCACAAGACACCGGACCTGGTGGAGACGATCGAGACGGGCACCGGTTCGCGCCGGCAGCCGCTGATCGTGTGCATCACCACCGCGGACTCCGGTAAGCGCGGCACGATCTACGCGCGCAAGCGGCACTACGTCGAGCAGTTGTCGCGGCGGGTGTTGCACGACCCGTCGGTGTACGGCGTGGTGTGGGCTGCGGAGGAGTCCGACGACCCGCACGTCGAGGCGACGTGGCGCAAGGCGAACCCCGGCTACGGGGTCAGCCCGACCCGCTCGTACCTGCGCACGAAGAGCGCGAAGGCGAAGCAGTCACCGGCCGATCTGGCGTCGTACCTGCGGCTGCACCTGGGGATCCGGACCAAGCAGCAGACCCGGTTCTGGGACCTGGCGGCGTGGGACCGCAACGCCTCGATCGTCGACGAGCGCAAGCTCCGCCGCCGTGACGCGTACGGAGGCCTGGACCTCGCGTCCACGAGCGACTTGCTGGCGTTGTGCTGGCTGTTCCCGGACGACCGCGGCGGTTTCGACGCGTTGTGGCGGCTGTGGACACCTGAGGCGAACCTGGAGGCGCTGGACCGGCGCACCGCGGGCGAGGCCTCGGTGTGGGTGCGCGAGGGCCGCCTTGTACTGATGCCGGGCAACGTCGCGGACTACGACTTCGTCAAGGTCCAGATCGAGAAGGACCGCAAGCTCTTCCGGGTGCAGTCGATCGGCTACGACCCGTGGAACGCCACCCAGCTCACCAACGACCTGACCAACGACGGTGCGCCGATGGTGACCGTGCGGCAGGGCTACGTGACGTTGTCCGCACCGACGAAGGAAGTGCAGCGGCTGATCCTGGCCGGCACCGAGGACAGGCCGCTGCTGCGGCACGGCGGCAGTGACCCGGTGCGGTGGATGGTCGACAACCTCGCCGTCACGACGGACGCGAGTGGCAACGTCAAGCCGGACAAGGCCTCCTCGGCCGAGAAGATCGACGCTTGTTCGGCGCTGGTGACGGCGATGTCCGAGGCGATGACCCGCACGCCGCCGCGTAAGTCGGCCTACGAAGACCACGACCTCGAGGTCGTCTGAACCCCTGGAGGCGCTGGTGTTCGGGTCGTGGCGTGGGCTGGTGCGGCAGCAGGTGGTGGTCAACACCGCCGAGCGGGCGTTCGCTGGGGTGTTGTGGGCGCGGCGCGGGCCGCTGCTGGTGCTGCGCAACGTCGTGGTCCACGAACCTGGCACGCAGCCGCAGGAGGTCGACGGCGAGGTCGTCGTCGAGCGGTCACGTGTCGAGTTCATCCAGGTCGTGCAGGTAGTGGCGGCCTGACGTGGCGTTCGTGATCAGCTCAGGGAACATGTCGTCGCTGCACACGCCGATCGTGCCTGCGTTCGGCGCGCAGCTGGCGCTCAACGACGACGTGTACGCCGACCACGCGACGATCTGGAAGAGCCAGCGGTCGGTGCGCACGGTGGTGTCGTTCCTGGCGCGCAACATCGCCCAGCTCGGACTGCACTGGTTCGACAGGGTGTCGGACACAGACCGCGTCCGGGTCACCGATCACCCGCTGGTGAAGCTGATGGCACGGCCGAATCCGGTGCTCAAGCTGACGCCGTACCGGCTGTTCAACAACTTGATGCATGAGCTCGGCATCTACGACAACGCGTTCTGGATCAAGCTGCGCGACGGCAATGGCCTCGTCAACGCGCTGGTGCCGATCCCGGCGCCGCGCATGAGGCCCAAGGGCGGCACGTGGCTGGCGCCTGAGAAGTGGCAGTTGTGGACGGACGGCGTCTGGAAGGACGTCGGAGTCGAGAACATCGTGCACTTCCACGGCTACGACCCCGACGACCCGCGCGTCGGCAACTCGCCTCTCAACGCGTTGAAGGATCTGCTGCTGGAGGAGTACGAGGCGATCCGCAGCCGCCGGCAGATGTGGCGCAACGGCGCCCGCCTGTCCGGTGTCATCGAACGCCCGAAGGACGCGCCGGACTGGGGGAAGACCGCGCGCAACAGGTTCAAGCGTGACTGGCGCAGCGCCTACTCCGGCGGCGGCGCGGAAGCGGGTGGGACGCCGCTGCTCGAAGACGGCATGACGTACAAGGCGATCGGCCTGGACCCGAAGGCCGCGCAGTACGTCGAGTCGCGCAAGCTCACCCGCGAGGAAGCCGCCGCGGGCTACCACGTGTCGCCGGTGTTCGTCGGCGTCCTGGACCACGCGACCTACAGCAACATCACCGAGCAGCACAAGAACCTTTACCAGGACACGCTCGGGCCGTGGCTGCAGCAGATCCAGCAGGACATCCAGGAGCAGCTGGTCCCCGACTTCCCTGACGCCGCCGACATGTACGGCGAGTTCAACTTCGGCGAGAAGTTGCGCGGCAGCTTCGAAGAGCAGGCCGCGGCCGCGTCCACGGCGACCGGCGGGCCGTGGATGACCCGCAACGAACAGCGCGCGCGGATGAACCTGCCGCGCATCGACGGCGGCGACGAGCTGATCGTGCCGCTCAACGTCGTCGAGGGCGGCCTGGCGTCGCCTCGTGACACCGCTCCGGACACCACGGGCTGACCGAGGGAGACCCATGCCCAACATCAAGACCGCGGCTGTGCAGATCAAGGCCGCGGGTACCCAGGACGGCACCCCGGACGGCGTGTTCGAGGCGATCGTCGCGACCTACGACCTGGACAGCTACGGCGACAGGATCGTGCCGGGCGCGTTCGCGGACACCATCGCCGCCTGGAAGGCCAGCGGCGACCCGCTGCCAGTGCTGTGGGCACACCAGTCCAGCGATCCCGAGTCGCACATCGGCGTCGTACTCGAGTTCGAGGAGCGCGAGGAAGGCCTGTGGGTCAAGGCCCAGCTCGACGTCGACGACCTCGCTGACCCGAAGTCGCGCACTTCGCGGGTGTACCGGCTGCTCAAGGGCCGCAGGGTCAAGCAGTTCAGCTTCGCGTTCGACGTCGAAGAGGGCGCCTGGGTCGACCTGAAGGAAGACGGCGTCAACCGCTCCTTCTACGAGCTGCGCAAGCTCAAGCTCTACGAGGTCGGGCCCTGCCTGATCGGCGTCAACCAGCAGACGGACCTGCTGGAGATCAAGAGCGCCGAACGGCCTGACACCAAGACTTCCGCCGGGCCACGCCCTGCGGACGAGCAGCCGGACATCAACGGCCTGCTGCTCACCCTGGCCAGCGACCTTGCGGAAGTGAAGGCATCGCTGGCACAGCACGACGACACGGCCACGCCGACCCCGCCTGCCACACCGACGCCGCCCGAAGGGGCCACCGAGGTGCCGCAGGCCAAGTCCGGAACCGCCTCACGCCGTCTGCGCACGGAACTCGACCTGACCGAGGCCGAGGTCCTTCCGCTCACGACCTAGGGAGGCAGCAGTGCCTGCAACCGTGGCCGAGCTCCAGGACGAGCTCAAGGCCAAGCTCAAGTCCGCGCGCGACATCGCGGCAACCGCAGAGGCGGACAACGACCGGGACTTCACCGACATCGAGCAGGCCGACGTCAAGGCCGCAATCGACCGAGTGAAGGAGATCCACGCCGAGCTCAAGAAGCGCGGCGATATGGAGGCCATGCGCCAGGCCGTCCGCGACCTCGGCGAGGACGTCGGATTCGACCCCAACGGCGGCGAGAAGAACCGCACGGCCAGCGGGCTGTGGACGCCGTCCAAGTCGGACTCTGTCGGCAAGCTGTTCGTCGAGTCGCCCGAGTACAAGGCGCTGATCCAGCAGGCGCCCGGCGGAAAGTTCGGCGAGAAGCAGCGCGTCGCCTCGTCGCCGGTTGGCTACAAGGCCCTGATCACCGGCACCTCGGACACCAGTGCCGGCGCGCTGGTGCAGAACGACTGGCGCGGTCTGCTGGTTGGGTTCGAGGCGCTGCGCCGGCCGCTGACGATGCGCAGCCTGGTCACCGGGCTGACCACCCAGTCCGACACCGTCGACTACGCGCGCATCACCGGCTTTACCAACAACGCGGCGCCCGTGGCCGAGGCGACGGCCGCCACCGGTACCTCCGGCACGAAGCCCGAGTCGGGCTTCACCACCGAGAAGGTCACCGCGGTCGTCAAGACGATCGCCAACTGGCTGCCGATCACCAAGCGCGCGCTGTCGGACGCCCGGCAGATCCGCATGATGATCGACGCGTTCCTCCTGGTGAACCTGGAGGAGGCACTCGACACGCAGATGATCGCCGGTGACGGCACCGGCGAGAACTTCGTCGGCCTGGCCAACACCTCCGGCGTGCAGCTGCAGGCGTGGGACACCAACCTGTTCCGCACCCTGCGCAAGGCCAAGACCAAGGTCCGGCTCATCGGCCGGCGCCGTCCGTCTGCGTACCTGCTCAACCCGCTGGACATGGAAGCTGCGGACCTGGAGCAGGACGAGGAGGGCCGCTACTACCTGGGCGGCCCGACCGGCGGGTCGGACAACGCCCCGCTGTGGCGTCTGCCGGTGGTCGAGTCGGAGGCCACTCCACAGGGCGTGGGCTGGTGCGGCGACTTCAGCCTGGCGGTGCTGTGGGACCGCGAAGAGTCCTCTGTGGTCGCGACCGACAGCCACGAGAACTACTTCGTGCGCAACCTGATCGCGATCCTCGCCGAGATGCGGGCCGCGTTCGGCATCCTGCAGCCGTCCGCCTTCGTCAAGATCGATCTCAACCCGGCGCCGTGATCACCGCGGATCGGCGGTGCCGTATCTGCGGCACCGCCGATGCCGCGTGCGGCACGCCCAGCAACACCCCACCAGTGGACGACGGATGGATGGAGGCGGCCGTGGACGGCGGCGAACTGAAGACCTACGAGGTCGACGTGCGAGGCAACAAGACCACGATGCAGCTCAACGAGCACGACGCCAAGCGGCTCGGGCTCATCCCCGACTCCGACGCGGACAACACCGAGGCCGCCGGTCTCGCCGCCGCAGACGAAAGTGAGAGCGGCACCGAGGCCGACGAGCCGGGCCCGGCCGGTGAGGGCGGTGACGACGCGCTGATCACCAGCGCGAAGGCCCGCAACACCAGCAACAAGTCCCGCACGGCGACCAACAAGTAGCCGGCATGCCTGCCCCCGCGGACCCGGAGCTGCTGGCCGACCCGCAGGAGCTCGCGACGCGGACCGGGCGCGCTGCCGACAACACCGAGTTGCTGGAGCGGTTGCGGTCCGCGTCGCGCAAGATGCGCGGCGACCTGCGCCACCCGGTGCGGCTGGTCGAGAACGACGTGATCGTTCTCGACGGGACGGGCACCAGCACGCTGCTGCTGCCCGTCGCCCCGGTCACCACGGTCACATCGGTCAAGGTCAACGGCAGCGCGGTCACCGACTACGAGTGGTCGGCGGACGGCATCCTCGAGCGCGCTGCGGGCTGGCCGTACAAGCTGCGGGCGGTCGAAGTCGTGTGCACGCACGGCTACGCGTGGGAGGTGCTGCCACGCGACATCCAGGACGCGGTCCTGGACCGCGCGGAGACCGGACTCAACGTCACGGCCGGCCTGCGGTCGATGACCGTGGGCGGCGAGTCTGTCGCCTTCTTCGAAGGCGGCGGCGTGACTCAGGACTGGCTCGACGTCGTCGCGCGCCACCAGCTCAACAGGGGTGACCAGTCGTGATGTTCGACCAGGAGTTCACGCGGCTGCGCGCGCCGCTGGTCGCATCACGCCTGGGCACGAAGGTTCCGGACTGGCCCAATGCGGCCGAGCTCCTCATCGAGGAGGTCTCCGTGCAGCCGAACAAGACCAGCGAGTCCACCACCGATGCCCGCGACCAGAACGTCGTCGGCTGGCGCATCCGTTCCCGTGCCGGTGTCGACCTCGACATCAAGGGAAGTGACCGGGTGAAGCTGGAAAACGGTGCGGTCTGCGAGGTGATCGGCGAGATCGGGCGCTGGCCACACCCGATCAAGCCGGGCGCGGTGCACCACGTCGAGTTCGACGTGCAGCGAGTGACGGGCTGATGGCGCCCCGATTCCGGCTCTCGCAGCGAAAGTGGCGCGAGATCCAGCAGATGCCGCAGGTCCGTGCCGCTCTCGCTGGCCGGGCCGCGCGGATCGCCGCACGCGCCAACCAGATCAACAACGCCGAGGACGTCGACGCGGACATCCACGTCGAGGCCGGTACCCGCCCCCAAGGCCGCGCCTACTCGCGCGTGGTGTCCACCGACGCCGAAGGCGAGTACGGCAACGAAACAACCCTGCGCCGCCGCGTCCTCGGACGCGCGGCACGCTCCTAGGAGGACCCATGTCAGACACCGTGGCGATCGAGTGGGTGTTCCACACCGACCACTCCAAGCAGGGCACCCGCGACATCGTCGACAGCCGGCAGGCCTCGGAACTCGTGCGCACCGGCAGGGCCCGGTACGCGGCCGGGGACACCCCGGCAGCTGACGAGCCTGCTGCCACAGACGAGCCCGCCGCTGCGACGGCCACGCCCAGCGCGGCGGCCATCGAACCCGCCACCGCAGACGCGACGGCAGGCGTGACGCCCGCGGCCACCACGACGGCCGTCGTCGAGAAGTCGGCGGCGAGCAAGGCCGCGATGCCGAAGCCCACCAAGCCGACCGGCCCCGCGCAGCCGTGACCGTCCTGCCGGACGTCGAGTCCCTGCTGGTGCAGTGGCTGGCCGAACGGCACCCCAACCTCACCGTGGTCACCGACCTCGACGGCCTGTTCACCGACGCCACGGTGCCCAAAGTGGTCCAGGTCAACGCCCTTCCCGCCCAAGCGGCACCGCCCGCGTGGAACGGGCCGACACTGCGCTACGAGCAAGACCTCGACGTGGACTTCTACGCCGCGTCCCGCGTCGACGCGCTCGACCTCGCCGTGCTGGTCACCAGCACCGCCATCGAGCTGCGCAATCAGCTCGGCCAGTTCGGGCACGTCTCGCAGGTGATCGCCCCGCCCGCGACGCGCCGCCCGGACTTCAACCAGTACGTGCGCCGCTACGGCGCCGTCTGGTCGCTGACGACCCGGCCCGTCCGGACCACCTGACCCCTTCGGCCCGCCAGCCCTTCTGTCCCATTCCGGCCCCACACCTCGTGTGCGGGCCTTGTTGTGCTGCGAGGAGAAACCGATGGCGCTCACCGCCGAACTGGCACGTCTGGGTGTGACCGGAGCGCTGCGTGTCGCTCCGATCGGCACGACCCTGCCCGTAGCGATGGAGGCCTGGCCGACCGGTTACGTCGACCTGGGCTACATCTCCGACGACGGCCTGGTCGAGGGCCGCGACGAGGACCGGCAGGAGTTCGTGCCGTGGCAGTCCACTTCGCCGATCCGCACCGAGATCACCAAGAGCGTGGTGACGTTCCAGGCGACTCTGTGGGAGTCGAACTGGAACACGATCAGCCTCTACTACAAGGTCGACGAGGACGACGTCACCACCAGCGGTGTGGGCGCCGACCAGGTGCTCATCTTCGACGAGAAGGGCAAGCCCAGCAGGGATGTCCGCTCGTTCGGCATCGACGTCATCGACGGCGTCTACGCGCGCCGCATGCTCGCCCCGTACGCGGAGGTCACCGAGCGCGGCGACATCACCTACAAGTCCGACACGCTGATCGGCTACGAGGTGACGATCACCTGCTACCAGGGCCCCGACGGCGTCAGCGTGCGACGGATGTTCAAGGAGGGCTGGACCCTTCCGGCCTGATCACCTCCCGAAAGCGGGGGTCGGCGCGGGGCCTGGCGGGCCTCCCGTGTCCGGCCCCCTTCTCGTGGCCCGCCATGCCCGCCAGAACCAGGAGCACCACCGTGTCCGAGTACGACCTCGATGCCCTTGTCGCCCAGCACCGCGACGCCACCGGCGGAGACGACCTTGTCTTCACCTTCGGCGGCGAGAAGTTCACGATGCCCAACCCGGTGCTGGCCGACGACGAGTGGAAAGACGAACTGGCCGAGATCACCTCCGATGTGGTCATGGCCGAGTACGTCCTGGGAGAGCAGTACGACAAGTTCCGTGAGCTCGGCGGACGCGCCTCCTACATCGCGCTGCTGATGCGCAGCGCACAGGCCGACTTCGTCGACACCGATCCGCGCACGGGCCGCCCTACTCGGCGGTCGACCTCCTCGCCGGCGCCGAGGAAGCGACCGAAGCGGCGCTGATCGCCGAGTACGGCGGCGACCCGGTCGCCGAGTACTGGCGCGGCGAAATCTCGTTGCGGCAGCTGCGAGTTCTCATCGAGCAGTTGCCGCCGAACAACGCCCGCGAACGCCACATCAAGGGCCACTCGTGGACAGACCTCGAGTACCTGCTGGCGATCACCGCCGATCGCATCGGCGAGAACACCGCCGCCACCGTGAAAGTCGCCGGCGGCAAGTCCCGCGCGCCCAAGCCGCTGCCGCGGCCCGGCAAGCCGGACAACCGCATCGGTTCCCGCGGCGATGCCTCCGTCGAGGACGTCGTGGCCTACCTGGACAGCCTCAGCTCTGGGGCCTGACAACGCATCGGGGGCGGGCATGGTCACGACCACGGATGCGGTGTGGGTCGACGTTCTCCCATCGATGCGCGGGTTCGCCACGCGTCTCGTGCAGGACGCCGCCGGTGCCGGGCGCAAGGCGGGCAAGTCGGCCGCGTCCGAGTTCGACAAGGCCTCGGCCGGCGCGGGCAAGGGCATGGCCGACTCGGTCGCCAGCCAGCTCAAGCAGGCCCAAGCCGTGGTGGAGAAGGTCTCCGGTGAGCTGGTCAAGGCCCGCGACCGCGAAGCCGACGCTGCTGGCAAGGTCCGAGTCGCCGAGGCAGCGCTGGAAGCCGTGCGTGGCAAGGCCAAGGCGACCGACGCGCAGAAGGCGGCGGCCGAGGAACGCCTGGCGACCGCTCAGCGGTCCCTGGCCGCCGCCCAGCGCACCACGACCGGCACCACCGCGCGGCTCGACCAGGTCCAGGCCGACGCCGCGGCGCGCACGAAGGTTCTCACCGAGGCGACCGAGCGCGGCGAGTCCGCGATCGTGCGGCTCGGCGCGTCGCTGCAGCGCGTGGACACCACACGGCTGGACAACGGCGCCCGCGCTGCGACCCGCTTCGGTGTCTCTGCGCTCAAGGCCGCCACTGCGGCGGTCGCGCTCGGCTCAGCCGCGCCTGGCGTGGCGGGCCTGGCGGTCGCCACGACCCAGGCAGCGGGCGCCGGGGCGCTGCTGCCGGGCGTGTTCCTCGCGGGCGGCATCGCAGCAGGCGTGCTCAAGCTGGGCCTGTCGGGAGTGTCCGACGCGCTCAAGAACTGGGGTGACGCCGAGAAGTTCGCCGAATCAATCGCGGATCTCGCCCCTGCGGCACGGGAAACGCTGACCGAGGTACGGGCACTACGCCCTGAGCTGCTCGGGCTGCGCAGCATCGTGCAGCAAGGCCTGTTCGCGGGCAGCGCCGACGACGTCAAGGCGCTCGCGTCGGTATACCTGCCGCTGCTGCGCCGCGACCTTCCGGCCATCGCCGCCCAGTTCGGTACCGCACGCGATCAGGCCGCCGGGTTCGCCACGACCGGGCAGACCGTCGCCGACGTGCACTCGATCCTCAACGACACCCGCGGCACCGTCGGGAACCTGACGACCGGATTCGTGCCGCTGATCCAGATCGTGCGGGACTTCGGTGCCGTCGGCACCAGCGTGCTCGCCGACGTTACCTCCGGCTTCGGTGGCGCGACCGCCGGGATGGCGGCGTTCATCGCGGACGCGCGCGCCACCGGCCAGCTCGAGGGCTGGATCCGCAGCGGCCTGGACGTGCTGTCGCAGTTCGGGACCTTGTTCGGCAACGTCTTCGGGCTGATCAACACCGTGCTCGCCACGTCGAACCAGCAGGGCGGCGGCGTGCTGGACACTCTCGTCCAGATCACCGGCAGCCTCCTGGCTCTGGTCCAGTCCGCTGATGGCGTGCAGGCGCTCGCCGCGTTTTTCGGGGCCGTGCACGGCGTTGTGCAGGCGTTGCTGCCTGGCCTGCAGGCGGTGGCCGGCGCAGTGTTCGCCGCAGTCGTCGAGGTCGCGCCGCACTTGCGCGGTGTCGCGTCCGCGTTCAGTTCGGTGGTGGCCGCCGTGGCGCCGCTGCTGCCGCTGCTGACGTCGATGGCAGTGATGGTGCTGCCCCCGCTGGTGTCGCTGATCACCTGGCTCGCTCCGGCGCTGCCCGCCTTGGTCGTCGGGTTCGTCGCCTGGAAGGCCGCACTGATCGGCTTCAACATCATCGTGACGATCGTGCAGTTCACGCGGGCCTGGGCAGCCGCGCAGTGGGCGCTGTCCGCGGCGATGACTGCCAACCCGATCGGCCTGATCATCGCCGGTATCGCCGCGCTCGTCGCAGCGGTCGTGTGGATCGCCACGCAGACCACCTGGTTCCAGGACCTGTGGGCCGTGGTGTGGGGCGCGATCACGACCGCCGCCCTGTGGGCGTGGACCAACGGCATCAAGCCCGCGTTCGACGCGATCGTCGCCGCGGCGAAGTGGGTCGGCGACGCCGCCGTGTGGCTGTGGCAGTCGGTGTTCGTCCCCGCGTGGGAAGGCATCGCGGCTGCCGCGACGTGGCTGTGGGACACCGTGCTGAAGCCCGTTTTCGACGCGATCTCCGTCGGCGTGCGCGTGCTCGCGGCCGTGCTGATCACGCTGTTCGTCACTCCGGCGGTGCTGGCGTTCAAGCTGTTCGCCGCAGTCGGACTGTGGCTGTGGGACACCGTGCTCAAGCCCGTGTTCTCGGCGATCGGCGCAGCCGCGACGTGGCTGTGGAGCAGCGTCATCGAGCCGGTCGTGGGCTTCATCGTCGCCCACGTGCGGATGTGGGCGGACATCTTCACGTGGCTGTGGACCGAGATCCTGTCGCCCGCGTTCTCGGCGATCGGCGCGCTGTTCACGTGGCTGTGGGACAGCGTGATCAGCCCGGTGATCGGCTTCGTGATCGCCTACGTGCAGGCCTGGGGCGACCTGCTGATGTGGCTGTGGCACAACGTCGCGATCCCGGTGTTCGACGCCATCAGCACCGCGGTGAACGCCGTCGGTGCCGCGTTCGCCTGGGTGTGGAACAGCCTGATCAAGCCCGCGTGGGATGCGCTCGGCACCGCGATCTCGTGGGTGTGGAACTCCGTGATCAGCCCGGTGTTCGAGGCGATCAAGTCCGGCGTGCGGATGGTCGGTGAGGCGTTCGACAAGGCTGTGAGCTTCATCGGCGAGGTGTGGAACCGGATCAAGTCGATCGTGGCGACACCGGTCAACTTCATCATCGACGTCGTCTACAACGGCGGCATCAAGCCCGTGTGGGACAAGGTCGCGTCGTTCGTCGACCTCGCCCCGCTGCCCGCCGCCAGCCGCATCAACTTCGCCCACGGTGGCGTGCTGCCCGGCTACGCGCCCGGCGTCGACTCCATCCCGGTGCTCGCCTCACCCGGCGAGGGCTGGCTGGTGCCCGAAGCGGTGCGCGGACTCGGACCGGGCTTCATCGGCTGGGCCAACCGGTTCTTCTCCGGGGGCCGCTCGGACGGCGGCATGGGCACCGGTGGACCGGTGGGCTTCGCCGCGGGCGGGATCGTGCAGCGCTTCGCCGACGGCGGCATCGTCGGCAACCTGCTCAACTGGACCTCCGGTCTGGGCCAGGACATCGTCGACCTGTGGCGCAACCCCATCGGCGTGATCAAGAGCAAGATCGGAAGCTCTGGCTGGGCTGACCTGCTGGCCAGGGTCCCGGCGCAGCTGATCTCCAGTGGCGCTGACTGGCTGTGGGCGAAGATCAAGGGGTTCTTCGGTTTCTCCAGCGACGCCGCCGCCTCCGCCGCTGGCGCGGCAGGCGGAACGCCGATGGGCTGGCAGCAGATGTGGCAGATCATCAGCGCCCAGTTCGCTGGCGCCACACTGAACTCCGCGTTCCGGCCCGGCGATCCCGGCTACCACGGCAAGGGCCGCGCGGTCGACCTCGGCGGCCCGATGGGCGCGATCAACTCGTGGATCGCGTCGGTCTACCCCAACTCGACGCAGCTGATCTACACGCCGGGTGTGAACCTGCTCAACGGCGCGCCGTTCACCTACGACGGCCCGACTCAGGCCGACCACTTCGACCACGTGCACTGGGCGTTCGACCAGGGCGGCTACCTGCAGCCCGGCATGCAGCTCGTCTACAACGGCACCGGCGTCCCGGAACCCGTGCTGACCAGCGAGCAGTGGAAGCAGCTGGGCCGGGCCACAGAGTCCGGTGCCGGACGGGACGGGGCGACGATCAACGTCTATCCCCGGCCTGAGCAGTCCGAAGAGTCCATCGGCATGGCCACCCGCCGCCAGCTCGAGCTCGCACGCCGCCGCAGGTAAGGGGGTGGGATGGACGTTCAGTGGGAGTTGGACGGCCTGAGGTTCAACGCCGGTATCGACGACGACGGCGTTGAGTGGGGCGTCGAGTCCGAGATCGGCTGGTCCGGGACCACCGCGCCCAAGACCATCCGGACGCCCCGGCCGGGCGGGCACGGCTCCTACCGCGGCCCGGTCTACCGCGGCGAGCGGATCGTGGAGCTCACGTGCTTCGCGGTCGCGGAGACGTGGGAAGCGCGCCGGCGCGCCGAGCACCGGCTGGCCGCACTGTGCTCCGAACCCGGCCTCCTATATCCGCTGCTGTGCACCGAGGAGATCGGCGATCTCACCGCCGACGTGGAACTCGACGCCACCATCGACCCGATCATCAGCCGCGGCGGCTACTCGCTGCGGTTCGCCATCCAGGTCGCGGCCCCCGATCCACGCAAGTACGGGCCCTGGATCTCCGGGGTGGCGGAGCTGCCAGCCCAGCCGACCGGCGGCCTGGACGCCACCACCGCCGGAGGACTCGACGCCACGACCGCCGGAGGCCTCGACGCAGGCGGCGTCGGACCGACCGGGCTGGTCACGGTCGAGAACACCGGCCGCGCCCCGAGCTCGCCGCTGGTGCAGTTCGACGCGGGCACGGCCGACCTGGTCAATCCAGAGCTGGCCGACGTCGTCACCGGCGACGTGCTGCGCTACACCGGCACGGTCCCCGCCGGACAGAGCGTGTGGATCAACACATCCGAACACCCATCCCAGTACTCCGGAGCCGTCCACCCGGCCCGCTCGGTGCTGCTGGGCGGGCCGTCCGGTGTGGACCGTGGCGGCCTGCTCGCACTGGTCGGCGACTGGCCGGCCGTCGCTGGGCAGTCCAGCTCCACGTGGGCGTTCCGGGCCACCAGCGGCGCCGCCAGCGCCCGTGCACGCATCTACCTCAGGGCCGCCCAGTGGTGAGCTCTCACAGCCGTCTGGAGGCCCACGAATGCCTGCAGTAGTCCAGGGTCTCGACCCGTGGTTCATCGACAAAAAGGTCGGCCCCGCCGAGGCGCGGGCGATCATCGCAGCCATGCTGGGCCACAACGCATCCGGTGTCGGCAGCGAAGGCGGCTTGCTGTTGACCGCTTCCGGCCGCCTGTCGGTGAATCCGACGACGCCGTCCGCATCCATGCAGCTGGCTGTCTCGCCGGGGGCGTGCGTGGTGCCGCGCACCAACCAGCACGCGTACGTGGCCGTTTTCGACGCTGCGTCGGTCATCGACGTCCCGGCCGCGAACAGCAACCCCCGTATCGACACCGTGATCGTGCGGGTCCGCGATGGCGACCTCGGCGACGCCTCCAACGGCGTCAGTAACAAAGGTGCGTTCATCGAGATCGTCACCGGCGTGCCGAACGCGGTCCCGGTGCCGCCGGACCTGTCCGCGATCCCGGGATGCCTGCCGCTGCGTGACTACCTCGTGCCTGCCGGCGCGGGCTCGATCACCGCCGTGTCGACTGACCGTCGCGTGTGGACGCGCGCGCTCGGTGGTGTGCGATACAGCGGCAACGCCGATACCAGGGCAGGCGCGTATCCCTACGACCTGCGCGTGTCCCCCACTGGCCAATTCGACGCCTCGGATCCCGCCAACCCCACGCAGTGGATCCCGCTGCTCACCGCCGGAGCTCGCCCAAGCTTCACGCCCGTGTTCCGGTACGGCGGCGGTTCCGGAAACCCGTCCGGCCCGGTCGGGATCGGCACCGGCGGCCGGCTCGCGGGCCGCTACACCCGTCAGGGCCGCATCATCCGCGGCCACGCCGAGCTGCTCATGGGCGTCGGTGGTGGAGGCGGCACCGGGATCGTCACGATGGACCTGCCCGCAGGGCTCACGGCCATCGCCAGTATCCGGCAGCGCGCCGGTTCGGTGTCCTACTACCACCCTGGTGCTGACAGGGTTTTCGACGGCTCCGTGTGGGTCAGCGAGTCCGGAACGATCCTCGACATCTATCTGCCTGGTTCCGCGACCGTCTCGAATTTGGCGCCCTTGACCAACGCGAACCCTGCCTCACCCAGCCCTGGCACCGGCGTGCCGCTGCTGGCCGGCCAGTACTCCCTGGGCGACAACGTCAGGGTGTGGATCGACTTCGAGTTCGAGACCACGACATGACCAGCGGGCTCACGTCATCCGCTGCACCGGCACCGGTGTCGCCGTCGTGGTCGCTGCTGGTCGCCGAGTCCGTCACCGGTAAGCGGGTCGCCAGCCTGCCGTTGACCGGCATGCGGTGGTCACATGGCTTGCGGTTCGGCACCGGTACCGAGCTGGAGGTGACCGTGCCGCTGGACGGGCCTCCGCTGCCCGGCCGGCAGACCATCACCGAGCGGGTGCGGATGGTCTGCGACGACGGGCCGAGGTTCATGCTCGTCACGGTGTACGGCCGGACGCCGGTGTCCTACGGGTTCGTCACCGCGCCGTCGCCGTCGCCGGGCGCGTGCACGATCGGCACGCTCGACCTGGCGGGGCTGCTGCGCCGCCGCTCGATCATCGCCCACGGGCAGCGCGCGACTCCCACTCGGCAGGCCGCGGACGTCGCGCTGGGCCCGGCGAGCAAACCGACGCTGGCGCGGCAGTTGATGCTGCACGCGATCGGTGAGGCTGGCGGTGCGCTGCCGCTGGTGATTTCCACGCCCAGCCTGTCCGGCAGCCACGTCCGCACCTACAACGGGTTCAGGTTCGAGAACTACGCCACCGCGTTGGGCAACCTCGTCGACGACGAGGACGGCCCGGACATCCGCGTCACACCGCAGCTGTCGGCTGATCAGCAGTGGGTCACGCTCAAGGTCGACATCGGCGAGCCCTACATCGGGACTTCCAGCCACCACTGGGAGTGCCCTGGTGCGGCGCTCGACGTCGTGCCGGACTACGACCACAGCGGCGCTGGAGCCTGGCACTACGCGCCCGGTGACGGCACCGACTACGACCGGCCGGTAGGCGTCGGCTACGCCGGATCCATGCTCGCCGCCGGCGTGCCGCTGATGGATCAAGTCGACTCCAGCCGTGGTGGCACCAACGACCAGGCCACGCTGAACTCCGCCGCGGCGGCCAACGCGCGGGTGTTCGAGCGCGGGCTGGAGTCGCTGACGCTCACTGTCGATGCCGCGGGCAAGCCCCAGCTCGGCACCTACGCCGCCGGAGACGCCGCCACGGTGCGCACCTCGCAGCACTGGTGGCTCGGTTCCGGCCTGTACCGGCGGCGCATCGTCGGCATCGCCGGAGACCACACCGACAAGGTCACTGTCACTACCGCACCGACCACGCAGGGGACCTGATGGCCCGTGAAGGAGCAGTGCCCAGCAACGACGTCTGGGACTACATCACCAAGCTCGAACAGCGGATCAAGACGCTGGAGAACGGGAGAACGTTGCGCGCCGTCGTCATCCCTGAGGGTGGCGTGCGGATCACCAACAGCGGCGTGCTGATCGTCCAGAGCGCTGACGGCGTGAACCTCTTCTACCTCGGGCCGCTCATCTCCGGAGGCGTTCCGCTCCGCGGTTTCCTGCTGCGGCGCGAGAACGGGAAGTCGATGTTCTCCAACGGCGTCGCGGGCGGGGACCCGAACAAGGTGTTCTTCGCCTGGAAGGACAACGCTGAGAACATCCTGTTCTCCGACGACGCCAACGCCGGCGTCGGGATCTCCCGGCCGTGGCTGTCGATGCCGTCCGTTCCCGTTGCGGCTACGTCGATCCCGACCACGACCGGCGCCACGTTCCTGTCGGTGTACAGCACGGGCTACATGTTGAAGCAGCAGCCGAACATCGAGCTGCAGGCACTGCTGTACTCGACAGGCGGTGGTGTCGGCGAAGCCCGGTACACGGTCAACGGGGTGGCGATCGGCTCCACCATGACCATCAACAACGGCGACTTCGCGTGGACCAGCCCCGTGAGCCTGACGCCACCCCAGGCTCACAACACCTACATCCGCACCGAACTCCAGGTGCGACGGACGAACGGCGCAGGGTCCGTCGGTGGCGTTCTCGTTGCGTCGCAACGTTCAAGCTAGGGAGTCGAAGTCGCCTCGGGCGGCGGCTGCCCGTTCGGGGGCGGCGGGGGCGGCGGAGGCGTGTCCTGCGCCGGCGTACGGATGATCACGCCGTTCTCGTCAACTGGCGGAGGCTCGGGCTGCGGTTGCTGTGGTTCGGTCATGCCGCCATTGTTCATTGGCGCGGGCGGCTGAGCTGGCACCACGGGTGCGACCGGCGCGGCCGGCGTCGACACCGGTACCTCGAGGACGGTCGGCGCCGAGCTGGTCGACGACGGGGCCACGCTCTCCGACACCGACACGGGCGGCAGCTGCTCCGTCCCGGCCGGCGCGTCTCCGCCAGCAGACGCGAGAGCGACCGTGATGCCACCGCCGATCAGTACCGCGGCGACCGCGCCGGCCGTCGCGATGACGCTGACCTTCTTCTTCTCCACTGAAGCCTCCGGGATCGCACCCCCACGTGGGCGCCTGCCGAGTCCATCGTTCTTAGGACGCGCGGTGCTACCGGCTGGTTGAAGCCGACCACTTTCTGTCTAGTCCGCGACGAGGCCCTGCCCGACGGCTCGTCGACTCTCCCTTCCCACCATCAATCTGGGGGTCAGCGTGCCCAGACCGCTGCAAGCACTTCTGCTGTGGTTCATCAGCGCGGCGTGGGTCGCCAACCTGGTCATCAGCTACTTCAAGCCCGCACTCGGGCAGCCCGCCGTCAACGCCGCGTTCATGGTCGTCGCAGCGATCTTGTACCGGCAACTCAGGCGCGAGAAGAAGAACGCCGACACCGACGACGAGGGTTCGGTCGCCGACATGTTGAACGAAGCCCGGCAGACCGTGGCCGAGCTCACCGACCCGGACAAGCGCGACAAGCGCGGTGATGCGTCGTGAACCTCTGCGCCTACCTCCTGCACGCCTTCGGCTGGTCAGCGTTCGGCGCCACCGTCGGAGTGCTCCTCGACCGCGCCGTCATCAGGTACCGCACTCGTCCAAAGGGGATCGTCGTGCCCGACCGAAAGCAGAACGACAACGGCTGGTGGAGGCGCTACAGCGGCGCTGTCGTGCCCGCTGTGCTGATCGTGCTGGCGATCGTCACCGCTGTCCAAGGCGTTGTGCTCAACCGTGTGAACGAGCAGCAAGACCAGTGCCAGCTTGCGTACGCCAACGGTTTCGCGGACGCACTTGAGGCCCGCACGAGAACCTCCGCTGACGCCCAGTCCGCACTCGATGACCTGATGCGCCTCGTGGGCCAGGCCCTGCGCACTGGCACCGCACGCGATCCGGAGCCCGTGCAGAAGGCCGTGGACAACTACCTGCAGCAGCGCGAGGCCGCGAAGGCCACGCAGCGCGACAACCCGTACCCGCCAGCACCGCGGGACCTGTGCAAGTAACTGGGAGGTGATCGTGTCCATCGTCATCCCACGCAGCGTGTGGAAGCCGAACTTCAGCAACGGCGCGACGGACAACCAGGGCCAGCCGATCATCATCGGCACGTCGGCGTGGGAGGCCGCGGGCCGGGAGCTGTGGGCGCACCACAGCGTCACCAACCCGCCCGGCCCGGACGCCACGCTGGAGCAGGACTGCGCGCACATGCGCCACTTCGAGTCCATCGGCCAGTCGTCGTTCAGGCAGGGCATCTCCTACACGTGGGTGATCATGCCCAGCGGTCGCGTGTTCGAGGGTCACTCAGTCGACCGGCGGGGAGCACACACGTACCAGCGCAACGACCGCAGCCGCGCCGTGTGCTTCGCCGGGAACTTCGACGTGGCCACGCTGCCCGACCGGATGGCGCGTGCCGCTGCTCTGCTGTTGCGCGAGATCGGCGCGACGTTCGACGGCGGACACCGCGACGTGTACGCCACCGCGTGCCCTGGCCGGCACGCGTACGCCCGCCTGCCTGAAATCAACCGGCTCGCCGTGTCCGGCGTGCCTCTGTCTCTGGAGGGCAACGAGATGAGCCTGTTCACGCAGGAAGCCAAGAACGCTTACGACGAGGCGTACCGCGACATCAAGTCGTTGGTGGCCGTGCTGATCGGCGCGCCCGGCAAGGACGGTCTGCCGCTCATCCAGAAGCACATCAACTTCGTCGTGGACGAACTGGCCCGCCGCTTCAACGTGCGGTTCGCCGCGATCGACGCCGCGCTGACCGCCATCGCGGCCGACCCGGACGTCACTGCGGAGCAGATGGCCGCCGCCGTGAACCAGGCGGTCGCCGAACACTCACCGAAAGCCGAGGACATCGCCGCGTCGATGGCGCCTGCGGTCGCGACTCAGGTCGTCGCCCTGCTCCCGCGCGATGACGAGGGGAACCTGACGGTCGACGTCGACGAGCAGCGCATCGCCGAGCTGGTGGTGTCCATCACCGGCAGCAAGCTGTCCGCCTTCGACACCACCCAGGAGAACTGAGTCATGGTCAATCTCGATCAGCCGGTGGACCGGCACCCGCTGGACCGCATCGCTCGCACTGTCGGCACCGTGCGGGCCGCGATCGGCGCGGTGCTGTCCGTCCCGGCCGTGCTCGCCATCGTCGGTGCAGACCTGCCCGGCGCGGTCGACGGCGTACTCGGTGCGCTGGTGGTGCTGCTGGCCGCTGTCGGCCCGCTGCTCGCCGCGGTCGGCGTGCGGCGTCGAGGCGAGCCGCTGGTGACCCCGGTCGCCGACCCGCGTGACAACCTCGGCCAGCCTCTCGTGGTCAACGGCACGGTCAACTAGCTCAAGGACTCGCGCCGGTCTTCCGCCCGGCACGAGAACGCCCCCGCACCTGGCCTCGTGCCGGGTGCGGGGGCGTTTCTGCGTTCTCAGTTGCCTGGTGCTGTGTAGTGCGCCTCGATCAGTTCGGGTACCGCTGGGTTCACGTGCCCGCGTCCCATATACGCCTTCTGCGTGTTGGCGATAGAGCGCTTCCGCAGCGCGTCGCTCACCTGCCTGCCCGTCTGCCCGCCTGCGTCGAGCGCCGTCGCGAAGGTCTTGCGGCCGATGTGACTGATCAGGTCGTCGAACCCGTCGAGTCGTCGCCTCAGGGCACGGATCGAGGCCGTAACGTTCAGGGGTTCCTTGAATCCGCCTGTTCTCGACAGGAACACCGGTGTGTCGGGATCCACGTTCTCAGGTCGGTCTGCGAGGAGGTCGGCCCGCAGCGACGGCGGAAGCGGCACGACGTCGGCGGAGTCGGCGGTCTTGCCTGTGTGCCGCAGGACTCCTTGCCCGACGACGCGCACGATGTTGCCCGTGATCCATACGTGCCAGGGCGGGATGAGCTTCTCGCCGAGTTCGGGCGACACCACCCGAACAGGCCGATCCGTGAGGTTCAGGTAGCGCCACGTCACCGCGCACGCTTCACCGAGGCGGGTCCCGGTCTTGAACATGAACTTCAGCATCTTGGTGAGGCCTGTGTTGACCGCGATGCGGTCGGCCTCGATCGCCGCGATGAACTCCACGGACCGCTGCGGGTCATAGGCGATCGGCTGCTTGCGGTGATCGTCCTCAATGGGATCCAGTTCCCGGACAGGGTTATGGGTGAGGACTCCGGCCTTCACCGCCACGCGGAGCGCTCCGGACACGACCTTGCGGACGTTGCGCCGCGAACCCGCCGAGAGCGGCGTTCCGGTCGAGAGCCGGTCCTCTGCCGCGAGGTCGTCGAAGAATTCCTGGAGCCGCTGCACCGTGCACTCGCGCAGTCGAAGCTGACCGATCGCCGGCTCGATGGTGCCGGTCCACCAGTACCGCGCCGTGTCGTAGGTGGTGCCCTTGCGCTTCTTGCGCACGTTCTCCAGGTAGACCTTCGCGACGACATCGAGGCGCGTCGTCGCGGTGACGCTGACCGACGTGTGGCCGGCGAGCTCGCGGAGGAACTTCTTGAGCTTGCTTCGTGCAGCGGCCTCGGTCGGTCCCCATCGCTCGATCGGAACGGTGCGCCCGTCCTTGCCCCGCCAGCGACACCGGGCGCGCCACTTCTCCGGTGTCGCACCATCTTCGGTGGTTCGGACTACGCTTATGTTGCCGTGCGAGTTGAGCGGAAGCGGTGGAGCACCCATGAGGAACCTCCGAGATCATTGCGGGGGATTCGCGGTGGGTTTGATCTCCATCGGCACCGGTTCGCCGAGGCAGCAGTGTTCCGACCAGCGCCTTTAATCCCGCAAAACAGTAACACCTGTCTGTTGCTGCGCAACATGAAGGCGTACCGGAACGAATAGTGGGTGTTCCCTCAGCGCCGTCCAGAGGTGAGAATCACTCGTGTGGGGGATCTTCACGGACGAACTGCCGAGAGCAGGGCCGGTGTGGCCGCCTTTCTGGCGGGTGTGTGGCTGATCGCCGCGCCACCGGTCCTGCACTTCGGCGCGTCGCTGCACGCGTTCCGGCCGTACTGGGTGTCCATGGGCCTGGCCGTCGTGATCATGCTGCTGGGCATGGTCCGCGCGATGGCACCGCTGGACGTGCCGCTCATCAGACCGGTGACGATCGCGCTCGCCGGGTGGCTGATCGTGGTCGCGTTGATGCGATCGGACGACGGCGCTGCCCTCGTCTGGCTCAACCAGCTGGTCGTGGGCTCTCTCATCGCGCTGTCGGCCGGCCTGGCCCTGCTGATGAGCCTGCGCAGATGAGGACCTGGTCGGACCTCTGCCTGATCTGCTCGGGCCAACAGGACTTCGTGGTCAACGTCCACGAAGCCGGTCCGCACGAGCGTTCACACGACTACACCCGAGTGCTGTACTGCCGCGCGTGCACGGTGGGCGAACTGCGGTCGTTCAGCTACGACGGCTTCGTCGTGTTCGGCGAGGAGGACGAGGTCATGGTCTGGTCCGCGATCCTCTCCACCGCCGACGTGGACCGGTTTCGCGAGGCCTTCACCTGCCCTCTGCCCTTGGCGGGCACCTGCGAGTGCCCGCAGCACGTCCGGGCCTACGACACGAGTGTGCGCGTGACCAAGACCCGCCTGCCGGAACACGGCCCCGACCGCCACAGCCCGGCCGGCCGGGCCGTGGCGGCTGTCGCGGTGGTCGACGGCCTGGCGGAGTTCCGCTCGGCCTAGTCGATCACCGCGGTCGCCTCGACCTCGACCAGGTGCTCGGGCACGTCCAGCGCCGCCACCCCGATCAACGTGGCGGGCGGCGTCGCGGTCTCGCCGACCCCGGCCATGGCGTTCTCGATGCCCTTGAGCAGCTCCGGCATCTGGTCCGGCGTCCACCCGGCGACGTACACCCGCACCCGCGTGAGGTCCTTGAAGCTCGCGCCCGCGGCCTTGAGCGCGGTGTGCACGTTCACGTAGGCCTGCTCGGTCTGAAGCGCGAGGTCCGGCTTGCTGTCCCACGCGACCTGGCCGGCCAGGTAGATGGTCTTCGCGCCGCTCGCGACGGCCACGTGGTGGTAGACGTCGATCTGCGGCAGCGCGTCGGGGTTGATGAGCGTGACGGGCATCGCGTGTTCTCCTGTGTGCTCTCTTGTGGTTACTCGCTCACCGTAGGAGAGTGAATGCTGACCTGGAAGAACGCACTTTTCCGAGAGTGAGGCACCTCGAGGTGAGCAAGCAGCTCAGCGGCGATCTGGCCCGCGCGGACTCGCTGGCGCGCGAGATCTTCTCCGACATCGCCAACAAGTGGGCGCTGCTGATCGTCGAGACGATCGGGGATTCGACGAAGCGCTTCACCGAGCTCAAGACCGAGGTGGACGGCATCAGTCACAAGATGCTGACCCAGAACCTGCGGCTGCTGGAGCGCAACGGGCTCGTGTCGCGGTGCGTGCACCCGACCGTGCCGCCGCGCGTCGACTACACGCTGACGGAGCCCGGTCAGGCCCTGCGTGCCACCGTCGACGCCATGTGCGCGTGGACGACCCGGTACCTCGCTGACATCGAGGGTGCTCGTCAGCGGTTCGACGCCTGATCGGCTGTGGCGGGGGTTACCCCACCTGCGTGGTCACCACGCTTGATAGTCAAGATTAGTGACTATATGGTGGAGGCATGAGCGACAAGAAGATCATTGCTGTGGTGGGAGCGACCGGCGAGCAGGGCGGAGCGGTGGCACGGGCGCTGCTCGCCGACGGTGAGTTCGCGGTCCGCGCGCTCGCCCGCACCCCGGAGTCGGCGGCCGCTCAGAAGCTCGCCGCGCTGGGTGCCGAGGTCGTGCAGGCCGACCTGTACGACGTGGAGAGCCTGCGGAAGGCGTTCGGCGGGGCGTACGGCGCGTATCTGGTCACGCCGTTCTTCACGCACATGTCCGCGGCCAAGGAACTGGAAGAGGTGAAGAACCTCGTCGCTGCCGCGGAGGGCGTCAAGCACGTCGTGTGGTCGACGCTGGAGGACACGCGCGAGGTGATCCCGCTCGACGACGACCGGATGCCGACGCTCGACGAGAAGTACAAGGTGCCGCACTTCGACGTGAAGGGTGGCGAGGCGGACGCGTTGTTCGAGCAGGCCGGGTTGCCGACGACGTACGTGCGGATGTCGTTCTACTGGAACAACTTGCTGCAGGGCATGGCTCCGCACAGGGCGGCGGACGGGTCGCTCAGGCTGTCGTTGCCGATGGGGGAGAGCCGGATCTCCGGGATCGCGGCCGAGGACATCGGCAAGGCGATCGTGAGCGTGCTCAAGGCGCCGGAGAAGACCATCGGGCAGACGATCGGGCTGGGCACCGAGCACCTCACCGGGCAGGAGGTGGCGCAGGCGTTCAGCGCCGTGCTGGGTGAGAAGGTCACGTACGAGCCGTTGTCCCACAACGACTTCCGGGCGCTCGGCTTCCGCGAGGCGGTGGAGATCGGGAACATGCTCCAGTACTACACCGAGTTCGACACGCACATCCTGCCGCGTCGCGACACCGGGCAGACGCGCGAACTCGTGCCGTCGTGGCTGACGCTCGAGGAGTTCCTCGCCGCCCACCGCGAGGACGTCGTGATCGGCTAGTAGCCGCGCGCGATCTCCGTGAAGACCTTCTTGAACTCGGCGAACCGGTCTGAGCCCACGAGGTCGGCGAGGCGGCCCTCGATCTCGGCGATGATCCGCTTGGCCTGCACCATCTGGTCGCGGCCGAGGTCGGTGGGCACGACCAGCTTCGCGCGCCGGTCCGCAGGGTCGGGCCGCCGGGTGACGTAGCCGAGGCTCTCCAACTCGTCGATCAGCGTGCCGATGACCTGCTTGTGCTGGCCGGAACGTTCGGAGAGCTCGCTCGCCCGCGTGCCGTCGGTGGTGATGTAGGCCATGACGGCACCGTGGCGCGGGCGCAGGTGCTCGTGGCCCGCCTCGGTGAGGCGGGTGAAGAGTTCCTTCTGGAACCCCGAGAGCAGGTGCGCGGAGAGCACGCCGACGTCTGGCATGCGGATGATGTTAACCCGATCGCGGCCCGGTCCGAAGAGGACGGACGATCACGTTGCCACCAGAGGAGTGCGCTGGAACTCCGTGATCTGCCGCACCACCTGCACGGCGAGGAACGCGGCGATGAGGCCGACGAACGCGCACATCGTCGTGAGCACGGCCGCGACCAGATACGACTGGGTCGTGAGGACACCGTCGTCGTAGGTGCGGAAACTCGCGAAGTCGAGCAGCCACATGAGGAGGTAGGCGGTCCACCACCTCGTGGTCGTGGTGTGGAGCGGTCGTTCCCGCATCGGCACGCCCCGCAGCCGTGGATCACTGGCCCGCCAGACGTCCTCGACGACGGCCTTGGGGAACCACAGGTTCACGACGGGCACGAACCAGCTCAGCCAGACCCAGACGCGGCCGCGACGGTGTTCCTCGGCGGGGACGAGACGTTCGGCGTTGATGCGCGCGCTGTGCAGCCACACGATGAACACGGCGATGGCCGCGAGCGTGAGCACCGCGAACGGCAGATCCGTCAGAATCCGGACCGTGTCGTGGATGGACAGGGCGGTGCCCGTGAGGTCGCCGCCACGGTAGTCGCGGACGGCCGTGTAGGTCAGCCAGTCGGCGGCGGCCTCGGCGACGTTGCCCAGCGCCACGAGCCCGATGAGAACCGACGCCGCGATGCCCAGCCCGCGCACGGATCTGAAGTGCTCCATGGTTTTCCCCCGGTTCATGAGCCTCTTCAGGCTAGACGCGACGAGGGGGAGAATTTGTTGAGTGGTACGTCGTCCCCGACCGAGATCGCGCCGGAACGGGTTGTCACGGCTCCTATGCTCGGGTGTCATGACCAAGCTGGGGGTAGTGGTCCTGCTCGTGCTGTGCCTCGGTGCCTGCGCGGAGTCCGGACCGTCGAAGCAGGACGTCGTGGCCAAGATCAGGGCCGATGCCGGCACCAAGGACGCGCCGGAGGAAGTCGTGGAGTGCGTGGCCGACTGGTACATGGGCAGGTCCGCGGCCGAACGGCAGGCGTTCGTCGCGGGTGAGGTCGCGGCGCGGGAGCCGGACCAGGGCGTGCTGGACTGCCTGAAGAGCGCGGCGCCGTGAGATGAGAGTGCCGTGAGAGCGGCCTGAGAGACCCCGGCGCTTGGGTGAGGTGAGACCTCTGGGGGAGGTCTGCCTGTTGCGCTGGAGGTAGTCGTGAGGGCTAGGCGCTCGATAGCGATCCCCGTGGTGGGGACGTTGCTGGTCTCGTTGGCCGTGGCGATCGCCGTGGTGACACGGGAGGAATGTCCGGACAGCAGACCGGACGGGCCCTCGGCCCGTGCGGCGGCGAGAAGTTGTGGCGAGCCGGTGGACGTGGCGCTGCTGACCAGCGCCACCCGGCTCGTCGTGGCCAACCCCGACGGGACGATGACCGTCACCCAGCACGCCGCGCCGCAACGGGTGCGCCGCGACGACGGCTGGGTGGCGGTCGACACCGCGCTGGAGCCTTCGACGCTCACGCCCAAGGCGGCGGCCGTCGACCTGCGGATCGCGAGCGGTCCGCAGGAGCCCCTGGTCACGGTCGAGGACGACGACCGGTCACTCGAGTGGGGCCCGGCGCCGCAGGAACCGCCGAAGGTGGAGGGCGACACCGCCACTTTCGCGGACACCCGGATCCAGGCGCTGCCGGACGGGTTCCGCGTCGTCATCACCGGTCACGGCGCGCAGCAGGTGCGCATGCCGGTCGGCACCCGCGGGCTCGCCCTGCAGGAACGCGACGGCGTGATCCGCGCGCTGGACGCCGAGCACCGCACCGTGTTCGTGGCCGAGCAGGCCACCACGAAGGCGGGGCCGGTGCCCACGAAGATCGAGAACGGCGACGTGGTCTTCACGCTGCCCGACGGCGCGTGGGAGCTCACCCAGGTCGTGCGCCGGGGTGACGGCGGCTTCGACGCCACGGTGTTCGGCGGCGGCCGGATCGACCGCGCCCGGCTCGGTGACGAGGACGTCTCCAGTGCCGTCAAGACCGCGGTGGCGCAACAGGTTCCCGCCGTGCCGCTGAAGGACCGCGAGCAGCCGCTCGTCACCACCTTCACTCCGAGCGCGACCACCGCGCCGGCCGTGACGTCCACCGACTACCCGGCGGGCGAGCAGGCGCACGGCGCCCCGAAGCAGCCGGGCAAGGTCGTGCTCGCCGCGCCGGGCGCCGTGGAGTTCCTCCACCGCTGGCAGGGCGAGGCCGAGTTCAGCAGGGTCTCCGCACCCAGCGGCACCGTCGAGGTCAGCGTCGCACCGCCCGCCCACGGCACGCAGGTGCTGGAGGTCAAGGCCGTCGGCGCGACCGGCCAGGAGTCGGAGCTCACGCCGCACGCCACCCGCGTCGCCGCGCTGCCCGAGCCGATCGTGAAGCACGACAACGGTGTGTTCACCGCCGAGCGCGGCACCGCGTTCAAGTACCGGTGGAACGGCGACTGGATCTTCCAGAAAGCCGTGGACGGCAAGGCGAAGCTGAGCCTCGTGCCGCCTGCCGCGACCACCGTCGAGGTCGTCGCCATCGGCGCCGGCCCGTCGGTCGAGTCCGCCCCGGTCACCTTCACCACCGCGGCGGCCGGCACGCCGCAGGTCGCCTCGGCGGACTACCCCGCGGACGGCGTCGAGCACGGTGCCGCGGGCAAGGAGGGCACGTTCACCTTCCGCGCCACCGGAACCGACCCGGTCACCGGTTTCCGCTACCAGCTCGACGGCGGCGCGGCCACCGATGTCGCGGGCGCGGGCAAGGCCCAGGCGAAGATCACCCCGGCCACCGCGGGTGAGCACGTCCTGACGGTCAAGGCGATCGGGGCCGACGGCACGGAGTCACCCGCCGCCGAGCACCGCTTCAAGGTCGCGGCCGCCGCACCACAGGCACCCGCCGCACCGCAGATCGCCTCCACGGACTACCCCGCGGACGGCCAGCCGCACGGCGCACCCGGCCAGGCGGGCACCTTCACGCTGAAGAGCCCGTCCGCCAGCGGTTTCCGCTACCGGCTCGGCGACGGTCCTGTCAGGACGGTCGCGGCCGCCGGTGAGGCGCAGGTCCAGCTCACCCCGTCGACCAGCGGCACCCACACGCTCACCGCGTGGGCGCTCAACGGCCAGACGTCCGCACCGGCCGGCTACACCTTCACCGTCGGCGGCCTGCCGGTACCCGCGCCGGACGCCCCGGCCGTCACGTCGACGGACTTCCCGGCCGACGGCCAGCCGCACGGCAGCATCGGCCAGGCCGGCACCGTCACCGCCCGCCCACAGGGCAGCACCGCGGCGGACGTGGTCGTCCACCAGCTCGACACCGACGCGGCGCCGAAGGAGCAGCCGGTCGCGAACGGTGCGGCACAGCTCTCGATCACGCCCGTCCGCTCCGGCAAGCGCACGCTCACCGTGTGGTCCAAGGTGTCCGCGACCGGCGCGCTGTCGCCGCCCGTCCGGCACGAGTTCGTCGCGGGCGCGCCCGCCGGGCCGCGTGACTTCTTCTACGACGCCGCGGGTCAGCTCGCCGGTGTCGCGAACAACTCCGGTGAGGCCGCCGCCTACCGCTACGACGACAGCGGCAACCTCCTCGCCACCGAACGGTTCGTGCAGGGCGACGCGACGATCTTCGCGATCGTGCCCGCCCGCGGCCCGGCGGGCAGCACGGTCGAGATCAGCGGCATCGGGTTCGCCGCCCAGGGCACGACCGTGACGTTCGACGGCGTCACCGCGCCGGTCACCTCGGCGACCGGCAACCGCGTCTCCGTCACCGTGCCGCAAGGCGTCAAGGAAGGCGTCGTGCGCGTCACGGCCAACGGCAAGACCTCGGTCAGCCCGCGGCCCTTCCAGCCGGCGCGCGGCGTCACGGCACCGGCGATCGCTTCCGTGTCAACGGATCGCGGCGACCCCGGCGACCTCGTGACGATCACCGGCACCGGTTTCGACACCGACATCGCCCGCAACGTGGTGCGGTTCCACCAGACCGTGGCACGGGTGCGGGAGGTGACGCCGACCAAGCTCGTCGTGCAGGTGCCCGACGCCGCGTCCTCGGGCCGGATCACCGTCCGCACTCCCGGTGGCGAGGTCACGAGCGGGGCCGACTTCCTGGTCGCGCCACGGGGTTTCGTGACCTCCAAGCTGATCTACGGCGGCAGGCTGCAGCTCGGCCAGACCGTGAACCTCGACATCCCGGCGGGCAAGGCCGCCGTGGTGCTGGTCGACGGCAAGATCGGTGAGCGGCAGAACCTCAAGCTGGAGAACAACACCATCCCGGTGCGCTCGGCGATGTGGATGTTCACCCCGCACGGCGGCGACTTCGCCCGGCGCGCGCTCGGCGACCCGCTCGACCTGTGGGCGGGCAGCAAGCTGCACCAGGACCTGCCGGCGTTCAAGCACAACGGCACCTACACGATCGTCGTGGCGCCGGACGACGCGGCGGCGGGCAAGGTCGGCGTCACCCTGTCCCAGGAGCTGACCGGCGACAAGCTGACTCGCGACGGGTCCGGCGTGCCGTTCGACATCCGGCAGGGTCAGCCGGTGAAGGAGATGCCGTTCACGGCGACCGCGGGTGAGTGGATGAGCTTCGGCCTCACCGACATCAGCGAGCCGGGCAACCACTTCAACGTCACCGTCGTCGACCCCGACGGCGCCCGGCTCACCTGGCGCGCGCGGCTCGGCGACTACATCCCGACGATGGTGTTCCAGGCGAAGAAGACGGGCACCTACAGGGTGATCCCGAACTTCGACCCCAACCAGCTCGGCTCCGGCCGGGTCTGGCTCTCCAGCGTCATCGACGCGGGACCGCTGGCGGTCAACGGCAACCCGACCTCCTACCAGGTCCTGCGGCCGGGCCAGTCCGTGCGGATGCAGTTCCAGGGCACCACGAACCAGCCGCTCGTGCTGGGCCACACCGACAACACCATCCGCGAGAACGGCCGCGCCGCCTACCCGGTCAGCATCATGTCCGAACCGGACGGTCAGCAGGTCGAGTTGCGCGAGGGCACGGCCGAGACGCGGAACCTGAAGATCCGCAAGACCGGCACGCACAACCTGTTCATCAGCGGCTGGGAGGCCGTCGGCGCGGCCAAGGCGTGGTTGTCGACGGTCGCCGAGGGCGGCAAGCTGCCACCCAACGCCTCCACGATGGTCAGCGTCGACCGGCCGGGCCGCGAGATGTGGCTCGACTACGACGGCGTCAAGGACAAGCCGCTGACGATGGTGGTGCGCAAGAGCGTGCCCGGCGAGGTCGTCGTCCGGCTCTACCGGCCCAACGGCACGACCTCGGTCGGCGCGGTCAGCGACGGCAAGCTCGACGTCCCCGCGCTGCCGGAGACCGGCAAGTACCGGATCCTCGTCGACCCCGGCTTCGCCGTCACCGGTGACCTGACGTTCCACATGTCCGAGCCGGCCGACCTCGGCACGCTCGTGCCGGACGCGGCACCGTCGAACCTGAACCTCACCGTGCACGGCCAGAAGGTCATCGGCAAGATCGCGGGCACGCAGGGCCAGCGGCTCACGATCGGCACGACGTCCGAGCAGATCCCGTTCGTGAAGTGGAGGGTGACCAAGCCGGACGGGTCCACTCTGGACTTCAACAACGGCACCCAGACGTTCCTCGGCCTCGACCTCACGCCGCTGCCGGTCACCGGTGAGTACAAGGTGCTGATGGAGCCGATCGACCAGGACTCCCAGCCCGTCGGCGGCCAGCTGACGGTCGTGCTGAACTCGGAGACCGACGGCGGCAAGATCGAGTACGGGGGACCGGCCAAGACCGTCAGCTTCACCCGGCCCGCGCAGAACGGCAGGCTGACGTTCGACGGAACCCTGAACGACCTGCCGAAGCTGAGCATCCAGCGCAACATCGGCAACAACGGCACCTACTACACGCTGTACGCGCCGAACGGCACGGTCGAGACGACCAGGCGGTTCGTGAGCACCGAGCCGTACGAGTTCTTCGCCCGGCTCAAGGCGACCGGTACGTACACGCTCGTGTTCGACCCGGCCAACAGCACGACGGGCTCGATCAACGTCTCCATCACCAAACGGGCCACCGCCACCCCGGTCACGCAGATCACGCCGCCGTCGGTGGTGGAACCGGCCTGCCCGCAGGTGGACCGGCACCCGCCCGCCGCCCCGGCAGGCACCGCACCGCAGGGCGGTGACCAGCCGAAGCACGAGGAGCAGGAGAAGCCGACCGCGACGCCGTGCAGTTCGTCGAGCGGCTGGCGGCCGGACGCCGCGAACCTCGGCGGCACCGACTGGAACACCCGCTACGACCCGCGTCCGGTGCGGGACCGCCCGCTGCAGTTCGCCGTCGGGTTCACCGGCGTCGTCGGCACCGTGCAGGCCACCGACGGCAAGCCGCTGGCCGGCGTGACGGTCAGCGCGCGGGACAAGAAGACGACCACCGACGCCGACGGCAAGTTCACGTTGATCGGCCTGCCCGACGGCCACGTGTCGCTGAGGGTGGACGGACGCACGACCGGGCGCGCGTTCGGCACGTTCGACATCGGCGTGGACGTCAAGCAGGGCCAGGTGCTCGTGCTGCCGCACACCGTGTTCCTGCCGGAGATCGACAAGAACTCCGTGGTGCACGTGCCCAGCCCGACGATCACCGAGACGGTGCTGACCACGAAGTCCATCCCCGGCCTCGAGGTCCGCATCCCCGCGGGCACGGTCATCCGCGACGCGGACGGCAACGTGGCCACCGAGCTCTCGCTGACCCCGATCCCGATCGACCGGCCGCCGTTCCCGCTGCCGCCGAGCAAGGTGCCGGTGTACTTCACCGCGCAACCGGGTGGCGGCTACCTGTTCCCGCAGGGCGCGACGATCATCTACCCGAACTACACCAAGGAGGCGCCGGGCACCCGGACGCAGTTCTGGAACTACGACCCGGACGGCAAGGGCTGGCACGTCTACGGCCACGGCACCGTCTCGAAGGACGGCACGCAGATCGTGCCGGACGCGGACGTGAAGTTCTACCGGCTCACCGGCGCGATGACCGTGGTGCCGGGCCTCAACCCGGCGGGCAAGGCGCCGAAGCCCAACAACACCAGGGTCGGCGACCCGGTGGACCCGGCCACCGGCCTGCTGATCGACGAGCAGACGGACCTGGTCGTCGACGACATCACGCCGATCGAGGTCAAGCGCAGCTACCAGCAGGGCGACTCGTTCGTCCGCCCGTTCGGCGTCGGCACGAGCTTCGACTACGGCGTCTTCCCGTGGGCACCGCTGGTCGACGGTTTCCCGACGTTCAAGGAGTTCGACCTCGTCCAGCCGGACGGCAGCAAGATCCACTACACCCGCACGACGCCCGGCCAGGACTACGCGGGCGCGGTGTTCGCCGCAGACCCGACGCCGACGAAGTTCGACGGCTCGGTCGCGGTGTGGAACGACGCCGGCTGGGACGTGAAACTGCGTGACGGCACCATCTACGTCATCGGCGAAGAGGCGCCGCTGCAGGAGATCCGAGACAAGTTCGGCAACGCCACGACCATCACCCGGGCCCCCGCGCCACCGGGCGTGGACGGCAAGATCAGGGCGAACGGCCCCGTCACGCAGGTCACGTCGTCGGGCGGCCGCTGGGTGCGCTTCGCCTACGACGACGCGAACCCGGCCAAGGTCAAGTCCGTCGAGGACAACCTCGGCAGGCGGATCACCTACACCTACCTCCCGTCCGGGCACCTGGAGACGGTGACCAACGCGGAGAACGGCGTCACCAAGTACACCTGGGACGCCAAGGGACTGCTCAAGACGATCACCGACCCGCGCGGCACCCGCTTCCTGCTCAACGAGTACGACGACAAGGACCGGGTCAAGACGCAGACCGCGGCCGACGGCGGCGTCACGAGGTTCGAGTACACCGACGTCAACGGGGTGATCACCGAGACGAAGATGATCGACCCGCGCGAGTCGGTGCGCCGGTTCCTGTTCAACGACAAGGGACAGGTGGTCAGCGACACCAAGGCGTTCGGCACGCCGTTCGCGCAGGAGACCCTGGTCGAGTACGAGACCAGCGGTGTGCGGGTGAAGTCCAGGACCGACGCGCTCAAGCGCAAGACGACCTTCGTCTACGACGCCAAGGGACAGGTCAAGGAGACGACCAGGCTGGCCGACACCACCGAGGCGCGCACCGAGAAGTTCGAGCGCAACGGCCCGAACGGTGAGCTCACCAAGTACACCGACGACTACGGGAAGGAAACGCTGTACGGGCTCGACCCGCGTGGTGCCGTCGCGACGGTGACCGATCCGCTGGGGCGCAGGACGACCTACACGAACAACGAGCGTGGCCTGATCACCAAGATCACCGACCACGCGGAGAAGTCCACCACGACCGACTACGCGGGCAACGACCCGGTGCGGTTCACCGACGCGCTCAGCCGGGTCACGCTCACGGGGTTCGACGGCGCGGGCCGCGAGGTGCGCGTCACGGACCCGCGTGGTGTGACCGAGGAGACGTCGTACACGCCGTCCGGGCGGATCTCGTCCACTGTGGACGGGCTCGGCCAGGTGATGTCCTTCGAATACGACCGCAACGGCAGGCAGAACAAGGTCACCGACGCGCGGGGTGGTGTGACGCTCTTCGAGTACAACGCGATGGACCAGCTCCGCTCGGTCACCGACCCGCTGGGCGTCACCCCGGCCGAGGAGATGAAGTACGACTCCAACGGCAACCTGCTGAAGCAGACCAGCCGTCGAGGTGTGGTCACGGAGCACAAGTACGACGCGCTCAACCGGCGCTACGAGTCCACCTACGGTACCGAGAGCAAGGTGACCCACACGTTCGACGCGGGTGACCGGATCAAGTCCACTGTGGACTCACGGGCGGGCACCTCGTCCGCCGAGTACGACGGCCTCGACCGGATCAAGCAGGAGGTGACCGCGCACGGCACGGTGAACTACGCCTACAGCGCCACCGTGCGGGACCGGACCACGACGGTCGCGGGCAGGCCGGCGGTGCGGCACGTGTACGACGCCGAGGGCGCCCTTCAGGAGATCCAGCAGGGCGGCACGGCGGTCAGCACCGTGAGTCGCGATCGGGCCGGCAGGCCCGAACGCGTCGGCGCCCCGGGCGGTGGCATCTCGCAGACCTACGCCTACGACGACACGGGTGACATCAAGTCCATCACCTACCGCTCCGGCACGAACGTCATCGGCGACCTGGTCTACGGCTACGACGCGGCCGGGCAACCCGTGCGCGCCAGTGGCTCCTACTCGAGGGAGATGCTGCCCGAGCCGTTCGGCCCGGCCACGTACGACAAGGCCGACCGGATCAAGACCGTGGGCGGCGCGTCGATCGTGTACGACCAGGACGGCAACCTGACCTCCGACGGTGAGGCCACGTACACGTGGAACGCCAGGGGGCAGCTGGCGACGGTGGCCAAGCCGGGTGTGTCGGCGGCGTTCGACTACGCGGCCGACGGCAGGCGGCTCGGTCGCACGGTGAACCAGGCGACCACGAACTACCTGTACGACGGGCAGAACCCGTTGCAGGAGAAGGTCGCCGGAGCGGTCACCGCGAACATGACGGCGAGTGGCGTCGACGGTTACCACCTGCGCGAGGCGGGTGGCGCGACGCGCCGGTACCTGACGGACGCGGTGGGCAGCACGATCGCCCTGCTCGACTCGGCGGGTGCGGGTGCGTCCTACACCTACGAACCGTTCGGCCGCACGTACTCCTCCGGTGCGGACGCGGGGAACCCGTACCGCTTCACCGGGCGGGAGGACGACAACACCGGTCTGCACTACTTCCGGGCGCGCTACTACAGCCCGGCGCTGCAACGGTTCCTGAGCGAGGACCCGACCGGTTTCGCCGGTGGCTTCAACCTGCACGCCTACGCGGACAACCAGCCCACCTCGCTGGTCGACCCCAAGGGGGAGAAGCCGCAGAAGCCGTCCAAGGGCGACGACAGCTGCGCGACCAACAGCTTCGCCGCCGGCACCCCGGTGCTCATGGCGGACGGCTCGCGCAAGCCGATCGAGCAGGTGCGGACCGGTGACCAGGTCACCGCGACCGACCCCGCCACCGGCGAGACGCGGGCGCGGCAGGTCGAGGCCACGATCACCGGCGAGGGTGCGAAGCAGCTCGTCGACGTCACCGTCGACACGGACGGGCCGTGGGGGACATCGACCGCGACCGTGGTGGCCACGAACGGACACCTGTTCTGGGTCGCGAACAAGGGGCAGTTCGTCGCCGCACAGGACCTCCGGCAGGGCGACCGGGTGCGCACTCCGTCCGGTGACCTGCTCGGGGTCGCGGGTCTCGGCGTTCGCGCGGCGGCCGACCAGCGGGTTTACAACCTGTCGGTCAACACCGACGCGACGTACTACGTGACCGCGGGCGGCGCGGACCTGCTCGTCCACAACTGCGCGGCGAAGAAGCAGTCGAAGAAGTCCGGCAAGGAGAAGGGCAGCGACGTTCCGTCCTGGGCGCGTGAACACCTGGGGAGCGCGGAGGGCAAGACCCCTGCCCAGAAGGCGAACAGCGTGATGCGTCAGAGGTTCCCCGACGGAAAGTACGACACGGGTCCGGGCTCTGAATACAATAAGATCAAGAAGTACTTCGAGCGAAACTGACGGAGCGATTCGGATGAGTGACCGGGTTTTCCTGCTCTGGCATGTGCATCACGTGGCCGAGGACGAGAGCGGGTCGGTCAGGCACTTCGATCCCGGCGGCGAGTTCTGGGCCGACGAGGAGGAAGGCGACGAGGTGAAGGTGCTCGGCGTCTACTCCTCACGGGAGAACGCGATGGCGTGGATCGACCGTGCCAAAGAGCTCCCGGGGTTCCGCGACGACCCGGAGTGCTTCTACATCGACGAGTACGCGCTGGACGAAGACCGGTGGACCACAGGGTTCATCACGGTCTGACGGCACGTGAAGGGCGGGCTCCCCACGAACGTTCGTGGGGAGCCCGCCCTTCACCGCTGCGCTGCGGGTGCGGACGGTCTCGCGTCGTCCGGCCACCTGACAGGTGCGCTGGGAGGCAGGGCACGTTCGTCGAAGACCGGTCCTGATGGGGTGGAACCGAATGCCGGATGCCGAGAGCCCGTTCGACTTCTTCCAGCGGTGGTACGCCGATCAGTGCGACGGCGACTGGGAGCACGAGTTCGGCGTGCGCATCACGACGCTGGACAATCCCGGCTGGCACGTCGTGGCCGACCTGGTGGACACCGGCCTCGAAGGACGCGTCCTCACCCTGACGAAAGTGGAGCCGGGTGAGGGGCGGTGGGTCTGGGCGTCGTCGGACGGCGAGCGGTACGAGTCGTCCTGCGACCAGCACTCCCTGGACGAGGCGTTGGCAGGGTTCCGGCGGTTCGTGCTGGGACAGCCGGGCTAGCTTGCACTTCGGGTTCGGCAGTGGAGGGTGATCCGGGTGCCCTGAACGAAGGGATCGTGGTGATGAGGATCGAGGTCTCCGCTGCCTGTGCGGACGGCGTCGTGTCGTTCCACTGCTCGGCCGGTGCCGGCGCGGGCGTGTGGAAGTCGGGGGAACCGCCGGTGGCGGGCCAGGAGTACGACGTGGAGCTCGACATCGACGACGAGGTCGACCCCCGTCCCGGCGGCGTCGCCGGGGTGCGGCTCGACGGGACGTCGGTCGTGCTCGGCGGGCGGTGGCAGGTGACGGAGGACGGCGCGACCTACCTCGTGGTGGCGGGTTCCCCGGTGTCCGTCGAAGTGGCAGACGGCGACACGACGGTCGATGGCGAGCTGGTGGAAGTGGTCGCGGACAGGGCCGCGGTCCGCCTGTTCCCCTCCCTCACCTGACAGGTGCGCTGGGAGGCAGGCACTTCGTCGAAGACCTGTCCTGATGGGGTGGACCCGGATGCCGAGAGCCCGTTCGACTTCTTCCAGCGGTGGTACGCCGAGCAGCGCGACGGCGACCGGGAGCACGAGTCGTCGGCGGCTCCACCACGACGTGACGCGAAAGGCCGGCTCCCCACGGATGTCAGGAGAGCCGGCCGGCGTCAGCTCGCCTGCAGGATCGCCGCGAACTGCTCCCGCAGCTCAGGCCCGGGGTCCAGCCCCAGCTCCTCGGCCAGGAACTCCGACACGCTCCGATAGGCCGCCAGCGCCTCGGCCCGCCGCCCGGACCGCCGCAGCGCCAGCATCAGCTGATGCCACAACCGTTCCCGCAACGGATGTTGCGCCGTCAGCGACCGCAGCTCCGGCACCAGCGCCGCGTGCCGCCCCAGCTCCAGCTCGGCGTCGATCCGCATCTCCACCGCGGTGAGCCGCAGCTCCTCCAGTCGCGGTACCTCCGCCCGTTGCAGCACAGGCGAAGGAACGCCTTCCAGTGCCGGACCGCGCCACAGCGCAAGCGCGGCCGTCAGCAACCGGGCTCGGGTCGCGGGACTGCCGGTGGCGGCGTCCGCGGTCAGCTGGGAGAACCGGGTCAGGTCCAGCTGGGCGGGGGACACCGAGATCGAGTACCCGCCCGGCGTGGTGCGGATGAGCGAGCCGCCGAGTGCCTGGCGCAGCCGCATCACGTAGTTCTGCAACGCCGCCACGCCGCGCTGGGGTGGCCGGTCGCCCCACACCTGCTCGATCAGCGTCGAGGTCGGCACCGTGCGGCCGGGTCTGAGCAGCAGCGCGGCCAGGAGCGTGCGGAGCTTGGCGGCGCTGATCGGCACGGGTTCGCCGTCCGCTCGCACCTCCACCGGTCCCAGGATTGCGAAGTCGAGCACGATTCCCCCTGTGGTCACGACGACTCGACCATGGCACGGCCGAGGTAGTCGTCCTTCGAACCGTCCACGCCCGGCAGCACGAAGAAGTAGCCGCCGCCGAACGGCAGCAGGTACTTCTCCAGCTCCTCCCCGGCGAGACGGTGTTGTGCGGCGGCGAAGCCTGTTTCCGGATCACGCTGGTAGCAGACGAAGATCTGGCCCGGCTCGGAGGCGAACGGGTAGCCGCGGCGCAGGATCCTGTGCTCCTCCAGGGCGGGACGGGCCCGGCGCACGTGCGAGTCGGCCATCGCGGGCAGTTCCTCGCCCGACTCCTTGCGCCTGCCGAAGACCCGCTCCTGGTCCTCTGTGGACTTGTGGTCCCACGTCGGCATCGCCAGCCTGATCAGCCGCACCACCTGGTACGTGCCGCCGCGGTGGCACGCGGGTTCGTCGTCCGCCCACACCCGGGGCGTGACGGGGTTGCCCGCGCCTTCCCGGAACCCGAACGCGTTGCGCTCCTCGGGCAGTTGATGCCCGTTCATCCGCCAGCGCGGGGTGAGGCCGGGCAGGTCGGCCAACTGGAGGTCCACCTGCTCCGGTGTGTCCGCCAGCGCCTGCAGCAGCAGATCTCCGTGGCACCACCCGTCGTCCAGCACGTCGCCCGCGAACCGCGGCATGGTCGTGAGCCGTCGTGGCGGGCGCAGCCCGAACCTGTCGTCGAACAGCGACGCGCCGACGGCCACCGTGACACCCCGTGCCGTCACCGCGCGCAGGGTCGCGGTGAGTTCGGCGCGGGTGCGGGCGGTGACGTCGTACGCGGCCACCCCCGCGGCGGCCGGGCTCGGTGCCAGCACGCCGGGCTGGTGGTGGACGGGAGCGACGGCGGAGGGCTCCGGCGCGTCACACGCCGACAGTCCCGCCGCCGCCAGTCCCGCCAGAAACGCCCGTCTGGTCAGAGAGTGAGCGTCCACCCGACCAGCGATCCCTCGTCGATGCTGAAGTTGTCGCGCACGACCAGCTTCCACGTCCCGTTCGCGTCCAGAGTGGACAACGACAGCGGGAACGTCTGGTCCAGGCCGGTCGCGTTGTCGGCGGCGTTCGACTCGCGCAGCACGACCTCCGCGCCGCTCGGGGTGATCAGCCGCAGCGACAGGTCACCGCGGAACGGGTGCTCCGCCTGGACCCGCACGGTGGCGTTGCCCGCGACCTTGCGCCCGCACGCCGTGACGTCGAGCGCGACGGTGATCGCGTCCTGGTCCGGCACGGCCCGCCGGGTGGTGTCGGCGACGGTGCAGACGGGCTGCGGCGCCGGCCCGAGGTGCAGGAACCTGTTCGGCGACTTCTGCGTGGTCGGCGGGGTCATCACCGGTTCGAGGGTGGTGGGGTCGAGCACGCCGGTCACGGACCGGTTCAGGACCTCGGCGTGCACCTGCGCGGGCGTCAGGTTCGGCGTCTGCGACAGCAGCAACGCCGCGGCGCCCGCGACGTGCGGGGAGGCCATCGAGGTGCCCTTGAGCACCACCGTCGAGTGGTCGGTGGCGTTGTGCGCGGACTCGATGGACTCGCCCGGCGCGAACAGGTCGAGGCACGGGCCGTAGTTGGACCCGGTGTCACCGAACTTGGCCCAGCCGCGAGCGCGTTCGTTGACGGGGTTCGCCGCGCCGACGGTGAGCGCGGCGGGCACGTTGGCCGGGCTCTTCGAGCAGGCGTTCGACTCGCTGTTGCCCGCCGCGACCACGTAGGAGATGCCGGCCGCGATCGACGCTTTGACAGCGTTGTCCTCGGTCGTGCTCTGGCTGCCGCCGAGGCTCATGTTCACCACGGCCGGCCGGACCGCGTTCGCGGTGATCCAGTCGATGCCGGCCACGATCTGGCTGATGGTGCCGCTGTTCTCGCAGCTCAGCACCCGCACCGAGCCGATCTTGGCCTTCGGTGCGACGCCGAACGTCTTGCCGGCGATCGTGCCCGCGACGTGCGTGCCGTGGCCGGTGGTGCTGCAGTCCTGGCCGTTCCAGCCGTCGCCGATCGCGTCGAACGCGACGCTCGCCCGTCCCTCGAACTCGGCGTGGGCGGTGCGCACGCCGGTGTCCATCACGTAGACGGTGACACCCTGACCGGCCTGGTCCGGGTACTCGTAGCGGTTGTCGAGCACGGTGCCGCGCTGGTCGATGCGGTCGAGGTTCCAGATCGGGTTGGTCCGCACCGCGTCACCGCGCACGACCGAGTCCGCCTCGACGCGCTCGACGCGCGGGTCGGCGGCGAGCCTCCGGGCCTGCTGCTCGGTGGCGGTCATCGCGAACCCGTGCAGCGCCGCGCCGTAGACCCGGTCGACCCGGCCGCCGTGCCGCGCGGCGACGTCGAGCGCGTTGATCTGTCCGTTCTTCTTCAACGTGACCACGTATTTGTCCGCGACCACTTCGGCTCCCGCCGGTCTCAGCACCTCGCCGACTGCCGCATGGGCGTCGGCGGGGACCACCGTGGCCGCGAGAACCAACGCAGCAATCAATCCGCGCATGAATCGAATCCCCCAATAATGACTGGCGGACGTGACACGTCCGCACCCCCAGACGTCGTGTGGCTCACGCGCCTCCGAGGCTGCCACGGCATAGAAGTTCCCTATACCGCCAAAAGGGGTGTGCAACTGAGGCCCATGAATGCTCAGGAAAAAGGGGGACAGAAATTCACGCGCCGCGCGGCGGATGTACTCGAAGCAATTCCCGAGCGCCTGTTCGTGATGATTTTCACGGTGCGGCGAGCGCCTCCGTCGGAGTGAGCCGCGAGGCCCGCACCGCCGGGTAGACCCCGGCGGTCACCCCGGTGACGACGGCCGCCCCGAGCCCCGCCAGCACCATCTCCACCGGGATCACCGCGGGCCAGTCGTGCGCGAACGCGTACCCGGCGGTCCCGGCGAGCCCCAGCACCACGCCCGCCGCGCCACCGAGCACGCACAGCACGACCGACTCGGTGAGGAACTGCGTCCTGATCTGCCCGCGATGCGCCCCGAGGGCACGGCGGAGCCCGATCTCGCGCTTGCGTTCCAGCACGGAGATCACCATGGTGTTCGCGACCCCGATGCCGCCGACCAGCAACGCCACCCCGGCGAGGCCCAGCATCAGCGCCGAGAAGGTGTTCTCGGTGAGCCGCTTGGCGGTGAGCGCGTCGGACGGGCGGCTGACCCGCACCTGCGCGGGCTGTTCGGGGTGGACGGTCTGCGGCAGCACCGCCCGCACGTCGTCGATCGCCGGCTCGTCCGCGCGCAGGTAGAGCACGGTGGGCCGGTCGTCGAAGCCGAATCCGCGAGCCGACTCCCAGCCGACCAGGGCCGACCGCTCGACCTCCGGCGCGAGTGGCAGGGGAGCGAGGATCCCGATCACCGTGAACCACGTGTCGTTGATCCTGACCTGCGCGTCCGGGGCGGTGATGCCGAGCCGCGCCGCCGCGATGTCGCCCAGCACGACGGCCGGGAACGCCGAGGTGGCCTGGTTGAGGAACGTGCCGGTCCGGACGTGTCCGTTGAGCGTGTCCAGGAGGTTGAGCTTGGCCGCCAGCACCGTCAGGCCGGACGTCTCCGAGTCCGGGATCCGGTCGGAACGGCGGATCACGGCGTGGGTGTTCGCGACGGCGCTGACGTCGTGGGCGGGCCCGATGCGCTCGACCATCGCGACGGAGTCCGGCGGCAGCGACGCGGGCTCGTTGTCGAGGCCGGTGGCGGCTTCGGCGCGCAGCAGGTTGGTGCCCAGCACGGCGAACTCCTCCATCAGCGCGGCCCGGCTCGACGCCGGGATGCCCGTCACCACGACGAGCGTGGCGATGCCGATGGAGATGCCGAGCGCGGACAGCACGGCCCGCATCGGCCTGGTCCGCAGCGGGGACAGGGCGAGCAGGAGGAGGTCGGCGGGGGTGAGCCTGGTGGGGCGGACGTCGTGGGATTTCGTGCGAGGAGCGGTGGTCACGCTCCCACCGTGGTGTCGAGCGGGGCGGGTCTGGGACGCGTCGCTCACGCGGGCACCCCCGCGCGAATGCGGCCGTCCCGGATCTCCACCTGGCGCGGCAACCGGGCCGCCACCTCACGATCGTGCGTGATCACCGCGAGCGTCGTGCCCTCGCGGTTCAGGTCGAGCAGCAGGTCCAGCACCGCGCGCCCGGTGGCCGTGTCCAGCGCTCCGGTCGGTTCGTCGGCGAGCACCAGGGCGGGGCGGTTCACCACGGCGCGGGCGATGGCGACGCGTTGGCGTTCACCGCCGGACAGTTCGTGCGGCCGGTGCCGGAGCCGATGACCGAGGCCGACGCGGGTGAGCGCCTCGGTCGCCATCGCTGTCCGCCACTTGCGCGGGGTGCCGGCGTAGAGCAGGCCCGTCGCGACGTTGTCGATGGCGGTGAGGCCGTCCGCGAGGTGGAACTGCTGGAACACGAAGCCGATCCGCCGCCCGCGCAACGCGGACAGCCGCCGGTCGGACAGCGTGGAGATGTCGTGCCCGTCCAGCATCACCGTGCCGCTCGACGGGCGGTCCAGAGTGCCCAGCAGGTTGAGCAGCGTCGACTTGCCCGAACCCGACGGACCGACGATCGCGACGGCCTCACCTGCTTGCAGTGCAAGGGAAACGCCGTCCAGGGCACGCACACCGCCCGCGTATTCCTTGACAGCGTCGAGAACCTGCAGAACCGGGGTCACGACGTCGTCACCACCTGCACGCCCTCGCTGACGCCACCACCGCTGATCTCGACGAGCCCGCCCGCGAACAGGCCGGTCTTCACCGCGAGCAACGCGCCCTCCTTCGTCTGCACCGCATAACCACCCTCCCGCAACGCCAGCAGCGCGGTCACCGGCACGGCCAGGACGCCCTGCCTCGCGGTGCTCGTCAGCCGCAGGCGCACCGGGCCCGAGTCGAACTCGCCGACCTCGGTGTCGAGGCCGATGTCCACGGCGATCACCGGGATCTCCTCGCCGTTGCCGTTCTTCCCGGACTTCGCCTCGGTGCTCACGGACCGCACGGTTCCCGTGGTCTCGGTGCCGTTGGGCAGCACGACGGTGACCTTCAGGTCCTTCGTGAACACTTCGGCCTGCCGCGCGTCGATCGAGGCGTCCACGGCCTTGCCCGTCGCGGTCACGGTCATCAGCGGGCCCTCGCCGGACGCCGACAGCGTCGCGGTGACCCCCTCGACGCGGACCTTCCCGGCCAGCACGACGACGTCACCGGGGTCGAGCACCCCGCTCTCCTCGACCTTCTCGGCCTTCTGCCACCGCTTGACCGCGTCAACGGTGGCCTGGGTGAGTTCGTCCGGCGCACCACCGAGCTTGTAGCCGAGGGCGCCCAGGTTGTCCTTCACGGTCTTCACGTCCGGGCCCTTGATGCCGGCTTTGCCGAGCTTGCGCCACAACGGGGTCTCACCGAAGAACAACCAGACCGGGCGGTTGTCCACTTTGTACACCGCGCCGCCGCGGTCGAGCACCGCACCGGGAGCGGGGAGCCACGTGAGCGTGCCGGGACGGCGTCCGGTCACCTCCTGCGAGGCGCCGAAACCGAGCGTGGCCTTGAACTCCCGCACGTCGGTCAGGTCGGTCTTCACCACGGCGACGGTCTTCGGCGCCGGGGGTGGAGCGGTCTGGGCGGGAGCACGACGCGTCCAGGTGAGCGCCACCACGCCCGCGACCAGGACCACCACGGCGACTCCGCCGATGATCCACCGCTTCACTTGCGCCCTCCGCCGAAGACTTCCTGCTCGCAGTCCTTCTCGATCTTGCGGCGCTCCTCCTCCGGCAGGGTCTGCTCGCCGTCGTAGGTCCAGCTGCCGGGCTCGGTCTCGATGACCTTCATGCCGCGGCTGTTGATGCACTGGACGTTCTTGTGCCAGTTGTCCTTGAACGTCGGGTTGTCGGAGTCCATCTCCCACGGCGGCAGCGGCCACTTCTTCGCGCACGCCTTCCACGCCTCGTCGCTGTACTGCGCAGGCCGGAGGGTGCCCGCGGGACCAGGACCGGTGCCCGTCGCGTTCGGGTCGTTCTCGGCGAGACAGAGAGTGTGCGCGTCGTAGTACCGCTTCTTCTCCTCCTCCGTCATGTCCATGCGCAACCGCGGCTGCTCACCGTCGGACGGCGGCGGCGCGGCGTTGGAGGAAGGGGCGACGACCCCGGACGACTGCAGGGACGCGACGTTCGAGGACGGCGGAGCGGACTGGCCGCACGCGGACAGCAGCAGCACGGCGGCGCCGATCAACAGCCTGGGGTTCATGGCGGCGATGCTGCCGGGCGGTTGTGAGGAAGATGTGCGCTCAGCGTGCCGGGAGCGTGATCGTGAACGCCGTCCCGCGCCCGACCTCGCTCTCCACCGCGATCGTGCCACCGTGAGCGTTCACCAGCGCGTGCACGATCGCCAGCCCGAGCCCGCTGCCGCCGGTGTCGCGGGTCCGGGAACGGTCCGCGCGCCAGAACCTGTCGAACACGTGCGGCAGGTCCTCGGCGGAGATGCCGGAGCCCGTGTCGTGCACGACGATCCGGCCGCTCTGCGCGGACAGCCGGACCGATCCGTCCGCGGGCGTGTAGCGGAAGGCGTTCGTGACGAGGTTCGTGAGCACCTGCCGCAGCCGCACCGGATCCGCGGTCACCACCCCACCGCCCTCGGTCACCAGTCCGGGATGGGCGGCGGCGAGCTGGTCGAACAGCTCCCGCAGGTCGACGGGCTCGGGGTGCAGCCGCAGTTCGCCGGCGTCGGCCTGCGCGAGGTCCTGCAGGTCGTCGACGAGGTGCTGCAACACCAGCGCCTCGTCGAGCAACGACGTGAGCGTCGTGCGGTCCAGCTCGACCAGGCCGTCCCGCGCACCCTCGAGCCAGCTGCGGATCGTGCCCAGCGGGTTGCGCAGCTCGTGGGAGATGTCGCTGGTCATGGCCTTGCGCTGGGCGTCGGTGCGGGCCCGGTGCGCGGCCATGTCGTTGAACGCCCGCGCGAGCTGGCCGATCTCGCTGCGCGACCGGATGTCGACCCGCGCGTCGTCGCCGTGCCGCAACCGTTCGGCGGCGGCGGTGAGCGTGCGCAACGGCCTCGTCATCCGCAACGCGACCAGCACGCTGACGCCGACGGTCAGGACCAGCACGATCGCGGCGACCAGCACCACCCGGCCGACGTCGAAGTTCACGACGGTCGCCTGGGTGGTCCGGCCCGCCGGATCGGTGACGAACAGGAGCGCGGGCGGTGCCACGTAAGGCGCCAACTGAGCCCGGCGCGCGCTCGTCAGGCACTCGGTGCTGGAGGCGACGGGCTGCCAGGACGCGTTCATCCTGAGCTGCTCGGCGGGCAGTCCGCGCCGGCGCAGGCAGTCGTCGAGGCGCACGCCGAGGTCGTTGAACGCGGCCGACTCCCCGAGGGTGAGCGTGCTCAGCCGGGTCTCGATCTCCCGGCACGAGGAAGCGGCGGGAGCGGCGGTCGTCCGGTCCACGTTCACGATCGGACGGCCCCAGGCGGTCGTCGTGGTGTCCAGCTGCGCGGCCGCACCCCGGCAGCGCACCTGGAACGCCCGCGCGTCCTCGGCCAGACTCGCTTTCTCGCGCTCGGTGAGCTGGAACGGGCCCGCGATCCGCGCGTCGATCCGGTCGGCGGGGGAGTCCGGGGCCAGGGCGAGGTCCAGTTCCAGCGGGTTGATCACCGCGGACGGCAGGGCGGGCAGCTGACCGGGGTCGAGGTTCGTGCCGGTGTCGGCGATGACCTCGCGATCGGTCGTGGTGAGGATCAGCCTGCCCTTGCCCGGACCGAGGCCCACCCCGCTCCAGTCGCGGTGCTCGACGGCGAACGTGATCAGCTCCCGGTACGTGGCGGCGTCGCCCGCCAGCGCGTTGCCGAGCTCCTGCCTGATCGAGGTCGACGTGCTCTGGGCGGCGAGCCACGCGGCCGCGGTGATCGAGCAGAGGGCGACGAGCACGGACGCGGCCAGCAGCCGCGCCAGGACGCTATGCACCGGAGCCGTCCACCAGCTTGTACCCGACGCCGTGCACGGTCAGCAGGTACGCGGGTGTGCGCGGGTGGACCTCGATCTTCTTGCGCAGGTTCATGACGTGCGCGTCGATCGTGCGGGCGGTGATGTACCCGTCGAGCCCGTGCACGGCGCTGAGCAGCTGGGCGCGGCTGAACACCCGGCCGGGACTCACCGCCATCGTGTGCAGGATCCGGAACTCCGACGCGGTGCACTCGACCGCGCCACCCCGCACCTCCACCTCGTGCCGGTCGGGGTCGATGCTCAGCCCACCGAGCGTGATGCCGTTCGTCGCCGGGCGCTGGACCCGCCGCAGCAACGTGCGCACGCGCGCCACCAGTTCGCGCGGGCTGTACGGCTTGGTGACGTAGTCGTCGGCGCCGAGGTCGAGCCCGTGCAGCAGATCGTCCTCTGTGGACTTCGCGGTGAGCATGAGCACCGGGACGTCCGACTCGTTGCGCAACGTGCGCACGACTTCCAGTCCGTCCAGCTTCGGCATCATCACGTCGAGCACGAGCAGGTCCGGCGGGTCGCGGCGGACCTCGTCGAGCGCGGCGGCTCCATCGTGGACGATCCGCACCCGGTAGCCCTCCTGGCGCAGGTACCGCCCGAGCATGTCGGCCTGCATCACGTTGTCCTCGGCCACCAGCACGCACATGCCCATGCGTCGCAACATAGTCACTCGTGCCGCCGCCGCACGGGATGAGGACTCCTTCCGCACAGGATCCGCACAACTCGCTGCCACGGTCGGCTCCATGCGAATACTGAGCGTGGTCGCGTTGCTGCTTCTCGGTGTGCCGGGCGTGGCAGCGGCTTCTCCTTCCGATTCTGACGTGGTCGTGCACGATCTCGACACGAACGGCGTCGCGGCCCACTGGACCCCCGAACGGATCGCGGCGATGCCGGTCGGTCCGTCCGCACCACCCGGAACACCCGCGGTCGACGACTCGACCGGCGCCCCCGCCCCGAACAGCCGGACCATCGGCCGCCTCTTCTTCGTCGACCGCGACGGCGAGGACTCGAGCTGCACGGCGACCGTCGTGGTGAGCGCCAACAAGCGCACCGCGGTGACGGGCGGGCACTGCGTCCACACGGCGAACCTGGCGGGGTTCGACCCCAGGTGGCACTCGAAGATGCTGTTCGTGCCGGGGTTCCGCGACGGTGCCCGGCCGTTCGGTGAGTTCGTGGTGCGCAGGGCGGTCGTGCACCGGACGTGGATCACCGACGACCAGCGGTCCGAGTTCGACCAGGCGTTCCTCGTGCTGGACAAGCCGTCTCCCGTGAGCGAGCACATCGCGTTCGACCGGCCCGCGGACCGGTTCGCGCGCGAGTACGGCTACCCGCGTGCGGCCGGGCAGCCCGGTCACCAGGGCAGGCCGGAGTTCACCGGTCAGCGGCTCGCGCAGTGCTGGGGCGTCCCCGCCCTCAACGCCGGCAGTCCCGGGGAGAACCTGTGGGGAGTGCCCTGCGACATGGGCGGCGGCTCCAGCGGCGGGCCCCGGATCAGCGGGAACGCGGTGGTGGGTGTGAACGTCCAGAGCTTCTTCCAGGACGCGAACGGCCAGGAGTGCCCGATCCGCCAGTGCGTGCGGCACCTCGGCGGGGCGCAGTTCACGGGGAAGATCACGGCGCCGCTGTACCAGCGCGCGCAGTGGAGCTGACGGTCACTTCTTGCGGCGGGCGGCCGCGAACCTGTCGGCCGCCTCCCGCAGGTCCACGACGGGCGGTGGGTAGTCGAGGGCCTTGAACTCCTCGTCGGGCAGCGTCCACGGTTCGTGGACGTGATCTGGGTCGAGATCGGCCAGTTCGGGCAGGTAGCGCTTCACGTAGGCGCCGTCGGCGTCGTAGCGCTTCGCCTGTGCCAGCGGGTTGTGCACGCGGTTCGGCCGGGTGTCGGTGCCCGTTCCCGCGACCCACTGCCAGTTCATCTGGTTGTTCGCGAGGTCGCAGTCCACCAGCAGGTCGGCGAAGTGCCGGGCGCCGCGCCGCCAGTCCAGGTACAGGGTCTTGCACAGGAAGCTCGCCGTGACCAGGCGGGCGCGGTTGTGCATCCAGCCCTCCCGGGAGAGCTGGCGCATCGCCGCGTCGACGATCGGGTAGCCGGTGCGGCCGTCCCGCCACGCCGCGAAGTCGCGCTCCGAACGACGCCACCGGTCGTCGCGGGTGCGGTAGTCCTTCGTGGCGGACTCGGGGCGGGCGGCCAGCACCTGGTGGTGGAAGTCCCGCCACGCCAGCTGGCGGGTGTAGGCGCGGGCGCCTTCGGACGCGGTGCCGACGCGGTCCAGCAGCTCGGTCACCGACACCGTGCCGAAGTGCAGGTGCGGGGACAGGTGCGAGGTCGCGTCGGCGGCCAATGCGTCGTGCACCTCGGCGTAGTCGTCCACGCCGGTGCGAGCCCAGCTCGTCATCAGCTTCCGGCCCGTGGTCTCACCGCCCGCGGCCAGGTCCGGCGACGGGGTGCCGCCGCGCAGTTCCGGCAGGTCACCGCTGATCTCGGGGGTGGTCACCCGGCCCGGTGCGCGCAGGACACCGCGGCGGTGCACGGTCTCCCACCTGCGGAAGTACGGCGTGAAGATCGCGAAGTGGTCACCGCCGCCGGACGGGGTGAGGGACAGGGGCGGGACGGCGTTGATCGAGGCGTCGTGCACGTGCAGGTCGACGCCGAGTTCGCGCAGGGCCTCTTCCCTGCGACGGGCGTGGTTGCTGACGTCGGCCGCGACGTGGACCTCGGTGACGTCGTGTTCCCGGACGATCCGGGCGACCTCGTCGGCGGGCTTTCCCCGGCGCACCACCAGCCTGCCCCCGCGTTTCCGCAACGACGCGTCCAGATCGGCCAGGCAGTCCGTGAGGAACGCGGCGCGGTTGGCGTTGAAGAACGACGACGAGACGATCGCGTCGTCCACCACGAACAGCGGGACGCACCGGTCCGCCGTGGACGCGGCGTGCAGCACCGGGTTGTCGTGAACCCGCAGGTCACGGGTGAACAGGGCGATCGACGTCCTCATCGGACAGCGGTACCCGGCGGACCGGTTCCGCAACCGCGCGGTCACCTGTTCGTGGAACCGCGGTTGCGGCGGCCCGGAAACGGGCACGTCATGCGGGTGACGATCGACCACGGCGAACCTCAGTACCTCGACCGCGAGGCACAGGAGTTACTCGACCCGCACCACCACCGCGCGAGCCTGCACGTCGGCGACCAGTTCGTCGTCGATCCCGGCCAGGTCCTCGACAACGTCGCGATGGCGATGGAACGGCTCGACCTCGACACCAGCACACCGGTCAGCATCGAGGACGACGTCGCCACCCTCGAAGAACTGGTCGCGGTGGTCGACCACTTCGGCAGGGGACCGGCTCTCGTCGCCCACACCCTCAACACCGCGGCACGCGTGATGAACGCCCGCTACCCCGCGGAACTCGTCCGCCACCCGCTGCCGCCGGACTGCGACCTGCGCCGGCTGTTCCACGCGGACGTCGACGAACGCAGCCAGGACACCGCGCGGGCGCTGTTCAACCAACGACTCGCGCGGAGTTCGGACGTCCGGGACACGGAGATCGCCGTGGACCTCGACGAACTCACGTCGCAGCAACGCATCGAGGTGTTCATGGCGGTGTTCTTCCTGTACGGCACGAAGATCGGCGCGTTGCAGAACCGGACCGGCATCCGATGAGGTGCCTCGTGATGGGCGCGACCGGACACCTCGGATCACGTCTCGTGCCAGAAATGGTCCAGCACGACCACGACGTGGCCGTGCTGGTCCGGGACAGCGCCCAGTCGACGAGGTTCCCCACCAACGTGATGGTGCACGTCGGTGACGCCACGGATCCGCGGGCGGTCCGGGAAGCCTTGGCGGGCAAGGAACTCGTCTACTTCCTCGTGCACTCGCTGGACCGGCCGGACTTCGCCGAGGTCGATCGTGGGGCCGCCGCCGTGCTGGCGGACGCGGCGGCGGAGGCGGGGGTGCGGCAGATCGTCTACGTCGGCGGGCCGCGTCCCGGTGCCGCCGGCCTCTCCGGTCACCTGGCCTCCCGGGCCGAGGTCGGCGACGTCGTGACCGCGGGTCCGGTGCCCGCCCTCGTCCTGCAGGCACCGATGATCATCGGTGCCGGTTCGACGAGCTTCGAGCTGCTGCGGTCGTCCGCGCGCGTCGTGCCCTGGGTACCGGTGCCGTCGTGGATGCACAACTCCAGCAGGCCGGTCGCCGCCGACGACGTCGTGCACTTCCTGCTGGCCGCCGCCAACCTCCCCGAACCGGTCGACGGCGTGTACGACGTCATCGGCCCGGAGAAGCTCAGCTACCTCGACCTGGTCCAGCGGTGCGCACGGGTGCTGGGACTGCCGGTCCGGCTGCCGCTGCCCTCACCCCTGTGGTCGCACAAACTCGCGGCCCAGGTCGCCGGGCTGGTGACGCCGGTGTCGGCGATGGTCGCGGAACCGCTGTTCGCGTCGCTCGACCACGACCTATCGGAGTCCGGACCGTCCGCCACCGACGTGCTGCCGCCACCTCCCGACGGCATGACGAGCGTCGACAACGCCATCCGCGCCACGACCGCCCAGGAGACCGGCCAGGCCGACGGCGAGGTGTTCACCGAGGAACGGACCGTGCTCACCGAGGTGTCACCGCAGGACGTGTGGAGCGCGGTGAACACCCTGGGAGGCGACGACGGCTGGCACACGATCCCTCTGGTGTGGACGGTCCGGGGAGCGATCGACCACCTCTTCGGCGGCGTCGGGCTCTACCGGGGCCGGGCTCCCGAGATCGCGGAGGGCGACGTGGTCGACTTCTGGACCGTCGTCCACCGCGACGACGAGGCTAGGCGGCTCGTGTTGCGCGCGGACATGAAGATGCCCGGCCACACGCTCCTCGACATGCGCGTCGACCGTCAGGGCGACCGCACGCGCTACCGGCAGAAGGTCACGTTCACCGCCGACGGACTGGTCGGCCGGCTGTACTGGCTCGCGCAGAAACCGTTGCACGACATCGTGTTCGCCACGATGGCCAGCGGAATCGTCAGGAAGGCGTCGGCGGCGTGACGGTGAGGTCCGGTGCGAGGGCGGCGATCAGCTCGTAGCTGTGACGACGGTCGGCGTGGTGGTAGATCGGTGAGGTGATCATCAACTCGGGCGTGCCGGTCTCGTCGAGCACGGACTGGAGCTCGCGCGTGATCTTGTCCGGTCCGCCGACGAGCACGCGGCCGTCGTCCGGCAGCGCGGACGTGTCGTGCGGGCTGGGCAACAGGATTCGCGTCCCGTCCTGACGGCTGCGCACCTTCGTCCTGATCGGCCCGGCGAGCCACTCGGCGCGTTCGTCGTCGTCCGCGCAGATCACCGCGACGCTCACGAGGTCCGCCGCGCAGGTGAGTGCGGGGCTGAGGTGCCGGGCGAACGCGAACGGGACGCCCAGCGCGGCGGCCAGCCCCGCCGTGTCCGGTGACGACCCGAGCAGCCACAGTTCCGGCACGTTCCCGCCCCGGACCGGCACGGCCGTGGTGGCGGCCGGGTCGAGCAACGTCCGCAGTTCTTCGAGTTGGTCCCGGTACGGCCGGTCGGTGCGGCGCAGCGACGCCACCGCGGACGGCGGACTGCCCGGCGCGCGGCCGACACCGAGGTCGATCCGGCCGGGGTGCAGGGCCGCGAGCGTGCCGAACTGCTCGGCCACGACGAGCGGCGCGTGGTTGGGCAGCAGCACGCCGCCCGAGCCGACGCGCAGCCGTGAGGTGACGGCCGCGAGGTGCGCCACGAGCACGGCCGGCGCGGTACCGGCGACTCCGCGCATGCCGTGGTGCTCCGGCACCCAGTACCGGTGAAACCCCAGCTCCTCCGCCAGTTCGGCGAGATCGGCCGTGTTGTGCAACGCCTCGCGCGGCGTCGAGCCCCGCACGATCGGCGACGTGTCCAGCACCGACAACCGCAGCCCCATCTCCGGGAGGCTACGGTGGCGGCCTGATCCCGAGCACCACCGGAGAAACCCAGGATGCACGTGCACCACACCGTCGTCGACTCACCGGTCGGGCCGCTCACCCTCGTCGCGGAGGGGGAGTCCCTGCTGGGCCTCTACTTCGACGGCCACCTGCGCACCCCACGCCTGACCGACCTCGGCCCGCGCACCGACACCGGGTTCGACGAGGTGCGCCGCCAGCTGGACGAGTACTTCTCCGGGCAGCGGCGGGAGTTCGACCTCGACCTGGCGCCTCGCGGGTCGGAGTTCGAGCGCCGCGTGTGGAAGCTGCTGACGGCGATTCCCCATGGAGAGACCCGAACCTACGGACAGCTGGCCGCCGAGCTCGGTGACCCGGCGGGCGCTCAGGCCGTGGGCAACGCCAACGGCTGGAACCCGATCAGCATCATCGTTCCCTGCCACCGCGTGGTCGGCGCGCGCGGCAGCCTCACCGGTTACGCGGGCGGCCTGACCCGCAAGCGGTTCCTGCTGGAGCTGGAAGAACCTCCCGCGGAGGAGGACGGCCGCCTCTTCTGACCGGTCAGAGCCGGTCAAGGAACTCGACCGCAGCGGGCCCGCCAGGCCCGGCCACCCGTACCGCCCCGGACACCACGACCAGCCGGACGAGCCGATCACCGAGCGTCCCGAGGTACCGGCCGTCGGACGGCAACGCGGTCCCCGGCGGCACGGTGACGACACCGCCGGACAGCACACCCTCCACCCGGTGCGGCCTCCCGAGCACGGCAGCGGCGGCACGGACGTCGCCGTCCCGCACCAGCTCCCGCACCCGAGTCGACGAACACCCGTCCACCAGGTCGACGCCGAACGCCGGTAGTCCCAGCTCCCGCACCGTTTCCACGGTCCCGGCGCCGCGATGCCCGAACGTGAAGTTCGTCCCGACCACCACGGCCTCGGCGTGCAGCGCCCCGACCAGCACCTCCGACACGAACTCCGAGGGTGACAGCGCGGCGAGCGAGCGGGTGAACGGCAGCACCAGGATCGCCTCCACCCCGAGGGAGTGCCCGAGCCGGGCACGCCGGTCGACCGTGCTCAGAGCGGACGTGTCCCGCGCCAGCCCCAGCACGCGCGCCGGATGCGGGTCGAACGTCACCAGCACCACCGGCCGGGGCCCCGCGACCTCCCGAGCGGCCGAGATCAGGCGGGCGTGCCCGCGATGGACGCCGTCGAACACCCCGATCGTGACCACGCACCCCGGCCAGTCCGGCGGGACGTCCGCCACCGACCGCCACACCAGACCTTCCCGGACAGCCGTCATGGTTGTGCCGCCAGATCAGAGGGATGTGTCGCCAGCGGCGTCACCTGAACCGTCATGTACTGCCACAGCGGTAACGACGACAGGAACGCGTGCAGCTCGTCGTTGGACGGCACGTCGAAGACGCTGATGTTGCTGTACTGCCCGACGACGCGCCACAGATGCGGCCACACGCCCAGTTTCTGCAGCTCCAGCGCACGTTCCTTCTCGGCGCGCACCAGCTCGGCGCGGTCGTTGGGGTCCATGTCGTGGGGCAGGGAAACGTCCATCCGCACGTGGAAGAGCACGGTCACCTCCTGGTGAAGGCCGCGACGGCCGCGGGGTTCAGCTCGACGCCGAGCCCCGGGCCGACCGGCAGGTGCAGGTCGCCGCCGTCGTAGCGCAGCGGCGTGGCCAGCAGCTCCTCGCGCATGAGCAACGGCCCGAACAGCTCGCTGCCCCACGTCACGGCCGGTGAGGCGCAGGCGAGGTGCAGCGACGCCGCCGTGCCGACCGGGCTCTCGATCGAGGTGCCGCCGTGACAGGGAATACCCGCCGCGGCCGCGATCGAAGCGATCGCCGCCGTGGCGCGCAGCCCGCCGGACTTGGTCGTCTTCAGCGAGAACACGTCCGCGGCCCGCAGCCCGGCCAGCCGCAGGGCGTCCGACGGCGTGCGCAGCGACTCGTCCGCCATCACCGGGATCGGCAACGCCCGGTTGATCTCCGCGAGCCACTCGACCTCGGCACCCGGCACGGGCTGCTCGACCAGCTCGACCCCCGCGTCGGCGAGCATCGGCAGGTAGCGCAACGAGGTCAGCCGGTCCCAGCGCGCGTTGATGTCGACCCGCACGCCCGCGACGTCCCGCAGCTTCTCCGCGATCACGCACACCCGGCGCACGTCGTCGGCCGGGTCCTGTGCGCCCATCTTGAGCTTGAAGCTGCGGTGCCCGAGGTCGAGCTTGGCCATCGCCTCGTCGATGACGACGTCCGCCGGCTCGGTGCCGAGTGCCCACGTCACCGGGATCGACGTCCGCGCGAGCCCGCCGAGCAGCGTGTGCACCGGCACGCCCAGCGACCGCGCCCACGCGTCGTGGAGCGCGACCTCGACCGCGGCCTTGGCGTACAGGTTCGCGTTGACCACGTCGTTGACGGCCTGCAGGATGCCCGCGATGTCGTCGACCCGGCGGCCCAGCAGCAGCGGGGCGATGTACTGGTCGATCACCACCTTCATGGTCTCGACCGACTCGCCGCCCCACCACGGCCCGCCCGGCACGACACCCTCGCCGAGGCCGGCCGCCCCGCCCGCGGTCCGGACGTGGACGAGCAGCACGGGCTGCGCGTCCATCCCGGTGCGGGCGAAGCGGTGCGGCCGGACGAGCGGGACGTCGAGCAGGACCGTGTCCACGCCGTCGATCAGCAGATCGTTCATGAGGGCTCGAGCACGAAGTCGTACGTGACGCGCTGGTCGGACGGCGTGAGAACGAGTTCGGGCTTCACGGCCTCGGCGACGTCGCTGTCGACGAACTCACCGCCCGCGAAGTAGAGCTGCGTCGTGATCGGCCGATGCCCCGGGGCACGCACGATGAGGTGCAGGTGCGCGGGCCGCCACGGGTGCCAGCCCGCCGCGCCGATCAGCCGCCCGGTCGGCCCGTCGGTCGGGATCTGGTACGGCGCGGGCTGCACGGTCGTGATCTCGAACCGGCCGTCGGCGTCGGTCACCACCACGGCGCGGAGGTTCCCGGACGGGATGTCCGGCGCGAACCCCGAGTAGTAGCCCTGGGAGTCGGCGTGCCAGACGTCGAGCTCGGCACCCGCCAGCGGCTGCCCGGCCAGGTCCGTCACGCGGCCGGAGAACGTGAGCGCGTCGCCCTTCTCGTCGTCGCGCATCGGCAGCGTGCAGACGGCGGGCAGCGACACCTGGTCCGGCAGGTGGTACGGGCCGAGGATGCTGCCCTTGGTGCCGTCCTGCGTGCGGGCGGCGACCTCCTCGACGACGTGCTCCACGAACACGTCCAGGAACAGCGGCCACTCGCCGCCCTCGCCGAGGTCCATGAGCCACTGCTTCGCGGCCTGGAACTCGGGGTAGGTGACGTCGTGCTCGCGGATCGCCGAGTGCACGGCCTGCAGGACCGCGGTGGCCACAGTGGACACGCGCTCGGCGGGGACGGCGACGCCTTCCCTTGCGGTGGAACGGAAGTTGGCGCTGGCGGACGCACCGGAGTCCGCTGCGGTGGGGGACTGGACGGCAGTCATCGGGAGGTCACCTTCCGTTCAGAGAGGTCGCGCCGGGGTTGAACAGGTCGGGAACGGTCCAGCCGTTGAGGTCGTACTCGGCCATGCACTGCTCGGCGAACCCCTTCATGGAGTCGGCCATGCCGGACTGCTGCGCGGCGAACAGCATCTCGGCGCGCACACCCTCGTGGTTGCCGGAGTAGTTGCGTTCGTAGAGCTCGTGCCGGCCGCCGAACTCGCTGCCGATCGAGTCCCAGATGAGCTTCATCAGCTTCACGCGTTCGACGGCGTCCATGCCGTTCGAGCCGCGCACGTACTTGTCGAGGTACGGCCTGGTCTCGTCGGACATGAAGTCCTTCGCGGACGACGGCAGGTAGATCAGCGCGGAACCCATGTCCTGCATGATGATCTCGCGGATCCGCGGGTAGCCGACCGTCATGAACCACCGGTAGGCGAGCCCGAAGTCCAGGTGCGGCAACACCGCGCCGTCGACCCACTCGTCGGGCTTCGCGCACATCGCCTCGGACAGCGCGTGGAACAGGTTGCGCCACCCGATGACCTCGCCGACGCGGGTCTGGATGCCGCGGAAGTCCTTGACACCGGTGGCTTCCACGCCCTTGAGCAGCAGGCCGGCGATGAAGTCGAGCTTCACCGACAGGCGTGTGACGCCGTGGAACGTGAAGCGGTGCAGGAACCCGGAACCGGGGAAGAACGTGCTGGCCTTCTCGGCGTCGCCGTAGATGAAGACGTTCTCCCACGGGATCTTCACGCGGTCCAGCACGAAGATCGTGTCGTTCTCGTCGAACCGCGACGACAGCGGGTAGTCGAACGGCCCGGTGGTCTTGTCCACGTTGGCGGCGTAGGAGTTGCGGCAGATCAGCTTCATGCCCGGCGCGCCCATCGGCACCGTGCAGACGAGCGCGAACTCGCGCTTCTTGATCGGCAGTCCGTAGTGCGCGATGAAGTTGTAGTTCGTGATCGCCGAACCGGTGGCGACCACCTTCGCGCCCGAGACGATCAGGCCGTCGTCGCGTTCCTCCTCGACGTGCATGAACACGTCGCTGACCTCGTCGGGGTTGCGGTTGCGGTCGACCGGCGGGTTGATGATCGCGTGGTTCCAGTACAGGACCTTCTCCTGCGACTCCTGGTACCAGCGCCGGGCGTTGTCCGCGAACGGGTTGTAGAAGTCGGCGTTGGCGCCCAACGTGCCAAGGAACGCGGCCTTGTAGTCGGGGCTGCGGCCCATCCAGCCGTAGGTCATCTTCGCCCACTCCGCGATGGCGGCGCGGTCGGCGTAGAGGTCGGCGCTGCTGCGGGGCGTGCGGAAGAACGGGTGCGTGAAGCCGCTGCTGCCGGTGTCGGTCGGCGCGGTCAGCACGGCCTGCTTGTCCGGGTCGTGCAGCGCGTCGTACAGACGGGCGGTCATCCGGACGGAGTTGCGGAACGCGGGGTGGGTCGTGACGTCGCCGACCTTCTCGCCGCCGAGGAAGATCTCGCGTCCGTCCCGGATGGACTCGATGTACTCCTCGCCGGTCATCGGCCGGGTCGTGCGTTGCTGCTGCTGCGTGGTCATGCCTAACCCTTCAGCGTTGAAGTGGTTCGCAGTGGGGCGAAGCCGGAGCCGAACCACCCGATGTCCGGGCAGTCGACCGAGCTCATCCAGTGGTCCGCGGTGCGTTCGGCGATCTCGCGGAACGCACCACCGAAGAACAGCAACGGATCCGCGTCGCTGGTGCTGAGGTGCGCGACCTCCCCGATGACGATCAGGTGGTCGCCGCCGTCGTACGTGCGCCAGGGCAGGCACGAGATGGTCGCGGCGGTGCCGAGCAGGACGGGGGCGGTCGGCCCGTCGGCCCAGCGGGGTGCGGGCCCCTGGGGGCGGCCCGCGAAGGTCCACGCCACGCCGATCTGGTCGGCGGCGAGGACGTTGACGGCGAACGGCTTGTCGTCGAGGAACCGGCAGGCCTTGGACTCGCGGGTCAGCGTGACCTGGCACAGCGCCGGTTCGAGCGAGATGGCCGTGAAGGCGTTGACGGTCGCGCCGTGCGGCTCTCCGTCGTCGTTGCGACAGGTCACCACGGTGACACCGGTGGCGAACCTGCCGAACCCGTTGCGGATTGTGCGGTGATCCAGAGTCATCTCCCGCTCCCCCTGTACGCTGTGCGTACAAGCTGTACGCCTTGCGGTTACATGAGGGTGCACCGGCGGTGCGGCCGTGTCAACGGTGGTGGTGCGGAAAGATGGGGCGATGACCAGCGGGCCGGACGAGCGCGACTTCATCCAGAGCATCGAGCGAGGGTTCGCCGTGCTGCTCGCGTTCGACGAGGAACGGGTCAGCCCGACCCTGGCCGAGCTCGCCGCCGCGACCAACCTCTCGCGCCCGGCCGTGCGCAGGATTCTCCTTACGCTGCAACGGCTCGGATACGTCCGCAACGACGGCACGAAGTGGACGCTGTCCCCTCGTGTGCTGAGCATCGGCCAGCACTACTCGGCGTCGCACGCGATGATCGAGATCGCCCAGCCGCACCTGCTGGAGCTGTCGGCCAAGACGGGCGAGTCGGCGTCACTGGCCGAACTGGACGGACGGGACGTCGTCTACGTCGCCCGCGTGCCGGTGCGGCGGATCATGAGCATCAACGTGTCCGTCGGCACCAGGATCCCGGCGTTCGCGACGTCGATGGGCCGGGTGCTGCTCGCCTGGGCGCCGGACGCCGTCGTCGACGAGGTCGTCGCGGGAGGCCTGCCCGCGCTGACCCGGCACACGGTCACCGGCGGCGACGCGTTCCGCGCCGCGCTGCGGCAGGTTCGCTCGGACGGGTGGTCACTCGTGGCGGAGGAGCTGGAGATCGGGCTGCTCTCGGTGTCCGCGCCCGTCCGCGACCGCACCGGGGAGGTGGTCGCCGCACTCGCGTCCTCCACCTCGGTGGGGCGATCATCTGTGGAGGAGGTCCGCGGCGAGGTCGTGCCGTTGCTGCTCGACGCCGCGGAACGGATCAGCGCCGACCTGGGGCACAAGAGCTCCTCGCGGCGTGAGGGCTTCTACTGACGGTTACTCGAGGAGGACGGATGTCCGCTCGGCCGCGGGTCCTGGTGATCGGTACCGGGTTCGCCGGATTCCACTGTCTGCGCAAGCTGGAGCGCACACTGCCCGAGGACGCGGCCGAACTGGTCGCGATCAACCCCGTCGACTACATGCTCTACATCCCGCTGCTGCCCGAGGTGGCGGGCGGTGTGCTCGACCCGCGCCGGGTGGCGGTGCCGCTGCGGAACAAGCTCAAGCGCACCAAACTCGTGCTGGGCGCGGCGACCGGCATCGACCTCGCCGGGAAGTGCGTCCAGGTGACCGACGTCGAAGGCCGTTCGTCCGCGAGGTCGTTCGACAAGCTGCTGATCACGTCCGGCAGCGTCACGCGGCTGCTCTCGGTCCCCGGTGTCGCCGAGCACGCCAAGGGCTTCCGGACCATCGCCGAGGCCATCCACCTGCGCGACCACGTGCTGCGGCAGCTGGAACTGGCCGACCAGTCCGACGATCCCGAGGAACGCCGTGCGCGGTGCACGTTCGTCGTGGTGGGCGCGGGTTACACGGGCACGGAGGTGCTGGCGCAGACGCAGTTGCTGACCCAGGACGCCTGGCGGCACCTGCCCGGCCTGAAGGACGTCCCGCCGCGGTGGATCCTCGTCGACATCGCGCCGCGCGTGCTGCCCGGCCTGGACCCGCGGTTGTCCAAACCCACCGAGAAGGTGCTGCTCAAGCGAGGCGCCGAGGTCAAGCTGGAGACCAGTCTGAAGGAGATGACCGCCACGTGCGCGCGCCTCTCCGATGGCAGCGAGATCCAGACACGGACCGTGGTGTGGTGTGTCGGCGTGCGGCCCGATCCTCTGGTCAGCACGTTGAACATGCCCGCGACCAACGGCCGCATCGACACGGACACGTACCTGAAGGTCTGCGACGACGTGTGGGCCGCCGGTGACGCCGCCGCCGTGCCCGACCTGGTGCGACCCGGCGAGATCACCGCCATGACCGCCCAGCACGCCGAACGCCAGGGGAAGACCGCGGCGAACAACATCGCGGCGTCGCTCGGCCACGGCACGGCCCGCGAGTACCGGCACAAGGACCTGGGGTTCGTGGTCGACCTCGGCGGCTGGCAGGCGGTCGCGAACCCGCTGGGCGTGCCGCTGACGAGCCTGCCGGCCAAGGCCGTGACCCGCGGCTACCACCTGATGGACCTGCCGTACGGGCGGTTCCGGACGGCGGCGAACTGGATCACGGAACTGGGCGCCGGACGGCAGATCACGCACTTCGGCGTCGTGCCGGACCGGGGGATCACGCTGGCGCAGGCCGACCTGCCACCCGCGGCCGCCGGGCACTGAGATGCTCCGGGGGAGGGTGGACGCAGGACCGTCCGCCCTCCGCACGCCCCGGCCGTCGCGGCGGAGCCTCACGCCCCTGTGACGCCGTCGATCCCCTCGCGCAGGAAGTCCGCATGGCCGTTGTGTCGCGCGTACTCGTGGCAGAGGTGGTTCATGACCAGCCGCAGCGACACCTGCTCGCCCCAGCGCGGCTGGTAGCCCGTCACGTCCAGCGACTCGGCCTCCCGCTCGATCCGGCGCGCGTGCCCGACCTCGGCCTCCCAGGCCTCGAACGCCTCGGACCGCGTGGACCCCGAGGCGTCGTAGGCGACCTGGTAGTCGCCGGCGTCCGACCACACCAGTGGGAGGTCCTCGCCGTTGATGACCTTGCGGAACCACGTGCGCTCCACCTCGGCCATGTGCCGGACGAGGCCGAGCAGCGTGAGCGCGGACGGCGGCATCGAACGGCGGCGCAGGTCGTCGTCGGACAGGCCGTCGCACTTCATCGCGAGGGTGGCGCGGTGGAAGTCGAGGAACGCACGCAGGGTCTCGCGTTCGCCGGCCTGCAGGGGAGGGCTCGGGCGTTCGGTGGTCACGTGATCAGTCTGCCTTGCTCCGTTCGAGTGATGCGGGGCAACCGGTGAGGACGATCCCGCGTGATCGTGACGTCTTCAGTTGATTCGGGGGGATCAAAGATGCGCAGACGAGCGTTCATCGCGGCCATCGGCTTGGCGGGCACGGTTCTGGCGGCTCCGGGGGTGGCCGCCGCCGATCCGGCGCCGTGCGGCTGGGCCGTGTCCAAAGTGGTGGTACCGGACGGGTGCGACCCGCGTTTCACCAAGGTGGAGGGCACCGACAGCCACGGCGACTACGCGGGCACGTCGCTGCGGCCGGGGGAGAACACCAACGACCTGATCGTGTGGGAGGCCGGGAAACCACGCGTCGTCCACGAGGTGCGGCACCTGCGGTCGTTGTCGATGGCCGGCCAGAACTCGTCGGGCACCGTGCTGGTCGACGGCACCATCGTCGCCGAGGGACGCCGTGCGATCGTGCTGTACTCCGCGTCGGGAACGACGGATCTCGCACCGCCGACCGGCTATCGGCTCACCGGCGCGACCGCCGTCAACGAACGCGGTGACGTGCTCGGTCACGGCGAGCGGATCGCGGACGGCCGGCAGGTCGGGATCCTGTGGTCCACGATCGCGGTCGCGCCGCTGATCATCGATCTCACCGCCGGCACACCGCAGGGCCTCGACGACGACGGCACGGTGTTGTTGCGCGGCAGGGAGGGAAAGCCCGGCGCCCTGTGGAAGTCCGGCCAGGTGACGTTGCTGGCCGACGAGGGCAGGTACACCTACGCGGAGGCGATTCGCGGCGGCAGGGTGGTCGGCTACCAGATCGGGGACAGGTGGCCGGAGTCGCAGGCGCTGCTGTGGGATCGCGGTGGCAACGTCCGGCACATCGCCGGCGCCGGCACCGCGTTCGCCGTCAACGCGAGCGGACTGATCACCGGCGAACGGTCCACAATGGTCGGACCCGCGTCGGTCTGGCGGGACACGACCTTCCTGGGTGAACTGCCCTACCCCGACGGGGTCACGTTCGTCTCCGAGCTGTTCGTCGCGGGCGACGACGACTCGCTGTTCAGCCACGCGAGCGACTACGGACCACTGCGCTGGACCTGCTCGTAGTCCGTGTGAGGCGCCACATCACCCCTCTCTCCGATCGGCGCTAACGTTGCCGTGAGGAGAGGGGTGGCTGATGACCCAGCAGCTCGACGAGGCCGAGTCGGCGTTCGCGGCGGCCCGGCCGAGGCTGTTCGGCATCGCGTACCGCATGTCCGGCAGCGTGGCCGACGCCGAGGACCTGGTGCAGGAGGTGTGGTTGCGCTGGCAGCTCGCCGACCGCGACGCCGTGCTCAACCCCGAGGCGTACCTGGCCACCGCGATCACCCGTCTCGCGATCAACGAGTCGCAGACCGCGCGCGCCCGTCGCGAGACCTACGTCGGGCCGTGGCTGCCCGAGCCCGTCGACACCTCCGCCGACCCGCAGGTGGGCGCGGAACGGGGCGCGGTGCTGGAGCTCGCGGTGCTGATGCTGCTGGAGAAGCTCACCCCGACCGAGCGCGCCGCGTACGTGCTGCGCGAGGCGTTCGACTACCCGTACCGGGAGATCGCCGAGATCGTGCAGACCAGTGAGGTCGCGGCGCGGCAGCTGGTCAGCCGGGCGCGCAAGCACCTCGCGGACGAACGCCGGGTGCCCGTGCAGCGCGCGGACCAGCGCAAGCTGCTGGAGGCGTTCGTGGCGGCGGCGCAGGCCGGTGACCTGGCGTCGCTCGAGAAGCTGTTCGCGCAGGACGTCGTGAGCTGGTCGGACAGCAACGGCACGATCCGCGCGGCCGGTCGCCCCCTGTTCGGCGCGGCCTCCCTGGCGAAGATCATCGCGGGCTGGGCGCCGTCGTTCTGGGCCGGCGCGGAAATGTCGTTCGTCGAGGCGAACGGGCTCACCGCTGTACGGCTGCGCAAGGACGACGGCACCTACGCGGTGATCACCGTGACGGCGTCCTCGGAAGGCATCGACCAGGTGTTGTGGCTGGTCAACCCCTCGAAGCTGGGCGCGTTCCGGTAGGCCTGTCACAAACCCGGGGCTTGTCCTGTCTTAGCTCGTGAACACCCACCACGAGAGGGATGGACCCCATGAGGATCGTTGTCATCGGCGGCACCGGGTTGATCGGCAGCCAGGTCGTGAAGCGGCTCGGCGAGCACGGCCACGACGCCGTGCCCGCGTCCCCGAACAGCGGCGTGAACACGCTGACCGGAGAGGGCGTCGAGGAGGTGCTCAAGGGCGCCGACGTGCTGGTGGACGTGTCGAACTCGCCGTCGTTCGCCGACGACGACGTCATGAACTTCTTCACCACGGCCACGACGAACCTGACCAAGGCCGCCGCCGAGGCGGGCGTCGGCCACTACGTCGCGCTGTCGATCGTCGGCACGGACGAGCTGCCCGAGTCCGGTTACCTGCGCGCGAAGGTGGCGCAGGAGAAGCTCATCCAGGAGTCGGGTCTGACGTACTCGATCATCCGCGCCACCCAGTTCTTCGAGTTCGCGGGTGCCATCGCGAACTCGGCGGAGCTGGACGGCGCCGTGCACCTCCCGCACGGTGGCGTCCAGCCGATCGCGGCCTCCGACGTCGCCGCGGTGGTCGGCCGGACCGCCGCGACCGAGCCCGTCAACGGCGTGCTGGAGATCGGTGGACCGGAAGAGTTCACAATGGACGGTTGGATCCGCACGGTGCTGACGCAGCGCAAGGACGAGCGCGAGGTCGTGAGCGACCCGCAGGCCAAGTACTTCGGCACGGTCCTGACCGGCAAGCAGCTCGTGCCGAACGCCGGCGCGCAGCTGCAGCCGACCAGCCTGCAGGAGTGGCTGGCCGCCGGGAACTGACGCTTCCGGGGCTGGGCGGCGTGCCCGCCGCCCAGCCGGTCAGAACTTCGCGTCGCGCAACTGCCGCCGCGAGGTCACGCCCACCTTCCCGAACACCTTGCGCAGGTGCCATTCCACGGTGCGCGGGCTGATGAACAGCCGCGTGCCGATCTCCGGGTTCGAGTACCCCTCCCGCGCCAGCCGGGCGATCTGGTACTCCTGCGCGGTCAGCTCGTCCGTCGGCTCGGCGGTGCGCTTGCGCGCCGTCTCGCCGGTCGCCTGCAGTTCGCGCGTCGCCCGGTCCGCGAACGTCGGCATGCCGCTGGCAGTCAGCACCTCGTGCGCGGTCCGCAGGTGCTCGCGCGCCTCGACCCGTTGCCCCTCACGGCGCAGCCACTCGCCGTACAGCAGGTGCGCACGGCCCAGTTCGCCGCGCAGAGCCGTTCGTGAGAAGTGCGCGATCGACTCGGCGAACGCCGCCGTGTCCCCGTTCAACGCCCGCAGCCGGGCCCGGAGTCCCAGCGACCACGGCGTCTCGACCCAGTCGGCGGAACGCTCGAGCGCTTCCGCGACCAGGGCGGTGTCGCCGGTGCGGGAGGCGGCCTCGGCCAGTTCGGACGTGATCAGGCAGCTGTAGACCAGGGAGTCGGACGCCTGCACGCGCAGGGCGGCGTCGCGGGCGAGGTCGTGGCGGCCCAGTCCGTTGTGGAGGATCGCGGCGGTCCAGTCGGCGATCACGGCGAGCCGGCCCTGGCCCGCGGCCAGCGCCTCCGCGCGGGCGGTACCGGCCAGGTCCTCGCCGCGGTAGGCGGCCCGCAGCAGCACCGCGTAGGCGACCGGCGGGGTGCCGGTCACCTCCGAGATGCGCTGGTCCTCCTCGATCAACGCCTGCGCGGCGGCAGGTTCGCCGGCCAGGAGTTCGTTGTCCGCCAGGAAGTTCAGCGCGAACTGCAGCTGCACCAGCGCGCCGGCGTCCCGGGACAGGCGGACCTGCTGCTGGGCGAACGCGCGGCGCGTGTCGAAGTCCCACATCTCCGTCGCGACGATCCCGCCGGCGCGGTTGCCGAACAGCCACGGCACCCGGCTGATGTCGTCGGCGCCGACCTTCAGCACGCGCACCGCGTCCAGCGCGCGGGTCATCGGCTCGACGGCCGCCGCGTAGCCGGACGTGATGCGCGTCGTCAGGGCGTCGAGGACCAGGTCCGGAGCACAGGCGGGGGTGCGGGCCGGGGGAGCGGTGCGGGCGGCGTCGGCCAGCGGGGCTCCGGCCCAGATCGCGGCCGAGAGCGCTTCGAGGTGCGTCTCGCGGGCCAGGTCGGCGTCGAACGGCGCGAGCCGGCGGGCCGCGCTGAACAGCAGCGGCGCGGCGTCGGCGACCCGGCGCTGGTCGAACGCGATGTGCCCGCGCAGGTGCTCGACCTGGGCGCTGCGGTGCTCGTCCGGAGGGCCGGCCTCCACCGCCGACAGCAGCCGCAGTGAGGCGTCCAGCGCGCCCGCGTCGCGCTTGGCCCGCGCGGCGGCGAGCTCACGGGAGGCCCGGCGGCCGGGTTCGGGGGTGAGCACGGCGGCCTGTTCCAGGAACGCGGCGGAGGCCAGCAGCCCACCACGGGCCTGGGCGCGACCGGCCGAGTTCTCCAGGTCGGCGGCCACCTCCTCGTCCGGTGCGGCGGTGCCCTGCGCCCGGTGCCACGCGCGGCGGTCCGGGTCGATGGCCGGGTCCGTCACGTCGGCCAGCGCCCGGTGCACGCGCAACCGGTCCACCGCGGCCGCCGACCGGTACACGGCCGAGCGCACCAGCGGGTGCCGGAACTGGACGCGGGCGCCGAACTCGATCAGCCCCGTGCCCAGTGCGGCGGCGGCCGGGTCGGCACCGAGGCCGAGCAGGCCCGCCGCCTGCCACAGCAGGGTCGCGTCCCCGAGCGGTTCGGCGGCGGCGGTCAGCATCAGCAGCCGGGTGTCGGCGGGCAGCGGCGCGATCTGCCGGATGAAGCTCTGTTCGATGCGGCTGGTCAGCGGGCCCGCGTCCAGCCCGTCCGCCGCCTCGCGCGGCAGTTCCAGCAACGCCAGCGGGTTGCCGCGGGCCTCGGCGACGATCCGGTCGCGCACCCGGCCGTCCACCGGTCCCTTGATCACCGACTCCAGCAACGCGCGGGCGTCCGCGTCGTCGAGGCCCCGCACGAACAGCTCGGGCAGCCCGTCGAGGTAGTCGTTGCCGTCGCGCAGCACGAAGACCAGCGCGATCCGTTCGGCGAGCAGGCGCCGGGCGACGAACCCGAGCACCGCCGACGACATCGAGTCGAGCCACTGCGCGTCGTCGACCAGACACACCAGCGGCTGCTCGTCGGCGACCTCGGCGAGCAGCGTCAGCACCGCGAGGCCGACCATGAACCGCGTCGGCCGGGGCCCGGAGGCCATCCCGAACGCCGTGCCGAGCGCCTCGCGCTGGGGTGCCGGCAGCCGGTCCAGCCGGTCGAGGAACGGCACGCACAGCTGGTGCAGCCCCGCGTACGGGAACGCGCTCTCGGACTCGACGCCCGCGGCCCGTGCCACGCGGAAACCCGAGGCCCTGCTCGACACCTGGTCGAGCAGCGCGGTCTTGCCGATCCCGGCCTCACCCCGCAGCACGAGCACCTGACCAGCACCGGACCGCGCCCGCGTGAGCAGTCGTTCCAGCGTTTCGCCCTCAGCGCGTCTGCCGAGCAGACCTTCGTCCGACACGGGGCCGAGCCTACGGGCCAGGGAGTGACCAGGGTGTTCCACGGGTTCGAGCGACCCCCTTGCGGGAGCAGTCTCATGTCATCGACGAACGAAGGAGATGAACTTCGATGGACTACAAGTTCGAGGTGACCGTGATCCCGGTGGGCGACGTCGACAGGGCCGTCCACTTCTACAAGACGCTCGGCTGGCGCTTCGACGCCGAGTTCGCCGACGACGAGGGCTACCGCCTGGTGCAGTTCACGCCGACCGGTTCGCCCGCCTCGATCATCTTCGGCAACGGCGTCTCGAACGCCGAGCCGGGCAGCGCCGAGGGCATGCACCTGATCGTCGACGACGTCGAGGCCGCCCGCGAGGACCTGACCAGCCGCGGGGTGCGGGTCAGCGAGATCTTCCACGACAAGACCGGCGTCTTCCACCACGCCGGCACCACCGGCCGGGTCACCGGTCCGGACCCCGCCCGCACCAGCTACGGCTCGTTCGCCTCGTTCAGCGACCCGGACGGCAACGGCTGGGTCCTGCAGGAGGTCACGACGCGCCTCCCGGGTCGTGTGTGATGGCTCGCGACTACGACGTGATCGTCCTCGGCGGCGGATCCCCCGGCGAGCACTTCGCCGCCGCCGTCGCCGAGGGCGGGCTGCGGGTGGCCCTGGTCGAGCGCGAGCTGCTCGGCGGTGAGTGCTCGTTCTGGGCGTGCATCCCGTCCAAGACCCTGCTGCGGGCCGGTGAGGCCGTGGCGGCGGCCCGCGAGGTGCCCGGCGCCCGTGAGGCGGTCACCGGCGAGATCGACGCGAAGGCGGTGCTGGAGTGGCGTGACTTCATGGTGTCGTCCTACGACGACACGGGCGGCCAGAGCTGGGCCGAGAGCGCAGGGATCGACGTGCTGCGCGGCCACGGCAGCATCGCCGGGCCCGGGACCGTCGCGGTCGGCGACCGGACCTACACCGCCGACCACATCGTGCTCGCCACCGGCTCGTCGGCGTTCATCCCGCCCATCCCGGGCCTCGCCGACCTGGACGTGTGGACGAACCGCGAGGCCACCGGCGTCCAGGAGATCCCGCGCCGGCTGCTGGTCCTCGGCGGCGGACCCGTGGGAGTCGAGATGGCGCAGGCCTTCCTGAGCCTCGGTTCCGAGGTCGCGCTCGTCGAGGGCAACGACCGGGTGCTGCCCCGCGAACCGGAGGCGGCCGGCCGTGCGCTCACCGAGGCACTGACCGCGCAGGGCGTCGAGCTCCACCTCGGAGTGCACGCCCGGAGGGCCTCGTTCGAGAACGGCGAGTACGTGCTCGACCTCCCGGACGGCACCCGGTTGCGCGGCGACAAGCTCCTCGTCGCCACCGGCCGCCGCCCGCGAGTCGAGGGCATCGGGCTCGAAAACGTCGGTGTGGAAGCGAACCCGCGCGGCATCGTCACCGACGAGCGGATGAACGTGGCGGACGGCATCTGGGCGGTCGGCGACGTCACGGGCCAGTGGAACCTGACCCACGTCGGCAAGTACCAGGGCCGCGTCGCCGCCGCGAACATCCTCGGCACACCGTCCAAGGTGGACTACAGCGCGGTTCCCCGGGTCGTGTTCACCTCCCCGGAGGTCGCCGCGGTCGGTGCGGCGGAAGGGAAGTACACCGCGACCGCCCACCTGTCCGGCGTCGCACGCACCGCCACCTACACCCGTGACTACACCAAGACCGGATTCCTGACCCTCGTGTCCGACGGAGAGGTCCTCACCGGCGCCCACGCCGTCGGCCCGGAGGCGGGCGAGTGGCTGCAACAGGCCACCGTCGCGATCCGCGCGAAGGTCCCGCTGTCCGTGCTGCTCGACGTCATCCAGCCGTTCCCCACCTTTTCGGAGGCGTTCCTCAACGCACTCCGCGATCTGGCAAAGGAAGTAGCGAAGTGAAGAACCTCACCGAGATCGACATGAAGCTCGAGGTCACCGTCGTCCCCGTCACCGACGTCGAACGCGCCAAGGAGTTCTACACCCGGCTCGGCTGGCGCCAGGACGTCACCCCGTCGTTCGTCGTGCAGTTCACCCCGCACGGGTCCAACGCGTCCATTCACTTCGGTGAGGGCGTCACGACCGCGGAACCCGGCTCCGGCAGGCACTTCCTGATCGTCGCCGACGTCGTCGAGACGCACGAGGCGTTGCTGGCGGCCGGGATCGAGGTCGGCCCGCTGTTCCACGGCGGACCGGACGGCCCCGTCGAGGGCGCCGACCCCGAGCGTCGCAGCTACGTCACGCGCGCCGAGTTCGCCGACCCGGACGGCAACACGTGGATCCTGCAGGAGGTCACGACCCGCCTGCCCGGCCGCGTCGACGCCGACGACACGTCCTACGACTCGATCACCGACCTCGCGGCGGCGTTGCGCAGGGCCGCGGTGGCCCACGGCGAGCACGAGAAGCGCAACGGCGGGGAGTTCGACGAGAACTGGCCCGACTGGTACGCCGAGTACATGGTCAAGGAGCAGACGGGACAGCCGTTGCCGCAGTGAGAACGAGGAAACAGCAAGAGCGCTGCGCGGAACGCCGGACTCCTCGGTGTTCCGCGCGCTTTGTGTTGCGCTCGTCCGCGAACCGGCCTCGGGTGGTGTCCCTAGGGGCCGTCCCTGATGTGGCCGGGCCGTGTCGCCGCTTACCTTCTCTCGCAAGCGAGGGAGGGCTCGATGAAGGCCATCGTCCAGGACAGATACGGCTCTGCGGACGTGCTGGAGCTGCGGGAGGTCGAACGGCCGGTGCCCGCGGCCGGCGAGGTGCTGGTCCGGGTGCGGGCGTCGTCGGTGAACGCCGCCGACTGGCACATCATGCGCGGTGACCCGTACTTCGCGCGGCTGTTCCTCGGCTGGAAGGGCCCGAAGACGCGGATCCGGGGGATGGACTTCGCGGGCGTGGTCGAGGAGACCGGACCCGGTGTGGGCGGCATGGTGCAGGTCGGGGACGAGGTGTTCGGCGAGGTCGAGGGGTCCTTCGCCGAGTACGTCCGGGTGCGCGCGGATCTGGTGCAGCACAAGCCGTCCAACCTCACGTTCGAGCAGACGGCGACGCTCCCGCTGGCGGGCAACACCGCCTGGATGGGCCTGACGGACCTGCGGGCCGGGCAGAAGGTGCTGATCAACGGCGCGTCCGGCGGGGTCGGGCTGATGGCGGTGCAGATCGCCAAGGCGCGCAAGGCGATCGTCACCGGCGTGTGCAGCACGCGCAACGTCGAGCAGGTCCGCGCGGTCGGCGCCGACCACGTCGTCGACTACCGGACCACGGACTTCACCCGCTCCGGGCAGCGCTACGACCTCGTGTTCGACCTGGTGGGGAACAGGTCGATGGGCGAGCTGCGGGCGTTGCTCACCGAGGACGGCACGCTGGTGCTCTCCGGCGGCGGCAGCTTCACCGGCGGGGCGCTGTTCGGCCCGTACCGGCTGATCATCCAGGGCAAGCTGCTCGCGTCGTTCTCCCGGCAGCGGCTCGTGGTGCTGGAGGCCAAGCCCAGCAAGGAGAACCTGGCCGCGTTGCGGGAGCTCGCCGAGTCCGGGCAGCTGGTGCCGGTGATCGAACGGACGTACCCGCTCACCGACGTGCCGGACGCCATCCGGCACGTGGAGTCGGAACACGCGCGAGCGAAGGTCGTCGTGACGGCCTGAGTGCCTTGTCGTTGGGGTGGAATCACTACCCCGGCAAGGACCTGACGGTGTCGCTCACGGTGGGCGTTAAATCACTGGCGTTCCCGCCGGGATGCCCCGACGATTCCGCCATGGTCGAGGTACGAGTCACCGGCGGAACGGTTCGCGGCACCACCGAGCAGGGGATGACGGTGTTCCGCGGCATCCCGTTCGCGGCGCCGCCGGTGGGATCCGCACGGTTCGCCGCGCCGCAATCGGTCGTGGCGTGGGACGGCGTGCGGGACGCGCTGGAGTTCGGGCCACCGCCACCGCAGGCCGCGGTGTTCGGCATGGACGGCATCGGGGCCGCCGGCGACGAGTGGCTGACGGTGAACGTCTGGTCGCCCCAGGGGGCCGCTGACCTGCCGGTGATGGTGTGGATCCAGGGCGGCGCGTACACGGTCGGCATGTCCGGGCTGCCCGACTACGACGGCGCGCGGCTCGCGTCGGGCGGTGTCGTCCTGGTGACGTTCAACTACCGCGTGGGCATCGAGGGGTTCGCGCTGATCGAGGGCGCTCCGGCCAACCGCGGTCTGCTGGACCAGGTCGCCGCGCTGGAGTGGGTGCGCGACAACATCCGCGCGTTCGGCGGTGATCCGGCCCGCGTGACGGTCTTCGGCCAGTCCGCGGGTGGTGGCTCGGTGGCGGCGCTGCTCGCCATGCCCCGTGCCGCCGGGCTCTTCCAGCGCGCGATCGCGAGCAGCGTGCCGGGCACGTTCTTCACTCCCGAACTGGCCGCCGACATCGCCGCCGTGTGCGCCGCCGAACTGGGGCTGCGCCCGACCGTCGCCGATCTGTCCACTGTGGATCCCGAACTGCTGCCGGCCGCGGGGGACGAGGTGATGGCCAAGATGCGCCAGTTCACCCGCTGGGGACAGGTGGCTCAGAAGATGATTCCGTTCGCGCCGGTGGTCGACGGGGACGTGCTGCCGGTGACGCCGTGGGAGGCGCTGAAGTCGGGTGCCGGGCGGGATGTCGAGCTGCTCGCCGGGCACACGCTGCACGAGCAGCGGCTCCTGTCCGTGCTGGAGGGCTTGGTCGGGACCGTGACGCCGGAGCAGGCGTCGGCGGCGGCGGAACTGTTCGCTCCCGGTCTCGCGTATCCGGACCTGGAGCCCGAGGAGTTGTTCGAGGTGGTCTGCTCGGACTGGCTGTTCCGGATGCCGTCGTTGAAGCTGGCGGAGGCACAGGTGGCGGCGGGTGGCCGGGCGCACGTCTACGTGGTCGCGTTCGAACCGACCGAGGCGTTCCGCGCGTGCCACGGGATGGACGTGCCGCTGGTGTTCGGCAACCTCGACCGGGGGCAGTCGGCCGCGGTGCTCGGGGAGATCACGCCGGACGTGCGAGACGTGTCCGCGCGGATGCGGGCGGCGTGGACGGGCTTCGCCGTCGACGGTGATCCGGGGTGGCCCGTCTTCTCCGCCGACCGTCTGACGCGGGTGTTCGACGTCCGGGACGAGACGGCGCCGTACCCGGAGGAGCGGTCGCGGCTGATCTGGCAGGACCACGAGTTCGCCGCGATCCCCCCAGTGCGGTGACCACTGACCTTCACCGGGTCTTCCGGCGCCCAGCAGGGCGCCTCGCGGCACCGTCCCCGCGCCCCCGTACGTCCAGTACTCGGGGACGGCACCGCGATGCACCCGTCTGAACGGCGGAATACCAGGTAAAGGTTGGTGGCCACCGCACTGGCCCGGTAGCGCGGGAATACCTGCCTTCCGGAGGCGTTGTACGCGTCCGGAAGGGAGGTTCTCCGATGAACGAGTTCTCCGTGCACGACAGCACGATGTTCAACGCCTACCAGCCGAATGGTGAGGTGGCGGCAGATCGCTGGGTGACGGTCCGGCACCTGTTCGACTCCGGCCACGTGGAGACCCCCGCCGAGAAGTGGGAGCGCGCGCGGCTGCTGTTCGAGTCCCGCGACTACGTCAAGGCCGCCGAGCTGCTGGCCGCCGTCGCCGGCGAGGTCCCGTTCCAGACGGACCTCCGCCTGCTGCTGGCCCGCGCCTATTACCACTCGGCGCAGCTGGGCAAGGCCGAGGCGCAGCTCCGCGTCATCGTGGACCGCGACCCGGTCGAGCACTACGCCCACCTGCTGCTCGGTCGCACGCTGGAGCGGCAGGGCAGGCCCGAGGAGGCCGCGCCGTGGCTCCGGCTGGCCGCCGCCTTCGGTGGAGACCTGGCCGAGGTCTGACAGCAAGGGGGCGGCCGCCGGCCGCCCCCGAAGTCCTATCCGACGTCCAGCTTGGCGAACGCGCGCAGCAACCCCGGTGCCGCCCGGCTGGCGAGCCGTGCGGCCCTGGCCTCGGCCGTCACCGGCACGACGGGCTTGTTGCGGCGCACCGCGCGCACGATCTGGGTGGCCACGCCCTCGGGACCGAAGCCGCGCCGGGCGTAGATCCGGGACGCGCGGTCCTGCTTGCGGCGTTCCTCCTCGGAGCTGACACCGGAGAACGTCGTGGTCGCCGTGATGTTCGTGTTCACCACCCCGGGACAGATGGCGCTGACGCCGATGGCGTGCGGTGCGAGTTCGGCCCGCAGGCAGTCCGACAGCATGAACACCGCCGCCTTGCTGGTGGCGTACGCGGAGAGGATCTTCGACGGCAGGTAGGCCGCCGCCGAGGACAGGTTCACGACGTGGCCGCCCTCTCCGCGTTCGACCATCAGCTCACCGAACGCCCGGCAGCCGTGCACGACGCCCCACAGGTTGACGTCCAGCACCCGTTGCCACTGCTCGGTCGTGGTCGACAGGAACGACCCGGAGTGGCCGATACCCGCGTTGTTCACGACCACGTCGGGCACGCCGTGCTCGTCCGCGACCTGCCGTGCCCACGCTCGCACGGCCTCCTCGGAGCGCACGTCGACCTCGTAGGCGTGGCCGTCGACCAGTCCGGCCGTCTCCTTCGCCGCCGCGAAGTCCACATCGGACACCACGACCTTCGCCCCCGTCCCGGCGAACGCCACCGCCGTGGCCCGGCCGATGCCGCTGCCGCCACCCGTGATCACGACGAGCTCGCGCTTCGGCGTGGAGTCCGCGACGAACTCGCTGATCATCCGCGCGACCGGCTCCGGATGGCTCAGTGGCGCCCAGTGCCCGGCCGCGATCCTGCGCCGCGTGAGCGACGGCACCCAGCGCTCCAGGTCGAGCGGCTCGGTGCGGATGTAGCGGTCGTGGATCGGCTGGACGACCTGCACCGGCATGGGGGCGAAGCGTTGCCGGGGAGAGCGCATGACCCGCCGGATGTTGGCCCGGTACAACGAGATCCCGCGCACCGCGTCCGTGGTGATCGTGCGCGCGGGCCTGACCCGCACGCCCTCCACCCGTTGCAGCACACCTCCCCAGCGCGGACCGAGGTAGAGCCGCCAGAACAGCGGCGCCAGCACCGGCACGTGGAACGCGCCGATGTACCAGGAACGGAAGAACTGCCTGAGGTGAGCGATCGACAACCGCTTGCGCGACCAGTGCCCCATGTGGTCGAGGCTCGGCCCGGAGATCGAGGTGAACGTGGCGATCCGCGCGCCGGGCGTGGTCACGGCCTCCCACGACTGGATCGAACCCCAGTCGTGCCCGACCAGGTGCACGGGCTCGTCCGGGCTGACCGCGTCGATCACCGCGAACAGGTCCGCCGCCAGCCGTTCGAGCCGGTAACCGTCCTCAGTGGACGGCGCGGTCGACTCGCCGGCCCCGCGCACGTCGTAGGTGACGACGCGGAAGTCCTTCTCCAGCAGGGCGGCCACGCGGTCCCAGACCTCGTGCGTGTCCGGATACCCGTGCACCAGGACCACCGTCGGCCCGGACGTGCCGCGCACCTGCACGGCGAGGTCGACTTCCCCGGAACGCACCTTCACAGTTCCTCCAAGACGAGTCGGTCACCGGTGGGCCGGTCCACGCAGATCCGCACGCCGCCGACGTCGCACGTGCCGCAGAACCCCTGCCGGCACGAGTAGGCGACCGACGGCCGGACATCTCTGATCACGTCGAGTGCCGACCGGTCGGCCGGCACGTCCAGGGTCACCCCGCTGCGCCGCAGTTCGACCGTGAACGGCCGGCCGTCGACGATCGGCGGCGGACTGAAGCGTTCGAAGTGCAGCCAGCGCGACGAGAACTCGGCGCGCACCTGTTCGAGCATCGACGCCGGTCCGCAGCAGTACACGGCGCCGCGCGGCGACGTGTCCCCGAGCAGGGGCGAACCACGCCCGATCCGCACGTCGACGCGACCGGCAGGCAACTCGTCCAGGAACGGCATCGCCGCCCTCGACCGCCCGCGGTAGACGAGCCGCCAGTCGAGACCGGCCCGCGCGGCCGCGTGCGCCATCGGCAGGATCGCGGTGATGCCGATGCCGCCCGCCACGAACACGATCGGCCCGATCCCGGCGAACGGGAACGCGTTGCGCGGCCCCCGCACCTGGATCCGGTCACCGACCCGCAACGCCTGCACCTCGCGTGACCCGGCGCCGACCTCGCGGACCGCGATCCGGTAGGTGCTCTCGCCCGGATCACCGCACAGCGAGTACTGCCGGCGCAGCCCCGAGGGCAGGTGCAGGTCGACGTGACAGCCGGGTTGCCAGGCGGGCAGCGCCGGCCCGCCGAAGCGGAGGCTCACCACCCCGTCCGCGACCTGCGAGCGTTCGACGACGGTGAGCCACAACGCATCCCGCGCGACACCAGGTCGCGCCCGGCCGCCGAACCGGGTGACGGCGGCGTCGTACAGATCGCCGAAGCGGGTCAGGCCTCGCAGCATCGAAGCACCTCCCCGGCCGGTGAGGACTCGGTCGAGTGGCGGCGCATCAGTGCGCCTCGCGGGCGGCGGGGGAGGACGCGAGGTACGCGATCGCCTGCGTCGTCGAGCCTTCCTGCTTCGGGTGGTAGGCGGGGTGGAAGTACCGCAGGAACGCCCGGAAGATCTCCGACAGCTTCGGCAGCAACCCGCGCCGCCCGGCCCGCATCGACTCGCGCCAGGTCAGCCGCACCTTCGTGGTCCGGTCCGCGCGCACCATGAACCGCGCGCCGCGCACCCACAGCCCGAACAGCACCGGCGCGACCAGCAGCATCGTCCGCGCGCGCCGCACGTACCGGCGGTCGAGGTGGCACATCAGGTCGTACGCGACGCTGCGGTGCTCGACCTCCTCGGCTGCGTGCCAGCGCAGCAGGTCCAGCATCACCGGGTGGATGCCGGCCCGGTCGAGCGCGTCGGCGTTCAGCATCCAGTCGCCCAGGTAGGCCGTGAAGTGCTCGACGGCGGCGACGATCGCGACCCGTTCGATCAACTGCTCGCGCGCCTGCTCGGGGTTCAGGCCCGGCTTGGGGCCGAGGATGCGCTGGAACACGTGCTCCATCTGCCGCGTGAACGGCCGCGGGTCCAGCCCGTTGGCGAGCAGGTGGTCGAGGACCTCGCTGTGCGCCTCGGCGTGCATCGCCTCCTGCCCGATGAACCCGAGCACGTCCTCGCGCAGCGTGTCGTCGGTGATCAGCGGCACCACCTGCTGGAACGTCCGCACGAACCACCGCTCGCCCTCGGGCAGCAGCAGGTGCAGGACGTTCATGACGTGCGTGGCCACCGGCTCGTCCGGGACCCAGTGCATCGGCAGGCTCGACCAGTCGAACCGCACGTCACGTGGCTGCAGAACGAGGTTGTCCGGCTCCATCGCAGTACCTCCACCGACTCTGCGCCAATTACTACGCCTGCGTAGCTTTGTGAAAGCTACGCCACCGTAGCAATATGGTCCCGTGAACACAACGCGTCGCAAGTACGCCCGCCGCCTGCCACCCGAGCAGCGTCGCGAGCAACTGCTGGACGCCGCGCTGAGCCTCATCCCGGCCGGGTTCGACACCGTCACGATGGAGTCGGTCGCGAAGCACGCCGAGGTCACCAAGCCCGTGCTCTACGACCTGTTCGCCAACCGCGGCGAGCTCATCAGCGCCCTGCTCGAACGCGAGGCGGGCCGCGCCACCGAACAGGTCCTCGCCGCCCTGCCGACCGACTTCGCCACCAGGTCCCCCGATGACGCCTTCGCCGACGCCGTCCGTGTCTTCGTGACGGCCGTGGTCGAGGCCCCCGACCGCTGGCGCCTGGTCCTCCTACCGCCCGAGGGGACCCCTCACGAGTTCCGCGCGCAGGTGGAACTCGTCCGCGCGGGCGTCCTCGCCCAGATCGAGGACCTGGCCGCCCTGGGCCTGAAGGAACTCGGCCGCCTGGACGACCTCGACGCGGCCCTGCTCGGCCACGCGATGCTCGCCCTCGCCGAGATGTCCGGCCGCCTGGTCCTCACCGACCCGGAAAAGTTCACACCCGACCGGCTGGCGGCCTTCGTCACCCGGATCGCCCACGGCCTGCGCTGAGCACGGCCCGCATGTGGAGCAGCGCCTCCCGGTCGCCCATCCCCGGCGCGTCCGTGACCAGCCCCTTGACGAGCTTCTCCGCCGCCATCGCCCCGAAGACACCCGCGTGCCTCAGGTACCCGAGCACCCGAGCCGCCTCGTCCGGCAGGCTGCCACGGGTGATCGCGATGAACTCCACCGCCACCACGCTCGCCGCCACCACGTTGCCGGTCTCCAGCAACTCGTCGACGTGCGCCCCGAGCAGCTCGAACGCCCCGTCGAGATCCCCGCGCCGGAACGCCCGCCGCGCCTGTGTGGTCTTGTTGGCCGACAACGTGCCCGGCGGCAACTCGACCTCGGCGGCCTCGTCGAAGAACGCGTCGGGCTCCCGTCCCTGGAACATCGCGCTGTACCCGAGCGTCTGCAACGCCCAGTGCAGCAGCGTGGGCGGCCCGGACTCCCGATACCGCACGGCCAGCGCCGCGACCCGCTGATCGACGTGCCTGAACTGCCCGGCCCCCAGCAACGTGCCCGAGGGCATCATCTCCAGGAACCCCCGCAGGTGCGGCTCCGGCACCGACTCCACCGCGGCCGGCAGACACGCCGCCAGCCCGGCGCCGTCCCCGGCCGCGTAGGCCCGCGCATACCGGCTCAGCGGGTGGTCCGGCGCCTCCGGCAGTGCGGCGGGCCGGGAACTCTGAACGTTCCGCTCGGCCACCCACACCAGCCAGAAACCGTCTGACCCGGCGAGCGGTTCGGCCCAGTCGCCGATTTCCCGGCGCCCCCGCAGCGGCAACTCGGTCACCACCGGCCGCACCAACGCCTCCGCGAGCCGCACGTCCCGGCACTCGAACGCCCACTGCACCGCCGCCCGCAGGTTCGGCCACAGCTCCGCGAGCCGGCCCACTCCCTCGGCCTCGTCGTGCCCGCCCAGCAACTCACCGACGCGCACAACCTGCCGCAGGCACCACGAAGCATGCGCGGCCAACGCCGGTTCACGGTCGCCCAGCAATGAAGAACCGAACTGCCGCAACGGCTCCAGCATCCGGAACCGCCGCCCGAACGGTCCATCGTGGACGGACAGCATCGAACGCTCGACCAGGTCCCCGAGCAGCTGATCGTCGGCCGCGTCGAGGTCGAACGGTGCCGCGAACACCGACAGCCGGCAGAACACCTCCCGCTCGGCCGCCGACAGCAGGTCGTACGACCACTGGATCGCCGACCGCACCGTCCGATGCCGCGCCGAGCCCGTGCGCCGCACCCCGATGTCCAGCCGGGTCAGCAACTCGGCGGGCCGATGGCTCCGCACCCGCGCCGCCGCCAGCTCGATCGCCAGCGGAATCCCGTCCAGCAGCCGGCAAAGCTCGCGAACCGCGGAGTCACCCACGTACGAAGGATCAGCAGCGCGCGCACGGACGTCGAACAGCTCGACACCCGCGGCCTCGTCCAGCGACGAAACCACGACAACGCGTTCGTCGGCCACCGAAAGCCGTTCGCGTGAAGTGGCCAGAACCTGCACCGACCCGCACACCGCGGCGGCGAAGTCGGCCGCACCGTCCAGCACGTGCTCGCAGTTGTCCAGCACCAGCAACGAAGGCCGCGCCGCCACCACCGCCCCGGCCACGGAAAGCCCGGGCCGCTCCACGATTCCGAGCGCGTCCGCGACGGCCCGCGGCACGTCGTCCGAAGACGTGATCTCCGCCAGCGACACGAAAGCCCCGCCCAGCACCGAAGCCAGCCGCGTCTTGCCGATTCCACCCGGACCGACGAGCGTCACCACCGGCGCGGCCCGCAACGCCTCCGCCACGCGGGCGAGATCGGCGTCCCGGCCGATCAGCACGGGACCGGGCACCGGAGCGTGCGCGAGCACCTGCTGCTCGGCCGCGCGCAACGCGGGCCCCGGCTCCACCCCGAGCTCGTTCACGAGATGCTGCCGAACCCGTTGGTACACCGCGAGAGCGTCGGCCTGCCGTCCGGTCCGATAGAGCGCGGTCATCAACAACGCGGCAAGGCCCTCACGCGTCGGATGCTCGGACACGAACGACGACAGCTCGCCAACAACGGCGCCGGGCTCGGCCGCCACGCGCCGAGAGAAGTCCTTCTCGACCGCGCCCAGCCATTCCTCGGTCAGAGCAACGACAGCCGCGTCCAGTTCCGGCGCCGTCAACCCCGCCAGCGGCACACCGCCCCAAGCCGCGACGGCAGCCGAGAAGTCCCCGGCACGCACAAGGTCCAGAAAGTGCGAGACATCAGTGGTCACATCGAGCCGATAAGCCGCACCGACCCGTGCGATCGCATCAGCTCCGAGAGACTTCCGCAGCTGCGCGATGTGCCACTGCAGTGCCTTCGGGGCGGTGGCAGGCGGCGCGTCACCCCACACCAGGTCGATCAGCCGGGACACCGGCAACGGCGTCCCGGGGGAGAGCGCGAGGGCTGCCAGCACGACCTGCGACCTGGGTGAACCGATGTCGATCGGCTCATCGTCGTCGGTGGTGGCACGGACACCACCGAACACACCGATCCGCACCGGCGAATTCTCACACACCACGCGCACACCAGCCGCACACCGCCGAGAGCCAGTCTCTGCGCCATGACAGCACGTGTTGTTGGATCCCTCTTCATCACCGCGACGGCCGCAGGCGTGGTCAGCGTGGCCACCCAGGGCACCGCCAGAGGCGCGATGGTGTTCGTCATGGCCGTGGCCATCACGTTCATCGCGCCGGCGTTGTTCCCCGTCCTCCAACGCCACGGCGAAGGCATGGCGATGGGCTACGTCGTCGCCAGGACGCTCGAGGTCGTCTTCCTGATGTCCGCCGTGGCACCGATTGCGCGCGTTCACGTCGACGAGGTGTGGGGCCACGCCAGCGCGATCTACTTCTGCGCCGGCGCGGTGCTCCTCAACGTCCTGCTCTTCAGGTCCAGGCTCGTGCCGAGGTGGATCTCCGTGTGGGCCCTTGTGGCCGTGGTGCCCTATCTGGCCGGCGCCGTGCTCGTGCTGTTCGGCGTGCTCTCGCAGACGCAGGCCGGAGCGCTCTTCGTGCCGCTGGCGCTGAACGAGATGGTGCTGGCCGTCTGGCTGCTCACGCGCGGACTGTCATCCCCGTCCGGTCCGGACGTGCGTGAGCACCGCCAACCCGGTCGGGTCGAGGCTCAGTGACGCGTCGCAGCCCGGTAGCAACGCCCGGATGGCGCGGTCGTCGCGTTCGACCACCGACCAGTCCATGAGGTGCTCGAGCGTCCACTTGAACGGGTTGCCGGGCTTGATGCTGGAGAAGTAGAACGTGCCACCGGGACGGCAGAGCCTGGTCAGCACGGCCTCGGTGAGTCGCACGGCCGCGCGGTCGTTGAGGTAGTCGTACAGGCCGTTGACCAGCACGAGGTCGAACGGGCCGAGTTCGGCGAGCTTCGGCAGCGCGCGGAACACGTTGCCCGGGACCGCGGTCGTGAACTCGTTGAGCAGCCCGAGCCGCTTCTGGGCCAGTTCCAGCGCGTCCGGGTCGACGTCGGTGAGCACGAACCTGTCACCGGGCCGCACGATGCCCGGCGGGATGAGCCGCAGGTCGGGTGCGGCACCGGCGGCGATCACCAGCACCGAGCGGGGACCGTTGCGCGGGGCGGTGAGCACGTCGCTGATCAGCCGGGCCTGGTGCATCACCCGGTTGCGCTGCTGCTGGGTGATCGCCGTGCTCTGCAGGTGCGTCTCGACGTGCCAGCCCAGCGTGCCGGCCGGGGCCTCGTTCGCCTGCGCCATGACGTGCTCGACCAGCCGGAAGTCGCTGGGGTAACCGCGCGCCCACTCGTTCTCGTCGCGCATGAAGGGTGAGCGCGCACATGCGGACCGCGCGGGCTGCACGATCGCGGCGATGTCCTCGTCCGGGATGCCCGCCAGCACGCTCGTGCCGATCTGCGCGCCGAGCGTGCGCAACCGGCCTCCGACCAGCATGTGCGCCGACGGGTCGGTGAGGTTGAACTCCCGCTCGCTGCGCAGGAAGCCGTCGACGGCGTCGCTGAGCCGGTGCAGGGCGTCAGTGGTGTGCGGGAGCACGGTCATCAACACTTCCTCGGTGCGGCAACGGTTCCAGAGCTTGTCAGGCGGAGCGGCTGATCAACAGGGTCTTTCGGGTAATACGGTGAAAACCCTGCTCCGGTTCGCACCCGGCCGGGTGGTTCCGGAGCTCAGCGGCTCGCGGCGACGACGGCGTCCGCGATCGCCTGGTGACCGGCGGGAGTCGGGTGCACGTCGGTCTCGTCGCAGTAGTGGGTGAGCGTGCACACCTCCGCGACCGAGGCCGGGATCTGGCCGTACCTCGGGTCCTCGGTCAGGTCGGTCAGCGCGCCGTAGCCGCCGGTCGTCCCGGTGACGTCGACGAACTTCGCGCCGAACTTCGCGTACTCCGCCGCGATCTCGCCGTTGAAGTCCTCGTACAGCGCGACCGACGTGCGCGCGAGGTCCTCGCCGTTCGGGAACGCGGGGTTCACCCAGGCGCCGAGGAACACGTCCGGGTAGCTCAGCCCGACGATCTTCACGTCCGGCGCCACCTCGCGGAACCGGGTGAGCGCGGCGGCGATGTTGGTCCTGGTGCCGACGAGCGCCGCGGTCGCGCACTCCATCGGGTCCTGGGCGATCGCGCACGGTTCCAGCAGGTCGTTGCTGCCGATCACCATCGTGACCAGGTCGACCCGGCCGGACCGCAGCGCGTCGACGGTCAGCTCGACCTGGGTCCTGCCGCCGGCCTCCGGCTCGCACGCCTCGGAGAGCAGGTCGGCGGAGGTGGCGCCGTTGCAGGCGACGTTGACCAGGCCGAGACCGGACTGCCTCGCGACGATCCCGGCGAAGCTGTCACCGGTGCCGTTCGGGCCGAACCCGGTGGCGTAGGAGTCGCCGAGCGACACGTACAGCCGTTGTCCCTCCGATGCCGGGACGCTCTGGGCAGGTGACTCCGGGGCACACGCGGCGAGCACCAGCGCGGCGGCGACCACCAGGGGGAACGTTCGCACGGTCGTGATCAACGCCCCGCGGCGGCGACGGCCTCCGCGATCGCCTGATGACCGGCGGGAGTCGGGTGCACGTCGGTGCGATCGCAGAAGTAGGTGAGCGTGCACACCTTGGCCACGGAGGCCGGGATCTGGCCGTACTTCGGGTCCTGGGTCAGCTCGGTCAGCGCGCCGTAGCCGCCGGTCGAGCTCGTGACGTCGGCGAACTTCGCCCCGAACCGGCCGTACTGGGCCGCGATCCTGGTGTTGAAGTCCTGGAACATCGTGACCGACAGCCGGGCGAGGTTCTTGCCGTTGGGGAACGACGGGTTCACCCACGCGCCGAGGAACACGTCCGGGTACGTCAGCCCGACGATCTTCACGTCCGGCGCGGCCTCGCGCAGCTCGGTGAGGGTGCCGGCGACGTTGGTCTGGATGTCCGCGACGGTCCTCGTCGCGCACTCCAGCGGCTCCTGCGACAGCGCGCACGGCGCCAGGTCGTTGCCGCCGATCACCATCGTGACCAGGCCGGTCTTCTTGCCGCGCAACGCCTCCACGGCGGCGTCGAGCTGGGTCTTGCCGCCCCCGTCGGGCCCGCAGGCGGGTTTGGTGGCGAGGTCCGCGGACGTGGCGCCGTTGCAGGCCAGGTTGATCAGTTTGAGGTTCGACTGCCTGGCCACGATCTGCGCGAAGCTCTCGGTGGTGCCGCCGGGGCCGAAGCCCGTCGCGTAGGAGTCGCCGATCGACAGGTGGACCTGCTGCTCGTCCGGCGGCCGCGTGCTGCTCGGCGCGGGCACCGGGGTGGAGGCGGGCGGCGTCGCGGTGCACGCTCCCAGAACCACCAGCAGAGCCAACACCGGGGGCACGACCAGCGCGAACCTCGGCACACCCACTCCTGTCCATCGGAAGCTGATGTGCCGAGGCTACGAGATCGCCCGTGAGGGTTCTGTCAGCGGAAGGCCCGCAACCGCAGGCTGTTGCTCACCACGAACACCGACGAGAACGCCATCGCCGCGCCCGCGATCATCGGGTTGAGCAGCCCGAACGCCGCCAGCGGCAGTGCGGCGACGTTGTACGCGAACGCCCAGAACAGGTTGCCCTTGATCGTGGTGAGCGTGCGCCGTGCCAGCCGGATGGCGTCGACGGCCGCCCGCAGGTCACCCCGGACCAGCGTGAGATCGCCGGCCTCGATGGCGACGTCCGTGCCGGTGCCCATGGCCAGGCCCAAGTCGGCCTGGGCGAGCGCGGCGGCGTCGTTCACACCGTCGCCGACCATCGCCACGACCCGGCCCTCGTCCTGCAGGCGTTTCACGACGTCGACCTTGCCGGCCGGCAGCACCTCGGCGACGACCTCGTCGATGCCCACCTCGGCCGCCACCGACTCCGCCGCGGCCCTGTTGTCGCCGGTCAGGAGCACTGGACGCAGCCCGAGTTCGCGCAGGTCCTCGATGGCCTTTTTCGACGTGGGCTTCACCGTGTCCGCGACGACCAGCACGCCACGGGCCTTGCCGTCCCACGCGACCAGCACCGCGGTGCGCCCCTGCTGTTCGGCGGCCTCCTTGGCCTCGGTGAGCCGCGGGTCGAGCTTGATGCTCCAGTCGCTGAGCAGGCTCTCCCGGCCCACGAGCACGGCGTGAGCGTTCACGACTCCCTGTACGCCGAGCCCCTCGACGTTCTGGAAGTCCTCCACGGCCGGGACGTCGCCTGCCGCCTTCACGACGGCCTTCGCGATCGGGTGTTCGGACGCGCTCTCCAGGGCACCGGCGAGCTCCAGGACGTCCTGCTCGGTTTCGCCCTCGGCGGTGTGCACGCTGACCAGGCTCATCTGGCCCGTCGTGACGGTCCCGGTCTTGTCGAGCACCACGGTGTCGACGCGGCGGGTGGACTCCAGCACCTCCGGACCCTTGATCAGGATGCCGAGCTGGGCGCCGCGGCCGGTGCCGACGAGCAACGCGGTCGGTGTCGCGAGCCCCAGCGCGCACGGGCAGGCGATGATCAGCACCGCCACCGCGGCCGTGAACGCCGCCCCGGCACCGCCGCCGGTGCCCAGCCAGAAGCCCAGCGTGCCCACGGCGAGCGCGATCACGATCGGCACGAACACCGCGGAGACGCGGTCCGCCAGGCGTTGCACCTCGGCTTTGCCGTTCTGCGCCTCTTCCACGAGCTTCGCCATCTGAGCCAACTGGGTGTCCGCCCCGATCCGCGTGGCCCGCACCACCAGACGCCCGCCCGCGTTGACCGTGGCGCCGATGAGCGCGTCACCGGGGCGCACCTCGACCGGGACCGACTCGCCGGTGAGCATGCTCGCGTCGACCGCGGAGCTGCCTTCCTCGATCACGCCGTCCGTGGCGATCTTCTCGCCCGGCCTCACCACGAAACGGTCGCCGATCTTCAGCTCGTCGGTGGGGATGCGGACTTCGCGGCCGTTCCTGATGACCGCGACCTCCTTGGCGCCGAGTTCGAGCAGCGCCTGCAACGCCGCTCCCGCACGCCGCTTCGAGCGTGCCTCGAAGTACCTGCCCGCCAGGATGAACGTGGTGACGCCCGCAGCCACCTCGAGGTAGATGTTGCCGGTGCCGGCCGACCTCTCGACGGCGAACGTGAACCCGTGGGTCATGCCCGGGATGCCGGCCGTGCCCAGGAACAGGGCGTAGAGCGACCACAGAAACGCCGAGCCGACGCCGATCGAGATCAGCGTGTCCATGGTGGCGGCGCCGTGTTTGAGGTTCGTCCACGCCGCCTTGTGGAACGGCCACGCCGCGTAGGTGACCACCGGTCCGGCCAGCGCCAGGGACAGCCACTGCCAGTAGGTGAACTGCAGGGCCGGGATCATGGCCAGGGCGACGACCGGTATCGAGAGGGTGGTCGAGGTGATCAGCCGCTCTCGCAGCGTCTTCGACGGATCCGGTTCGGAGTGCTCGGTCGTCGTGGTGGGGAGTTCCGCGGTGTAGCCGGTGTCCTCGACGACCTTCACCAGGTCCGCCGGGGTCAGGTCCGTCGTGTAGCTGACCTTCGCTTTCTCGGTCGCGTAGTTCACCGACGCTTCCACGCCGTCCAGCTTGTTGAGCTTGCGTTCGATCCTCGCCGCGCAGGAAGCGCAGGTCATGCCGCCGATCGAGAGCTCGATGGTGTCAGTGGCCATGACCGACCTCCTCGTGGGTGGTGAGCGTGAACTCGGCTGTGCGGACCTCGTCCTGGTGCCGGAAGTCCAGGAACAGGCGGTACTTTCCCGGTGTGGGGACCTCGACCGCGAACTTCACCTGGTCGCCGGCCTCCGGGTGCACGTGCAGGTAGGCCAGGTCCGAGGTGCGCAGCGCCACCAGGTGGCCCTTGGCGCCCAGGTAGTCCTGCAGGTCTGTCACCGGGGTGCCGTTCCTGGTGATCTCCGCGGTGACCGTCGACGCGGAGTTCGCGGTCAGGTCGCCCTTGAGGGTCACCTCGTAGTCGTCGACTGTGAACTTGCGGTTGTCCTGGTAGGTCTGCGGGCGGTAGTCGCCTGGGTGGTGGATGTCCGCGCCCAGGGTGGTTTTCTTGCCGTTCTCCGGGGTGAAGTCGGCGAAGACCCGGTAGGTACCGGCTTCCGGGAGGGTGGTCGGGATCGACCAGGTGCCGTCCTGGGCCATGTCCGGGTGGACGTGCTGGAAGTTCTTGCCGTCTCTGCGGACCAGGATCAGGTGTAGACGTTTCTCGTGGTCCACTTCGAACTTCGTCACCGGGGTGCCGGTGTGGTCTTCGATTTGGAAGGAGAGGCGGCTGTTCTCGTTCAGGCGGAGGGTGTAGCCGTTGGCCGATGTGGACAGTCCTGGTGGGACATCCGGTTGGGCTGTTTTGTGTTCGCCGGTTGGTGGAGCTTCGCCGTGTGCTGGCTTTTCGTTGTTCGGCGGAGCGTCGCCGTGTGCTGGTTCGTCGCTGTGTGCCGGCTTTTCGTTGTGTGCTGGGGTGTCGCTCTGCGTTGCCTGGGGTGTTTGCGGGGTTGCCGACCCTGCTGCCCAGGTACCGCCGAAGATCACGGCTAGCGTTGTGGCGTAGAGAGCTACCTTGTAGCCGGTTCTCATGGCCTTCTCCCTCGTGGGTTAGGAGCGGACCAGGCGGGCGATGGCGTTGCTCGCTTCCTCGATCTTCTCGGTCGCGGTGGTGCCGCCCTCGGTCATCGCCTGGCTCACGCAGTGCTTGAGGTGCTCTTCGAGCAGCCCCAGTGAGACCGCCTGCAACGCCCTGGTGGCCGCGGAGATCTGGGTGAGCACGTCTATGCAGTACTCGTCGTTCTCGATCATCCGTTGCAGGCCGCGGACCTGGCCTTCGATTCTGCGCAGGCGGCGGTGGTGGGCGGCTTTTGTGGGGGCGTAGCCGGGCATGTCTCGCTCCTTCTCCTGCCATCGCTCGGCCGGGTGGTGATGCCGGGGGTGCGGTGGCTTGGTGCCAGTTATACCCTAGGGGGGTATGGGTATGTCAAAGGGTGGTGGCCTTGCGGTCCGCTGACTCTGCGGGTGGTCACCTGTGCGATCCGCGACTTTGCGGGTGGTCGCCTTGCTAGTGGCGGGTCGCTGCTGCGTGCTTTCCCTGGGGGCGCTGCCCCCAGACCCCCGGCAATCTGATCAGGGGGCCCGCGCCGCCCGTAGGTAGATGGCACGCCTGTTGCTTAGGGCGGCTGCCTGTTGCTTTGAGAGTTGCGTTGGCGGTGGGGTCCCATCACGAGCCGAGCCAAGAGCGGGCCACATGCCTGGAGGGGTGTCAACTCGACAAAAAGCGCGTCGAGTTGACACCCCTCCAGGCATGCAGCAAGAGCTATGGCGCGACTCGTGATGGGACCCCACCGCCTGGACCGCTTGCGAAAGACAAAGACGGACGGCTCGCCTGCGGCATCGCGGCTGTTGGCGTCAGGATCGCGTAAAGATCACCCGGACGTGCCCGGCGTCTTGGTTGGGGTGCGGTTATCTTGCGGGCAGTTGCGGTTTAGGGGGTTGTTGTGGCTGGTTCGCAGGGGTCTGAAGTGGTCTCTCGGGCGAAGCTCGGTCGTGACACCGTTCGGCTTGCTGTTGTTGTCGGGGCTCTTGGGGTTGTGTTCGGGGACATTGGTACGAGCCCCATTTATACGATCCAGACGGTGTTCAACCCCGCTGATCCGCATCCTGTGCCGGTCAGTGTGGACAACGTTTATGGTGTTGTTTCGTTGATCTTTTGGTCTGTCATGATCGTTGTGACCGTCACCTACGTGTTGTTGGCCATGCGGGTCGACAACGATGGTGAGGGCGGGATCATGGCCCTGATCACGTTGTTGCGGCGGTGGAAGGCCAAGCAGGGGCGTAAGGCGGCCGCCACCTTGGCTGCTTTGGGGGTGTTCGGGGCTGCCCTGTTCTTTGGCGACAGCATGATCACGCCTGCTATCTCGGTTTTGTCCGCTGTTGAGGGGCTCAAGGTTGTCGAGCCTGAGCTCGAGCGGTTTGTTGTGCCGATCACCGCTGTGATCATCGTTGGGTTGTTCCTGGTGCAGCGGCGGGGGAGTGGGGTGGTCGGGCGGTTCTTCGGGCCCGTGATGATCCTCTGGTTCGCTGTCATCGGGGTGGCTGGGATTGGTGGGATCGCTGGGCATCCGGAGATCTTGAAGGCGTTGTCGCCTGCTTACGCTGTTGGGTTTTTGGTCGGGAACTTCGGTGTTGCGTTCTTTGCCTTGGCTGCTGTGGTGTTGGCGGTGACCGGTGCTGAGGCGCTGTACGCGGACATGGGGCATTTTGGGCGGCCCGCGATTGCTCGTGGGTGGTTGTTCCTCGTGTTTCCGGCCTGTGTGTTGAGTTACATGGGGCAAGGGGCGCTGATCCTGGACGATCCGGCCAACGTCAGCGGGCCGTTCTTCCTGCTTGTGCCCGAGTGGGGGCGGTGGCCCGTGGTGGTGCTGGCCACCGCGGCTACCGTGATCGCTTCGCAGGCCGTGATCACTGGGGCCTACTCGGTGGCGTCGCAGGCCGCGCAGCTCGGGTACCTGCCTCGGTTGCGGATCGCGCACACGTCCGAGTCGACCATCGGGCAGATCTACGTGCCCTGGATCAACTGGGTGTTGCTGGTCTCTGTGTTGACGTTGGTGTTCGCGTTTCAGACGTCGGCGGCGCTGGCTTTCGCCTTCGGGATGGCTGTTACCGGGACCATCACGATCACGACGACCCTGTTTCTGTTCATCGCGCGGGTTCGGTTCAAGGCGCCTGGGTGGGCTGTCGGGCTCGGGTGCGTTGTGTTGCTGGGGGTGGATCTTCTCTTCCTGGCGGCCAACATGACCAAGTTGTTGCACGGTGCGTGGTTGCCGTTGTTGATCGGGTTGACCGCGTTCACGGTGATGACCACCTGGCAGCGTGGGCGGGCGATCGTGACGAAGGCTCGGCGGGAGGCTGAGGGGTCGTTGCAGGCGTTCGTCGAGGAGTTGCATTCGCGGCGGCTTGCTCGGGTGCCTGGGTGTGCGGTGTTCCTGAACCGGGGTAAGGAGACTGCGCCGCTTGCGTTGCGGGCGAACGTGGAGCACAACCACGTGTTGCACGAGCGGGTGGTGATCGTGTCGATCGAGACCGAGCCGGTGCCTCGGGTGGCCGAGGAGCGGCGGGTCGAGGTGGACAGGCTCGGGTTCGCTGACGACGGGATCATCCACGTGTGTGCCCGGTTCGGGTACGTGGAGACGCCTGATGTGCCTGCGGCGCTGGCGTTGGTGGATCCGGAGATGGCGGAAGGCGGGCTCGACCTCGAGCAGGCCCGGTACTTCCTGTCGAAGATCGAGTTGCGGCGCGGGCGGTCGCGGACGATGGCCGGGTGGCGCAAGCGGTTGTTCGTGGCCACGTCCTACATCACGGCGGACGCTGCCGAGCACTTCGGATTGCCCCGAGAGCGAACAGTCATCATGGGCGCCCACATCGATGTTTAGGTGGGGCATGACTGATCTCTACCTGAACCTCGAACCTTCGACCGAGAGCCCTGTCGTCGTGCTGGTGACGGGGAGTCCTGGCGCCGGCAAGAGCACGCTCGCCGAAGGGGTGGGCAAGCGGTTGCGGGCGCCGGTCTTCTCGTTGGACTGGGTGATGGGGGCGCTCGTGCTGGCGCGGGCTGTCACCGACGAGAACGCCTTCGACGTCGTCGACCTGCAGCTCAGGGCTTTGGTCGCGCGGCAGGTCCAACTGGGGATCGACGTCGTCGTGGACACCAGCGGGCACACGGTCGAGGAGCGGGCTCGGTGGCGTGAGCTCACCGAGCGGCTCGGGGGTGTGTTCGTCGGCGTTGAGTGCGTCTGCTCGGACGCGGTGCTGCACCGGTCCCGCGTCGAGGGGCGTGACCGGGGGATTCCTGGTTGGCACGCAACGGTTCCGTGGGTGCACGTGCAACGCATGCAGGGGCTGTGGGAGGCGTGGAGCGACGAGCACCTGGTGCTCGACTCCGCTGCCGAGACGCCGGCCGGGTCGGTGGAGAAGGTGCTCGAGGTGGTGCGGGGTCTGCGGTCAACAGGGGAGACCGCAGACCCCGTGATCGTGGGCCGCTAAGCGCTTTCGGCCGCCGCGGCACGGCCCGCCGCGCGCCCGGAGAACAGGCAGCCGCCCAGGAAGGTGCCCTCCAGCGCGCGGTAGCCGTGCACGCCGCCGCCGCCGAAACCGGACACCTCGCCCGCCGCGTACAGGCCGCGGATCGGCTGGCCGTTCGAGCCGAGGACCCGGCCCTGCAGGTCGGTCTGCAGGCCGCCGAGCGTCTTGCGGGTCAGGATGTTCATCCTGATCGCGATCAGCGGGCCGGACCCGGAGTCGAGCAGCTTGTGCAACCCGGCCGTGCGGGCGAGGCTGTCGCCGCTGTACGCCAGCGAGTTGCGGATGCCCATCACCTGGACGTCCTTGGAGAACGGGTTGTCGACCTGCTGGTCGCGGATGGTGATCTGGCGCCGCAGATCGTCCAGGTTGATCAGGTTCGTGCCGGTCAGCGCGTTCATCCCGGCCACGAGGTCCGGCAGGTTGTTCTTGATGACGAAGTCGACACCCTTGTCCATGAACGCCTTCACCGGCGGCGGGGTGCTGTTGAAGATCCGCATCGCGATGTAGGCGGCGAGGTCCTTGCGGGTGATCTCCGGGTTCTGCTCGGAGCCGGAGAGCACGAACTCCTTGTCGATGATCTTCTTGTTGAGCACGAACCACGAGTAGTCGTACCCCGACTTGCCGATCAGCTCCAGCGTGCCGAGCGTGTCCAGCGACGGGATGCCGGGGTTCGGGAAGCGCTTTCCTCGCGCGTCGAGCCACAGCGACGACGGCGCGGCCAGCACGCGGATGCCGTGGTCCGGCCAGATCGGGGTGTGGTTGATCATGCCCTCGGTGTAGTGCCACATGCGGTCGCGGTTGACCAGACGGCCGCCGGCCAGTTCGGTGATCGCCAGCATCCGGCCGTCGACGTGCGCGGGGACACCGGTGACGAGCCGCTGGGGAGCCGGGCCGAGGCGGGCGGGCCAGTTGCGGCGCACCAGGTCGTGGTTGGCGCCGATGCCGCCCGAGGTGACGATGACCATCGGCGCGTACAGCTCGAAGTCGCCGACCTTGGTGCGGGAGCTGCGGGTGCCGCGCGCGGCGTTGCTGGGCTCCAGGAGGCTGCCGCGCACGCCGGTGACGGCGCCGTTGCTGGTGATCAGGCCGTCGACCTGGTGGCGGAACTTGAAGGTGACCTTGCCGTCGCGGACGCCCTCACGCGTCTTCTTCTCGAACGGCTCCATGACGCCGGGGCCCGTGCCCATCGTCATGTGGAAGCGCGGCACCGAGTTGCCGGGCCCGTCCGCGAGCTGCCCGCCGCGTTCGGCCCAGCCGACGATCGGCACCCAGCGCACACCGAGCCCGTAGAGCCAGTCGCGCTTCTCGCCGGCGGCGAAGTTCAGGTACGCCTCGGCCCACTTGGCGGCCCAGTAGTCCTCGCCGAGCGGGTCGTTCACCCCGCGGTCGAACCCGGCGGTGTTGAACCAGTCGGCGCGGGCCAGTTCCAGCGAGTCCTTGATGCCCGCGGTCCGCTGCTCCTGGGAGTTGACGAAGAACAACCCGCCGAGCGACCAGAAGGCCTGTCCACCCAGGCTGGCCTCGGGTTCCTGGTCCAGCAGCAGGACCTTGCGGCCCGCCGCGGCCAGTTCGGAGGTCGCCACGAGCCCCGCCAGGCCGTGCCCGACGACGATCACGTCCGCGTCGACTCTCGGCGCCGCTCCGGCGACTGCCTGCCCCAGGGTCCCGCCCGCGGCGATCGCTCCGATCGCGCCGCTCGCGGCAAGGAGGGTGCGGCGGCTCATGTTCCGGTCTGACATCCCAGGGCCTTCCTCGTTGAAGGGTGGAGCCAACGCGAATTACTCTCGCGTAAAGCAACTAACCAGTAACCGGAGAGCGGGGGATAGGGTCCCGCCACCAAACGGCGACGGCTGTGTTGTGGCCGTCACACAACGTGGGGTTTGCGGAGGCGACGTGCCGGGTATGTCCGCGATGGTCCGTGAGGTGCTCCAGGCCGTCGCCGCCGATGACAAGGTGGTCGGACGGGTCGTCGACGCCGCTCGCGGCAACTCGCCCGAGGTGGCCCGGCTTCCCGCGGAGGAGAACCGCCGGCACATCGCGTTCCTGCTGTCCGAGGGGATCGCGCACCTCGAACGCGGCGGCTCGCCCGACGACGGCGACTTCTCCGCCGCCCTGTCGCTGGGAGCCGACCGCGCCGCGCAGGGCGTGTCGATGGCGGGGCTGTTGCGCGGGGTGCACGCCGGGCGCACCGAGTTGATCAGGGCGAGCGTCGAACTCGCGCGGTCGCTGGGGGTCGACGACGGCACGATCCTCGACTTCATGATCGACCTGGACCACTACGTCGGCGCGGTCGAGCGGAACATCGTCAGCGGCTATCACACGGCCGAACTGCAGCTGTCCCGCACGGCCCGTGATCTGAACGCCCAGGTGCTGCGACGACTGCTGGTGTCCGGTGACTTCCCGGACGCGTCCGAACTCGCGCGCGCGAGCCTGCGTCCCGACGGTCGCTACCACTGCGTGGTGTCCGCGGTGACCGACCCGAGTCACGCTCGAACGCTGGAGCAGCGGCTGCACACGTTCGGCGGCGTGTACGGGCTGGTCGAGGGACGGCTGGCGGGGCTCACGCACGTGCCGCCGTCGTGGTCGGACGACCTGCTCGTGGTGTCGCCGGCGACCGCGCTGAAGTCGTTGCGGGGGACGTACTCGATGTGCACGCAGGCCCTGGCGGCCGCGGGAGCGTCGCTGGGCGTGCAGCTTCTCACCGACCTCGCTGGTGAGACCGCTCTCGCGGCCTACCCCGGGCTCGCGGCGACGCTCGCCGACTCGTTGCTCGGCCAACTGGACCAGAAGAGCACGTTCCACCACGAGATGGTGGTGACGGCGTTGTGCTACCTCGACAACGGCGGACGGCTCAGCGCGACGGCCTCGGCGCTGCATATCCACGCGAACACCGTGCGGTACCGGCTCGACCGGCTGGTGGAGCTGACCGACGCCGACCTCGGCGAGAACCCGCGCGCGGGACGGTCACACGTGCTGACGACGCTGCACACCTGGTGGGCGCTGCGGTCGTGGATCGACCGCAGCGCCCGGTAGTCACTAGAGGCGGTAGAAGTTCTTGTAGTGGTCGGGCGAGAAGTAGACCGTGCCGGCGGTGCGGTCGACGATGATCCGGTACGCGTCCCGGGACGCGTTGCAGGCACGCGGATAGACGTCGAACTCCAGGTAGCTGTGGCCGGCCGGGAGCTGGCCCTCGCGGTTCTGGTGCACGCCGCCCGCGAAGTTGCACTGGCCGTTGGGCCAGCTGTTCCAGCCACGCGAACTCGGGTAGCTCTTCGACTTCCACGTGCTGTTGGCGGAACGGGCCGCGTCGCAACGCGACTGCGTGCAGGAGTTGTAGACGGCGGCGTCGGCCGCGGGGGCGACGGCCGTGGTCACGCCGAGCACGGACGCGACGACGGCGAGAGCGGCGAACAGGCGACGTGTCCGGTGCGGTAGCAGGGAGTGCACTTCAGACCTCCATCGGCAGGGAACGAGGTACGTCGTGATCCTTTCGGTCGAGCACCACGAGCTGATGAACGGCAGGGAACCATCCGCGCAACTGTGGCCACCCCACGCTCGCACATCCGGAGGCTCCGCGCGGGCCACACCTCCGAAAGCCCGAGTTGATCAACTCCGAACAGCGGATTGCGGACGCTGCCTCCGGCGATAGATTTGTCCAATGGCAGCACGGAAGCACTTGTTGGTGCTGTTGACCTTGCTCGTGGCCGGGTGCACGGCCTCGCACGACGGCAGGCCCGTCCCCGCGTCGAACCCCTCTTCTCCTGACGCCGCAGCGAAAGAGCCGTCCACAAAGGTGCGCACCGTTGTGGACGGCCGCACCGTCGAGCTGGCCGACGGCACGCGTGCCCGCATCTCACTGCTGGCCGAACCGTCGGCCTGCACGGCCGCCGCCGCTCTCGACTTCGCCACGAAGACCTTGCAGGACAAGGAGGTGCGGGTGAGCAGCATCACGCCCGGCGAGGTCTCGCTGGCGCTGCCCGACGGCACCGACTACGCCCTGCTGGCGGTCCAGTACGGCATCCTGCGCACCACCGGTGTGGACGGTGGCCCGCTGGTCGAGGCGGAAAGCAAGGCGTCGAAGGCGAAACTCGGCCTCTGGGCCCAAGGGGACTGTCCGGCGTCGACCGCGCCACCCCCTCCGCAGGAGCCCGCCCCGACCTGTGTCGTGGTCTACCGGGTCACCAACCAGTGGGCCGGCGCGTTCCAGGCCGACGTGACCGTGCGCAACGTCAGCGGCGCGCTGGTCGAGGGCTGGACGGTGCGCTGGCGGTTCGCGGACGGCGAGACCGTGACGCAACTGTGGAACGGGACGGTGTCCCAGTCCGGCGCGGAGGTGAGCGTCGCCAACGCGGGTTACAACGCGCTGATCGTCAAGGACGGCTCGGTGACGTTCGGGTTCAACGGCTCCGCCAACGGTCCCACGTCGCCGCCGGGCTCGTTCAGCGTGAACGGAGCCGCCTGCACGACGGGTTAGTGCTGCTGCCACCAGTCGGTGACGATGCGGGCGTACTCGTCCGCGTTCTCCTCCCACACGAAGTGCCCGGCGTCCACGACGTCGAGCCTGCTGTTCGGCAACCGCTGGTGCAGGTGCTCGGCGTTGGAGACCGGCACCACCGAGTCGCGCTTGCCGTTGATCAGCTGGACGGGCGTGGTGATGCCCGGCAGGAGTTCGTTCAGCTCGAGCAACTCCGCCGGGTACGCGCGCACGTACGCCATCTGCTCGACGAACCGCTGGCCCTGGTAGGCGGCCAGGTAGTCCTGCCGCACCACGTCCGGCAGCTCGTAGCCCTCGATCGCGTCCATGGCGATGTTCACCACGTCCTTGGGGCCCAGTGCCCGGTACGGCGTGAGGTCCTCGTCGTGGACCCAGTCGTGCAGCGGTGCGCCCAGGTCGGTCGGGGACAGCGCGCCGCCGCTGCCGATCACGATGCTGCGGAACCGGTCCGGTGCCTTCGCCGCCGCGAACAGCACCGCGCTGGTGCCGATGTCGGGACCGACGACGTGGGGCCGGTCCAGGTCGAACGCGTCGGCGACGCGCACGACGAACTCGCCCATCCGGCTGGGGGACAACAGGTCCTCGCGCAGCTCGGAGTGCCCGAAGCCGGGCAGGTCGACCGCGATCAGGTTCGCGTGCGCGGCGAGCTTCGCCCACGTCGCGTCGTAGGCGTAGATGCTCTCGGGCCACGGGCTGAGCAGCAGCGCTGTAGGCCTGTCAGCGCTGACGGCGTAGCGGATCGACAGGCCGTCGATGGTGTGGAACCGGGGTTGGATGTCGCTCATGACATCCAATATGACCGGTCGTCTTAGAATTCGTCAAGGGATCTGTCCGTGGGCCGGGTCTCAGCGCAGCACGACCTCGAAGGCGACCGTGAAGAACGCGGCGAACGACGACCCGTCCTTGGTGGCGCGTTCGCCGACGATGGCGCCCTCCCAGGCGTTGAGCAGGAACCTGGCCAGGATGTCCGGGCTCTGGGTGGTCGTCACCGTGCCGTCGGCCTGGGCCTCGCGGACGACCGCGGCGATCGCGGTCGCCCAGAGGTCGAACGCGGTCCGGACACCCGCGCGGATCGCGGGGATGTGGTCGGCGGCCTCGGTGCTGAAGTTGCCGAAGACGCAGCCGCGTTCGTAGCCGAAGTCCACGATGTCCTGCGCGAGGGCCTCGAAGTGGTGGCGCAGCCGGGTCAACGGTGCGGTTTTCGGGGTGGCGAGCCTGTCGAGGTGCCGCGTCTCGCCGTAGCGGTCCATCACGACGAGCGCGAGGGCTTCCTTGCTCTCGAAATGGTTGTAGAACGAGCCCTTGGGGACCTTGGCGCTGTCGGTGATCAGCTTGACGCCGCAGGCGTTGTAGCCGTGCCGGTGGAACTGTTCGAACGCGGCGTCGACGATCTGCTCTCGCACACTTGCCCTGGGCATTCCTCGAATATGAGCGGTCGTCTCGGGGCTGTCAAGGTGACGTGCGCGTTTCCGTTCAGCGGAAAGCAGCGGTCGACTCCCGTCCGACCTTTGCCTACCGTTCGACGACGTGACGACCAGCCAGCACGAGATCAGCGACGAGATCGCGAAGATCCAGGCAGACTCACCGGGAGGTGCGCCGCTGCTGGACTTCGCGCCGTACCGCAGCACCACGTTGCGCCACCCGACCAAGGAACGCAGGCACGTCGACCCCGAGGGCGCCGAGCTGCTCGCGCCCGTGTTCGGCCACTCCGACGTCGCCGCGGTCGAGTCCGACCTGACCCTGCAGCGCGGCGGCGAGCCGATCGGTGAACGCATCCGCGTGCACGGCCGCGTGCTCGACGGCGACGGACGTCCGGTGCGCCGCCAGCTCGTCGAGGTCTGGCAGGCCAACGCCGCCGGCCGCTACTCGCACCAGGGTGACCAGCACCCGGCGCCGCTCGACCCGAACTTCACCGGTGTCGGCCGCTGCCTGACCGACGACGACGGCTGGTACTCGTTCACGTCGATCAAGCCGGGCCCCTACCCGTGGCGCAACCACCACAACGCCTGGCGGCCCGCGCACATCCACTTCTCGTTGTTCGGCACCGACTTCACCCAGCGGCTGATCACGCAGATGTACTTCCCCGGCGACCAGCTGCTGGCGCTGGACCCGATCGCCCAGTCGATCACCGACCCCGCCGCCCTGGCCCGCCTGATCGCCTCGTACGACCACTCGCAGTCCGAGCACGAGTGGCTGCTCGGCTACCGGTGGGACATCGTGTTGACCGGAAGCCACGCGACCCACCTGGAGCCGACCGATGACTGACGCCACCCCCGGCCAGACCGTCGGCCCGTTCTTCCACCACGCGCTCGCGTACCCCGGCGACTCCGAACTGGTGCCGTTCGGCGCGGCCGGATCCGTGGTGCTGCACGGCTACGTCTTCGACGGCGCGGGTGACGTCGTGCCGGACGCGATGATCGAGATCCGCCAGTCCGACGCCGCGGGTGTCGTGCCGCGCGTCGGAGGTTCGTTGCGGCGGCGCGGTGCCGGGTTCACGGGCTGGGGCCGGTCCTGCACCGACGGCGCCGGGCACTACTGGTTCAGCACCGTCGAGCCCGGGCTGCCGTTCTTCGCGGTGACGGTGTTCGCACGAGGGTTGCTCGACCGCCTGTTCACGCGCATCTACCTGCCCGGCGCCGCGGACGCCGTGGACGGGCTGGTGGCCGCGCGCGAGGACGACGGGCGCCTCCGGTTCGACATCCACCTGCAGGGGCCGTCCGAGACGGTGTTCTTCCAGTTCCCGCGGACGTGATCGTGCTCCCTGGATCTCATCGCGCGGCCGGCCTCCTCGACGACGCCGCGCTGGTGCGGGCGATGCTGGAGGTGGAGGTCGCCTGGGCTCGTGTGCTCGGGTCGCCGCTGTCCCTGGGCGACTGGGTTCCCTCGCTGGACCCGGTCGAGGTGGAGGCGGCGGGCAACCCGGTGCTGCCGCTGGTCTCCGCCCTGCGCGGGCGGGTCTCCACGACCGTCCACACCGGACTGACCAGCCAGGACGTGCTCGACACCGCGCTGATGCTGCTGGCGCGAGGGGCTGTGGAAGGGATTTCGGCTGATCTCGGGCGCACCGCTCGTGCGTTGGCGGGGCTGGCCGGTGAGCATCGGGCCAGCGTGATGGCGGGCCGGACGCTGACGCAGTACGCCGTGCCGATCACGTTCGGGCTCAAGGCCGCGCGGTGGCTGGTGGGTGTGCTCGACTCGCTGGACGAGCTGGAGGCCGTGGCGTCGAGCCTGCCGGTGCAGTGCGGCGGCGCGGCGGGGACGTTGTCCCGGGTTCCCGACCCGGTGGCGTCCGCCTCGGCTCTCGCAGGGTACCTCGGGCTGGTGTGGCCGGGCATGCCCTGGCACACCTACCGTGCGCCGGTCACGCGGCTCGGTGACGCGGTGGTGCGTGGTTGCGACGCGCTCGGGGTGATGGCCGCGGACCTGCTGACGCTGGGACGGCCGGAGGTCGGCGAGGTCCGCGAGGGGTTCGTGGCCGGGCGCGGTGGGTCGTCGACCATGCCGCACAAGCGGAACCCGGTGCTGTCGGTGCTGGTGAACAGCGCGGCTCTGCGAGCTCCCGGGCTGGGGGCGCAGCTGCACCTGTGCGCGGCGCGGGCGGTCGACGAGCGGCCGGACGGGGCGTGGCACGCGGAGTGGCCCGCGTTGCGGGCGTTGCTGGAACTGGCGGTGGTGGCCGCTTCGCAGGCCGCGGAACTGGTGGAGGGGCTCGAGGTGCGCGCGGACGTGATGGTGCGCCGGGCCGCCGAGGCGGCTCCCGAGTTGCTGGCGGAGCGGGGTGGCGGGACGGATCCGGGCTCGTACCTGGGAGCGGCCGGGGTGTTCGTGGACGAGGCGTTGAAGCGGTGGGAGATGCGGTGTCCTACGACGACGGCATGAAGGTCCGGCGTGAGGTGCTCGGCGACGCACATGTGGACAGAGCGGCGCCGGACGAGTTCACTCACGACTTCCAGGAATTCATCACGAAGTACGCGTGGGGTGAGGTGTGGACGCGGCCCGGGCTCGACCGGCGCATGCGCAGTGCCATCACCCTGACGGCGTTGATCGCGCACGGGCATTGGGACGAGCTGAAGCTGCACGTCGCCGCGGCGCTGCGGAACGGGCTGAGCGAGGCGGAGGTCGGTGAGGTGATCTTGCAGAGCGCGATCTACTGCGGGGTGCCCGCCGCGAACCACGCCTTCTCCGTCGCCCGGCAGGTCCTGAAGGAACCCTCATAACCCTCCCGCTCATCAAGGAGCCTTTCATGACGCGCACGCAGGTCGGCATCGTCGGTGCTGGACCGGCGGGGCTGATGCTCTCGCACCTGTTGTCCCTCAACGGGATCGACAGTGTCGTCATCGACAACAGAACACGCGCGGAGATCGAGAACACGGTCCGCGCCGGCATCCTGGAAGCCGACAGCGCGCGACTGCTGGCCGACACCGGTGTGTCGGACCGGGTGCTGCGCGAAGGGCATCCGCACGAGGGCATCGACCTGCGGTTCGGCGGCGAGAGCCATCGCGTCGACTTCCGCGCGCTGGTGGGCGAGTCGGTCTGGCTCTACCCGCAGACCGACGTGTTCCTGGACCTGGCGAACGCGCGCGAACGCGACGGCGGCGACGTGCGGTTCGGCGTCAGCGGCACGTCCGTCGACGTCACCGGGCCCGCTATCCGGTTCACCGACAGCGACGGGGTGGAGCGGGAGGTGCGCTGCGACCTGCTCGTCGGGGCGGACGGCTCCCGTTCGATCTGCCGTGCCGAGGTGCCGGAGGCGTTGCGCCGGCACAGTTCCCGCGAGTACCCGTTCGCCTGGTTCGGCATCATCACCGAGGCGCCGCGCAGCGCTCCCGAACTGGTCTACGCGCACTCGCCGCGCGGGTTCGCGTTGATCAGCCAGCGCACCGAGACCCACCAGCGCATGTACTTCCAGTGCTCGCCGGAGACCGACGCCGCCACGTGGTCCGACGACCGGATCTGGGAGGAGCTGCAGTCACGGGTCGCGGGCCCGGACGGGTTCACGTTGCGGGAGGGCCCGATCACCGAGAAGACCGTGCTGCGCTTCCGGTCGTTCGTCGCGGAACCCATGCGCCACCGTCGCCTGCTGCTCGCCGGCGACGCCGCCCACACCGTGCCGCCGACCGGTGCGAAGGGCCTGAACCTGGCGCTGGCCGACGTGAGCGTGCTCAGCGAGGTCATCGAACGCGCGTTGCTCAAGAACGACATGGACGCGCTGGACGAGTACGGTCCGCGCGCCCTCGACCGGGTCTGGAAGGCACAGCACTTCTCGTACTGGATGACGACGATGCTGCACGCTCTGCCCGCCGCGACGGACTTCGACGTGCGCAGGCAGCTCGGCGAACTGGCCTCCGTCGTCGGGTCCGAGGCGGGCTCGCGGTACCTGGCCGAGGGGTACACGGGCTGCTGGCCCGCTTGAGCGGGACTGGAGCGCGGTCGGTGAGACTGGCCCGATGGACATCGCGGCGCTGCGCCTCGGCAACATCGGGCGGCTCCGGTCGGCGGAGGACGTCGTCCGCTCGCTCGGAGCCATGCAGGGCCAGGACTACGGCCAGTCCCTGTGGGCGATCGGCCTGCGCACGGCCGACGCGCGCATCGCCGACGTCGAGTCAGCGTTGCAGTCCGGTCGTGTCGTCCGCACGTGGCTGATGCGCGGCACGATCCACTACGTCCTGGCCGAGGACGTCCGGTGGATGCTGGGCCTCTTCGGCGCCCGCGACCTCGCCCGGCTGACCCCCAAGGCGTGGGCGTACCACCACATGACGCCCGAGCTGATGTCGTTGGCGCGCAAGACGTTCGTGGAGGCGCTCACCGGCGGCGGCTGCCTCACCCGGCGCGAGATGATCGACCTGATGGCGGGCGTCGGCATCCCGGACGATCGGCAGCAGAGCTATTTCACGTTCATCCACCTCGCCCAGGAGGGCCTGGTCGTACCGGGACCACCGCGCGGCAAGGAGCAGACGTTCGTGCTGCTGGACGAGTGGGCACCACAGCAGCGTTCACTCGAAGGCGACGAGGCGATGGCCGTGCTGGCGTCGCGGTTCTTCGGCAGCCACGGCCCGGCGACCCTGGCTGACTTCGCGAACTGGTGCGGCATCGGCGTCCGCGAGGCGTCTCGCGGCCTGGAAGCGGTGAAGTCGTCACTGGTGTGCGAGACGGTCGACGGCAAGGAGTACTGGCTGCCGCCGGACCTCACGCCGGGTTCGGGCGCGTTCGTGCTGCCCGCCTACGACGAGCTGCTGATCGGCTACAAGGACCGCGGCGCGTTCTTCACCCGCTACGGCGAGATCCCGATCTCCACCTACAACGGCATGTTCCACGCGACGATCGTCGAGGACGGCCAGATCGCCGGACTGTGGCGGCGAGTCATGAAGAAGACCTCCGTGGACGTGGAACTGCGGCCGCTACCGGGCTTCGACGCCGACCGGCTCTTGGATCACATCGGGCGATTCGGCGACTTCCTCGGCCTGCCGGTGCGGACCGTCGTGAAGGACGCGCCCGAGGCGGGGTCGTCGAAGGTCAGCTGGCGCTCCCGGAAGTGAGCACCTCCACCTCGCCACCCCGGTGACCGGGCGGGACGACCGCGACCGCGTCCGCGAGAGCCGCACCCCACAGCGACCCCGGCCGGTCGTGGCCGACGGGCACCGCCAGCCCGCCGGACCTGGTGACCGGGACCAGGCGGGTGTCGCGGGGGTGGGCGTGCACATCACCGAGCCAGGCGGTGACCGGCGGGCGGGCGGCGTGGCCGCTCAGGGTGTCGAGCAGCGGCCGGAGCAGGGTCAGCACGGCGGCGTAGGCGGCGAACGGGTTGCCCGGCAGCCCGACGACGCAGCGGCCGTCGGGCAGGACGGCGAGCAGCATCGGGTGACCGGGGCGGCAGGCGACGCCGCTGACCAGGACCTCGGCGCCGAGGGTCGCGAGCACGCGGCGGAGGTGGTCGGCCGGGCCCACCGAGGTGGCGCCGCAGGTGACGATCACGTCGGCCTGGTGTGTGGTGAAGGCGCCGGTCGGCTCGGGGATGAGGTCGGCGTCCAGGCCGTGGGCTTGGTTGGAGGTGAGGAAGGCGGTCAGCTCGGGTGTGGGGCCGTGGGCTTGACCTGAGGCTGGAGAGGCGGTCAGCTCGGGTGTGAGGCCGTGGGCCTGGCCCGAGGTGAAGGCAGTAGGCATGACGCCGCCGGCGAGGTCGGTCGTGAGGGCGGCGGCCAGCGCGGACGGGTCGTCGCGCAGGTGGGCGGTGCCGAGGAACTCCGCCCCGTGCAGCAGACCGGGCAGCATCGGGCCGATGGCGTCGCGGACCCGGCCAGGGCGGGGTGGCCCGGCGTGCAGGAGCTCGTCGCCGGTGACGATCACGGCCACCCGCGGCCGACGGTGGGCAAGCAGGGTGTCGTGGCCCGCCGCGGCGGCCAGACCCAGCACGGCCGGGGTGATCCGGGAGCCGGCGGGGACCAGTTCGTCACCGGCCGACCAGTCCTCACCGCGGCGGCGGATGTGCTTGCCGCGCAGTGCCTCGGCGATCAGGAACGCGCCGTCCGTCGAACAGAGCTCGACCGGGACGACGGCATCCGAGCCGTCCGGCACCGGTGCCCCGGTCGCCACCCCGAACGCCTCGCCGGGCCTCAGCACCAGACCGGGCGGTGAGTCTCCCGCGGCCACCCGGCCGAGGACGGTCCACGGGCCGGGACCCGCCACCGCGTAGCCGTCCATCGCCGAGGTGGCGCAGGTCGGCTGGCCGGCCAGAGCCCGCACGGCCGAGGCCAGGGCCAGGCCCGCGGCATCGGGCAGGGCGAGTTCGACCGCGTCCGTGGGCTTCGCGGCGTCGCGGGCCGTCTGGCGGGCCAGTGTCCAAGGCATGTTCATCAGGGCTCCCGTGGTATAGCCTACCGAATACTGTATGCAATCCTCGGGACGGGGTGAAGGGCATGCCAGTCGCGACTTACGTACGTGATCACGTCGGCAGGCTCTACCGGGTGGGGGAGACCGACGTCGAGGCGTCGGGGCGTTCACGTCGCACGGTGCTGTGGGCCGCTTGGGCCGCGATGCTCGCGGCCGGCATCGGGCAGTACGGGTTCGGGGCGCTGATTCCTCAGTTGCGGGACCGGTGGAGTGTGCCGGAGTTGTTCTGGGCACTGGCGTTGTGGACCGTGTGCCAGGCCGGCACGGCGTTTCCGGCGGCCTGGCTGAGAGACCGGAAGAGGCTCACGTCCACCGGCGCGATGTGGATCGGGGCCGTCCTTTGTGGAGCCGGGCTGGTGACGCTGGGGCAGGACCAGTTGGCCGGGTACGCGATTCTCGGCGGCATCGGCGCGGGGCTGGTCTACGCGACGTGCCTGGGCGCCGTGGTCCGCTGGTACCCCGAGCGCGTGACGCGGAAGGTCGCGTTCGTCAGCGGGGCGTTCGCGTACGGGTCGGTGCCGTTCGTGCTGGCCGCCGGGTTCTTCTTCGGCGGCGGGTTCCTGCTGCAGGCCGGGATCGCGATCACCGTCGTGGTCGCGGTGGCCGGGGCGTTGATGAAAGACCCGCCCGAGCACTGGTGGCCGTCGCACGTCCCGCCGCGCGAGTGGGCGCTCGATCGCGCGCGGGTGCCGAACCGGTCCGCTCTCAAGGAGTTCCGGACGCACGAGGCCATGCGGTGCGGCACGTTCTGGTGGCTGTACGGCGGTGTGGCGTTCGCGGCGGCGGTCTCCCTCTACGACCTGGCGTACCTGCCGTTGTTCGTCGGCGACGAGGTGCTCGGCGTCGTCGCGCTGGCCACGCTGGCCGCCGCGACGGGTACCGGGCGCGTGCTGGTCGGGTGGGTCTCGGACCGGATCGGCCGCAGGAAGGCGCTCGTCTGGACGCTGGCGACGGGCGGGCTGGCGCAGTTCGTGTTGCTGTACAGCCAGAACGTGCCGGGGCTGCTCATCGGCGCCACGTTCGCGGGTCTCGGCACCGGGTGCTGCTACTCGCTGCTGGTCGGCGTGACGAGGGAGTACTTCGGCGAGACGAACGGCGCCCAGAACTTCGGCGTGCTCTACACGGCCAAGGCCGCGGGAGCGTTGATCGCCGCGATCGTGCTCGCCTCCCAGGGGCACACGTTCGCGTTCATCGCGGCGGGCGTGCTCGGGCTGGCGGGCGCGGTGCTCACCGGACACCTGTCGCAGCCGGGAAGGCCGCGCCTGTGAGCCGAGTACCGCGGCTCGCGAAGGGCTGGCACCGGACGCCGGCGGACGGCTGTTGCCTGATGGAACTGACGTCGGTGCTCGCGGGCGAGGTGTGGTCGGACCGGCCCGCCTGCGTGCATCCGGTGCTGGCGTGCGTGGCGCGCTGCGTCAACGACCAGTCCACAGAGGAGGGACGGCGCAAGCTGCTTCCTTTCGCCACCAAAGTGATCGGTACGGAGAAGCCGCCCACAGGAAGCCTGATCGCACATTGCGCGAGGAGAGCCGGGATCGTCGTGCCGAGGTGGTGGCCGCGCGACTGGGTCGTGGCGAGGGCCGTCCGGGCGATGTCCGGGGACGAGGTGTTGCGGCGCCTGCTCGACGAGTGCGTCGCGATCTGCAGGGAGGAAGCACGTGGGACGAGTGACGAGCAGGCGGCGCGTGGTGCGGCTGGTGGACGACGCGGTCACCGTGCGGCCGGACACGCTGGCGGTCGAGGAACCACTGGAGATCCGCGTGCGGGGCAAGTCCCTCGCCGTGACCATGCGCACGCCGGGTGACGACTTCGACCTGGCCGCGGGGTTCCTGGTCAGCGAGGGCGTGGTCCGCTCACCGTCCGACATCGTGTCGATCCGGTACTGCGCGGGCGCCACGGCCGACGGGAGCAACACCTACAACGTGCTCGACGTCGGGCTCGCCGAAGGCGTCGCGCCACCCGACCCGTCGATCGAGCGCAACTTCTACACCACCTCGTCCTGCGGCCTGTGCGGCAAGGCGAGCCTGGACGCCGTGCGCACCGTCGCGACCTGGCAGGTGGCGTCCGACCCGCTCCGCCTCGACCCGAAGACGATCACGGAGTTCCCGACGAAACTCCGTGCGGCGCAACGGGTCTTCGACCGCACCGGCGGTCTGCACGCGGCCGGGCTGTTCGACGCCCAGGGCACCCTCCTGTGCCTGCGCGAGGACGTCGGCCGGCACAACGCGGTCGACAAGGTCGTCGGCTGGGCCACCCGCGCCGGACGGCTGCCGCTCACGAGCACCGTGCTGCAGGTGAGCGGGCGGGCGTCGTTCGAACTGGTGCAGAAGGCGGTGATGGCCGGGATCCCGGTGCTCACCGCCGTGTCCGCGCCGTCGTCGCTCGCCGCCGACCTGGCGGAGGAGATGGGCGTGACGCTCGTCGGGTTCCTGAGGGGCTCGTCGATGAACGTCTACACGGGCGGCCACCGGCTGGGAGTGACGGCGGGAGCGCGTTAGTGCTGGACCAGGCCGCCGACCGGGACCGCGGCGACATGCCCGGTCGGCGGCCTGCCGGCGAACAGGGCCAGGCCGACGTCGACCAGTGAGGACCGGCGCAGCCCCGCGACGTCGGCGAGCGGTGTCCACACGGGATCGATGGTCGCCCCGTTCGGTTCCGGACGCGGTTCGCCGGTGATCCGGACCTGGTAGAAGACGCCGAGGTTCTGGTGCGGCCCCAGGTTGGACAGGTGGCGTTCGTCGGCGGGGACGACCCGGGAGTCCACGCCCAGCAGCCGCTCGACCTCACCGGTGCAGCCGGTCTCCTCGGCGACCTCGCGGACCACCGCGTCGAACGGGTCCTCGCAGTGCTCCACCGCCCCGCCGGGCAACGACCAGTGGTCTTCTCCGTACGGCGACACACAACGGACGAGCAGCACGCGGTCGTTCTCGACGCTGACGGCGTACGCGGCCAAACGGAAGGTCATACGGGCACGTTAGCCCGTAAGGGGTCCTCCGCGAGGATGATGCCGCGCGGCGGACGCGATCTTGAACGCCACGACCTACCGTTCTCCCCATGTTGACTGTCAGGGGGATCAGCCGGAGCTTCGGCGATCACAAGGTGCTCGACGAGGTGAGCTTCGACGTCCGGCCCGGCCGGATGACGGGCTTCCTGGGAGCCAACGGGTCGGGCAAGACGACCACGATGCGCATCGTCTTGGGGGTGCTCGCCGCGCACGGGGGCTCGGTGAGCTGGAAGGGGACCGAGGTCCGGCCGGACAACCGGCCGGACTTCGGGTACATGCCGGAGGAACGCGGGCTCTACCCGAAGATGAAGGTGCGCGACCAGATCACGTGGCTGGCGCGGTTGCACGGCGTCGACCGCGAGACCGCGCAGCGCAACACCGACGAGCTGCTCGAGGACCTGGAGCTGACCGGGCGGGCCGGCGACCGGCTCGAGGAGCTGTCGCTCGGCAACCAGCAGCGCGTGCAGATCGCAGCCGCGCTGGTGCACGACCCGGACGTGCTGATCCTCGACGAGCCGTTCTCCGGCCTCGACCCGATCGCCGTCGAGACCGTGCTGGACGTGCTGCGCAAGCGCGCCGCCAACGGGGTGCCGGTGCTGTTCTCGAGCCACCAGCTGGCCATCGTGGAACGGCTCTGCGACGACGTCGTGATCATCTCGAAGGGACGGATCGCGGCGAACGGGTCACGCGAGGAGTTGCGCGCCCGGCACGCGGGGGAGCGTTACGAGATCGTCGTCGCGGAGGACGCGGGCTGGGTCCGCGACGTGCCCGGCGTGACGATCCTGGACCTCGACGGGCCGCGCGCGGTGTTCGAGGCGGAACCCCAGCAGGTGCTCAGGGCAGCGCTGGACCGCGGCGAGGTCCGCTCGTTCACGCCCGTCGTGCCCACGCTGGACGAGATCTTCAAGGAAGTGATCTGACATGGCCCGCGCGTCCTTCAGCCAGGCGACGTGGCTCGTCGCCGAACGCGAGATGAAGACCCTGGTCGGCACCAAGGGCTTCTGGATCGGCTTCCTCTTCACGGTCGTCGCCTTGTTCGCGCTCACGATCCTGCCGACCGTGTTCGGCGGCGACGACCCCAAGGTCGCCGTGGTCGGCTCGGCCTCACAAGTGGTGCAGGGCAAGGCACTGGACGTCCGCGAGGTCGGCAGCGTGCAGGAGGCCTCCGACCTGGTCCGCGCCGACGACGTCGAGGCCGCGATCGTGCCGGACGGTGCCGGGATCAAGGTCCTCGCGCTCAACAGCCCGCCCAACAGCGTGATCCGCCAGCTCGTCGAGTCGCCTCCGGTGGAGCTGCTGGAGTCCTCGGCGGTGACCTCGGGCCAGCGGTCCGTCACGGTGATCGTGTTCGGGCTGGTGTTCCTCATGTTCGGCATGGGCGGCGCGGCCATCGCGCAGAGCACCGTGACCGAGAAGCAGACGCGGATCGTGGAGATCCTCGTGTCGACCGTGCCGGTGCGCGCACTGCTCGCGGGCAAGATCCTCGGCCACACGATCCTCACGCTCGCCCAGGTCGTGGTGCTGGCGCTCGCGGCGCCGATCGCGTTGCGGGTGGCCGGACTCGGCGAGCTGCTGGGGGTGGTGGCGCCCGCGCTCGGCTGGTTCATCCCGTTCCTGATGCTCGGGTTCGTGCTGATCTCGTCGATGTGGGCCGTGGCGGGTGCGCTCGTCAGCCGTCAGGAGGACCTCGGCTCGACGATGGGCCTGGTCATGATCGCGGTCATGGGCCCGTACTTCGGCGTGCAGTTCTTCTACGAGAACCCCGCCGTGCTCAAGTGGATGTCGTTCGTGCCCTTCACGGCCGGTGTCGCGATGCCGGTGCGGCTGTTCTCCGAACAGGCCGCGGCGTGGGAGGCGATCCTCTCGCTCGGCATCCTCGCGGCGACCGTCGTGGCGATCCTGCTGGTCGCGTCGCGGCTCTACACCGGCTCGTTGCTGCAGACCGGTGCACGGGTGAAGCTCTCCAAGGCCTGGGCACCTGCAGAATAGGGCCCATGATCGCTGATCCGATTCGCCTCGCCGTCGTCGGCCTGGGAGCCATGGGCACCCGGATGCTGACGGCGGCGCGGTCACATCCCGGCTTCACCGTGGTCGCGGGTGTCGACGTGGTACCCCGCACGCTCGACATCCCGGTCTTCGCCTCCCTGGACGACGTGCTGTCCGATGTGGACGCGGTGTACGTCTCGACGCCACCCGCGTCGCACGCCGAGCTCGTGCGGAAGGCCTTCGCCGCCGGCAAGGCGGTGTTCTGCGAGAAGCCGCTCGCCGTCGACCTCGCCGAGGCCCGCGCGATGGCCGAGTCCGCCGCCGGACGGCCGAACGCCGTCAACTTCGCGCTGTCGGACATGGTGGCGACGATCGAGATCGAACGTCGGCTGCCGTCGCTGGGCGAACTGCGGGGCATCGAGATCCGGCTGCAGTTCCCGGCGTGGCCCAGGGCGTTCCAGGCGGACGCGACCTGGCTGTCGCGCTCCGAGCAGGGCGGGTTCGTCCGCGAGGTGTTGTCGCACTTCGTCTACCTGACCGACCGGATGCTCGGGCCGCTCACCGTCGAGTCGGTCTCGTCGGACTTCCCCCAGCCCGGCGCGGCCGAGGTCGCGGCCCGGGGACTGCTGCGGGGCAGCGGCGTGCCGGTGCACGTGTCCGCGTTCTCCGGACTGGCCGGGCCCGAGGTCTACGAGTGGACCGCCTGGGGCACCGAACGGTCGCTGCGCCTCGACCAGTGGGCGTTGCTGTCCACTTCGGACGGTGGGCCGTGGGAACCGGTGCCGCTGGAGCAGACCGGCTCCGACTACTCGCGGCTCACGCTGTTCGCGGAGGCGGTGCGCGGTGAGCACCCGCGCGATCTGGCCGACTTCGCCAGCGGGCAGCGCGTGGCCGAGGTGGTCGAGGCCTTCTTGAGGTAAGCCTGCGTGCCTCGACCGGTCCGCGACCACGCGAGCCGCGCGGCCGTCGACCGGGTGGCGGCGCTCGGCGAGCAGCCGGCGTCCTCCTCAGCCGAGCACCTCGCGGAGCTTGACCGCGAACTCCTCCGGCTTGCCGGCGTAACCGAACTCGCCGCCCATGAACCCGCCGTGGTGGCTGGGGAACACCACGGCGTCCTGGCTGAGCAGTTCCGCGGTGGCCCTGGCCGTGCGGGCGGTGAACGCGTCACCGGTCTCCTCGCCGACGGCGATCACGACGCGGGTGGGTGCGGCGATCAGGTCCTGCACCCGCGGGTGGTAGTCGGTGATGGCGAGCGAGTCGGTCCCGAGCAACGGGTCGTCGCGCTTGCCGTCGTCCTCGGCCGGCATCCCGAACTGCGCCGGGTCCGGCAGGGGCAGCGCGAAGTACTCGTCGGTGTACTCGCCCTGGTGCGAGCTCATGTGAATGAACGCCGCCATGCCCACGCCCCCACCCTTGCTCTGGTAGGCGTCCATGAACACGTCGCGGGCCTTGCGGGCGGCGGCCGCATCGGGCAGCAGGTTGATCAACGGCGGTTCGTGCGCCACGAGCGTGAGGACATCGCCTGGGTGGGCCGCCACCAGTTCGAGGGCCGTGACGGCGCCGCCGCTCGACGCGAACAGGTCGACCGGACCGCCCACGGCCTGGATCACCGCGTGCACGTCGGCCGCCTGGAGTTGCGGAGTGTTGTCCGTGCGGCCGTCGGATCGGGTGCTTCTGCCCATGCCGCGCGGGTCGTAGGTGATCACCTTGCGGTCGGGGAACTGCGCTCGCAGGGCCGTGAAGCCGCTGGCGTCCATGGGCTGGCCGATCATCATCAACGGACGGCCCTCGCCGCTCACGTCGTAGGTGACGGCCGCGCCGGCGGTCTCCAGAACGTGCGTTTCCATGTGATTCTCCCCAGTCGGGTCGGGTCTGAGCAGCCTAGTCACAGACGTGAACCCGGATGGGCTGACAGGCCGATCGACCTGCGTGTATTCGACTGTTATCAAAGGTCGCATGACACGCACAGCAGTGGTGACCGGCGGCGGCACGGGCATCGGCAAGGCAGTGGCGGCCCGGCTCGTGGAGCAGGGCCTGGACGTGGTGATCACCGGACGCCGGGAGGACGTCCTGAAGGCGGCGGCCGACGAGATCGGCGCGCGGGCGGTCGTGTTCGACGCGGCGGACCCGGAGGCGGTGGAGGCGGCGCTGAACGACCTTCCGTCCTCAGTGGACGTTCTCGTCAACAACGCGGGCGGCAACATGACCCGGCGGCTACCCGCACCGCGGAACCTGACCGACGTGAAGAACCTGTGGCTCGCGAACTACGAGTCGAACGTGATCAGCGCCGTCCTCGTGACGACCGCGCTGGAGCCGCGCCTGGCCGACAACGCGCGGGTGGTGACGCTCGGTTCGATCGCGGGCCGGCGGGGTTCGGGCGCCTACGGCGCGGCCAAGTCCGCGGTCGAGGCGTGGACGGCGGATCTCGCGTTCGCCCTGGGAGGACGGGGGATCACGGTCAACGTCGTGTCGCCGGGCGTCACCGAGGACACCGAGTTCTTCGGCGGCACGCTTTCCGAAGAACGGCGGAAGAAGCTCGTCGGCGCCCCGGCGAACGGCCGCGCGGGCACCCCGGCGGACATCGCCGCGGCGATCACGTTCCTGACCTCTCCGGAGGCCGGGCACATCACCGCCCAGGTCATCGGGGTGAACGGCGGAGCCGGGCTCGGACGCTGAACCCGACGACCGCGAGCAGCACGACCACGAGCGCGATCCACGAGAACTCCGCGAGGTAGTGCTCGGCGGCCTCTCCGACGAAGTAGACGGCCGCCGTCGTGCCGCCGGCCCACGCGATGCCGCCAGCCGCGTTGGCCAGCAGGAACTTCCCGTAGTGCATGCCCATCGTGGCGGCGAGCGGACCGGACAGGATCCGCAGCAGCGCCACGAACCGGCCGAAGAAGACCGCCCAGGCGCCGTACTTCTCGAACAGCGTCTGGGCGCGGCCCACCTTGTCCTGGCTGAAGTGGTGGGGGAACTTCTCACCCGCCCAGCCGAAGATCCGCGGGCCGAACCGCTTGCCCAGCGCGTACCCGGCGCTGTCGCCGACGATCGCGCCCGCGGAGGCGGCGACACCGACCCAGACCGGTGAGATGCCGTCGTGGTGCGAGGCCATCAGGGCCGCCGCGACGAGCACGACCTCGCCCGGCAGCGGGATCCCCATGCTCTCGACCCCGACCACCAGGCCCACGACGAGGTAGACCAGCAAGGGCGGAACGGCGTGGAGCCACTCGGTCAGCACAACCGCGATCTTCCTCCAACCGGATGGGATCGGCCACGAGACAGAGCCGTCTCGGTAGTGTGCTGATCATCGGGACGAGGGGGCGGTTGTGGCGAGCCAGTTCGGCTTACTGCTGCGTCAATGGCGGCAGCGGGCGGGATTGAGCCAGGAGGCGCTCGCGGGACGCGCCGCCGTGGGCATCCGCACGGTGCGAGGGCTGGAAACCGGCGAACGGACCGATCCGCGCATGGGCACCGTGCGCGCGTTGGCCGACGCTCTGGAGCTCACCGGCGCCGAGCGGGTCGAGCTGTTCTCCGCCGCCGGGCGCGACGAACCCGTGGTGGTGCCTGTCGGGGAGTCGGTCCGGTTCGACCCGCTGCACGAGGCCGTCGAGACGCTGAAGGTCGCGATCGAGGGCCGGTGGCGGCGCGAGGAGGAGCAGCGGCAGGTCCACGACCCGGTGCCGTTGCCGGTGCGGTGGGACGCGGCGCCCGCGACGTGGATGGACAGCTGGCTCAACATCGGCGGTGAGGCCAGGCTCGGCGGAAGCCTGGACCAGGTCGTCGAGGTGTACCGCAGGGTCGGGTCGCGGCGGCTGGTCGTGCTGGGACGGGCCGGATCCGGCAAGACCGTGCTGACCACCCGGTTCGTGCTCGACCTGCTGGGCGCCCGCTCCCCGGCGGACCCGGTCCCGGTGATCTTCGGACTCGGCGCGTGGCATCCCGGACGCGTGGGGCTGCGCGACTGGCTCGCCGGCCAGCTCACGCGCGACCACCCGTTCCTCGCGGCTCCCGGACCCAGTGGCGGCACGCTGGCGGCGGCGCTGGTCGACTCGCAGCGGGTGCTGCCCGTGCTGGACGGCTTCGACGAGATCGCCAGCGGACTGCACCGGCTGGCGCTCAACGCGTTGAACACCACCACTCTGCCGTTGCTGCTCACGAGCCGTGTGGACGAGTACCGCGACGCGGTCGAGGGCACGGACGTGCTGACGTCGGCCGCCGCGGTCGTGCTGGCCGACCTGGCCGTCGACGACCTGGCGGACTACCTGCTGCGGACCACCCGCAAGACCGGGCCGGGCGGCAACGTCTGGAAGCCCGTGCTGGACGAGGTGCGGTGCGGCGGCCCGCTCGCCGAGGTGCTGACGACACCGTTGATGGTGGCGCTCGCCCGGCGGATCTACAGCGACACCCCTGACCACGACCCGGCCGTGTTGCTGACCCTGCACGAGCCCGACGAGATCGAACGACACCTGCTCGGCAGCTTCATACCGGCTGTATACGGCTCGGATACTGAACGTGTACAGCCGTGGCTCGGGTACCTCGCGGGCCACCTGACCAGGCTCGGCACCCACGACGTCGCGTGGTGGCGGTTCGGCGGCTCGTCGGTGGTGACCGGCCTGGGCGTCGGGCTGGCGGTCGGGGTCGCGGACCTCGTGCTCGAGACGGCGCTGGTGGGCGCGCTCGGGGTCAGAGGCCTGCTGTTCGCGGTCATGATCGGCTTGGTCACCGGGCTGCTGTTCGGGGTGGCGCACTGGTACGTGGCCCGCAGGACGCCGATCGAACCCGTGCGGACCCGGCTGCGGCTGCGTGGCCGCGCGGGCAGCCGGGTGTGGTCGCGCGGACTGCTCGGCCTCGCGTTCGGCGGGGCGATCGGTGCCGCGTACGGGCTGGTGCGCGCGATGGCGTTCTGGCTGGTGATGCCCGGGTTCGGGATGACGGCCGGGGTGCTGGTCGACGTCGGCGTGTTTGGCCTGGTGTTCGGCTTCGGCGCCGGTCTGGTGTTCGCCGTGGTGGCCGCGATGGAGGCGCCGCTCGACGTGCGGTCGGCGGGCAGTCCCGACGGGTTGCTGGCGGCGAACCGGCGCGCGGTGCTCTGCCTCGTCGCGGTGATGATGCCGATGTTCGCCGTGTTCGTCGCGGGCGCCACCGGCGTCGTCGCGAGCGGGCTGACGGTGCTGCGGTTCGAGGTGGTGTGGAGCCCCACGACGGCTCTGGCACTCGGGCTCGTCGGCGGCGTCGGTGGAGGGCTCGCGTACGTGCTGAGCCTGACCGCGTGGGGCCAGTGGGTCGTGTTCGCGCGCGTCTGGCTGCCGCTGACCGGGAAGCTGCCGTGGGGTCTGCCGGCGTTCCTCGACGACGCGTACCGCCGTGGCGTGCTGCGCCGGGCGGGTGCGGTCTACCAGTTCCGGCACGCGCGCCTGCAGGACCATCTCACGCGTTCGCGCTGATCAGGCCGACCGGCCACATGTGGCCGGTCGTCTGGCCTGTTCCCCCTCCCGTCCCGGCTGTGATCGTTCGCCGGGGACGAGGGAGGGATTCCAGGGGTGTCAGGCATCAACTGGGAGGCGTACAGCCATGAAGAGTTGCACCGCATGCTGTGGCAGGACGCTGATGTCGCCGACGTGAGCGCGGTGGCGCAGGAGTGGACGCGCCAGCGGGCCGCGCTGGCCGCGCACGCCGAGGTGCTCCGGGAGCAGCGGGCCGCGTTGACGGAGGGGTGGACCGGGGCCGCCGCGGAGGAGGCCGTCGCACGGCTGGGGGTGCTGGCGGAGCGGATCGAGAAGATCAGCGAGCTGGCGGTCGCCGGCCAGAAGGCCGCGCAGGACTCCGCCGACGCGCTGGCGTCGGCCCGGGCCGCGATGCCGCCGCCACCGGGGCCGGGGACGACGGCGCCGGCGTTCGCCGGGCTGCCGAGCGCACCGGCCATCTCGGGGGTGCCGGGGAGTCTCACGGCTGTGCCCAACGGGCCGGGGTCCTTGGGCTTGTCGAGCGCGTCGGCGCCGTTCGCGTTGCCCAACGGGCCGGGGTCCTTGGGCTTGTCGAGCGCGTCGGCGCCGTTCGCGTTGCCCAACGGGCCGGGGTCCTTGGGCTTGTCGAGTGCACCGGCGCCGTTCGCGTTGCCCAACGGGCCGGGGTCCTTGGGCTTGTCGAGTGCACCGGCGCCGTTCGCGTTGCCCAACGCACCGGGGTCCCTGGCCTTGTCCAGTGCACCGGCACCGTTCGCGCTGCCCGGCGCACCCGCCGCGTTCGCGCCCGCACCGTTCGCTCTGCCGAGCGCGCCGACGCCACCGGCCTCCGGTTTCTACTTCTACTTCGGAGCCGCGTCCGCCGACCAGCAGAAGGCCCAGGCCGTCCGGGCGATGCAGACCTACGAGTCCAGCCTCAACGGCAGCGGCCGGCTGATCGACGACACCAGGGCCACCGTTCCGCAGGCCGCCCCCTCACCCCGCGCCGCCGCCACCTCGGCGACGGTGAAGACGCCCAGCTCGGGTGGTGTGCCGTGGCAACGGCTCGTGGGCCGCTCGACACCCACGCGTGGACCGGCGACAGGCGCGACCGCCCCGGTGAGCCAGCAGCTCACGCCCGGGATGCGCGCCGGAGTGGTTCTGGGCCAGCACGGCGGGACCGCCGCGCTCGGCACCCTCGCCGCCGAAGGCCGTCCATCGGCTCAGAACAACGCGATGGGCGCGCCACCGGCGAGTGGTGCGCGCAAGGACGAGGACCAGGAGCACGAGAACCAGATGCCGACGCTCGACCACGACCTGTTCGCGGTGACCGAGCGGGTGTCTCCGGCCGTGATCGGGGAGGACCAGTGACCGGCTACGAGGTGTCGCCCGACGGGTTGCGGGAGCGGGTCAGGTCCCTGACCAGGCTGGCCGAGCAGACCGCCGCACTGGTGGCCGCGGCGAGCAGACTGGCCGAGCGGCAGCCGTTGCTCGGGACCGCGCCGCCCGCCCAGGACCTGTCGCGGCGGCTCAAGGACGCCGGGTCGGGGCTGGCCGGCGAGGTGGGCGCCGCCGAGCGCGAGGTGCGCGAGTTCCGGCAGTTGCTCGCGGAGATCGAGTCCACCTACACCGAGACCGACGCCGAGCAGGCGCGCAGGGTGGCCCGGTGATCGCCTTCGACCTGGTGGAGATGGACCTGCTCGCCACCCACGCCGGGGTGCGCTGGCCGTTCCCGCTGCGGGTGCCGTCGTTCGGCAAGCGCGCGGACGAACGCGCGGCGCTGCTGTCCGAGGCGGGCCACGGGTTGCAGGCGCGGGGACTCGCGGCACCGCACGGCCCGACCGGCATGGCCGCGGAGCTGGTCACGGCGCTGCACGAGCACACCGTCGTGGTCGACCTCGTCGTGCCCGGTGCCGGAGCGGTCGCGATGGTCTACGGCGGCGACGCCCTGGTGTGCACGCAGACCGAGAGCACGGTCCGGGTCGCGCACGTCGAGGCGGAGGTGCTCGGCGACGAGCTCGCGGCACTGGTCCCGCAGGCCAGGGCCGCGCAGCTGATGCCGATCACCCTGCCACCCGGCGCCGGGCTCGACCTCGAGGTCACCGGGCAGGGTCAGGCGGGTGTCGTCAGGGGTGGACGGCGGCAGGAAGTGTCCTGGTTGGACAGTGCGGGCGGACGGGTCAGGGTCGACGTCGGCGAGGACGGCTGGGTGAGCGTCAACCCGTTGCGGCACCACGACCTGGTCCGTGCGATCGGTGAGCTCGCCGCGGTCGCGCGAGCCTGGAGGTAGGGGGAGAAGTGGATCCAGCACAGTGGCTGGCGGACTACCAGGAACGCCTGGAGCGCGTCGCGTACAGCGCGCGGTCGGCGAGCGCGAGCCTGGCCGAGGTGGGTGCGAAGGCGACCTCGCCACGCGGGGAGGTGACCGTGACGGTGAACGCGGGCGGTGTGCTCGGCGACGTCGCGCTGACGCCGGCGGCGCGCAGGCTCGACGTCGACACGCTCGCGATGCTGATCGTCAGCACCGCGCGGGAGGCGCAACGGCTCGCGAGCGCCCGCATGACCGAGGTGATGGCCGACTACCTCGGTGAGAGCGACGCGCTGCACCAGATCACGAAGCACCTGCCGGAGGCCGTGCGATGAGCTTCACCGCCGACCACGAGCAGTTGCGCCGTCACGCGAAGACCCTGACCGGGTACGCCGACCGGCTGTCCGGCACCGGATCGCGGTTGCCCGACCAGGTGGGCGAGGAGTCCCTCGGCTCGTTCGCCCGTTGCCTCAGCTCCGGACTGAGCGGTCCGATGGGGGAGACGATGGGCGCGTTCGCCCACATCGCGTCCACGATGGACAAGGTGGGTGAGGGCATGCGGCAGACCGCCGACAACTACCAGCGCACCGACGAGCGCAACGCCGGGGACATCACGGGAGCAGGCCGATGACCGCCGCGTTGCTCGACCAGCTCCGTGCCACGACGAACGCCATCACCAACGGCGAGTGGCTGTCGCCGGACCTGGCGCAGGACCCGAAAGCACCGCTGACCGAGCTGGGCTCGAACGGGAAACCGTTGCAGGCACTGGACAGCGCGGGCGTCGGCTTCCTCACGCCGATGATCTCGTTCCTGGAAGAACCGCTGGGGCAGCTCAAGGGCGACCCGGACGGTGTTCAGCGGGGTGCGGGGGAGTTCCGCGACGCGAGCACTGCCGCGACCGCTCTCGCCGGTGAGTACGGCGAGAAGGCGGGCAGCGAGACCGACGGGTGGACCGGCGACAGCGCGGCCGAGTACGCCCAGGCCGGCAAGGAACTCGTCGACGGCGTGCTGTCGGTCGCCGAGACCGCGCTGACCAACGCCACCGCGCTGATCAAGGCGGGCGAGGTCGTCGCCCAGGTCGTCGCCGAGGTGACGAGGCTGATCACCGAGGCGGTCGGCAAGATCGTGCCGATCATGACCCAGGCGATCGCGACCGCGGCCGTCACGTTCGGGCAGAGCATCGCCGTGGCGATCCCGCAGTGCGTGCAGATCGCTGTCGAGTGCGGTGCCCGGATCGCGGCCAAGCTCGGCGAACTGCTGGCCAGCGGCGAGAACCTGATCAAGCTGGTCGAGGGTGCCTCCGCGGTGCTGGCGATCGTGAAGCAGGCCATGTCGGTGATCGGCGACAAGGCCTCGGGTTCGGCCGAACTGCCGACCGTCTCGGCCCGCACGGACACGGGCCGAGACAGCGAGACGCTCACACCGGTGAGCTGAACCGCTAGCCGGTCAGGATCGCCCGGGCCAGGGCGGCGGTCTCCGACGGCGTCTTGCCGACCCTGATCCCGACCGCTTCCATGGCCTGCTTCTTGGCCTCCGCCGTGCCCGAGGACCCCGAGACGATGGCGCCCGCGTGGCCCATCGTCTTGCCCTCGGGCGCGGTGAAGCCGGCGACGTAGCCGACCACGGGCTTGGACACGTTGTCCCGCACGAACTCCGCCGCGCGTTCCTCCGCGTCACCGCCGATCTCGCCGATCATCACGATCAGCTCGGTCTCCGGGTCCGCCTCGAACGCCTCGATCGCGTCGATGTGCGTGGTGCCGACGATCGGGTCGCCGCCGATGCCGACGCACGTGGTGAAGCCGAAGTCCTTCAGCTCGTGCATCAGCTGGTAGGTCAGCGTTCCCGACTTCGACACCAGGCCGATCGAGCCGGGCTTGGTGATGTCCGCGGGGATGATGCCCGCGTTGGACTTGCCAGGGCTGATGATGCCGGGGCAGTTCGGTCCGATGATCCGGGTCTGCTTGCCCTGGGCGTGCGCCCAGAAACGTGCCGTGTCGTGGACCGGGACGCCTTCCGTGATCACCACGGCCAGCCCGATCTCCGCGTCGATCGCCTCGATCACCGCGTCGCCGGTGAACGCGGGCGGGACGAAGAGCACCGACACGTTCGCGCCGGTCTCCGACATCGCCTGGGCGACCGTGCCGTACACCGGCAGCGTCACGTCGTCGAACGCGACGGACGTGCCCGCCTTGCGCGCGTTCACACCGCCCACGACCTGCGTGCCGGCCGCGAGCATGCGGCGGGTGTGCTTGGCACCCTCCGCGCCCGTCATGCCCTGCACGATCACGCGGCTGTTCTCGTCGAGGAAGATCGCCATCAGGACTCCTTGCCAGCGAGAGCGGCGGCACGGCCCGCCGCGTCGTCCATCGTGTGCGCCACGGTGATCAGCGGGTGTCGTGCCTCGTCGAGGATGCGGTGACCCGCGTCGGCGTTGTTGCCGTCGAGCCGGACCACCAGCGGTTTGTCCGCGCGATCACCCAGCATGCCGAGGGCCTGCACGATCCCGTCGGCCACGGCGTCGCACGCGGTGATGCCGCCGAACACGTTCACGAACACGCTGCGGACCGACGGGTCCGACAGGATGACGTCGAGGCCGTCGGCCATCACCTGGGCCGAGGCGCCGCCGCCGATGTCGAGGAAGTTCGCGGGCGCGGCACCGGCCAGCGCCACGACGTCCAATGTGGACATGACGAGCCCCGCGCCGTTGCCGATCACGCCGACGGTGCCGTCGAGCTTGACGTAGTTCAGCCCCTTCTCGGCGGCCCGCACCTCCAGCGGGTCACCCGAAGCGTCATCCGTGGGACGAGAGTGCCGGAACGACGCGTTGTCGTCCAGGGTCACCTTGCCGTCCAGCGCGACGATCCGGCCGTCCTTGGTGCGCGCCAACGGGTTCACCTCGACCAGGGTGGCGTCCTCGGCGACGAAGACCTTCCACAGTGCGGAAGCGATCTCGCTGACCTGCGCCGCGATTTCCGGCGGGAACACCGCCGATGCGTCGAAGGCCGAAGCCGGCATCCGGGTGATGGAGTCCGCCATCTCCTCGATCTCCACGCCACCGGTCGCCGAGGCCATGCCGATGAAGGTCCTGTTGGCACGGTCCAGCAGGAACGACAGGTAGTACTCCTCGGCGATCTCGCTCGCCTCGGTGATCAGGACCTTCCGCACGGTGTGGCCCTTGATGTCCATCCCCAGGACGGCCGTGGCGGCGGCGAAAGCTTCGTCGGGCGACGAAGCGAGCTTGATGCCGCCGGCCTTGCCGCGCCCACCCGTCTTCACCTGTGCCTTCACGACGACCGTGCCGCCGAGTTCCCTGGCTGCCTCGCGCGCGGACTCAGGAGTGTCCGCCACGAGACCACGCGGAACGGGCACCCCGTGCCGCTCGAAGAGGTCCCGCGCCTCGTGCTCGAAAAGATCCACCGTCTACGTCCTCTCGCCGAAAACTTGCGGCCATCTATGGACATCCGGTTGGTAGCGGAGTAACGATATGCCTACCTCATACGGTATGCAATCTACAGTCGAAGCGCCAAGGGGAGCTGATCGCCGATGACGAGTTCCGCGGAGCCGGAGTCGATTCCTGAGTCCATCTCTGGTGGCCACCTGGTGGCGAAGGCCCTCAAAGCGGAGGGCGTCGACACCATCTTCACGCTGTGCGGCGGGCACATCATCGACATCTACGACGGCTGCGTGGACGAGGGCATCGCCGTCATCGACGTCCGGCACGAACAGGTCGCGGCCCACGCGGCCGACGGTTACGCGCGGATCACCGGCAAACCCGGTTGTGCCGTCGTGACCGCCGGGCCGGGCACCACCGACGCCGTCACGGGCGTCGCGAACGCGTTCCGCGCGGAGAGCCCGATGCTGCTGATCGGCGGCCAGGGTGCGTTGAGCCAGCACAAGATGGGTTCACTGCAGGACCTCCCGCACGTCGACATGATGACGCCGATCACCAAGTTCGCGGCGAACGTCCCGCACACCGCGCGCATCGCGGACATGGTGTCGATGGCGTTCCGCGAGGCCAACGCCGGCGCGCCGGGCCCGTCGTTCCTGGAGATCCCGCGCGACGTCCTGGACGCCAAGGTGCCGGTGAGCACCGCACGGGTACCCGAGGCGGGCCACTACCGCGCGTCCACGCGCAGCGTCGGTGACCCGGCGGACATCGAGAAGCTCGCGGACCTGCTGGTGCACGCCAAGAAACCCGCGATCCTGCTCGGCAGCCAGGTGTGGACGACACGGGCCACGGACTCCGCGATCGACCTCGTCCGCACGCTCAACATCCCCGCCTACATGAACGGCGCGGGCCGCGGCACCCTCCCGCCCGGCGACCCGCACCACTTCCAGCTGTCGCGCCGCTACGCCTTCGACAACGCCGACGTCATCGTGATCGTCGGTACCCCGTTCGACTTCCGGATGGGCTACGGGCGCAGGCTTTCCGCGAACGCGACGGTCGTCCAGATCGACCTCGACTACCGCACCGTCGGCAAGAACCGCGACGTAGACCTCGGCATCGTCGGCGACGCCGACCTGGTCCTGTCGAGCGTCGCGCAGGCCGCGTCGGGCCGTGAGGACAACGGCGCGATGGGCCGCAAGGTGTGGTTGGAAGAGCTTCAGGCGGTGGAGGAGAAGGCCCGGCAGAAGCGCCTGGAGCACCTGCGCTCCGAGGACATGCCGATCCACCCGTACCGGCTGGTGAGCGAGATCAACGACTTCCTCACCGAGGACTCCATCTACATCGGCGACGGCGGCGACGTCGTCACGTTCTCCGGCCAGGTCGTGCAGCCCAAGTCGCCCGGACACTGGATGGACCCCGGTCCACTCGGGACGCTCGGCGTCGGCATCCCGTTCGTGCTGGCCGCGAAACTGGCCAGGCCGGACAAGGAGGTCGTGGCCCTGTTCGGTGACGGCGCGTTCAGCCTCACCGGCTGGGACTTCGAGACGCTGGTCCGCTACGACCTGCCGTTCGTCGGCATCGTCGGCAACAACTCGTCGATGAACCAGATTCGCTACGGCCAGGCGGCCAAGTACGGACTGGAGCGCGAACGCGTCGGCAACACGCTCGGCGACGTGCGCTACGACCAGTTCGCCAAGATGCTCGGCGGTTACGGCGAGGAAGTGCGCGACCCCAAGGACATCGGGCCGGCGCTTCAGCGCGCCCGCGAGTCCGGCAAGCCCTCGCTGATCAACGTGTGGATCGACCCCGACGTGTACGCGCCCGGAACCATGAACCAGACGATGTACAAGTAGGTGAGAGTGATGGCAAAGGCCTTGGAGGGCGTCAAAGTCCTCGACATGACGCACGTGCAGTCCGGACCGTCGTCGACCCAGCTGCTCGCCTGGCTGGGCGCGGACGTCATCAAGCTGGAGACCCCCGGCAAGGGGGACATCACCCGCGGCCAGCTCCGCGATCTGCCCGAAGTGGACAGTCTCTACTTCACGATGCTCAACTGCAACAAGCGGAGCATCACCCTCAACATGAAGTCCCCCGAGGGCAAGGAGGTCTTCGAGAAGCTCGTCGGAGACGTCGACGTCCTCGTCGAGAACTTCGGCCCCGGTGTGGTCGAGCGCTTCGGTTACCCGTGGGAGAAGCTGCAGGAGCTCAACGACAGGCTCATCTACGCGTCGATCAAGGGCTTCGGGCCCGGCCGCTACGCCGACTTCAAGGCGTACGAGGTGATCGCGCAGGCCATGGGCGGCTCGATGAGCACCACCGGGTTCGAGGAGGGCCCGCCGCTCGCCACGGGCGCGCAGATCGGTGACTCGGGCACCGGCATCCACCTGGTGGCCGCGATCCTGGCCGCGCTGTACCAACGGACCCACTCCGGACGCGGGCAACGCGTCCAGGTCGCGATGCAGGACGCCGTCCTGAACCTGTGCCGGGTGAAGCTGCGCGATCAGCAACGCCTCACCCACGGGCCGCTGGGGGAGTACCCGAACGAGCAGTTCGGGGACGAGGTGCCCCGCTCCGGCAACGCATCCGGTGGTGGCCAGCCCGGCTGGGCGGTGCGCTGTGCCCCCGGCGGCCCCAACGACTACATCTACGTGATCATCCAGCCCGTCGGCTGGGCCCCGCTGACGGAGCTGATCGGCAGGCCCGAACTCGCCGAGGATCCGGCGTGGGCCACACCCGAGGTCCGGCTCTCCAAGCTGGACAAGGCCTTCGCGCTGATCGAGGAGTGGACGGAGAAGCACACCAAGTGGGAGGTGATGGACAAGCTCAACGCCCACAACATCCCGTGCGGTCCCATCCTGTCCACCAAGGAGATCATCGAGGACGAGACGCTCGCGGAGCTCGGCACCGTGGTCGAGGTCGAGCACCCGGAGCGCGGGACGTTCAAGACCGTCGGCAACCCGCTCAAGCTCTCGGACAGCGCGGTCGAGATCCAGCGTCCGCCGCTGCTCGGTGAGCACAACGACGAGGTCCTCGGAGCACTCGGCTACAGCGCGGACCGTCTCGCGGGACTGCGCGCCGCCGGCGTCATCTAATCCTTGAGGGAGAAGAAATCCATGCCGGACAACGGCTACGACCGCGCCGCGGTCGAGAACGTACTCGCGAAGGTGCGGGCCGAGGGACGATCCTCCCTCACCGCACCGGAGGGCAAGCGGGTCTGCGACGCCTACGGGATCGCGACCCCGGCCGAGGCGCTGGCGAAGTCGTCGGAGGGCGCGGTCGCGTTCGCCGAGGAGATCGGCTACCCGGTCGTGCTCAAGATCGTCTCACCGGACATCCTGCACAAGACCGAGGCCGGCGGCGTCCTCGTGGGGCTGCGCAACGCCTCCGAGGTCGCCGAGGGCTACCGCACGATCATCCACAACGCCAAGAACTACAAGGCGGACGCGGACGTGACCGGCGTCCAGGTCCAGCAGCAGCTGCCGACGGGCAAGGAGGTCCACGAGGTCATCGTGGGCGCCACCACCGACGAGACGTTCGGCAAGATCGTCGCGTTCGGGCTCGGCGGCATCCTGGTCGAGGTGCTCAAGGACGTCACGTTCCGGCTGGCGCCCACCAGCGCCTCCGAAGCACTCTCCATGGTCAACGGCATCGCTGCCGCCGAGATCCTGAAAGGCGTCCGCGGCGCGCAGGGCGTCGACGCGGACAAGCTCGCCGACCTGATCCACCGCGTGTCGGATCTGGTCACGGACTTCCCGCAGCTCGCCGAGGTCGACCTCAACCCCGTGCTGGCAACGCCACAGGGGGCGACCGCGGTCGACGTCCGCATCCTGGTGGACGAGGACGCGGCTAAGGAACCGCACCGGTTCACGCAGGACGAGATCCTCGCCTCGATGAACCGGATCATGAAGCCGTCCGCCGTGGCCGTGATCGGCGCCTCGAACGAAGAGGGCAAGATCGGCAACTCGGTGATGAAGAACCTCGTCAACGGCGGCTACCAGGGCGAGATCTACCCGATCAACCCCAAGGCCGACGAGATCCTCGACCGCAAGGCGTTCGCGAGCATCGCCGACGTACCGGGAGAGATCGACGTCGCCGTGTTCGCCATCCCGGCGAAGTTCGTGCCGGCCGCTCTGGAGGAGGTCGGCAAGAAGGGCGTCGGCGGCGCGATCATGATCCCGTCCGGCTTCGGCGAGACGGGCAACATCGAGCTGCAGAACGAGATCGTGGCGATCGCGCGCAAGCACGGCGTCCGCATCCTCGGCCCGAACATCTACGGCTACTACTACACGCCGGAGAACCTCTCGGCGACGTTCTGCACGCCGTACGACGTCAAGGGCGGAGTGGCCCTCACGTCGCAGAGTGGCGGAATCGGCATGGCGATCCTCGGATTCAGCCGTTCCGCGGGCATGGGCGTCTCGTCCATCGTGGGTGTGGGCAACAAGGCCGACATCGACGAGGACGACCTGCTGACGTTCTTCGAGTCGGACCCGAACACCCAGCTCGTCGCGATGCACCTGGAGGACCTGAAGGACGGCCGGTCCTTCGCCGAGACCGCGAAACGGGTCTCGGCCAAGAAACCGGTCGTGGTGCTGAAGGCCGGACGGACCGACCAGGGTGCCAAGGCCGCGAGCTCGCACACCGGCGCGCTCGCGGGCAACGACCGGGTCTACGACGACATCCTGAAGCAGAGCGGCGTGATCCGCGCACCCGGCCTGAACGACCTGCTGGAGTACGCGCGCGGAATCCCGCTGCTGGCAACGCCCCAGGGCGAGAACGTCGTGATCATCACGGGTGCGGGCGGCTCGGGAGTGCTGCTCTCGGACGCCTGTGTGGACAACGGTCTGTCCCTGATGAGCATCCCGGACGACCTGGACGCGGCGTTCCGGAAGTTCATCCCGCCCTTCGGCGCGGCGGGCAACCCCGTCGACATCACCGGCGGCGAACCCCCTTCGACGTACCGGAACACGATCGCCCTCGGTCTCGCCGACGAGCGCATCCACTCGTTGATCCTGGGCTACTGGCACACCATCGTCACGCCGCCGATGGTGTTCGCGAAGCTCGTGGTCGACGTCGTGGAGGAGTACCGGGCGAACGGAATCCACAAGCCGGTCGTCGCCTCCCTCGCGGGTGACGTGCAGGTAGAGGAAGCCAGCGAATATCTGTACCGCCATGGGGTGGTTGCTTATCCGTACACAACGGAGAAGCCTGTCGCAGTACTGGGCGCGAAGTACCGGTGGGCCCGTGCTGCCGGCTTGCTGTAGTTAGGTTGCAGGCGGTTTCCGTTGCTGTGGTGGCGGAAACCGCCTGCGGCGTGCAAGGAGAGATGGCCCGTCCGCGACCGTGAACACGCCCACGGTCGCGAACCCGCCAGGGAGGTCAACGAAGACAGCCGGTCCTCTGGAGGTTGTTAACCGTGGATGATCCAAATCTGGCCGCTCGCACGGAAACCAGTTCCCCACCCGACAGTGTCGAATCCTCTGGGGAACGGTTCTGGCCCGCGGGCAAGCTCGAAGCGATGCCCATCAGGAAACTCCCCGACGCACCACCGTCGATCCACCTGCTCGGTCCCACGGTGTTCCTGGTGGCTCTCGGCGTGGGCATGGGCGAGTCCTACATGTGGCCCCGCCTGGTGCTGGTCTTCGGACCGGACATCAGGTGGCTCTTCCTGATCGGCGTGACGCTGCAGGCCGTCGTCATGCTCGAGATGGCGCGGTACGCGATGGCGACGGGCGAGAGCATCTTCTTCGGCGCCGCACGCGTGTTCAAACCGATCATGTGGTTCTTCTTCGTGGTGGCCATGCTCGTCTACATCTGGCCAGGCCACCTGTCGGCCGGAGCGGCGGCTCTGGAAAAGATCACCGGCATACCCTGGACGGTGTCGGCCTGCGTGGGCCTGATCCTGGTCGGGGTGCTGTTCAGCCTCGCCAAGGTCATCTACAACCTGCTCGAGAACCTGCTGTCCATCCTCATCGGACTGCTGGTCGTCAGCACGGCCGTGGTGGCGGCGATGGTCGGCACCTGGGGAGACCTGACGAGCACGGTGTCCGGCATGTTCCAGTTCGGGTACTTCCCGGCACAGGCCATGTCGCCGGAGTGGTTCCCGATCATCGTCGGCTCGATCGCGTTCGCCGGCCCGTCCGGCATGCAGCAGATGTGGTACACGCTGCACCTTCGTGACAGCGGGGCCGGCATGGGCGCGCACATCCCGAAGGTCCGCGGGCTGCGGCACGCGGGCGACGAGGAGAAGATGCCCAGCCGGGGCTTCATGTTCGACACCGACGACAAGGCGGAGCTCGCGAAGTGGAAGGGCTGGCGGCGCTGGGTCACGTTCGACGCGCTGTTGCTCTTCTGGGGCATCACGATGCTCGTCACGGTTTCTTTCACGGTCCTCGCGCAGTCGGCCAGTCGCACCAGCCCGGACGTCAAGGCGCTCATCGAGTCCGGTGAACGCGAAGCCGCCCTGAACGCCATGTCGGACGCCTTCGCGTCGGCCGGCGGTCCGGTGCTGGGCGGCGTGTTCCTCGGCTTCATCGCGTTGATCGGCCTCAACGCCACGCTCGGCCTGTTCGACTCGTTCTCCCGCGGCCAGGCGGACATGACGTACCACTTCGTCAAGGGCGCGAAGAAGTTCCGCATGTCGCACCTCTACGCGGGATTCCTCTGGGGTGTCATCACCTTCGGCATCCTGATCCTGCTGTTCGGACCGGCCGACGGACCGGGCGCGATCCTCGACGTGCTCGCGTTCCTGTCGACGTTCGCCATGGGCGCCTACTGCGTGGTGCTCCTGCTGGTGAACAACCGGATGTTGCCCAAACCCATCCGCCCCAAGCTGATCACGAACATCATCATCGGCTTCGGTGCGGTGTTCTACCTGGGCATGCTGTTCTTCAGCCTCGTCAAGTTCGGCGTGGTGGTGGGCTGAGATGGGGATCCGCGAAGGGTTTCTGAGGGAAGCGGTCCCCGGCGCGTTCGTCGGACTGGCCGCCGGGCTCATCGCGGGAGGGCTGGCCGCGCTCGTGGGCCAGCCGCTCGGGTGGGCGTTCGTCACGACCGTGGCGCTCGGCCTGCCGCTGGGCGCGTTCGGCGGAGGGTTCAGCCTGCTGGTGGCAGCGGGCCGGCTCCCGGCCGGACGGTTCGCTCCCGTCGCCCTCTACTGGCTCCTGGCGTTCCCGCTGGCCAGACTCGTCCACGAGACCACCGTGAGCCTCGTGCTCACCGGCCAGGTTCGACTGCCCTCGGACCTGGCCGGTTTCCTCGCCTACCAAGGGATCGTGAGCCTCGGCTGGGCCATCGGTTTCCTGTGGCTGCACGAGCGCATCGCGATGCGCTTGAGAATGCGCGCCACCGCCTCCCGCTGACCTTCCCGTCCGCCGAAGGAGTCACGGATGTTGGATCTTCCCGTCTGGGTGTGGATCGCGACGATGGGCGGTATCGCCGCCATCATCGCGTTCGACTTCTACCTGGTGGTGCGCAAACCGCACGAACCGTCGTTCCGCGAGTCGCTGTACTGGGTGCTCTTCTACGTCGGCCTGGCCGTCCTGTTCGGACTCGGCGTCACGGTGTTCGCCGGGCCCGGCCACGGCGGTGAGTTCTTCGCCGGCTGGATCACCGAGTACTCGCTGAGCGTAGACAACCTGTTCGTGTTCGTGATCATCATGGCGCGGTTCGCGGTGCCGAGGGAGTACCGGCAGAAGGTGCTCATCGTCGGCATCATCCTGGCCCTGTTGCTGCGCGCCGTGTTCATCGCGGCCGGAGCGCAGGCGATCGCGCGGTTCGACTGGCTGTTCTACTTCTTCGGCGCCTTCCTGATCTTCACGGCGTGGAAGCTGCTGAAGCAGGACGAGGCCGAGGAGGCCGACGTCCCGGAGAACGCCGCGTTGCGCGCGGTGAAGAGGTTCCTGCCGGCGACGACGGTCTACCACGGTGCGTCGTTGACGACGCGCGTCGACGGCAAGCGAGTGGTCACGCCGATGCTGATCGTCATGGTCGCGGTGGGCACCACGGACCTGCTGTTCGCGGTCGACTCGATCCCGGCGATCTTCGGGCTCACCAAGGAGCCGTACCTGGTGCTGACCGCCAACGCGTTCGCGTTGATGGGCCTGCGCCAGCTCTTCTTCCTGGTGGGTGGTCTCCTGGACCGCCTGGTGCACCTGAGCAAGGGCCTCGCGGTGGTGCTCGCGTTCATCGGGTTCAAGCTCATCTTCGAGGCGATGCACCACCACGGTGTCTCGTGGGCCCCGGAGATCCCGATCGTGGTGTCCCTCGGGGTCATCGTCGTGACGCTCGCCGTCACGACGGTCTGGAGCCTGCACACCTCACGCCGGGCTGCCCTGTCCGCCGTGGAGGATGCCGAGAGTGCGCGCCGGAGCGAGGAGGACGCTCCGGTGAAGGACTCTCAGCCGTGAATCGTGTGGCCTTCGGCGTCCTTGCGGAGCGTCTTGGCCACGGCCGCCTGGGCCTCGGCGTCCTTGCGCTGTTCCGTCAGCGCGGTGGACAGCCCGAGGCCCAGCGCGCGGCCGTCTGCGGAGAAAACCTCACGCGGCTGGGTGAGCGAGCGCGCGAAGTCCTTGAAGCGGGACATGGCTTTCCTTCTTCCACGATCGATGGTGGCGCGCGACAGCCCGGATGGCTCTGTCGTGCGGGAGGAACAGGGTGCGGCCGGGGCCGTGTCCGGTGGATACCCATCAGGGCACCTACCGGGAAACCTCTCGCGGGTCTCCGTTGACCCCGCCCTGTCCCCATTCAGCATACTGCGTTTTGTATGCAATCAGCCGTCATCGTGTCGCGGATCACCCGTACGGTACCAAATGACCGATTTGGGTGATCCGCTCAGTCGCCGTCCGTGGTGCCTTCGGGCGTCTTGCGGTCGTGGTAGGTCTGGCGGGTCTGCTCCGCGTGGTTGTGCATGACCTCGCCGGCCCGCTCCACGTCTCCCTCGGCGATGGCCGTGACCAGCTCGGCGTGCTCGTTCCACGAGTCGCGGCTGCGCGGGCGGGCGATCGGCGTGTAGTACCAGCGCACCCGGCGGTCGACCAGGCCGATCATCTCGGACAGGACCTTGTTGCGGCCGATCGCCGCGACGGCCGCGTGCAGGTCGGCGTTCGCCTTGACCAGGCGCTCGACGTTCGCGGTGACCAGGGCCTCCTCGCCGGCCTTCTGCAGCTTCTTGAGAAGCTTCACGTCGGACGCGGTGGCGTGCTCGGCGGCGAGCTTGGCCGAGTAGGTCTCCAGCACGCTGCGCACGGCGAGCAGCTGGTCGGCCTCCTCCTCGGTCGGGGTGTGCACGAAGGCGCCCTGGGCGGGCCGCAGGTCGACCCAGCCGTCGGTCTGCAGCCGCTGCAGCGCCTCGCGCACCGGTTGCCTGCTCACGCCCAGGTACTCGGCCAGCTCGGCCTCGACCAGGTGCTGGCCGGGGGCGAGGGTGCGGTTGACGATCAGCTCGAGCAAGGCGTCGTAAACGGCCTGTCGCAGCGGTGCGGGGCGTTCGACCCGGCGGGTCGCCGCGGCGCTGAGAGAGCCGCGGGGCGCCCGACGGCCACTGGGCAAAGAGGTCATGCCGGACAGAATACAGCTTTTCGTATGCAAAAAGCACTTCTAGGGAAACATTCGGGTTGTCCGTATACTGTATGCAATCTCTCTTCGGGGAGCGGCAGAGCGGGGCGTGCTATGAAGATCGCTGTTCTCGGAGCCGGGGCGATCGGTGCCTACGTCGGTGCGGCATTGCATCGTGCGGGCGTGGAAGTCCACCTGATCGCGCGTGGAGCCCATCTCGCCGCGATGCGCGAACACGGCGTGCGGGTGCTGAGCCCTCGCGGTGATTTCACCGCCCGTCCACATGCGACCTCCGATCCCGCCGAGGTGGGTGAGGTCGACTACGTTTTCCTTGGCCTGAAGGCGTACTCGTACGCGTCGTCAGGCGATCTGCTGGCGCCGCTGATGGGCCCGGACACCGCCGTGATCGCGGCGCAGAACGGGATCCCGTGGTGGTACTTCCACGGCATGGCCGGACATCCCCTCGAAGGACAGCGGATCGAGGCCGTGGACCCCGGCGGGTCCGTCACCGCCGTGCTGCCCATGGAACGGGCGATCGGCTGCGTCGTCTACTGCTCGACCGAGATCGAGTCACCGGGTGTCATCCGGCACCTGGAGGGCACGAGGTTCTCGATCGGCGAGCCGGATCGGTCGATCTCCCCGCGGTGCGTCGCGCTGAGCGAGGCGATGATCGCGGGCGGCCTGAAGTGCCCGGTGGAGTCCGACGTCCGCGAGGACATCTGGATCAAACTCATGGGCAACGTGGCGTTCAACCCGCTGAGCGCGCTGACCCGCGCGACCATGGTCGAGATCTGCGAGCACGACGACAGCCGCGACCTGGTGGCCCAGATGATGGCGGAGACCCTGACCATCGCGCGGGCCGCGGGCTGCGACCCGCGGATCTCGATCGACAAGCGCATCGACGGTGCCCGCCGCGTCGGGCACCACAAGACGTCGATGCTGCAGGACCTGGAGGCGGGCAAGAGGCTGGAGATCGACGCGATCATCGCCGCGGTGGTGGAGATCGCCTCGCTGACCCGAGTGCCGGCACCGACGTTGCGGCACGTCTACGCGGCGATCGACCTGCTGTCGCGCACGTCGCTGGTGTCCTGAGTCGCCGCTGCGACGGCCGGAGGCCCGTGAACGCCACTTCGCGGAGGCCTGTCACGTGTCCCAGCCGTCGCTGTGGGCGGCGATCAGCAAGCTCGAACGCGAGCTCGGGGTGATGCCGAAGGGGAACGGGTCCTGTCGAGGGCGCATCGCATGCTCGCTGACCGCGCTGCGGCAGGACCCCGGCCGATGCTCAGTTCGCGCCGAGGAACTCCAGCGCCTGCTCGACGAACAGCTCGTGGTGCTGGAACAACGCGCCGTGGCCCGCGTCCGGGTAGATGCTCAACCGCGCGTTGGGCAGGTACCGCGCTAGGTTGAACGAGCTGATCGTCGGGGTCATGATGTCGTTGTCCCCGTTGACGACCAGCACCGGCTGACGCACCGCGGTGAGGCCTTCGGGCGAGCCCTGCTCCCACTTGGCCAGCGCCGCCGCCTGCGCGCCGATCGTCTCGTTCGTCACCTCGGCGTCACGGTCCCGCGTCCGCTCGTTCAGCCGCGCGATGAACCGGTCCGCGGCCGCCTGGCTGGTCGCGGTGGGGGAGAAGAACAACACGTGTTTCGGGTGCTTGCCCGCGGCCGCCGACTCGTGCAAGGCGCCCTGCAGCAACGACATCGCGTTGGCGGGGCCCGCGTCCCCTGCGGGTGAGGTGCCGGCGAGGATCATCCGCCGCACCAGCCCGGGCTCCCGTTGTGCGAGCACCTGGGCGATCATGCCGCCCATCGACACCCCGAGCAGGTCGACCTCGGCGAAGCCCAGCGCCCGCACGAACCCGGCCAGGTCGGCGGCCATCGCCTCCACGCTGTCCGGCGTCGTGCCGCCCGAGCCGCCCACCCCGCGCAGGTCGACCAGGACGACCCGGTGCCGCGCGGCCAGCCCGTCCACGACGGCGGGATCCCAGTCGTCGAGCACCGCCGTGAAGTGGTGCAACAGCACCAGCGGCACCCCCTCGGTGAGTCCGACCTCCCGGTAGGCGAACGGCGTGCCCTCGACGTCGACGGTGCGTGTGACAGCGGTGTTCGCGGTCATGGTCCCCTCACGAATGTATAGAATAACGATCGCTATGTAACGAGCGTTATCGTATGATCACGACCCCAGTGGAAGTCAAGTCGGGAGTTCGGCGTGCGGTACGCGAAGGACCACAAAGAGCAGGCCAGAGCAGCGATTCTGGCCGCGGCGGCGCGCCCGTTGAAGGAGAAGGGCTTCCACGGCGTGGGCGTCGACGCGCTCGCCGCGGCGGCCGAGGTCACCTCCGGCGCGATCTACTCCCACTTCGGCAGCAAGGAAGGGTTCCTGGAGCAGGTGATCCGCGAGTACACGAGTCCGGAGTTCGAGGCGCTTCGCGACGGTGACGTGCGGGAGCGGCGGCGCAGGCTCGTCGCGCTCATGTACAGCTACCTGAGCGAGGAGCACTGCGAGGGAGTCTCCGACGGCTGTGTGCTGTCGGCGCTCACGGCGGACGTGGCCAGGGCGAGCGACTCGGTGCGTCAGGTCTACCAGCTGCAGATCTCGAAGATGGTCGCGCTGGTCGTGCCCGCGATGCCCGGTGACGAGGAGGAGCGGAGGCGGCGGGCGTGGGCGCTCGTGGCGTCCATCATCGGTGCGGTGTCCGTCGCGCGGGCGCTCCCGGCCGGGGTGCATCGTGACGCCGTGCTCCAGGCGACGCTGCGGTCGATCGAGGAGTCGATCGAGGCGCCTGTTGTCCCGCCCGGGAGTTGAGCGGGTGATTCTCGGCGTCGCGGAATTGTTCCGCAACGCCGGGAAGTCGTGCCGGCGCGCGCTCGTCGTGAGCGAGAATCGGCGGCACCATGGAAGACAGCACCTCGTCTGATCGCAAGAAGTCGGCGCGCTGGACCGCCGCGCTGCTCGTCGTGCTCGCCGCTGTCGGCTTCCTGGCCGACGTGACAGGACTTTTCGGTTTCATCACGGGCAAATCGCTCCCGGAGCTGTCGGCACCGTCCTCCGCGGCGCCCGTCATCGCGCCGGGTGACACGGGCTCGGCCCGGACCGGGGTGAGCCCGACGAGGGAGTCGCCGGCGACGAGTCCCGGCCCACCGCCGGGCACGCGGGCGTCCGACGTCGTGCGCGAACCACCCCGTCAGTCCGCGCCCGTCGACACCAAACCGGTGACCACGACGAACGCGGTGAAGAACTTCCAACTCGGCGTCAATCCCGGCGAGTTCGACGCGGCCACGCCGCGAATGATCGTCATCGAGACGTCCGACGGCGGCCTCGGCACGTTCGTCGACGTGGAGATCGCGGATCCCAGTGCGTCCGGCGGTGTCTGCCCCAAGCTGACCACCGGGCCGTGCAACCTCGTGTACAGCGGAGGGTCCGAGGCGGACGGCTCGGGTCGTTCGCTGACCGAGTTCGAGTGGTTCGGCAACGCGCCCGGACACGACAACATCCACCACCCCGGCCGCTACACGGTCACGGTCCAAGACCGCGGCACGGGCGCGAAGGTGAGCATCGACTTCACCGCTCGATGACCAGGACAGCGACTAGGGGCGCGGCCACGTCCGGACGGCCAGCACAGCCGAAGCGCTGGTTTCGAAGGACGCCAGGTTCGAGCTCTGCACGCGCAGCCAGCCGATCTGGTCGTCGGACGTGGCGAAGCAGAACTGCTGCCCGTCGCGGTACGGGATGGTCGGGCCGCCGGTGTTCTTCTTGCCGGTGACGGCCTTGGTGCACCGCTCCCGGGCGTCGTCCTCGTGGCCGCTGTCCTCGGCGAACCCGCTTCCGCTGACCTTCAACAGGTTGAACCGGTCCACGTAGAGGTCGATGTCGCCGGTGGGACCCTCGGCGTCCTTGACCTCTACATCTTTGCCGTCGACGTCCACGCCGGTGCCGCGGGTCAGGGTGACCTCCTTCGTCCTGATGCCGTCCGGCGCGGTCTTCGTCTTCGTCCCTCCGACCGTCGTACCGCTGACCGACGTTCCGGTCGTCTGCTCGTCCGTGGTGACGAGCTTCCACACGGCGAACCCGACGACCAGGGTCATCACCACGCCGAGGACCACGCCGAACGCGGGCATGCTGATCGTGGTGGTGCGCGTGGTGTTGCCCATGTGGGCGTCGCCGTGGATCTCGCCCGCCTGGTACGCGGTTCCGCGGCCCCGAACGCGCGCCTCGTTGTCGGACTGCGTGCCGTCTGGTCCGGTCATGTGCCGCCTCGTCCTCGCTCTTGCCGATCAGAGTAACGATCGAGGTTCGGACCCGAAGCGTTTCAGCGACCTCCGGAAGATCCCACGAGAGGGGCTAGCGCATACCGCAGATTGCATACAGTATGTACGGAGGAGGTGCAGACGATGAGCAGGCGGAAGAAGACCGAGCCCTACGTGCGGCTGACCCAGCCACTGGTGCGCGACGCGGGAGTCCTGCGTCCGGCCACCTGGGAAGAGGCGCTGGACAAGGCCGCAGAGGGCTTCCGCAGGAACGTCGCGAACGGGGGCCCGGACGCGTTCGGCATGTTCTCCTGTGCGCGGGCCACCAACGAGATGAACTACATGGCCCAGAAGTTCACCAGGGCCGTGATCGGGACGAACAACGTCGACAGCTGCAACCGCACCTGTCACGCGCCGAGCGTGGCCGGGCTGGCCAAGGTGTTCGGCAGTGGTGGCGGCACCTCCTCCTACCAGGAGATCGAGGACGCCGACCTGATCGTCCTGTGGGGGTCGAACGCGCGGGAGGCGCACCCGATCTTCTTCCAGCACGTGCTGAAGGCGGTCAACAAGGGCGCGAAGCTGTACGTGGTCGACCCTCGGCTGACCAGCACCGGCAAGTGGGCGCACAAGTGGTTGCGGCTCAAGGTCGGCACGGACATCCCGCTGGCGCACGCCATCGCGCGGGAGATCATCGCCTCGAACCTGACGAACATGTCGTTCGTCGAGCGGGCCACCGAGGGCTTCCAGGAGTTCGTGAAGGCCGTCGAGCCGTGGACGTTGCCGGTCGCCGAACTGGAGACCGGTGTGCCGGCCGAGTTGATCCGCGAGCTCGCGCACGCCTACGCCAAGGCGGATCGCGGTCAGCTCAGCTGGACGCTCGGCATCACCGAGCACCACAACGGCACGAACAACGTGCTGAGCCTCATCAACCTGTCGCTGCTGACCGGTCAGGTCGGGCGGTACGGCGCGGGGCTCAACCCGTTGCGCGGGCAGAACAACGTGCAGGGCGGCGGCGACATGGGCGCCATCCCCGACCGGCTGCCCGGGTTCCAGGACATCACCGACCCCGGTGTCGCCAAGAAGTTCAACGACGCGTGGGGCTCGAACTTCAAGGCCGCCAAGGGCTGGAACCTCACCCAGATGCTCGAGGCGATGGAACGCGGTGACATGACCACCGTGTACATCATCGGCGAGAACCCGGTGCAGTCCGAGGCGGACTGCGAGCACACGATCAAGCGACTGTCCAATCTGGACCACGTCGTGGTGCAGGACATCTTCCTCACCAAGACCGCGCAGCTCGCCCACGTCGTGCTGCCCGCCGCCGCGGCCTGGTGCGAGACCGACGGGACGTTCACGAACAGCGAGCGCCGGGTGCAGCGCGTCCGGAAGGCGTTGACACCACCCGAGGGCGCACGCGACGACATCGAGATCATGGGTGAGATCGCGACGCGGCTCGGCGCGGACTGGCAGCACAAGACCGGCCAGGACGTGTGGGACGAGCTGCGCAGTCTGTCGCCGATCCACACCGGCATGACCTACGACCGGTTGGAGGCGCTCGGCGGCATCCAGTGGCCGTGCCCGAGCGAGGACTCCCTCGAACCCAGCTTCCTGCACGGCAGGTTGTGGGAGGAGGACCCGGTCAAGCGCGGCATGCCCGCGACGTTCTCGCCGGTGCCGCACAGCCCGCCCGTCGACGAACTGACGGAGGAGTTCCCGTTCCGGCTCACCACCGGAAGGCGGCTCGACTCCTACAACACCGGGGTGCAGTCGGCCGGGTTCGAGTCACCGCTGCGCATCGGCGAGACGCTCGACCTGTGCCCGCAGGACGCCGAGACGCTCGGGGTCGCCGCGGGAGAGGAAGTCCAGATCACGAGCAGGCGCGGGCAGATCCAGGCGCCGGTGCGGATCGACGGCGGACTGACACCGGGTCTGGTGTTCATGACGTTCCACTTCCCTGACGAGATCGACGTCAACGTGCTCACGATCGAGGCGACCTGCCCGATCGCGGGAACGGCGGAGTACAAGGCCGCGGCAATCCGCATCGAGAAGCTTCCGGTGAAGGTGGGCTGAGTGGATCTCAAACTGCTCGACGTCGAGCCGTCCGAGGCCGAACGCGTCGTCGTCGACCTGTTCGCGGGGATGGGGCGGGACCAGCTGCTGCCCGCCCTGCACGCGGTCAACGACAGGGTCGGCTGGATCAGCCAGGGCGCGCTGAACCACATCTGCCGCGTCCTGCACGTCCCTCCGGCCGAGGCGTACGGGGTGGCGAGCTTCTACTCGCTGTTCTCCCTCTCCGAACGGCCGGCGAAGGTCGTGCACGTCTGCGTCGACCTGGCCTGCCAGGTCAACGGCGCGAAGTCGTTGTGCGACAGGCTGACCAGCGAACTGGGCCCGGCCGGCGCGAGGAGCGGGTGGCTGCGCAGCCCGTGTCTCGGGGTGTGCGAGAAGGCTCCGGTCGCGCTCGCGTTCGAGGCGGGGGAGGTGGCGACCGAGCAGCTCCTCGCACCCACCAGCGCTGACGAGGTGATCGCGGTGGCGGCCGCCGGTCCCTCTCATGTGGACGGTGGGCGCGCGGAGGTGCCGCAGGCCGGTGGCACTGGTCTGCGGCTGTTGAAACGGGTTGGTGTCGTCGATCCGGAGTCGCTCGACGACTACCGGGCGACGGGCGGCTACTCGGCGTTGCGGACGGCCCTGCGACTGGGACCGTCCGGGGTGATCCGCGAGGTCACCGACGCCAAGTTGATGGGCCGCGGCGGTGCGGCGTTCCCGACGGGACGCAAGTGGGACGCGGCCGCCCGCCAGCCCGTTCGGCCGCATTACCTGGTGTGCAACGCGGACGAGAGCGAGCCCGGCACGTTCAAGGACCGCCTGCTGATGGAGGGCGACCCGTACGCGGTGATCGAGTCGATGACGATCGCCGGGTTCGCGGCCGGTTGCTCGCGCGGCTACCTCTACCTGCGCGGCGAGTACCCGAGGGCGTTGCACCTGCTGCGCAACGCGATCGCCCGTGCTCGCGAACGGAACTTCCTGGGTGACGACATCATGGGTCACGAGGGTTTCTCGTTCGAGATCGAGATCCGGCGCGGCGCGGGTGCCTACATCTGCGGCGAGGAGACGGCGATCTTCAACTCGATCGAGGGCTTCCGCGGTGAGCCCCGCTCGAAACCGCCGTTCCCGGTGGAGTCGGGGCTCTTCGGCAAACCGACGGTGGTCAACAACGTGGAGACGCTGGTCAACGTGCCGGTGATCCTCACGGAGGGGTGCGAGGCCTACGCCCGCGTCGGCACCTCCGGTTCCACCGGCCCGAAGCTCTTCTGCCTGTCTGGCAACGTCAGTCGTCCGGGCGTGTACGAGGTGCCGTTCGGCACCACGCTCGGGGAACTCCTCGACCTGGCGGGTGGCGTGCCTCCAGGCCGGGAGCTGCGAGCGGTACTGCTCGGCGGGGCGGCAGGCGGGTTCGTCCGCCCGGACGAGCTCGACCTGCCGCTCACCATGGAGGACGCGCGCGCCGCGAACACGACGCTCGGTTCCGGCGTGGTGCTGGTGATCGACGACACGGCCGACCTGGGCGCGTTCCTGTTGCGCATCGCCGCGTTCTTCCGCGACGAGTCGTGCGGGCAGTGCGTGCCGTGCCGGATCGGCACCGTGCGCCAGGAGGAGGCGATGGCCCGCCTGGTGGGCAAGCGCCCGTTGAGCACGTCGGCCGAAGACCTCCAGCTGTTGAAGGAGGTCGGGCAGGTCATGCGCGACTCGTCCATCTGCGGTCTGGGGCAGACCGCCTGGAACGCCATCGAATCAGCCCTGTACCGGCTCGGTTACGCGGAGGAGGCGGCATCGTGACGATCGTCGAGATCGGCCTGCCGAAGCGACTGGTCGAGATGACGCTGGACGGCGAGTCCGTGCGCGTGCCGGAAGGCGCCACGATCCTGGACGCCTGTACGGCACAAGGGAAATCCATCCCCACGCTGTGCTACGGCGACACGCTGAAGCCCGCAAACGCTTGCCGCGTCTGCATGGTAGAGGTCGAGGGATCACGGACGCTCGTGCCGTCGTGCTCGCGCAAGGTCGAGCCGGGCATGGTCGTGAAGACGGACTCCGAGCGCACGAACCACAGTCGCAAGCTCGTACTGGAACTTCTCGGGTCCGCCACGGACCTCTCCACCACGCCGCACGTGGACGAGTGGATGTCCGCGTGCGGTGCCGACCCCTCCCGCTTCGGCCCGCCGGCACCGCCGTCGACCGACCGGGACGACCGCCGTCCCGGTGAACACGAGGAACCGGACGGTCAGACCGCCGCGACCGTGCGGCAACCGGCCAAAGTGGACAATCCGCTGTACGTCCGCGATCTGAGCAAGTGCATCATGTGTTACAAGTGCGTCGACGCGTGCGGTGACCAGTGGCAGAACACGTTCGCGATCTCGGTGGCCGGACGCGGTTTCGACTCGCGGATCTCCACGGAGTTCTCCACGCCGTTGCCCGAAAGCGCTTGCGTCTACTGCGGCAACTGCATCGAGGTCTGTCCGACGGGTGCGCTGAGCTTCAAGCGCGAGCACGACAAGCGCGAGGACGGCACCTGGGACGAAGAGGCCCAGACGCAGACCACGACCATCTGCACGTTCTGCGGTGTCGGGTGCAACCTCACCCTGCACGTGCAGGACAACGAGATCGTGAAGGTCACTTCGCCGCACGAGAGCACGGTCACGCACGGAAACCTCTGCATCAAGGGCCGCTTCGGCTGGCAGCACGTGCAGAACCGCTGATCGACAGGGAAGGGCGCTGGAGATGTCGTTGATCCTCAAGCCCGGCACGTCGTGGCACGACGTGTACTCGCAGTGCGTGAAGGCCGCACCCGAAGCGTTCCACGACGACCGGCTGCTCAACCACTTCGGCGGCGAGTGGAGCCGTTCCGGCGAGCCGATGCCCGCCACCAGTCCGGTCGACGGCTCCACCATCGCGGGCCCGCCCTTCCTCGACTTCGACGTCGCGGGACGGGCGGTGGTCGCGGCCGTCGACCAGCACATCGAGTGGGGCAACGTGCCCCTGGCGGAACGCAAGGCCCGCGTGTCGGAGGCCCTGGACGCGTTGGTCGAGCACCGCGACCTGCTGTCGTTGCTGCTGGTGTGGGAGATCGGCAAGCCGTGGCGGCTCGCCACGGCCGACGTCGACCGCTGCATCGAGGGCGTGCGCTGGTACGTGGAGGAGATCGACTCGATGCTGGCCGGCCGCGCGCCGCTGACCGGCCCGGTCAGCAACATCGCCTCCTGGAACTATCCGATGAGCGTGCTGATGCACGCGATGCTGGTGCAGGCACTGGCGGGCAACGCCGTCATCGCCAAGGCACCGACGGACGGCGGCGTGAGCTGCCTGACGCTGGCGACCGCGCTGGCGGTGCGGTCGGGGCTGCCGTTGACGCTCGTGTCCGGAAGCGGGTCGGAGCTCGCGCCGGTGCTGGTCGGGTCGTCGTTCCTGGGGTGTGTGTCCTTTGTGGGCGGTCGCGACGTCGGCAGTTCCATCGCCACGCGCCTGGTCGACTCGAACCGCCGGCACGTCCTGGAGCAGGAAGGCCTGAACTGCTGGGGTGTCTGGGAGACCGACTCCTGGGACGTGCTCGGCACGCAGATCCGCAAGGCGTTCGACTACGGCAAGCAGCGCTGCACCGCCTATCCGCGGTACGTCGTGCAGCGGTCGCTGTTCGACAAGTTCCTCAGCGTCTACCTGCCCGCCGTGCGCGAGGTGAGGTTCGGGCACCCGCTCGCCGTCGCCTCGCCCGGCGACGAGCTGCCGGAGCTGGACTTCGGGCCGTTGATCAACGACGCGAAGGCCAAGGAGCTCGACGACGTCGTGCAGGAGGCCGTGCGCCTCGGTGGCGTGCCGCTGTACCGCGGCTCGGTGGACTCGGGCCGGTTCCTGCCGGGCCAGCAGACGGCCGCCTACCTGGCGCCGGTGGCGATCCTCGACCCGCCGCGCTCGTCGGTGCTGCACCACGCCGAACCGTTCGGGCCGGTCGACACGATCGTCCTGGTCGACACCGAGGCCGAGCTGCTGGCCGCGATGAACGCCTCGAACGGTGCCCTGGTCGCGTCCTTGGCGTGTGACGACGAAGCGACCGCGCGACGGCTGAGCGAGGACGTGCAGGCGTTCAAGGTCGGCATCAACAAGCCCCGGTCGCGAGGTGACCGGGACGAGGTGTTCGGTGGCCGTGGTGCCTCTTGGCGCGGCGCGTTCGTGGGAGGCTCGTTGCTGGTGCACGCCGTCACCGAGGGTCCGCCGGACGAACGCCCGTACGGCAACTTCCCGTCCTACTCGCTCTACCCACCCACGTGACGTACCGGGCGGACCTGCTCCGCATCGTGCAGACCGTGGTGGCGCCGAACGCGGCGGACGTCGACCAGCACTCCAGGTTCCCGCGCGCCGCCCTGAACGCCCTGGGCGCGCGCGGCCTGCTGGGCATGACGATCTCCCGCACGGTCGGCGGGGGAGGCCAGGACGTCCGGTCGGCCGGGCGCGTGGTCGAGGAGGTCGCCAAGGTGTGCGCCGCAACGGCTTCGGTGTTGCGGTCGCACTACTCCGCGGCCGCCGTGCTGGACCGCTCCGGCCCGCACCGGCTGCGGGCGGAGATCGCGGCGGGCCGGCACCTGTCGACGCTGGCGGCGTTCGGGTCGTCCGGCGAGATGTCGGCCCACGGTGACGTCGTGCAGGTGCGGGCGCGCAAGAGCTGGGTGATCGCGGCAGGCGAGGCGGACAGCTACGTCTGGTCGTGCGGCTCGGCGTTGTGGCTCGTTCCCGCCGAAGCGCCGGGACTTCTGGTGCCGGCCGACCACGCCGGGATGGGGCTGCGGGGGACCGTCGCCACCTGTGTGGAGGCCGATCCCGTGCGGGTGCCGGCGTCCAACCGGCTGTGGTCGGAGGAACTCGCGTTCCCGTGGTTCATGGTGCTGGGGGCCGCGGTGTCGCTGGGGCTGATGGAGGGCGCGCTGGCGGCGGCGGTCGGGCACCTCGGTGGCGGTGATCCGCGCACCCGGTCCGACCTGGCGCGGATGCGGTTGCGGACCGACGCGGTCCGGGTGCTGTACAACGACACCCTGTCGGCGGTGACGTGGCATCCGGAGCGCTCCGGTGATCGGGTGCGGCTGCTCGCCGTCACCGCGACCGAGGCCGCTGTGGCGGTGACGGACCTGGCGATGAAGGTGTGCGGGGACGCGGCTTTTCGCCGGGATCTCGGTATCGAGCGCCGGTTCCGGGACGCGCGGGCGGCGGCCGCGATCGAACCGACGGTGGAGGAGTTGCTGGACTCGGTGGAGATCTGATCTTGTCGGGGTTCCCCGCTACCGTGGTCGTCATGAGTCTGGGGAAGCAGTTGTCGTACGTGGACGAGATCGTCCGTCTCGTCGGTCACCATGCCGGTGGCTTCCGGCCCGAGCTCGACTGGGAGTCGGTGGAGCGGGAATTCGGTCTGCGGTTCCCGGCGGACTACCGGGCGTTGCTGGACCGGTTCCCGGGCGGTGTGTTTCGCGGCGGTTGCGTGTACGTGCCGAGCCCTGTGGCGAACGCCGGGCAGCTCGAGTTCTTCCGGCGCAACCTCGCCGAGATGGTGGAGATCTACGGCGACGAGGGCAACGGCTATCTCGACCGCGTTCCCCACCGGATGTTCCCGGAACCCGGCGGGTTGTTCCTGTGGGGGCAGAACGATTCCGGTGGCTCGTTCTGGTGGGTCACCGACTCGGATGACCCGGACCAGTGGAGGGTGGCCTACAACGACAGGGACGACTGGCACGACCATCCCGGTCCCATGTCCAGGGTCGTTCACGAACTCCTCGTGAGCACCGATGAGGACAACCTGCTCGAGTGGGACCTGTCCGGCCGGCCCGTCGAGTGGGGCGGCGAGTTGACCTAGTGCCGCGACCGGCAACCTTCGCCGCGTCTTCGACGCTCAGCAGGGTGTCTCGCGGCACTAGGTGGCCAGTGGCAGGAAGTAGACGAGAGCGTCGTCCACGCCGTCGAGCCCGATGACGTCGTGGGCGATGTCGTCGTAGAACCCGCCGACGAGTCCGGTGCGGATGCCCAGGTTCGCCGCCGTGACCGTGAGATTCTGGGCGAGGTGCCCGGCCTCGGTGAACGCGAACCGGAGCGCGCGCAGTCCGTAGGTCTGCCGCAGTGAGCCGAGCCGGATGTACAGGGCCAGGACGGCAGGGGTGCCGGAGAGTTCGGTCGTGCCGGGACCGAACCACATCGAGGTCGCCTCCAGGTCCTCTATCGGCGGTGCCTCGCCGAACCAGGTGAGAGCGCGCTCGACCTCGTTGACCTCGTACCGGCCTCTCGCCAGGCCGTCGACGTTCAGCGCGATGAGTCTGATCCTGGCGCAGTACTGCGCGCCGGCGCTGGGGTAGGGCCAGCGGCCGTCCCTGGGGGACATCGAGTTCCACAGCAGGGTGCCGAGCTGTTCGGCGTTCAGGTCGCCGGTGAGGTCGCGGCTGGTCCTGCGAGCCCTGAGCGTGTCGGTGTCCACTGTGGAGGGTAGCGAGGTGGTGGCGGGCCACTGCTGTCTGGCCGGTGCGTTCTCGCGGGGGAGCTGGTCGTTGAAGCCCGGCAGGAACTTGCTCGCCTCCAGGTAACGGCGGTCCGGCGCGGTCTCGCCGTCGTCGTGGAAGTCCGTCAGGCCGTTGGGGGACATGGCGGCGGCCGCGGTCGTCCAGCAGATCATGCGCTCTTCGTTGGGGGTGATGCCCATGCGGTTGAGCAGCATGTGCAGCTGGGAGGCCCAGACGTACGGCAGCCAGACGTCGAGGTGCTGCTTGGCCTCGTTGATCGTGGTGCGCCAGTGGGCGACCGCGCCGCGTGGCTCGCGGTGCCAGCGGGCGGCCAGGTCGCGGCCGCGTTTGGCGAGCAGTTGGTTGGCGGCGTGCTGGGAGCCGATGGTGGGAACGGGCGCCTGCTCCTGGACGTTGCGCCAGCCGGAACCGAGACTGCGCAACCAGCTCGCGGCCTGCGGCAGGTTCAGGTCGAGCGCCTTCGCCGTGGCGATCGTGAGGTCGATCGCGGCGGTGAGTCTCGCGCTGTCGGTGTGGGTCGCCTTGAGCACGGCGACCGCCACTTCTGTGCTGTGGCAGAAGACCTCCTCGGCGATCGGCAGAGCGGCAGGACCGCCGTACCGTTCGGTCTCCGGGACGTACTCGACCTCGCGGACGTCGCCGTGCGGCAACCAGTCCGGGTCGCCCTCCTCGTACTCGAAGTCCTGGGCGGCGATGAGTTCTCGCAGTCGCACTTCGAGCTTGTCCACGTTCTGCGCGTTCCTGATCCTCACCCGCAGGTGCGGGCCGGTCTCCCAGTAGCGCAGGAAGTACCACTCCTGGCCCGCCATCACGGGGGCGAGCGTCTCGGCGACGAAGGTGTCGAGGTCCGCTCGGTTCCAGTTCACCCTGCAGTGCAGGCCGGTCCAGGTCACAGCTGCTCCAACGGTGGTTCAGGGGAACGGGTGGGGGTGCCCGGCGTGGAGGTCCAGGCGGGGCAGTCCGGTCCGGCGGTGCAGGTGGCCGAACGTCATCGGCAGCGCGCCCGGCACGAGGACCTTGGCGGAGTGCACGCCGAGGGTGTTCACCGTGTGCGGATCGGACTGGTCGACCGCGATGAGTTCCAGGTCGTTCGCGCTCAGTTCCTGGGTGTAGCGGTCGAGCAACTCGCGCAGGTCGGTGTGGGTGCGCCGGTCGGGGAGGACCTGGGGTGGCTTGTCGCTGACCAGGTTCGTGTACCGCTCCCTCGCCTCCGGCAGCGTGTTGACCGCGACGTGGTCGTCCATGCTCCTGACCTGCGCCGGGTCGTCGAGGAGTCGCAGGAGGCGTTCTCTGCGGTAGTTCCCGGGGTTTTCTCTCGCGCGGTCGGCGTAGGCCTCGACGTCGACGGCCACCTCGACCGCTGCGGACCGCAGGGCCCTGACCGGGTCCGGACTGGCGCCGGCGGCGAAGAACGCCTGGGGCAGGCCGGTTCTGGTGGTCCTGGCGAGGGTCAGCACGGCCGGGATGCCCAGATCGTTGGTGGCGTCGAGGAACAGCAGTTCGTAGCCGAGTTCCTGGAGCCGGTCGGTGAGGTGGTGCAGCAACGGGTCCGCTGGGAGCTTGATCCTGGTCAGCGGTGTCTGGGCGTACCAGGCCATCAGGAACGCGTCGCGCTCGGCGACTTCGAACAAGCCGTGCAGCACGGCCTCGGTCAGGCTGTTGCCGAGCCCGCAGCCGTTCGACGTCTCGTGGACGAACCGCTGTTCCGGCGGTGTGTGGGCGGCCCAGTACGCGACCTGCTCCGGCACCAGGACCGGCTTTCCGCGGGTGTACGACCAGCCTTCCGCCCAGCGCATCCTCAGGTCCGGGTGGTAGGTGTTGCCGAAGTCGTTGAGGCCCAGGCGTTCCGGGTCGAGGGCGTGGTCCGGTCCCAGCTCGGCGAACGAGGCTTCGCGCGGGTCCGGGTGACGCGGGCGCATGCCGTTGAGACGTTCGATCGCCTCGAAGACGGCCACGCGTTCGGCCTGCTCGAACGACGTGGTGCGGCCGTAGCCGGCGGTGTGGGAGTCGAGTTCGGCGGTGACGGTGGCGAGCGGCAGGTTTCCGGTGCGGTACAGGGCGGTGACCGGTCCGTGCCGGAAGTCGACCACGGCGTCCTTCACCGCTGTGCTCTTGTTCGGTGTGCGGAGTTCTCCGTTGGGGGTGCTGGTGTCCTCGTGGGGTTCCGGGACCGGTGCGCAGCAGGTGCCCGGCCTGATCCGGTGGGTGGACACCAGGCCCAGGTCGGTGCGGATCGCGATCACGGTGTCGTGCGCTTGGTCCTCAAGCGCGGCCACCAAGGGCTGGAACGCTGGAGCGATCAGGCCTTTCAGTTGCGCGTTGGGTGGTGCCTTGGCCGTGGCGAGCCGGGCGGTCTCCGCGCAGCCGACGCAGACGTTCGTCGTGGGGCCGATGAGGGTGAGCCCGCCGTCCTCGCGGATCATCGGTACGCCCTGAGGCCGGCGGCGCGGAGTTCGGGGTCGAGGTCGACCGGCCGGACCCGGACGCCCGGCAGCCTCGCGATCGCTTGCTGGAACCGGTCTTCGCGGTCTCGCACGTCGGCGGGCCAGTGCCATTGTCTCGTGACCCAGTCGGGCTGATCGGTTCTCCGGTGGGGGAGGGCGCCGTTGAGGTGTGCGGTGCCGGTGCGGCCTGCCTGGGCGTACCCGGTGGCGGCGAGCGCGGCGAACGCCACCGCGTCGGCCGCCGTCGCCTCGACCGCCCACGCGAGGACGCTGCGGCCGTTGCTGATCTCCGCCTGGTAGACGCCCTGGGCCAGACGCTCGGTCCGGACCACCGCCGGGACGTTGAAGCGTGCGGTGAGCGCCTTCCACCACCGGTGAGCCGTCGGGTCGCTCGTCCACTCGTGTGCGTCGGCCGGTTCGCCCCGGTGATGCCTCGCGGCCAGACGCAGTGCTGCGCCTCGGGCGTGGGTGTCGTCGATGCCGATCACGCCGTCGGACTTGAGGGCGTTCAGCGCGGCGTTGAGGCGGGCGGTGTCGGCCGTGGTGCCGATGCCCAGGGCGTCGCCCGAGATGGCGAGGTTGGCCGGGACCTGGAGGAGGGAGCCGAACTGCGGGGTGTCGACCGGGCCCAGTTCGGTGTCGGTGAGGGCGTCGAGGGCTTGCCACGGGTCTGCCGTCGGGTCGCCCAGCAGGAGTGGGTGGTAGGTGGCGCTCACCGGGGTGGCGCGGGCTACCAGGGCCATCGGGTAGGTGGTGTCGGTGGCCGGGTCGGGCAGACCCGCGACGGCGCAGACGAGGCGGTGGACGGCCGCGGAACCGATGAGCGTGGCCAGGACTTCGGACGGCTCGCCGGTGAGGCCGATTCTTGCGGCGGTTCGCGTAGTGACTTCAGTGTTGAATGAAGTGAAGGGTTCTGCGGTGGGAGGGAGTACGTAGCCGACTTCAGCTCCGCAACCTGCGAGGACGAGGAGATCACCTGAGGAGAGGACGAGGTCTCGGTTGTCTGCTGAGACAACGAGATCCCGGTTGCGGGACAGGGCGGTCGTGTCCTTTTGGCAGGGAGACGTTGTCTCCGGCGCACTCCTCGGAGGCTGAACCGCCGGCGCGACCGGCTCCGCCCCAGCGCTGGGCCGCCGCACCGCCACCTCCGCCTCAGCGCTGGGCCGCTGCACCACCACCTCCGCCTCAGCGCTGGGCCGCCGCACCACCAACCCCACCGCCTCCGCCGACCGGACAGCCGCGACCTCCAGCACCCCGCGCCCCGACACCACGACCGTGGCCGCACGCAACCGCCGCCACGCCTCCACCGGTTCCGCGGCGGCCGACTCCAGCCACGCCGCCACCTCCGGAGCGGGCGCGTCCGCACCCCACGACGGCATCTCGACCAGCATGTCGTGCTCCCACAACTGCTCCAGGATCAACTCGACCGCCGCGCGCACCACGTCGGCTGTCCCGTCCGGAACCTCCAGCGAGGCGCGCGGGATCCCCGCCTCCAACTGCGGTGCCAGTCGTTGCCACACCTTCCACAGGCCGGAGCCGCCGGTGAGCGTGCAACTCGAGGCCCAGCCGCGCAGGTGCAGACCGTCGGCGGTCCGGGTGGCCTGGACGACCGGGCGCAGCCGTACGAGCACGCGCGTCACCCGACCTTCGGCAGTGCGGCGAACTGCTCGGCCCAGGTGGTGCCGAGGACCTGTTGCGCGGCGTTGGCGAGGAGGTGGGCCGCGGCGTAGCGCTCCATCGGGGTGACGTCGCAGATCGCCAGCAACTGGTACAGGACGTTGGTGCCGACGCGGTAGACGGCCATCGCCCTCGCGATCGCGGGGTCGGAGAGGTCGACAGTCCACATGGCGTTGTGGAAGTCGGAGAACTTCGTGCGTTCGCCGTAGTTGTAGCGGCGGATCGCGCTCTCGTCGCCGATCTCGTAGGCACGTTCGCCGTGGCGGGGGTTGGGATCTGCGGTGAGCAGGCCTGCGTCGTAGCGTTCCTGGGCGGTGAGGCGCAGGGCGATGGTCCAGGTCTGCCAGGCCGCTTCGAGGTGGGTGGTGGGGTGGCCCTGCGCCACCCGTTCGACCAGGGTGTGAGCTGCGGACGCGTTTGCGGCCCATATCGAGTCCAATGTGGACCGGACGCTGCCGTCCGGATCACTGGCCAGCAGGAAGTCCTCCACGTGCGAGACGAACGAGTGGTAGCCGTACTGCAGGCCGCCGGGGTAGCGGCTGGCGTGGACGGCCATCGCTGTCAGGGCGAGAGTGGCGCGGGGCACCGAGAAGGAGTGGTGTAGTGCCGGAACGCCCAGGCGGAGTCCCTCGGCGCGGACGGCGATGTGTGCCTCGGACAGGAGCGCGCTCAGACGCGTGTCGTCGGTCGGCTCGATGCGCACGGAGTTGTTGGGGTGGAACGGGGTGAACGGAGGTAGCAGCAGCTCGGCGACGGCCGCGGACTCGGCGTGGGCGAGGAGTTCGGCGTCCGGGAGTTCCACTGTGGACGGATGGGCGGCCAGGTAGGAGCGGAGCAACGTGGCCACCAGAAGCGCCGCCGTGGAGGAGGACGCGCCGGACAGCACGACCCGGACGTGCGGGCCGTGCCGCCAGTGGCGTTCGACGTGGCCCACGACGTCGGGGAACGCGGCCTCGGCGGCGGCCAGTGCCGGCAGCACGCCGTCGCGCAGCAGCGGCGCCTTGACCGGGTCGTGGTAGTAGCAGACGACGTCGGTCATCCGGCCCTCCGATAGGTCTCCGCGACGATCTCCAGCACCTGCCCGGACGGCACGGGCAGCGCCTCGGTGAGCCGGACGTGGTCGCCGTAGCGGGACGTCAGGCGCGGCAGGCAGCGCAGGTGCAGTGCGTTGGTGAGGTCGGCGTACTGCGGCTTCGGACCGTTCACGCGTGCCTCGAAGTCCTCGCGCGAGGTGATGACCCCGCCCATGCCGGCGAACAGCTCTGCCGGCACGCCGTACCGGGCGCGCAGTGCGGTCGCACCGGTCACGGACGAGAACGCCTCTTCCAGCACGGCCGAAGGGAAGTCCCAGTACCGTCGGCCGAGCACGACGTCGCGGTAGCGCAACCGGTCGGCGATCCGCACGTCGCCGACGGACGAGACGGGTTGCAGCGGCGAGAGATCGGCCGCTCCGCAGGAGAGGTCGGCGTGCAGTGCGGCGGAGCGGTCGGGCAGCGAGATCGGCATGAGGTAGCCGAGGTACAGCACGTCCAGCAGGGCGCCGCTGTCCCGGCGTCGCAGCCGCAGCTCGTCGTTCTCCTGGTCGTGGACCACTTCCAGCGCGTCGGGCGTGTAGTCGGCCCAGTGCGGGTCCTCGCCGATCTCCGCGCGTCCGAGCAGCGGGTGCAGGTTCGGGTTGAAGCCCTGCACCGGCCGGTACTCGGCGAAGCCGCGCGGGAAAACACCGTCCAAAGTGGCCCGGACGGTCGCGTAGGCCTCGGGCGGCAGCAGGTCGAGGAACCGGCCGGGGAAGCGGCCGAACCCGTCGTATATGTGGTTCACCACCAGGCCGTCGGGTGACGGTTGGGCGAAGAACGAGTACGAGACCGGCCGGGTCTTCATCCACGCGGGCAGCAGGTCCGCGGCGGCGGAGACCACCTCGTCGGTGATCACGCCGTGCCGCATCAGATCGGCGACCTGGGCCCTGCTCGCCCCGAGACCACCGGTCGGCGCGCCGGACATGGCCTCGTGCAGCACCGGCGCGCACTCGGCGAGGCGGGCGGTGGCGCCGCGACCGTACGCCGTGACGAACAGGTCGCGCGAGTGCCGCCGGATCGCGAGGTGCCGGTCGAACAGCATGAGCAGCGGGGTGAGCCCGGCCAGCGACCGCACGCCGTCGTACCCGTGCGCCCGGCCGAGCCGGACCGGTTGGGGCAGCACGACGTCCTCGCTCAACGGCGTCAGGCCGCCCAGGTCCACGCCGACGACGGAGCCGAGTTCCTCCCACGCCGCGAACAGGGCGGCGAGCGCGGCGGGCCTGCCCGCGGCGTCGATCTCGGCGAACGCCAGGGTGTCGCGGTGGATCGAGACGACCCGGTCGGCGAGGTCGGCGCGTCCGGTGTCGCGCAGCCACGAGGCGAGAGAGGGGCAGGCCGCGGGATCCTGCGGGTCGACCGGCAGCACCGGCACGAGCAGCTTGATGTCGAGCAGCAGCGCGACGTAGTGCTGCGCGCGGTCGGACTCGCCGTCGGGCAGCCGGGTCGCGAGCGCGCTGGCGAGTTCGGCGGGGCTGATGCCCTTCGGGTTGGCGCCGGTGAGGCCGACCAGGAACTGCAGCGGCGCGCTCGACGCCAGTTCCACGTCCTCCTGGATGCCGACGTACGCGCGCAACGGCCCGCGGGCGGGGACGTCGCGGCGGAACGTCATCCGGCCGCCGTCGAGGTGCACGTCGGGCGCGAGGCGGTGCGGGTGGTCGAAGAGGTGCGCGCGGTCGGCGAGCAGGGCCGCGATCAGCCGCGACAGCAACACCTGGTTGACGCGCGTGACGGCGACCGGCGTGCCCCAGTCGGGTGCGGGCGCGTCGGGGGACCAGGTGGCCCAGCCGACCGCCGCGTACCAGGACAGGGGACTGGTCTTCGACGTCGCGCGCAGGGCGTAGCGGAGCACGGTCGGTTCGGCCTTGCGGGAGCGCTTGTCCCCGGCACCGGCGCGCGCGAGTCCCTGCCACAGGTCCCGGCCGCTGAACACGGCCGCCTTCCGCACGGACTCATTGCCGCACAACGACGTGAGCACCTCGCGTTCGGCGGCCAGCGCGTCCGGCAGGAGCTGGTCGATCTCGGCGGACAGCGCCGTTCGCTGGTCCATCGCGGACAGCCACTCGCCGAATTGCGGGAAGCGCGACGCCACAGCGTCGGCCTCGGCGCGAAGTGAGGGGCGGGGCGACCGTCCGTTGTGGACGTCGCGGCGCAACGGCAGCACGACCGCGCGGTGGTAGGAGTCGGTGTGCGTGCCGGCGCTGTCGTGCAGCAGGTCGGCCACCGGGCCGGTCAGCGCCACCAGCGCGGCCTCGACCGCCGCCAGCGCCTCCACCGCCCGCCGGAACGGCGCTGCCGTCGCAGCGCCGTCCGGGTGCGGCAGGGCCGCCAGGCGCACGAGTGCGTATGGCGCGGTTTCTCCCTGCACGCGATCGCTCATGCCTGCTGGACGGGAGGCTGGGTACAGCTGCTGCACGACGAGCTGCCGCACGAGCACGACGAGGCGCCACCGGAAGCTCCGGACTCCGGCAAGGCGACCGAGTCGCGCAGGGAGGTGACCGCCAGGTCGCCGAGCTCGAGGTCGTCAGGGTCGAACGAGAGATCCTTCATGCCGTGTCCTCACGTCTTCAGTTGTTGTGAACTCGCCCGTGGGCTGTTCGAAACAGGCTGAAGAAGCGCGATACGGCACGGATCGCGCTTTGCTTGATCGCACGTTCAGAGACGTGAACGGACCTCGTCGGCCTTGGGCTCGCCCAGTTCCTCGAACAACGTCACCGACTCCAGCCAGCACTTCTCGGCGCCGCGGCGGTCACCGAGTCCGTCCAGCGCCAGCCCGAGGTTGTCGAGCGACTCGGCCTGCCCGTAGAGGTCGCCGATCGCCCGGAACGTCTCCAGCGCCCGGTCGATGAACGACACGGCCTCGGGGAAGTCGAGCAGCCCCCGGTACACCTCACCGATGTTGTTGAGCAGGATCGCCTCGCTGTACGGGTCCTTGATGTCCTGGCGGATCTCCAGCGACCGCAGGTACCGCGACAGCGCCACGTCGAACCGGCCCGCGTCGGCGTGCAGCAGGGCGACGTTGTTGAGCGTCACGGCTTCCGTGTGCAGATCGCCCAGCTCACGCGCGATCTCGGCGCACTGTTCGTAACACGCCAGCGCGTCCTCCGGCCGCCCCTGCGACATGTGGACGATGCCGAGGTTGTTGAGCGCCGGAACCTGCCGGGACTTGTCGCCGGTCGCGCGGAAGATCGCGAGCGCCTGCCGGTTGCACTCGATCGACTCGTCGTGCCGCCGGACCTCGCGCAGCGCGATGCCCAGCGTGATCAGCATCCTGCCCTCGGCGCTGCGGTCACCGACCGATCGTGCGGCGGCCAGCGCGACACCGTGCGTGTCGATCCAGTCCGCCCAGTGCTTGCGCAGGTTGAAGAAGTCCCACAGGCATTGAGCGAGGCTCCAGGACTGTTCCGGCAGGTCGTGCTCCGCGGCGTCGCGGATCGCGGCGACGAGGTTCGCGCGTTCGGTGTCGCACCACAGCAGGGCCGCGTCCCGATCAGCGAACTCACGCGGGTGCACGGCCGGGTCCGCGGGACTGATCTCCAGCTTGCGCTGGGGGTTGAGCCGTTGCGCACTGCGCCACGACGTCTGCACGTACCAGTCGAGCACCCGGCGCCGCGCCAGCGCGCGGGCCGGCGGTGGTTCGGCGGCCATGACCTGTTCCACGGCGTACGCGCGCAGCAGGTCGTGCAGGCTGTAACGGCCAGGAGTGTGCTGCTGCAACAGGTGTTCGTCGAGCAACGTCTCCAGCAGGTCGCCCGCCTCGTACGCGGTCAGCCCGGCGAGCGCGGCGGCCGAGTCGGGGGTGACGTCCTCCCCGGGGTGGAGTCCGAGGAGTCGAAACAGACGCCTCTGGTTGTCGGGCAACGCCTGGTACGAGAGGTCGAACACGCCCCGAGTGCCGAGACCGCCTCCCTGTTCGAGCCGGTCCACCAGGTCCTGCGTCGTCCACTGTGGACGGCGGGCCAGGCGTTTCGCGGCGAGTGCGACGGCGATGGGCAGATGTCCGCACAGCTCCGCGATCCGTTGCGCGGCATCACGATCGGCCTTCACCCGGTCCTCGCCGGCGATCCGGGCGAGCAACGCCAGGGCCTCGTCCGGCGTGAAGACGTCGAGGAAGACCGACCTCGCGCCGTCGAGCCGCAGCAGCGTGCGGCGGCTGGTGATCAGCACCATGCACGTGGAACTGCCGGGCAGCAACGGCCGCACCTGGTCCTCGCCGGCGGCGTTGTCGAGCAGCACCAACGCGCGCGTGCCCGTCAGCCGGTCGCGGTAGAGCGCCGCCCGTTCCTCCAGCGACTCCGGGATCTGCGCGCCGGGCACACCCAGCAACCGCAGGAAGCTCTCCAGCACCGCGGACGGCTCCGCGGGCAACTCGTCGGCGTCGAAGCCGTGCAGATCGGCCCACAGTTGCACATCCGGATAACGCTGAACGAGCCGATGCGCCGCCCGGACGGCCAGCTTCGTCTTGCCGACCCCGGCCATGCCCTCGATCGCGGAGATCACGACCGTGGTCTGCGGCCCCGGTTCGCACAGCTTGCGCAGCTCGGACTCGCGCCCGGTGAACTCGGCGATGTCCATCGGCAGCTGCCGATGCGCGTTCAAAGCCGCGGGCGAGGGCACCCGGCTTTCGAGGATCACCTGCTGCAACTGGCGCAACCGCGCACCCGGCTCGACACCGACCTGCTCGACCATGTGCCTGCGGGCCGTCGCGTACGCCTCCAGTGCCTCGCCGCGGCGGCCGGAGCGGTCCAGCGCCAGCATCAGCTGCGCCCACAGTTCCTCGCGCAACGGGTGCAGCGCCGACTCCCGCCGCAGCCGGTCGATCACGTCGTCGAACCGGCCGAGTTCGAGCGACGCCCTGGCGAACCGCTCGACAGCGGTGAGCCTGCGCTCCTGGATGCGGGTGAACTCCGCGCGCAGCAACGGTCCCGCGTTCAGCTCGGCCGTCGGGATGCCGTGCCAGTTCGCCAGCGCCTGGCCGAACAGGCCGGCCGCGGCTTCCGTGTCACCGTCCGAGAGCGCGGTCTCGCCGTCGCGCACCAGTTGGTCGAACGAGTCGAGGTCCAGTTCGCCGGGCTCGACGCGGAGCTGGTAGCCGTGGCCAGGACGGGTCATCAGCCGATCGCCGAGGACCTTGCGCAGCCCGGCGACGTAGGTGCGAAGGTTCGACTCCGGCGACACCGGCGGTGAATCCCACACCGCCTCCGTCAGCTGTGCGACGCTGACCGCCTCGTTGGCGTGCAACAACAGCATGGTGAGCACCGCGCGCTGCCGGGGTCCGCCCAGCTCCAGCAAAGTGCCCGTCCGCCGTACCGCCAGCGAGCCGAGCAGCAGGAACTCCACAGGTTGATCGCTCCTCGATGATCCAGGCATTGGGTGCACAGCCATACTCGCGCACTTCCTGACGGTCTGTGCACGGCCTGGGCGAAATCTGTGCACGCCCCCTGTCATCTTTGTGTCCAGATCCGGTACCTGCGCCGCAGGCCCGAGAAACTCACCGGGAGTGGGGGTCGGCGCAGTTGCCGGATCTGGTTCCCCCAGAACCCGGCCGGCGTGTGAAAAGTCACCGCGCACGTCGGCCACCTTTCGCAAGACCGGTGGCCCGGGCGGGTCCCCCAGACTGATTCCCGGGCCACCACCTTGCGACCTCAGCGCCCCCAGCGGGCGCGCAGAACCTGGGCGAACACCTCGAACTCGGCCGTCATCGACACCTCGTCCGGTTGGAGCAGCCACTGCTGCTGCAACCCGTCGATCACGGCGATCGTCGTGCGCACCACCGAGTCCACCGGCGCCTCCGCCGCGATCTCGCCTCGTTCCTGGCCTGTGCGCACCGCTTCGGTGAGCCACCGCCGCAGTCCGCTGTAGTGCTGGAGCACCCACGCGTGCGCGGGATGGGCGGGTTCGGTGGCCTCGGCCGCCAGGCGCACGAACAGGCCGACCAGATGGGGACGGGCCGAGTTGCGCGCGATGAGGGCGGCCAGCGCGTCGAACGCCGCCCAGCCCAGCGGAGGACCCTCGCTTCCGGCCAGGAAGTCGCCGTCCTGGCGGTCGCGTTCCTCCAGCACGGCCGTCAGCAGCGCCGCCTTGCTGGGGAAGTGGTGCAGCAGACCGGACTGCGACAGCCCGGTCCTCGCTGCCACGGCGGCGACCGACGTGCCCTTGAAGCCCGTCAGCGCGAACAGTTCCGTCGCGACGGCCACCGCTTTGGCCCTGGACTCCTCACCGGAGACGTCCACCCGCGACCTGGTCCGATACCTCGGCGGGACCGACACCGCGTCACCTCACTCCTGATCAGCGGGCAGGGTAACGCGGATGTCGCCGAGGCCGCGGGCGATCACCACGTCACCGGTGACCGGGTGCCAGCCGTCCGACCACGCTCGTTGAGCCCTCGGGTCGCACCGCACCTCGACTCGTGCGGTCTCGCCCGCGGGGACCTCGACGGTGGCCCAGCCGACGAGACGGGTCGTCTCGCGTGCCGGGACCTCGCTGCTCGACGGCTCGACGAGACGGACCGTCTCGTCTCGCGGCCGCAGGTAGACCTGGACGACCTCCTTGCCGGCCCGATCACCGGTGTTGGTGACCTCGACCGACACCGTGCCGACCACGCCGTCCACGCCGTCCACACCGTCCGCCGAGGACCGGGTGGCGGCGCCGTACTCCCAGGTCGTGTACCCGAGGCCGTGGCCGAACCAGAACAACGGCTCGCTCGCACCCCGGTAACCGAAGGCGGACCCCTCGGCGTACACCAGCTCACCATCGACGGGGACCAGGTTCAACGCATCGGCATCGGCGCGCGGGAACGTCGTCACGAGGCGCCCGGCCGGTTCGATGTGGCCGAGCAACGCGGCCGCGACGGCGTCACCGGCCTCCTGGCCGGGCAGCCCCGCCCACAGCACGGCGTCGACCTGGGCGAGCCACGGCATGAGCACCGGTGTCGCGGCGTTCACCACGACGACGGTGCGTTTCGCGGCCGCCGCCACCGCCGCGACCAGTGCGTCCTGCTCTCCTGGCAGTGCGAGCGTGGTCTTGTCGAAGCCCTCGGTCTCCTGTTCCTCGGTGAGCCCGACGACCACGACCGCCACGTCGGCGTCGCGTGCGGCCCGCACCGCGGCGCCGATCGCGTCGGCGGGGGCGCGGGGGACCGGCTGAGTGATCAGGCCGACCAGTGCGCTGGCCTCGCGCACGCGGGCCGTGATCCGGTCTCCCGGCGACATCAGCACCTCGGCCGTCCAGTGCGGCGGCTTGAGCAGGGCCTCTTCGACGATGCCGTTGGCCCAGGCCAGAAGTGTGGCGTGCTGCCGTCCGGCGACGTCGATCGTCCAGTCGCCGAAGCCGCGCACGCCGATCAGCATCCGCGTCGGCTCGTCCAGCACGACCTCGCCGGACACCTCGATCGACGCCGCGCCCTGCGCCCAGCCGCCGTACGCCGCCAGTTCGGCGATCTCCATGTCCCGGGTCGCCAGCACCTCGTCGTTCGCGTCGTACGTCGTGGCGCGGATGTTCGTCAGCACCCCGGGACCGGGCGCGGCGTACCGGAGCCGGACCTCCACACCGTCCACAACGGACACCGCTGCGCCCGGTTGCGAGGTCAGGCCGTCCGCGATGCTGACGACGTGCGGCGGCCGCACTCCCGCCGAACCACCGCCCTGCGCCACCGTGTCGATCGCGTGGCGGCCGATCAGGGCGACCTTCGAGGGCTGGAGGGGGAGCACTCCGGAGTTCTTCAGCACGGTCATGCCGCCCGCCGCGAACCGCCGCAGCTGCTCTCGACGTACCGGGCTGTCCGGGGCCGGCAGGTCTTTCGGCCAGGCGCGCTCGGGGAACGCTCCCGTCCGGGACGCGAGGAGCAGCAGCCGGGCCAGGTGGTCGTCGATGACCGACTCCGCGACCTCGCCCGCCTCCACGGCGGCGACCAGCTCGTCCTCCCACGGTCCGCCGGGGCCGGGCATCGCCAGGTCGAGGCCGCCGTTCGCGCTCTCGGCGGTGGACTTCGTGGCGAACCAGTCCGACATGACCAGCCCGTCGAACCCCCACTCGCCCTTCAGCACACCCTCGACCAGTTCGGTGTGCTCGGTCGCCGGGATGCCGTTGACGTTGTTGTACGCGGCCATGATCGCCCACGGCGCGGAGTCCTCGACCACGATCTCGAACGGCAGCAGGTAGACCTCGCGCAAGGTCTTCTCGTCGACCACCATGCTCGCCGTACGTCGTTCGGTCTCGGACTCGTTGGCCACGTAGTGCTTCGGTGTCGCCGCGATCCCCTTGTCCTGCAAGCCTCGCACGTAGGCGGCCGCGATCACGCCGGTCAGCAGCGGATCCTCGCTGTAGGCCTCGAACAGCCGGCCGCCGAGCGCGGTGCGGTGCAGGTTGATCGTCGGACCGAGCACGACGTGGACCTGTTGTGCCGCCGCCTCGTCCGCCAGCACCTCGCCGACCTCGCGCGCCAGCGCCACGTCCCAGTGCTGGGCGAGCAACGTCGCGTTCGGCAGCACGCACGCGATCGTGCCGCCCCTGAGCTCGGCGCCGCGGACACCGGTCGGACCGTCGGACAGCTTCAGCGACGCCAGCCCGATCTCCGGCTCCGAGTGCAGCGCGAACAGCGCGGAACCGGTCAGCAGCCGGACCTTCCGAGCCAGGTCGAGCCGGGCGATCGCCTTGTCGATGTCCATGCCGTCGAGCACACCAGAACCACCGACCGAGTACTCGGTCGGTATATCAGGCTGTTACCACTAGGTTATCTTGCCGTGATGTGACGCCGCGCGGCACACCCGTGGCACGCCTCTTCTTGTGTCCAAGGGGAGGGGAATGGTGATGAAGATCGAGGTGCGGCTCCTCGGGCCGCTGGAAGTGCGCGGGCCGGACGGGCCGGTGCACTTCACCGGGGCGCGGCGGCGGGCCGTGTTCGCGTTGCTGGCGTTGAGAACCGGCCGGCTGGTGTCGAGATCCGCGCTGGTCGACGGCCTGTGGGGTGAGGACGTGCCGCCCACCGGCACCAAGACGCTGCAAGGTCACGTGGCCAAGGTCCGCCGGGCGCTGGAACTGGCCGGCGCCGACGGCGTGGTGCTCACACGCGAACCCGGTTACCTGCTCGACGTCACGCAGGTCGTGGTCGACGTTGAAGAGTTCGACGAACACCTGCGGCGCGGCCGGTACGCGGAGGCGCTCGCGCTGCACCGGGGTGAACCGCTGGCGGACTGCCCGGTCGAGGGCTGGGCGTTCGCGGAGATCGCGCGGTTGCGGGAGGCACTGGCGTTCGCGGAGGAGAACCACGCGGCCGGGTTGTGCCTGGACGGCCGGTTCGCCGAGGCGATCGCGCAACTGGAGCGGCTGGTCGCGCTCTACCCGTTGCGGGAGTCGTTGTGGGAACTGCTGATGGAGGCGCAGCACCGGGCGGGGCGGGCCGGTGACGCGCTGCGGACCTACCAGCGGGTGCGGGCTCTGCTGGTGGAGGAGTTCGGGATGGAGCCGGGGTCCGCGTTGCGCCGCAGGGAGGCGGCCGTGCTGGCGGGGTAGGGGGTGCACCGCGACCCGTGTCGGGGGTTCGGGTCGCGGTGCCGGTCGTGTGCCCGGCCGATGCTCCTCCCTCTACGAGCACCGGCCGGGCACACGACCACGGCTCGCCCTGGGGGGTGCGAGCCGCGGTCGGTCCCCTAGAAGGGGCTCTGGAGCACGCCCGACGTGAAGGTCCTCGTCGAGGTGCGCTGGTCGAACAGGCGGACGCGGGCGTAGAGCTCGTCGGCGCCGTCCGAGTCCTCGTCGAGTGCCGCGTACGGCACGTTGATGTCGAACTCGGCGCCCAGGCCACCAGGACCCGCGGCGACCCAGGTGAGCGGGATCCGGAACTCCGCGTTGTCGAACCAGTCGTCGCCCATCGCCCACGCGTCGACCGGATCCCCCGGCTGGTCGATGATCAGCTGTGCGTCGCCCTGCGACATCGTGATGTCGATGCCCACGTGGACGTGGTACTGGTCGCTGCCGATCTTGTCGATCGAGAAGCAGATGACGTGCAGGCTCCCGGAACTGCACTTCTGCTTTGCCTCGGCGACCCCCGTCGTCATGGCCAGGATGCCGAGTGCCGCGAGCGTCATCGCGCCCAAGCGCTTGAGGCGCGGCAGTGTCTTCTCCTTGTCCATCGGTCTCCCTCTTACCCCTCGGGCGCCCCCTCGGCGCCCCCCGTGCACTCCAGGGTGAGCAGCGGTGGTGGTGAGACGGCGGCCGTGTGGTGGTCAAGATCCAACGGGGTGGTACGAACAGCGGTAGCCCGTCGTCACCGCGTCGCGCAGGGCGTCCGCCGCGGCCGGCTCCGTCACCGCGATCGCGTCGATGGCGCGCCGGATCGCTTTGCGCACAGCGGTTCTGGCTCGCTCGGCCGGGCCGGCGAAGTTCCTGCCGCGTCCGCCCATGCCGGTCTCGCGTTCCAGGTGGCTGAGCAACGCCTCCAGCTCGGCTTCCAGCCTGGGGGTCGGGTTGTCGTCGATGCGGGCGCGGAGATCGCGGATCCGGGTGAGGTACGCGGCACGGGCCACGGGGTCCAGCACCGGCTGGTTGCCGCTGTCCTCGCCGCCGACGAGTTCCAGCGCGGCGATCTCGACCCCGGGATCGGCCACGAGGCGGGCCAGGTACCGCATGCCCACCAGGTCCTCGACGCGAATCTCCTTACCGTGGCGGGAAACGATCCACCACGCACTCTCGCGGCGGATCGAGATCCGGCCGGCCAGCCCGTCCCGCGCGCGAGCCCACCCCGCCGCACGGGCGGTCATGTCCATCTCGACGGCGTCGGCGATGGCCACCTCGAACAACTGCCTGCCCGTCTCGCCGCCCACGGTCTGCGCGAGGGTCGCGCGGGCGTAGGCGGTCATGGGTCTGTTGCCCAGCCGGATGTTCGTGGTGACCGCGCGCTCCAGGTGCTCGGTCGCGAGGGCGTCGTCGCCGAACGTCGTGGCGGCGATGCCCAGCAGCAGTTCGGTCGAGCCGAAGCAGACGATCGCGGTGGCCGGCACGACGGGCTGCGAGGCGAACGGTTCGAGCAGGCCGTAGGCCTCCCGGGCTATTTCCGCCTCGCCGAACGCCGCGGCCACGTGCACCACGCAGAACATGCACGTGATCCAGGTGCTGGACAGGGGGACCGCGGTGAGGCCGTTGATCGTCAGCCGGTGCAGGGCCGACCGCGCGCGATCCCGTTGCCCCGCTTCGAGAGCCAGCAACGCGTGCGCGGCCTCGAAGCTGAACTCCAGGTCCGGGAGCGTGGGGGAGTGCGTGACCTGCTCGGCCAGGTCGACCAGTTCGCCGCCGCGCCCCTGCAACCAGCGGATCGCGAACAGGTGCGAGCTGTGGAACGTCTCCGCGTCGACGTCGCCCGCCTCGAGCCCGAGTCGCAGGCACGCCAGCGACTTCTGCTCGGCCTCGGCGAACCGCCCGGCGCGGATCGTCCGCATCACGTCCATGGCGGCGTGGAAGAAGAGCAGCGCCGGATAGCCGGACGCCTGGCGGGCCAGCTCGACCTGCGACCGTTCCGCGTGCGGGTCGCCCAGGCAGAACAGGTCCATCGTGCGCCGGCACAGACCGCTGAGCGTCAGCAGGTCCAGCCCCGCCGCCGACGCCACCGCGATCAGTTCTCCCGTCAGCGCGAGCCGGGCGGCGGTGTGCTCCGGCGACCACAGGGCGTGGTGCGCGAGCGAGAGGGCCTCGGCCAGGGTCAGCTGGTCACCGCAGTTCCTGGCCTGCTCCAGCGCTTCCAGCACGCACTCGGTTTCACGCCGGTCGTAGGCGTGCTCGGCTTCGAGCCGCACGGTCAGGCGGGTGCGCAGGGGTTCCGCGGGACTCGTCGCCAGGGCGTCGCGCAGCCGGGCGATCGCCAGTGCGCGCTCGGCCCTGCCGCGGAACTTGTTGACCCACATGCCGGGCAGCCCGAGAGCGGCCTCCGGATCACCGTCGCGCGCCGCCTGGTCGAGCAGATCCCGTGCCTCGGTGATCCGGCCCTTGGCCAGCACCGCGTGCGCCCGTTCGACGAGACGGACCGTGTCGTCCAGCGCGGTGGTGCCGGTGGAGGTGACGACGAGGACGACGGGGAGGCGGTGGACGCTGCCGGCCACGAGCTGGGTCAGCTGGAACGTCTCCTCCCCGGCCACGTCGACGTCGTCGATCAGGATCAACGCCGGCGCCGCGGAGAGCGCGTCGAGCACTTTCCGGGCGCTCACCTCGGGATCGGCGTCCAGCGCCGACGCGTCACCGCCGAGCCCGGCGAGGATCGCGTGCCACGGCCAGAAAGCGGGTGCGTCCGCGCGGCATCCGACCCAGGTGACGGCAAGCCCGTGTGCGCGGGCCAGTTCCGCCGCCTGGATCAGGTATCGCGTCCGTTCGGCTCCCGCGGGCCTGTTGACCGCGAGGAGCTGACCGGTTCCCCTTTTCGCCCGCTCGAACGCCGATTCCGGCAGCACCACTTCATCCTCGAATGCACTTCCTCCGCCAAGACCCGGCAGAACCTAGCGGAGACCGGGGACCGCCACGTACGCGGTCGACACGCATTTAAGGACGAGGCTCACGGTGCAGGGATACGAAGAGCGGATCGGTGAACGAGGTGATTTTCGAGTGGTCCCGAGCGATCGCCTCGTAAGTGTCGGTCGCGGGCGAAGGAGTGAAGACGTCGGCCGTCGTGACCATGGCCTTGACCGCGCTGTCCCAGTCCGGGTGCACGCCGCTGCCGACCGCCGCGCAGATCGCCGCGCCCAGCCCCCGCCGCGTCGCTCATCCTCGTGCGCCGCACCGGCCGGCCGAACACGTCGGCGAAGGTCTGCATCATCAGGTCGGACCGCGAACCGCCACCGGACACGATCAGCTCGGGGAACTCCCGGCCCAGCGCCTCGGCCATGGACGCGCCGTGCCGCCGCATGGTCAGCGCGATGCCCTCCAGGATCGACCGGTACACGTGGTGGCGGCCCTGCGAGCCGTCGAAGCCCAGCAACGCGCCGCGCCGGTACGGGTGGTCGCGGCGCTGAACGTGTCGGCGCCCAAGGAACGGATCGGCGCGCAGCTGGACAAGCTGGGACGGATCGTGGCCGGTGCGGCGCGCGACCTGTCCGCCGCGCTGGGGCATCAGTCCTGACCGCGATCCTCCAGATAACGGGTGTGGTCGGCCTGGCGCTGGGCGTCGGCCGCGTGGAACCGTTCCGCGGTGCGCACGGCGTCGGCGTGCAGCAAGTCCAGCTGCCGCACCAGTTCCGCGCCCGAACCCCGGGCGGTGGCGTACCACCACGGCAGGTTGAGGTAGGTCTGGACCGACAGCGGCAGGTCGGTGCCCACGAGCCTGGTCACGGCGTGCAGCGCATCGGGGTCGGCGCGCAGCGCGCGGGGACGGTCCAGCATGCCGCGCAACACCTCGGCGATCTCCGCGAACCTCGGCGCGACCTCGTCCGGGACGCGCAGGCCCCGCACCCGTTCGACCAGCGAGTCGAGCCCGGACCGCAGCGCGCCGGCCTCCTCCTCCGGGTCGGTCACCAGGATGATCCGCTCGGGTGGCGCGGCCAGGGCGCCCACGACGTAGAGACCGGCGACGACCACGATCCAGTACGACCCGGCCAGACCGGCGAAGTGCAGGCCCAGGCCGATGAGACCGCCCGTGCACCCGGCCAGGTTCTTCCAGGAGCCCAGGTACCTACTGATAACCACGGATCTCCTTGAAGGCGGCGGACAGCGAGCGGCTGCGGGCGTCGAACACCTTGCCGCCGCTCATCTTCGCCACCTGCTCCATCTCGGCCGTGGCGCTCTCGCCGAACAGCACCGGGAAGATCGGGACGCTCTTCAGGTTCGGCGGGAGACCCTGGTGGAACAGCTGGAAGTCGGTCACGTCCTCGCTGCCGGTGTTCTCGCCGTCGGTCATCAGCACGATCGACGTGAACCGGTCGGGATCGGCGTCGATCTGCCGGCGCAGCACGTCGTAACCGCCGCGCAGGCTGCTGTAGATCGCCGTGCCCCCGGCCGCGCCGAGTGACTCGGCGGTGGCGCGGATCTGGTCGAGCACCGGCTGCGGGGCGTCCTGCGGCACCTCGTACGCCAACGCCGGCCGCGCGCTGCTGTTGAACGGCAGCAACGTGACCTGCTCGCGGCCGTGGAACCGGCTGAACTTCCCGGCGAGCGAGGAGTCGGCACCGGTCAGCCCCGTGAGGGCCTGGCGCAGGCCGTCGATCCGGTCGCCCTGCATCGAGCCGGACGTGTCGAGCACGTAGAGCGTGCGGGACGGGCGGCGCAGCCGGTCGAAGTACGTGGTGATCAGACCGTCCACAGCGGACTGGCTGCCGGGAAAGGGGAGTTCCACGAGGTCCTTGGTGGCGAACTCGCCGTCGAGCGGCACCTGCGGCACCGCGGGACGGCGGTGCGTGGTCTCCATGATCTTTCGCTGGACGTCCGCGCTCCTGAGGTGGTCGGAGAGCTTCTGGTGCGCCTCGCGGGCTTCCGAGGACGCCGACGTGAGCAGCGTGAGCGGGTAGTCCGCGGTCACCACCCCGTCGCTCGGGTAGACCAGCGTCAGCGGGTCGGGCGACGACAACAGCACCGACTCGTAGTTGATCAGACCGTCCACTGTGGCACTGGGATCCTTGGCACGCCGCGTGTAGGCCTCCGACAGCCAGCCGGACGAACCCGCCGACAGCGTCTGCGCCGAGAAGAACTGCTGGAGCTGCGGCGCGACCGCGTTGATCCGGTTCGCGTCCAGCGCCGAGCCCGACCCGGACAACGCCGCCGCGACGCCGACCAGTGCCGAGAAGCCGGAGTTGGAGGCGGACGGGTCGGTCATGCCGTAGGTGAACTTCCGCGCGCCCGCGGCTTCGGCGATCTCCGCCCACCCGACCCGTTTCGTGTCCCAGCCCAGTTCCTTCACCTTCGCGGCGGGCAACCCGAGCACGACGGGGGAGGACATGACCTTCGTCGGTGTGCCGAGGCGCTTCTGGGCCTCCGGAACGAGTTCGAGGTAGCGGTTGGAAGAGAACCAGACGGCGTCGAAGCCCTGTTCGGCGGCGCCGCTCGCGACCTTCTCGGCGCCCTCGATGGTGCCGGTGAAGCTGAACTTCACGGAGATGCCGGTGGCACGCGCGGCCTCGTCGAGGATCGGTTGCAGGTCGGCGAGTTCGCTGCCCGCGAGGACGCGGAGGGTGCCGGGGGTGGCGTCGCCGACGGGTCTGGCGGGGTCGGCTTCGTCGGAACATCCCGCCAGCAGCGCCAGTGCGGCGGCCGCGGGGAGGAGGCGGCGGATCATGCGGGCTCCTTGGTGGGGCGGTGGCGGCGGTTCACGACTGCTCCCCGGTCTCCCGCACACGGCTCAGGTGGTCGTGGGCGCGGCGGATCTCGGCGTCGAGCGCGGACACCGTGCTCGACATCGAGTCGGCCGCGCGGGCCTTGAACGTGTCGACGGCGTCGATCGCCGCGTAGATCTGGTCGAACGAGGTCCGCACGGCGTCGACGCCGACGGCGGGTTCGGTGGCGAGGCGCTCGATGTCCTTGCCCTGCAACGACATCAGCGCGGCGTTCGAGCGCAGCAGTGAGTCGGTCAGGCCTCGCACGGCGTCGACCTGGTCGATCACCTCGCGTTGCCCGGCCAGTGCCGCCGCGACGGTCACGCCGATCCGCAACGCCGTGACGGTCGTGCTCACCGCCCGTTCGACGCCCTTGATCAGCTCGTCGTTGGTGCGGCGCACGACGTCCAGCGCCAGATAGCCCTGCGCGCACACCGCGAGCTGGGTCAGCAGGTCCTGATGCCGTTGCCGCAGAACGAAGAGCACGTCGGCGCGCAACGCCTGCGCGCGCTCGGGTTCGGCCAGGTCGAGGATCGCGACCTGCCGTTCGACGGCCTCGTCCATCTCGGCGGCGAGCGCGGCGTCCCGGGACAGCGCTGTCATCACGTCCCACAGGCGCTGCCGCTCGCCCTTGATGGCGGCGTTGTCACGCCTCAGCGCGTCCTGGCCGGACCGCAGCTTCAGCACGATCCGGTTGAGCGGCTCGTCGGCCGCGCGCAACCGGGCCAGCAGCCCGCGCGCCGCGTTGCCTCCCGGCAGGAACCCGAGGATCTTGCGGCCGGTCAGCCTGCTCAAGTCCTGCGGATCGAGTTCGCGCACCGACCGCCGCAGCTCGGTCAGGCTCGTCGAGACCGGGACGGGCGACGAGACGGACGCGAGCGTGCGGTCGAGCAACCGGCCCGCGATCTGCGCCGCCACCCGCATCTCGGCCTCACCGAGCACCAGCGCGTCGTCCACGATCCGGCCGAAGTCCGGCGACCGCGGGTCGACGGTGCCCAGGGCCGCGACGAACTCCTCGGCGCGCGAGGACAACTCCGTCCGATCGGTGACGGGGATCAGGCCGGCGACGCGGTCGACCGGTACGGGCTCGACGGGGTCGGGCGGCGTCAGCACGAAGTCGGTCATGTCAGTACTGCTTCGCGATCGCCTCGAGCATCCGCTCCAGCGTCTCGTGCGCGGGCGGTTCGACCACGTCCACGATCGTCTGAGGCACCGGCAGGTTCTTCTCCTTGACGACGGCGTCGAAGTGCTGGGGATCAGCGGTGCGGAACCCGAACGTCGCCGCGAGCCTCCCGAGTTCGGCGTCGCCCTGCAGCAACTGCCCGACCCGATCACCGTTCTCGCGCAACGGCACCAGGGTGTGCTTGGACAACACCGTCGGCGCCGGGTACAGCAGCTTCATGTCCGGCCGGATCGAGGAGTCGCCGCGCACCACCCGGTCCACGAACTGCGCTTCGTAAGCCAGCACCAGCGGCGTCTTGCCCATGCCCGCGGACAGGTAGTCCTCGAACGGCCCCTCGGTGCTGCTCTGCGTGTATCCCTGGTCCAGGAACAACTTCGACACCGCGGGCAACACCTTCGCCTCGCCGTCCGGTGACGTCACCACTCCGTCGTTGGCGACGAACGACGTGATCGCCAGGTACATCGCCGCCGAGTTCGAGTCACGCGGATCGGTCGTGGTGACGAGCAGGTTCTTGCGCGCGGGATAGGCCGTGTTGCCCGGCAACTGGTCCCACCGCGTGCCCTTGGCCGCGAGCGCCAGGTAGGCCTGCACGTCGAACGTCGGGTAGCCCGGCCCCGACTTGACCACACCGGCCTTCGTCAGCAGGTCGACGATCGGGTCGAACGTGGCGATGACCATCGGCGACGAGAACGGCGCGTACGTCCGCGCGGCCTTGCGATCGCGCTGGATCTTCTCCGCCGCCGGGGCGCTGGACGGGAACGCGAAGTCGTACGAGTCCAGGTCGGTGGCCGTCGCGATCTGCCGCGACCCGGCCGGATCCACCTCGACCTTCAGCCCGTGCCGCGCGAACACGTCCTTCACCCGCTGGTCGGCGAAGAACGCGAGCTTCTCCGAGCCGATCACCCCGCGCACGGTCTGGAGCTGGGCCTGTCCGCCCTGCCCCAGGACGATCGCGGTCACCACGCCCGCCAGGAGCACCACCGCCAGGCCGATGCCGAGCGTTCTCTTCACTGTCCACCTCTGCCGGAAACCCTGTCGAGGACCAGATCCTTCGTCACTTCGACGCCTTTTCCAGGCGGGTGGAAGCAAGCGGTGAATGAACACTCGGTGAACGCGCCGATGAGTTTCGGCCGCGTCCGGAGTCGGTACCACCGAAGAGACCGGACACCAGGAGGTTCGACGTGAAGTTCGTGACGATCGGCTACGGAGAGCGTGCGGGTTATGACGCCACGGATCAGGCGGTTCGCGACGAAGCGCACGCCCACGACGAACGGTTGCGGGCGGCGGGAGTGGAGATGGGCGTCGCCGGGACACCCGTGCGGGTGCGCAACACCGGTGGCGGCGGAACGAAGGTGGAGGACGGGGCGTTCATGACGTCCGCGCTGCCGATCGCGGGGTTCGCGATCGTTGAAGCCGAGTCGCTGGATGAAGCCGTGCGCATGGTGGCCGGGACTCCCTGCGCGGTCGCGCACGGAGTCGTCGAGGTGTGGCCGCTCGAGTCAGCGCAGGGGTGACCTGTCGCCCACGGACCACTTGTGGCCGAACGGATCCGTGAAGCCACCCTGCCGGTGCGTGCCCCAGGGCATCTCGTGGTTCACGACCGGGGTTCCAGAGGCTCCCGCGGCCACGGCACGGGCGATGAGGCCGTCCGGGTCGTCGACGAACAGTTCGATCCGGACGCTGGTGACCCCACCGGGGCTGGACTCGGCGGGGTTGCCGGGGTTGACCTGGTGGACGAAGAACGGGGCGCCACCGATCTCCAGACGGGCGACGCCACCGAGGTCCCACGACCGCGCGGCACCCAACGCGGTCTGGTACCAGGCGACGGCCGCCTCGGCGTCCGGAACGATCAGCATCACCGAGATCACCGGAGACGTGGACATGGCGCACAGCCTGCCGGATCGGCTCGCGGACCGCCACGGCACCAGAACCTCATCGGGCCACCGCGAGCTGGTAGGCGGAGTCACGGCCGAGCAGGTCGCGGTGCGTGCCCTCGGACGTGACCACGCCGTCGTCCAGCACGACCACCCGGTCGGCCACGTCGAGCAACGCCGGGCTGCTGGTGAGCACGATCGTCGTGCGGCCGCGGCGCAACGTGGTGATGTTGCGGGCGATGAGTTGCTCGGTCACCGCGTCGACCGCCGTCGTCGGGTCGTGCAGCACCAGGATCTCCGGGTTCGCGGCCAGCGCCCGTGCCAGCGACAGGCGTTGCCGCTGCCCGCCGGACAGGTTCGCGCCCCGGTCGCGCACGGCGTAGTCGAGGCCATCGGAGTGCAGGGCGACCACGTCGGTCAGCATCGCGGCGGCGACGGCCTCGTCCACCAACGTGCTGGTGCCCGAGGGATCGACGTTGTCCCGCAACGTTCCCGCGAACACCTCGTGGTGCGACGGGTTGACCAGCAGGTGGGTCCGCACGCTCTCGATCGTCAGCGACGCCAGTTCCTGTTCGCCCACCCGGACGACGCCCGAGTACGAGGCCGGTGGCACGTCGACGGAAAGCACCGCGGCCAGTTCGGCGGCGGCCTGCGGCTGGTACGCGGCGACGGCCACGAACTCGCCGGGCCGCACCGAGAACGTCAGGTCCCGCAACGTTCCGTGCGTGACACCGGAGACGTCGAGGCCGCTGCCCGGCACGACCTCCGCCACACCGGGCGTCATCCGCGCGGGCGCCGCCAGCACCAGCGACATCCGCTCGGCGGAGGCTCGCGCGATCATCACGTACTTGGGCATCTCCGAGAACAGCTTCAGCGGCTCGATCAGGAACTGGGCCAGCCCGACCACCATCACGAGCTGACCGATGGTGATCTCGCCGCGGAACGCCAGCAGGCCCGCCCACAGCGTCACCGCCGCCGCCAGCACCGAGTTCAGCGCCAGCCCCAGCCCGGCGTAGACGCCGTTGACCCGCGCCACGACGATCGACTGCCGCTTCGCCTCGGTGCTCACCCGGCGGTAGGCCTGGAAAGCGGCGTAGCTGCCGCCGAACCCGTGCAGCGGCCTCAGCCCGGCGATCAGGTCGGACACCTTCGCCCCGGCCCGCGCGACCTTCGCCTGCTGCGCCTGGGTGCTCGTGCCGATCCGCCGTGACATCACGCTCAGCACGCCGAGGATCGCCGCCGTGCCGGCGAACACCAGCACTCCCAGGGGCACGCTGATCACCGCCAGCACGACACCCGTGATGACCACCGACACCAGCGAGCTGATCAGCAGCGGCACCACCTCGATGATGGCCGCGGTCTGGTCGGCGTCCTCGGTGGCGACGGTGAGGACCTCGCCGGACTTCAGGTCGACCTCGCGCGCCACCGGCTGCAGGCCGCGGTCCGCGACCTCGACCCGCCACCGGTGCGCGTCGGTCAGGGTCGCCTTCTGCAGGATCCGCGCGCCGAACCGCCACGAGTACGACACCGCGGCCATGACCAGGCCGAGCGCGAGCAACGCCAGTCCGAGCGAGCTGAGCCGCCCGCCGCGCAGCGCGTACTCGACGATCACGCCGAGCAGGATCGGCACGGCGGTCTCGGCGGCCTGGTAGCACCCCATCAGCAGGGTGCCGGCGATCATGGCGCGGCGGTTGCGGCGCAGGGTGGTTCGCAGGATTTCCCCGCCCGTGCGGGCTTCGGTGGTCGTCACCGTGGTGCGCAATCGTTTCGGAGGTGGTGGGGGTGCCTGTCCGCGGTGCCGAATCGCCAAGCGGCCCACAGAGCGGCGTAGCGCCCGTCGCGTGCCACGAGTTCTTCGTGAGTTCCCTGTTCCAGCACGCGACCCCCGTCGAGAACGGCGATCCGGTCCGCGGCGATCGCCTGGGTCAGGCGGTGTGCGACCAGCAGCGTGGTGCGGCCCCGGCAGGCCGCGAGCGCGGCCCGTTCCAGTGCGGCGGCACCCTGGCTGCCCGCCTCGGCCGTCGACTCGTCCAGCACGACGACGGGGGAGCGGCCGAGCACCAGGCGGGCCAGTGCGATCTGGGCGATCTTGGTCGCGTCGAGCCGCTCGCCACCCTCGCCGACGTCGGTCCGCAGGCCGGACGGCAACGCTGCGACCCACGCGTCCGCGCCGACGGTGCGCAGGGCTTCCACCAACTCGTCGTCGGTCGCGTCCGGTGCGGCCAGGCGGAGGTCCTCGGCCAGCGGTCCGGCGAAGACGTGGGCTTCCTGGGTCAGGATGCTGACCAGCGCGCGGGCGCCCGCCTCGTCCAGTTCGGCGAGGTCGGAGGAGCCGATGCGCACGGATCCGGTCAGCGGGGTGCCGGTGCCCGCGACCAGGGCCGCCAGCGTCGTCTTGCCCGCTCCCGTCGCGCCCACCAGCGCGAGGGACGTCCCGGCGGGGATCTCCAGATCGACGTCCCGCAGCACGTCGTGCTCGGAATCGGGGTAGCGGAAGGACAGCCCGCGCACCGAGACGGCAAGCGGTCGTGCGTCCGCGTCGACGGCCACCGCGCTGCGCACGAGTTCGTCGCCGTCGGACTCCGTGAGCACGCCGACCAGTCGCGTCAGCCCGGCGCCGGACTTCTGCGCCTCGTCGAAGAACGCCATGATCAGGCCGAGCGGCACGAACAGCTTGTGGAACAGAAGCGCGGCAACGGAAACCTGCCCCAAAGAGGACTGCCCGCCGGTCACCAGGACATAGCCGACGGCGATGATGAGGCCGAGCCCGATGAACTCGGCGCGGTTCTCCCGGCCGATGAACCGGCCGAAGAAGCGGAAGACGTCGATGCCGATGTCGCGCACCCGCCACGATTCGGCGGTCACCTTGTCCCGGAACGCGTTCTCGAGCCGATAGGCGCGCACGGTCGCGATCCCGTCGAGACCGCTGATCAACGCCTGGGCGCGGTCGGCCTGCGCCTCGGAACGGGCGCGGTAGAGAGGCTGTGACCGGGGCAGGTACCAGCGCAACGCCAGCCAGTACGCCGGAAGCGCGCAGGCGCCGGCCAGACCGAGCCGCCAGTCGAGGCCGACCATGCCGGCGGTCGCGATGACGACGAGCACGACCGCCGAGAAGATCGTCGGGATGGCCGTGCGGAAACCGTGCGAGATGACGGCCACGTCGTCGCCGACGCGCGAGAGCACGTCGCCACGGCCGACCTCCTCGACGCGGGCGCTGGGCATCCCGAGCACCGCCCGGACCGCGCCCTCCCGCAGGCGCGCCAGCACGTCCGCCCCGACCCGGCCGACGAGGTAGGTGGAGACCGCGGTCATGACCGCCCCGGCCAGCGCCGAGACGACCGTGGTGATGCCGATCGTCCAGAGGATCGACGCGTCGCGCCCCTGCACGACCCCGTCCACGACGGTGCCCAGCAGGAAGACCGGGACGATCTGCAGCACCGCCCCCGCCACCGTCGCCAGCACGGTGGCGATCGGCGCGGCGGGGGCGGAGCGGCAGTGGTCGAACACCCAGCGGGAAGCCTCCCGCCCGGACGCCGTGCGCAGGATCTTCGCCGGCGTGCTCGTGGTCACGAAGGGAGGCCTCTCGGTGGATCTCGGTGCTGGGCGGAGAAGATCAGCCGACGGACTCGGCGGCCTTGCCGAGGTGCCGGTCACTCTTCGACACCACGTGGGTCCGGCCGATCGGGACGATCAGCGGACGCTCGCTCACGGGGTCGTCGATGACCTTCGCCTGCAGCCCGAAGGTGTCGCGCAGCAGATCGCTCGTGATCACGTCGCTCGGATGTCCCTGCGCGACGATCGACCCCGACTTCATCACGATGAGGTTGTCGCTGTAGCGCACGGCCAGGTTCAGGTCGTGCAGCACCATGACGATCGTGCAGCCGCCCTCGTGCAGGTCGTCGACGAGGTCGATCACGTCGATCGCGTGCGCGAGGTCGAGGTAGGTCGTGGGTTCGTCCAGCAGCAACAGGTCCGTGCCCTGGGCGAGCGTCAGGGAGATCCACACCCGCTGCCGCTGGCCGCCGGAGAGCGAGTCGACCGGGCGGTGCGCCAGGTCGGCGACACCGGTCATCCGCAACGCCTTGGCGACGATCTCCGCGTCGTCACTCGACCACTGGCGCAACCAGCCCTGGTGCGGATGCCGGCCGCGGGCCACCAGGTCGGCGACCGTCAGGCCCTCCGGCGCGATCGGGGTCTGCGGCAGCAGGCCCAGCTTCTTCGCGACGTCCTTGGTCCGCATCCGGGCGATGTCGCCGCCGTCGAGCAGCACCGTGCCCTGGCGCGGTTTGAGCAACCGCGACAGCGTGCGCAGCAACGTCGACTTGCCGCACCCGTTGGGGCCGATGACCGTGGTGATCACCCCGTTCGGGATGGCGACGTCCAGGTTGTCGAGCACGACCCGGTCGGCGTACCCGACCGTGACACCCTCGGCACCCAGTCGGGCGGCATCGTTGCGCAGCGCGGTCATAGGGCAACCTTACTTAACGAAGGCTGGCCTCAGAAGGGCGCCGCACGTTCGCCGCACGAGCAGCGTGATCTCGACGAGCCGCCGGTCGTCACCGGACAACGCCCTTCGTGTCCGGTCACTCCTACCTGGACCTGGCCTCGATGGCCCGGACGGTCTTCTCCAGCGCTCCGCCGAGCACCTTCTTCCCGAGCAGCCCGAGCGAGAGCCCGAGCAGCCTGCCCTTGAAGTTCTTGCCCTCGCGCACCACCTCGGCGTGCACGAGCGTCGACCCGTCCGGCTGCTTGGTGAACGTGTAGGTGTGGCCGGACCGCCCGCCCCACACGTTGGAGTCCACGGTCCTCAGCACGACCCGGCCGAGGTCGGACCAGTCGTAGTGCAGGCGCTCCCAGATGCCGCCGGACCCCTCGGTGACGTCGGCGAACGTGTCGCCCCGGTCGTGCACCCGCAGGTCGGCGTCGGCGCTGTTGGGGAAGAGGTCCGCGCGGCCGGGACCGAAGTCGGTGAGCCCGGCGACGAACTCCTCGGGCGTCGCGGTGGTCTGCTGGGTCAGGGTGATGGTGGGCATGTTCTCGGCTCCTCGTAGGTCCTGTGTGCAGGACCTACGTTGCCGGGGCCAGGGTGTTGTTCGCGCCCGTGAGAGTCCCTAGTCGCTGTCCCGCAAGTCTCGTCGGGCGAGAGCGGCGGCCGAGGGCCCCGGAGACGGCACCGCCGCAACGCCCGAATACGCCCGGTATGAGGGCATTGCGGCGGCACCGCCTCCGGGACTCTCGCCCGCGTCTCTCACCTGACGAACTTGCAGGACAGCGACTAGTCGACCAGCCGCTCACGCAGCCGGTCCGCCTCCTCGTCGCGCCCCTGCTGCTCCAGCAACCCGATCGCCTGCTCCCAGACCTCCGCCGCCCGCTGCCGCTGCCCCGCCGCGAGGTGCGTGTGACCGAGGCGCGTCAGCGTGTTCGCGGTGGCGTAGTCGTCGTCCTCTGCCCGGTACAGCTCGACGGCGTGTTCGAAGTGGAGGATCGCCACCTCGTGATTGCCGCTCTGGTGCTCGACGTGGGCGAGGGTGTCGAGGGCGGACGCCTCGCCGTGCCGGTCACCGAGGTCGTGCAGCAGTTCGAGGGCGGTGACCGCGGACAGGCGGCCCTGCCCGGTGTCGCCGACCTCCGCCGCGCAGTGTCCGATGTTGCTGTGCGCCATGGCGATCAGCATCTTGTTGCCGGTCGTCTCGTAGTGCGGCAGCGCGGCCTTGGCGTGCTCCAGCGCCCGGCCGTACTCCGACCGGTTCGCCCACAGCCACGCGGCCGTGCCGTGCGCGGCGGCCAGCGGTAGTGCCTCGCCCACCTGTTCCGCGAGCTTCAGGGCCTCGGTCAGGTGGTGCTGGGCCTCGTCGTAGCGCTGGAACTGGCCGAGGCTGCTGCCCATGATCCGGTGCGCGAGGGTCAGATCGGCCGGGTCCTCCGCCGCGTCGAGGGCGGTCTGCCACATGGCCAGTTCGTCGTCGAGGTGGCCGCGTTGCTGGTGGTAGGCGTGCGACACCCTGGCCAGCAGGACGACCTCGTCGTTCCAGCCGAGGCCCGCCGCCGCCTGCTGCACGGCCGGGCGCGTACCCCGTTCGGCGTCGAACCACGCCCGTGCGCCCGCCTTGTCCGCGGCGGGAGTGACGTGGGTGCCTTCCGCCGCCGCGGACAGGGTGATCAACGGACGGTGCGGGTCGATCAGGCGGTCGTTCGCGTGTGCGGTGTGGACGTGGTGGTCGACCAGGCGCCGCAACGCCTTCTCGCGGCGTGCGTGCTCCGCTCGTCCGGCCGCGTAGGTCCGGACCAGGTCGTGCATCCTCGCCCGGAACCCGGCGCCGAGGGAGATCAGCGACGCCTGTTCCAGTGCTCGCAACGTCTCCCGCGCGTCCTCGAGGGACAGGTTCGCGAGGCTCGCCGCCGCGTTCGGGTCGATGTCCTCGCCGGGTGCGATTCCCAGCAGCGTGAACAGGTCCCGCTGCCGGTCGGTCAGCGCGCGGTACGACCACGAGAGCACGACCGGGACGCTGACGCTCGGGTCCGCGTCGAGTGCGCCGAGTCCGAGCTCCTCGAGCTGCCGGGCGATGGCGGCGAGCGACAGGTCGGGTTCGGTCAGGACGCGCGCACCCACGATGCTCAGGGCGAGGGGGAGGCCGCCGCACAGGTCGATCAGCCTGGCCGCGGCGAGAGGTTCGAGGCTCAGCCTCGTCGCCCCGATGCGCGTGGTCAGCAACGTGCCGGAGTCGCCGTCGGCGAGCACGTCCAAGCCGACGGCCCGCGCGGTGACCAGGCCCTGCAACCTGTTCCGGCTGGTCACGAGTACGCGGCAGGTGTCACCGCCGGGCAGGAGCGGGGTGACCTGGGAGGCGTCGGCGGCGTTGTCGGCGACCACGAGCATCCGCCGGCGCGCGGCGAGGCCGCGGAACATCGCCGCTCTGGCCCCGGGATCGGCGGGGACGGCGGCGGCGTCGACACCGAGCGCGTGCAGGAACCCGCGGATGGCGACGTCCGGCTCCATCGGGCGCTCGTCGGGGCCGAACCCGCGCAGGTCGACGAACAGCTGGCCGTCGGGGAAGCGGTGCAGGTTGCGGTGCGCCCACTGCAGCGCGAGCCACGTCTTGCCCATGCCGCCCGCGCCCGCGATCGTCGCCACGCCGACCGCGCGCATCGCGTCGTCCAGCTCGGTCAGGTCCTGGTCGCGGCCGACGAACTGCACCGGCGCGGACGGCAGTTGCCTCGGCACGACCTGCACCGGTGCGGGCCTGCCCAGCAGCTGTTCGTGCAGTTCGCGGAGCTCACGGCCCGGTTCGGTGCCGAGCTCGCCGACCAGCCGGGTGCGGACGGCGCGGAACTCCTCGAGCGCCTCGGGGACGCGCCCGGCCTGCGCGAGAGCCTGCATGTGTTGTGCGGCAACGCGTTCGTCCAACGGCCGGTGCGCGGCGCGGGCAGAGATCACGGCGAGCAGTTCGGGACCCTGCCCGAGCCGCAGCCGCGCGTCGAGGAGGTCGAGCTCGGCTTCGAGTCGCTCGGCGGCGAGCCGGTCGCGGGTGAGCTCGGCCCAGTCGCCGCCGACACCGGTCAGCGGTTCGCCCCGCCACAGCGCCGAGGCCTCGGCGAGAACGCGGGCGACGGCCTCGTCGCCTAGACCGCGGGCCTCGTCGCGGAGTCTCCGGAACCGCATGACGTCCACGGAGGACTCGTCGGCGACGAGCACGTACCCGTTGGGGCGGCTCGCGAAGGTGGCTGCGGCACCGAACGCCTGGCGCAGCCGGGAGACGTAGCTCTGCAACGTGGCGCGCGACCGCGCGGGAGGATCGGCACCCCAGACGCGTTCGGTCAGCTGGGTCACCGTGACGACCTTGCCGACGTCGATCGCCAGCGCGGCCAGCACGCACCGCTGCCGTCCGGGACCCAGGTCGACGGGGAGGCCACCGGCACGGGCGCTCACCTCGCCGAGCAGGGTGATCTCGACCGTCACGCCCCCGCTCAGCCGTCCTTCTCGGCGGCGAGCAGTGACACGACGGCCAGCCCGGTGTTGACGGCGGAGATGATCGTGGTCAGCTTCGCCGCCCTGGGAGGCAGTTCACCGCGCCTGCCCGCGTAGACGGCGGCGGCGGTGTCGGTGGCGTGGATGAGCACGGCCTGCCTCAGGACACGACGGGCGTTGGCGTCACTGCTCTTCAACGTCAGCAGGTCGACACCCAGGACGAGCGTGCGGATGCCGAACATGCGGGCCGGGTAGACGAACCTGCGGTCGTCACCCAGCTCGTCGCCCAGGCTCTTCGCCATCCTGTCGGCGGCGACCAGGCCCAGCGCGCCGTTGAAGATCCGGACGCAGGCCAGAGTGGTCCGCGTGACATCGCCGAGCTTCATGTCGCCACCTCGTGTTGATCTCCGGTTCGCGGAGTCTAGGAGAAGCACGCGGTGAGCCACCGCTCGATGTCCCGCCAAGCCACCCGAGCCATCTCCGTGTCGCGGTTGGTGAAGCCGTGCCGCGACTCCGGGTAGACCTCGAGGTCGACCTCGCCCCCGGCCGCGACGACCCGTGCGGCCATCACCAGGTTGTCCTCCAGCACGACGTCCTGGTCGCCGATGACCATCAGCAGCGGCGGCAGCCCGCGCAGGTCGGCGAAGACGGGGGAGATGTCGGGGAGCGTGCGGTCGGGTGCGTCGCCGGCGTAGGCCTCGATGAAGTACTCGTCCGCGATCAACCGGCCGGCGGGGGTCACCCCGCTCAGGTCGTACGTGCCGAACTGCAGGGCCGCTCCGCCGAACCGTCCGGCCTCACCCCGGTCGCGCAGCCGCAGCAGGGTGGTGACGGCGAGGGTCGATCCGGCCGAGAAGCCGCCGATCACGAGCCGGTCGGTGCCGAACCGCGCCACGGCGTGGCCGAGGAGCCAGAGCGCCGCCGTCTCGGCGTCGTCGGGTGCGGCCGGCCAGGGGTGTTCCGGGGCGAGCCGGTAGTCGACGCTCACGACCACCACTCCGAGCGCGTCCGCCAGGCGCTGGTTGCGGGCGTCGTCCTGCTTCGCGGAGCCCATGTAGAAGCCGCCGCCGTGGAAGTCCAGGTAGACGCCGCCGGGCCGGGTGCGGGGTTCGTGAATCCTGACGGGCACCTGCCGCCCGCCCGCCTCGACCAGCGTGTTGTCGCCGGGGATCTCGCCGCGCGACGCCATCAGTTCCTCGAAGCTGCTCGGGCCCCGTCTGATGCCTCGTTCGGTGTTCACCCGGCGGGACTCCTCGGCGTGCGCCGCGAGCTTCGGGTCGATGAAGGACGTCAGGTGCATGGACAAGTCCTATCGTGTGGGCATGAGCCGAGGCAGGGCGGCAGCGGTGCTGCGCAGGAAGTTCGACAGCACCTTCAGCTGGGTCGTGACGCTGGCAGCACTCGGCACGACCGCGTACGTGCTGCTCAACCCGTTCCCGGGCAACGGGTTCGGGCACCAGCTGGAGTTCATCGCGATCATGGCACCGCTCACGTGGTTCATGTGGATGGTCGGCGCGCACTCGGTGGTGAAGGTCTACGACTCGGGCGTGCTGGTCGTGAACTGGTTCCGCCGGTACTGGGTGCCGTGGGCCGACCTCGCGTCGGTCGAGGCGACGCGGGAGGTCACCCTCGTCACCACCTCGGGCGAGCGGATCGGCGTCGCCGTCGGGGCGTTCTCCGCGGCCAGTTCGTTGCGCGGCAGCCGGGTGCAGGCCTCCATCCGGGAGGCGATCGAGCGGCACCGGCCGGTGCCCGCGCCTGCCGACGGCGGCGGTGTGCGCAAGGGGTTCGACCTCGTGCCGTGGCACTTCGCGGGCATGGTCGCGTTCCTGCTCGTGGTGGCCTGGCTGGGGCTCTTCCTCAACGGCGGCTGACCGGGGATGACATCCCTGTGTGAGCGGGTCACGTCGATTCTGTAACGAAGAACCGCTCACGAAAGACAAAGCCGGGCATGACAACTGGGCAGGAAAGTGGCGTGGGTCACCAACCTGGGAAGTGGGTCGCCGGCGTGGGCGCCCTGGTGATCGTGCTGATCATCGGGACCACGGTCGTCGTCAGCGGAGTGCTGGACGGCGACGAGCCCCCCGTCCTCCCCACGACACCCGCGCTGGCCGCGCCGCCGCCGCCCGAGGAGAACTGGTACGACCTCACCACCTACGAGACGGTCGAGACCGGCGGCGGGCACGAGTCCGTGCCGTCGATCGGCATCGGGGTGGGCAAGGAACCGTTCGCCCGCGGCATCCGGGGTGGAGCCGTCTCGTCCGCGGCCCAGCCGAACAACCGCGCCACCTGGGTCACCGCGGGCAAGTGCACCCGTCTGTCGGTGTGGGTCGGCAAGGACGCCGCCTCGTCCGGGCAGGACGGGGTCGGTCAGTTCGTCGTCAGGGCCGACGACAAGGAGGCCGCCACCCGTCAGGCGGGCATCGCCGACGCTCCCCAGCACGTCGAGGTCGACCTCTCCGACGTCGACCGGCTGACGCTGATGGACGTGCGCGGGAGCCGGGACGCGGCCAACGCCTGGGGCACGCCGCGGGTGTTCTGCACGGCGCCGCCCGGCAAGACCCGGTGACCCGGCCGTAACGCGCTGATCAACCAGGCCGACAGTCCAGCAGCGAGGTTCGCGCGTCGTCCACAGCGGACGGTGACCGGACGTCGCTCTCGGGTGGACTGTCGGGGGAGTGATGGCGGCGCGCAGGCACTTGCTGGTGATCTTGATGCTGCTCACCGCGTGCTCGGCGCAGCCGGAAGCGGAACCGGAACCGACGTCGCCGCTGCCCTCGCTGTCGGCTCCGACGCTGGTCAACGAGGTGGTGCCGCCCCAGGACGTGCTCACCGTCGTGCGTGACGTGATCGACGGGCGGACCGTCGAGTTCGTCGACGGCACCAGGGTGGTCGTCGCCTCGCTGGCCGAGCCGAAGGAGTGCTTCGCGGCGGCCGCGCTCACCTTCGCCAGGTCGACCCTGGTGGCGAGTTCGGTGAGATACACCGTGCTCTCGATCGGTGTGGTCGACCTGGAACTGGAGGACGGCACCGACTACGCGGTGCTCGCCGTGCGGCAGGGGGCGCTGCGGCCGGAAGGCGTCGACGGCGGGCCGCTGATCAGCGCCAGGGACGAGGCGTCCGCGGCGAAACGAGGGCTGTGGGGGCCACCGTGCAAGGGCTCCGACACCTCCCCGCCTCCTCCCACCACCACGACCACGACACCTCCACCACCTCCGCCGCCCACCACCACGACTCCGCCCCGCCCGGCGAAGGGCTGCGTCGTCACCTACCGGGTCACCGGGCAGTGGTCCGGCGGGTTCCAGGCGAGCGTGACCGTGCGCAACACCGGCACCGCGCCGGTGAACGGCTGGTCGCTGCTCTGGTCCTTCGCGAACGACGAGTCGGTCCGCGACATGTGGGACGCCTCCGGCTGGCAGTACGGCCGGATCGTCACCGCCTCGAACGCGAGCTACAACCGGCAGATCCCACCGGACGGGTCGGTGCAGTTCGGGTTCAACGGCACCTCCCGCCGCACTCACACCCCGCCTACCGCCTTCACGTTCAACAGCGTGAAGTGCGCGGTGGAATAGCGAGGTATTGCGCTCAGGCGCAACAGCTTTCCGGACACGGGTCCTGACTGTTGACTGCCGCCATGGTTTCGAGAACCTTCAGCAAGATCGCCGGACGGGTCGCGGCCGCCGCCGTGGTCGCGCTCTCCGCTGTCGTCGTGAACGCGCCCTCGGCCAGTGCCGCCGCGCAGGAGTTCATCTACTCGGGGCAGGACTACGGGTACGCCGGGGCGACGTTCGACTGGGCCGGTCGCAGCTCGGTCCGCAACATCGACCTGCTCGTGTCCGACTGGGGCTGCGACGCCAAGCCGGTCTACGCCTACTTCCTCTTCTACAACGGCTCGCTGCACCCCGACACGACGCCGACCCGCCGGTACGACCACTCCGGCTGCGACAAGGAGGACTACTCGTCGTACAACGACCTGACGTGGTCGATCAGCGGCGACTCGATCACCTACATGGGCGTCGTGGTCTGCCGTGACGCGGCGAACGGCCCGTGCAAGGTGGGCGGACTCTCCGGGCGCAACCCCTACGCGTAGAGGGACGGCCGAGAGACTCGGAGGGCGGTGGCTCCCTGCCCGGGGCCGCCGCCCTCACGTCCTCCGTCAGTCCACAAAGGATCGACGTCGAAACGGAACACGGTCGTTCGACGGATTTGTTCGATGCGATTCGACGGCTTGCTTGACGCTCACAGACCACCGATGCAGACTCCGGAAAGCGTTTTCCAGACGACCGGGGCCGGGGGCGATGAGCGCTCTAGACGAACTGCGGCAGCTGCGCCGAGGTGGTGTCCAGGTCCGGAAAAGTGACAACAGGGCCGCGTTCTGGTTCCTCGCGCCCTGGTTCGCCGGACTGCTCTTCATCACGATCGGCCCGGTGATCGCGTCCTTCGCGCTGGGGTTCACGAAGTACAACCTGATCCAGCCGCCGAAACTCATCGGATTCGACAACTTCGCGCGCATCTTCAGCGACTCCCGCCTGCACAACGCGCTGCGCGTCACGTTCACGTACGTGCTCGTGTCCGTGCCCCTGCAGCTGGCCTGCGCACTGGGCGTCGCGTTGCTGCTCAACCGCGGGTTGCGGGGGCTCGCGTTCTACCGCTCGGCGTTCTACCTGCCGTCGCTGCTCGGGTCGAGCGTGGCGATCGCGGTGCTGTGGACGCAGGTCTTCGGCACCGACGGACTGGTGAACCGCCTGCTGGGCTTCTTCGGCGTCGAGGGCAGGGGCTGGATCTCCGACCCCGACACGGCGCTGTCGACCCTCATCGTGCTGAACGTGTGGACGTTCGGCTCACCGATGATCATCTTCCTGGCCGGGCTGAGACAGATCCCCGAGGTCTACTACGAGGCCGCCGCGATCGACGGGGCGAGCTGGTGGGACCGGTTCCGGCGGATCACCCTGCCGCTGCTCTCGCCGATCCTGTTCTTCAACCTGGTGCTGCAGATCATCCACGCCTTCCAGTCGTTCACCCAGGCGTTCGTGGTCTCCGGCGGCACCGGCGGGCCGTCCGACTCGACGATGTTCTACACGCTCTACCTGTACCAGCAGGGTTTCAGCCGGTTCGACATGGGTTACGCGTCGGCGCTCGCGTGGTTCCTGCTGCTGATCATCGGCGCGTTCACCGCGATCAACTTCTGGGCGGCGAAGTACTGGGTGTTCTATGACGACTAGACGGTTGTCCGCTCCCCTCAAGCACCTCGGCCTGGTGCTCATCGGGTTCGTGATGCTGTACCCGGTGCTGTGGATGGTCGCGAGCTCGCTGCGGCCCGGTGACGAGATCTTCCGCAGCCCCGGCCTCATCCTCGACAGCTTCCAGACCGAGAACTACGCCGAGGGCTGGAACGCGCTCACGCCGTCGTTCGGCACCTACCTGCTGAACTCGGCGGTGCTGGTGCTCGGCTGCATCGTCGGCAACCTCGTGTCGTGCTCGATGGCCGCCTACGCGTTCGCCCGGCTGCAGTTCAGCGGCAAGCGGTGGTGGTTCGGGATCATGCTCGGCACGATCATGCTGCCGATCCACGTGATCATCGTGCCGCAGTACGTGCTGTTCTCGAACATCGGCTGGGTCAACACGTTCCTGCCGCTGATCGTGCCGAAGATCCTCGCCACCGACGCGTTCTTCGTGTTCCTGATGGTGCAGTTCATCCGGGGCCTGCCGCGGGAACTCGACGAGGCGGCACGCATCGACGGCTGCGGGCATCCGCGGATCTTCCTGCAGATCATCCTGCCGCTGATGACGCCCGCGCTCGCGACCACCACGATCTTCACGTTCATCTGGACGTGGAACGACTTCTTCAGCCAGTTGATCTACCTGACGGATCCGGACATGTACACGGTTCCCGTCGCCCTGCGCTCGTTCGTCGACTCGACGGTCGCCACGTCGTGGGGCTCGCAGTTCGCGATGAGCGTGGTGTCGCTCGTCCCGATCTTCCTCGCCTTCCTCGTCGGTCAGCGGTACCTCGTCAAGGGGATCGCCACGACCGGGGGCAAGTAGCCGAAAGGACAGCTCATGCTCAGAGGTGTTCGCCGCGGGACCGCGTGGGCGGTCCTGCTGTCGCTGACCGCGTCCCTGCTGGCGGCGTGCGGATCCGGTTCCGACGCGGGTGGCGACCTGACGACGGAGAAGGTCACGCTCCGCTTCACCTGGTGGGGCGCCGACGACCGGCACAAGCGCACCCAGCAGGTCATCGACATGTTCCAGAAGAAGCACCCGAACATCACCGTCAAAGGTGAGTTCAAGGAGTGGAACGGTTACTGGGACAGCCTCGCCACCACGATGGCGGCCAACGACGCGCCGGACATCATGCAGATGGACGAGCTCTACATCGCCTCCTACGCGGAACGCGGCGCGCTGCTCGACCTGAACGAGTCCAAGAAACACCTGGACACCGCCAACTTCGACCAGAAGGCGCTCGCCACCGGCGCGATCGCCGGCAAGCAGTACGGACTGCCGGTCGGCCTCGGCATGTACTCGATCATGGTCAACCTCGACCTGCTGGCGAAGTACGACATTCCGGTTCCCGACGACACCAAGTGGTCGTGGGACGACCTGCGCAAGATCGGCGAGCAGGTCTCGAAGGCCGGTGGCGGTCAGGTGTTCGGCGTGCAGTCGCCCGGCATCAACGACGCGGCGGGGCTGAGCATCCGGGCCCGGCAGCAGGGCAAGGCGATGTTCGACGCCGACGCCAAGGTCGTGCTGCCGCAGGAGATCGCGCGGGACTACTGGCAGTACATCCTGGACCTCGCGAAGTCCGGGATCGCGGCGCCGCCGTCGGTGACGATCGAGAAGGCCTCCGCCGGGCTGAACCAGTCGGCCACCGCGACCGGCACCGCGGCGTTCGGGCTGTGGTGGAACACCCAGCTGACCGCGCTGACCGCCGCCAGTGGCGCGAAGCTGAAGCTGTTGCGGCTGCCCGGTGAGACCCAGGGCACGGCACCGGGCGCGTACTACAAGCCGTCGATGTTCTGGTCGGTGTCCGCGCGGTCGAAGTACCCGGCCGAGGCCTCGGCGTTCGTCAGCTTCCTCGCCAACGACGAGGAGGCGGCCAAGGTCCTGCTGACCGAACGCGGTGTGCCCGCCAACCAGAAGATCCGGGAGGCGATCGCGGGTCAGCTCAAGGACACCGACAAGGCCGCCAAGGAGTACCTCGACACCGTCCCGGTCAGCGACCCGCCCAGGATCACGCCGAACGGTGCCAGCACCCTCGACACGATCCTCAAGCGGCACACCGAGGACGTGCTGTTCGGCCGGACCACACCGGACGCGGCGGCGGCGTCGTTCATCAAGGAAGTCCAGTCCGAAGTGGACGCCGCGAAGTGAGGCGCGCGGCCATCGTCGGCACGGGCGGCATCGCGTCGGCGCACGCCGAGGCGTTGCGCGCGGCGGGGGACCGCGTCGAACTGGTGGCGGTGGTGGACGTGGACGCCGATCGCGCCTCGGCGTTCGCCAAGGAGTGGGGTGTGCCGCACGCACACCCCACTTCCACCGTGTTGCTGGAGGCGGAGGACCTGGACGTGGTGCACGTGTGCACGCCGCCGCGCCACCACGTGCCGCTCGCCCTCGAATGCCTGGCCGCGAACGTCAACGTGCTGGTGGAGAAGCCGCCGGCGATGTCGCTGGGCGAGGTCGACACCCTGATCGCGGCCGAACGCGCGTCGGCCGGCCGCGTCGCGACGGTGTTCCAGCACCGCTTCGGGCCCGCCGCCGTCCGGTTGCGGCGGCTGGTCTCCGAGGGGGTGTTCGGGAGGTCGTTCGTCGCCAAGTGCGACACGCTCTGGTACCGCGGCGACGCCTACTTCGACGTGCCCTGGCGCGGGACGTGGGACAGCGAGGGCGGCGGCCCGACGATGGGCCACGGCATCCACCAGTTCGACCTGCTGCTGTCGGTGCTGGGGCCGTGGCGGGAGATCCGGGCCGTGGCCGTGCGGCAGGCGCGGGACGTGCAGACCGAGGACGTCTCGATGGCGCTGGTGACGTTCGCCGACGGCACGGTCGCCTCGGTGGTGAACTCGCTGCTGTCGCCCAGGGAGACCTCGCAGCTGAGGTTCGACTTCGAACGCGCCACCGTCGAGGTCGAGCACCTCTACGGCTACACCGACGCGCACTGGACCGTGACTCCCGCGCCTGGCCACGACGACGTACTCCCGCGCTGGCGTGCGGATCCGTCCGGGGTCGTCAGCGGTCACAGGTGGCAGCTCGCGGCGTTCCTGGACGCGCTGGACAGCGGTGAGACGCCTCCGGTGAGCCTCGCGGACACCCGGCGGACGATGGAGTTCATCGCGGCGCTCTACGCCTCCGCGTTCACCGGCACCGTCGTCGAGGCCGGCCAGTTGGGTCCGGACAGCCCGTTCTACGCGACGATGGAAGGGATCGGTGCCCCGTGGACGAACGCCCGGTGATCACGCGGCAGGACGACGAGGTGCTCACCGCGTCGGTGGGTGACGTCGAGCTCTTCCGGTACGTCCACCGGCCGTCGACGCCCGCGTTCGAAGGGCCCAAGCCCTACCTGCACCCGGTGCGCACGCTCGCCGGCGACGTGGTGACGGCGTTCCGGCCGCACGACCACCGCTGGCACAAGGGCGTGCAGATGACGGCGACCGACGTGTCGGGGGAGAACTTCTGGGGCGGCGTCACGTACGTGCGCGACCAGGGTTACGTGGTGCTGCCGAACGTCGGCACCATGCGGCACGAGGAGTTCGAGGTCGACGGGGCCCGGATCGGCGAGCGGCTGTCGTGGTTCACGGAGGCGGGCGAACACTGGGTCGGCGAGGCGCGTTCGTTCACCGTGCGCGACGTCGAGGACGACTCGTGGACGCTGGAGTTCGCCACCACGCTCACGAACCTGCGCCAGGAGCCGCTGGTCTTCGGCAGCCCGACCACCAACGGGCGCGAGCTCGCGGGCTACACCGGGTTCTTCTGGCGCGGCCCGCGGTCGTTCACCGACGGCGTCGTGATCGCCGCGGACGGGGGCGCCGGGCAGGAGATGATGGGACAGGCCGCGCGCTGGCTCGCGTTCATCGGCCGGCACGACGAGGTCGACCGGTCGTCGACGCTGCTGTTCGTGGACCACCCGGACAACAAGGACACGCACTGGTTCGTGCGCAGCACGCCGTTCGCGGCGGTGAACCCGTCGTTCGCCTTCCACGACACGGTGCAGCTCGATCCGGGTGACGCGCTGACCTTGCGCTACCGGCTGGTCGTCGGCAACGGTGAGTGGGAGCGCGACCGACTGGAATCCCATGTGGAGGAACATCCGTGGTGACGCCGTTTCCCGGCGGGGTGGGCATCTCCGGCCTCCGGGTCTACGACTGGCCGGCGGTGGACGGGGTGTGCGGCGGCTCGCCGCACGTCCACCTCGCCTGTTCGGAGTGCTACTACGTGATCGGCGGTCAGGGCAGCGTCCAGACCCTGACCCCGCGCGGGTTCGCCGAGACACCGCTGCGCGAGGGCACCGTCGCCTGGTTCACGCCCGGCACGATCCACCGCCTGGTCAACGACGGTGATCTGCGGATCATCGTGCTGATGCAGAACAGCGGCCTGCCCGAGGCCGGTGACGCGGTGTTCACCTTTCCCGCCGAGGTGCTGGCCGATTCGGAGATCTATTCCGCGCGGGCGCGGGCCGGTGACGAGGAATCGGCCCGGCGGCGACGAGATCTCGCCCTCGAAGGGTTTCTGGAGTTGCGCGACGGCACCGAAGCCGATCTGGAGGAGTTCTACCGCGCCGCCGTGAGGTTGAAGCAGGGAACACTGGACGCGTGGGAGAAGCGCTGGCGGGAAGGGGCGCTGGCGTCGGCCGAACGCACCGGGGAGCAGCTGGAACGGTTGCGCGACGGGGACATCGGGCACCTGGCCGAGGCGGACGTCCACGTGACGCGGGCGCAGACCCCGCAGCGATTCGGCATGTGCGGCTGGCTCGACGCATTCTGATCGAATCGAGTCGAAAGAATTCGTCTTCCCGGCATTCGACTTGTTCGACGCTAACGTTCTTCGTATGAAACGTTTCAATTCTTTGTGGATCTCTGTTGTGCTCGCCGCGGTGACTGCGGGCAGCGTGCCGGCGTTGGCGGACGAGCCACCCGAGCGCGGGCTGGTGAGCATCCGGTCGGCGCAGGGCAACTTCGTGTCGTGGCAACTGCTCGGCTCCGACGCGGCCGGCGTGGCGTTCAACGTCTACCGGGACGGTGTGCGGGTCAACCGGGCACCGCTGACGACGGCCACGAGCTACCTCGACGCGGGCGCGCCCCCGACGGCGTCCTACTCGGTGCGACCGGTGCTGGGAGGCGTGGAACCGGCGGCGGCCACGCGATCCGTCGGCACCCTCGCGACAAGCAGGGACGTCCCGCTGCAGATCCCTTCTGGCGGGACGACTCCGTCGGGCGAGTCGTACACCTACGTGGCGAACGACGTGTCGGCAGGCGACCTCGACGGTGACGGCGAGCAGGACCTCGTGCTCAAGTGGGATCCCACCAACGCGAAGGACAACTCGCAGTCCGGTTACACGGGCAACGTGTACCTGGACGCGTACAAGCTGAACGGCACCAGGTTGTGGCGGGTCGACCTCGGCCGCAACATCAGGGCCGGCGCGCACTACACCCAGTTCCAGGTGTTCGACTACGACGGGGACGGCCGCGCCGAGGTCGCCGTGAAGACCGCCGACGGCACGAGGTCGGGCACCGGCCAGGTGATCGGCAACGCGAGCGCGGACCACCGCAACAGCAGCGGGTACGTCCTCGCCGGACCCGAGTACCTGTCGGTGTTCCGCGGCACGGACGGCGCGGTGCTCGACACTGAGAACTACGTGCCCCCGCGCGGAACCGTGTCGTCGTGGGGCGACAACTACGGCAACCGGGTCGACCGGTTCCTGGCCGGAACGGCCTATGTGGACGGTTCCCGCCCGAGCATCGTCATGGCGCGCGGCTACTACACCCGCAGCGTGATCTCGGTCTGGGACTTCCGGGGCGGACAGCTCACGCAGCGCTGGACGTTCGACTCGGCCACCCAGTCGAACCGCTCGGCCTGGGAGGGCAAGGGCAACCACCAGCTGTCGGTGGCCGACGTGGACGCCGACGGGCGTGACGAGATCATCTACGGCTCGATGGCGATCGACGACAACGGCCGGGGCCTGTGGCAGAACGGCACCCGCCACGGCGACGCGTTGCACGTCGGCGACTTCATCCCGTCTCGCGCTGGTCTCGAGGTGTTCAAGCCGTCGGAGTCGACCACCGACCTCACCCACTGGATGGGTGACGCTCGCACCGGTCAGATCATCTGGAGCGCGCCGTCGTGCGGCTGCGACAACGGCAGGGGAGTGGCCGCCGACATCTGGGCGGGCAACCCCGGTGCCGAGGCGTGGTCGTCCTCGGTCGGCGGCCTGCGCAGCGGCACCACGGGCGCCCAGGTGGCCGCGCGCAAACCGGGGTCGATCAACTTCGTGATCTGGTGGGACGGCGACGCCCAGCGCGAACTGCTGAACGGCACCACGATCGACAAGTACGGACCCAACGGCGACACGCGCCTGCTCACCGGGTCCGGCGTGGCCTCCAACAACGGCACCAAGTCCACGCCCGCGCTGGCCGCGGACATCTACGGGGACTGGCGCGAGGAGGTCATCTGGCGGACCACGGACAACCGGGCGTTGCGCATCTACTCGACGACCGAGCCGACGTCGATCCGGCGGGTGTCGCTGTTGCAGGACCGGCAGTACCGGGTGGCGGTGGCGTTCCAGAACACCGCGTACAACCAGCCGGCGCATCCGAGCTTCGCCTCGCCGTGACGAGGACGGGCCCCGCGCCCGAGCTTCGCGTCGTCGTGAGGAAGGCGTTCCCACGCCTGAGATCCGCCTCGCCGTGACGAGGCGAGGACGGGCCCCGCACCCGGTCAGTGCGGGGCCCGTCCTCCAGGCCCTGTCCCGCATCTCTCACCGAGCGAACTCGCGGGACAAGGCTCAGGCCCTGCCCCGCAGGTCCGCATTGTTCGCGGACCTGCGGGGCAGGGGCCTAGGCGGGTACGAAGATCGCCCCCAGCCGGTCGACCTCCCCACCCGCCCGGCCGGTGAACCCGGCGATCCGCCACCCCGCGGGCGCGCTGACGGTGATCGTCTCGCCGGTCTCCTGTCCGGCGGAGACCACCCGTCCCCGGTTCGTGGTGAGAGCGGCGGAGAACACCCTGGTGCGGCCGTTGTACTTGCCCTGGCTCAGCTTCGCCGACACGAAGTGCTCACCGGCGTCGAGTGTGAGCGTGGTGGCGTTTCCGCCGCCACCGCCGTGGATGAGCGTCGTGCCGTTCGCGTAGGCGGCCGAGATCTGGTCCAACCGGCTGCCGCCGCGCAGGGTCAGCGACCGGATCGGGCCGTGGTCGACGGCGGCGACGTCGGTGAACGGGGTGCCGTGCGGCCCGCCCGCTTCAGCCGAGAGCCGGATGGCGTCGTCCGCGCTCCAGTCGAACCTCGTCGCGATCGGGTAGTGGTCCGACAGCGGTTTGCCCTGGGCGTCGAGGAAGGCCGCGTTGTCGTTGCGGTAGTCCCTCGCGGTGAGCGTGATCTGCCGGTTGCCGCGGTAGAGGATCTTGTCGACCACCTCGCAGGAGTCGGTGATCGCGGCCGGGTCGCACACGAGCGCCGGGGCGCCCGCCGCCGGTGCCTGGCCGCCACGTTCCAGCTGCACCCACGCGTCGGTGAGGCCGTTGGTGGTGACGAGTTCGCGGATGTTGTCGTCGGCACGGGTGTAGCGGGTGTTGGTGTCACCCATGACGATGACCGCGTTGCCCGCCGAGTTCGCGGCGATCTGGCGGGAGAGCTGGGTGATGTTCGACCTGCGCGCGGCCAGGTCCGCGGTCTCCGTGCCCGCGTTGGGGTGCAGGTTGTACAGGTCGACGTGCACGCCGTCCGCCAGCGTGATCCGCTGGAAGGTGAACCCCTTGGGTGTGAGGCAGTCCGTGCCGTTGCAGGACGACCACTTCGTGCGCTCGAGGTCGCTGTACGGCTTGTGCGACAACGTGTTCAGACCGCTGCCGAACGGCACGCCACCGCTCGTGGGCGTGCGGTGGGCGTGGTTGTCACCCGCGTACAGGGCTGCGTGGTAGTTGAAGTCCTCCTGGACGGCGACGACGTCGTAGGGCGCGAGACGCGGGCTGATCAACGGGGTGTTCACGGCGGGGTTGCCGGACGAGAGGGGCTCCGGCAGCCCGGCCACGTTGTACGTCAGCACCTCGAAGCTGCCACCGGCGGCCAAGGCCTGCGTGCTGGTGTGGTTCCACTTCTGGTTGGCGGCCCCGTTGCACGTCCACAGCACGAGAGGCGTGCCGTTGGCCGTTCCCGCGTTGTACGCGTCGAGACAGAGCCCGGACTGCACACCCGTGATCGTGCCGTCGGAGTTGAGGTTCCACTGCTGGTTGGTGCCGCCGGTGCAGTCGTAGATGGCGACCTTCGTGCCGTTGGTGGTGCCGTGGTCCCACGCGTCGAGGCACTTGTTGCCGTAGACCACCAGTTCCTTGCGTGCGGTGTGCGTGAACGTCTGCTGCTCACCGCCGTTGCAGTCCCACAACTGGGCCTGCGTGCCGTTCGCCGTTGTGTTGCGGTTGATGTCGGTGCACCGGCCGGACTGCGTGCCGGCGACCTGGGTTCCCGCGGTGCCGGGCAGTGCGCGCACCTCGACCGCTGTCACGCCGGATCCCTGCAGCGTCAGGGAGTTGGTCCCCTTCGCCAGCGACACGATCGCGGACACCGTGCCTCGGGCGGTGGGCGGGAGGGCGAGGGTGGTGGGCGTCTGGCTGCCGTTGACCTGCAAGGTTGCCTTGCGGGCCGTGCGGTCGCCGTTGGTGTAGTCGAACGTGGCCACGGCCAGCCCGGCGGTCGCGGCGGTGATGCCGGAGGCCCGCGAGTTCTCCACGGGGTAGGTGGTGGCACCGGTCTCGACGCCCGCGATCGTCAGCATCACCGCGTCACCGGCCGGAACCGAGACGCGATGGCTCCCGGTGGTGATCGGGGTGGAGGTGCCGGTCCACAGGTCGCGTGCCGCCGCCATCCGGCCGGACAGGCCGAGATCGGCCAGTCTGACCGTCATCGTGGCCGCCGACGACGTGCGGTTGAGCAGGACCACGGCCCTGCGTCCGGTGCCGGACAACACCTTCGCGTAGACCTGCTGGTCCCGGACGTCCTCCGCGACCTCCACGGCGGGCAGGCCGCGCGGATCCTGGCCCACGGCGAGCACCTCGCGGTTGGTGAGCACCGAGATCGCCCGGTCGTCCATCTTGGTGAGGTCGTTGCCGAGCAGCATCGGTGAGCCACCGGCCGCCCACAGGCTCATGTGCACCCGGCTCGCCGTGGCGGACAGGCCGGGCATGCCGATCATCATCATGTCCGGGTCGTTGTAGTACCCGGTGTGCTGTGCGGTCGGCCGCTGGTTCTTGTCGAAGTTCTCGTACACCATGCCGATCGACGGCGTCTCGTGCGAGAAGATGATGTCCGTTCCGGTGCGCCACAACGGGGCCATGCCCGGCGCCCAGTTCCACGGGTCGTTCTTGCCCCACTCGCAGATGGACAGCACCAGTTCACGGCCGGTGGTGGCGCTCGCCTTGGCCGCGGCGTCGCTGAGCGCCCGGTAGGTGCTCGGGGCGTCGAGCTTCTCGACGTCGGCGCCGCACCAGTCGACCTTGACGTAGTCGAAGCCCCAGCGCGAGAACTTCAGCATGTCCTGCTCGTAGTGGCCCTCGCTGCCGGTGCCGGCGTGCGGCGGACCGGGTGTGGGGAAGTAGTAGCCGCAGCCGTTCTTGCCCGCGTCGGTGTAGATCCCGGCCTTGAGCCCCTTGCCGTGGATGTAGTCGGCGATCGCCTTCATACCGCCGGGCCACTGGGCCTCGTCGATCGTGATGTCGCCCGCGCTGTCGCGGGTGCCCTTCCACCAGCCCGAGTCGATGTTGACGTACCGGTAGCCGGCGGCCGCGAGCCCGGACGACACCAGCGCGTCGGCCTGGGCCTTGATCACGTTGTGGTCGATGTTCTCGAAGAAGGTGTTCCAGGAGGCCCAGCCCATCGGCGCGGCGGGCACGCCGACCTGGTTCTGGCTGATGGCGGGCGCCGCGGAGGCGGGCGAGGCGCCGATCGCGGTGACGCTGCTCAGGAAGAGCGCCATGATGAGCAATCTTGTGAACGTTAACATCGTTGTCGTCGGTTCACTTTCCAGTTGGCAGGGGGTTTATTTGGAAAGAGGGTTCAAGAGTTGTGAGCGCTGCCATCTTGGGGCGCCGCTGCGGGGCCGTCAATGACCTGAAAGAAGTTCGCGAATCATTCGACCTCGCGTTCGACGGTGATGTGCGAACTTGTCCGGTCGGACAAACCGAGGTGGGCAGGGGCGCCTGCGCCGGACAGGTGCAGGTGGTGGACCAAGCGGCGGTGCCACGACGTGTCCGGCTGACTAGGGTCCGTTTCTGGGAGCGCTCCCAGAAACCGTGAGATCAGCCGACGATTCCCTGGAGGTCGTTGTGACCTTGAGACTTCTCCGAGCGGTGGTGACAGGCCTGCTGCTGGCGGCCTGCGTGGTCATCGCTCCCGCCGCCACGGCGAACGCCGCCGCGCCCACCCGGATCATGGCGCTCGGCGACTCCATCACCGGCAACCCGGGGTGCTGGCGGGCCCTGCTCTGGAAGCACCTGCAGGACACCGGACACACCAACGTCGACTTCGTCGGCTCGCTGCCGCCTCAGGGCTGCGGCTTCACCCACGACGGCGAGAACGAGGGCCACGGCGGGTTCCTCGCGACGAACATCGCCAGGGACAACCTCCTGCCGGGCTGGCTCTCCTCGGCGCGCCCGGACGTCGTGCTCATGCACCTGGGCACCAACGACGTGTGGAGCAACATCCCCGCGAGCACGATCCTGAGCGCCTTCAGCACGTTGCTCGGCCAGATGCGGGCGAGCAACCCGGCGATGAAGCTCGTCGTGGCCCAGATCATCCCGATGAACCCGGCGAACTGCTCCGCCTGCGGGCAGCGGGTCGTGGACCTGAACAGCGCGATCCCCGGTTGGGCGAGGGCGAACAGCACGACGGCCTCCCCGATCACCGTGGTGGACCAGTGGACCGGGTTCGACACCGCCGCCGACACCGGCGACGGCGTGCACCCCAACTCCACCACGGGAATCCAGAAGATCGAGAGCCGCTGGTACCCGGCGGTCGTGGCCGCACTGGGGGCCGAACCCCCGGCCGCGGTGGGTCTGCGCGTCGACGGCACGCGGGTCGTCGAGGCCAACGGCACGCCTTTCGTGATGCGGGGCGTGAACCACGCCCACGTCTGGTACCAGTCGCAGACGAGAGCGTTCGCGGACATCAAGTCCTTCGGCGCCAACACGGTGCGCGTCGTGCTCGGCAGCGGGCAGCGGTGGGGACCGACCCCGGCGGCGGAGGTCGGGACCGTCATCGGGCTGTGCAAGCAGTCGAAGCTGATCTGCGTGCTGGAGGTCCACGACACCACCGGGTACGGGGAGCAGAGCGGCGCGGCGACCCTCGACCAGGCGGCGAGTTACTGGATCAGCGTGGCCAGTGCGTTGAAGGGTCAGGAGAACTACGTCGTCATCAACCTCGGCAACGAGCCGTTCGGCAACAACGCCCAGGTCAGTGCGACGTGGGCGAGCGCGACGAGCAGTGCGATCAGCCGCCTGCGCGGCGCCGGGCTGCAGCACCTGCTGATGGCCGACGCGCCGATGTGGGGCCAGGACTGGGGCAACATCATGCGTGACAACGCGGCCTCGGTGCTCAACGCCGATCCGCAGCGCAACACCGTGTTCTCCATCCACATGTACGGCGTCTACAACACCGCGGACAAGGTCAACGCCTACTTCGACTCCTTCCGGACGGCGGGACTGCCGCTGGTGGTCGGGGAGTTCGGGCACAACCACAGCGACGGCGACCCGGACGAGGACACGATCCTGGCCCAGGCGCAGGCCCGCGGGCTCGGGTACCTCGGCTGGTCGTGGAGCGGCAACAGCAGCGACGTCGGTTACCTCGACATGGTCAACTCGTTCAACCCGGCGAGCCTCACGTCGTGGGGTGAGCGGATCCTCAACGGCGCCAACGGGATCCGGCAGACCTCGAAGGAGGCCACGATCTACGGCGGGGGCAACCCCGGCGACACCCAGCCGCCGTCCACGCCGGGCACCCCGGTGGCGTCCGGTGTGACGTCCAGCGGGCTCACGCTGAACTGGACCGCGTCGACCGACAACGTCGGCGTCACCGGTTACGACGTGCTCCGCGCCACCGGCAGTGGTTCGTTCGCGGTGGTCGGTTCGGCGGGCGGTGCCTCGTTCGTCGACAGCGGCCTCACGCCGTCGACCACCTACCGGTACCAGGTGCGAGCCAAGGACGCCGCCGGCAACGTGTCGGCGACCTCGGGCATCGTGTCGGCGACGACCGGCGCCGGTGGTGGCACCGGGGCCTGCAAGGTCGGCTACTCCGGTCAGAACTGGGGCGGTGGCAACGGTTTCACCGCGAGCGTGACCATCACGAACACGGGTACGACCACCGTCAACGGCTGGACCCTGGCGTTCAGCTTCGCGAACGGCCAGCGCGTGACGCTGCCGGGGTGGGGTGCGACGTTCGCCCAGTCCGGGGCGGCCGTGACGGCGACCAACCTGAGCTGGAACGGCAGCCTCGCGCCGAACGCGTCGACGAACATCGGCTTCAACGGCACGTTCAGCGGGTCCAACCCGCCGCCGTCGTCGTTCACGCTGAACGGGAGCACCTGCACGACCGCGTGATCCTTTAAACGATTCAACAGGCTGTCCGTTAGCGGACAGCCTGTTGTCGTGTGCCTTGACACACCTCCGTGCGCACAACACTCTGGACCCGCCGCCGCGATTGAAACGTTTCATTCCAGCGACGAAGGTGGAGTCGACGTGCGCAGACGGGTGTTCCTCAGGACGTCGGCGGTCGGGCTGACCGCCACCGCACTACCGGTCGGGGCGGCACACGCCGCGCCGGAGGAGCGTGCCGGTGGGATGCGCGTGGTGCGCACGACCGTCGAGTACGCGGAAACGTTGCTGGGCACGGACGTCACCGCGCCCCGGCTGGCCTGGGTGCTCGCGGCCGGTGGCACGGGCGCCCGGCAGACCGCCTACCAGATCGAGGTCGGCACTCAGCCCGGACGCGCGGACGTCTGGCAGTCCGGCAGGGTCGCCTCCGACCGCACCACGGGAATCGTGTTCGGCGGCAGGGGACTGGAGCCGCGCACCCGTTACCACTGGCGCGTCCGGGTGTGGGACGGCGCCGGGCGGCCGTCGGCGTGGAGCACCACGAACTGGTGGGAGACGGGGCTGCTCGGCACGCCGTGGCAGGCGCGGTGGATCGGCGCCGAGGACACGTCGATCGGCTTCTCCGGCGCCCGGTGGATCTGGTCGGAGACAGCCCCGGTCGAGAGCCGCTGGTTCCGCACGTCGATCGACCTGCCCTCGGACGCGGTCCGGGCTCGGCTCGTCGCGACCGCCGATGACGACTTCACGTTGTACGTCAACGGTTCTGAGGTTCTGCACGTGCCGGAGCAGGTCGACGTGTGGAAGGTCGGGCAGCGTGCCGACGTGACCCGCCTGGCAGGCAGGCGGATCGTGCTGGCGGCGCGCGCGACGAACCGGTCCGCCGGCCCCGCCGGACTCCTGCTGAGGCTTCTGGTCGATCTTCCGGACGGTCAGCACGAGGTCGTCACCGGACCGGGCTGGAAGGTCGCGCCGAGCGAGCAGGCCGGTTGGCAGAACCCGGACTTCGACGACTCGGCGTGGGCTCCCGCGACCGTGCTCGACCCGTACGGCTCCGGCCCGTGGGGAGCGAACGTCACGGTGGAGGAGCAGCCCGCGCCGTTGCTGCGCTGGGAGTTCGCGGTCACCAAGCCGGTGAAGCGCGCCCGGCTGTACGTCAGCGGCCTCGCGTACCACGAGACGGAGATCAACGGCCGTCGCGTCGGCGACCGGGTGCTCGACCCCGGCTTCACCGACTACGACACCACGGTGCTGTACGCGACGCACGACGTCACGAACCTGGTTCGCAAGGGCGCCAACGCGATCGGCGTGACGCTGGGCCGCGGTTTCTACGGCATGAAGACCCCGAACGTCTGGCGGTGGGAGCGCCCGCCGTGGCACGACGAGCCGAAACTGCTGGCACAACTGGAGATCGACCACCCGGACGGCACTCGCACCACCGTCGTGTCGGACGAGCAGTGGCGCCTGACCGACGGCCCCACCGTGTCGAACTCGCTCTACACCGGCGAGACCTACGACGCCCGCCTCGCCCCGCGCGACTGGACCCGTCCGGGCTTCGGCGACAGCGCGTGGCACCGCCCGTCCGTGAGGCCGGCGCCTCGCGGTGCGCTGAAAGCCCAGGAACACGAGCCGATCCGCGTGATCGAGTCGGTGACGCCGACCGTGAGCGTGCTCAAGCCAGGCGTGTTCGTGGCCGACATGGGCCGCACGATGTCGGGCTGGACGAAGCTCACGGTGAACGCTCCCGCAGGCACCGTGGTGCGACTCAAGCACGGTGAGACGCTGAACTCCGATGGCAGCGTTCACATGGAGAACAGCCATGTCAGCGGCGGCCGCATCCAGCTCGACGAGTACGTCTGCGCCGACGGCACCGGCACGTGGGAACCGAAGTTCTCCTACAAGGGCTTCCGCTACGTCGAGGTGACGGGCCTGACGACGGCACCGGAGCTCGTCGGCCGCCTCGTGCACTCCGACATTCCCAGGGCCAGCACGTTCCGTTGCTCAGAGCCGTTGTTCGAGCAGTACGACGCCGCGATGCGCCGCACCGTCGCGAACAACCTGCACGGCATCCCCACCGACACCCCGACCTACGAGAAGAACGGCTGGACGGGCGACGCCCAGGTCGGCGCGCCGTCGATGCTCGCCGAGTTCGGCTTGGCGAAGTTCTTCACCAAGTGGCTCGGCGACCTCGCGGACAGCCAGGACGCGGCGGGCCAGATCCCGGTGATCGTGCCGAGCGGAGGCTGGGGCTACCGCGAACTCGCGCCCGCTCCGGAGTGGACGACCGTGTACCCGTTCGTGCTGCGGGAGATGTACCGGATCTACGGCGACTCGAGGTTGCCCGAGCAGCACTGGCCGGTGCTCACCTGCTACCTGGACTGGGAGATCGGCAGACTCCGGGACGGCCTCGCCGTCACCGCGCTCGGCGACTTCCTCCCGCCGAACTCCGGCGGCATCCCACCCGAGGACACCCGCCTCACCGCGACCGCGTACCTCTACCGCGCCCTGCTGCACACCGCCGAACTCGGTGACGTGATGGGCAAACCCGTGCCGCGCTACCGCGAGGTGGCCGCTGGTTTGCTGGCAGCGTTCAACAACGCCTTTCTGGACGGCTACTACCGCACCGCACGCGACACCGGCTACCGGCAGACGTCGAACGCGATCCCGCTGGCGTTCGGCATGGTGCCCGCCGGCTCCGTCCAGACCGTCGCGGACAAGCTGGCGGCAGAGGTCCGCTCGAACGGCGACCACGTCAACGTGGGCTGTCTGGGCGCCAGCGTGCTGCTGCAGGCGTTGAGCGACAACGGACACGCCGACGTCGCCCACGCCATGGCCACCGAACGTTCCTACCCGAGCTGGGGCCATTGGTTCTCGAACGGCGCCGACACCATGTGGGAGATGTGGGACACCGGCACGCGTTCGCGCAACCACTACTTCAAGGGCACCCTCGTCCAGTGGCTGTACGAGCACGTCGCCGGGCTGCGGCCGGGGGACGACGGCTACCGGACGTTCGTGGTCCGGCCCTCCGTGACCGCGCTGTCCTGGGCGCGCTTCGAGTTCGAGAGCGTGCGCGGGCGGATCGTGGTGGCCTGGGCGAAGGTCGACGGCGTGGTGCGGCTGACCGTGGAGGTGCCGGTGGGGGCGACCGCTGAGGTGCACGTGCCTGGGGCGGCCGTGGTGAAGGTGCCGCACGGGCGGTGGACGTTCGACGGACGGGGCAAGGCGGTGCCGGCCTCGTGACTTCAGTACCAACGGCTGGCGGCGGGTCAAATTCACTGGCGAACGGAGTGCGACTTCGCCGATGAAGCCAGTGCCGGCGTCACTGTCTGGACTTCGTTCCCTGGCGGCCTACCGGGTCGATCGCTGAACGGTGAGCAATCCGAGACCTTGCGCCCTCAGCACCGCGGAAACCTTGTCAGTTGCGCCCAGTTTCGCGTAGATGTGCTCGAGGTGCTTTTGCACGGTCCGTGGCGAGATGAACAGCCGGTGTCCGATGGCGCCGGCTGTCATCCCGTCGGCGATCAGCCTAAGCACGGTCAGCTCGCGGGCGGTGAGATCGCCGTCGTTCTCCGATGACGCACACGGCATCCACTTCTCCAACGCCCGTGCTTGCCGGTCAAGGCCGACCAACAACCCTTGCAGGCGCCTTGCCAGCCTGAGGTCTTGATCGGCGAAGTCCACGCCGTCCGCGACTAGGACGAACGCCCGGTGCTGCCGTCCGCTCAGTTCCAGGGGAATGGCCAGTTGATGTTCGGCGCCGGCGAGCGCCTCGATTTCTTGCCACGCGTCGTAGCGGGGGTCACGAAGTGCTTTCGGCACACGGCTGACCGTCTGCGCGGTGGGATCGGCGGTAGCGGTGAACCAGCAAAGCAGCGGGTGCTGGTCCAGGCGCGGCCGGATCCACTCGATCGCCTCAGCTGCCAGCACCATCTCTGGGGGTGAAACGACGTGGTAGTCGACGTGGCCATCGGCTCGCCGATGAATCCACGAACCCGCCTTGGCACCGAGAGAATCCATGAGCTCGTTCAACAACATCACGTGTGGGAGCTGGGCCACCGGTTCGACGAGTAGATCGCGGACGATGTCAAACCAGTGCGCGAGCCGATCTTCCATTCTACACCTCCCGTCGGTCCCCTCTCAGGATACGACTTTGCCGTACGTACAAGTACGTATTTGCTCAGGACGGCGCCAGATCCATGATTGCCGCACAGCCCGTGCAATGACGATTGATTCCAATGATCAAGGAATCGCAACCGAGAGTGCTCGCCCGTGTGCAGGAGGGGAGGACGGCATGACGCAACAAGAACAGCAGGGCAGGATCGAGGATGATCGTGGGAATGGCAGTGGAGTCGGAAAAGTGTTGGGAATAGCAGTCTCCGTGGTCACGCTTCTCGGATTTTTCGGCATCGCCAAGTTTACTGACATATTCTCCGCTCGCGAGTCGGCAAGCACGACGATGGGGTCGACGACCAGCTCGACCTCACTGGCGGACACGGTCGACCGGGCAAGCTACATTGTCTCCGCCGACGCGATATGCCGTAAGTGGTTCGAAAAGACGGCCGAGATCGCGGATGGCATGCCGGAAAGCCTGGAAAAGTTTCGAATCACCTTGAATATATTCGAAAACATGTTGACGGAATGGCAAGCGATCCCTCCGCCGGCTTCAGATAGCGCGGAAGTCGATTCGATCATCCAGGAGAGCCGCAGATCCACAGAGGTGATGCGCAATGCCGAGTCGGCGCTCCGTGGTGGAGACAGAGAATCGACATTGCGGTTCATCGAGCGAGCTTCGCAGGTGAGCGAGTCGAACCAGCAACGCGCACTCGCATACGGTTTCCGAATCTGCAGTTGATTCATCCTCGAACCGTCTCGGCGACGTCCACTGATCACAGTCGGCCGATGTCGGACTCGCGATCAGCGGCCAGGCTCTCACCCGACAGCGTCAAGCGGCCCGCCGACCGCGATCACGTGGTAGTCGGCGAGCCGCATGGCCGGAGCGCCGGCACCACCGGCGAGGACATGAAGCGTGCCCGCAGTGTCCGGTGGTGGCCCGTCAGTGAAGGTCCTCCGACATCCGGCGAAAGCGGCGGGGTGAGACGCTGACCCTCAGCGGTGCGACACGGCGAAGTTGTCGAAGGACGCACCGGTGTTGAAGACGCGCACCCCGTTGGCCCCGCTGGAGAAGCTGGTGTCCGTCACAGTGATCTTCGGCGTGACCATGTCACCGACGTACACCTTGATGGCCGAGCCGATCGCTTCCACCCGCAGGTGGTGCCGGACGTTCGGCCGCACGCCGACCGGAGCCGACGCGAGCTGCGTCCAGTTGTTGTCGGCCTTGCCGAGCACGACCCGTCCGCTGCCGGTGATCCCGGCGTAGTAACCCCGGTAGGCGTCCGTCCCGGTGGTGGCCTGCGTAGCGCGGAACACGACCCCGCTGTCACCGGACGCGGACGCCGGGGTGATGTCGGCGTCCTGCACGAAGTTCGAGAAGTTCGTGTCCAGCAGGGACTTCCCGCCGAACGACGCGCCGGTCTGATACCTGCCACCGCTCGCCGACCAGGTGCCGCCGTGCGTGGTCCAGCCGACGGCGTTGTTGTCGTCGAAGTTGTCCTTGACCCGCATGGTCACCGGCTGGATGGTGCCGTCGGCGTTGAAGTTCATCCGGTCGTAGGCGAGCTGCCGGTCGTTGGCGCCGGTGCGGCCGAGCGGGCGCCGGTGGTAGACGATGTACCAGATGTCCGTGCCCGGCACGTTGATCACCGAGTTGTGGCCGGATCCCCTTGCCACGGCGGCGTCCTGGGCCAGGACGCGGCTGAGTTTGGTGAACGGGCCGGTGGGGGAGTCGGAGATGGCGTAGGACACGGCGTAGTTCGGACCGGTCCAGCCGTCCTCGGACCACATGAAGTAGTACTTGCCGTTGCGCTTGAACATCTGCGAACCCTCGGTGAAGTTCGCCGGGGTGATCTCCTTGTACGTGCTGCCGTCGGGGAACTGACCGAGGCTCGTCATGTCCTCGTTCAGCTTCACCACGTTGGCGTGTCCCCAGCCGCCGTAGTACATGTACGCCTGGCCATCGGTGTCGATGAACACGTCCTGGTCGATGGGCTGCGCGCCGTTGACGAACTGGCTGATCAACGGCTTGCCGATCGCGTTCCGGTACGGACCCTCCGGCCGGTCGGCGACCGCGACACCGATGCCGCCCAGTTCGGAGTTGCTCTGGATGTCGTTCGCGCCGAAGTACAGGTAGTACTTGCCGTTGCGCTGCACGGGAGCGGGAGCCCAGACAGCCCGCCGTGCCCACGAGACGTTCGCGGTGGTGAGGACGTTGGCGTGCTTGGTCCAGTTGACGAGGTCGGTCGAGGAGAAGGCGTCGAGGTACGTCTGCTGGTCGTACGGCCGCGACGAGGTGGGAAAGACCCAGTACCGGTCGCCGTAGACCGCGACGTCCGGGTCCGCGTACCACCCGTCCACGAAGGGGTTGCCGGCCTCGGCCGTCGAGAAGTCGGGAGCGGCGGACGAGGCCACGGCGGGCACGCCGCCGAGCAGGGAGAGGGCCAGGGCCGCCAGGACGATCTTTGACGTCACGTCTCGTCCAATCTGCAGGGGGTATTTACAACGTTGTAAACACGGTGTGCATCGATCCAAACACCCACTGCGCACACCTGTCCAGGTCGGCGGTGTGCTTGTGCAGGTCAGCGGAGTCGTCGGCGGGACGCGAGGTCTGCGAGGAGATCGTGTGTGGCGGCTGGCGCCGGTGGGCGACTGTGAGTGAGCGCGGACGAGCCGGGATCGTGGTGAGGCAAGTGGGCAGATCAGGTGTGGGCGGGAGCCAGCGAGGCGATGTCGTCCTGGTCCGCAGGACCTTGTCTCCGCAGATCGCTGGAAGTGCCGCACCGGGGCCGCGTCAGCCCACCCCGCACGACCCACTCAGGAGGCCGCCGCCCAACTCCGCTCGTTCGTGCCACGAGGTGCTGGCACGTCGCTCGCGGGCGCGTCGGTCACGATCAGGTCGAAGCGTTCACATCGCAAGGCGTAGCTCGCCGGCGCGGCCAGGGGCGCTCGCACCCAGAACTCCTGAGTCTCGCCTGCGCGCAGCGGTTCCTCGAAACGCAGCCCGCATTCTTCTTTCAGCGCGCCTTTCAACACGGTCATGTCGGTGGCGCAAGGAAGCGTGAACTCGTCCACGCCATCGCGCAGGGCCACGACCGTCCAGTGTTCGACGCGATCCGGTGGCGACGCGTTCAGTCGGAGTTCGACGCGGATGCGCGCGATGTACCACTCCTCCCGTGGCCGCCGACGCGGCCGCAGCGCAGCCTCTGCGAGGCGCTCGAATCCGTCGTCGAGTCTCCGGCGGACGGTGCGCGCGTCCCTGTGCGAGCGGTCAGCGAGCCAGTCCAGCCGATGGGAGAGGAACAGGTGTTGTGCCTGCGGATTCATGCCGAGCGCGGTGGTGACGACGAGTCGCAGGTCGTCCGGAAGCACGTGCACGAGGCCGTTGACCCACGTCCGGAGTTTCTCTCTGCTCAATTCCGCACCGTCGTGCTCGTCCGCCGTGGTTGCGGTGCGCAACAACGGACCGATGTGCCGCTCGAGACCAGGTGTCTCCACGCCACGGCCGCGGCACAAAGATTTCAGCTCGCCCACGAGCCGCTGCGTCGAGACGGTCATGATTCCCTCCGGCCAGGTCGTCGTCCTCAATAGGCTCAGGTTTTCTGAGCGCTATGTCGACAGTGGCGTCGGGGGTGTTACCGGGTTCGCGAGAACGTTATTTTCCATGCCGCGCAGAATGTCAACTCCGAGAAAACTGAAAAAAACATGACAAATTCAGGACTCGCGTTTTCTGGCGACCTGCTGCTCGAACCAGTCGAACGCGTGCATCGCGGAGCTCGGGAGAATGGTCGCCAGGATCTCGGCCGTGAGCGCCTGGCCGTAGAGGTCGTTGCGACGGCCGACCTCCTGGATCGCGTCGCGTCGCACCGACCTGAACGTCTGCCTCGCTTCCGCGCGGTTCCCGCGCCAGAAGTGCATGATTCCGAGCTCGTAACGCGTCCTCAGCGTTTCCGGATGGCCGGCACCGAGCACACGCTCCTGGCCTTCCAGAGCTCGGGTGTACTTGTCGAAGGCCTGGTCGCGATCCCGGTTCTGAGCGTGTGCCTGGCCGAGCAGGAAGACGGTGCGCAGATGAAGCCGGTGGTCGGAGCCGAGTTTGCGGGCCATGACATCGGCCAGGTCCGAGTACTCAGCCAGTACCAGGTGGGGCGCTCCCTGCCCGACCATGACCCGCAGGTGCGCCACGGTCGCGACCAACGTCCTCGGGTTGTCGGTACCGAACTCCCTGCGGGCGGCCGCCACCAGTTCGCGCAGCGCCACCTCGGCTCTCACCCAGTCCTCTTTCTCGGGGAACTTCTCCAGGATGAAGACCTCCAGCTGCGCCTCGTGCAACAGCGCTGCGGCCTCCAGCGCGTGGATGTGGCCGGGGAGCCCCTGACGTTGGTAGTGATCGACGATCTCCTGGGCCCTGGCACGCGCGCCGATGCGGTCGTCCGTCGCCATTCCGATGGCGATCAGCTCGAGCTGGAGAGGTATCAGCTCCTCGGTGAACTGCCCGCCCATCTTGGCGAGCAGTGTGTCCGCCAGGGTGGTCGCTTCGGTGAAGTAGCCGAGTGCCCGGCGGTTGCGGATGTGCGCCGTGCGGACCGTGATCTGTTCCTGCGGGGGCGCGCTCTTCAGCGCGGGGCCGGTGACCAGTCGCTGCCAGATCGTCTCGGCTTCGCGGTGCCGGGTCCTGGCGTCGAGCACATCGGCCCGGACGTGTTCCGCTCGCATGGCCATCAGATCGTTCGCCGCCAGGCCGGCGAGCTCGTCGGCGTGCTCCAGCGCCTTGTCGTGGTCTCCTGCGGCGAACCTGCTCCTGGCCGCCGCGTGCAGGTGACCGAGCTGGTGAGGCTGCCAGCCGTACAGGTCTTCGTGGCACGGCGCCGAAAGGCCGGGCTCACCGCGCGCGTCGTGATGGGCGGCTACCAGTTGGTTGAGCGATGTCGACAGGTCGGGCGATGACCTGGTTCGGGAGAGCAACGCGCGTGCGTGCGGTGCCAGCTCGGCTGTGCTGGTCTCCGCCAGTGCGAGCAACTGACGTGCTGCGACGACAGCGACGGCGCCCAGTTCGTCCCGTCCGGCGCTCTGCAGCACGGCCTCACGCACCAGCTGGTGCACCTGCCAGGACGTGTCTTCCTGGGTGACGAGCCGATCCTGGTCCAGTGTGGCCAGCACAGCGGAGGTGCGGGGGAGTGCCGACGGTTCCAACGCCCCGATGACCTCGCGGATCAACGCCGCGGGCAACGGTTCGGGTGAGCACACGGCGGACAGCACGAGCACGGCACGTTCGGGGCCTTCCCGGTGTTCGATCGCGTCGCGGGTCATCGCCATGGCCCGGTCGAGCACGCCGGCGTCGGAGGTGAGGTGGTCGACCCGTTCGCGCAGGTGCCAGATTCCCTGTCGCCCGCGGGCTCCCGCCGCGGCGAACCGGATCGCATAGGGGTGCCCACCCAAACGTGCCACCACCGTGTTCACGGCGTCGACCTCGTCGCCGATCGGCGGGTGGTGCTGGGAGAAGAGCTTGCGGCCGTCGTCCGGGGAGAGACCGCCGAGTCGCACGGGTGTGGCGATGCCCGGCGACAGCTCCTGCTGGCCGATGAGTAACGTGTGCACGTCACCGACGTCCGGGACCAGCTCCACGAGAACGTCGTCCGGCGCGCCCGCCGGTACCGCGTCGACCACCCACAGCTTGGGGCCTGGCCTGTCCTGCAGGTGCCGAGTCCACCAGCCGAGCAGCTGACGACGGGTCAGGCCACCCGGCGGGCTGTCGACCTGCTCCGCGAGTTCTCGCAGGCGCGCCGTGTGCACCGCCCGCGCTCGATCGGCATGACGAGTCGCACCGGTCAGGTCGGTCCAGTAGATGCCACCCGGGTACAGGAACCCGTAGTCGTGCACGTAGACCTTGGCGAGCGAGGTCTTTCCGATGCCGGTCATGCCGGTGAGTGAGGCCACCTGCGGCGCCGTCACCTCGTTCATCAGCGGGTGGTCGCCGCGGTGCAGGGCCGAGTGCAGCGCCCACCGGTCGCGGTACCTGCCGACGAAATCCACCGTTGGCTCGAACTTCCGGTGGTGCACCAGGGGCGGCGGGCCGAAGTCCATGCCGGGGAACGGGCCGTCCAGCGCATCCGCCTTCTGCCGGATCAGCGTCACGAGGGCGTCGAGATCACGCTTCGACTGCCAGGCCCGCACGTACCGGTTGGTGCTGAGCTCCAGCGGGAGCAGGTGGTCGGTGTCCGGGTCCTCCGGGTTGACCACCAGGATCCGTTGCTCGATCTGCTTCGCGCGCAAGGCCGTGAGGTAGGCGTGCCGCAGCTCGAACTCGCACGCCGAACGCTGCGGGAACGAAGCCGAGTAGTACACGAGCATCGTCTTCGACTCGCGTAGCGCCGTGGTGATCTCCGCGGAGACGCCATGGCCGTACTTGATGCCGCGTTCATCGATGAACGCGCACAGTCCCGCCTTCTCCAGCGCCTTGTACAGCTCCATGACTCGCGGCCGATCATCACCGCTGAATGACAGGAACACGTCATAACCGGCTTTCACCCCGTGGACGGTATCGGTCGATGCGCGGACCTACTCGGCAATGTCGCACTTCTACCGGGAAATTGTCACTTTTCTGTCCTGTCTGAATCCGGCGGATGCGGCTTCGTCAGGAGCTGCGGAATGCGACAGGGAACTGTCCCGGTTCTGTCCACTGCGGCCTGGCGGTCGGCGCCTACGCTCGTCACTCACCAATTCGTGGGAAAAGTGAGGGTTCGGCGCATGAGGCGACCTTTGGGGAGTCGGTACACGCTGGGCGAGCTCCTCGGTTCCGGCGCGATGGGCCAGGTGTACGAGGGCACAGACGAGAGCGGCACGCCTTACGCGTTCAAGCTGCTGCGTCCCGACCTGGTCGACGATCCGGACTTCATCGCCAAGTTCCACCAGGAACGATCGATCCTGACCGCCCTGCGCGGGCAGCACCTCGTCGCCGTGCACGACCTCGTCGTGGAGGGCAACACGGCTGCGATCGTGATGGACCTCGTGCGGGGCGGCAGTCTGCGAACGGCGCTCAACGCGTCGGGCGGCACGCTGTTGCCGGCCGAGGTCGCGCGCATCGGGGCGGGCATCGCGGATGCCCTGCACAGCGTGCACCTCGCGGGGTTCGTGCACCGCGACGTCAAACCGGAGAACGTCCTCATGGACTCCTCCATACCCAGACTCACCGACTTCGGCATCTCCAAGATGGCGAACGCCTCCAAGGTCGGCCGCAGCACGATGCTCGCGGGTACGCCCTACTACGTGGCGCCCGAACTGGTCGACGGCAAGGACGTCAGCCCGGCGGCCGATCTCTACTCCCTCGGGATCGTCCTCTACGAACTGTGCTGCGGTGTCACGCCGTTCGTGGGCGAGTCGGTGTTCCAGGTGTTGCGGGACCACTGCGAGAAAGCACCTGGACGGCCGAACAGCGTGCCCGACGAGCTGTGGGACGTGATCTCGAACTTGCTGCACAAGAACCCGGCCATGCGGCCGAAGTCCGCGGAACTCGTCTCGGCGGTGCTGCTGAACCTTTCCGGGCGGCTGCTGAACGCTCCGGTAGGCACCCGTCTCGACCTGCCGCCCGCAGCCATCCCGTTGAGTCACGGCAACGACAACGAAACGGTGATGCGAGTGCCGAACTCGTCCTCGCCCATGCCCGCCAAACGCAGAAGCCGGGCGCTTCCCGTCCTGGCCGCGGTCGTCGTCCTGCTGGGTGGTGCCGGCGGTACCTACGCGTTGATGTCCGCCAAGGAGAACAGCACCGGCAACGGTGCCGCCGCAGCCACACCGACCGGTGGGAACGGCACGACGACGACCACCACGGTGTCGACCACCACCACGACCTCCAGCGAGGTCCGGATCACCACGATGCCGGACCTGGTCGGCAAGAACGTCAGCGCTGCGAAGGACGCGCTGCCCAGGTCGATGAAGGTGGAGCTCGTCGACCAGGTCGACGAGAAGGCCGCGGCGGACACGGTGCTCAGCCAGGATCCCGCTGCCGGGCAACCGGTGGGGGACAGCGCGAAACTCGTCGTCGTTCGCGCTGGAGTGGTCGTATACCTGGACGCGTTGACGCCGACCGCGGGGCGTTGGGGCACCTCGGGAAACGGCTACGTGGTGGGGATGGGAGCCAAGCAGTACGTGCACTCCGTGGGCACCAATCTCGACAACTACCACTGTGCGTCGGAGGTGTTCAGCGTCGAGTACAACCTCTCGAAGGGCTACCGGCGGTTCGTCGCCGAGGCCGGTTTCAGCGACAACTCCGAGAACACCGCGGTCAAGGTCCAGCTCGAGGTGCTGGCGGACGGCAGGCAGATCTTCAGCAAGCCAGTGGGGTTCGGCTCGACCGTTCCGCTCGACCTCGACCTCACCGGCGTGCTGCGGCTGACGTTCCAGTACCAGGTGACGAGCGGCCCCAGGACGTGCGACAGCACGTTCGCGCTCGGTGAGGCGAAGCTGCTTGGCCTGGCCAGGGAGGTGCCCACCTCGGGTCTGCCGGCGGCCTCCACCGTGACCACGACGACGACCACGACGTCCCGGTGACGGCAGAGCTGGAGGTGTCGTCGGGCGGCCGGTCGTGGACGTTCCCGCCGGGAGCCCCGGTCCTCGTGGGACGCGGTTCGGCGAGCGACGTCGTCCTCGACGACCCGGCGGTGTCCCGCAACCACTTGCGGATCGAGTACGACAACGGGTGGGTGCTGCGTGACCCCGGCAGTTCGGGCGGCACCTGGGCGGACGGGCGGCAAGTGCGCGAACAGCGCATCACCGGTGAGTTCGTGGTGCGTCTGGCGGACGAGGTGGAGGTGGTCTTCCGATGCGGTACGGCCACACCTCCGAACGGCGTGATCAGCATCGGCCGGGCCGCCGACAACGACCTGGTGCTCGTCGATCCGATGGTGTCACGGCGGCACGCGACCGCGCGGTACGTCGGCGACGGCTGGCGGGTGTCCGATCTGGGCAGTGCGAACCCGGTGTTGCACAACGGTGAACCCGTCGCGGCCGGCGTCGTGGTGTCCTGCGGCGATCTGCTCACCTTCGGTTCCACGGACGTCCTCGTCACACCGGTCGGGCTCACGCCGTTGCCGGGAGCTGAGCGTCACCTGGTCGTCGACAACGTCGGGTTCACGTTGCCCAGTGGCAAGCCGTTGCTCTCCGGGGTGTCGCTGAACGTGCGGCCGGGAGAGCTCGTCGCGGTGGTCGGGCCGTCCGGAGCGGGCAAGTCGACCCTGCTGAAGGTGCTGACCGGAACCCTCGTGCCGACCCGCGGTCACGTCAGCTACGACGGACTCGACGTGCACGACCACCCGGCTGTCCGTGAACGGATCGGCGTCGTGCCGCAGAAGGACGTGATGCACGTCCGGCTCAGCGCACGTCGTGCGCTCGCCTATGCCGCGAAGCTCAGGTTGCCCGCCGACACCACGCGGCGGGAACGTGATGACGTTGTTGCCGCGGCACTGGAGCAGGTGGACCTCACCCCGCAGGCGCGGACCACGGTGCGCCGGCTTTCCGGCGGACAGCAGAAACGCGTGTCGATCGCGATGGAACTGCTGACCTCGCCACCGTTGCTGTTGCTCGACGAACCGACCTCTGGTCTCGATCCGTGGCTGGACAAGCAGATCATGAACTCCCTGCGCGCTGTCGCGGACACGGGGCGGTCGGTCGTGGTCGTGACCCACAACCCGGACAACCTCGCTCAATGCGACCGGATCCTGGTGCTGGCGCCTGGTGGTGTGCCGTTCTTCCTGGGCGCGCCCGACGAACTGCGCGTCCGGTTCGGCGCGGCCAGTTGGGCCGACATCTTCGAAGCGGCCGCGAGTCGGCCGGTGCCCACCGGGGCAGGCGCTCCGGAAAGGCGGGTGCCCGCGAGTGTGCCGCAGCCTGCGGCCACCCCGAGAACGGTGTGGCGTCAGCTGGCGACCCTGGTGTCCCGGCACACCAGACTCATCCTGGCCGATCCGGGGTACGCCGCGTTCCTGCTGCTGATCCCGTTGTCGCTCGCCGGGCTCGCGCTGGCCGTGCCGGGCGACGCGGGGCTGGGACCACCGGGTGCGGCGGATCCCACCGAACCGACGCAGATGCTGGTGCTGCTGTTCGTCGGCGCGGAGTTCACCGGCGGTGCCTGCGGGGCACGGGAGATCGTCGCGGAACGCGCGATCTTCCTGCGGGAACGTGCGGCCGGGCTGCGGCCGCGCGCGTACGGGCTGAGCAAGCTGATGTTGTTCGGTGTCATCGTTGCTGTGCAGGCAGTTCTGCTGGTGGCCGGGACTCTGGCGGTGAAACCGGGACCGGCGGACGCCGTCCTTCTCGGTCATCAGGCGGTCGAACTGGTCGTTGCGGTCTGGCTCACCGCTTTCGCGACCTGCGCGCTGTCGTTGGTGGTGTCGGCCTGGGTGAAGTCCTCGGAGCAGGTGATGCCCTTGCTGGTGGTGCTGGTGATGGCGCAACTGGTGTTGTGCGGGGGGATGATCCCGGTGACCGATCGGCCGGTGCTGGAACAGCTGTCCTGGCTGGCCCCCGCGCGCTGGGGGTACGCCGCCGGTGCGTCCACCGTGGACGTTCGGTCGCACGTGCCCGGCGTGCCCGCGGAGCCGTTGTGGCGCCATGAACCGCTCTGGTGGCTGCTCTCCGCGGGAATCCTGGTCGCCATGACGGTCCCGCTCGCCGTGCTGCTCGTGCGGAGGGTGAGCCGGCTCCGGGCCGAGTGACCCGGTGCAGGTCCGGTCGTCTGCTGTTTCCAGGTTTCCTGCCGACCGGGGCGACAGGAAACCACTTCTGTCCGGCCCGTCCGCAGGCGAAGCTTCTGGTGTCGGCAAAAGCTGACGAAGAAGAGGAAGAAAAGCGTCGGTGGGCGCGGTCGCGGAGGTGTGAGATGAATTTCTTCATATCTGCCTCCGTGCTGCGCAGAATCGTCGCACTGGCCTTCGTCGCAGGACTCGTCCTCGGCGCCTGGATCGGTGACCGGATCGGTTCCACGCCACCTCCGCAGCCTTCCTCGGCCGTCCAGGAGGTAATACAGCCATGCACACCCACTTCGTGGTCGTCGTTGATTTCGTTCAGCTCGTGCTCGCCCTGATCTGAGTGGGCAGTGATGTTCCGGCTGCCGGGTGAAGCTTCCGGCCGGAACGTCCGAGAACATCCTTTTCAGCTGCTGGGTGAGGCATCATCAATCCATGGCAGCAGCGGAATTGTCCCTTTTCGGCGGTGAGTTGCGGCGGCTGCGTCTGTCGGCTGGGCTGTCCCAGTCCCGGTTCGCCGTCATGATCCACTACAGCAAGGGCTATCTGAGCAAGGTCGAGACAGGCAGTGCCGAGGTCAACCGCGAGTTCGCGCAGGCCTGCGACAACGCTCTCGAAGCGAACGGCGCGCTGCTGGAACTCGCCGGTGATCGTCCGCGCAAGCGGTCGGTGGGGCAGCTCGCCACCACCATGAGCGGGTTGCCACCGTCCACACCGCACTTCGTCGGCCGTTCCGCGGAACTGGTCCGCATCACCGCCTTTCTGGTCGCCGAGCAGGGAGCTGTCGCCTGCGCGCTGACCGGGCTCGCGGGCGCGGGCAAGACCGCGCTCGCGTTGCGGGCGGCGTGGACCGTGGCGGACTCGTTCCCGGACGGGTGTGCCTACCTCGACCTGGCCGGACACACGCCCGAAGCGCAGGCCGTGAACGCACAGGACGCGTTCCACCCACTTCTGCGCATGCTCGGCGTCCCGGCCGAGCAGATCCCGTCCCATCCGGACGCCAGAGCCAACCTTTACCGCAGTGTGCTGCGCGGCAAGCGATGCCTGTTCGTACTCGACAACGTCGGCAGTGCGCGTCAGGTCGCGCCGCTGCTGCCTTCCGAACCGAGGTGTCGAGTGATCATCACGAGTCGCAACCGGCTGAACGCGTTGGACGACGCGGTGCACGTCGCGGTGGACGTGCTCCCCGCGGAAACAGCGGCGTCGTTGTTTCGCGCCATTGCGCGGGAGCGTGCGGAGTCGGCCCCGGACGAGGTCGTCGCCCGAGTCGTCGATCGCTGTGGTCGTCTGCCGCTCGCGGTGCGCATCGCCGCGGCGCGCTTCCGCGGCAGTCCGATGTGGACGCTGGAGGAGTTCGACGAGCGGCTGGTCGGCGAGGCGTCCAGGCTGAGCGCGTTGAACGACGGCGAGCGCAGTGTCGCCGCGGCGTTCGCCCTGTCGTGCCGGGCGTTGACCGCTGACCAGCTGCGATTGTTCGCACTGCTCGCGCTCCATCCCGGCCGCGACGTGGAGGTGCGCAGCGCGGCGGCTCTCGCCGAGCTGGGGCTCGTGGAGACGCGACGGTTGCTGGACGACCTCGGCGACGTGCACCTCGTCTCCCCGCTCGGTACGAACCACGTCACCGTCCACGACCTCGTGCGCGCGTTCGCCGGCGATCGACTTCTTCCGGGCATCGCGCCGGACGAGCAGACGGCGGCGGTGCGGCGGTTGCTGGACCACAGCCTCGTACTGGCCGAGTCCAGCGACGAGTTCCTCGCGCCACACCGGCATCGCCTGGCTCTGTCGGTCGGGACAATCCCGGAGGTGTCGGTGAAGTTCACCGAGCGCACAGCAGCCGCCGCGTGGATCGACGCCGAGTGGCCGAACCTGGTGGCCTTGTGCCGTGCCGCGGCGGCACGCGGACTCCACGACCAGTGCTGGCAACTGGCGTTCCTGCTCAGGGACTTCTTCTTCCTGACGAAGCTGTGGGACGTGTGGATCGACATCCACCTGCTCGCCGCTGACGCCGCTCGTGTCGCCGGGGACGGGAAGGCGCTCGCGATCACGTTGAACAACCTGGGCATGGCTCACGCCGACCGGGGCGAGCTCGCAGTCGCGATCGGCTACTACGAGGAGGCGCTGGAGCAGTTCCGCGAACTGGAGGACGCGCGCGGGGTGACCGACGCGCTGTCCAACATCGCCTGGATCGCGCTCTACCAGGGCGATCCGAGCAGGACGGTGCGCGACCTGAACGAGGCGCGCGCTTCCTACCGCCGGATGAACGCACCGCGCAACGCGGCGATCGCGTTGCGGGGCATGGCACTGGCCGAAGTCGAGCTCGGACTGGGCGAGGATGCCGTGCGGCACGCGGAGGAGTCGCAGACCGAGTTCGCGACGCTCGGCCTGGAGCTGGACGTCGTCATGTCCGCCAACTGCACGGCGTGGGCACACTTCCGGGCCGGACGGCTCGACGACGCGGCCGAACACTACGCACGCGCGGCCGAGCTGGCCCGGAACTGCGGAAGTCAGTACGAGATGGCCCGCGCGACGACAGGCCTGGGCAACGTCGACGCGGCGAAGGGAAACCGGGCCGCGGCGGCGACCCACTGGGCCGCTGCCGACGAGCTGCACGGTGGCCTGAACGACGTCATGGTCGGCGAGACACGCGCCCGAACCTCTTTGGCGTGACAGGGTTTACCCAGAAGCCGGGCAGTTCCGTGACAACCGCGGCAGGTCGTTAACGGCGTCGCACGCCGTCCGATGACGAGCGGGGAGGCAATGAAGACCCCGACCATCCGGAGGCCGCAGTGGAAGAATCACGAACACAGGAAACACAACAGGAGAACCCGAGGCGACGGCGCCGTTCGATCGCCTGGGTGTACTACGCGATCCTCGCCGCAGTCGGCCTGTACCTGGGTTTCGACGTCAACGCGAGTCTGCTGATCCCCGGCGCCCTGTGCGCGATGTACTCGGTCTACCTCTTTCGCGGTGGCCGTTTCGTGCTGTGGATCTGGTGACCGCCATGAGAGGAATGTTGCTGATGATCGTGGTGTCCGTGGCTCTCACCGGCTGCTCGTTCGGGCCGACCACGAAGGACGAGGTGTGTGAGAGTTTCCAGGACCTCGCGCACAGTGTGAGCAACGCCAACGGGATCTTCGACAACGCGATCTTCAGCGATGCCGGCACGTTGTCCAGTGTGGCCGGTCGCTACGAGGGCGGTGAGCAGCTCAAGTCGGACGCGGAGGCACTCGACGCGATCGCCGACTCGAAAAGCACCAGCGTTCTGGCGCTGATGAACGCGACGCAACAGACCGCACGGCTTTGCGGTCAGCAGTTGGGCCGTGGACTCTCGCTACCCGGCTAGTGGTGTGGACACGGAGATGGGCGACTGCCGCACCGGCAGTCGCCCATCTCCGTGCAGGCGCACGGATCAGCAGTGCCCCACCGAGGTCTGGTTCTCCACCAGTGAGGAGTGGGTCCATCCGGTGCCGGCCGGAGACGCGATCCGGAACCAGCGCGCCGACGCGTAGTCGGACTGGGGCGGGTAGACCCACTGCGTGTCGGCCCAGCACAGCATCGTGACCGACGTGCCGTTGCCGTTGTAGCCGATGACGCCGCACGAGGTGGTCCCGCACGTGCGCAGGTTGGCACCGCCGGAGTTCGATCCGATGTAGCTCGGGCCGAAGAACGCGGACACGTCTGCCGAGGCCTGCGGGGCCGACATGAGCAGGCCGGTGGCACTGGCCGCCACCGCGACCAGCAACGCCTTCCAGCGCACCCCGCGCGTCTTCGCGACGTTGTTCATGAGAACCGCCTTTCGATGGGGACGGACTTCCTCGGAACAGCCACCATCGTGAACCGGCGAAATGTGCGATATAAGGTCAGTAGCCGGTCAACAAGCGGTGGTTCAGGCCTGATCGTGAGGAATACTCGAATGATTGAGAACGGGACGTCGAATCGACTCGTCCGAGTGGTTGCCGAACTGAAGGCACTGCGCAAGGGGTACGGCGTCGAGTCCCGTGACATAGCCACGCGCATCGGCCCGGAACTGCGTCTGATCTGCGGTCTCGTCGAATCCGACAGTCAATCCGCGCAACGCGTGAAGCTCGTCGAGGCACTGGCCGCGGTCGTCGCGGTGCTGCCGGGCCACCTGGCATCCGCGGCGGCCACGGCATTCGGTTTGCAAGGCCGCGGCGAGCGGCGATTCGAGGAACGAATAGCGCGAATGGCTGCCGAGATGGAACGCGACGTGCGAACCGCGCGCCGCCACGTGGACCACCTGATGGATCGAATCGCGGAGATGCTGATCGAATTCGCGCAGTCGAACAGCGTCGAACGCGAGCCTGAATGGACTTGGCACACAGCGGACCTCGCCACCGTCGTGGTGCTGGGGGCGGAGAGGACCGAGGTCATCGAGCAACGCCGTGTCGTCAGCAGGACCGAACACCTGACCGCCGTCGACTTCTCGATGACCATCGCCGAGAACCAGCCGCTCGACCTGGCCACCCTGGGAGTCGACGTCATCCGCGGAGCGATGCTGCGGACACCGCAGCGAGTGGGATCGACACGGGTCAGGTTCGATCTCGACCTGCCCAGGTCGCTTGGCACCGGCGAGGAGCACACGGTCGTGATGCGCATGCGGTTGCCCACGACGTTCGCGCCCTACTACGTCTGCACACCTACCCGCCCGTGCGACCGGTTCGACCTCGTGGTGCGGTTCTCGCCGGACAAAGCACCGAGCAGGGCCTGGCGTCTCGAGAACGAGCTCCCGATCGACATCACGGACCCCTTGTTCACCAGGGAACCGCTGGACGTGGACGTGGTCGGTGAGGTGCACGCCGAGTTCACCGGGTTGACGCTGAACCGCTCCTGCGGGATCCGCTGGGAGCCGGCCGACCCGCGCTGAAGGTCCTCTTCGGGTCAGTCCTCCGGCGGGGCGATCAGGTCGTCGAGGGCCGGTTGGCCCGCTTCCTCCAGCGCTGCCTCGGCCGCGGCGCGCAGGGATGCCGCCAGCAGCTCGTCGCCGCCCGCACAGTGGAGCACCTGGCCGTCGTCTGCTGCGGCGATGGTGTTCGCGTCAGTGAGCTTGTCGTGACGAAGCCGGAGGTACACCTCCCGATCGACGGCGCGGTTCAGGTGTCTGACCACGGGGGCGAGTCCTTTGCCGACCCCCGCCGAGAGCTGCCACGGCAGGTTCTCGGCGAGTTCGCCGAGATCGGCGTCCGGGTGCAGGTGCCGGGCGATGTCGATGACGGGCTGGATGACGTCGGCAGTGCGTCGGGCGGCGTACGCGATCGGACCGGGGTCACGGATGCCCGCCTGCGGGCGCAGGTAGAGCGACAGGGCTTGCTCGATCTCGGTGATCGGCTGGCCGGCCGACCACATCTGGCACGCGATCGCGCGCCTGGTCCGTCCGGTCCTGGCTCCTTTCTCACTGCGCCGCCCCAGGAGCGCGCCCGCCACCGCCGATGCACACAGCTGGCGGACCAGTTGCTGGGCGAACCTGTCGTACTCGCGGTCCCAGTTCGCGGACTTCTTGGCGAATCTGCTGTCGTCTGCTTCCGTGACCAGCTGCGCGGCACCGATCAGAGTCATCCTGGTCAGGTCTGTGGCGGAGACGTCCTTGAGCGTGGCGGCCAGCGCGCGAGCGGACGAGACCGAAAGTCCGCTGCGGACGACGGTCTCGCCGAGCGGGGTGAGCTGCCATCCGCCGGCTACCAGGAACCCTTCCTCGCTGAGGGCATCAACAGCGAACCGCACCCGTTCGAGGGAGAACGGGTTGTGCGCGTCGTCCCAGCGTTCGTGGAAGGCGGCGAACGACCACCGCAGGAAGTCCGCGACTCCCGCCGCGTCGGCTCCGCCTTCTTCCTTTTCCAGCACGTTGAGCACGGTCAGAACTACAGCGTCGAGATCGAGTTCGGGACCGATCAGCGCGGATCGAGCCACCTGCGGTTCGGCGTTCACGTAGTCGCGCCAGACGCGTTTCACCTCGTCCTCCCCGGCACAGACGACGAACGCCTGCCCAGGCTGGTCACGGCCGGCCCGGCCCGCCATGTTCTGGTACTCGTCAGCGGTGTACGGCCGGTCGGGATGGTCGAGCTCACAGATGACCACGGCGTCGGCGAACAGGTTCACGCCCTGGCTCAGCGTCGTGGTGGCGACAACGACCCGGATGTCGCCTGCGCGGTCGCCGAAACCCCGCACGACGGCTTCCTGCTCGACGTCGAGGAGGTCGGCGTTGTGGAAGGCGACCCCGCTTTTCAGACAGTCGCGCAAGAGCAAGCCCAGCCGCGACACGTCACCCTGGGGCAGCGCGGTGAGCGTGGACTTGGCTGGAGGCAGACCGAGCTGCCGGGCGAGTCGCCGGGCGAAGTCGCTGGCACCGGCGCGCCGCGCACGGAACACCAGGACGCGTTTCCCTTGTGCGACCAGAGTTTCGACCACGCGCTCAGCGAGGCGGCCGGGGCTGTTCTCCTCCGAGGCGGCCAATAGCCGCTGTGTGGACTCCTTCGCCTGTTGCCCGCCACCGTGTACCCGATGGCGATAGCTGCCATCCGGACCGACCACACCCTCCGAGAGCTCGACGGTGCGTTCCTCGTGCCGGGCCGGGTACGCGCCCAGCCAGCCCGCCAGCTGGTCAGGCTGGTCGCCCAGCACGGCGGACAGCCCGACGAGCTGGGGGATCGGCAGGCCCTGCTGGGCGGCCTTGCGCAGCCTGGTGAGAAACAGTTCCAGCCGCGGGCCCCGGTCGGGCAGCAGCAGGTTCTGGATCTCGTCGACCACCAGCACACCTACCCGGTCCAGCAGCTTCGGGTGCGCGGAGTACAGGCCGATGAAGGTCTCGTACGTGACCACCGCGATCTCGAACGAGCCCGAGACGAGATCGCCGACCTGCTCGCGCAGCCCGCCCGTGGCGCGTACGACCCGGTGACCGAGCGGACCGTACGTCGCCTGGAACCGCTGGTACTGCTCGCTGACGAGCGCGCGGCTGGGCAGCAGGAAGACGGCCTTCCGGTTGCCGTCCAGCGTGCGCAGTGCGGCGATCTCGCCGACGAGTGTCTTGCCACTCGCGGTCGGTGCGCTGACCACGACGTTGCACCCGTGCAGGAGCCCGCCCGCGTTGATGGCGTTGACCTGCATGTTGTTGAGCTTGCTGACTCGGTTGCGCCACAGTTTCGCCATCGCCGAGTCGATGCCGTGTGGCACGAGGGACATCAGATCCTTGTTGACCGGAGGGGGCTGGGCGTGGTCGCCGATCGCCAGGTAGCGCGGCCCCGGTCGCAGCGGCAGGAAGCTGGGCCTGCGCATCGTGCCCTCGAAGGTCGGGTGCTGACGGCGCTTCCATGTCCCGATCTCCTCCGCGCCGACCTTCGCCTGCACGTAGCGCACCAACGACGTCAGACACACCCTGCCCTTGTCGTCGAGGACGTCACCGGCGCCCATGAGCGCCTGGACTAGATGATGCGTCAGGATTCCGTGCCGGTAGAGGGGCAGTTCGAACGCCTCTTCGTCGGCAGAGGCCGCGCCGAGGAAGATCCGGCCATCACCGTTGATCGACTTCAGCACGTCCCACGCGCCGGTCGTGTCCGACCGGGCGACACTGCCGTCGTCGCCGGGCGCGTAGAACGCCCTCGCCAGCACGCCACCGGAGAAGCAGCAGTCGAGCACGACGACCAGCAGCCGGGCCTTGATCGTCCGGACAAGTGAGACGAACTCCGTCAGCGGCAGGGCGGTGTCCGCGAACTGACCCGGGACCGCGTCGTAGGTGGCGAGTTGCCGCGTCCGCGTGCCGTGACCGGAGAAGCTGATGAACACCACGTCATCGTCGCTGCTGACCTCGGCGAGGCGGTGGAGTTCGGTGACCAGCCTGACTTTCGTGGCCTCCGCGTCCTGAAGCAGGACGCAGTCGCCGCTCGAGTTGTCGGTCAGCAACGCGTGCACGGCCAGCGCGTCGCGCCTCGCGAACTGCATCGGCCTGAACTCAGGGTCGCGGTAGTTGTCGATGCCGATGCAGAGCGCGTGCAGGGTGCCGGTCAAGGCCGCTCCCATCCCTGCCACGGCGCGGTGTCGTCGATTGCCTTGAGCAGGGTGCCGAGTTCGCTCTCGATCAAGGCCTCGACCTGATAGTGATCCATGGTCTGCGGGTGCAGGAACATCGGGATCTCGTCCACCGAGCGGCCGGGCAGGACGACCGGCAGGAGGTGACCCGCCCAGTCGGGGTGTTTCTGCACCAGGTTCCTGATCATCCCGAGCTCGTTGCGGATGCCCGCGCGGTCAGTGCCTTCGTACGTACCGTCGCCGACGGCTTTGACGACCGGTGAGGCGATGACGGCGATGAAGTCGGCCCCGCGGATCTGATGGAGTGCCCAGTGATCCCACGACATGCGGGGGCCCTCGTGGGCGTGGTCGATCACCGGATCCAGGCCACACGCGCGCAGCAGGTCGGCGAAGTCCCTCACCAATTTCTTGTGCGCCTCGTCCTCGTGCGCATAACAGATGAAGATGCGAGATGAACGTGCGGGAAGGCCGATTGCGGGACCGCTTGTCGACGCGGTGTCGACCTGAGGTGCCAGTGTCGGCCCGGTCAGTTCGATGGAGAACTCGCGCGACGTGCCGGTCGCCCCGAAGTCGTCACCTTCCGCGAGTTCCGGGTCGAAACGGGCGGTCAACCGGAATTTCTCGCTGGTGCGGTCCGCAGGGGCGAGCAGCACCATCCAAGCCGAATAGGAGCCCGGCCGAACGCCGGTTTCGGTCGCGGCGACGTACAGCCAACGGATGTGGTCGCCGGATGCGCCGTAGACGTGGACCGGGCCCTCCGTCGCCGGGACGTGCGCGAGCGCGGTGCTGCCCTCCGCGGGGACGAACTCCAGGTTGCGGCTGAGGCCGTACGACGTCTCCGGCTGCGGTTCCACGGCGCCTCGTGGCACCGCAGCCACGATCGTCGACCCGCTTTCCGCCAGGCAGAAGCCGACCTCGAACCAGCGCACCGAGGGTGCGTCGTGGTCGAGCAGGACATCGAAGCTGACCTTGACCTGGTGCGCGGCCGAACCGGGGAACGTGGCGCTCGACCCGGCCACGGGGTGCACCTGCCATCGCCTGAGATGGATCGCGCCGAACGTCACCTTCTCCGGTCCCTGGTCGATCCGCCGCCCGCTCCTGTCGACCAGGGTCAACGGGACCACGATGCCGTTTTCCGGCTGCATATCACTCCTCTGGAGGGAGACCTGCGATGTTGGCGACAGATTAGACGTGCGGATTGTGAGGCGACGCGCGCCCCGCGCATGTCATGAAAATGTCCAAAAAATGTCATATTTCCGCCGAATTTGACCAATTGCAGTGATTAATGGGTTGTGGTTTGCTTCCGACTCAAATTCGCCAATCCGGTGACGGGTTTCAGAAAGGTTCGTTCGTGGTCGAAAGCTGGGCCGAGACTGTTTCGGCGACCCGTGCTCCCGCTGATCAACGCCGTGGCCAGGCCGTGACGGCGTGCTGCCTGGCGGCGTCGGTCGTCGGCGATCCCGCCGTGCCGCGTGCTCGCCAGGCACGCGTGCTTATGAGCTGCCTCGGCGTGCTTTCCGCGGCTCATCCCGTCGGCGAGGCACCCACGATGGCGGTGTTCCGCGAGGGGCTCAAGGGACATCTCGAAGATCTGCTGCCGGAGGACCTGGACCTCAGCGGGATCGGGAAGCTGAAGCTGCTCGACCAGGACGGCAGCTTCAGCGACGAGGCCGAGGACCTGTGCGGCGAGTTCCTGGTGCCCACCGCGGCGCTGGAGGAGCACTGGCCGTGGCCGCGGGTGGCCGCCGAGCAGGAGGAGCGGCGGTTGTTCGAGATGCTGCGGAGGCTTCCGCAGGGGGAGTACACGCGGTTGCGCACCGAGCTCGTCGAGCGTCCTGCGGGAGATCTCCGCACCCTGCGCCGAACGTGGGACAGCCTGCTGCCGCAGTTCTACGAGCCGGTCGCGCGGCTGCCGGGCCGACAGTTGCGCGGCTGGTTCTTCCTGTGCCCGTCGTGCCGGTGGCCGATGCGGGTGCTTGGCACCGGTTCGGTGGTGGACGTCCGGTGCGAGGCGCATTTCCGCCACGGGGTGTCGTACAGCTGCCGGACCAACACCCCTGCGGGCGAGGCTCCCCGGCTGATGCCGACCGGCGAGGCGGCGACGCCGGTCGACGCCCAGCCGGCCACGAGTGAGTCGTTCGCGGTGTCCCGGATCGCGTGGCGCTACATGACGCTGCCGGGCCTGCTGGAGTGCGAACTGCGGAACCACGCGACCGGTCTCCGTGCCGACAAGGTGGTCATGTGGCCGGACCGCGACCTGTACGACCTCGCGATCAAGCTGGCTGGAAAGGAATGGTTCGTGGATGCCAAGATGTGGGCGTCTCCGAGGGCGTTGGGCGAGGCGCTGCGTGCCCGTCCTCCGGCCGTGCCTGACCTGGTCATCGTCATCCCTGATCACCAGCGCAAGGACCTGCACCTGCTTCGGCAGCTGGTCGAGGGGTGCGGCTACCGGATCGTGACGGCACGGGAGTTGAAGAAGGAACTGGCTGACGCTGCGGGGAGGACGGCGTGATCGGCACCAGTCCCAGCGGGCTCGCGACCCAGATCGCCTGCGCCTTCGCCGAGGAGTTCTTCGGCTTTCCCGAGGACGGACGCACGGCCGTGCCGGTGGATGCCGCGGCGCTCATCGCCGCAGGCCTGGTGCACCGGTGGCACGGCTGGTCGGCGCAGGCCGCGGACACCCGGCAGCTCATGGGCCGGTTCCTGCGGGTGCGGCCGAACGAGATCGGTGCGCCGCGCAGGTTCCGCGCCGCTGTTCGTCAGATGTGCGCGGACCCGGACAGTCCCTATCGCACCGACGATGGTGCTCCTGTGGTGGTGGCACGGCACGGCCAGCGGCCGTTGGAGCTCGTGGCGCGCCTGCTCGACGACGCTGAGGTCAAGTACGGGCAGAGCCGCACGCCATTGCCTGTCGCGGGTGAGGGAAGGTGGCAGTTCGGCTGGCGCGGTGAGTCCGTTGTGGACTTTCCGCTCAGGGGCGGTGGCGTGACGATCGATCCGATCGTCGTCGACACCGTTCCCGCGGTGCCGCAGGTGCGGGCGACCGGGGAGGAGCTGCGGAAGCTGGCTCAGCGGATCACCGAGTTGCACAAGCAGGAGCCATGGCGGGTCCACCGACTTGAAGAGCTGTTCGGCGGTCTGCAGGACAGCGACGGCGCCGCCGTCCAGGAGCTGGTGCTGGAACCGGGTGGCATCCGTCTGCTCAACGCCCCCACCGGGGTCGGCAAGTCCGTCCTCATGCGACTGCTCGCGATCCATCTCGCGGACGCAGGGGTGTCGGTGGCGCTTGTGGTCGGCAACGTGAACGAGGCGGTCGAAACCGCCGAGAAGATCAACAGGGACCTGCCGGTCCTGGGCAAACCGTTGCGCTGCGCCGCTCTCGTCTCACCGCGGCGGCTCGCAGAGAAGGCCGAGCAGGCCGCTGACCGGGGCGAGTGGGACCGGTTCGACACCTTGGGTTACGGCTGCGCCCTCGCCGGGCTGATGGTCGACGGACCGCGGCCGGTCGCCGGAGACGAGCCGTGCGTCAAGCTGCGGCGGGTGTCCGACGAGACCGACTCGAAGGGCAGGCGAAAGACACAGCCACGGCATGCCTGTCCGTTCACCGGAGTGTGCGATCGTCATCAGGGTCTTCACCAGGCTGCGGTCGCTGACGTCGTCGTCACGAACCACCACAACTTCGTGGCCGGCACCATCCCCGTTCCCGTGAGCGTCGACGGCACCGAGCTGAGAGGTCTGCCGGTGCGGGAGTTCGTGTTGCGGCGGGGCGCGGTGGTGCTGATCGACGAGGTGGACCTGTTGCAGAGCAACATGTTCGACGCGGGAGCCCGGCATCTAAGGCTCTCCGCCAGTGGAACGGCCGTCGAGCTGCCGCTGGTCACGTTGGACAACGATCGGGCGGCGTTGCTGCCAGCGGAGGACCGCGCTGTCGTGCCGCCGTTGACCCGCACCCGGTTCCTGGCCGACCAGTTCCTCAACTACGTGCTGGAAGGCGACCTGTGGCTCGGTGACGAGCGCCCGCAGGCGCGCCGGTCGTCTGACAGCGCGGACTCCGGCTGGCACCTGCCGGGCTCACGCGACCAGGTTCTGCTCCAGCACCTGTTCGGCATTCGGCCCGCCACCGAGGACGAGCCGGCCGAACCGGCGTCGGACGAGGTCTACCAGCAGTTCAACCAGATCTTCCCCGACACGGCCACATCCGGCGCCGCGACACTGCCCGCGTGGTTGCGAAAGGTGGCTGACCTGCTGGTCACAGCAGTCAGCAACGACAGCGGCGAGGACCGCCTCCGGGAGATCCGGCACCGGCTGCTGGAAACGGTCGCGCGGAAGGTCAAGAGCGACGAGACCTGCCGGGACGTGGTGAACGCGTTGCTGGTGCGCACCTGGCTCGGAGCGTTGCACCAGGCGCTGACCGGCCTGATGTTCGCCGTCGCCGCACCAGGAACGGAGATGCCGGCGGCCAGGGCACTGGCTGACCAACTGGGCACCGTCGCCCAGCACCAGCCGATCCCGTACGGCCCGCTCGGCTACCTGCTGTTCGGGTTCCGGGTCGAGCGGGTCGACGACCCCAGACTGGGCGGGACCCTGTCCGTGCAGGCGGTCGGCGGTGATCCGCACACCACGATCGCGCAGCTGGGTGGCACCATCGCACTGGCTTCCGCCGGAGTCGAACGGGTGGTCCTCGGGCTCTCCGCGACCGCCTACTTTCCCGGCGCCGCTCGTGAGCACGTCCTGGCACCCGTCACCTACGCCATGACCGACGCCAAGCCGGGGGCCTTCACCACCCGATCCGGCAGAACGCTCGACGAGCTGGATGAGCCGATCAAGATCGGCGGCCGCATGGAGTCGGGGAAGGACGCCGCGGTCAGGGAGCTGGGTGCGCAGCTGTGGCGCCAACGCCTCGACCCGCATCTGCAGGAGCTGGCCGCGCAGGGATCGGACCGCGAGCGGTGCATGCTGGTCGGCAACTCCTACCGGCACGCCGCACTGCTCGCAGCCGGGGTCGCGAGCAGGACACCCGACAGCAGCTGGGTGGCCGTCCTCGTCCCCAAGGACGGTGGCTCGTCGCCGGTGGTGCTGCCCTCCGACATCGTCACGTTGACGATCGACGACCTGGAGCTGCTGCCGTCTCGTCACCCCCAGGTCAAGGTCTGCATCGCGCCGATGAGCCTGGTGACGCGCGGACTCAACATTCTCGTGCCGGGCGGCCAGAAGTCCGCCCTGGCGTCCGTGTGGGTGTGTGTACGCCCGCCGACCCAGATCACGGAGTCCGCCGAGATGTTCGCGAGCGTCAACGCCCACGCGTTGCGCGATGGCGGGCCGAGCGCGGATCCGGTCGGGGAGTGGACCGAACAACGCCGACGGGCGTTCTCGCGGTTGTTCCACATCCTCACGAGCGACCCGCGGTTCAGCCGGCTGAGCAAGACGCTCAAGTCGGAGGCGGTCGCCGGGATGCTCGTCGACATGATCCAGCTGGCCGGCCGGGCGCGGCGGGGCGGCACGCCGGTGGAGCTCTTCCTGGTGGACGACGCGTTCCACGACGAGAAGCTCGGCACAGATCTGCGGCGCCTGCTCCGCTACTACTACGACAACCTCAGCCCCGTCGAACAGTGCGAACTGAGGCGCATCTACGGCTCGACGCTGGAGTCCTGGTTGGTCTTCGCGGGAATCGATGACAAGGAGACTTCGTGACCACGGACAAGAAACTGGCATTGCTCGCCTACCCGCTCACCGGGACGGTGCACGGCATGGTCCACGTCTACCGGCTTCCGGACGCGGTGGTGGAGGTCTGGGAGCAGGTGCGGGCCCGTTACCGGGAACGCGTGCGCGCCAACGTCAACCTCCCTTACGCCGGGCTGGCGACTGGGCTGCGTGCCTACAGCGGCGCCTTCGTGAACCTTTTTCCCACCAGTAGAAAGGACGCGCCGCGACAGTTGGTGGCCAGCAGGCCGTTGGACCAACAAGATCTGCGCGATGCCGTGGTGCTGTGGGAGCAGGCGGTACTGGGGGTGCCCGACGACGAGATCACTTTTCGCTACGTCAGCGAGTTGGCGGACCTGGTTGCGGGAAGCACCGTCGAGGAGGTGTCGCTCGCGGATCACGTCCACCACGTCGGCAACCAGCCCGATGCGCCGAACTGGGTGTACGAGGCCGCGACCTGGGAGGCTGGTCGCCGACTGGCCGCGACGCCGTGGCAGGTCGACGGCCGCGAAGTGACCTTCCGGGTCGACACGGACGGCAACCTGCTGGTGTGGGACCCGAAGGCGTTGTGGTCGGATGCCTGGACGAAGGAAAGCGGCCTCCAGTACGCCGCCTTGCGCATCAGGCTGTCGATGCAGACGTTGCCGGACTTGCGCACGCCCGCGCTGGTGCTGGACCCCTCGGTGGCGAGGTTGAGCCGTTGGCTGCGGAACACGCGCACTGCGTGGCTTGCTCACCAAAGGGATGATGCGCCGTTGCTCACCCTTGGGGTGGAAGGCTGGGGCGAGCAAACAAGAATTGAGCCGACGAGTCGGATCGCCCTGTCGGTGTCCCGTCTGCTCAGCGGCGAGAAGCTGCTCGGCCCGGGCGACCTCGATCTGACCGGGGAACCCCGACGGTTGCGCGCGCTTGTGCCGATGTCCGCGCGGTGGCCGGTCGGCCGCGGTGTGGGCATGTACACCGTGCGGGAGCTGTGCCGGCACGCCGCCGAGGCGCTGGAGGTCCCGAACCTCACCGCAACCGAGGTGAAGGAACACAGGTTCTCCAAGCAAGCCAGGCGAAATCCGGAGAAGGGGAGGGATACTGAACTTCTTGAAGAGAACGCCCTGTCGAGCGTTATCAAGGCCTCCGGCTGCGAGCGGTTGCGCCTTCTCGTCCTCTACTACGAGCCACGCACTCGCAGTCGTGTGCTGCGTTTGCTCGGACATCACTTCAAGGAGGCGTCCCTGGGCGAGGACAGCCCTCACGACGAGCTGATCGACGTCGGCGCCGGGGTGGAGATCGTCTTCCACCACGCGAAGGAGCTGCTCGTCCACGGCAGGCAGGGCGAACGGCTCGCCGCTGTGAACCGTGTTCCGCACCTCGTAGGGCCGGCCGGAACGCGGGTGCTGGCGCTCTGCGAGACGGAGTACGACGGCAAGACCCCGGACGAGGACGCGAAACCGTTGGTCAACCAACTGCTCGCGAGGCGCGGTGTACTGGCACAGTTCCTGGCGACCGCACCGGAAGCACGGCCGGTTCACGAGCCGGCGGCAGACTTCCGCGGCCACGCCGCACTGGCCGACCTGATGCGGGTCGCGGGTCTGGTCCACCCGCGTATGACGAAGGCGTTGTCCTTCGGGCCGATGGGGACGAAGGAACCTGTCACGTACGTCGGGCTGCATGTGCGGGAGCAGCGTGGAAACGCGTGGACCAGCGGTCGACCGAAGTTGAGCTGGTCGCTGGTCGCCACGATTCCGGATGGCGACTACTGGAGGGTTCTCGCGTATCAGGCGGTGCGGGAGCGGAAGACGGGCACCGAGGTCGGGTGGCACGACTACTTCACCGCGAACGCGGCGTTCCGGGCGAGCCCGTTGCCGGGAGGAAAGCGGCAGGACGAGGTCCTGGTCACGACGATCGACGCCGCGCTCGGTTCGCTGCAGCGGCACATCGCCACTGGGGCCGGCTACGTGGTGATGGTCTCCGGCGACAGCGCGCGATCGTTGTATCCGTTGCTGGCCAACAAGAACCTTGACCTCGAACCGGATGCCTCCTGCCTGGTGAACGGCCGCCTCGCCCTGCCGGGCTGGGGACCGGTTGCTGGTCTGCGCCCTCGGGCCGTCGTGCGGATCACCTCTGGGAGTCGTGATCTGCCCCGGCCGGTCGAGGTGCGCATCGCCGACCCGAAGGCCGACAACGGTCAGCGCATCGGCAAGACCACCCGGTCATTGCACCAGCTGGACGGTTCGGCGAACACCTGGATCCTGTCAAATGTTCCGCGCCAGTTCGCCGGCAACACGAAACCCCGTCGTATCGGGCTTGACGCGGGGCGCTGGTCCGCGAGCGCCGAGGTGGGCAGGAACACGTGGTATGCCCACTCCACCACCGAGATCGTGGTCGTGGGAGCGGACTCCGATCTGGTGCGGTACGCCGTGGCGGCAGCGAGGTTGTGCGACCACTCCGTTTCCTGGGACGGGCGGACCAGTTATCCCGTGCCGGTGCACTTGGCGAGGTTGATGGACCACGATCATCCTGAATACCGGCGGACCGTCGACGGGGACGACGACACCGAGAGCGCGGAGTAGGCACCGCGGCTCTCCGAGAAGCGGCCGGTGGACGTGTCAGCGGAAGAGCTTGAGCGGTACCGCCTCCGCGAGCATGCGGTAGCCGGTGGGGTTGAGGTGCAGGTGATCGCCGACGTCCGCGGCGGGGAGCAGCAGCCGGGGACTCGCCGGATCGCGGACGGCGGCGTCGAAGTCGAGGACGGCGTCGAAGTGGTTCGAGCGGATCCAGTTGTTCACCGTTCGCCTGGCGTCCTCGCGGAAGCCGGCGTCGTAACCGCTGCCGCCGAACGGCAGAAGCGTCGCGCCGTACACCTTGATGTCGTGCGCATGGGCGCGCTCGAGGATCTGCCGGTAGCCGGCGATGAGGTTGTCGGCGACCGTCTTCTGCGCTGGTTCGGTGGAGTCGGCCGTGCCGATGTCGTTGACGCCCTCGAACAGGATCAGCCACCGGACCCCGCTCTGCGCCAGCAGGTCGCGGTCGAGCCGGGCCAGCACGCTGGGGCCGAGGCCGTCGGCGAGCACCCGGTTGCCGCCGGCGGCCTGGTTCAGCACGGCGACCCCGCCCTTCAGGCGGTCGGCGAGGCGGTCGGGCCAGCGGTCGTTGCCGTTGGTGGTGGAACCGCGGCCGTCGCTCAGCGAGTCACCGATCACCACGACACCGGACGCGGTCGACAGCACTTCGACGCCGCTGAGGAAGTACCAGTGGTCGGTGGGGGTCGCGCCGGGCAGATCGGCGGCCTCGGTGTGGTTGCCTGCCAGCAGGTGGGACGTGGTGCGGGAGCCGGGGTGCGAGGTGATCTCGCTGGACGCCTGCCCCTGCGCGAGATAGGCGGTCACGGTGAGGTTGGTGCCTGGAACCAGGGTGAAGTCCAGCGGGTCCGAGACGATCAGCGCGCCCGCCGCGACGTCCACAGAGGACCGGCCGTTGAAGGTCACCCGGTGCACTGTGTCGGGCTGGATCGCGCCGGCGCCCGCGCGGCCGTCCTCCGGGAGGGCGACGGTGACCGCGGTGAGTGGCAGGATCGCGCCGCCGAACGCGTTGCTGAACCGCAGCCGCAGCCTTCGCCCGCCGATGGTGACCCGGACGGTCTGGCGCAGTGTCGCGTCGGCCATGACCAGGCCCGGTCGCGTGAACGGCGGAGGCGGCATGTTGCCGGGTTCGGTGAGCTGCGGCATGGACGTCCAGGTGTTCACCCAGCGCGCGCGGCCCGAGGCCTGTGCGGTGGCGGGGACGAGCACGCCGGTGGCGGCGAGACCGAGGAACGAGCGCCTGCGCATCCGCCCAAGCTACCGGCTCGACCCCAAGGTCGTCGGGGTCATTCACGCTCGGAGGAAGAGACAGCCGCTGACCGCGTCGAATCGGGAATCGACATTCGACATTGTCAGCGGGGGAGATAGCGCTGCAACGGCTGCGACTCCCGCACGAGCTTCCTCAGATCCCGCAGGGTGCCCTGCGCCGCGCCGACCGCGCGTGCCTGCACCAGGACGTTGCCCAGCGCGGTGGCCTCGGCGGGTCCGGCGACCACCGGCAAGCCGCACGCGTCCGCGGTGAGCTGGCACAGCAGCTCGTTGTGCGAGCCGCCGCCGACGATGTGCACGACCTCGACTTCCTTGCCGGACAACCGCTGGGCGTCCGCGACCGCATCGCGGTGCGCGGCGGCGAGACTGTCCAGAATGGACCGGACGATCTCCGGTCGCGACAGGGACTTCCCGCACGCGCGTTCGATTCGCGCGGGCATGTCGCCAGGCGGGAGGAACACCGGGTCGTTGGGGTCGAAAACCGAACCGGTCGCGGTCGCTGCCTCAGTCAGCAGCGGCTCCAGCGAGGTGTCCCAGCAGCGCAGGCACTCCTGCAGCAGCCACAGGCCCATCACGTTGCGGAGGTAGCGGATCGTGCCGTCCACCCCGCCCTCGTTGGTGAAGTTGGCGGCCCGGCTCTCGGCGGAGAGGACCGGGAAGTCGAGCTCCACGCCCACCAGGGACCAGGTGCCGCAAGAGATGTAGGCGAAACGGTCGTTGGAGGCGGGCACGGCGACGACGGCGGACGCGGTGTCGTGCGAACCGACGGCGTTGACGGGGGTGCCCTTGAAGGTGCCGGCGAGGTCTCCGGGGTGGCGGAGGTCCGGCAGCAGGCCGGGCGGGAGGTCCTGGGTGAGCAGAGCGGACCACTGTCCTGTTCGGACGTCGATGAGGCCGGTCGTGGTGGCGTTGGTGTACTCGGTGCCGCACTGGCCGGTCAGCCAGTACGAGAGCAGGTCGGGTATCAGCAGGAGCCGGGACGCATGGGGGAGCAGTGGCTCGGCCATGAGCTGGAACATCGTGTTGAACGGCTGGAACTGCAGGCCGTTCAGCTCGTACAGGCCTTCCTGCGGTTTGGTGCCGTCGGTGCGGGAGTCGCGGTAGTGCACCGGGTTGCCGAGCAGTTCGCCGGACGCGTCCAGCAGGCCGTAGTCGACCGCCCAGCTGTCGATGCCGATGCTGGACACGTTTCCGGCGAGCCTCAGGCCGGTGAGCACCTCGTGGTAGAGCGCGGGCAGGTCCCAGTGCAGAGAGCCGTCCAGGTGCACCGGGCCGTTCGCGAACCGGTGCACCTCCTCGATGTGCACGGTGCCGTCGGTGACGACCCCGCGCACCACCCTGCCGCTGGACGCGCCGAGGTCGACGGCCGCTACCGCTGTCATCGCAGGAACGCCGCTGCGACACCGGCGTCCACCGGCACGTGCAGGCCGGTCGTCAGTGACAGATCGCCTGCTGTCAAAACGAACACCGCTGCCGCCACGTGCTCGGGCAGCACCTCGCGCTTGAGCAGCGTGCGCTGGGCGTAGAACGCGCCGAGCTCGTCCTCGGGCACGCCGTAGACGGCGGCGCGCTGGGCACCCCAGCCGCCCGCGAAGATGCCCGAGCCGCGGACCACGCCGTCCGGGTTGATGCCGTTGACGCGGATGCCGTCCTCGCCCAGTTCGGCCGCCAGCAAGCGGACCTGGTGCGCCTGGTTCGCCTTGGCCGCCCCGTACGCCACGTTGTTCGGGCCGGCGAAGACCGCGTTCTTGCTGGAGATGTAGACGATGTCACCGCCCATGCCCTGAGCGCGCATGACCTTGGCGGCCTGCTGTGAGACCAGGAACGACCCCTTGGCCATCACGTCGTGCTGCAGGTCCCAGTCGGCCTCGGTCGTCTCCGCGAGAGGCTTGGAGATCGAGAGCCCGGCGTTGTTGACCACCAGGTCGACGCCGCCGAACGCGAGCACCGCCGCCCGGAACGCCTCGGCGATGCCCGGCACGTCCGTGACGTCGACGGTCACCGGCACCGCCACGTCGGAGGAGCCGATGCCTTCCGCGACCGCACGCGCGGCCTCACCGTCGCGGTCGGCGACCACCACGCACGCGCCCTCGGCGGCCAGCCGTTCGGCGACCGCGCGGCCGATGCCCGATCCGCCACCGGTGACGAGTGCGACGCGGGTCGCCAGCGGCTTGGGCTTCGGCATCCGTCGCAGCTTGGCCTCTTCCAAGGCCCAGTACTCGATGCGGAACTTCTCCCGCTCGTCGATCGGCGCGTACCGCGAGACCGACTCGGCGCCCCGCATCACGTTGATGGCGTTCACGTAGAACTCGCCGGCCACGCGCGCGGTCTGCTTGTCGCGGCCGAAGCTGAACATGCCGACCCCCGGCACGAGGACGATCGCCGGGTCGGCGCCGCGCATCGCGGGGCTGTCCGCCTCGGCATTGCGCTCGTAGTAGGACCGGTAGTCCTCGCGGTAGGCCTCGTGCAGCTGCTTCAACCGCTTCACGACGTCTTCGAGCGGCGCGGCCGGGGGGAGGTCGAGCACCAGCGGCCGGACCTTGGTGCGCAGGAAGTGGTCGGGACACGACGTGCCGAGCGCCGCGAGCTCCGGATGCCGTTCCCGCGCGAGGAAGTCGAGCACGACCTCGGACTCGGTGAAGTGACCGACCTGCGGGCTGTCGGTGGACGCCAGGCCGCGGATCACCGGTGCGAGCTCGGCGGCGCGACCGTGACGGTCCTCAAGGGACAGAGGGGGGTGCACCACCGGTCCGAACGGCTCGGCGCGGCCGTGCTCGTCCAGGTAGCGCTGCGCGGTCTGGATGATCTCCAGCGAGTGCGCCTCGCACTCGTCGCTCGTCGCACCCCACGCCGTGATGCCGTGCCCGCCCAGGACCACGCCGATCGCCTGCGGGTTGTTCCGCTTCACCGCGGCGATGTCCAGTCCCAGCTGGAAACCGGGCCGCCGCCACGGCACCCACACGACGCGGTCGCCGAAGCACGCCTTGACCAGCGCCTCGCCGTCCGCGGCCGTGGCGAACGCGATGCCGGCGTCCGGGTGCAGGTGGTCGACGTGGTCCGCGTCGACCAGCCCGTGCATGGCCGTGTCGATCGACGGCGCCGCGCCGCCCCTGCCGTGCAGGCAGAAGTCGAACGCGGCGACCATCTCGTCCTCGCGCTCGACCCCCGGATACACCTCGGTCAGCGCGTGCAGCCGGTCCAGGCGCAGCACCGCGAGCCCGGACTCCCGCAACGTGCCCAGGTCACCACCGGATCCCTTGACCCACATGACGTCCGCGGGCTGCCCGGTGGCGGGGTCGGTCACGGACCCCTTGGCCGAGGTGTTGCCGCCCGCGTAGTTGGTGTTGCGCGGATCGGCGCCGAGCCGGTTGCTCCGGCCCAGCAGCGCTTCGACCTGGCTCATCACGCACCCCACCCGGCGGCCTCGCCACCGACTCGTTCCACGACGATCCGCTCGGCGTACCCCGATCGCCGGTACGCGGCCATCGGATCGGGGTCCAGCCCCATGTCCTCACGAAGTTCCCGCAGCAGGGGCCGCACGTCGGTGTTGTAGGCGTCCATCAACGCCGCGTTCGCCTCCAGCACGTCACCTGCCTGCTGCGCCGCGTCCAACGCGCTGTGGTCGACGAGGAGCGCCTTCGCGGTGGCCTCCTGGACGTTGAGCACCGAGCGGATGATCGCCGGGATCTTCGGTTCCAGGTTGTGGCACTGGTCGAGCATGAACGCGATGCCGGCCGCGGGCTTCAGCGCGTCGGCCAGCACGATCTCGTGCATGATCCGGAACAGCTGGAACGGGTCGGCCGCACCGACCATCAGGTCGTCGTCGGCGTAGAAGCGCGAGTTGAAGTCGAACGCGCCGAGCTTGCCCGCCCGCAACAGGAACGACACGATGAACTCGATGTTCGTGCCGGGCGCGTGGTGCCCGGTGTCGATCACGACCTGCGCCCGGTCGCCCAGCTGCTGGCAGTGCGCGAACGCGGTGCCCCAGTCCGGCACGTCCGTGGTGTAGAAGGCGGGCTCGAAGAGCTTGTACTCCAGCAACATCCGCTGGTCGGCGCCGAGCCGCGCGTAGGTCTCCCGCAACGCCTCGGCGAGCCGGTCCTGACGGGACCGGATGTTGTCCTGACCCGGGTAGTTCAGGCCGTCGGCGAACCACAGCTTGAGATCGCGCGACCCCGTCTGGTCCATGATGTCGACGCACTCGAGCAGGTGCCCGATCGCCTTGCGCCGCACCAGCGGGTCCGGGTGGCAGACGCTGCCGAGCTTGTAGTCGTCGTCCTGGAAGACGTTGGAGTTGATGGCTCCCAGCGCGACACCACGATCCCGCGCGTACTCGGCCAGCTTCCCGAAGTCGTCGACGCGGTCCCACGGGATGTGCAACGCGACGGTCGGCGCCACTCCGGTGAGCTTGTGCACCACCGCCGCGTCGTCGATCTTCTCGTACGGCGTGCGCGGAACTCCCTGCTGCGCGAACACCTTGAACCGGGTGCCGGAGTTGCCGTACGCCCACGACGGCGTCTCGATCCGCTGCTCGCGCAAAGCGTCTTTCACGCTCATGTGTGTTCTCCCCAAAACTCAGTCGAGGTGGAAGACCTCGTCGAGGGGCCGCATCCGTTCGTCGGCGTAACCGTCACCGACGAAGAACTCCGCCATCTCGGCCTGCCACCGCGCGTTCACCTCGGTGCGGGCCATCTCCGCGAGCGCCGCGTCGAAGTCGTCGCACTCCAGGTAGCCGATGAGCAGGCCGTCCTCGGCGAGGAAGAGTGAGTAGTTGTGCCAACCCGCCTCGCTGAGGGCAGCCCGCATCTCCGGCCACACCTCGCGGTGCCGCGCCCGGTACTCGTCCAACCGATCGGCGCGGACCCGCAAGGTGAAGCAGACGCGCATGTCAGAAGTCGAACTTGTCGATGTTGTCCTTGGTGAACACCGTCGGCGGGCCGAGCACGACCTCGCCCTTGGCGCCGATCGTGTAGTCACCGAGGTCACCGGCCTTGTACTTCTCGCCCTCCGCACCGGTGATCTGCCCGGACGCGAGCGCGGCGGCGGTGTAGGTGGCGAGGTAGCCGAGCTTCGCCGGGTCCCACAGCGAGAACGACTTCACCGTGCCGTCCTGGACGAACTTGCGCATCTGGTTCGGCGTGCCGAGACCGGTGAGCTGGACCTTGCCCTTGTACTCCGACGAGCTGAGGTACCGGGCGGCGGCCGCGACACCGACGGTGGTCGGCGAGATGATGCCCTTGAGGTTCGGGTGCGCCTGCAGCAGACCCTGGGTCTTCTGGAACGACGTCTGGTCGTCGTCGTTGCCGTACGCGGTCTCCACGAGCTTGAGACCCGAGTACTCGGGCTTCGCGAGCTCGGTCTTCATGACCTCGATCCACGCGTTCTGGTTGGTGGCGTTGGGGGTCGCGGACAGGATCGCGATCTCACCGCTGCCGCCGACCGCCTCGGAGATCAGCTTCACCTGGCCCGCCGCGATCTCGTTCGAGGTCGCCTGGTTGATGAACACGTCACGGGCGTCCGCCGCGGCGTCGGAGTCGAACGTGACGACCTTGAGGCCCTGCGAACGCGCGCTCTTCAACGCGGGCGCCACGGCGTTGACGTCGTTCGCGGAGATCACCAGCGCGTCCTGCTTCTGCTGCGCGGCGGTGTTGATGTAGGTGACCTGGGAGGACGCGGCCGCGTCGGACGGCCCGGTCGGCTTGACCTCGGCCTTGATCGCCGTGCCCGCCTGCTCGGCACCCTTCTGCGCCACCGTGAAGTACGGGTTGTTGACCTGCTTGGGCAGGAACGTGATCTTCAGGCCCTCCTTGAGGGCCGCGTTCGGATCACCCTTCGCGGCGTTGGTGGCGCCGCCGGTCTGGTCCGTCGCGCTGTCCTTGGTGGTGCCACCGCAGGCGGTGAGGGCGACCACCCCGGACATGGTCAGGGCGAGCACAAGCCGTGTTTTCATGGCGCGGCCTTTCGTAGGGTTCCGACGCGACGGGTGACGGACGGGGCGAGAACACTCACCAGCAACAGGAGTCCGGTGACGATGGTGAGGACCTCGGTGGAGGTGTCCTGGAGGATCAGGAGGTTGCGCAGGCCGCCCAGCAGCAGCACGCCCGCGAGCACTCCGAAGAGCGTGCCCTTGCCGCCGAAGATGGACACACCACCGAGCAGCACGGCGGCGACCACGGCCAGTTCGAGCCCGAGGCCGTTGTCCGCGCGGGCGCTGGAGAAGCGGAACGTGTAGACGATGCCCGCGATCGCGGCGACCGCCCCGGCGAGCACGAAGAGCGACAGCTTCACGCGCTTGACCCGGATGCCGGAGAACCGGGCTCCCTCCTCGTTCGCCCCGATCGCGTAGACGGACCGGCCGAACGAACTGGCGTGCAGGGCGACTCCGAACAGGATCGCGAGGACCGCGGCGAGCACGATCGGGTACGGGATGTCGGTGCCGGGCACCGGGGCCGTGCCGAACGACGTGTAACTGGCGGGGAAGTCGGCGACGGCCGTGTCACCGAGGACGACCAGCGCGAGACCGCGGTAGAGCGCCAGGGTGCCGATGGTGACGGCCAGCGAGGGCAACCCGAGGCGGGTGACCAGCAGCCCGTTGACCGCCCCGCACACCGCGCCGGCGACGATCACGGTCGGCAGGATGGTCTCGAGCGACCATCCCGCGTTCCACAGCCAGCCGATCAACGCGCTGGACAGGCCGAGCACCGACGCGACGGACAGGTCGATCTCACCCGCGACGATCACGAGTGTGAGCGGGAGGGCGATCAGCGCGATCTCACCGATGTCGAGACCGAGGTAGAAGAGGTTGCCACCGGACAGGAACGACCCGTCCGTGCTCACCTGCCCGGTCAGCGCCACCACGATCAGGAGGAACACCAGCGCGGTCTCCCACCGCAGGAGGTTACGCATGACTGGTCCCTTCGGAGGTGCGCAGGGCCTTGGCCAGTCGCAGCGCCAGGAGCCGGTCGACGGTGATCGCGCTGAGCAGCAACGCGCCCGCGATCGCCTGCTGCCAGAAAGCGGGGATCTGCAGCACCACCAGGCAACTGGTGATCGTGCCCAGCAGCAACGCGCCGAGAGCCGCGCCGGTCACCGTCCCCGATCCACCGAAGATCGCGACGCCACCGACCACGACCGCGGCGACCACCTGGAGTTCGAGGCCGGTGCCCGCCGCCGCGTCGACCGTGCCGTAGCGGGCCACCCACAGCGCGCCCGCCAGACCGGCGATCAGTCCGGAAAGGACGAACGTGGTGAGTGTGCGCCGGGCGACCGGGATGCCCGCGAGCGTCGCGGCCTCCGGGTTCGAGCCGATCGCGTAGAGCTCGCGGCCGGACCGGTACGAGCGCAGGTAGACCGCGGCGACCGCGATGACCACGAGGGTGATCAGCACGAGGATCGGGATGCCGAGGACACGGGCACTGCCGAGGTTCAGCAGGGCGTCGGGGAGGTTGGAGGCGTTGACCTGTTTTCCCTGTGCCAGCGCGAAGTCGACGCCTCGGAACACGTAGAGCGTGCCGAGGGTGACCACCAGGCTCGGCACGTTGCCCAGCGCGACCAGCAGGCCGTTGAGCAGGCCGCAGGCGAAACCGACCGCGACGCCGAAGCCGATGCCCAGCAGCAGTGGGGTGCCGGGGTTGTCGGCGAAGTGCTGGGCGGTGAGGAACGCCGACAGGCCCAGGACCGAGCCGACGGACAGGTCGACGTTGCGGGTGACGACCACCAGCGTCTGGCCCACCGCGAGGAGGGCCACGATGGAGGCGTTGAGGAGGAGATCGCGGAGGCTCTGGGGCTGGATGAACCTCGGGTTCACGATCGCCGTGGGGATCACGACGAGAGCCAGGGCCACGACGATGCCGAGTTCGCGGACCCGGCCGACTCGGGTGGAGAGGCGGCGGGCGGCGGTGCGCCGGGCGGGTGGGGTGACGGACGGGGTGAGCTGAGTGGTCATCGGGCCACCTCCGCCCGGTCGCCCCGGCGAGTCGTTCCGTCACCGCTCGTCCGACCGGTGACGCGCTGCGGTGCCGTCACTTCGCCACCACCTGTCCGGCCGCAGCCAGCGCCACCCGTTCCTCCGTGGCGTCGGCACGCGAGAGTTCCTCCACCAGCCGCCCTTCGTGCATCACCAGGACGCGGTCGGCCATGCCGAGCACCTCCGGCAGTTCCGACGAGATCATCAGCACCGCGACGCCCTGCCCGGCCAGTTCCGACAGCAGCCGGTGCACCTCGGCCTTCGTGCCGACGTCGATGCCGCGCGTCGGTTCGTCGACGATCAGCACGGACGGCTGCCGTGCCAGCCACTTCGCCAGCACGACCTTCTGCTGGTTGCCGCCGGACAGCACGCCGACGGGGTCGCTCAGCCGCGAGAACTTCAGCCGCAGCTTCACCGCCCAGTCCTGGGCCAGCGCGCGTTCGGAACGACGGCGCAGCAGGCCGAACGTCGACAGGCGGCCCAGCGAGGCCAGCGCGGTGTTGCGTTCGATGGACGCGTCCATCACGAGTCCTTGCTGACGGCGGTCCTCCGGGACGAACCCGATGCCCGCGGCCATCGCGGCCGTGGGGGAGCCGTACTTCAGCCGCTTTCCCCGCACCGAGGCGAAGCCGGCGTCGGGTCGGTCGATGCCGAAGATCGCCCGCGCGACCTCGCTGCGTCCCGCGCCCACCAGTCCGGACAGGGCGACGATCTCGCCCGCGCGGACGTCGAACGACACGTCGGTGAACACGCCCTCGCGGGTCAGGCGCTGCACCGAGAGCAGCACCTCGCCCGCCGTCGTGTCCTGCTTGGGGAAGAGTTGCGAGAGTTCGCGGCCGACCATGCGTCGCACCAGGGAGTCCGGGGTCTCGTCGTCGAGCGTGCCGGACCAGACGAACTCACCGTCGCGCAGCACCGTGGCGCGCTGGCACAGTTCGAACACCTCGCCCAGCCGGTGCGAGACGAACAGCACGGCGGCGTCCTGCTCGCGCAACGCCTGCACCACCCGGAAAAGCCGCTGGACCTCGTGCGCGGACAGGGCCGCGGTCGGTTCGTCCATCACGATCACGCGGGCGTCGAACGACAGGGCCTTGGCGATCTCGACGAGCTGCTGGTCCGCAATGGACAGTCCGCGCGCCGGGCGGGCGGGGTCGAGTTTGACCCCGAGGCGGGAGAACAACTCCGAGGTGCGGGCGTGCATCCGATCCACGTCGATGCGGCGGCCGAGGCCGAGCGGCTGGCGGCCCATGAACACGTTCTCGGCCACCGACAGGTCTCCGAACAGCGTCGGCTCCTGGTAGATGATCGCGATGCCGGCGGCCAGGGCGTCGGCGGGACCGGAGAACCGTTGGGGTGCTTCGTCGACGAGCACCCGGCCGGCGTCCGGGCGGTGGACTCCGGCGAGGGTCTTGATCAGCGTCGACTTGCCCGCGCCGTTCTCCCCGAGCAGCGCGTGGGCCTCGCCGGGGAGCAGCCGCAGCGACACCCCGGACAACGCCCGGACGGCGCCGAAGGACTTGCTCACCTCGTCCAGCGTCACCACGGGAAGTCGGTCCACGTCCGTCTCCTCGATGTTGAAACGTTTTAACGCCTGAGTTACGAGCACTCTGGGTGTGTTACGTCACCATGTCAAGAGTTGCGGGGTACGATTCGTTGTCACGTTTCAACAAAGGAGCCGCCGGTGAAGCCGTCAGTGGGCATCCGCGATGTCGCGCAGCACGCCGGCGTGTCCAACGCGACCGTCTCGAACGTGCTGAACCGGCCCGACGTCGTCGCCCCCGCCACCCGGCAACGGGTGCTGGCCGCGATCGAGGAACTCGGCTTCGTGCGCAACGAGTCCGCGCGTCAGCTCCGCGCGGGCCGCAGCCGGGTGCTCGCCTACGTCGTGCTCGACGCGGCGAACCCGTTCTTCACGGACGTGGCGCGCGGTGTGGAGGACGCGGCACGGGAGGCGGGTCTCGCGTTGTTCCTGTGCAACAGCGCCTCGGACGGCGGCCGCGAGCGCGAGTACCTGGAACTGCTGCACGAACAACGCGTCGAGGGCATCCTGATCACCCCCGTCGACGCGGAGTGCGCGCAGATCGCCGAACGCGGCACGCCCGTGGTGCTGGTCGACCGCGAGGCGCCGGACGGCACGCACTGCTCCGTCGCCGTGGACGACGTGCTCGGCGGAGAACTCGCGGTGACCCATCTGATCGAGAACGGTCACCGGCGCATCGCGATGGTCGGCGGCCCGCTGTCCATCCAGCAGGTGCGTGACCGGCGCGAGGGCGCGCTGCGGGCGCTGAAGAACGCGGGTCTGCCGGCGGACGCGCTCACGTTCCTCGAGACCAGGGGCCTGCAGGTGGCGGAAGGGCGCGGTGCGGGGGAGAGGCTCGTCGGCCTGCCCGCGTCACGGCGTCCGACGGCGGCGTTCTGCGCGAACGACCTGCTGGCGCTCGGCCTGCTGCAGTCGATGACGCAGCAGGGGCTGCGGGTGCCGGACGACCTGGCCGTCGTGGGCTACGACGACATCGAGTTCGCCGCGGCCGCCGCCGTGCCGCTCACGTCGGTGCGCCAGCCGCGTGAGCAGCTGGGCCGCACCGCCGCCCAGCTGCTGCTGGCGGAGAACGAACCGGACCACGAGCACCGGCACGTGAAGTTCCAGCCGGAGCTCGTGGTCCGTGCGTCCACCGCGGTCAAACGGCGGGCGTGAACTACCGGACGAGCATCATTTCCCTGTCATTTTCGACAATGCTCGAACTGTCCGGAGGAAGGTAGACGTTCAGTGCGGCGGACGTGAATGCGACGCCGGGCCGGAACGCCTTCGTACGGGACACCACGGTCACGTCGATCCGGTGGTGATCGCCGCTGCACGGAACGTTCGCCGTGTATTTGTCGCCGGTCGCGAGGTCGCCGCGCACGTTCTGCGTGACCTGCACCCACAACGACCCGGTGGCGCCGTTCTGGCACATCACCCGCACCGGCACCACGACCGCGGCACCCCGTGCCTCCAGCCTGGCCTGCGACTGGAGGGCCACCGCGGCGTCGACCGACGCCGACGCCGGCAACGCGGCGGCCAGTATCGCGGCCGCGGTCAGCACGAACGCCGAAATTGCACGCACGATTTTCACCTCGTTCTTGTGGAAGAAGCGGATGCGGCCGCGAACCGACATTAGCCACAACGCCTCTAACGCTGCGAGGGGCCATTGATCGTGGCCCGGATCCACTTCGCGTGGACCGGCACGCTGGTGTACAGACCGGGCCCGTTCGCACACAGCAGATCGGTGTCACCGGGGCCCGACGTCGTGCCGATCAGTTCCCACCGGCCGTGCTTTCCGCGCTGGATCTGGGGACCGCCCGAATCGCCGACGCACGCCATCGCGCGGGGCTTGCGGCTGATCGTGCACAACCGCGTCGCGTCGGCGTAACCCGGCGCGCACTCCGACACCGCGCCACGCCGGGTGTCGAGCTGTTGCAGCTGTTCGGGGAACACGGCCTCGGTGATGTCGACCGTGTCCACTGTGGTGCCGAACCCGAGCAGTCGCGTGGCGGTGCCGGGCGCACCAGGACGAGCGGCGACGCGGATCGGTCGTTCCCGCACCGGGCGGTCGAGCCGGACCAGTGCGATGTCGTGCTGGTTGGGCCGGCCGAGCCGGTAGCCGGGGTGCCGCACCACGCGGTCGATGGCGCGCACGGTCCCGCCGGACGTCCTGCGGTCGCTGCCGATCCGGACGGTTCCGTCCGGCACCGCGCCCGTTCCCTCCGGGTCCACGCAGTGCGCCGCCGTCACGACCCACCGCGGATGGATCAACGACGCCCCGCACACACCCTTCGCGCCACCGGCGGCCGGCACGGACTCCGGGATCGACGCCATGAACTCGTAGCGCTCGGTGGAGTCGGTCCCGTTCACCACGGCTCCCGCGGTGCCGGTCATCGCCAGGGCGCACAGGACACCGGTCAGCAGGACGAGGGCCGGTTTGACTCTTGACATGGTCTTCTCTCGGTCGGCGAACGTCTTACCAGCTCAGACTGGTCGCACGGCGAGTGGTGATCGATCCGGGCAGCAGGTGTCCTCCGGTGGAGCCTGCTCCACGGTTGGATCACCGTTCGGGTGGGCACCCACAGGTGGTCCCACCCGAACGGAAAGGTCCAACCCATGCCGCCGGACAGTGTTCTTCTCGCCGACCGGTACCGGCTGGGCGAAGTGCTCGGCACGGGTGGGGTCGCGCAGGTGCGCCGCGCCACGGACGTCCTGCTGGCCCGCGACGTCGCGGTCAAACTGTTCCGGCTCGAGGACGACCTGTCGGACGCGCGCCGCATCGAGAACGAGATCTGCGCTCTCGCGGGCCTGTCCCATCCGGGCCTCGTCAAGGTCTACGACGCGGACCCCTGCGGCGAGACGCCGTACCTGGTGCTGGAGCTGATCGAGGGCAGGACGCTGCGCGACCGCGTCACCGACGGGCCGATGGCCGTCGAGGACGTGCGCCGGGTCGGTGCCGCTCTGGCCGACGCGCTGGCCCACGTGCACACCCGTGGTTTCGTGCACCGCGATGTTAAGCCCGCCAACGTCCTGCTCGACGACGAAGAGATCCCGCGTCTCTCCGACTTCGGCCTGGTGTGCTCGGCGGACGGCGCCGGACTCACCAGGACCGGCCAGGTCGTGGGCACGGCCGCCTATCTCGCGCCGGAACAGGTGCGCGGTGAGGAGATCTCCTCGGCCACCGACGTCTACGCGCTGGGTCTGGTGCTGATCGAGTGCCTGACCGGGCGCCGCGAGTACGAGGGGACGGAGATCGAGGCCGCCGTCGCCCGGCTGCACCGGCCGCCCGCCGTACCTGAGAACCTGCCGTTCGACCTCGTGCGGCTGCTGTCCAGGATGACGGCGCTGAGCCCGGCCCGCCGCCCGTCCGCCAGTGAGTGCGCCGAGGCCCTGCGCGCTCGGGCGGCCGACCTGCCGACCCTGACCGCGGTCCGGCCGCCCCGCTCACGGGGACTGCTCGCGGCCGCGTCCGCCGTGGTGCTGATCTCGGCCATCGGTACGGGGCTCAGCGCGTGGAACAGCATCACCGCGACCAGTTCCGAGCCGCCGGCCACGAACGCTCCGGCCACGAACGCGCCGGTGTCGACCCCGGCGCGCACGGTGGACTTCGAGCCCACACCCGTCGCGGTGGTGCAGCCGACGGCCCCGGTCGTCGCCCCCGTGCCGGCCCACGTCGCAGACCACGGCAAGCCTGCGGGTGGCAAGGGCAAGTCCGGCAAGGGGAAGGGCAAGAACGGCGGCTGACCTCTTCAGCGCACGGGCAGCGTGATCGCGGACGGGCGGTCCGGTCCACTGTGGATCGACTGGTTCGCCGCGACCATCGCCGTGGCCGTCGCACGTGGTTCACCGGTGCCGGGGTTGCGGGCGTAGCGGGGGAAGGCGCCGCTGGAGACCTGCACGCGGATGCGGTGCCCGTGCCGGAAGAGGTACGCCGTCGGCCACAAGCGGACGGTGGCGCACTGCGCGTCCTCCGCCGACGTCAGACTCACCAGGCCGTCGCACACGTTCCACGAGCGCCCGTCCGGGTCGACGTCGCACAGCCGGACGTGCACGTCGGCGTGCGCGAGGCTGGAGGAGAACCAGATCTCGGCACTGACCTCACCGACGACCTCGACGTCCTGGTCGAGCACGGGTGTGGTGTAGGTGAGCACGTCCTGCCGGGCTTCCAGCGCGGTGTTGTCCACGCGGCCGCCGTCCTTCGTCAGGCGCACACCTCCGGCCGCGGGGGTGGGATCGGCCGGGTCGTACCGGAACGTGTCCACTGAGGACTCTTCGGGCACCGGGCCGAGCGCGCCGTCCGGGCCGAGGTGCAGGCGCGTGGGCGTGTAGCCGGAGGGTGGCCAGGAGTCGAACGAGCGCCACGCGTCCTCGCCCATCACGTACAACCGGACCGGAGCGCGGTGAGGAGGTTCTTCACCTCGGGCGTGCGCCAGGCCGAACTCCACGGCCTCGGCGACCGGTGCGGACATGACCTCGGTGTGAGTCCATGGCCCGACGGTCAGCCGCGCGGAGCGGCCGTTGTCCTGCAACACCTGGAAGTCGCGCAACTGGCCGGGCAGGAAGATGTCGTACCAGCCGCCGATGGAGCTGACCGGCACGGTCACGCCGGCGACCCGGTGGCTGTGGTCGAACCCGTCCCAGCGCGGGGAGCCGGCGTCGTGGTCGAGCACGTCCTGGATGTACTCGGACCGTGAGCCGAACGCCGCGACGTCCGCGTCCCGCAACGGAAGCGTCCACAGCGCCCGTGCGGTCTTCCTGTCCTGGAACGTCTTGCCCAGCATCGCCAGCGGGCGTTGCTGGGTGCCGACGAGCACGCCCCACCCGAACGGCGTCTCCAGCGACATGCCGTCCGGGCGCAGGAACTCCAGCGTGAGGGCCGATTCCGTGACCACCGGGATCATCGCCTTGACCTGGGGCGGCAACCGGTCGGCGACCGCCCACTGCACGTGGCCGAGGTAGCTCAGTCCGTAGAGCACGATCGCGTCGCTCCACGGTTGCCCCACCAGCCAGTCGAGGGTCGCCAGGCCGTCCTCGCGCTCCTGGCGCATCGGGTCGAACGTGCCGCCGGAGCCGAACCCGCCGCGGACGCTCTGGATCACCACCTGGTAGCCGCGTTCGGCCAGCGGCCTCGCGATGGCCACGCCGAAGAGGCGCCGGCCGTACGGGGAGCGGATCAACGCCGTCGGGAGCCCGTCGCCACCGGAGCGCGGCGTCCACCGGTCCGCGAGCAGGTCCACGCCGTCGGGCATCGGGACGCGCAGATCCCGCTGCACCACGACGTCACGGGTCAGTGGCGGGGAGAGCTTCAGCCCGCGCTGAAGGAGGCGGCTGATCATCGGAGTTCCAGGAACACGGACATCACGCCCATCAGTCGGTCGGTGAACATCTCCGGATCGGGTGCTCCCGCCACCACCCAGGCCGTGACGAACGACCCCGCGCCCCCGGTGACGAACGCGGCGAGGTCGTCGGCCGCCTGGTCGGAGAGCCTGTCGCGGTGCAGGTGCTCGATGCCCTGGCGGTTGATCGGCAGGAGCAGCCTGATCAGCCCGCGGTCCAGGGCGTACGCGCACGGCCCTGTCAGCAGGGCGCGGTAGAAGATCTGGTGGTCGGCGAAGTGCCGGGTCAACGAGAGGATCTCGGCCCGCGCGTCCACCGGCTCCCGCAGGCCGGTGAGACGAGGCAGCAGCTCACGCCGGGCGAGGTCGAGCCCTGCCTCCAGCAGCACCGATTCGAGGTCGCCGAAGTGCTGGTACACCACGCGACGGCTGACGTCCGCAGTCTCGGCGATCTCGGACACCGTGATCGCCGCCGTGCCCCGTTCGGTGACCAGGTCGATCACGGCCCGCAGCACGGCCGCGCGGGTGCGGCGCACCCGGCGGTCGCGTGCGGGCTCGACCTCGTGCAGATCCATGCACGAAGTCTGTAACAGCTGTTACTAAGTAGTCAAGTGTTACTTATCGTCGTCCCGGTGACCGCGCAGCGAGCCGGGGTGGGCCTTGGCGGACGGGTCGTTGCGGGTCTTGATCAGGCTCGCGACCGTGACGATCACCAGGATGCCGAGGATGACGCCGAGACTGAGCGGCGTCGGGATCTCGGGCACGCTCGCGGAGATGTCGACGTGCGCCCAGTGCAGGATCAGCTTCACGCCGATGAACGCGAGGATGACCGCGAGGCCGGCCGACAGGTACACCAGCCGGTCGAGCAGACCCTTGACGAGGAAGAACAACGCGCGCAGGCCGAGCAGGGCGAACGCGTTGGCGGTGAACACGATGTAGGGCTGCTCGGTCACGCCGAACACGGCGGGGATCGAGTCCAGCGCGAACAGCAGGTCGACACCGCCGATCGCGACCAGGACCACGAACAACGGGGTGGCGAGCCGCTTGCCGTCGACGCGGGTGAAGATCTTGCCGCCGACGTAGTCGTCGGTCACCGGCAGGAGCTTGCGGGCGGTCTTGACGACGACGTTGTTCTCGACGTCGGGATCCTCGTTGCGATGCCGGAACAGCTGCACGGCGGTGAAGATCAGCAGCAGCCCGAACAGCAGGAACATGAACGAGAACAACGACAGCAGCGTGGCGCCGACGGCGATGAAGATGCCGCGCATGATCAGCGCGAGCACGATGCCGAACGTCAGCACCTTGTGCTGGTGCTCCTCGGGCACGAGGAACGTCGTCATGATGATCACGAAGACGAAGAGGTTGTCGACCGACAGGCTCTTCTCGACGATGTAGCCCGCGAAGTACTCCGCGCCGAACGTGCCGCCGTGCGCACTGGCGAACCACACGCCGAACCCGATGGCGACGGCGATGTAGAACACCGACCACAGGCCGGCCTCGCGGAAACCGATCCGGTGCGGCCGCCACGCCGCCAGCACGAGGTCGACCGCCAGCAGCGCGACGATCACCCCGATCGTCACGGCCCACGTCAGTCCGCTGATCTCCAGCACAAGAACTCCTCCGACAGCCCGGTCCGTCCGCAGTGGACGTTACCGGGCTGGGGGAGGGAACCCCGCTAGGGACTCGTCGTGAACTCCGGTGTCATCACCCGGCCGAATCCGACCTGCCTCGCCGGTCCGGTCAGCGAGAGCTTCAGCGCCGTGTGGATGTTCGCGCTCGACGTGCCGACGTGCAGCTCGACGTCACCGGCGTCGACCTGGCGGCGTCCCGCCCGGCCGGTGTAGGAGGTGAGGTCCGCGTGCAGCCGCGTGGTGACGGTGCGGGTCTGGCCGGGCGCGAGGTCCACCTTCACCGCGCCGATCAGCGACCGGACGGGCCGCGCGACCTCCGCGACCGGGTCGTGCAGGTAGATCTGGACGACCTCGGTGGCCGGGGAGTCCGTGTCGTTGCGCAGGACGACGTGCACGGCGCAGGTGCCGTCGGTCGGCCACTCGCGGTCCTCGCACCCCGCCGTCACCCACGAGACCGGCGTGTACGAGAGGCCGTGGCCGAACGGGAACAGCGGCGTCGGGTCGACCGTGCTGACCTCGCTGCGGGTGCCGAGGGGAGCGCTGAGGTAGGTCGACGGCTGGGTGGAGCCGGCGCCGGGGAAGCTGACCGGGAGCCTGCCCGTCGGGTTGACGCGTCCACTCAGGACACCCGCGAGAGCCTCCGCCCCCTCCTGGCCGGGGTAGAAGCCGCAGACGACGGCGGCGAGGCGGCCGGCCTGCCGGGACAGGTCGTACGGGCGACCCGAGAGCAGCACGAGGACCACCGGCATGCCGGTGTCGAGCACCGCCTCCAGGAGTTCCTCCTGACGGCCGGGCAGCTTCAGGTCGGCGACGTCGCAGCCCTCCCCGGACGTGCCCTTGCCGAACAGTCCCGCCTGGTCGCCCAGCACCACGACGCAGACCTCTGCCTGCCGGGCGGCGTCCACCGCCTCGGCGATCTCGTCGTCGGTGCCGCCCACGACGGGGCATCCGCGCGCGAACACGACGTCGTGGTCCTCGCGCAACGCCTCCAGCACGGTGGAGACCTCGATGCCCATCTCCGCGTCCGGGTGGTGGACGCCGACGTGCAGCGGGAACGAGTAGCAGCCCATCATCGCGCCCGGCTCGTCGGCGCGCGGGCCCACGACGGCCAGGCGCTTGCCGGCCAGCGGCAGCACGCCGTCGTTGTGCAGCAACACGATCGAGCGCTCGGCCACCTCGCGGGCGAGAGCCTGGGACTCGGCGTCGTCGAGGTCGAGGTTCGAGTCGGGCGCGGGGGAGTAGCCGGGGTCGAGCAGCCCCAGGTCGAACTTCTGCGTCAGCACGCGGGTCAGCGCCCGGTCGACGAGTGTCATGTCGACCCGGTCGAAGTAGAGGCCTTCGAGCAGCGGCTCGCCGTAGCAGTCCACAGTGGGCAGTTCGACGTCGATGCCGGCCGCGAGCGCCTGTGCGGCCGCGTCCTCCCGGCCTGCGGCGACACCGTGCAGCTTGTGCAGGAACGCCACCGAGAAGTAGTCGGCTACCACGGTCCCGGTGAAGCCGTACTCGTCGCGCAGCAGTTCGGTGAGCATCCGCGGATCCGCCGCGACCGGCACGCCGTCGTTGTCGGAGTAGGAGTTCATCACCGACCGGGCACCGGCGTGCAGGGCCATCTCGAACGGCGGCAGGATCACGTCCGCGAGCTCGCGCGGCCCGATCGACACCGGCGCGAGGTTGCGCCCCGCCCGGGAGGCCGAGTAGCCGGCGAAGTGCTTGAGCGTGGCCACGATCCCCGCGGCCTCGAGGCCCTCGACGTAGGCGGCACCGATCGTGCCGACCAGGTGCGGGTCCTCGCCGATGGTCTCCTCGACCCGGCCCCACCGCAGGTCGCGCGCCACGTCGAGGACAGGTGCGAGGCCCTGGTGGATCCCGAGCCGCCGCATCGAGCCGCCGATCTGCTCGGCCATGCGCCGCACCAGGTCCGGCTCGAAGGTCGCGCCCCAGCACAACGGCGACGGGTACACGGTCGCCTGCCACGCGGCCAGCCCGGTGAGGCACTCCTCGTGCGCCAGCGCGGGAATCCCGAAGCGGCTCGACTCGACGATCTGCCGCTGGGTGCGGGCGAGCGTGCGCGCGCCGACCTCCGGCGCGATCGGCCGGGTGCCGAAGACGCGGGTGAGCTGGCCGATCCCGTGCTTGGTCAGCTCGTCGAAGTCCTGCGGTGCCACGGCGAACTCGTGCTGGTGCGGGGCCATCTCGCCGACGGCGTCGATGCCGACCCAGATGCCCTGCAGTTGCACGATCTTCTCCTGCGGCGTCATGCGCGCGACGAGGTCGCGCACACGATCGTCCACGGGTGCGTGCGGGTCGCGCCAGACCTCGTCCGGCGCGGTGGCTTCTGTCGTCACGAGAACAACCTCACGAGGTCAGTGGGCGGGTCGACTGCCGGACGACCAGTTCGGTGCCCAGGGTGATGTGGGTGTCGGCGGGCTCGTCGCCGTTGATGAGCCGCACCAGCAGTTCGAGGGCGCGGTGGCCCATCTCGCGGATCGGCTGCTGCACCGTCGTGATCGGCGGGCTGCACAGCGCGGACTCGGGGATGTTGTCGAAGCCGACCACCGAGAGGTCCTCCGGCACGCGCAGGCCGAGGTCGAGTGCGGCCTCGACGGCCGCGATGGCGGTGGTGTCGTTGGCGGCGAAGATCGCGGTCGGCCGGTCGGAGCCGGTCAGCAGGGCGCGGGCCGACGCGGCCGCCACGTCCGCGTCGTAGTCGCCGCGGCGGACCAGGTCCTCGTCGACCGTCACGCCGGCGCTGGCGAGCGCGCCGCGGTAGCCGGTTTCGCGCTGCTGGGCCGATTTCAGGTCCTCGCGGCCGGTGAGCATCGCGATGCGGCGGTGCCCGAGCGCGAGCAGGTGCTCCGTCGCGAGCCTGCCGCCGTGCAGGTTGTCGGAGTCGACGGTGGGCAGCGCGGCGCGGCCGGTGTGGGGGTCGACGGCGACCACCGGCGTGCCGGGGATGCCCTCGAGGTCGACGGCGGGGGTGACCAGCACGGCGCCGTCGACGAGCGTGCCGCTCAACCGCGTGAGGTAGCGCTGTTCCCAGCCGTGCGGATCGCCGGTGCGACCGCCCGCCGAGTACACGACCAGCTCGAAACCGGTGCCGCGGATGGCATCCGCCGCGCCCTTGAGCAGTTCGGTGCTGAACGGCTCGATGTCGGCGACGAGGATTCCGATGACGTTCGTGCGGTGGTTGCGCAGGCTCTGCGCGACGAGGCTCGCCTCGTACCCCAGGTCCTTGATCACGGCGGTGACCCGCGCGAACGTGTCGGCGGAGACGCCGTAACGGTTGTTGAGGACCTTGGAAACGGTGGCTACCGAGACGCCGGCCTGAGCGGCGACGTCCTTGATCGTGACGCGGGAGCGTGGAGGCACCGGGTCAGGCTAGCCGTGTAAAACGTTATCGACAACGATTGACACGGGACCGGTTCACACGGGAGTCTCTGGCCCCAACACAGGCAGTCCAACCGGCCGACGTCGTCAGGAGTGGACCCCCAATGCGTTCCAGAAAGCCCCTTGCCCTCTTCGCCGCCGCGGCGTTCGTGCTGGCCGGGTGCGGTGGTGGCGGCGGTGACGCCTCCACGGAAGGCCCCGTCACGCTCACCTGGTGGCACAACCGCACCACCGAACCGATGAAGTCGAAGTGGCAGCAGATCGCCGACGACTTCCACAAGACCCACCCGAACACCTCGTTCACGATCGAACCGCTGCAGAACGAGCAGTTCCAGACCAAGGTGCCGCTCGCCCTGCAGGGCAACACCCCGCCCGACCTCTTCCAGCAGTGGGGCGGCGGTGCGCTCGCCGACCAGCTGAAGTCCGGCAAGATCGCGGACATCACGCAGGCCTCGTCGGGCTGGATCGGCCCGCTGGCCAAGAACGCCGACGGCTGGAAGGTCGGCGGCAAGCAGTACGGCGCGCCGTACCTGATGCACGCGGTCGGGTTCTGGTACCGCAAGGACGTCTTCGCCTCCGCGGGCATCACCACGCCGCCGGCCACCATGGACGATCTCAACGCCGCCGTCGCGAAGCTGAAGACCGCGGGCGTCACGCCGATCGCGATCGGCGGCAAGGACCGCTGGCCGGACGCCTTCTACTGGGCGTACTTCGCGGTGCGCCAGTGCTCGGTCGACACGCTGAAGAAGGCGGTCGAGAAGACCGAGCTCACGGACCCGTGCTTCCTCAAGGCGGGCGAGAACCTCAAGAGTTTCCTGGACACGAAACCGTTCCAGGACGGGTTCGTCGGGACGCCCGCTCAGCAGGGGGCGGGCAGCTCGGCGGGCCTGGTGGCCAACGGCAAGGCCGCCATGGAGTTGCAGGGCGACTGGAACCCCGACGTGATGCAGGCGCTCACCGAGGACAAGGAACTCGGCTCGAAGATCGGCTGGTTCCCGTTCCCGACCGTGCCGGGCGGACAGGGCGATCCGAGCGTGATGGTCGGCGGCGGTGACGGGTTCTCCTGCACCACCCGCGCTGCCAAGGCGTGCGCGGAGTTCCTCGGCCACCTGGTCGGCGACGACGTGCAGAAGATCCTCGCCGAGACCAACTCCGGTCTGCCGGTGACCCCTGCCGGTGTGGCCGCGCTGAAGAGCGAACCGCACAAGGCGATCGCCGATGTCATGGGCAAGGCGTCGCACGTGCAGCTCTACTTCGACACCGCGTTCCCGACGAAGGTCGGTCAGGCCCTCAACGACGCCATCGCGAACTTCTTCGCGGGGCAGGGCGGGCCCGACACCATCGTCAAGTCGGTGAGTGAAGCGGCTGCCGGGAACAAATGATGAGTGCCGCGATCACCACGCGGCCGCCGACCGCCCCCGTGCCGCACGCGCCAGCGGCCGGGGGCACCCGGCGGCGGTCCAGAGTCCGCACCCGCCTCGAGCTCGCGCTCCTGCTGATCCCGGCACTGCTCCTGTTCACCGGGTTCGTGCTGGTGCCGATCGGTGTCGCGGCGTACTACAGCCTCTTCTCGTGGAACGGCTTCGGCCCGCTCACGGACTTCGTCGGGCTCGACAACTACGTCGACGCCTTCTCCGGTGACGTCTTCCAGGGCGCCATCGGGCACAACCTGATCATCGCCACGCTGTCCGTCGTCGTGCAGCTGCCGTTGAGCATCGGCCTCGCGTTGCTGCTCAACCGGAAACTGCGCGGCCGGACGATCCTGCGGATGGTGGTCTTCGCGCCGTACGTGCTGTCGGAGGCCGTGACCGCGGTCATCTGGTTGCTCATGTTGCAGCCGGGCGGGTTCATCGACGAGATCCTGCGCGCGGTCGGCCTCGGCGGACTGGTGCAGCTGTGGCTCGCCGACCCGTCGATCGTGCTCTACACGCTCTTCGTGGTGATCACGTGGAAGTACATCGGGTTCGGCGTGATCCTCCTGCTGGCCGGCCTGCAGGGTGTTCCGCCCGAGCTGCGGGAAGCCGCCGCACTGGACGGCGCGAGCGCCTGGCAGACCACCCGGCACGTCGTGCTCCCGTTGCTGGGGCCGACGATCAGGATCTGGGTGTTCCTGTCGGTGATCGGGTCGCTGCAGCTCTTCGACCTGGTCTGGATCATGACGCTCGGCGGTCCCGCCAACGCGTCCTCGACCATGGCGACCTACCTGGTCGACCACGGCTTCAAGCGGTACGAGTTCGGCTTCGGCAGCGCGGTCGCGGTGATCCTCTTCATCATCTGCTTCGTGTTCGCGTTGTTCTACCAGCGGTTCGCGTTGCGCCGTGACACCGCCGGCGCGATGACGGGAGTGCGCTGAGATGGCACGTCGCAACATGATCGGCTATCTCGCCGCGTTCGCCGTCATCGGCATGACGGTGGTACCGCTGCTGTTCGTGATCCTGGGCGGGTTCCGCACCACGGCGCAGATCAACACGGCGCCGGCCGGCCTGCCCGGACCGTTCGTGTGGGACAACTACGCCGAGGTGGTGACGTCTCCGCAGTTCTGGCGGCTGCTCGGCAACAGCGCGCTGATCGCCGTGATCGCGACGACTCTCGCGGTCGTGCTCGGGTCGATGGCGGCGTTCGCGTTGTCCCGGTACGCCTTCAAGGGCCGTGAGGCGTTCTACACGTTGTTCACGCTCGGCCTGCTGTTCCCGCTCGGCGTGGCGACGCTGCCGCTGTACCTGTGGCTGCGTCAGCTGGGGCTGTTGGAGAACCCGCTCGGCGTCGCGATTCCCGAGGCGGCGTTCTCGCTGCCGGTCACGATCGTGATCCTGCGGCCGTTCATGCACGCCATCCCCGGTGAGCTGGAGGACGCCGCGTTGCTCGACGGCGCGGCGAAGCTCGGCTTCTTCTGGCGGATCCTGCTGCCGCTCTCGCGTCCGGCGCTGATCACGGTGTCGGTGCTCGCGTTCGTCACCAGCTGGAACTTCTACCTGTTGCCGTTGCTGGTGTTCAACGACTCCACGAACTTCACGCTCCCGCTCGGCGTGGCGATGTTCCAGTCCGAGCACACCCAGGACACCGCGAAGGTGCTCGCCTTCACCGCGCTGTCCATGATCCCCGCGCTCACGTTCTTCGTCCTCGCCGAACGCCGCATGGTCGGCGGTCTGACCGGCTCAGTGAAGGGATGATCGTGCGAACCCGATTAGCAGTTGGTGCGGCAGTACTGGTCATGCTCGCGCAGGCGGCACCCGCCTCGGCCGCGGGACCGTTGAAGCACAACACGAACAGGTACGTGGGCAGCGCGGTGGCCGTCCAGCACCTGAACGCCGAGGCGGACTACAAGAAGGTGCTGACGCGGGAGTTCGACAGCGTCACGCCCGAGAACGAGATGAAGTGGGGCGTCGTCGAGGCGGTGCGCGGCCAGTACGACTGGTCCGGCGCGGACGCCATCGTCGATTACGCCCGCCGGACCGGCAAGACCGTGCGGGGCCACACGCTCGTGTGGCACAGCCAGTTGCCCGACTGGGTCGCCGGGCTGGAGGCGGCCGAACTGCGCGGTGTCGTCAAGGACCACATCAGGACCGAGGCAGGCCGGTACCGCGGCAAGATCCGCGCGTGGGACGTCGTCAACGAGGCGTTCAACGAGGACGGCACGCGCCGGCAGACGGTGTTCCAGGAGAAGCTCGGCGACCGCTACATCGCCGACGCGTTCCGCTGGGCCCATCAGGCAGACCCGAAGGCCAAGCTCTACATCAACGACTACAACATCGAGGGGCTCAACCCCAAGAGCGACGCGACGTACGAACTCGTGAAGTCGTTGAAGCGGCAGGGGGTGCCGATCCACGGCGTCGGCATCCAGGGCCACCTGTCGCTGATGTACGGGTTCCCGTCGGGCATGAAGGAGAACATCGCGCGGTTCGCCGCACTCGGCCTGGACGTCGCGATCACCGAGGCCGACGTGCGCATCCCGTTGCCGGTCACGCCGGAGAAGCTGGTCAGCCAGGCCGACTACTTCGAGCAGGTCTGGGACGCGTGCCACGCCGTGCGGCGGTGCGTCGAGTTCACCACGTGGGGCTTCACCGACCGGCACTCGTGGGTGCCCGACGTGTTCCCCGGTGAGGGCGCCGCCTGCCTGTTCGACGAGAACCTGCGGCCGAAGCCCGCGTACACCCGGCTCAACCCGTAGCGGGAGCGCCACCGTGGCCCAGTACGAGAACCCGGTCCTGCCCGGCTCGCACCCCGATCCGTCGGTGTGCCGGGCGGGATCGAACTACTACCTCGTCACCTCGACGTTCGAGTACTTCCCAGGCCTGCCGATCCACCACAGCAAGGACCTGGTGCACTGGAGGTTGCTCGGCCACGTGCTGGACCGGCCGTCGCAGCTGCCGTTGCGGGGAGTGCGCGCGTCCGGCGGTCTGTACGCGCCGACGATCCGGCACCACGACGGTGTGTTCTACGTCGTGTGCACGCTGGTCGACGGCACGGAGAAGAGCGGCAACTTCGTGGTGATCGCGACGGATCCGGCGGGCGAGTGGTCGGAACCGGTGTGGCTGCCGGAGGCGGACGGGTTCGACCCGTCGCTGTTCTTCGGCGACGACGGCAGGGCGTGGTGGACGGCGACCCGCGAGGTGCCCGGCGGCCCGCCCGGCCGGACCGAGGTGTACCTGCGGGAGTTCGACCCGGTCCAGTTGGAGCTGGTCGGGGACGAGCACGTGCTGTGGAGCGGCACCTCGCACGAGTCGGTGTGGCTCGAAGCACCGCATCTGTACGAAGTGGACGGACGCTTCGTGCTGCTGTGCGCGGAGGGCGGGACCGATTTCGAGCACTCGGTGGTCGTCGCGGTGGCGGACGAGATCACCGGCCCGTACCGGGGTTCGCCGCTCAACCCCGTGCTGACCCATCGTCACCTGGGCCGTGACCACCCGATCGCGGCGACCGGGCACGCGGACCTCGTGCGCACGCAACGGGGTCAGTGGTACGCCGTGCTGCTCGCGACCAGGCCGTACGGCGGCTACGTCTACAACCTGGGCCGCGAGACGTTCCTGGTTCCGGTGTCGTGGGAGGCAGGTGGCCCGGTGTTCAGTCCCGGCACCGGCCGCGTCGAAGCCGGGTACGACGTTCCCGACCTGGTGCCGCAGCCGTGGCCCGAAGCCGGGCCGACCGACGAGTTCGACGCGTTCGACCCCGCCTGGATGTTCCTGCGCACACCGGACGAGGTGTTCTGGTCGGTGACGGACCGCCCCGGCCACCTCCGGCTCCTGCTGCGCCCGGAGTCGATCACCGGGCAGGTCACGCCGAGTGCCGTCCTGCGGCGCCAGCAACACCAGGACTTCCACGCCTCGTGCGAGCTCGACTTCACGCCGGCGGGACCGACCGAGGCGGCGGGACTGGTGTTGCTGCAGAACAACGACAACCACGTCCGGCTCCTGCTGGGCGTCGGCCGCGAGGTCACCCTGGTGCGCCGCGCCGCCGGACGCGAGGACCTGCTGGCCCGGACGACGGTGGGGGAGGGCGTGGTGCGGCTGCGCTTCGAGGCGACCGGGCAGGAACACCGGGCACTGGTCGCCTCGGGGGAGCAGGACTGGTCGCCGCTGGGGGAACCGTTCGACGGACGCGTGTTGAGCACGCAGGCGGCGGGTGGCTTCACCGGTGTCCACATCGGACTGTACGCGACCAGTGACGGTGCGCCGAGCACGTCGTGGGCCGACTTCGGCAGCTTCACCTACGGCGGTGGGTGAAACTGACCGTCCGATGGAGGTGGCCCCGGGCGCGGGGCCACCTCCCCTGACCGCGTGCGGGTGAACCAGTTGTCCTCGCGCCGCAGGGTGAACGGGTCCGCGTCACGGCTTTCGGCCGGTGACGCGGACCGGTGTCTCACCGCCGGGCGGCGACCGCCTTCTGCAGCATCGCCAGCGTCTGCTTGGCGACCACGTTGAACATGCCCATGGTGGTGTCGCGCTCACCGAGCACCACCAGCAAGGTGTCGTCGTCGACCCCGAACACGCCCACTTGTCCGGAGTCGCCCTCGAAGAACACCGCGCGCGGACTGCCGACCCTGGCCTGCGTGGTGAACTGGGTCGCGAGGCCCGCTGCCGCCGCGGCCATCGCCGCGACGCCGTCGTCCTCGACACCGCGCGTGACACCGCACAGCACCAGGCCGTCCCGCGTCGCGACGAGGACACCGTTGATCGACACCGAGTCGATGTCGTCGTGGATCTCGCGCAGCGCTTCGGACATCGTTCTCGCGTTGGCGCCTTCGGCAGGCCGTGTCGTCGAGGGTGTGGTGTCCGGCAGCGTCGAACCGCGCCGGCGCAACGGCAGCGCGTCCGGTGCCGGTGCCGCGTGGAGGGAGAACTCGGCCATCCAGGTCACACCGTCAGATCGGCTTCGATGGCCTTGAGGCTGTGCCTCGCCAGCGCGAGGTTGGCCCGTTCCCGGTCCAGCACGAGGTAGAGGAACAGCTTCGACTCGCCGCGCGCGCTGGGCGTCAGCAGGCGGATCAGGTGGTACTGGCGCTTGAGGGTGATCAGGATGTCCTCGATCTCGTCGTTCAGCTTGAGAGCCGAGATCACGCGCTGCTTGGACCGCACGACCTCGGTGTTGCCGGCCGCGGCCACCTCCAGGTTGAGCCAGTCGCCACCACCGATGGTGCCGAGCGACATCCCGCTGTCGTAGTCGACGAGTGCGGCACCCACGGCGCCGGTGATGTTCATTGCCTCTTTCAAGGCCGTTTCGATGTTCATCCTGATACTTCTCCTCGTACGCGCCCGGTCACACGCGGCGACAACTTCCCCGGACTCTCCTGCGAATCCGCTGGAAGATCGCGTGATTCGATCACCCTACGTCGCCACGGTACGTCTGGGACAAGTCCGTTCGGAGCAACATCAGGGCCAATGAGTCCGTTTAGGACCGAACGGACGTGGGGTGTGAACCGTGGACGAACAGCTCCTGTACCGGTGCTTTCGACGGCTGTTCGACTCGAACCGAGTCGAAATGAGCCGGTGAGTCTTCTCGCACGTAACCCGGGACATGAGCCTCTACAAAGGACGTTCTCTCGCGGTGAAGATCACCGCGGGTCTGCTCGGCCTGACCGCGCTCGGCGCGCTGGCCGTCGCGACCACCACAGGTGGTGAGGTGTCCGCGCTCGCCGATGGCGCGGACAAGTCCCAGTTCGTCGACATCACCAAGGTCAAGGCGAACGTCACCGTCGCCAGACCCCAGAAGGGTGCGACGACCGGCACGTTCACAGTGGACTGCGGGCGCAACGAGAACGGGCACTTCAACCCGGACAACTTCATCGCGCAGCCCGGTGTCCGCAACGGCGCCCAGCACCTGCACGACTACGTCGGCAACCTCTCCACCGACGCCGACTCGAACGACAGGTCGCTGGAGCAGGCCGGCACCACGTGCCGCAACGGCGACAAGTCCGCCTACTTCTGGCCGGTCGTGCGCATCAACGACGAGGAGGAGGCCGGGGCGAAGACGGTCAGCTGCCCCGACGTCGCGAGCAAGCTGCCCCGGGTGCCGGACCAGGCGAGGGCCGAGGTCGACCGCAACCTGGCGTTGCTCAAGACCCAGATCGACGAGGCGAACAAGCGCTTGGCGAAGAACGAGAACCCCGGCGACGAGAACTTCGCGCAGAACGCGATCGTCGGCCCGTTGAAGGACAAGCGGGTCGCCACCATCGACCGGATGGCCATCGCGATCGGCCGCAACGCACCCCGGCCGCAGGGGCTGGAGAAGCTGGCTCCGTGCACCCTCGGAGGCGGGGGAGGTGGCGGTGAGAACGAGCTCCCGGGCAACGAGGGCGACATCCAGCGCCCCGCCGTCGTCGACCTGACCTTCCGCGGTTCGCCCGTGGGCGAGGTCGTGGCGATGCCGAAGTTCCTGCGGGTGCTCTACGGCGACGCCAAGGTCTCGACCAACGGCACCAAGAACGCCCGGGACTCGTGGACCTGCACCGGTTTCGAGGACAAGGTGCTGATCAACAAGTACCCGGTCTGCCCGCAGGGCTCGAAGGTCAAGCGGATCCACGACTTCCCGAGCTGCTGGGACGGCAAGAACACGGACTCGAAGAACCACCGCGACCACATCGTGTTCCCGGACCAGAACGGCAAGTGCCAGAACGGTTTCAAGGCCGTTCCTCAACTGCGGATCTCTCTGACCTACGACATCCCGCTCGACGTCCAGAAGGCCGGCCGGTACGCGGTCGACTCGTTCCCGGAGGAGGAGCACAACCCGTTCTCCGACCACGACGACTTCGCCAACGTCATGTCGCAGCAGATCATGAACAGGCTCGTCGACTGCGTGAACAACGGCAGGAAGTGCCGGGAGTGACGACGTCCGTTCTGGTCACGCCACCGCGCAGGCGAGTCCGTTGAGGCTGAAGGCTTTCGGCGCGGTGTTGGCGGACCCGCTCGACCCCGTGAAGCCCATCAGCAACGACTCGCCCGCGGGGATGGCCTGGTTGTAGGAGACGGCCGTGGCGGAGACGTCCGCGCCTGACTGCTTCGGCGTCGCGTTCCACATCTCCGTCACCTTCTGCCCGTTGGCGAACCTCCACTGCAACGACCACCCGTTGACCGCGGTGTTGCCGGTGTTGCGGATCGTGACATCCGTGCGGAACCCGCCGGGCCAAGTGTGCGTGACGCTGTAGGCGACCGAGCACCCGGCCACGGGTATCGGCGCCGCGGTGGTGGTCGCCGCCGGAGGAGGTGGAGTGGTGCTCGGCTTCACGCAGGGCGGCCCCCAGCGGCCGAGGTGCTTCGCGGAGGCGGTGGTCTCCGCCTCCTGCATCGCGCGGTCGCCGGCGGCCTCGTTGCGCACCATGCCGAGCTCGACGGCGAGCAGCCCGTAATCGGTGCCGTCCGCGAGCCGCAGCGACACCTCCGCCGCGCCGTCCGGGCTCGGTTCCACCGGCTTCTCCAGCAGCATGGACCTCGCGAACGTGGTGGCGGCGTCGGTCCAGCACGCGTCCGGCGCCGCGAGTCCCTTGACCTTGACCTCGACGCCGTCGGAAAGCTTCATCGTGCGCACGTCGAGGACCTGTTGCACGGTCAACGCCGACTTCTGCGGCGGTTCGATGATCGACGGGACCCACGGCGGCGTCGTCGGAGCTGGTGATGCCTGCGGCTCACCGTCGCCCCCGCAGGCGGTGGCCGCGCTCGCCGCCAGCACGGCGGCGACCAGGAGCCATCGGAAGGAGGTCGGTCTCAGAACACCCAGCAGTCGTCTCATCGTTCCTCTGCGGCAAGGCATGTCGGCGATCGAACCAAGGGAGGTTCCGCCGAACGGCTGATCTTGCGCAGGCTACGACCGTTCCGCCGGATGCGGAAGGCGTTCGGTGAAAATGCAACTACCGCCTCTTTCGACGCCGTTCGAGTCGAATTCCGTCGAACGACGAGGAAGGATCGTTTCAGCGACCTGCTGTGCTGCCCCGGTCGGTGAGCCTGGGCTGGAGCAGGCGGACCTCCGGCGCGTGGTCCTGGGTGAGGCGGGTGACCACCATCTGGACGGCGATCGCGCCCAGTTCCCTGGCCGGCACGGAGATCGACGTGAGCGGCACGGGCAGGCTCTGCGCCACGTCGTCGGGGCACAACGCGATCACGGACAGGTCGCGCGGCACGTCCAGCGAACGGCGCCGCAGCTCGAGCAGCAGCTGCCCCAGGACGGCCTCGTTGTGCACGACCAGGCCGGTGATCCCGCGGTCCTGGTGCAGCACCGCGTCCAGGCAGGCGGAGACCGAGTCGTAGCCGGGAGCGCACGAGTGCACCGAGACCGGCAGGTTCCTCCTCGTGGTCTCGTGCTGGAACCCGGCCAGCAGGCGCGCGGCGTAGCTGGTGCCGCGTTCGTACACGGCGGGGGGTGAGCCGATCAGCGCGATCGACCGGTGCCCGAGATCGGCCAGGTGTCCCACCATCCGTCTGCCCGCGGCGGCGAAGTCGAGGTCGACGCAGCTCAGGCCCTCGTGGTCGTCGGGCACGCCCAGCAGGACCACCGGCGCGTCGACGGTGCGCAGTTCGGGCACGCGCGGATCGGCGCTCTCCACGTCCATCACGATGATCGCGTCCGCCATCGATCCGGCGGTGACGCGGTGGGCCTCGCCCGGCCCCGCCTCCTTGGTCAGCAGCAGCACGTCGTAGTCGTGGTCGCGAGCCGACGTCACGATCGACGAGACGAACTGCATGACGACGGGCACGTTCTGGTCGGCCCACAGCGGTACGACGAGGCCGAGCACCCGCGACCGGTTCGAGGCAAGGGCGCGCGCACCGGCGTTCGGGTGGTACCCCAGGGCCGCGATGCTCTGCTCGACCCGGCGCTTGGTCTCCTCGGAGATGCTGCGCTTCCCGCTGAGCACGTAGGAGACGGTGCTGATCGACACCCCGGCGTGACGGGCGACCTCCTTGATCGTGATCATGCCCGTCTCCTGCTCGTCCGCTGGTGGCGATCATCGTAGTGCCGCGCGGTGTCCCGAAGGTCGAACGCGTCGCGGACATCGACGTGGTAAGCGTCGAAATCATCGAACGCGAAGTGATTCCTTGACGAGCGAGTTTCACGCGTGCCACATTCTGAAATCACGATCGAAGCGCTTCGATTCGTTGCGGTCCGGAGGTGTCGGCGTGGTCACCATCGTGGACGTGGCAAAACATGCGGGTGTTGCTCCCAGCACGGTTTCGTACGTGTTGACGGGAAAACGCCCTGTTTCCGCGGACACCCGCGTAAGAGTGCGGGAAAGCATTCAGCTGCTCGGATACCGCCCGCACGCGGGCCTGTCGGCGGCGCGTGCCAGAACGAACGTGCTGGCGCTGGTGCTGCCGCTCAGGGAGGGCGTGCACCTGCCGGTCGCCATGCGGTTCGTGACCTCGGTGGTCACCTCGTCCCGCGGGCACGACATGGACGTCCTGCTGGTGACCGCGGACCAGGGCGCGGCAGGGCTGCGCGCGCTGGCGGAGAGCGGCAGGGTGGACGGGTTCCTGGTGATGGACGTGGAGCTCGACGACGAACGGGTGCCGGTCCTGCGTCAGCTCGGACTTCCCTCCGTACTCCTCGGCCATCCCGCGGCCGTGAAGGGCCTGACCTGCATCGACCTGGACTTCGAGGCGGCCGGGGCGCGCTGCGTCGACCACCTCGCGGACCTGGGGCACCGCAACATCGGCTTCCTCGGCGCCCCGAGCGTCGTCTACGAGCGCAACACCGGTTTCGCGCAACGGACCCTCGCGGGGTTCAGCGCCGCGGCCATGCGCCGGGGCGTCACGTCGACCGCCGTACCGGGCGAGCACGGGCACGACTGGGTGCTCGCCGTGGTCACCTCGCTGCTGCGCGAACTGCCGCGGATGTCGGCGCTGGTCGTGCAGAACGAGGCGGTGCTCGGCCAGGTGGTCGACTGCCTGCGCGCCGAGGGCAGGCGCGTGCCCGACGACGTCGCCGTGGTCGCGATCTGCCCGGACGAACTCGCCGAACGACTCCGGCTCACCTCGGTCCAGCTGCCGGTCGAGGTGCTGGGCCGGTGGGCCGTCGACCTGCTGATGGCCAAGCTCAAGGGCCACCAGCCGCCGGCGCTGACGTTGCTCCCGCCGAAGCTCGCCAGCCGGACCGGCTCGAAATCCCCGGAGCCCAGGCTCCGGGTGACGAATGGTGTCGAATGATTTCGCAGGAAGGTGTGCGATGAACAAGGTGACACGTGCGCTGATTGTCGCGGTGGTGACCGCACTCGTGGTTCCACTCGGCTCGGGCAGTGCCCTGGCGGCGGCCTGGAATTCCTCCGACCGGTGGGGAACGTGGTCGAACGGCGGTTACACGGTCCGCAACAACATCTGGGGCGGCGGTGCCGGGCCGCAGTCGATCTGGGCCAACTCCTACAGCAACTGGGGTGTGTGGTCCAACCAGCCCAACACCGGCGGGGTGAAGTCGTATCCCCACTCCGAGAAGATGGTGAACCGCAGGCTCAGCTCGATCGGCAACCTGCGGAGCAGCTTCAACGTCTCGTACCCCAACGCCGGCGCGTACACCACCGCGTACGACATCTGGGCGGACAACAACGCCTACGAGGTCATGCTGTGGATGAACAAGGTCGGCGCCGTCGGCCCGATCGGTTCGTGGCAGGCGTCCGCGACGGTGGGCGGCCACAGCTGGAACGTCTACCGCGGCTCGAACGGCTCGAACGCGGTGTTCTCGTTCGTGCGCACCTCGAACACCGGCTCCGGCACCGTCGACGTCAAGGCGGTGATGAACTGGATCCGCGCCCGCGGCTGGTTCGGTGACGTCACGGTGGGCGCGGTCCAGTTCGGCTACGAGATCACCTCGTCCAGCGGCGGCCTGAACTTCACGACCAACAGCTACTCCGTCTCCTTGAGCTAGTGGCGTGACTCAGAACGTCGGCGGCGAATCCGCGCCCAGCAGGGCGCCTCGCGGCACCGCCCCCACGCCCCGTACAACCAGTACGAGGACGCGGGGGCGACACCACGATGCACCCGTCTGACCGCGAATTCCCCCGGCAACGTTCCGGGCCACACCACTAGGCGCCGAGCCCCCGGTCGCGCAACCACTCCAGCTGCGCGACCGGGTTGGAGCCGTGCCCGCCGCCGTGGTCGGCGAACTGCCACACGGTCATCGTCCGGTCCTCACCCGCGTACCGGTTGTACGCGGCGTACACAGTGGACGGTGGGCAGATCGGGTCCATCAGGCCGACGCTGAACAACGCCGGCGCCGTCGCCCGTCGCGCGAAGTGCACACCGTCGAAGTAGGAGAGGGTGGCGAAGGCGGGATCGACGCCGTGCCTGCTGTGCCACCGCAGGTACTCGGCGAGCTCGGGGTACGGGCCTTCGCCGCAGATCTCCGCCGCCCGGCGGTAGTGACACAGGAACGGCACGTCCGGCATCACCGCGGCGACGCGCGTCAGTCCCGCGACGGCGAGCGCCAGCCCGCCTCCCTGGCTGATGCCCGTGGCGACCACGCGGTCCGGGTCGAGTCCCGGCAGCTGGGCCACCGCGTCCACGGCCCGGACGCAGTCGGTCATCAGGCGCCGGTAGTAGTACGTCCCGGGGGACTCGATGCCCCGGGTCAGGAAACCCTTGGCCCACTGGACCCCGCCGCCCGCGTCCGGGGTGTCGTGTCCCTGGCCGCGGCTGTCGACGACGAGCTGGGCGTACCCGGCCGCGGACCACAGCAGGTGGTCGGTGGGCAGGCCGCGTCCGCCCGTGTAGCCGATGTAGGTGACGACGACGGGCAGCGGGCCCTCCGCTCCCCGTGGCCGCAGCAGCCAGGCCGCCACCGGTTCGCCGTTCCAGCCGGGGAACCGGACGTCGTCGACCTCGACGGTGCGCAGGAGGTGCGGGACCCGTTCGGTGCTCACCGCGCCGCCACACGCGCGCGCCTCGGCCAGGGTGGCCTCCCAGAACGCGTCGAAGTCCTGTGGTGCCACCAGGTCCGGGCGGTAGGCGGTGAGTTCGTCGAGGGACAGGTCCGTCAACGGCATCGGATGCTCCTTCAGTCGGCCGTGGTGAACCGGAAGGCGGCGAGGCGGACACCGCCGTGCAGCGTCACTTCGAGGTCGTGGACGCCGTCCAGCGGTGCCGTCAGCGCGGTCCGTCCGGTGGTCCACACGTACGGATCCTCGTTGGCCGGCACGGGAATCTCCACCTGCAGTTCGCCGCACCGGAACTCCACGCGCCCACCCGGACCGGCGACGTCGGCCTCGACGCGGACGGCACCGGTGAGATCCACCGAACGGAACCACAGCGTCGCCGGCACGGCCGGGTCGGCGGCGGTCACCGCGTCCCCGGCGGCACGGGTGGCATCGACGAGCGTCGCGCCGTCGTGGTCGTCGAAGTCGGCGGCTCGCAGACGTCCGGCACGAGGTTCGGGGACCGGTCCGGCGACGGTGATCGGGGCGGTGAGCACGACGTCCCGCGCGGACCTGGCCACGAGCACCTCGTACCCGCCGGGGTCGACGGCGAACGCGCCGGTGCCGACGTCCCAGTGCGCCAACCGGTCTCCCGCCAGCCGGAAGGTCAGCACCCGGATCTCGCCCGGCGCGAGCGAGACCTTGCGGAAGTCGGCGAGCCGGATCCGGGCGGCCTCGTACCGGGCGTCCATCGCGCGGACGTAGAGCTGGACGACCTCGCTGCCGGTGCGGGTGCCGGTGTTGGTCAGCGTCACCGACAGGTCCACCGCGCTGTTCGCCGTGATGGTGCCGGCGGACAGGAACAGGTCGCGGTAGGCGAAACCGGTGTAGGACAGGCCGTGCCCGAACGGGTAGAGCGGCTCGGCCCGGTGGTACTGGTAGGTCCAGCCCGCCTTGATCACGTCGTAGTCGAGCGGGTCCGGCAGTTCGTCGTCACCGCGGTACCAGGTCTGCGGCAGCCTTCCGGCGGGCTCGGCCTCACCGAGCAGCACGGCGGCCAGCGCCCGGCCCGTCTCCTGTCCGCCGTGCGACGTCCACACGACGGCGGGCAGGTGCTCGTCCGCCCAGTCGAGGGCGTAGGGGTAGCTGCTCATCACCACCAGCACGGTGTCCTTGCGGACGTCCGCGACCGCGCGCAGCAGCGCGTCCTGCGAGCCGGGCAACGCGAGTCCGGCGCGGTCCTCGGTCTCGCGGCCGTGGATGAGCGGGTGGTTGCCCAGGACGACCACCGCGACGTCGGCCGCCAGTGCCGCGGCGAGGGCGTCGGCGGTGCCGTCACGCAGCACCTCGCGGTCCCAGCGTTCGGCGGCGTCGAGGCTCTCGGCGGTGACCCGGACACCGCCCGGCCCGGCGACGGCGTACCGGCCCGTCAGGACGTTCCGCAGCACGAACGAGTCCTCGACGGGCAGCAGCCGGAACGTCTCGCGCACCTCCCAGCTCTTGATCACCTCCTGGTCCGCCACGAGCGACGTGCCGTCGAGCCTGAGGTACCGCCCGGTCTCCGCGGACCGCAACGTCAGCACGCCGTCGCCCCAGTCGGTGACGTCGAACGCGGTCCCGCCCAGCAGTTCGCCGCTCGTGCGGGACCGCAACGCCACCCGGTCGGCACCGTCCGCGACGGTCACGTCCTCCCCGAGCACCGCGTCGAGTCCGTTCGCGACGGTGACGGCGTACGGCAGCGTGCCGCTGTACCAGTCCTCCAGCACGGCGTCCGCGAGCGGCCCGATCACGGCGATCTTCGGGGTGCGCAGGGGAAGCAACCCGTTGTTGCGCAACAGGACCACCGACTCGGTCGCCGCCTTGAGTGCGAGCGCCCGGTGTTCCTGGCAGTCGAGGGCGTCCTGGCCGATGCCCGCGTACGGGTCGAGCTCGGGGTCGAACTCGCCCAGCCGGAACCTGATCGAGAGCTGCCGTCGCACCGCTCGGTCCACATCGGACTCGTCGATCAGGCCGCGGTCGAACGCCTCCCGCAGCCTGCCGACCGGCGTCGCGCTGTCCACGCCGTGGTCGGTGAAGCTGTCGATGCCCGCCTTCAGCGCGGCGGCGTGCGACTCGGCGTGGTCGTCGAAGTAGTGCTCCGGGTCGACCAGGTTGGACGGTGCCTCCGCGTCGCTCACCACGAACAGCTCGCGTCCGGTCGCTTCGGCCCAGCGGCGCAGCTCCGTCGCGATCAGCGGGGTGACGTGGCACGGCCGTCCGTTGACCAGGTTGTAGGCGGCCATCGCACCGGTCGCGGCACCGGACGTGACCACGGGCCGGAACGCGGCGAGGTCGTACTCGTGCAGCACCCGCGGGCGCACGCTCGACGACGTGACGCAGCGGTCGTTCTCGTTGTTGTAGGCCAGGAAGTGCTTGAGCACCGGGGCGGCGCGCAGGAACCGGGGGTGGTCGCCCGCGAGCCCGCGGCAGAACGCCGTGCCGAGCCGCGCGGTGTGCACCGGGTCCTCGGAGTAGCCCTCCTCGTTGCGGCCCCAGCGCGGGTCGCGCAGCAGGTTCAGCACCGGTGCCCACGCCTGCAGGCTCATGTCGGGTGACCGGTGGCGCATCGCCCGCAGTTCGATCGAGGTGGCCTCGGCGACGGCGTGCACGAGCTCCTCGTCCCAGGTCGCCCCCAGCCCGACGGCCTGCGGGAACACGGTCGCGGTGCCCAGCCAGGCGACGCCGTGCAGCGCCTCCGTGCCGGTGCGGAACGCGCCGAGGCCGAGCCGCTCGACCGCCGGTGAGTACTGGTGCAGCATCGCGATCCGTTCGTCGAGCGTCAGCCGCCCGAGCAGGTCGTCGATGCGCTTGCGCGTCGGCTGTGCCGGATCGAGGAAGAGCGGCCGATCGGCGACGGGGAGGTACTCGGAAACCACGGGACAACCCCTCGGGTCGGAGCCGGAAGCGAAGCGCTTCGACATTGGCATTGCGAGGTTTCCGCTGTCAACGCCCTTGTCTTGGGAGACCTGCGTCACTAGCCTCGCCGACATCTGTTTAAGCGCTTCGACACTTCGACGACGAAGGATCGGTTCCGTCATGGGCCTCGAGTTGAACCGCAGAAGCTTCCTCAACGCCGCCGTCGCCGCCGCGGGGCTCGCCGCGGCCGGGCCGCTGCTGTCCGCGTGCGGCGGTGGAGGGGCGCAGCGGGCCGGGGTGGGGTCCGAAGCCGCCCTCAAGGCCGTCCTGCCGGCCTACGTGCCGAACACGTCGATCAAGCCGGACATCCCGTCCGTCGCGGGCGGTCCCGACGTGCTGACGAACCCCGGCTTCCTCCGCTACCCCGCCGACCGGATCGCCACGGTGTCCGGTGTCCCGGGCAAGGGCGGCAGGTACTCCGCGGTCACGCCGCTCTGGGGGACCATCCCGCCCGCCGGCAACGCGTTCTACGAGGCCATGAACAAGGCCCTGGGCGCTCAGCTGGAGATGAAACCGGCGGACGGCAACACCTACAACACGATCGTCCCGACGATGACCGCCTCCAAGAGGCTGCCCGACTGGATCCAGCTGCCGACCTGGTGGAACTCCCAGATGAACGTCGGCGGCCTGGTGGGCAACCAGCTCGCCGACCTGACGCCGCACCTGTCCGGTGACAACATCAAGAAGTACCCCAACCTCGCGGCCATCCCGACCGCCGCGTGGCGCACCGGTGCCTGGGGCGAGAAGTTGTACGGGATCCCGTCCTTCGCCACCGGCTTCCAGATCGCGGGCGCCCTCTACTACCGCCGCGACGTCTTCGACGCCAAGGGCATCAACGCCGACCAGGTGAAGTCCGCCGACGACCTGATGGGGCTCGGCAAGGAGCTGACCGACGCCAAGAACGGCGTGTGGGCCTTCGACGACGTCTACCGCTACGTCTTCACCGCCTTCGGTGCGCCGCTGAAGTGGCGGGTGGACAACGGGAAGCTGATCCACCTGTACGAGACCGAGGAGTTCCTCGCGGCGCTCGACTGGTGCAACCGGCTGGCGACCGCGGGCTACGTGCACCCCGACGCGCTGGCGGGCGACACCGCCAACGGCAACACCCGGTTCTACGGCGGGAAGACGCTGATCTCCAGTGGTGGCACGGGGGCGTGGAACCTCGCCGACCTCCAGTCCGGCAGGGCCGCCGACCCCGCCTACCGGCGCGGGGGCCTGAACTTCTTCGCCGCCGACGGCAAGAGCGAACCGCGGGTCTACATGGGCGCGGGCGCCAGCATCATGAGCTATCTCAACATCAACCTGAAGCCGGAGCAGATCGAGGAGTGCCTGGCCATCGCGAACTACCTGGCCGCGCCGTTCGGCTCCGCCGAGTACACGATGGTCAACTTCGGGGTCGAGGGCACCCACTTCACCACGGTCGGCGGCGTGCCGACCGCCACCGAGGCCGGCAAGAAGGAGGTGCAGGCGCAGACCTACCCGTTCCTCGCGTCGCCGGCGGCGGCGGTCAGCAGCCCCGGCGGGGACGTCGTCACCAAGGACTACACCGCCTGGCAGGTCGCCAACGTGAAGGCACTGGCCAAACCGGTCTTCTGGAACATGAACATCAGCATGCCCCAGGCGCAGGCCACCGCGGACGCCGGACAGCAGGTCGAGGACGCGATCAAGGACTGCTACCACGGCAAGAAGAAGGTGGCCGAGGTCAAGGAGGCCGTCGCGAACTGGAAGACCAGTGGTGGCGGGGACAAGCTGATCCAGTGGACGAACGACAACGTCCTGCAGAAGCACGGCACCGGGCAGTGACCACGACGACCGCGGCGCGGCCGGACCGCACGGCGCGACCGGCGCGACAGAGCTGGCGGGTGCGGCTGCGCCGCGACCGGTCGCTGGTCCTGATGACGCTGCCCGCCGTCGTCCTGCTGGTGGTCTTCAACTACGTCCCGCTCTTCGGGCTCGTGACCGCGTTCCAGGAGTACGACCCGCTGGCGGGGGTCTGGCAGAGCACGTGGGCGGGTCTCGACCAGTTCCAGCGGCTGTTCGGTGACCCGCTGTTCTGGAACGCGGTGCGGAACACGCTGTACCTGAGCTTCGTGCAGCTGGTCCTGTTCTTCCCGATCCCGATCGCGTTGGCACTGCTGCTCAACTCGGTGCTGAGCAGCCGGGTGCGCAACTTCGTCCAGTCCGTCGTCTACCTGCCGCACTTCTTCTCGTGGGTGCTGGCGATCACGATCTTCCAGCAGATGCTCGGCGGCGCGGGCGCGCTCAACCACTTCCTGCGCAACAACGACATCGGTACCTGGGACGTCATGACGAACCCGGACACCTTCGCGCTGCTGGTCTCCTCCCAGGTGATCTGGAAGGAGGCCGGCTGGGGGATCATCGTCTTCCTGGCCGCGCTCGCCGCCGTCAACACCGATCTCTACGAGGCGGCGGCGGCCGACGGTGCCGGGCGGTGGCGGCGGCTGTGGCACATCACGTTGCCCGGCCTGCGCGGGGTCATCGTGCTGATGCTGGTGCTGCGCCTGGGCAACGCGCTGACCGTCGGCTTCGAACAGTTCCTCATCCAGCGCGACGCGGTGGGCTACGACAACGCGGACGTGCTGGACACCTTCTCGTTCTACTACGGCATCGCCACCGGCGACTACAGCTACGGCGCCGCGGCGGGCCTGTTCAAGAGCGTGATCTCGCTGCTGCTCATCTGGGGTGCGAACAAACTGGCGCACGCCTTCGGCGAAGACGGGTTGTACCGCTCATGACCGACACGCTCACGGTGGTCGAACGCGCGATCACGGACACGTCCCAGCCGGTCGTCCCGCGCAGGCGGCGCGGTGGCCGTCCGGCGTGGGAGGAACCGCCGACGGTGGCCGGCGAGACGGCCAAGGGCGTCACCCTCGGCGTCGTGCTGCTGGTGGTGCTGGTGCCGCTGTGGATCATCGTGATCACCAGCCTGTCCACCCAGGGCGCGGTCAACCGCGCCGGTGGTCTCGTCCTCTGGCCGGACGGACTCACCCTGGAGGCCTACCGGGTGATGGTGCAGGACACCACTGTCCGCACCGCGTTGCTGGTGAGTCTCGGCATCACGGCGGTGGGCACCGTCGTGTCGATGGCGGTCTCGGTCATGTGTGCCTACGGCCTGTCCCGTTCGCGCTCGTTCGCGCACCGCTTCCTGCTGACCCTGTTGATCGTCACCATGTTCGTCAACGGTGGCCTGATCCCCACCTTCCTGGTCGTCACCGGGCTCGGCGGCTACGGCCAGTGGTGGGCGCTGATCCTGCCGAGCGCGGTCTCCGTCTTCAACATCCTGATCCTGCGGTCGTTCTACTCGAGCACGTCGGCCGACCTGATCGAGGCCGCCCGGATCGACGGCGCGGGGGACTGGCGGATCCTGTGGTCCATCGTCCTGCCGACCTCGCGGGCGGTGACCGCCGTGATGGCGCTCTTCTACGGCGTCAGCTACTGGAACTCGTTCTTCAACGTGATGCTGTACCTGCCGACCGACAGCGAGAAGTGGCCGCTGCAGTACGTGCTCTACACCTACGTCAACCGGGGCAACGGCATGCCGGGCTCGGTCAACTCGGGCTTCGGCACGGCGGTCTCGCAGACCGCGCCGCTGTCGTTGCAGATGGCCGTGGTGGTGCTGACGCTCGTGCCCCTGCTCATCGTCTACCCGTTCGTGCAGAAGCACTTCCGCACGGGTGTCCTGACCGGCGCGATCAAGGGCTGAACACATGGTGACCATTGCCGACGTGGCCAGGCACGCGGGCGTGTCGTCCAGCACGGTGAGCTACGTGCTCAGCGGCAAGCGCGCGATCTCGGAGGAGACGCGGAGCCGGGTGCGCAGTTCCGTGCAGGCGCTGGGGTATCACCCCAACGCCGGTGCGCGGGCACTGGCGGCCCGGCGGTCGCACATCATCGCGCTGATGGTGCCGTTGCGCACGGACGTCTACGTGCCGGTGATGATGGAGATCGCGATCTCGGTGACGACGGCGGCCCGGCAGCACGGCTTCGACGTCCTGCTGATCACCAGCGACGAGGGCCCCGGCGGGGTCCGCAGGATCGCCGCCAGCGGCCTGGCCGACGGGGTGGTCCTGATGGACGTCGAACTGGACGACGAGCGCATCCCGGTGCTGCGGGCCCAGGGCACCCAGGCCGCGCTCATCGGACTGGCCGACGACGCGCGCGGACTGTCCTGTGTGGACCACGACTTCGCGGCCGCCGGGGCGTTGTGCGCGGACCACCTCGCCGATCTCGGCCACCGCGAGATCGCGTTCATCGGCTACGGATCCGGTGTCTACCACCGGCACGCGGGGTACGCCGAACGCACGCTCGCCGGTTTCCGGGACAGGGCGGGACAACGCGGCCTGCGGTTCCTGCACCGGACCTGCGAGGGCACGTACGAGAGCACCGCGGGGACGCTGGCGCGCGTCCTCGCGGACCGGCCGGGCACCACCGGTTTCGTGGTGCAGAACGAGGGCGCGATCGGCCCGTTGCTCAGTCTGCTGCGCTCCGGCGGGCGGACCGTGCCCGAGGACGCCTCAGTGGTTGCACTCTGCCAGGACCAGCTGGCCGAGCAGTTCTCGCCCCGGCTCACCGCGGTGACCGGTTCGGCGCAGGACCTCGGCCGGGTCGCCGTCGACCAGATCATGCGCCGGCTCGCCACCGCGAACGACGGTGGCCGCCCGGCCGACGAACGGGTGCTGCTCACGCCCGTCCTGACCGTGCGCGACAGCACGGGACCCGCACCGCACTGACCCGAGGAGTCCCGCATGTCCCCGTACTTCCGAGACCTCGGCACCGCGCTGGAGTGGCGTGCGAGGGGGGAGACCCTCCGCGTCGAGGCCTGGGGGCCGGACGCCGTGCGCGTCCGGGCGACCCCCGCGGGCCCGGTGCTCGACGACCTGCCCGGCGCCCTGCTCGACACCCCGCCGGAGAGCGAGGTGGAGATCAAGGTCGGCGAGCACCACGCGACCCTCGTCACGGGCGGGCTGACCGTCCGGATCGACGCCGGCACCGAGGGCGCGCTGACCCCCGACCTGGCGTCGTCGGCGGGACGGCTGACGTTCGGCAGGACCGAGGACGGCACCGAACTGCTCGCCGAGGAGCCCGCCCACTTCTGGTGGCCGGGCCCGCGCCTCGCGACCGCGACCGGCAACGGCCACCACCGCCTCGAACAACGTTTCCGCGCCTACCAGGGGGAAAAGCTCTACGGGCTCGGCCAGCACACCCACGGCCTGCTCGACCAGAAGGGCGCGGTCATCGACCTCGTCCAGCGCAACGCCGAGGTCACCGTCCCGCTGCTGATCTCCGACCGCGGCTACGGGCTGCTGTGGAACTCGCCCGCCATCGGCCGGGTGGAACTGGCGGAGACCGGCACCCGCTGGGTCGCCGACAGCGCCCGTCAGATCGACTACTGGATCACCGCCGGCGCACCGGCCGACGTGCTGCGCCGCTACGCCGGCGTGACCGGGCACTCGCCGCTCCTGCCCGAGTGGGCGTCGGGTTTCTGGCAGTGCAAACTGCGCTACCGCACCCAGGACGAACTGCTGGAGGTCGCCCGCGAGTACCGGCGGCGCGGGCTGCCGTTGTCCGTGATCGTCTGCGACTTCTTCCACTGGACCCACCTGGGCGACTGGCGCTTCGACCCGGCGGAGTGGCCCGATCCCGCGGCGATGGTGCGCGAGCTCGACGAGATGGGCGTCCGGCTGATGGTCTCGGTCTGGCCCTCGGTGAGCCCGGCCAGTGAAAACTACCACCCGATGCTGAACCAGGGGCTGTTGATCGGCACCGAGTTCGGCCCGATGGCGCACGCCGACTGGCCGGACAAGGGACTCGGCGCCTACTCCGCCCAGGTCGCCTTCTACGACGCCACCAACCCGTCGGCGCGCGAGTACGTCTGGGAACGGCTCCAGCGCGGCTACCACGACCTCGGCGTCACGGTGTTCTGGCTGGACGCGGGCGAACCCGAGCTGAAGCCCGGCCACCAGTACAACCTGCGCTACCACGCGGGACCCGGCCTGGAGGTCGGCAACCTCTACCCGCGCGAGAACGCCCGCACCGTCCACGACGGACTCCGCGCGGCCGGGGAGACCGAGATCATCTCGCTCAACCGGTCCTCATGGGCGGGCGCGCAGCGGTACGGCGCCGCGCTGTGGTCCGGTGACATCGGCACGGACTTCGCCACCCTGCGCGTGCAGATCAAGGCCGGGCTCAACGTCATGCTGTCCGGCATCCCCTGGTGGACGACGGACATCGGTGGCTTCCACGGCGGCGACCCCGACGACCCCGCCTACCGCGAGGTCCTGGTGCGCTGGTTCCAGTACGGCACCTTCTGCCCGTTGTTCCGCCTGCACGGTTTCCGCGGCGCCGAGCAGGTGCTGGAGCCGGGGATGACCGGCCTGGCCAACGAGGTCTGGTCGTACGGCGAGGAGGCCTACGAGATCCTCGCCGAGCACCTGCGTCTGCGGGAACGCCTGCGCCCCTACGTGATGGAGCAGATGCGCGTCACCTCCGAGACCGGCGTGCCGCCGATGCGGCCGGTGTTCCTGGAGTTCCCGGACGACCCCCGGGCGTGGCAGGTCGAGGACGCCTTCCTGCTCGGTCCCGACCTGCTGGTCGCCCCGGTGACCGAGGCGGGCGTGCGGGTTCGGGAGGTCTGGCTGCCCGCCGGCGCGCGGTGGACCGACGCGTGGACCGGCGAGGAACACGAGGGCGGGCAGACCGTGGTGGTGGCGGCGCCGATCGAGCGCATCCCGTTGTTCCTGCGCGACGACGCCAGTCTGCCCGTGCGGGGTGAGCCGTGATCACGGAACGCCTGGGGGGCCTGGCTTTCGGCGGCGACTACAACCCCGAGCAGTGGGACGAGCAGACGTGGAAGGAGGACGACGCGCTGATGCGCGCGGCCGGGGTCAACCTGGTCACGGTCGGCGTCTTCTCCTGGGCTCTGCTCGAACCCGAGGAGGGACGGTACGACTTCGCGTGGCTCGACGCGCACGTGGATCGGCTGCACGCCAACGGCATCGCGGTCGACCTGGCCACCCCGACGGCCTCGCCGCCGCCGTGGTTCACGCTCGCGCACCCGGACGCCATGCCGGTCAGGCCCGACGGCACCAGGCTGGTCCACGGCAGTCGTGACACCTACTGCCTGACCGCGCCGGCTTATCGGGACGCGGCCCGGCGCATCGCGTCGGCGCTGGCGGAACGGTATGGCGACCACCCGGCGGTGGCCTTGTGGCACGTGCACAACGAGTACGCGACGTTGTGCTGGTGCGAACACACCGCCGCCGCGTTCCGAGTGTGGCTGCGGGCCCGGCACGGTTCGCTCGACGTGCTCAACGAGGCCTGGGGGACGGCGTTCTGGAGCCAGCGGTACACCGCGTGGGAGCAGGTCCTGCCGCCGCGCGCGACGCAGTGGCACCGCAATCCCGGTCAGGCGCTGGACTTCAGCCGGTTCTTCTCCGACGAGGTGATCACCGCCTACCGGGAGCAGCGGGACGCGATCCGGGCGTTCAGCGACCGCCCGGTGACGACCAACCTGATGATGCCCGGCTACCAGAACGTCGACCTGTGGGCGCTGGGCCGCGAGGTCGACGTGGTGGCGATCGACCACTACCCGGACGCACCCGGTCTCGACGCGGCGGCGGACGTCGCGTTCGCCGCGGACCGCGCCCGGTCGTTCGCGGGCGGGCGGCCGTGGTTGCTGATGGAACAGGGCACCAGCACCGTCTACGCCGGTGACCGGGTGCTGGCCAAGGAGCCGGGGGAGGTGCTGCGCCACTCGCTCGGCCACGTCGCACGCGGGTCGGAGGGAGCGCTGTTCTTCCAGTGGCGGCAGTCGAAGGCGGGTGCGGAGCAGTGGCACTCGGGGATGGTTCCGCACGCCGGGCCGGACAGCCGCGTCTTCCGCGAGGTGAGGGAGACCGGCGCGGCCGTCGCCCGCCTGGCGGGGCTCGCGGGGTCGGCCGTCACGGCGCAGGTGGCGGTGCTGCACGACTCCGATGCCTGGTGGGCGTTGAACTCCGACGGCCTGCCGTCCTCCGAGCTCGGCTACCACTCGGCACTGCGCGCGGCTCACCGGGCGTTGTGGGACGCCGGGGTGGTGGCCGACTTCGCCCACCCGGCAACGGATCTGAGTCGCTACCGGCTCGTGCTGGCGCCGTCGCTGTACCTGCTGTCCGACGAGGGAGCGGAGAACCTCCGCCGTTACGCCGACGACGGGGGGACGTTGCTGGTGCAGCACTTCAGCGGAGTCGTCGACAGCCGCACGCACGCGTGGCTCGGCGGCTATCCGGTGGCAGCACTGCGGGAAGCCCTCGGCATCAGGGTCGAGGAACACCGGCCACTGCGGCGCGACGAGCGGATCACGTTGTCCGACGGTTCCCGCGGCACGGCCTGGAGCGAGTCGATCCGGTTGGAAGGCGCCGCCGCGGTCGCGACCTACACGCACGGCATGCTCGACGGACTTCCCGCACTCACCCGCAACGGCACGGCCTGGTACCTCTCGACCCGCCTCGACACCGCGGACTACACGGCGCTGGTGTCCGGACTGCTGGACTCCGCCGGCGTGGTGCGGCCGGAGATGCCGCCGGGCGTCGAGACCGTCACGCGCGAAGGGTCCGAGTGCCGCTGGCACTTCCTGCTGAACCACACCGGTGATCCCGTGCCGCTGCCGCTGCCCGTCCACGACCTGCTGACGGGCCGGCTCGCGGGCGAGGTCCCGGCCGGCGGATGTGTCGTGCTGGAGGAGAGATGATCCCCGGAATGCACCCCGACCCGAGCGTCTGCCGGGTCGGGGAGGACTACTACCTGGTGTGCTCGAGCTTCGAGTACTTCCCGGGCATCCCGGTCTTCCACAGCACGGATCTCCTGCGCTGGAAGCAGATCGGCAACGCGCTCGACCGTCCGAGCCAGCTGCTCCTGACGGCCTCGACACCGTCGTCCGCCGGGATCTACGCGCCGACGTTGCGCCACCACGACGGACGCTTCTGGCTGATCGTCACGAGCGTGAGCCACGGCGGCGGCAACATGGTGTTCACCGCCGACGATCCGGCCGGGCCGTGGTCCGACCCGGTCCTGCTGCCCGGTGTCGGGGGCATCGACCCCGACCTCGCCTGGGACGAGGAAGGCAACTGCTGGTGCACGGTCGCCGGCGTGCAGCAATACCGCATCGACCCCGCCACCGGTGAGACTTTCGGGCCGGCGCACCGGGTGTGGTCGGGTGCGCCCGGTGCGAAGGCCCCGGAGGCGCCGCACCTCTACCGGATCGGGGACCACTGGTACCTGATGATCGCCGAGGGTGGCACCGAGCGCGCGCACGCCGTCTCGATCGCGCGCGGGAGCTCGCCCAACGGCCCGTTCGAGCCGTGTCCCGCCAATCCGATCCTGACCCACCGCGGCACCGACGAGCCCGTGCAGAACACCGGTCACGCCGATCTCGTGCAGGCCCCGGACGGGTCGTGGTGGATGGTGCTGCTCGGCGTGCGTCCCGGTGGCGGCACGCCGGGTTGGCACGTGCTCGGCCGGGAGACCTTCCTGGCGCCGGTGACCTGGGCCGACGGCTGGCCCGTGGTCGGTGAACTGGTGTCCGGTCCCGATGCGGCGGAGTTCGACCGCGACGACTTCGACCACGACCTCGCGCCACGCTGGATCTCCGTGCGCGACCGTTCCGAACAGCACTGCACCACGGCGGAACGCGCCGGGTGGCTCACGCTGCACGCCCGCGGGTCCGGAATGGACGATCCCGCCGTGGTGTTCGCCGGGCAGCGCCAACGGCACCGGTCCTGCCGTGTCCGCACACTGCTCGACCCGGCGGACGGCACAGGGGGTCTGGCGGTCCGCCTCGACGAGGACCACCACTACGAGATCGAGGTCGCGGCGGGACAGGCGCGGGTCCTCGCCCGCATCGGGCCGCTGAGCACCGTCGTCGCGTCCCGGCCGGTGCCGGACGGGCCGGTCGTCCTGGTGGCGAGGGTGGACGAGGACAGGGCGCCGCGGGACGCTCGTTCGGGCCCGGACACCCTGGCGTTCGGCGTGGAGGAACCCGACGGCACCTTCTCCGCACTCGCCACGCTCGACGGCAAGTACCTGTCGACCGAGGTCGCCGGTGGTTTCACCGGTCGCGTCATCGGCCTGTACGCCGCGGCGGGCACCGTTCGCTTCGACTGGTTCGAGTACCGCTCATCCGATTGCGAGGGTTCATGAACGGATCACGTGCGACGGCTCTCTTGGCCGTGGCGGCCCTGGTGTTCACGGCCGCCCCGGCGACAGCGGGCGTCGGGTACCAGGCGCACACCGCGGGCCGCGTCACGAAGGCGGGCCAGTACACCTGGCCCGGCGTCTACTTCGAGGGACGGTTCCGCGGCACCGGGATCGGGGTCGTGCTCAACGACTCGGTCAACGACTACGACGTGCAGGTCGACGGCACGACCGTCGCGTCGCTGGTGATGCCGGGCAGTGTCACGCACTGGGTTCGCGGGCTGAGCGACACCGCGCACCGCGTCCGCCTGGTCAAGCGGACCGAAAGTCCTTGGGCCGCAGGGGAGTTCGGTGGGTTCGTCGCCGCGGACGGTGGCGCCGTGCTCGCGAAACCCTCCGCGCGCCACCGGCAGATCGAGTTCGTCGGCGACTCCCTGACCGCGGGTTACGGCAACCTCTCGACCACCCGCGACTGCTCCTCGAACGGCGGGGTCACCCGCAACACCAACACCGACGTGAGCTTCGGTGCGATCACCGCCCGCGCGCTGAACGCCGACTACCAGGTGAACGCGTTCTCCGGGATGGGCATGGTGCGCAACTACAACGGCCACTCCGCGGGCACCAGCTACCGCACCTACTACGACCGCGCGTTGCTGAACGTCGACGGTGACGTGTGGCGCGTTCCCGCTTCTTGGAGGCCGCAACTGGTCGTCGTGGGGCTGGGCACCAACGACTTCTCGACGCCGCTCAACCCCGGCGAGCCGTGGGCGACGCCGGAAGCCCTGGTCAGCGATTACAAGGCCGCGTACCAGGGCTTCCTGGACAAGCTGCGAGCCCGTTACGGCTCACGCACGACGATCGTGGTCGGCGTCCCCGAGGGCTCCGGGAGGTTCGCCGACGCCGCCCGGCAGGTCGTGCAGGACCGGGGTGACAGTCGCGTCCGCCTCTGGAACTACGACGACCCGGCGCTCGACCGGCTGGGGTGCGACTGGCACTTCTCGGCGCGCGACCACCGGCTGATCGCCGACAAGCTCAGCGCCTACCTCGCCACGATTCCCGTGCGCTGGTAGCTCACTTCGGGTCGAGCACGAACAGCGGGATCTGCCGGTCGGTCTTCTCCTGGTACTCGGCGTAGTTGGGGAAGGCCGCGACGGCCCGCTCCCACCACTCGGCTCGCTCGGCACCGTCGACCTCGCGGGCGGTGAAGCCCTTCGCCTCCGTGCCGTCCTGCAGGAGGATCTCCGGGTGGGCCTTGATGTTGTGGTACCAGGTGGGGTGCTCCGGCGCCCCGCCCTTGGACGCCACGACCGCGTAGCTGCCGGAGTGCTCCACGCGCATGACCGGGGTGTAGCGAAGAGCGCCGCTCTTCGCGCCGCGCACCGTCAGCAGCACGATCGGCCGGCCGAGGACCTTGACCCCCTCGGTCGTGCCCGTCTCCAGGATCGTCTCGGTCTGCTTCTGCACCCATTCGGTCGGGCTGAGTTTCACGTCTGCCATGTCCACGATCAACAACCCTGGCACCGAACTCATTCCCTCGCACGACGGAACTGCAGGGTCGTGGGCTGGATCGTGTCGGGCTTCACCGGCAGCGCGGCCACGACGAGGCGTTCGCCGTGGACGTCGGTGATCGCGATGTCACCGCCGCAGCCGGCGCCGTTCTCGGAGAGGAAGTAGTTGTACTCGGCGCGTTGGAGCTGAAGCCACTTCCCGCCCGCGAGCACTTCCAGCCGTGCCACGGGGTTGCGGTGGTCGAGGACCTGGATCCCGCACCAGTACTGGCTGGAACCGGACTTGTAGCGGATCCCGACGGTCTTCGCCGTGTCCGGGCTGACGATCGTCCAGGTGATCGGGATTTCACCCTTCACGGGTGGTGCGAGCTGCGCGAACGCCTCCGCGCTGAGGTCCAGCTGGCCCGGCCGGCACGGCGCGGGGCAGAGGTTCGTGATCCGGACGGTCAGGCTCTTCCCGCCTGCCTCGACCAGCACGAACGCGCCGCAGGCCGCCGAGTTCCCGTAGTCCGCCTCGTTCATCGCGGCGGTCAGCGGATCCGGGCCGGGGTCGTAGGAGCACGCGCCTCCGCCGTCGGAGTCGTAGAACGTCGCGACACCAGTCCGTCGCACGGCCGCCGGTTTCGGCGGGGCGCTGGAAGTCTGAGGCGTGGTCGTGGTCGTGGTGGTCGTCGTGGTCGTTTGTGCAGGTGGCGTGGTCGTGGTGGTCGTCGTGGTGGTCGGGCCCGCCACGGCGGTGCCCGCGACGCCCTGCCGGTCGCGCAGCACCACCACACCGAAGACCGCCACCACCGCCGCGAGCAGGACGAGCAGGAGGGGGCGGGTGCGTCTCACCGCCGCACCATAGTCCTCTGCACCGCGATGAACACCAGCAGCAGCACGCCGATCACGATCTTCGTCCACCACGAGCTGAGCGTGCCCTGGAAGGAGATCAGCGTCTGGATCGTGCCGAGCACCAGCACCCCGGCCAGTCCGCCGAGCACGTACCCGACACCGCCCGCCAGCAGCGTTCCGCCGATCACGACGGCCGCGATGGCGTCGAGTTCCATGCCGACCGCGTGCAGTCCGTAGCCGGAGAGCATGTAGAGGCTGAACAGCAGCCCGGCCAGCGACGAGCAGAGGCCGCTGATGACGTAGACGCCGACCTTGACGCGGGTCGTCGGCAGGCCCATCAGCAGCGCGGACGACTCGTTGCCGCCCACCGCGTAGACCGAACGGCCGAAGCGGGTGCGGTGCAGCACGTACATCGCGGCGGCGACGACCAGCAGCGCGATCACGACGTTGTAGGTGATCGTGACACCGCCGGGCAGTTCGATCGCGGCGGTGGCGACGGCGCGGAACGTCTTGTCCTTGATGGACACCGACTCCACGCTGATCAGGAAGCACAGGCCGCGGGCGAGGAACATGCCGGCGAGCGTGACGATGAACGGCTGGATGTCGAACTTGTGGATCACCAGGCCCATCAGCAACCCGAGCGTCGACCCGGTCAGCAGGACGACGACGATGACGAGCGGCACCGGCCATCCTGCCTTGAGGCCCGACGCCGTGATCATCGTGGACAACGCCACGACCGAGCCGACGGACAGGTCGATGCCGCCGCTGAGGATCACGAACGTCATGCCGGCCGCGAGCACGATGAGGAACGCGTTGTCGATGAACAGGTTCGCGATGACCTGACCGGACGCGAAGCCCTCGTAGCGCGCCGAGCCGACCCCGAACGCGAGGACGAACAGCGCGACGGTCGCCAGCACCGGGAGGAACCGCGTCGGCACCCGCGGGGCGAGAGTGGTCATGAGACGGCCACCTTCCGGAAGCTCAGTGCGGCACGGGCCTTGGGCGCCTGGACCAGGCACACGGCGATGACGACGACGGCCTTGAAGACCAGCGTCACCTCGGGCGCGACACCGATCGTGTAGACGGTCGTGGTGAGGGTCTGGATGATCAGCGCGCCGAGCAGCGTGCCGGCGAGCGAGTACCGCCCGCCCGCCAGTGACGTGCCGCCGATGACGACGGCGAGGATGGCGTCCATCTCGATCCACAACCCGGCGTTGTTGGCGTCGGCCGCGCTGACGTTGGAGCTGATCATCAGCCCGGCGATGCCCGCGCACACCGCGGCGAACACGTAGACGGTCCAGATGATGGTCCGTGAGCGCACGCCGGCCAGCCGCGACGCCTCGGGGTTCACCCCGACGGCCTCGATCAGCATGCCCAGCGCGGTCTTGCGGGTCACGAACGCCACCAGCCCCAGCACGAGCAGGCTGATCAGGATCGAGACGGGCAGCACCACGAACCCGGCCCCGACCTGCCGGTACGCGGTGTTGTTGACCGTGACGATCTGACCCTCGGTCACGAGCATCGCCACGCCGCGCCCGGCCGTCATCAGCACGAGCGTCGCGATGATGGGCTGGATCCCCATCCCCGCCACCAGGAACCCGTTCCACAGCCCCAGGACGGCGCAGAGCACGAGCGCGATCGCCATGCCTGCCAGCGCCGTGCCGGTGCTGTCCGACGTTCCGATGTGGACACACGTCACCGCGCCCGCGATCGCGGCCACCGCGCCGACGGAGAGGTCGATGCCGCGGGTGGCGATCACGAGCGTCATGCCCAGTGCGATCAGCAGGGTCGGCGCGCCGTTCTTCAGCACGTCGACCAGACCGCCGTAGAGGTGGCCGTCCTGGATGCGCAGCGCGAAGAAGGACGGGGTGACGGCGAGGTTGAGCAGCAGGAGCGCGGCCAGTGCCAGCAGGGGCCACAGGAGGCGGTTCTTCATCGGGTCACCTCGGGCGGTGCGGTGTTTCGGTGGGAGTGGGTCGGATCTGCCGGGGCGTTCACGACACCGCCTCCTTGTCCGGCGCCGCGCCGCCCGCGATCAGTTCGACGACCTCGTCCACGCCGGTCGCCGAGCCGTCCAGTTCGGCGATCTTGCGCCGGTCGCGCAGCACCACGATCCGGTCCGCGATGCGCACGACCTCCTCCAGTTCGGCGGAGATGAACAGCACCGCGGTGCCCTCCGCCGCCAGCGTCGTGACGAGCTGCTGGATCTGGGCCTTGGCGCCGATGTCGATGCCGCGGGTCGGTTCGTCGAGGATCAGCAGGCGCGGTTCGGTGACGAGCCAGCGCGCCAGGAGGACCTTCTGCTGGTTGCCGCCGGACAGTGTCCGCACCAGCGCGTCCGGGTTGGCGGGCCTGATGTCCAGTGCCTTCAGGTACTTCTCGACCAGCTGGTCCTTGGTCCGGCGCGACAGCGGGCGGGTCCAGCCGCGCGCCGCCTGCATCGCGAGCACCAGGTTGTCGCGGATCGAGAGGTCCGCGACCACGCCCTCGCCCTTGCGGTCCTCGGAGCTGAACGCGATGCCCGCGGCGATCGCCGAGCGGGGGCCGCGCAGGCGCAGCGGCGCGCCGTCCACGAGCAGCCTGCCGGAGTCCGCGCGGTCGGCGCCGAAGAGCAACCGGGCCAGTTCCGTGCGCCCGGAGCCCAGCAGGCCCGCGAGGCCGACGACCTGGCCCGCGCGGATCTCGAGGTCGAACGGTTCGATCGCGCCGCGCCTGCCCAGCCCCTCGGCCTGCACCAGCACCGGGCCCTGGGCGGTGCGCTTCTCGGCGGCGTCCTCGATCGCCTCGAGCGTGCCGAGGTCGCGGCCGATCATCTGCGAGATGAGCGAGCGCCGGTCCACGTCCGCGGTGAGGTGCTCACCGACGAGCGCCCCGTTGCGCAGCACCGTCATCCGGTCGGAGATCTCGTAGACCTGGTCGAGGAAGTGCGACACGAACAGGATCGCCACGCCCTCGTCGCGCAGGACCCGCATGATCCGGAACAGCTCGGCGACCTCGCCCGCGTCCAGACTGGACGTCGGCTCGTCGAGGACGAGCACGCGGCAGTCGATCGCGATCGCACGGGCGATGGCGACCAGTTGCTGCACCGCGATCGGGTGTTCGCTGAGGCTCGACGCCGGGTCGATGTGCACGCCGATGCGCGCGAGCACCTCCGCGGCACGGCGCCGCATCGCCGGGAAGTCGATGCCGCCGAGGCGGCGGGGTTCCCGGCCCAGCAGGATGTTCTCCGCGACCGTGAGGTTCGCGCAGAGGTTGACCTCCTGGTAGACCGTGCTGATCCCGGCGTGCTGGGCCTCGCCGGGGGAGGAGAACGCCACGCCCTCGCCCGCCAGCACGACCTCACCGGCGTCGGGACGGTGCACGCCCGTCAAGGTCTTGATGAGGGTGGACTTCCCGGCGCCGTTCTCGCCCATGAGGGCGTGCACTTCACCCGGGAACAGCCGGAAGTCGACGTCCTGCAACGCCTTCACGCCGGGAAACGCGAGGCTGATGCCCCGCATCTCGACGACTGGCGGCGGTGACTCGGTCATGGGCGCTGGCCTTCGTCGCTGGGGCCGCGAGGCCCGTCACGCGGATGCGCGCGCGTGACGGGCCCAGCGGGTTCGGGAGTCGGTGGTCGCGGTCGCGGGCTGGTGCGACCACGACCACCGACAGTCTCTCTCGTGGTGGTCAGTACTGGCGCTGCGGAAGCGCGGCCTTCGCCTGCTCCTGCGTGAACGTGCCCTCCTCGGTCACGACCCGCTCCGGCACCTGCTCACCCGCCACGACCTTCTTGGTGAGCTCCATCAGCTGCTTGCCCAGCAACGGGTTGCACTCGACGATGAAGTTGATCTCGCCGTTGGCCAGGGCCTGCATGCCGTCCTTCACCGCGTCCACGGTGATGATCTTGATGTCCTTGCCGGGCACCTTGCCGGCCGCCTTGATCGCCTCGATCGCGCCCAGGCCCATGTCGTCGTTGTGCGCGTACACCACGTCGATCTTCGGCTGGGACTTGAGGAACGCCTCCATGACCTGCTTGCCGCCGGACCGGGTGAAGTCACCGGTCTGCGACGCGACGACCTTGATGTCGGACTTGGAGGCGATCTTCTCCTCGAAGCCCTTCTTGCGGTCGATCGCGGGCGCCGCGCCGGTGGTGCCCTGCAGTTCCACCACGTTCGTCGGGCCGGAGGCGTTGGCCACCAGCCAGTCGCCGGCCTTGCGGCCCTCCTCGACGAAGTCCGAACCGAGGAACGTCTTGTAAAGCGACGTGTCGTCGGAGTCGATCGAGCGGTCGGTGAGGATCACCGGGATGTTGGCGCGCTTGGCTTCCTGCAGCACCGTGTCCCAGCCGGTCTCGACGACCGGGCTGAACGCGATCACCGACACCTTCTGCTGGATGTAGGAGCGGATCGCCTTGATCTGGTTCTCCTGCTTCTGCTGCGCGTCGGAGAACTTCAGCTCGATCCCGGCCGCCTTGGCCTCGTCCTGGATCGACTTGGTGTTGGCGGTGCGCCAGCCGCTTTCCGCGCCCACCTGGGCGAAGCCCATCGTGATGGTGCCGCTACCGGACGAACCGGTGCTCGCACCGTCTCCTGAACCACATGCGGTGAGCGCGCTCAGCAGAACCACGCTGGCGACTGTGGTGATCTTCTTCAGCACTGGGATTCCTCCGGGGTGACGACGGTGTCGCGGAGCTCGACCGCGTGTCCGCGGTTGTCAGGTGGCCAAGAGTGAACGCTCACAACTTTCGCGTCAAGGTCTTGCTCGTAACGAGTTGGCAGCCCTATGTTAACGCTCACTTCCGAGCTTGGAGGGAACCCGTGCCCCGCAAGCACGTCCTGTTGAGCGCCGCTCTCGCGGCCAGCCTCCTGGTCGCCGTTCCCGGATCCGGGGCGGCCGCCGAAACCGACTACACGCTCAAGATCGACACCGCCCGGCAGGGCCCGTCGATCGACGACTCGATGTACGGCGTGTTCTTCGAGGACATCAACCGCGCCGCCGACGGCGGTCTGTACGCCGAACTGGTGCAGAACCGCTCGTTCGAGTACGACCCGGCGGACAACGCGAGCTACCACGGCCTGACCTCCTGGGCGCCGCACAGCGGCACCGTCGACGTCGCCGACGACAGCGGCCGCATGAACGAGCGCAACCGCCGTTACCTGAAGCTGGGCCTGCCCGCCGGTGTCATCAACTCCGGCTACAACAGCGGCATCGCCGTGCAGGGCGGCCAGCGCTACGACTTCTCGGTGTGGGCGCGAGCCGACCAGGCCGCGCAGCTCACCGCCACGATCACCGATCCCGCCGGAACCGCCCTGGGCGACCCGGTCAAGGTCCAGGTCCGCGGCGACGGCTGGACCCGGTACACCGGCACGATCCGCGCGAAGAGCTCCACCACGACGGGCAGGCTCCTGGTGACCGGCGGCGGCACCGGGACCCTGCGGCTCGACATGATCTCGCTGATGCCGCAGGACACCTTCAAGGGTCACGGTCTGCGTCGCGACCTCGCCGAGAAGATCGCCGCGCTGAAGCCCGGTTTCGTCCGCTTCCCCGGAGGCTGCCTGGTCAACACCGGCAGCCACTACGGCTACGACGCGCCGAACTTCGAGCGCCGCCGCTCGTACCAGTGGAAGGACACCATCGGCCCGGTCGAGCAGCGCGCGACGAACTGGAACTTCTGGGGCTACAACCAGTCCTACGGCCTCGGCTACTACGAGTACTTCCAGTTCTCCGAGGACGTCGGCGCCATGCCGCTGCCCGTCGTGCCGGCGCTCGTCACCGGCTGCGGGCAGAACCGCGCCACCGACGACCCCGCGCTGTTGCAGCGCCACATCCAGGACACGCTGGACCTGATCGAGTTCGCGAACGGCCCGGCCGACTCGGTCTGGGGTCGCAAGCGCGCCGAGATGGGGCACCCCAAGCCGTTCGAGCTCACCCACCTCGCGGTCGGCAACGAGGAGAACCTGCCCGACGAGTTCATGGCGCGCTTCACGAAGTTCCGCGACGCCATCAACGCGAAGCACCCGGGCATCACCGTCGTCAGCAACTCCGGCCCCGACGACACCGGCGGCACGTTCGACCGGCTGTGGCAGCTGAACAAGCAGGCCGGCGTGAAGATGATCGACGAGCACTACTACAACAGCCCGAGCTGGTTCCTGGAGAACAACAACCGCTACGACTCCTACGATCGCAACGGTCCCAAGGTGTTCCTCGGCGAATACGCCTCGCAGGACAACAAGTTCGCCAACGCGCTGAGCGAAGCGGCGTTCATGACCGGGCTCGAACGCAACGCCGACGTCGTGAAGCTCGCCTCGTACGCGCCGCTGCTGGCCAACGAGGACTACGTCCAGTGGCGCCCGGACATGATCTGGTTCAACAACCACGCGTCGTGGGGCTCGGCGAGCTACGAGGTGCAGAAGCTCTTCATGAACAACGTGGGTGACCACGTCGTGCCGAGCACCGCCTCCGCCACTCCGTCCACCCAGGCGCCCATCACCGGCGCGATCGGCCTCTCGACCTGGGCCACGGCCGCCACCTACGACGACGTGAACGTCACCAACGCCTCCGGCCAGTCGTTGTTCAGCGACGACTTCTCCGGCACCGACGCCCGGTGGACGAAGTCCGGCCGTGGCGCGTGGAACGTCGTGAACGGCGCCTACGTCCAGTCCGACGCGGCAGCCGAGGACACGCTCGTCACGGCGGGGGACAAGACCTGGCGCGACTACACGCTGAACCTCAAGGCGACCAAGCAGTCCGGGCGTGAGGGCTTCCTCGTCGCGTTCGGAGTGCAGGACACCGGCAACTACTACTGGTGGAACCTCGGCGGCTGGAACAACACCCAGTCCGCGGTGGAGAAGGCCGTCGGCGGTGGCAAGAGCGTGCTCGTCAGCAACGGCACCCGCATCGACACCGGCCGCACGTACGACGTGCGCGTCGAGGTCCGCGGCCGGCACGTCGCGCTGTTCCTCGACGGCCAGAAGTGGGGCGAGTTCACCGACGACAAGGTGGCCGAACCGTTCCGCCAGGTCGTCACCCGCGACCGCGCCACCGGTGAGCTGATCGTCAAGGTGGTCAACGCCCAGGACAACGCCGCGCGTACTCGCGTCGACCTCGGCGTCCCGGTGGCGTCGACGGCGCGGGCGACCGTGCTGCAGGGCCGTCCCGACGACGTGAACACCGAGTTCGCCCAGCCGATCCGCACCCGTGCGGAGCAGGTCAAGGTGGCGAGCAGCTTCACCCACACGTTCCCGCCCAATTCCGTGACGTTCCTCCGGATCAGGAGCCGCTCGTGATCTCCCGCCGATCTCTGCTGGCCACGGGCGGTGTGCTCGCCGCGACCGGGGCGCTGACCTCCGCCACACCCGTCGCCACCGCCGCCGAACCCGTCGCGGAGGTGCCGACCCGCAGCCCGCTCGTCGAGCAGCGCGCCGACCCGTTCATCACGCCGCCGACCGACGGCATGTACTACCTGACCGGGTCCGTGCCCGAGTACGACCGGGTCGTCATCCGCGGCGCGTCCACTCTGGACGGTCTGTCGGCCGCCCGTGAGCGCACCATCTGGCGGCGACCGGCGTCGGGGAAGATGGGTGGCTACATCTGGGCGCCGGAGCTGCACCGCATCGACGGCAAGTGGTACGTCTACTTCGCCGCGGGCGACAAGGACGAACCGTTCCGCATCCGCACCTACGTGCTGGAGTCGCCGAACGCCGACCCGCGCGAGGGCGGCTGGGTGCTGCGCGGGCAGATGGTGACGGCGTGGGACACGTTCACGCTCGACGCGACCACCTTCGCGCACCGCGGCAAGCGCTACTTCCTGTGGGCGCAGAGCGAGCCCGGCATCGCCACCAACACGAACCTCTACATCGCCGAGATGGCCTCACCGCTCGCGTTGAAGAGCGCGCCGGTGCGGATCGCGACGCCGACGCTGTCGTGGGAGGTGCAGGGCTTCAAGGTGAACGAGGGGCCGGCGGTGCTGATCCGCAACGGCCGCGTGTTCGTGACGTTCTCCGCGAGCGCCACCGACGCCCGTTACTGCATGGGCCTGCTGACCGCCGACGAGAACGCGAACCTGCTCGACGCGCGGTCGTGGACGAAGTCGCCCTCGCCGGTGTTCGCGACTCACGTGCCCACCTCGCAGTACGGGCCTGGGCACAACTCGTTCACCACGGTGGGTTCGGCCGACGTGCTCGTCTACCACGCGCGCGACTACCGCGACATCACCGGCGATCCGCTGTTCGACCCGAACCGGCACACCCGCGTCCAGCGGTTGCACTGGAACGCGGACGGCACACCGTCGTTCGGCGTCCCGGTCGGCCGTGGCGGGCCGATCGTGCGGCTGTCGCCTTTGGACGCGGCGTCGCTGGTGCTGCGGCACTACGAGTACCGGCTGCGGATCGACGGCAACGTCCGCGACGTCGGCGACTCGCAGTTCCGTTTCGTACCGGGATTTCTGGGTTCCGGCACGGTCGCGCTGCAGTCCGTGAACTTCCCCGACCGCTACGTGCGGGTGGACGGGGACGTGGTCCGCATCGACCCGTTCGAGGACACCGACGCGTACGGCCGCGCGGCCAGCTTCGTTCGCGTACCGGGACTTTCGGACCGTGGCGCGGTCTCTCTGCGTGCCGGTGCGGACACGTATCTGGCACATGACACCGGTCGTGTCGTGTTGTCCAGACCAAATAACGACCGCGACGCGCGCAGACGTGCCACATTCCGGATCGAATGAGTGGACAATGAGCACTGCATCGATGCCGGCCTGGTGTTATCGCTAACATCACGGGTGCAGATCAAGGATCGGAGACCGCCAGTGGAGAAGACCTCGCGTGACCCCGCGATGACCGATGTCGCTCGACTCGCCGGGGTGTCGCACCAGACGGTCTCGCGTGTGCTCAACAACCACCCGAACGTCCGCGAGCAGACCAGGCTGCGCGTGCAGGCCGCGATCAAGGAGCTCGACTACCGCCCCAACCGCGCGGCCCGCGCGCTGGTCACCGGCAAGACGCAGCTCATCGGCGTCGTGGCGCAGAATTCCACTTTGTACGGCCCGGCCTCGCTCCTGTCCGCCTTCGAGGAGGCGGCGGGGGAGGCCGGGTTCGCGGTCAGCGTCGGCAGGGTGAAGGTCCTGGACCGCGACTCCATCGCCGCGGCCGTGGAACGCCACCGCGACCAGCGGGTGGCGGGCATCGTGGTGATCGCCCCGAACTCGGGGGCCGCCGACGCCGTCGCCGACGTCCCGGCCGACGTCCCGCTCGTGACGGTGGACGGCGACCCGGACCGCCCGACCCCGCTGGTCACCGTCGACCAAGCCCGCGGAGCGTTCGAGGCGACGAAACACCTGATCGACGCGGGCCACGACACGGTCTGGCACGTCTCGGGCCCCGCCGACTGGTTCGACGCGGCGGGCCGCGTGGACGGCTGGCGCACGGCACTGGACGCGTGCGGCGCCGAGGTCCCGCCGGTGGTGGCGGCGGACTGGAGCGCCGCCTCCGGCTACCGGGCAGGGCAGATGCTGGCCAGGATGCCCGAGGTGACGGCCGTGTTCTGCTCGAACGACCACCTCGCCCTCGGCGTGCTGCGGGCGATGAGCGAACGCGGCAGGAAGGTGCCGCACGAGGTGAGCGTCGTCGGCTTCGACGACGTGCCGGAGGCGGCCTACTTCATCCCGCCGCTCACGACCGTGCGCCCGGACTTCGCCGCCGTGGCACACGAGACGCTCGGGTTGCTGCTCGAGCAGATCAGCGACGGGGAGACGGCTCGGCCGCGGCGGACGGTCGCGCCGATGCTGGTGAAGCGGGAGAGCGTGGCGCCGCCGCCCCGTTAGGCGGGAGTGGCCGCACCGTCCGTTGGTGTGGAGGTGGTGTGCCGCTGGTCGCCCGCGGGAGGTGCGGCCGGGGGCGATCAGCGAGGAGAGAGCAGGGACACCGCCCTTCTGCGAGGGCGGTTCGGCGAACGCCTACCGGCGTTCGCACCCCACCGCGCCGCCGTTGTCGGGTGCCGGGTCGGGCCGCCTTCGTGCCGCACGCAGGCGGACGGCTTCCCGGCGCCCCTCGCCCAGACCCGGTGCAGCGTCCCGGTCTGCCCGCATCCCGCCCCGGACCTCGGCCGCGGTCCCACGCACCCACGCGCTCGCCCCACCCGAGCCTCCGTTCGCGCCGCTCCCGCCACCCACGCGCTCGCCCACCCGAGCCTCCGTCCGCGCCGCTCCCGCCACCTGCGCGTTGTCGTGCGCTCACGCCGTAACCATTTCGGCCGCTTGCAGGGAAATCACGATGTTTCGGGCACATCTTGACTCCCTGATTGTTAGCGATAACACTCAGGTCGTGACTGACATGACGATCGACCGCGACGCGTGCGTGGTGGGTGTCGACTTCGGCACGCTGTCCGGCCGCGCCGTGGTCGTGCGCGTCCGCGACGGCGCCGAGCTCGGCACCGCTGTGCACGACTACCGCCACGGAGTGGTGGACCAGGTCTTGCCCGCCACCGGCCGGCCGTTGCCGCCGGAGTGGGCATTGCAGGTCCCGGCCGACTACCTCGACGTCCTGCGCACCGCCGTCCCGCAGGCCGTCGAGGCGGCCGGGATCTCGGCGGAGCAGGTGGTCGGCATCGGCACCGACTTCACCGCCTGCACGATGGTGCCGGTCACGGGGGACGGCACGCCGTTGTGCGACCTGCCGGAGTTCGCGGAGAACCCGCACGCCTACATCAAGCTGTGGCGTCACCACGCCGCCCAGCCGCAGGCGGACCGGATCAACGAGCTGGCCCGCCGGCGCAAGGAGCCGTGGCTCCCGCGGTACGGCGGGCTGATCTCCTCGGAGTGGGAGTTCGCCAAGGGACTGCAGGTGCTGGAAGAGGCGCCCGAGGTCTACGCGGCCATGGAGCACTGGGTCGAGGCCGCCGACTGGATCGTCTGGCAGCTCACCGGTACTTACACCCGCAACGCCTGCACCGCCGGGTACAAGGGCATCCTCCAGGACGGCGCGTACCCCACCCAAGACTTCCTCAACGAACTCAACCCGGAGTTCGCGGACTTCGTCGCGGACAAGCTCGACCACCCGCTGTCCGCGCTGGGCGACAAGGCGGGCACGCTCACCGAGCAGGCCGCTGAATGGACCGGTCTCCGGCAGGGCATCGCGGTGTCGGTCGGCAACGTCGACGCCCACGTGACCGCGCCCGCCGCGCAGGCCGTCGGGCCCGGCCAGATGGTCGCGATCATGGGCACCTCCACCTGTCACGTGATGAGCGGCGAGGAGCTGCACGAGGTCCCGGGCATGTGCGGCGTCGTCGACGGCGGCATCGTGCCGGGGCTGTGGGGGTACGAGGCGGGGCAGAGCGGCGTCGGGGACATCTTCGCGTGGTTCCTGCGCAACCAGGTGCCGCCGAGCTACCACGAGGAGGCCGCCGAACGCGGCATCAGCGTGCACGAGCTGCTCTCGGAACTGGCGGCACGGCAGGAAGTCGGTGAGCACGGGCTCGTCGCGCTCGACTGGCACAGCGGCAACAGGTCCGTGCTGGTCGACCACGAACTGTCCGGCGTGGTCGTCGGCCAGACACTCGCCACCAAGGCCGAGGACGTCTACCGCGCCCTTCTGGAAGCCACGGCGTTCGGCACGCGCGTCATCGTCGACACCTTCACCGACTCGGGCGTCCCGGTCACCGAGCTCGTGATCGCCGGTGGGCTCACCAAGAACAAGCTGCTGATGCAGATCTACGCCGACGTCGTGAACCTGCCGCTGTCGGTGATCGGATCGGCGCAGGGGCCGGCCCTCGGTTCGGCGATGCACGCCGCGGTGGCCGCCGGTGCGCACGAGGACATCCGTGCGGCCGCCGCCGCGATGGGGTCGGTGCGGCGCAACGTCTTCACGCCCGTCCAGAAGAACGTCGAGGCGTACGAACGGCTCTTCCTCGACTACCAGGAGCTGCACGACTACTTCGGCCGCGGTGCCAACGATGTCATGCACCGGCTGCGCGAGTACCGCCGCACCGCTCTGGAGGGGAGGAGCTGATGTCGCCCACCGCAGAGCTGCGGCGCACGGTCGCCGAGCTGCACCGCGAGCTGACCCGCTACGAGCTGGTGAGCTGGACGGCCGGCAACGTGTCGGCACGGGTGCCCGGCCACGAGCTGATGGTGATCAAGCCGTCCGGGGTGTCCTACGACGAGCTCGGTCCGCACGCGATGGTCGTGACGGACCTGCACGGCAACCTCAAAGAAGGCGAACTCGCGCCGTCGAGCGACACCGCGGCGCACGCGTACGTCTACCGGCACATGCCCGACGTCGGCGGTGTCGTGCACACGCATTCTCCCTACGCCACAGCGTGGGCGGCACGCGGAGAGCCCATCCCGTGCGTGCTCACGATGATCGCGGACGAGTTCGGCGGTGACGTGCCGGTCGGGCCGTTCGCGTTGATCGGCGACGACTCGATCGGCAAGGGCATCGTCGACACCCTGAGCACCAGCAGGTCGAAGGCCGTGCTGATGCGCAACCACGGCCCGTTCACCGTCGGCGCGACCGCGAAGGCGGCCGTGAAGGCCGCGGTGCTGCTCGAGGACGTCGCCCGCACCGTCCACTTCGCACTCCAACTCGGCAAGCCCGACGTGATCGACAAGCAGGACGTCGACAAGCTCTACGAGCGCTACCAGAACGTTTACGGCCAGTGAGCCCAGAAGGAGAGCACATGGCGGACAAGCCCCAGATCTGGTTCCTCACCGGCAGCCAGCACCTCTACGGGCCCGAGACGCTGGACCAGGTCGCGGCGCAGTCCCAGCAGATCCAGCGGATGCTCAGCGACTCCCGCCGGATCAGCGCCGAGATCGTGTGGAAGCCGGTCCTGACGGACTCCGGCGCCATCCGGAAGGTCATGCAGGAGGCGAACAACGACGTGTCGTGCGTCGGCGTGATCGCGTGGATGCACACGTTCTCCCCGGCGAAGATGTGGATCACCGGGCTGGACCTGCTGCGCAAACCGCTGCTGCACCTGCACACCCAGCTCAACGAGGCGCTGCCGTGGTCCACGATCGACATGGACTTCATGAACCTCAACCAGGCCGCGCACGGCGACCGCGAGTTCGCGTACGTGCAGACGCGGATCGGAGTGGCGCGCAAGACGGTCGCGGGGCACGCGAGTGATCCCGTGGTGGCGGACCGGATCGACGGCTGGGCCCGTGCCGCCACCGGTGTCGCCCACCTGCGCGGCCTCAAGCTGGCCCGTTTCGGCGACAACATGCGCGACGTCGCCGTGACCGAGGGCGACAAGGTCGAGGCGGAGCTGCGGTTCGGCGTCTCGGTCAACACCTACGGCGTCAACGACCTCGTGGCCGTGGTCGACGAGGTGCCCGACGCCCGCATCGACCTGCTCGTGGCCGACTACGCCGAGGCCTACCGGCTCGGCCCGGAGCTGGCGCGCGGGGGAGAGCGGCACGACTCGCTGCGCTACGCCGCCCGCATCGAGATCGGCATGAGGTCCTTCCTGGACGACGGCGGGTTCGGCGCGTTCACGACGAACTTCCAGGACCTGGGCGGGCTGCGGCAGCTGCCGGGTCTCGCCGTGCAGCGGTTGATGGCGGACGGCTACGGCTTCGGCGGTGAGGGCGACTGGAAGACCTCGGCGCTGCTCGCCGCCGTGAAGGCCATGGGCACCGGCACGGGTCGCGGCACGTCGTTCATGGAGGACTACACCTACCACTTCGGGCCGGGTGAGCCGAAGATCCTCGGCGCGCACATGCTCGAGGTGTGCCCGACGATCGCCGCCGCCCAGCCGTCGTGCGAGATCCACCCGCTGGGCATCGGCGACCGGGAGGACCCGGTGCGCCTGGTGTTCGACGCCGCGACCGGACCCGCCGTCGTGGTGGGCCTGGCCGACATGGGCGACCGGTTCCGCCTGGTGGCCAACGAGGTCACGGTCGTGGAACCGGACGAGCCGCTGCCGAAGCTGCCGGTCGCGAGGGCCGTGTGGAAGCCTGCGCCGTCGCTCTCGACGTCCGCGGAGTGCTGGCTCACCGCGGGCGGCCCGCACCACACGGTGATGACGCAGGCCGTCGGAGCCGAGGTGCTGCGGGACTTCGCGCAGATGGCCGCCACGGAGCTGGTGCTGATCGACTCCGAGACGACCCCTGCCTCGTTCGGTGACCGGCTGCGCTGGAACTCCGCCTACCACCGCCTGGCGCTGGGAATCAACTGACGGGCGTGGAACTCGGCGATCTGCCGCCACATCGCGACGGGGTTGGAGTACATGGGGAGCTGCCCGCTGTGCGGGATCTCCGCCAGCTCCACCCCGTTCGCGTCGAGCAGGGGCAGGTAGGACAGGGCCGCGCACTGCTCGCCGTAGAGGTACATCTTCGGGCAGGGCAGTGACAGGAACCCCTGCAGCAGGTTCCCGTGGTCGGCGAGTTCGACCATCGAACGGAAGAGCGTCGGCAGGGCACCGCGGCGGACCTTGGTGGGAAGGTTCGCCGCGTAGAGCCCGCCGCCGTAACAAGGAGTCTCGCGGCTGCGCTCGGCCAGCGCGAAGACGTAGGCGCCCGGATCGTCGTGGCGCAGCGCCTCCCGGCTCAGCACGCAGTCCTCGGGGGCGAGGATGCCCTTGATGTTCACGAAGCTCAGGACGCGGCCCGGTTCCCTGCGGGCCAGCATGAGCGCCGCGAGCGCACCGGTGAGGTGCCCGACGACGTGGAACCGCCCGATGCCCGCTCGGTCGAGCATCGCGTGGAGGGTGTCCGCCAGGAACGGCAGGTCGACCGCTCCGAGGTCGGCGCACTCCGTGGCACCCGCACCCGGCGCGTCGTAGGCGAGGAAGGACCTCCCGGCGAAGTCGTGCCGCTGCAGGACGTCGAGGTAGTCCTCCTTGCTCGTGCCGAACCCGTGCAGGAAGACGACGGGGGCGTCGACGCCTTCCCTGCGCACCGACGCGACCCGGAGGTTCACTCCCCGGACTCGCAACGGGATCTGCTCGTGGACGACTCTGTCTGCCGAAGGCATGGCTGTTCCCCGGTTCTTCGCAGGTGCGGGACTGCGGAATGAATCGTGAGCATGCCAAAAGCTGTGAACGCTCACAAGTAGTTGAACCTTTGCCTTTCCCGGTACGTATCCCGCTGTGCCGGCAGAAAACGTCCCCTAGTCGTGAGGTTCGAATATGTCGAGAGCGCATGCACGACCGCAGCGGAGCAAGCGTGTGATCGTCGCCGGAGTCGCTGTGGCCGCGACGCTGACGGCGGTGACGGCGGCGGTCGCCTTCGCCGGTGGAGAGACCGGGACCGGTTCGATCGCGTGTCCCCAGCCGGTCGTCCCGGCGGCGCCGGCCGCCGCTCAGGCGGAGGTGCAGCGGGAGCTCGCCAACCTGGACAAGCAGATAGCCGAGGCGAACAACCGGCTGCGCACGTCGGCCGGTGAAGGCGGGCCGAACTTCGTGCAGAACGCGATTCTCGGTCCGTTGAAGGACAAGCGGGTCGCGGCGCTGAACCGCATCGAGACCGCCATCGGCCGGGTCGCCGAGAAGCCGGAGGGCCTGGAGAGGTTCGCGACCTGCGGACTCGGCCAGGCACCGGCCGTGGCCCCCGCGCCGGCGACCTCGAAGACGACCCCGAAGCCCGCGTCGACCGGCACCGGCGGTACGGGTGGGACGGCGGCCGGCGGGGTGATCGAGTGTCCGTTGCCGGTCGTGCAGAACGTGCCGGCGGCCGCGCGCGCCGAGGTCGACCGCGAGCTCGCCAACCTCGGCAAGCAGCAGGCGGAGGCGAACGAGAGGCTGCGCACCTCGGTGGGTCAGGGTGGCCCGAACTTCGTGCAGAACGCGATTCTCGGTCCGTTGAAGGACAAGCGGGTCGCGGCGCTGAACCGCATCGAGACCGCCATCGGCCGGGTCGCCCAGAAGCCGGAAGGCCTGGAACGCTTCGCCACCTGCTCGCTCAAGTAGCTCTCCTCGGGGCTCGGGCGAGTGGGCCCGCCTCCTCGGGGGCGAGCGTCCCAGGGGTCCTGCCGGCGGTCGCGCCTCCGTCCGGCAGGACCTTGACTCCCCAGTAGGTTCTCGATAGATGTTAGCGTGAACATCGCGCGTTCAACGGAGAACCGATGACCAGACTTCTCGCTCTGCTCGCCGTTTCGGCGCTCACCCTCTCCACCGCGGCCCCCGCCACGGCAGCCGTCGAGGCGGTCACGGTGAGACCGGATCCGACCTACCAGCAGGAGCCGTTCCAGGGCTGGGGCACGAGCCTGGTGTGGTTCGCCAACGCCACCGGCGGTTACCCGGACGAGATCCGCAACCAGCTGGCGGAGCTGCTGTTCGGCGAGGACGGGCTCAACCTCAACATCGCGCGGTACAACATCGGCGGCGGCAACGCTCCGGACGTGCCGCAGTACCTGAGGGCGGGTGCCGCCGTCCCCGGCTGGTGGAAGGCTCCGGCCGGCACCACCCGCGCGGACACCGACTGGTGGAAGCCGGGCGATCCGCGCTTCTTCGACAAGGCGGCAGATCCGCGGCAGCGGTGGTGGGTGGACCGGATCAAGCAGGACGTGACCCGGTGGGAGTCGTTCAGCAACTCGCCGCCGTGGTTCCAGACCGTGAGCGGGTACGTGTCGGGCGGCTTCGACCCGAACGCGGACCAGTTGCGGGAGGACAGGATCGGCGACTTCGCCGCCTACCTCGCCCAGGCGACCGCGGAGCTGGAACGGGCCCACGGCATCAAGTTCGCCACGGTCGACCCGTTCAACGAGCCCAACACCTCCTACTGGAAAACGACTCTCGGCCCGGACGGCAACCCGACGGGCGGGCGCCAGGAAGGTGCCCACCTCGGCCCGGCCCTGCAGGCCAAGGTCGTGCCCGCGATGGCGCAGGCGTTGCGCGCCAATCGTCTGAAAGCCACCGTCTCCGCGCCGGACGAGACCAACCCCGGGATCTTCGCCGACGACTGGGCGGGTTATCCGGCCGCGGTGCGCGACCAGGTCGGCCAGTTGAACGTGCACACCTACGGCACGGGCCGCCGCACGTCCGCGCGGGACATCGCCAAGGGCTCGGACAAGCCGCTCTGGATGAGCGAGGTCGACGGGCACTGGGGCACCGGGCAGAGCTTCACCAGCATGGAACCCGGCCTCGGCATCGCCGAGCGCGTGATCGACGACCTGCGCGAGCTCGAACCCCGCGCCTGGCTGCTGTGGCAGGCCGTCGAGGACTACAACAACATGACGCCCGGCGCCGAGTCCCCGAACGGCATGAACTGGGGTGTCATCCAGATCCCGTTCAACTGCGGTGCCCAGGACTCGCTGGCGACGTGCCCGGCGCGCGTGAACACGAAGTTCCACGCGCTGCGCAACTTCACGCACTTCGTGAAGCCCGGTGATCGTCTGGTCAAGGTCAACACGACGACCGACGTGGCCGCGGTGCGCAACACCGAGCTGAAGTCGGTGGTGCATCTGAACAAGAGCGAGCAGGCCCAGTCCGTGACGCTGGACCTGTCGGCGTTCGCCTCGGTGCGGCCGGGCGCGTCCGTCCGTCCCGTCGTGACGGACCAGTACGGCGCGTTGATGAAGGGCGCGGCCGTGCGCGTGAAGGACCGCAAGGCGACGCTGTCCGTGCCCGCCAAGTCGGTCACCACGTTCGAGGTGAGCGGTGTCAGCGGGGTGAACCGTGCGGCCGCCCTCGGCGGTGAGCACCGGCTCACCGGGGTGCAGAGCGGCAAGTCCCTCGCGCCGTCGGGCACCTCGCTCGTCCAGCGCACCACGGACCCGGCCGCGGCGAACCAGATGTGGCGTCTGGAGCGCCGGGCGGGTGGTTACGACAACCGCGCCCAGTTCTCCGTCGTGAACAAGGCCACCGGCCAGCGGATCGCGGCAGAGGGCGGCACCGTCGTGCTGACCTCGTCCGACGGACCGTCCGCGCGGTGGGTGCTGTCGTCCACCGGGGACGGCACCTGGACGTTCGTCAACGCGCAGAACGGAAGCCTGCTCGACGTGGCAGGGGAGTCGCGTGAGGATGGTGCCCGGATCGGGCTGTACCACGCGACCTCAGGCCCCAACCAACGATGGTCCGTGGGATAGATGTTGATGCGCAAGCAGTTGCTGGTGGTCCTGGTCCTGTGCACCGGAGCGTGCACGGCGGGGCCACCGGCGCCCGAACCCTCCCCCCGCGCGCCCTGGAAACCGCCCTCCCTGATCAACCAGGAGGTGCGGTCCCAGGACGTGCTGCACTTCGTGCGCGACGTCGTCGACAGCCGGACCGTCGAGCTGGCGGACGGCACGAAGGCGCGCATCGCCCAGCTGGCGCAGCCGGGGGAGTGCTGGGCCGAAAGCGCGCTCTCGTTCGCCAGGACGACGTTGCTGGCCAGCGCGGTCCGCGTCAGCCCTGTCCTCTCCGGTGACGTGAACCTGGCGCTGGAGGACGGGACGGACTACGCGTTGCTCGCGGTGCGGCAGGGCGTGCTGCGGCCGGAAGGGGTCGACGGAGGGGCACTGGTCACCGCCGAGTCCGAGGCTTCCGCGGAGCGCAAAGGCTTGTGGGGCCCGCCGTGCGACGGTTCCGTCACCGCACGCCCGACCACGACGACGATCGTCCCGGTGCCCACGACGGTTCCTCCTCCGCCCCCGCCACCTCGTCGCACGACCACCGCCGTGCCACCACCACCGGCACCGACACCTCCCGCACCACCCTGTGCCGTCGCCTACCGCATCACCGGCCAGTGGCCCAACGGGTTCCAGGCGAACGTGAGCGTGCGCAACACGGGCTCCACGCCGCTCAACGGCTGGACGTTGCGGTGGAGTTTCGCGAACGGACAGACCGTCACGGACATGTGGAACGCGAAAGCGCGGCAATCGGGTGCCACCGTCAACGCGGCGAACGCCGACTACAACCCGAGAATGGGTCCAGGAGAGTCGGTGACGATCGGGTTCAACGGCTCGGCGCGCGGCGCGAACGCCGTTCCCGGCGCGTTCGCGCTCAACGGTCAGGCCTGCTCGATCGAATGATCAGGCGCTGTCGCGAACGACGAGCGCGGAAGGGTAGAAAGTCGCCCCGGAGGTGTCGCGGCGGTCGAGGACCGCTCGCGCCGCCGCCGTGGCGATCTCCTCCACCGGATGCGTGCTCGTCGTGAGCGCCGGCCTGCTCAGCCCCGCGAAGGCGATGTCGTCGAACCCGGCGACCGCCACGTCGCCCGGCACCCGCACACCCAGCGCGTGCAGTCCGTCGAGGACACCGAGCGCGGTCAGGTCGCTGAGCGCGAACACCGCGTCCGTGTCCGGCCAGCGCGCCATGATCTCGATGGCCGCCTCGGCGCCCCTGAGGGCCGTGAAGTCGCCCGGGACGACCCTGGGCTCGCCGCCGCTGTCGTGCAGCACCTTCCGGTAGGCCTCGACGGCGCGGTCGCCGCAGGGCAGCCAGGACGGCCCGGTGACCATCGCGATGCGGCTCCGGCCGCTGCGCACGAGGTGCCGCACGACCCCGTCGGTGCCCGAGCGGTTGTCGACGTCGAAGGACGGCACCTGCCTCGTGCCGACCCCGACCGCGGCGACCCGTCCGCGCAGCGTGCGCGGCACGGTCTCCAGCGCGGGTCGGGTCGGGTTCACCACCACGAGACCCCCGAGCCCGCGGCCGTCGGCGAGGCGCGCGAGTGAACCGGGATCGTGCAAGGGTAGCCAGTGCAGGGAGACGCCGACCTCGCGTTCGGCGGCGACGTGCGCGGCCGAGGTCAGCACGCGGCCGACGTAGGGATCGTCGAGCACGGCGGCGGTGTGGCCGATGACGGCGATGGCGAGGCGCGTGCCGGTGCGGGTGACCAGCGCGCGGGCGGAGGCGTCCGGAACGTAGCCGAGCGCGGCCACCGCGGCGGTGACCCTGTCCCTGGTGTGTTGTGATGCCGGTCCCTGTCCCGTGACAACACGTGAGGCGGTGGCCCGGGACACGCCCGCGGCCCGTGCCACGTCATCCAGCGTGGCGGTGCGTTCTGCCGTCATCACAACAGTATTGCGGTGGAAGCGCTTCCATGTGTGGGGTAAGAACTTCAGTATCGAGAAAGGGAGGGACCGGGATGTCGGTCACGGTGCCGCGCAGTCAGGTCCGAGCCGCCGCGGCGGGGGTCGCGGTGACCTTCGGACTCAACGGTGTGGCGGTGGCGACCTGGTTCGCCCGCGTCCCCGCCGCCCGTGACGCGCTCGGCCTGACACCGGGCGCGCTGGGGTTGTTGCTGTTGTCGATGTCGGCGGGCGCGTGCCTGGCGATGCTCACCGCCGGCGAGGTCACTCACCGCCTCAGGCCGCGCCTCACGGTCTCGGTGTCCGCCGTGACCGTCGCGGTGGGACTCGCGGTCGCCGGCGTGGGCATCGGCGCGTACCCGTCGGCCGTGCTGACGGCGATCGGGATCTTCACGCTCGGCTACGGCTCGGGCCTGTGCGACGTGGCGATGAACGTCGAGGCCGCCGAGGTCGAACGCGCACTCGGCAAGACGGTGATGCCGCGCTTCCACGCCATGTGGAGCCTCGGCACCGTCGCCGCCGCGGGGCTCGCGTCTCTGGTGGCGTGGGCCGTGCTGCCGGTGACCGCACACCTGGGCGCGGTGGCAGTGGTGGTCGCCGTGGGCACCCTGGTGGCGTCCCGCACCTACCAGCTGGCGGGCGAGGCCGAACACGGTCGAGGCAGCGGCGTCATGGCCGCGTGGCGCGAACCCCGCACGTTGCTGATCGGACTCCTCGTGCTCGTGCTGGCGTTCACCGAGGGCACCGCGAACGACTGGGTGGCGGTGGCGTTCATCGACGGCTACACGCTCGACCCGGCACTGGGCGCGATCGTGTTCGGCGTGTTCGTCACGACGATGACGTTCGGCCGCATCTTCGGCACCATCGCACTCGACCGCTGGGGCCGGGTGCCGGCGATCCTCGTCTCGATGCTGCTCGCGGCCTCCGGTGTGACGCTCGCGGTGTTCGCCGGCTCTCCCGCCGTGGCGATCGCGGGCGTGGCGGTGTGGGGGCTGGGAACCGCTTTGGGGTTCCCGGTCGGGATGAGTGCCGCCGCGGACGATCCGGCTCGAGCCGCCGCTCGGGTGAGCGTGGTGGCGGTCATCGGGTACACCGCGTTCCTCGCCGGGCCTCCGCTCGTGGGGTTCCTGGGGAACGACGTGGGGGTGCTGCGGGCACTGCTGATCGTGCCGGTGCTGTTGCTGCCCGCGCTGGCGCTCGTGCCGATGCTGAAGCCGCCGAAGGACTGAGTCCTTCCGGAGAAACCCGAACGCCGCGATCAGTGATGATCGCGGCGTTCGCGCATTCGACGGTATTCGACTCGAATAATCGTCGAATACCGTCGCGGATCATCGAATGAATTCACTTCGTTGACGCATGGCGAACACATTCGTATTCTCGGTTCACGATCGTGGACGGTGTTCAAGAATGTGAATCCTTTCTGAAGGGTATTCCGTCATGCGGCTTTTCGTTGGCGCGCTGGCTTTCGCCTGCGCGGTTACCGGGGCGGTCCCGGCTCACGCCGGTCACGACCCGGCGCGGCAGGTGCTGGCCGCAGGGGACGGCTGGGCGTCGGCCGGGCCCGGCACGACCGGGGGTGCGGCGGCGCCGGCCTCGCACGTGCACGAGGTGCGCACGCGGGCCGAGCTCGTCGCGGCGCTCGCGGCACCGGCGCCGCGGATCGTCAAGGTCAAGGGTGTGATCGACGCTAACACCGGTGTCGACGGGAAACCGTTGCGCTGCAGCGACTACGCGGTCGACGGGTACACGCTGGAGGGGTATCTCGCGGCCTACGACCCCGCGGTGTGGGGATGGGAGCGTGAGCCCGAAGGGGCGCTCGAGAACGCTCGGGTCGCGTCGGCGAAGAAGCAGGAGGCGACGATCGCGCTCACCGTGCCGGCGGACACCACGATCATCGGTGTCGGGCGCGGGGCCGGGATCACCGGTGGCAGCCTGCGGATCCACAACAGCGGCAACGTGATCGTGCGCAACCTGACCTTCCGCGACACCCGCGACTGCTTCCCGCAGTGGGATCCCACGGACAACAGTCCCGGTGCGCCTCCCGGCAACTGGAACTCGCTCTACGACTCCGTGTCGATCCAGCGGTCGGAGCACGTGTGGGTCGACCACAGCACGTTCACCGACGAGCCGAACGTCGACAGCACCCAGCCGCTCCACTTCGGACGGCCCTACCAGGTGCACGACGGCCAGCTCGACATCACGAACGGGTCCGACCTCGTCACGGTGTCGCGCAACGTCTTCGCCGAGCACGGCAAGACGATGCTGATCGGCTCGTCGAACAGTTCGACGGTCGATCCCGGCAAGCTGCGGGTCTCGGTGCACCACAACGTCTTCCGCAACGTGCTCGAACGCGCGCCGCGGGTGCGGTTCGGCCAGGTGCACGTCTACAACAACCTGTACGAGGGCCCGCCGACCTACAGCTGGGGTGTCGGCGTCAGGTCGCAGATCTACGCGCAGAACAACCACATCAAGGGCATCACGCCCGAGAAGATCGTCTACAACTGGGGCGGCACGGCGCTCACCGACGTCGGCAACCTCGTCGACGGCAAGCCGACGAGCCTGGTCAACGCTCACAACGCGGCCAACCCGGGCAAGGAGCTCGGCGCCGACGCCGGGTGGACGCCGACGCTGAACCGGGGACTGGAACCCGCGCACCGGATCAAGCACCTCCAGGCGGGTGCGCAACCGGCCGGGCACCACCTCGTCGTCGGGCAGGGGTTCGCGACCGTGCAGGCCGCGATCGACGCGGCCTCGGCCGGCGCGGTGATCACTCTGCCGAAGGGCGTGTACCGGGAGGTCGTCAAGATCCCCCAGAGCAAGGCGAACCTCACGCTCAGGGGTGCCACCGGACGTGCGCAGGACGTCGTGATCGACTACGACAACGCCAGCGGCACGAAGAAGCCCGACGGCACGACGTACGGCACGACGGGCAGCGCCACGGCCACCATCGCCGCGGACGGGTTCACCGCCCGCGACCTCACCTTCCGCAACTCCTTCGACCGCGCGCAGCACCCGGAGATCACGGCGACGCAGGCCGTCGCCGTCAAGGCCACCGGGGACAGGGCGTTCTTCGACCGCGTGCGGTTCGAAGGCCACCAGGACACCCTCTACGCCGACTCGTCGTCCACCACGACGCGGTCGCGTCAGTACTACCGGGACTGCGCCATCACCGGTGACGTCGACTTCCTCTTCGGCCGGGCCACGGCGGTCTTCGAGCGGGCGACCATCACCGCGTTGAACCGCGGCCAGAACCCCAACGGGTACGTGACGGCGGCCAGCACGCGCAAGGACAACCCGCACGGTTTCCTGATCGTCGACTCGAAGATCCGCAGCGACGCCCCCGCGGGCACGTACTTCCTCGGCAGGCCGTGGCACCCCGGCGGTGACCCGGACGCGATCGCCCAGGTCGTCATCCGCGACACCGAGCTCCCGGCCGCGATCAAGAGCGCGCCGTGGACCGACATGTCCGGTTTCCCGTGGCGTGGCGCGAGGTTCGCGGAGTACCGCAACACCGGACCCGGCGCGGGCACCGGACCCGACCGCCCGCAGCTCACCGCGGACCAGGCGCGCAACCACACCAAGGCCGCCTACCTGAGCGGGTGGAACCCCGCGTGAGGACCCGCACCTGGGCGCCTTACGCCCTGATCGCCCCGACGCTGGTGCTGATGGGGGTGTTCCTGGTCTACCCGATCGCGAGCGTCGGGTGGTTCAGCCTCCGTCAGCACACCGTCACGCAACCGTGGAAGAACGGCTTCATCGGGTTCGAGAACTTCCGGCGGATGCTGTTCGAGGACGAGCTGTTCTGGCAGAGCCTCGCGTTCAGCGCCAAGTGGGTCGTCGTCGAAGTCGGTCTGCAGCTGGTGCTGGGGCTCGTCCTCGCACTGATCGTCAACGAGACGTTCATCGGCCGCGCGCTGGCCAGGGCACTGGTCTTCTCGCCGTGGGCGGTGTCCGGCGTCCTCACCACGGGCATCTGGATCCTGCTCTACAACCCGTCGACGGGGATCTTCCAGCAGCTCGCCCAGTGGGGCATCGGCGATCCCGGCACGTCGGTGCTCGGCAACCCGGAGACCGTGTTCCCCGCGACCGTCGTCACCGAGCTGTGGCGAGGGGTGCCGTTCTTCGCGATCCTCCTGCTCGCCGACCTGCAGACCATCCCCGGCGACCTGTACGAGGCCGCGTCGGTCGACGGTGCCGGGCGGTGGCGCCGGTTCATCAGCGTCACCCTGCCGCACCTGCGCGACGCGATCGTGCTGTCCACGTTGCTGAGGGCGGTGTGGGAGTTCAACAACGTCGACCTCATCTACACGCTCACCGGTGGTGGACCGGCGAACCAGACGACCACCCTGCCGCTCTACGTGGCGCGCAAGGCCGTGGACTCGCACGACTTCGGTTACGGGTCGGCACTGACGATGGCCGGCTTCGTGATCCTGCTGTTCTTCTCGATCTTCTACCTGAGGGTGTCCAAATTCGGGAGCCGGGCATGACCCAGACGCTGACTCGTCCGAAGACGGTCGTGCCGCCACCTCCGGCGCCACCTCGACGCAAGAAGCACCGCGATCCGAGCCGGTACTTCCGGCTGCACCTGCCGTTGGTGCTCTACCTGCTGTTCACGCTGATCCCGTTCTACTGGATGGTCGTCTTCGCCTTCCGGCCCGCGGGGGAGACCTCGCTCGTGCCGTGGCCGATCACGTTCGAGCACTTCGACACCGTGTGGAACGGCGTCGGTTTCGGGTTGTTCTTCCAGAACAGCCTGATCATCGGGGTCGGCACGCTGATCACCGTCACCGTGTTCGCGCTCATGGGCGGCTACGCGCTGGCGCGCTTCAAGTTCCGCGGACAGCGGGTCTTCCTGCTGGCGCTGCTGTGCACGCAGTTCATCCCCGGCGCGATGATGCTGATCCCGCTGTTCGTGATCTTCAAGTCCGCCGGGCTGCTGAACAGCCTGACCGGCCTGGTGATCGCCGACACCGCGTTCCAGCTGCCGCTCGCGCTGATCCTGATGAGCGGGTTCGTGCGCAACGTTCCGATCGAGCTCGAAGAGGCCGCGATGGTCGACGGCTGTTCGCGGTTGCGCGCGTTCTTCGCGGTGACCCTGCCGCAGCTGGTGCCGGCCATCGTGGCCGTCGGGTCGTTCGCGTTCATCGGTGCCTGGAACAACTTCCTGTTCGCGCTGATGTTCGCGAGCAGGCAGGACAAGTTCACGCTGCCGGTCGGACTGAGTTACGCGCTGGGGGAGTTCAACACCGACTTCGGGGCGCTCGCGGCGGGTGGCGTCATCGCCGCCGTGCCGGTCGTGCTGGTTTTCGCTGTCGTGCAGCGGTTCCTCGTGCAGGGACTGAGCGCGGGCGCGGTCAAGGGATGAGGGAGAGAGCATGAAGAGACTGCTGGTCGCGCTCGCACTGGTGGCGAGCGCGTGTTCCGCGACGCCGGACGGCCCGACGACGGTCACGTTCTGGGACAACAACGGCGGCCCCGGCCGCACGCCGATCTACCAGGAGCTGATCAAGCGGTTCGAGGCGGCGAACCCCGACATCAAGATCGCCTACGTGGGCGTTCCCAGTTCGTCGGTGCAGCAGAAGTACGACACGGCCATCGCGGGCGGATCCACGCCGGACGTCGGTGGCGTGACCACGTCCTACCTTGCGCATTTAGTCGGGCAGGACGCGCTCGAACCGGCCGACGAACGCGTCGAGAGCGGTGACCTCAAGGGGAAGCTCCTCAACGGCCTCCTGGAGACCGTGCGGCAGACCGCGCCCGACGGCAAGCTCTACGCCGTTCCCGCGTCGGGCAACATGGACGTGATCTGGTACCGGTCCGACCGGTTCGAGGAGAACAAGATCCCGGAACCCCAGACCTGGGACGAACTGGCGCAGGCGGCCGCCAAGCTGACCAAGCCCGCGGACAACCAGTACGGCTTCACGATCCGCGGCGGAGCCGGATCGGTCTTCCAGCTGCTGTCCGAGGCGTACTCCTACTCCGGTGTCGAGAAGTTCTACGACGGCGGCAAGAGCACCGTCGCCGACCCGCGCAACGCCGAGCTCGTGCGCAAGGTCGCGGAGATGTACAAGAAGGCCACCCCCGAGGCCGACGTGAACAACAACTACACGCAGATGGTCGCCCAGTTCACCGGTGGCGCGGTGTCGATGATGCACCACAACCTCGGTTCGACCGCGGACGTGATGAAGGCCCTCGGCCCGGAACGCGTCAGCGCCATGCCGTTGCCGAAGGGGCCGTCCGGCAAGCGGACCGTGGTGCCGAACCCGACGGACGGCTTCGCGGTGTTCAAGGGCTCGAAGAACCGGGACGCGGCCTGGAAGTTCGTCGACTTCCTGGTCTCGGCGGAGAGCAACGGCTACTGGAACGAGAAGGTCGGCCAGATCCCGGCGAACACCGACGTGCGCGGAGCCGAGTGGATCCAGAAGAACCCGGCCGTGAAGATGGCGCTCGGCGTGCTGGAGGACCCGTCCACCGTGCTCGTGCCCGCGCCGGTCTACCTGCCGGAGTACTCCTCGATCACCAAGACCGACACCGAACCGCTGTACCAGAAGGTGTTGCTGGGCCAGATGTCCGCGCAGGAGTTCCTCGACCAGCTCGCGGCCAAGCTCACCACCGCCCAGCAGGACTGGGAGAAGCGCAAGTGATCGAACGGGTGGTGGTGCGGACGTTCAAGACCACGGCGGCCACGTCAGTCGACCCCGAGGGGCACCGGCATCCGGCGCCCGAGCACGAGGTGGTCGAGGCGCTGCTGGAGATCACCGACACCGACGGCGTCACCGGGTACTGCCAGGTGCAGCCCGACCAGGTGCGGCCGGCGGTGCTGGACAAGCACGTGCGGCCGGTGCTGCTCGGCCAGGACCCGTGGGACCGCGAACGGCTGTGGCGCCTGCTGGCCCGGCGGCAACGCGGATCGCACGGCGGGTTCACCGACCGCGCGCTCGGGTTCGTCGACCAGGCGCTGTGGGACCTCGTGGCACGCCGCGCGGACCTGCCCGCGTGGAAGCTCGCCGGCGGTGCTCGTGACCGGATTCCGGCTTATGCCAGCACGATGTGCGGTGACACGGAGGGCCTCGCGACACCGGCCGACTACGCGGACTTCGCGAAGCACCTCGTGTCGGTCGGCTATCGGGCGATCAAGTTGCACACCTGGATGCCGCCCATCCCCGGTGCGCCGAGCGTCCCCCGTGACATCGAGGCGTGCCGGGCCGTGCGCGAGGCGGTGGGACCGGACGTCGCGCTGATGCTCGACGCGAGTCACTGGTACTCGCGCACCGAGGCGTTGAGGCTCGGCAGGGCGTTGCAGGAGCTGGACTTCTACTGGTTCGAGGAACCGATGGAGGAGGCGTCGATCAGCTCCTACCGGTGGCTCGCGGAGCAGCTCGACATCCCGGTGATCGGCCCGGAGGTGGCGTGGGGCAAGCACTTCACCCGCGCCGAGTGGATCACGTCCGGCGCGTGCGACGTGCTGCGGGCGGGCCCGGCGGGCAGCGGCGGCATCACGCCGGTGCTCAAGACCGTGCACCTCGCGGAGTCGTTCAACATGGACTGCGAGATCCACGGCAACGGGTCGGCCAGCCTCACCGTGCTCGGCGCGACCGACGCGGGCCGCTGGTACGAGCGAGGGCTGCTGCACCCGCACGTGGACTTCGACCGGGTTCCGCCGCACCGGAACGCCATCGCCGATCCGCTGGACGAGAACGGGCTCGTGACGTTGCCGCGGATTCCCGGAATCGGGGACGACTGGAATTTCGAACACATAGGAGTTCACACTCTTGAAGTGTGGTGAGAAATGCCCCGGCCGGCGGCCGGGGCATTTCCTCTACTTGTAGGTGATGTCCGAGGACTTGAACAGGCAGTTCGTGCTGTCCGCCCCGGTGCCGATTTTCTTCGGTTCACCGCTGGTGGTGCCCTGGTACTTGTCGCAGATCGCGATCTTCTTGCTGCTGTCCCCGACGATCGTGATCTTCGAGAACCGCGCTGTGTCGCCGTAGTTCGTGTTGATGCCGACCAGCGTCTTGCCGGGGGAGAACGCGGTGATGTTCTCCAGCACGACGTGCCTCTTGTGCTGCGTCTTGCAGTTGCCGCAGGACCGGTAGAGCTTGCCGAAGTCGTCCACCTGGAAGTTGCGGATGACCATCGTGCCCGGCCCGTTGTGCTGGAAGACCTTGTCCGACGCCTTGCGCGCGCCGCCACCGCTGATGGTCATGGTCTGCGAGGACGACGTGCCCTTGAACGTGGCCGCGTCCTCGCCGACGTCCTCCCACCAGACGTTGGAGAGCGTGCAGGTGCCGAGGCAGTGGACGCCGTCCGCGGCCGGCGAGCCGAGCACGACGTTCCTCAGCGTCGCGCCGTCGGCCAGCTGGAAGATCGGGTCCTGGCCCTCGTTCTGGCCGCCGGAACCGAGGTTGCCGGTGCCGTAGAACCGTTGCATTCCGCCGTCGTAGCCGCTCGATCCGACCTTGATGGTCGCACCGACCGGTTTCGATCCGGACGGGGTGGGAAAGGTGCTGCCCGCAGCCTGTGCCTGAGGTGCGAGAAAGGCTGCCAGTGCGGCGGCCAACACCAGTGGTGCCAGTTTCTTCATGTGCGCTCCGCATGCAGGGGGATGCGCGGCGGTAATTCGATGGTAGAGCGGTGATCTATTCTGTCAACTCGTTTCGATTGTTCGATTCGAATATCTTCGAAATGGTTGACCGCTCGCGCGGACACTGGTTGTGTGAGATGTACCGCCGCTCACCGATTTTGGGAGAGCGAGTAATGATTCCAAAACGCGCAGCATTGATTTCAGCCGCCGCGCTGGTACTCGGCGCGGTGTCCGTTCCCCAGGCGGCCGCAGCCCCGTTCGGGCTGGTCGGCTGGGCCACTCAGGGAGGTGGCACGACGGGTGGTGGCAGCGCCACGCCGGTCACGGTCACCACGGCGTCGGCGTTCGTCGCGGCCGCGAAGGCGTCGGGCTCAGCGGTGATCCGGGTCTCCGGCACCATCTCGCTGTCGAGCATGACGAAGGTCGCCTCGAACAAGACCATCGAGGGTGTCGGCTCGAGCTCGGCGATCACCGGTCAGGGCCTGAACATCGCCAACGCCTCCAACGTGATCGTGCGCAACCTCAACTTCAAGAGCTGGGGCGACGACGCGATCAACGTGCAGTACTCCACCCGCGTGTGGATCGACCACAACACCTTCTCCAACGGCTACGACGGCGCGCTCGACGTCAAGCGGGCCTCCGACTACGTCACGGTGTCGTGGAACAAGTTCACCAGCCACAACAAGACGATGCTGCTGGGCCACAGCGACGACAACGGCTCAGAGGATCGCGGCAAGCTCCGGGTGACCTACCACCACAACTGGTTCGACGGAACGCAGCAGCGCCACCCGCGCGTGCGGTTCGGCAACCCGGTGCACGTCTACAACAACTATTACGGCGGTGTGACCGACTACGGCGTCGCGTCGACCGTCGAGGGCGGGGTCCTGGTCGAAGGCAACTACTTCGAGAACACCCAGGACCCGTTCCACCGCGGCGAGGGCAGTTCACCCGGTGGATCGCTCGTGGCGCGCAACAACCACTTCGTCAACTCGGGAACGGGTGACCAGGGCGGCTCCGTGAAGAGCGTGCCCTACTCCTACCCGCTCGACGGCGCGAGCAGCGTGAAGAGCGTGGTCACCGCCGGTGCGGGCGCCGGACGCGGCTGACGAGACCAGGGGGCGCCCGAAGTGGCGTGGGCGCCCCCACCCTCGTCTGGGACCGCTCCCAGGATTCCACTCGAAGAGAGCAGTAAGAGGAACCGGTAGCGCAACCCCCGATGCGTCATCAGGCGTAGTGGGCAGGGTCATCTGGCAGAACATCGGCTGCACCGGCGGCCACTTGGCCGATGTGGTCCACGTTACAGTGCCGTGAACTCTGGGAGCGCTCCCAGTTGTCGAGAGGGCGGCGGCATGACTCGACGAAAAGTGGCGTTGACGGTTGCGGCGGTGGTGTTGGTCGGCGGAACTCCCGCCGTCGCGGCACCGCTGGCGGTGGCCTGCACCGTCACCTACCAGATCACCAACGAGTGGAACACCGGATTCGGCGCGGCCGTGTCGATCCGCAACGACGGGGAGGCACTCAACGGCTGGAACCTGACCTGGACGTTCCCGGACGGCCAGCGCGTCACCCAGGGCTGGAGCGGCAACTTCACGCAGACCGGCGCCGTGGTGAGCGTGACCAACCCGGCCTGGGCGCCCGCGCTCCCGTCGGGTGGCACCGCGCAGGTCGGCTTCAACGGCAGCAAGGGATCCGCGAACCGGCCCCCGACGGACTTCGCCGTCAACGGCGTGTCCTGCACCGGGCCCAACCAGTCGCCGTCCGTGGCACTGACGGCACCCACCAGCGGCAGCAGCTTCACCCTGCCCGCCACGATCCCCCTGGCGGCGACCGCGCAGGACACCGACGGCACGGTGGCCAAGGTCGACTTCTACGCCGGTGACACGCTCATCGCGACCGACACCAGCGCGCCGTACACCGGCACGTGGACGTCGGCGCCGGCCGGTGACCACAGCATCACCGCGCGAGCCACGGACAACCGTGGCGCCACCACGGCCTCGGCACCGGCCGCGGTCAAGGTCCTGTCCGGACCCGCGGTGGTGGCCTCGCCGAGCACGGTCTCGGTCAAGCAGGGCCAGTCGGCGACGTTCGACGTCTCCCTGGCCACGGCACCGAGCCAGCCCGTCACGGTCACGATCGCCCGCAGCGGCAGCACCGACCTGACGGCGACCCCGACGACGCTCACGTTCTCCGGCACCGCGAAGCAGACGGTGACGGTGGCGTCGGCGAACAACGGCGGTGCGCTCGGCACGGCGACGTTCACGGCCTCGGCCACCGGGTACAGCCCGGCGAGCGTCACGGTCAACGAGATCGATCCGTCCACTTCGGACTTCAACAAGGCGTTCCTCGACCAGTACAACAAGATCAAGGACCCGGCGAGCGGCTACTTCCGCAAGTTCGGCGACCTGCTCGTGCCCTACCACTCGGTCGAGACGCTGATGGTGGAGGCACCGGACCACGGTCACCAGACCACGTCCGAGGCGTTCAGCTACTACCTGTGGCTGGAGGCGAGCTACGGCCGCGTCACCGGGGACTGGGCACCGTTCAAGTCCGCGTTCGCGTCGATGGAGAAGTTCATCATCCCCGCGAAGGCCGACCAGCCGACCAACGACAAGTACGACCCGTCGAAGCCGGCGACCTACGCGCCGGAGCACCCGAGGATGGACGCCTACCCGTCGACGCTGGACGGCACAGTCCCGGTCGGGCAGGACCCGATCGCGGCCGAGCTGAAGACCGCGTACGGCAACTCGGACGTCTACGGCATGCACTGGCTGATCGACGTCGACAACACCTACGGCTTCGGCCGGTGCGGTGACGGCACGACGGCGCCCGCGTACATCAACACCTACCAGCGCGGCTCGTCGGAGTCGGTGTGGGAGACGATCCCGCAGCCCTCGTGCGACACGTTCAAGCACGGCGGTCCCAACGGCTTCCTGGACCTGTTCACCAAGGACGCGTCCTACGCCAAGCAGTGGAAGTACACCAACGCACCGGACGCGGACGCCCGCGTGGTGCAGGTGGCGCTGCTGGCCCAGCAGTGGGCGACGGCGCAGGGCAAGGCCGGTGACATCTCCAGCGAGATCGGCAAGTCCGCGAAGATGGGCGACTACCTGCGGTACGCCATGTTCGACAAGTACTTCAAGCGCATCGGCAACTGCAACAGCCCGTCGTCGTGCCCCGGCGCGACCGGTAAGAACAGTGCGCACTACCTGATGTCCTGGTACTACGCCTGGGGCGGCGCGACCGACACGTCGGCCGGTTGGGCGTGGCGCATCGGTGATGGTGCCTCGCACCAGGGCTACCAGAACCCGTTGGCGGCGCATGCTCTCGCGAACGTGCCGGCGCTCAAGCCGTTGTCCGCCACCGGGCAGCAGGACTGGGCGACGTCGCTGAGCAGGCAGCTCGAGATGCTGCAGTGGCTGCAGTCGGCCGACGGCGGTCTCGCCGGTGGCGTGACGAACAGCTGGGAGGGCCAGTACGCCTCACCTCCCGCCGGCACGCCGACGTTCTACGGCATGCACTACGACGCCCACCCGGTGTGGCGCGACCCGCCGAGCAACCGGTGGTTCGGCTTCCAGGTGTGGGGCATCGAGCGCACGGCCGCGCTGTACCGGCTGACCGGTGACGCGCGGGCCAAGAAGATCCTCGACAAGTGGGTGCCGTGGGCGATCGCGAACACCACGACCGGCACGAACTTCCAGATCCCCTCGGACCTCGAGTGGTCGGGAGCGCCGGACACGTGGAACGCCACCAACCCCGGCGCGAACGCGAACCTGCGGGTCCGCGTGCTCAACCGCAACCAGGACGTCGGCATCGCCGCGTCGTACGCCAAGGTGCTGCTGAACTACGCGGCGCGGTCGGGCAACGCCTCGGCCAAGACCACGGGTGAGGCGTTGCTGACGTCTCTGCTGTCGCACCAGGACAGCCTCGGCATCGCGACCCCCGAGACCCGCACGGACTACAACCGGTTCGACGACGTCTACAACACCAGCACCCGCGAGGGGCCGTACGTGCCCAGCGGCTGGACCGGGCGGATGCCCAACGGTGACCAGATCGGTCAGGGCTCGTCGTTCTTGTCGATGCGGTCGATGTTCCGCAACGACCCGCAGTGGCCGAAGGTGCAGTCCTATCTGGACGGTGGACCGGCACCGACGTTCACCTACCACCGGTTCTGGGCGCAAGCCGAGATCGCGACGGCGTTCTCCCTGCACGCCGAGATCTACGGGTGAGGAGTCCCGAGATGAGGAAACGCATAGCTCTGCTGGCAGTCGCAGCCGCGGTGGGCGCCGTTCTGGTGCACACCGGTGGCACGGCCGTCGCGCACGGGTCGATGGTCTGGCCCGGCAGCCGTACCTACCTCTGCTACGAGGACGGCCGCGCGGGCGGCGGTGGCGGCGACCTGAACCCGACCAACCCGGCGTGTGCCGCCGCGGTGGCCCAGGGCGGCAAGCAACCGTTGTGGGACTGGTTCGGCAACCTGATCAGCAACGCCGCCGGACGCCACCGGGAGATCATCCCCGACGGCAACCTGTGCGGTCCCACCACGAAGTACTCCGCCTACAACCTGACCCGTGGCGACTGGCCCACGACCCAGGTGCAGGCGAACAGCACGGTCACGTTGCGGTACAACGCATGGGCACCGCACCCCGGCACGTGGGATCAGTACGTCACCAAGGACGGTTTCGACCCGACGAAGCCGCTCAAGTGGTCCGACCTCGAGTCGGCGCCGTTCAACTCGGTGACGAACCCGCCGCTCGCCGGTGGCGAGTACGCGTGGCAGGCCCGGCTGCCCAACAAGTCCGGCCGCCACATCATCTATTCGCTGTGGCAGCGGTCGGACAGCCCTGAGGCGTTCTACAGCTGTTCGGACGTCGTGTTCGGTGGTGGCACCGGCACGCCGGACACCACCGCGCCGTCGACGCCGGGTACCCCTGTCGCTTCGGGCGTCACGGGCAGTTCGGTGAAGCTCGACTGGAGTGCCTCGACGGACAACGTGGGCGTGTCGTCCTACCGCGTCTACAGCGGTGGCCAGGTCGTCGCCACCTCCTCCACGAACTCGGTGACGGTGACCGGCCTCAGCGCGGACACCTCGTACTCGTTCACGGTGGTGGCGGCGGACTCCGCGGGCAACGCCTCGGCGGCGTCGTCGGGCGTCACGGTCAGAACCTCGACCGGTGGCGGCACCCCCACGGGTTCCTGCACGGTGGCGTACACGCGGCCGAGCACGTGGAACGGCGGGTTCACGGCGAACGTGTCGGTGTCGAACACGGGCACCAGCGCGATCAGCGCGTGGCAACTCGTCTGGGCGTTCCCGTCCGGGCAGCAGCTGTCGCAGGCCTGGTCGTCGACCGTCACGGTCGCGAGCGGGCAGGCCACGGCGAAGGGCGTGTCGTACAACGCGGACATCCCGGCCGGTGGCTCGGTGTCGTTCGGGTTCAACGCCACGACGACGGCCACGCCTCCGACCGATCCGACGTCCTTCACGCTCAACGGATCCGCGTGCGCCATCCGGTGACGAGGGCCCTGGTCGCCCTCCTGGTGGTGGGTTCGGTCGCGTTCGTCCTCCTCGTCGGGCGCGCCGAACCCACCCCAGACCTCAGCCGAGGTGTCGACGGCATCGGCGCGTGGCTGCACGCGCTGACCGACGAGTGCGCGACCGTCAAGCGGGGCGACGACTTCACGGACTTCGCCGGTCCGGTTCGGTCGAAGGTCTACGCGCCGTTCATCGCGGAGTGGGGGACCTGCGCCAAGCCGCCCTACGAGCGGCTCGGGCTGCTGGTCCTGAAGCCGGGCCTGGAACAGGCCTGGCGGACGGCGCTCGCGAAGGGCGAGGTCCGGGGCGACCCGGACCTCGCCTTCGGGGACGGCTTCGCCCTCACCGGCTCGATCGGCATGGAGTACATCGGCCTGAAAAGACTTGAGTGCACGCCTGCGGCGTGTTCGCTCATTGAGATAAAGCACCATTGAGAGACAGGAGATCCGGAGCGATGAAGCTCAACGGACAGAGGCGGTGGGCCGCGGCGGGAGTCGTGGTCGCCACCGTCGTGGCGACGCTCGGGGTGGCCATGAGCGCACCCGCGGGCGCCGCACCGGGATGCCGTGTCGACTACACGGCGAACCCTTGGGGCGGCGGAGGTTTCGGCGCCGCGGTGAAGATCACCAACCTCGGTGACGCCATCTCGGGCGGCTGGACGCTGAAGTTCACCCTCTCCGGCAGCCAGCGCGTGGCACAGGGCTGGAGCGCGAACTGGACCCAGTCCGGCCAGAACGTGACCGCGACGAGCCTGTCGTGGAACGGCAACCTGGGCACCGGCGCGTCCACCGACCTCGGTTTCAACGGCAGCGGCGCCGCGAGCGGTGACGCGAACCCGGCGTCGTTCACGCTGAACGGAACGGTCTGCACCGGTGGCACAGTGCCGACCACGACGACGACCACCACCACCACCACCACGACCACGACGTCCAACGGTCCTGGCCCCGGCCCGGGTCGCGTCGACAACGCGTTCGTGGGCGCGAAGCAGTACGTCAACCCGGACTGGGCGGCCAAGGCGAACGCGGAGCCCGGCGGCAGCCGGGTCGCGAACCAGCCGACCGCCGTGTGGCTCGACCGCATCGCGGCGATCGCGGGTACGGCGGACTCTCGCGGCCTGGTCGGACACCTGGACGAGGCGGTGCGCCAGGCGGCGGGCTCACCACTCGTCATCCAGCTGGTGATCTACAACCTGCCGGGTCGTGACTGCTCGGCCCTCGCGTCGAACGGTGAGCTCAAGGCGACCGAGATCGACCGCTACAAGTCGGAGTACATCGACCCGATCGCGGCGATCCTCGCCAGGCCGGCCTACTCGGGCCTGCGGATCGTCACCACGGTCGAGATCGACTCCCTGCCGAACCTCATCACCAACGTCTCGCCGCGCCCGACCGCGGTCGCCGCTTGCGACACGATGAAGTCCAACGGCAACTACGTGACGGGTGTCGGCTACGCGCTGGCGAAGCTCGGTGCGGTGCCGAACGTCTACAACTACCTCGACATCGGCCACCACGGCTGGATCGGCTGGGACGACAACTTCGGCGCGACGGCCGACCTGCTGTTCCAGGCGGCGAACGCGTCCGGCAGCACGAAGTCGAACGTGGTCGGCTTCATCGCCAACACCGCGAACTACGGCGCGCTGAAGGAGCCGCACTTCAAGATCGAGGACTCGGTGAACGGCACGTCGGTGCGCCAGTCGAAGTGGGTGGACTGGAACCGCTACGTCGACGAGCTGTCCTACGCCCAGGCGTTCCGGCAGCGGGCCGTCCAGGCGGGCTTCGACTCGAACATCGGCATGCTGATCGACACCAGCCGCAACGGCTGGGGCGGCAGTGCCCGGCCGACGGGCCCCGGCCCGACGACGAGCGTGGACGCGTACGTCAACGGCGGCAAGCTGGACCGCCGCATCCACCTCGGCAACTGGTGCAACCAGTCGGGTGCGGGCCTGGGCGAGCGCCCGAAGGCGGCACCGGAGTCGGGTATCGACGCGTACGTGTGGGTCAAGCCTCCGGGCGAGTCCGACGGTGCGAGCGAGGAGATCCCGAACAACGAGGGCAAGGGCTTCGACCGGATGTGCGACCCGACGTACACCGGGAACGTGCGCAACGGCAACAACCTGTCGGGATCACTGGGCAACGCCCCGATTTCCGGCAAGTGGTTCTCGTCGCAGTTCCAGGAGCTCATGCGGAACGCCTACCCGGCGCTCTGACCTGAGGATGTGAACGTGCTCATGCGGCCGGTCCCTCGTTTGGGGCCGCGCCGTGTGGGCACGCTCTTCCTGCCTGGCACAGTTTTCTGTCCAGCAAGTTTCCAGACAGTGCGGAATTCGTCTGGACCACCCGAAAAGCGCAATGTTAACGCGCACATAACTCTTGATGTCATCAGAAGGTGCTCCCTATGGTGTCGGCACGCTCACTGAGCGCAAGCGCGAGAGGAGGCTGTGTGGTCACCATCGCGGACGTCGCAAGGCACGCCGGGGTCGCCCCGAGCACGGTCTCCTACGTCCTCACGGGCAAGCGGTCGATCTCCGCGGACACGAAGTCGAGAGTCCGCGACAGCATCCGGGCACTGGGCTACCAGCCGCACGCCTCCGACCGCACGGCGTCGGCGGGCCGGACGAACGTGATCGGGCTGGTCCTCCCGCTGCGCGCCGGAACCCACCTGCCCGCGGTGATGCGCTTCGTCACCGCGGCGGTGACGACCGCCCGCCGCTACGACATGGACCTGTTGCTGCTGACCGCGGACGACGGCGCCGCGGGTCTGCGCCGGGCCGCGAACAGCGCCCAGGTCGACGGTTTCCTCGTCATGGACGTGGAGATGGACGACGACCGCGTGCCCCTGCTGAGGCAGCTGACCAAGCCGTCCGTCCTCATCGGACATCCGGCGGCCGCGCGCGGACTCACCTGCGTGGACCTCGACTTCGAGGCCGCGGGGGCGAAGTGCGTCGACCACCTGGCGGACCTCGGCCACCGCTCCATCGGTTTCCTCGGCGCGCCGAGCGCGGTCTACCGGCGTGGCACCGGTTTCGCGCACCGCACCATGAACGGGTTCAGCGCGGCCGCCATGCGCCGGGGAGTCGCCGCGACGGCGCTGTCCGTCGAGGGTGACCACGACTCGGTGCTCAGGGCGACCAAGGCTCTGATCCGCGCCCACCCGTCGATGACGGCGCTGGTGGTGCACAACGAGGCCGCGCTCGGCTGGATCACCACCTGCCTGCGCGCGGCGGGCCGCCAGGTCCCCGGTGACGTCGCCGTGGTCGCGATCTGCCCGGACGAACTGGCCGAGCAGACCTCACCGCTGCTCACCTCGGTGCGGCTGCCGGCGGAGGAGCTCGGCAGGCACGCCGTCGACCTGCTCGTCGCGAAGCTCGAGGGGAAGCAGGCTCCACCCCTGATGTTGTTGCCGCCCCGGCTGTCCCGCCGGGCGAGCACCCCGGATCCGGCCGCGCACCGCGGTACGGCCTGACCGGGCGGTTGCCGGGATCGCGTCCGTGCGTGTGGACATGCGGCGCACACACGCGGACGTTCCCGGCGGCCGTCCCTGGAGGAGTGCGCGATCTGTGACTGTCGCGCACTCCTCCTCCCTTCCCAGGCCCTAGAATCGCCGGGTGGAACTGGCAGAAGCTTTGGCGCACAGGGTCGTCGTGCTCGACGGCGGGATGTCGACGGCACTGGAACAGGCCGGGCACGACCTGTCCGACGAACTGTGGTCGGCGCGGCTGCTGCTCACCGACCCGGACGCCGTGCGCGCCGCCCACCTCGCCTTCTACCGTGCGGGGGCCTCGGTCGCCATCACCGCGAGCTACCAGGTGAGCTTCGCCGGTTTCGAGCGGCACGGCATCGGTGATGACGAGACCGCGCGCCTCTTGCGTTCCAGCGTCCAGCTCGCCCGCTCGGCAGCGTCCGAAGTGGAGGGACAGCGCTGGGTGGCGGCGTCGATCGGTCCGTACGGGGCCGTGCTGGCGGACGGCTCGGAGTACCGGGGCCGGTACGGCCTGTCGAGGCAGGACCTCGCCGACTTCCACCGCCGCCGGCTGGAGACGCTCTGCTCGGCCGAGCCGGACGTGCTCGCCGTCGAGACGATCCCGGACGTCGACGAGGCCGAGGCGGTGCTGGACGTGGTGCGCGGCAGCGGTGTGCCCGCGTGGCTCTCGTACAGCGTCCGCGGTGACAGGACCTGCGCGGGCCAACCGCTGGAGGAGGCGTTCGCCGCCGTGTCCGGTGTGGACGAGGTGATCGCGGTCGGGGTGAACTGCTGCGCGCCGGAGGATGTGACGGAGGCGGTGGCCGTGGCGCGCCGGGTGACCGGGCTGCCGGTCGTCGTCTACCCGAACAGCGGGGAGACCTGGGACGCGCAGGAGCGGTCGTGGACCGGGGCCGGCACCGGGATCGCGGCGTCGGCGGGGGAGTGGGCCGACGCCGGTGCCCGGCTGGTCGGAGGATGCTGCCGCACTGGTCCAGAGGGGATCGCGGTGCTGGCGGAGGCGCTGGAGAACCGCTGAGCCCCGGGTGCGGTCACGACCCTTGGGGTGGGCCGTGACCGCAGCCAGGTCACACGATCTGGCACGTGCGCCCGTTGAGGCTGAACCAGTCCGGCTTCCCGATGCCGCCCGTGTGCGTCGCCTGGAAACCGAAGGTGACCGACGCGCCGGGTGCGATCTGCCCGTTGTACGAGGCGTTCGTCGCGGTCACCTGGCCGCTGGAGGGCGAGTAGGTCGCACTCCAGCCGCCCGTGATCGTCTGCCCGCCGGGCAGCGCGAACACCAGCGACCACCCGTCCACGGGCGTCGTGCCGGTGTTGGTGAGGGTGATGTTCGACGTCAGGCCCTCCGCCCACGCGTTGATCGTGTCGCTCACCCGGCACGGCCACTGGGTCGGCAGGGGAGTGGACGGCGTGGTGCTCGGCGGAGTGCTGCCGCCGAACTGGGTGATGAACTTCCAGGCCTCGCCGGAGGTCCAGGTCTGCCACCCGTCACCGCCGGAGTCGATCGGCGCCGGGGTGTGCCCGCCGTCGAACGCCGCCCACACCACGGGGTACCCCGCGCGACAACCGCTGTAGGTCGTGACCACGTGCCTTCGGCTGCCCGCCGATGGTTCGGGGGCGTTCTGGGCGGTGCAGCCGTTGTTGCGCACGAACGTGTCGCGCAGGCCGCGGCCCAGGCCGATGCCCAGGACGTTGTCGCTGATGCCGTGGATGCCCATGTACCCGATGGGCTGCGCGCCGCCGTCGCACCCGCTGAGCTGCGCGCCCGAGTAGGCGACCACCGCGCGGAAAACGGTGGCACGGGCACAGGCCACGGCGTACGACATGCCGCCGCCGTAGCTGAAACCGCCCGCGAAGCGCTGGGTCGAGTCGATGCACAGCCCGGCGTCGAGCAACGCCACCAGGTCGTCGACGAACCTCAGGTCCTGGCCGCCGGGGTTGGCCCAGCCGTTGCCGTTGCCCTGCGGCGCCACGAAGATCGTGCCGTTGTTCGCGGCGTCGGAGAGCTTGCGCAGCCCGTAGTAGGACCAGTTGTAGCCGTCGGAACCGCCGGAGTCGACGTCGTTCGCGGTGCCGCCGCGCCAGTGGAAGCCCACGAAGAGCCGGTACTGGCGGTTGTTGTCGTAGTTGGGCGGCAGCCGCAGGATGTACGAACGACTCTGCCCACCACTGCTGATGGTGTGCTGGCCGCTCGTCAACGCCGGTGCCTTGCCGCACCCCGCTGTACTGGCCTCGGGACCTCCCGAGGCGATCCCCGCCGCTCCCAGGAACACCACGGCGCTCACGGCGGCAGCCGCGATCACGAACCGGGACTTGCCTTTCTGGTGGAACATCGTCGTCCCTCCGGTCGTCAGGCGACGGCGCACTGCACGCCGTTGAGGGTGAACCCACTGGCAACCCCGCTGTTGCCCGTGTGCGTGGCCTGGAAGCCGATCGAGATCTGGGCGTTGGGCTGGATCTGCGCGTTGTAGGAGACGTTCGACGCCGTCACCTGGCCGGTGGAGGGGGAGTAGGTCGCACTCCAGCCACCCGTGATCGTCTGTCCGCCCGGCAGCGTGAACTGCAGCTTCCAGCCGTTCACCGCCGTCGACGACGTGTTGGTGATGGTGATCGTCTCGGTCAGGCCGGTGTTCCACGCGTTGACCGCCGCCTTGACCGAGCAGCCCTGGGACGGCGGCGGAGTCGTGGTGGTGGTCGTAGTGGTGGTGGTCGTGGGATCCGTCGACGGGCGGTCCAGGCCGAGGAACGTGATGGCGTGCCCCACCATTCCGGCGGTCGGCACGTCGTGGCCGGTGCCCTGGGCGCTGATGCCCTCGACGACGCCCGTCGCGCCGTACCGGGTGCGGGTCCAGTTCGACTGCGGCTGGTCGGTGGAGACCGGAGTCCTGCTCACGCCGTGCACGTTCGTCCACTGGTCGAGCGCCTCGCCGAAGTTCGGGTACGCCAGCGTGGTGTCGTTGGTGCCGTGGAAGAGCTGCATCCGCGGGTAGCTCCCGGTGTAGCCGGGGAACATCGCCCGCGCCTGGTCACCCCACTGCTGCGGGGTCTTCTGCAGGTTCCCGCCCGAACACTGGCTGTTCCACAGCGACCCGTCGGTCGTGGCGAAGCACCCGGCGGGGACACCGGCGAAGGCCGACCCGGCGCTGAACACGTCCGGGTACTCGGCGGCCAGCACGTTGGTCATCATCGCCCCGGAGGAGATACCGGCGACGACGATGCGCGCCGGGTCGACGTTGTACCGCTGCCGTGCGTGCGACACCATCGACATGATGCCGGTCGAGTCGCTGCCTCCGTTGCGGCGCAACGCGTTCTGCGTCGACACGTCGAAGCAGCGGCCGTCCCGCGTGGCCTCCGGGTACACGATCACGTACCCGTAGCGGTCGGCGGCGCTGACGAACTCCCGCCCGCCGCCGTTGTGCACCGCGCTCGCGGACCCGGTGCAGTAGTGCACCATCAGGAGCAGTGCCGGACGGGCCGCGAGCCGGTCCGGTGCGTACACGTACATGTTCAGGCCGGTCGGGTTGGCGCCGAAACCGGTGACCGGCACCAGGGACGCGGCGAGTGCCTGCTGCGGCACGAGGGAGAAGCCGACGGCGGCGAGCAGGGACAGCACAGCCGCGACGACGGCGACGTGCCGCGTGGTCCTGCGCCGCTGGATGGAGTTCGGGATGGTCACGACGACCTCGTTCTCTTGCTGGGAAAGGGATCGGGGCGCTGAACCGCCACGAGGCCGGCGCCCGCGGGGGACGTCACGTCCGCTCCGCGGGAGCCTGCCTCGGTGTGGGGCGGTGTCAGCGCGCCGCGCAGGACGGGTTCAGGCCCGATCCGTTGCCACTGCCCTGGAAGCCGAACTCGGTGGACCCGCCCGCGGGCACGTTGGCGTTGTAGTCCACGTTGGTCCAGTTGACCGTTCCGCTGTTGCCGCTGCGGTTCGCGCTCCACGAGCCGGTGACCGTGGCGCTCGACAAGGTGGTCGTGACGGTCCAGCCGCTCAACGCGCTGGAGCCCGCGGTGACCTTGATCGTGGCCACGAACCCTTCGTTCCACTGGTTCAGCGACACCGTCGCGGTGCAGCCGCCCGGGCCGGGGCCGTTGCTCGTCGTCGTCGTCGTGGTGGTGGTAGTGGTCGTGGTCGTCGGGCCGGGGCCGCCACCCGCGTTGAGCGCGTCCAGCGTGGAGTTGTACGCGGCCTTCTTGTTGCCGTTGCCGTCGAAGAGCAGCGGGGTGCCGGAGGCACGCCACGAGTCGGTGTCGCGGATGCCCCACACGGTGATGCCGGTGCAGCGCGCGACCGCGAGGCAGGCCTGCGTGACCCTCTGGTAGTTCTGGGCCTGCGCACTGCCGGAGCCCTCGATGTCCAGCTCGGTGATCTGCACGTCGACGCCGAGGTTGGCGAAGTTCTGCAGGGTGGTCTGGTAGTTGGACGGCACCGGGCTGTTGGGGTTGAAGTGCGACTGGAGACCGACGCAGTCGATCGGGACGCCGCGGGACTTGAAGTCCTGCACCATCCGGTACACGGCCTGGGTCTTGGCGTGCGACCAGTCGTCGGTGTTGTAGTCGTTGTAGCAGAGCTTGGCGCCGGAGTCGGCGGCGCGGGCCGCGCGGAAGGCGGCCTCGATCCAGTCGTTGCCGGTGCGCTGGAGGTTGGAGTCGCGACGCGCGCCGCTGCTGCCATCGGCGAACGCCTCGTTCACCACGTCCCAGGCGTAGATCTTGCCGCGGTAGTAGGTCGCGACCTGGGTGACGTGGTTGAGCATCGCGTTGCGCAGGGCGGTGCCGGACATGTTCTGCATCCAGCCCGGTTGCTGGGAGTGCCACGCGAGAGCGTGTCCGCGCACCCGCTTGCCCTGGTTGCGAGCCTGGTTCAGGATGCGGTCGCCGTTGCCGTAGCTGAACTGGTTCTGGTTCGGCTCGGTCGCGTCCATCTTCATCTCGTTCTCGGCCGTGACCATGTCGAACTCGCGGTTCAGGATCCCCACGTAGGTCGAGTCACCGAGCCGGCCCGCGGCGACTGCGGTGCCGAAGTACCGGCCGCTCTGCTGGGCCGCGGCACCGAGGGTGGTCGCCGCGTTGGCGACAGGGGGTGCGATCAGGGTGGCGCCGACAAACGCTGTCGCGACCGTGGCGATGATCGGGATCAGCGCCACTGACTTCGATGTCAGTTTCATCTTCCACACTTTCCGAGGTCAACCCGAATGCAGGGTGGGGGATGGGCAGGACGGATGGCCGGACCCGGTGCGCCATTGCCGGATCTCGGTGGGCGGTGAGAATTGACGGAGATGTTCCGTCGTTGCCCGCCGTTGCCGTTCCGGAGTGTCGCAGCCGTTCGTCGGCGCTCACAAGAAGTCGCCGTCGAATTCGACTGCGGTTGACCTGAACGGCCTATCGCAGATGAGGGAGCGCTCCCAACTACCACGTCACCGCCTTGATCGCATTTTCCGGAGAAGTTTCGAAACTTTCTTCTGCGGCGTCGGCCATTCACACTTCCGGCGTTGACGATTCAGTGTTCCGTGGTTACGTTGACCCGAACTCGCATTAGCTGCTCCGAAGTATGAGAGCGCTCCCGCGTCGCCGATTCTCACGTCCGGACAGCACCGGCGCTGCGAGAACCGAATCACCTCGACCGAGCGAACTGGAGACACGATGACACGGTGGAAGCGGGGCGCGAGCGCGACTCTGCTCGCGGGCGCGGCGGTGACCGGCGTGGCGGCCCTGGTGATCAGCGGCGGCGCGACCGTCAGCGCCGCCGAGTCGGCGTTCTACGTCGACCCGTCGAGTTCGAGCGCGCGGTGGGTGGCCGCCAATCCCGGCGACTCGCGGGCGGCTGTCATCCGCGACCGCATCGCGTCGGTCCCGCAGGCGCGCTGGTACACCACGACCAACACCTCGACGGTGCGGTCGGAGGTCAGCTCCTTCGTCGGCGCGGCGGCCGCGGCCGGCAAGATCCCGATCCTGGTGGTCTACAACGTCCCGAACCGCGACTGCGGAGGCGCCAGCGGTGGCGGGGCGCCCTCCCACACGGCCTACCGGGCTTGGGTCGACGAGGTCGCGGCGGGCCTCGCCGGACGTCCGGCGACGATCGTGCTGGAACCGGACGTGCTGCCGTTGATGACCAACTGCCAGAACGCGGACCAGCAGAACCAGACCAAGGCGTCGATGGCCTACGCGGGCAAGAAGCTCAAGTCGGGTTCCGGGCAGGCCAAGGTCTACTTCGACATCGGCCACTCCTCGTGGCTGACCCCGGCGGAGGCGGCGAACCGGTTGCGCGGCGCGGACATCTCCAACAGCGCCGACGGCATCTCGACCAACGTGTCGAACTACCGCGCCACCTCCGACGAGGTGAACTTCGCGAAGAACGTGCTCAACGCCGTCGGTGACGGCCGTCTCAAGGCCGTGGTCGACACCAGCCGCAACGGCAACGGTCCCGCGGGCAGCGAGTGGTGCGACCCGGCGGGACGCGCGATCGGCACACCCAGCACGACGAACACGGGCGACTCGAGGATCGAGGCGTTCCTGTGGATCAAGCTGCCGGGCGAGTCGGACGGCTGCATCGCGCCGGCCGGGCAGTTCGTGCCGCAACGGGCCTACGAGCTCGCGATGGCGGCCGGACCGATCACGACGACGACCACCACCACGACCACGACCACCACGTCGGGTGGCGGCAACCCCGGTGGCGGGTGCACCGCGACCCACCGCGTGACGAGCCAGTGGCAGGGCGGGTACTCCGCGGAGGTCGTGATCGTGAACCGCGGCGCGGCGGTCAACGGCTGGACCTTCACGTTCTCCGCGCCGGGGGTCTCGGTCACCCAGGGCTGGAACGGGACGTGGACCGACACGGGCGACCAGGTCCGGGTGGCGAACGCGGCCTGGAACGGTTCGATCGGGTCCGGTGCCCAGGTGAGCATCGGGTACAACGCCAACTACGGCGGCACGCCACCGTTCTCGTCACCGGTGCTGAACGGTGTCGCCTGCTCCTGACGCGGTGAGAAGGAGGGGTCCCCGGCCTGCACGGCCGGGGACCCCTCCGTGTCTTGGGGAGTGGGGACGGTGAAGGTGGTGGAGGAGAAGGGATCCCGGCCGCGAGGCGGCCCACGGCTCGCTCCGCCGGACCCGTCCAGCGTGTGATCACGGACTTTCCGCGGTACTTCGGGCTGGTACGCGGCCGGGTTCCCGGTGCGGCAGGAGGCGGATCTGCGGTGGGACGATCGCGCGTGACCCTGGCCGACGTGGCGGCGGCGAGCGGGGTGTCGATCACCACGGCCTCGCTCGTCCTGACCGGGCGCGCGCGGGAGCTGCGCATCTCCCAGGCGGCCGAACAACGCGTGCGGTCCACCGCGCAGGAGCTGGGGTACCGGCGCGGCACCCGGCCGGGTCCAGGGTTGTCGCGGACGATCGGCTTCGTGCTCGACACGGCCGAGGCGTCCGGCCCGGCCGGTGACGTCGTCAAGGGAGCGGTGGAAGCCGCGTACCGGCGCGGGTTCATGCTGCTCGTCAGCGAGTCCGGCGGAGATCCGGTGGTGGAACGCGCCCTGGTCGAGGCGATGCGCGACCGGCAGGCGGACGGCGTCGTGTTCGCCGCCCTGCGCACCCGGACGGCCGCGGTGCCCGGCAGCCTGCGGCACGGCCCTGCCGTTCTGCTCAACACGATCCCCGGGATCCGCTCCGGCCTTCCGTCGGTGGTGTCCGACGAGGTGCGGGGCGGTCACTCGGCGGCCAGCGTCCTCGTCGAGGCCGGGCACGTCCGCGGTGTGCACCTGATCGGCGCCGGACCGGGGCCGTACGACGTCCCGGCCCACGGCGTCGCGGCGGTGGACCGCCTCACCGGCCTGCGCGAGGTGTTCGCCGCCACGGGGGTCGAGGTGGCCGGTGCCCACCGCTGTCCTGAGTGGACGGCGGAGGAGGGGTACGAGGCGACCGGGGAGCTGCTGCGCCACCACCGGCCGGAAGCGTTGGTGTGCCTGGACGACCGCCTGGCGTTCGGCGCGTACCAGGCTCTCGCCGACGCCGGGCTCTCCGTGCCGGGCGACGTGTCCGTGCTGGGGTTCGGCGACCACCCCGTCGCGTCCTGGATGCGTCCCCGGCTCACCACGATCGCCCAGCCGCACCACGAGCTCGGCGAACGGGCGGTGGAGATCCTGCTCGAGCTGGTGGAGGGGCGTGGCTCCCGGTCCCCGTCGATCCACCGGGTGCCGATGCCGGTGCGGCTGGGCGGTTCGGTGGCACCGAGTTGTTCGCGTTAACAGACGGAAGCTCGCAGGTGTGCAGTTCAGTGCCTTGCGGCTTGGTGCAGCTAAAAGTTAGCGCTCACATTTAGCTTTGACCGCCGCGTGAACCCGTCGTTACATTGCTGAGAGCCGCCCCTGAACGCCGATCCGGCGCGGGTGATCGCCACCTGCTCCGCTGCCTGATCCCGCTCCCTCCAGCGACGAAGGGTGATCATGTTCCTCGCACGGTTCCTCCCGTCCCGGCGCGCCCGGCTCACCGCCCTGGCCGCGGTCCCGCTCATCGCGGTGACCGCGCTGACCGCGGTCGCCCAGCAGCCCGCCTCGGCCGCGCCCGGCTGTTCGGTCACGTACTCGGCACCGTCGCAATGGGACGGTGGGTTCACCGCGGCCGTCACCGTCACGAACCTCGGTGACGCGGTCAACGGCTGGACGCTCACCTGGAGCTTCGGCGCGAGCCAGCAGGTGCGGCAGGCCTGGAACGCCCAGGTGACCCAGTCCGGCGCCCAGGTGACCGCGCGCAACGTCTCCTACAACGCGGCGATCCCCACCGGCGGCAAGGTCGAGTTCGGGTTCAACGGCTCCAGCGCGGGCTCCAACCCGAGCCCGACGGCGTTCACGCTCAACGGCACCCTCTGCACCGGCGACGTCGGCCCCACCACCACGACGACCACGACGACCACGACCGGCAACCCACCGGTGGGCAGCCTGCCGTCCAGCTTCCGCTGGTCCTCCAGCGGCCAGCTGATCAGCCCGAAGCCGGACTCCACGCACGCCAACGTCGCGGTGAAGGACCCGAGCGTGGTCTACCACAACGGCAAGTACCACGTCTTCGCGTCGACCTACACCGACGGCTACAACCTGATGTACACCAGCTTCACCGACTGGTCCCAGGCGTCGTCGGCACCCCACTTCTACCTCGACCGCTCCGGCATCGGCACCGGGTACCGGGCGGCGCCGCAGGTGTTCTACTTCGCGCCGCAACGCCTCTGGTACCTCGTCTACCAGACCGGGTCGAACGCCTCGTACTCCACCACCACCGACATCTCGAACCCGTCGTCGTGGTCGACGCCGAAGAACTTCTACGCCAACGGCATGCCGCAGATCATCCGCGACAACATCGGCAACGGTTACTGGGTCGACTTCTGGACGGTGTGCGACACCGCGAAGTGCTACCTGTTCTCCTCCGACGACAACGGCCACCTCTACCGGTCGGAGACGAACCTCGCGCAGTTCCCCAACGGCTTCACCAACACGGTGATCGCCATGCAGGACAGCGACCGCAACAGGTTGTTCGAGGCGGCCAACATCTACAAGATCGCCGGGAAGGACCAGTGGCTGCTGGTGCACGAGGCCATCGGCACCGACGGCCGCCGCTGGTTCCGCTCCTGGACGGCGCCCTCGATCACCGGTCCGTGGACGGCGCTGGCCGACAGCGAGTCGAACCCGTTCGCCCGCGCGAACAACGTGACGTTCCCGAATGGACAGTGGACCCGGGACATCAGCCACGGCGAGATGGTCCGCACCAACGTCGACCAGACGATGGAGATCAGCCCGTGCAAGCTCAGCTACCTGTACCAGGGCATGGACCCCAGCGCCGGCGGTGAGTACAACCGGCTGCCGTGGCGGCTCGGCCTGCTCACCCAGACCAACTCCACCTGCTGATCCCGGGGCCGGTGCCGCCGGTAGCGCCGCCGGCGGCACCGGCCCTGGGAGAAAGGGGCGACGATGCCCTCCCTGCTCAGCACACTCACCCACCTCGCCATCGCCGCGCTCACGGCGACGGCGGCCGTCAGCGCCGCCTCGGCGGCTCCCGGCAGCCCCGCACTCACCCCGCCCCTGGGCTGGAACAGCTGGAACAGCTTCGGGTGCGGCATCACCGAGGGCCAGGTCCGCCAGGCCGCCGACGCGATGGTGTCGTCGGGCATGCGCGACGCCGGCTACCAGTACGTCGTCGTGGACGACTGCTGGTTCGACCCGCAGCGCGACTCGGCGGGCGCCCTGCGCTCGCACCCCTCGAAGTTCCCCAGCGGCATGAAGGCCCTGGGCGACTACATCCACGCCCGCGGCCTGAAGTTCGGCATCTACCAGGTGCCGAACGAGCGCACGTGCGCGCAGACCACCGGCGCCCATCCCGGTTCCACGGGCAGCAAGGGCCACGAGGTGCAGGACGCGCGCACGTTCGCGTCCTGGGGCGTCGACTACCTGAAGTACGACTGGTGTTCCGGCGCCGGCACCCGCGACGAGCAGGTCGCCCGGTTCTCGATCATGCGCGACGCCCTGCGCGCCACCGGCCGCCCGATCGTCTACAGCATCAACCCCAACAGCTTCCACGCCATCACCGGCGACCGGTACGACTGGGGCCAGGTCGCCGACCTGTGGCGCACCACCGAGGACCTGCTGGACATCTGGCAGAACGGCAACGTCAACAGCTACCCGATGGGCGTGGGCAACGTCGTCGACGTCACCGCTCCGCTCGCGGTCCAGTCAGGACCGGGCCACTGGAACGACCCGGACATGCTGGTGGTCGGACGCCCCGGGCTCACGCTCACCGAGTCCCGCTCGCACTTCACGCTGTGGGCGCTGATGGCGGCGCCCTTGATGGCGGGCAACGACATCCGCACCATGTCCGCCGACGTGAGCGCGATCCTGCGCAACCAGCGCCTGCTCGCGGTGAACCAGGACGTCCTCGGCGCCGGAGGACGCAGGGTGCGCGACGACGGTGCCACGGAGGTGTTCGCCAAACCCCTCGCGGACGGCTCGGTCGCGGTCGGCCTGTTCAACCGGGGCGGCGGCGCCGCGACGATCAGCACCACGGCCGCCCAGATCGGCCTGTCGGGCAACGCCTTCACACTGACCGACCTGTGGACCGGCGGCACGTCCGGCACCTCGGGCGCGATCTCCGCCTCCGTTCCCGCGCACGGCGTCACCGCTTTCCGGGTGACGGGGGGAAGCCCCGTGCAGAGCAGCACGTCCCGGCTGCGTGGGGCGGGATCGAACCGCTGTCTCGACGTCGAGAACGGGTCCACCGCCGCCGGGACCGCCGCGGTGATCCAGGACTGCCTCACGCCCGCCTCCCAGCAGTGGGCGTCGTGGCCGGACGGCGAGGTGCGGGTGTTCGGCGACAAGTGCCTCGACGCCTACGACCAGGGCACCGCGAACGGCACGAGGGTCATCACCTGGCAGTGCAACGGCCAGGCGAACCAGCGCTGGACGCTCGGCTCCGACGGCACGCTCCGCAACACGAACGCCGGTCTGTGTCTCGACGTCGAACGGGCCGCGACGGCGAACGGCTCGAAGCTCGTGCTGTGGACCTGCAACGGTCAGTCCAACCAGAGGTGGGCGCGATCATGAGGTGGATTCCGGCCACGTTGTCCGCGCTCACCCTGGTGGCGGCGGGAGTCGCCGCGAGCACGGCCGCCCAGGCGGCTCCCGGCTGTGCGGTGACGTACACGAAGACCTCCGAGTGGCAGGGCGGCTTCGGCGCGTCCCTGTCCATCACGAACACCGGTGACGCGATCACCGGCTGGACGCTCGAGTGGACGTACGCGTCCGGCCAGCAGGTCGGGCAGCACTGGAACGCCGTGATCACGCAGAGCGGCACGGTGGTCAGCGCGCGCAACGCCTCCTACAACGGTTCCGTGCCGACCGGTGGCAAGGTCGAGTTCGGGTTCAACGCCACCTCCGGCTCCACGAACCCGGACCCGGTGTCGTTCCGCCTGAACGGCACCACCTGCGGCGACACCGGCACACCGCCGACGACGACCACTACCACCACCACGCCGAAACCGTCGTCCTTCGCGAACCCGGTGCTGTGGCAGGACTTCGCGGACATCGACATCATCCGCGTCGGCGACGCCTACTACTACTCGGCCTCGACCATGCACTACTCGCCGGGCGCGCCGGTCCTGCGCTCGTACGACCTGGTGAACTGGGAGTTCGCCGGACACTCCGTGCCACGCCTCGACTTCGGCTCCAAGTACGACCTGAACGGCAGCAGGGGGTACGTGCGGGGCATCTGGGCGTCGTTCCTCAACCACCGCAAGAGCAACAACACGTTCTACTGGGGTGGTTGCGTCGACTTCGCGCAGACCCACATCTACACCGCGACCTCCGTGGACGCGCAGTGGTCGAAGCTGTCCACCATCAACAAGTGTTACTACGACGCGGGGATGCTGGTCGACGACAACGACACGATGTACGTCGCCTACGGCAACACCACGATCAGCGTCGCGCAGCTCTCGGCGGACGGGAAGTCCGAGGTGCGGTCGCAGCAGGTGTTCCAGACGCCCTCGAACATCGGAACCCTGGAGGGCGCGCGGTTCTACAAGCGCAACGGCAGCTACTACATCTGGCTGACCAGGCCCGCGAACGGCCAGTACGTGCTCAAGGCGTCCAGCCCGTTCGGCCCGTACACGGTCCAGCAGGTGCTGCTGAACATGCCCGGCCCGATCCAGGGTGGGGGAGTGCCGCACCAGGGCGGCATGGTCCAGACGCAGAACGGCGACTGGTACTACATGGCGTTCGTCGACGCCTACCCCGGCGGCCGCGTGCCGGTGCTCGCGCCGATCACCTGGACCTCCGACGGCTGGCCGCGCATCACCACGGTCAACGGCGGCTGGGGTGCGAACTACCCGATGCCGAACCTGCCGTCGCGCCCGGTGAAACCCATGACCGGCGTCGACACCTTCGACGGGACGGCGCTCAAACCCCAGTGGGAGTGGAACCACAACCCGGACACCACGAAGTACAGCGTGAACAACGGCCTGCGGCTGTCCACCGCGACCGTCACCAACGACCTCTACAACGCCCGCAACACCCTCACCCACCGGGTCCAGGGGCCGACGTCGACCGCCACCGTGACGCTCGACCTGACCTCGATGCGCGACGGCGACCGCACCGGTCTCGCGATGCTGCGCGACTCCTCGGCGTGGATCGGCGTCAAGCGCGACAACGGCCGCAACCGCGTCGTCATGGTCAACGGCCTGACGATGGACGCGAACTGGAACACCACCGGCACCGGCACGGAGGTCTCGAGCGCGAACCTCTCCGGTACCCGGATCTGGTTGCGCGCCAACGCCGACATCCGTCCGGGCAGCGGACGGCAGGCCAGGTTCTCCTACAGCGCCGACGGGGTGAACTTTACGTCGCTGGGCACCGGCTTCACGTTGAAGAACGAGTGGCAGTTCTTCATGGGTTACCGGTTCGGCATCTTCAACCACGCCACGCAGGCCCTCGGCGGATCGGTCGGCGTCCAGCGCTTCGAGCTCACGACTCCATGACCCCGTTCTCGCACAACGCTCGTCTCAACGCCCGCAGGCCGTGGTGCAACCGCGTCTTCACGATGCTCTGCGGCAGTTCCAGCGCGTTCGCCACCGCGGCGACGGACTCGCCGCGGTAGCAGGCCCGCACGACCACCGCCCGGTGCTCCGGTTCCAGCGACGCCAGCGCGTCCGCGACGAGCCGGGCACCGGTGTTCACGAACGCCTCGCGGGGGAGCGGCGACCATCCAAACAGGACAGCAGTGCCCGTCGGTCGACCTTGCCGCGGTCGGTGGTCGGCAGCGCGTCGAGGGGCACGATCAACGTGGGCACGCAGTAGTGCGGCAGCCGTTGCGAGACCGCGCGCCTGGCCACCTCCGGTGCCGCCGTGCCCGGGCTGATGAACCCGACGAGCCTGCCGTCGTGCACCAGGGTCGTGGCCCGGTCGCAGCCCACCGCGCCTTCGAGTGCCTCGGTGACCGCGTTCAGCTCGAACCGGTACCCGAGCACCTCGACCTGGTCGCCGGCCCGGCCGTGGTGCTCCAGTTCGCCGTCCTCGGTCCACCGGCCGAGGTCGCCGGTGCGGAACATCAGGTGGTCCCCGCCGAGGAACGGGTCGGGCCGGAACCGGCGCGCGGTCAGGTCGAGGTCGCCCGCGTACCCCGCGGTGACGCCCGCTCCGCCCACCCACAGCTCACCGATCGCGCCGATGGCCCGGGGGCGCTGGTCCTCGTCGAGGACGTACGTGGTCGCGTTGGGCACCGGCGTCCCGATGGTGAGCCGCCCGCTGTTCGCGTCGCGACGCTGCACGGTGGCGGCGATGGTGACCTCGGTGGGGCCGTAGGCGTGGTGGAAGGCCACCCGGCTCGACCACGTGTCCGCCAGCGCCTGCGGGCACCGTTCACCGGCGACCACGACCGTGCGGACCCGGTGGCACGCTGAGGGGTCCAGCGCCGAGAGCACGCCGGGGGTGGCGATCACGACGTCCACCTCGCTCGCCGTCCGCTCGTCGCCGATCACCAGCGTGCCGCCGTTCGCCAGCGTGCCGAGCACCTCCCACATCGCGAGGTCGCAGGCGATGTTCAGCAGCTGCGACACCCTCGTCCCCGGCGCGATGCCGAGCGATCCGGGAGCCGTGAGGAGCAGGTTGCACAGGTTGGCGTGGGAGACCCGCACGCCGGTGGTGCCGGTGAAGACGATCGCGGCGGTGTCCGAGTCGGAGGTGATGGTGCGGCAGAACGTGTTCACGTCGGGCAGGGTGTCGATCGTGAGGACCTCGGCGAGGTGGCCGGGCAACGAGTCCGCGCTCGTCGTGAGCACCACGTCGATGCGCGCGGTGCGGACCACGTGCCGCAACCGCGCCTCGGACGTGGTGGCGGCGTCCTGCGGCACGTAGGCCGCCCCCGCCTTGAGCACCGCGAGGACGCCCACCACCATCGAGATCGACCGCGTCAGGAACAGTCCCACGTGGTCACCGGGACGCACGCCGGCGCGGATCAGGTACTCGGCCAGCAGCCCGGCCCTCGCGTCGAGTTCCGCGTACGTCAGCGACTCGCCGAGGTGTTCCACGGCGGTCAGGTGCGGTCGCCGTGCCGCGTGCGTCTCGAAGGCGTGGTGGACGTGGTCGAACGGAGGCGTGCGGATCGGCCCGGCGCCGAACGTCCGGAACAGCGCGCGATCGGAGAGGGACAGGTCCGCCAGCGCGGACTCCCGGAACTCGGCTGCCATGACAGGACCCCTTCCGCTGGTGCCGTTCCGTCAGCTTGAACGAAACAGACCGCGGAAGCCGCATCACTTGTCGAATCGACAGCGAATCGATCAAGACCTTGCGTCGCAACAGCTTGTGAAGTGCTCTGCCGCACGCTTGATCATCACCCGGAAGGCTGACCGACCGTTCCTCCGTTTGTCATTGTCGTCTGCGCATATGAGCATCTGTCCTATGACGACTGTCGAGCACGCCCCAGCGGAACTGCACCGCCACACCCACGGCCCCGGCTGCGGCCACGACGCCGTCGTGCACCGCGACCACGTCGACTACCTGCACGACGGGCACCTGCACCGCGAACACGTGACGGATCGCGGAGTGCACTACGACGAGTGCGACAAGTGCAGGTGCGCGCATTGCGCGGACTCGTGCGCGCAGTGCGATTGCTCGGACTGCGACTGCCCGACCTGTAACCACGCCCAATGCGCCTGCGAGGGGTGTTCAGACGCGTGCGCCAACTGCACGTGTGCCGAATGCACCTGCCCCACGTGCAGTCACGCCGCCTGAGCTAGTGCCGCGACCGGCAACCTTCGCCGCGTCTTCGACGCTCAGCGGGCCACCTCGCGGCACCGGCCCCGCGCCCCGGTACAACCAGTACGGGGACGCGGGGCCGGCACCACGACGCGGCCGTCTGAACGCCGAACACGGGGCAAACGCTGCCGGTCACGGCACCAGGGCCTGTGTCGAAGTCCGGTCCGCGACAGCCGGGCCCGTGCCGCCAGGAACCACCTCAAGCGCGACCCTCATCGAACCGGACTTCGACACAGGCCCTAGTCCGCAGTGGACAGTTGGAACACCGTCTCCTGGTGGTAGATCTCGCCGGGTCGCAGCACCGTGCTGGGGAAGTCCAGGCGGTTCGGCGAGTCCGGGAAGTGCTGCGCCTCCAGGGCGAAGCCCGCGTTGCGGCCGTACGGGCGTCCGCTGGTGCCCACCAGGTCGTCGGTCAGGAAGTTGCCCGAGTAGAACTGCAGGCCGGGCTCGGTGGTCCACATCGTCAGCAGGCGCCCGGACACCGGGTCGCAGGCCTGCGCGGCGAAGGAGGCGCCGGAGGAGTCCAGCACCCAGTTGTGGTCGTAGCCCGACGCGACGCGCAGCTGGGGGTGGGACGCGTCGATGCGGGCGCCGATCGCGGTCGGCAGCCGGAAGTCGAACGGGCTCGCGTCGACCGGCACGGGAGCGCCGACCGGGATCAGGTTCTCGTCGACCGCGCAGTAGTGGCTCGAGTTGAGCATCAGCGACTGGCGGTGCACGTCGCCGCTGCCCTCGCCGGCGAGGTTCCAGTAGCTGTGGTTGGTCATGTTGAGCACCGTGGGCGCGTCCGCCGTCGCGCGGTAGGTGATGCTCAGGCGGTTGTGCCGGTCGAGCCGGTACGTCACCTGCGCGGCGACGGCGCCGGGGAAGCCGCCGTCGCCGTCCGGGCTCACCAGGTCGAGCCGCACGCCCACGCTGTCCGGCTCGTGCAGTTCGGTCGCGGACCACACCCGCGTGTCGAAGCCCGCCGGTCCGCCGTGCAGGCTGTTCGGGCCGTTGTTGAGCGGGAGCCGGTGCTGGACGTCGTCCAGGGTGAAGGCGCCGCGGGCGATCCGGTTGGCGTACCGGCCGATCACGGCGCCGAAGAACACCCTGGCCGCGTCCGGCCGGTTGTTCGCGACGTAGTCGTCGAGCGCGGGGAACCCGAGCACCACGTTGGCCGGCACACCGTCACGGTCCGGGGCCTCCAGCGACTGGATCACGCCGCCGTAGTCCAGGACCCGCACGGTGAGCCCGCCCGGCCACGCCAGGACGTACCGGTGCACGTCGGCGTCGCCGACCCGGCCGAACAGTTCCCGGCGGAGCTCGGGTTCCCGCTGCGACATCGAACTCCTCGTATCAGTTGATCAGGGCCCGGCAGTGCTGAGGCCGGATCCGTTGTGGTGCGACGCTCTCCAAGGTGGGCTTGACCGGGACGATGGAGCCGTCGCGGCCGAACCTCATCCTGTCGATCGTGGTCTCGCGGTGCGTGCCGTCTCCGCCGGGGATGGCGAAGCGGTGGTACACGAGGTACCAGTCGTCCGTGCCCGGTACCTGCAGCATCGAACTGTGCCCGGTGCCCTTGACGCCGAGCTTGAGGTCCTTGCTCAGGATCAGGCCGCGGTTCGTGAACGGGCCGGTGGGGCTGGGGGCGGTCGCGTACGCGACGCGGTAGTCCTCGCTGCGCGTGTCGTCGATCGACCAGCTCAGGTAGTACGTGCCCTTGCGCTCCACCATGAACAGGCCCTCCCGGAAGTCCGTCAGCCCGGTGAGGCGGGTGATCTTGGCCGGGTCGTAGGAGATCATGTCAGGGTTCAGCGGAACGACGTAGGCCTCACCGTTGCCCCAGTAGAGGTAAGGCTGCCCGGAGCGGTCGACGAAGACGGCCGGGTCGATCGCCTGGCCGCCACCGCTGGGGTTGCGCGCGACCAGCGGTTTCCCGGAGTCGACGAACGGGCCGGTGGGGGAGTCGCTCACCGCGACGCCGATCTTGGCCTCGGCGCAGAAGTAGAAGTAGTACTTCCCGTTCCGTTCGACGATCGCCGGTGCCCAGGCGTTGCGGTCCGCCCAGCTCACGTCGGGGCCGAGGTCGAGGATGACGCCCTCGTCCTTCCAGTTCACCAGGTCCTTCGAGGACCAGGCGGAGAACTTCGTGCCGCTCCAGCCGTCGAAGCCGTCCGTGGTCGCGTAGATGTAGTAGGTGTCGCCGAACGCGACGACGTTCGGGTCGGCGTTGAGGCCCGGCAGCACGGGGCTGCGCATCTCGTGCGCCTCGACCGTCCACACCCGACTCTCGCGTCCCGACCTCACCGTGAACTCGCGGGGCTTGCGCAGGTCGACGGGGCCGCTGGGCGAGATCGACGCGCCGGGGGCGAGCCCGAAGTCGAGCTTGACCCTGCGCAGGTCGGTGCCCGGTTTGACCGGGAGCACGACGCTGCCGGGCTCGATGACCGCGGGCGCTTTGAGCGAGTCGTGCGCGACCGACCGGATCAGGGTGGCGTTGAACGGGAGCGCCGCGACCTCGTTGCCGGACAGCGCCCGGTTGTAGAGGCGGACGTCCTTCATCCTGCCCAGCAGCGTCCGGTCCGCTTCGTAGACCGAGCGACCCAGGTAGTTGGCCGCGGTGATCCCGCCGCCGATGTCGGACGGCTTGGTCGTGACGCCGGTCTTGCGCCCCACCTCCACACCGTCGAGGTAGAGCACCTCCACACCGTCGCCGATCGTCAGCGTGACGTTCTTCCAGACGTCGCGCGGCAGCGCACGGCCGGAGTTCACGCCCTGCTCGGTCGTCCAGTTGCCGGTCGCGATCGCGCTGCGATAGGTGTCACCGGTGCTGAACAGGTAGCCGTTGCCGGCCCCGTTCGGCGCGGTGTTGCCGAAGCCGTAGAGGAAGTAGGGCGTCTGCTGGCCGGGGTCGACCAGCACGTCGGCGGACATCGTGACGGCCGCGGCCCCGGTCAGCATGTTGTTCGGCAACTGGACGTGCCCACCCTCGAGCGACAGCGAGCCGTCGGAGAAGGAGGCGTTGCCGGCGAGCACACCGTCGTAACCGTGACCGGTGGCGTCGGCGGCGGACCCGGTGAGCGGCCAGTGCGCGACGAGCCCCTTGGCGTCGGCCTTGACCGGCGCCGGGGGAGCGGTGAGGCGGCTCAGTTCGGCCTGGGTCACCGGCAGCACCGTGCCGTGGCGCGGGGAGGCGGGCAGCCGGGCGCCCGTGGACATGGTCCACTTGCCGGAGGCGAGGTCGGTCGTCTCGAACGGCACGTAGCCGCGGCCGCCGTACTCGTCGATGAACAGGTACCACTTGTCCTCGGTGTTGGACTTGAAGCCGGTCGGGCCCTCACCGGCGCTCAGGCCCGGGCTGGTCGAGGTGGCCTTGCCGATGCACTCGGAGACGAAGTCGTACTTGAGGTTCAGCAGGTCCGTGGACTTCTCCGCGGTGATGTACTTGCTGCACGGCGAGGACGACGAGTTGTTCCGCTCGTCCTTCGTGTAGCGGTAGTAGGTGCCGCCGTGCTCGATGACGGTCGAGTCGATGACCGAGTAGCCCGGGTCGATCCACACCTTCGCCGGGCTGAACGTCACGAAGTCGCGCGTCGTCGCGTACATCATGCGGTTGTAGCTGTTGCCCGCGTGACCGGGATCGTTCTCCGCGTACAGCTTCGACGCCCAGTAGACGACGTAGTGGCCGCGCTTGGCGTCCCAGAACGCCTCCGGTGCCCAGGTGTTGCCCGCCGTCGGCGGCGACACCTCGACGCTGCGCTGGCGCGACCAGTTCCGCAGGTCGGTCGACTCCCACACCATGATCGACCGGCTGCCGGTGCGCTGGGCCGCGTCCCAGCCGCGACCGCCGTTGATCTTCAGGTCCGTAGCCAGCAGGTAGAACCTGTCGCCGTCGGGGGAGCGCATGATGTACGGGTCGCGCACGCCCAGCTCGCCGAGGCTCGACTTCAGGACCGGCTGGCCGTTGTTGACCTCGGAGAAGTCCAGCGGGTTGTTGCCGTTGCTGGCGGCGGCGTAGATCTGCTCGCCGATCGGGCTGCCCTCGCCCGTGAAGTAGAAGAAGCTGTAGCCCGCCAGCGGTTCCTTGACGGGCAACGGGACGACGGTGGCGGTGAGCGCGCGCGTGGTGCTCTGGCTGCCGCGGCTCACCTTCGCCGTCAGCACGACCTTGGTGGGCTTGCTCCCCGCGGGAGGCCGGCTCACCTCACCGGTCGCGGTGATCACCCTGCTGTTGGCCGACTTCCACGTGACGGTCGTGCCGTTCTCACCGGTGGTGGGCAGGGTGAGGTGACCGCGGACGTCGTCGAGGTTCGGCACCGCCAGCGCGTTGGCCGCGGTCCGCACTATCGGTTCGGCGGCGGCGGGCGTGACGGGGAGCAGGGCGGCCGTCACGACCACGACGACTCCGAAATGGCGCAGGGATGACAACATCGTTGTTGTTCGCCTTCCGGGGGAGGGAGGGGGTACTTCAGGCGCGTCGCTTGGTCCACACGTCGTAGGCGACCGCGATGAGCAGGACGAGACCCTTCACGAGCATCACGCGCTCGCTCGGCGCGCCGATCAGCGACATGCCGTTGTTGATCACGCCCATGATCAGGCCGCCGGTGATGGCGCCGACCACCTTGCCGACGCCGCCCTGCACCGCCGCGCCGCCGATGAACGCCGCCGCGATGGCGTCGAGCTCGAACGACATGCCCGCGGTCGGGCCCGCCTGGTTGAGCCGGCCGGCGAAGATCACGCCGGCGAGCGCCGCGAGCGCGCCCATGTTGACGAACACCCAGAACGTGACGGCCTTGACCTTCACTCCGGACAGCGTGGCGGCCTGCAGGTTGCCGCCGATCGAGTAGATGTGCCGGCCGAACACGGAGTTGTTCGCCATCAGCGAGTAGCCGAGGGCGAGTGCCGCGAGCAGCACCAGCACCCACGGCAGGTTGCGGAAGCGGGCGAGCTGGATGACGACGGCCATCACGACGACGGCCACGCCCGCGATCTTGAGCACGAACACCGGCATCGGCTCGACGGCCTGGCCGTAGCCGAGCCTGGCCGAGCGCTTGCGCCACTGCGACAACGCGAACCCGGCCACGAACGCGAGTCCGGCGAGGAGGCTCACCAGGTCGGCGCCGCCGAGCGGGCCGAGGCCGATGTTGCCGAGGTAACCGCCGGTGAACCCGTTGGCGAGCGACCGGATCTCGTCGGGGAACGGCCCGATGCCCTGGTTGCCCAGCGTCGTCAGGGTGAGCGCCCGGAACACGAGCATGCCCGCCAGCGTCACGATGAACGCGGGAATGCCGAAGTAGGCGATCCAGTAGCCCTGCGCCGCACCGATGATCGCGCCCGAGAGCAGCGTCAGCAGCACGGCCACCGGCCAGGGAAGTCCCCATTGGACGGTCAGCACCGCGCAGATCGCGCCGGTCAGCGCCACGGTCGAGCCGACCGACAGGTCGATGTGCCCGCCGATGATCACCAGGATCATGCCGATCGCGAGGATCAGCACGTAGGAGTTCTGGACGATGATGTTCGAGATGTTCTGCGGCTGCAGCAGCGCGCCGTCGGTCAGCACCGTGAACAGCACGACGATCAACGCGAACGCGACGTAGATACCCGACTGCCGCAGGTTGATCGAGAACCGGCGGGACGAGGCCGGCGGGGCGGCGGCCGGTGCGGGCACGGTCTTCGTGGTCATGAGCTTTGTCCTCGTGTCATGTACTGCATCAACCGTTCCTGCGTGGCCTCTTCGCGGCTCACCTCACCGGTGATGCGGCCCTCGGACAGCGCGTACACGCGGTCGCACAGGCCCAGGAGCTCCGGCAGCTCCGACGAGATCACCAGGACCGCGCGGCCCTGGGCGGCGAGGTCGTTGATGATCGAGTAGATCTCGTACTTGGCGCCGACGTCGATGCCGCGCGTCGGTTCGTCGAGGATCAGCACGTCCGGGTCGGTGAACATCCACTTCGCCAGCACGACCTTCTGCTGGTTGCCGCCGGACAGCGTGCCGGTCGGTGTCGACACGGCGGCCGTCCTGATGCCCATGGACTTCCGGAACCGCTCCGCGACGGTGTACTCCTCGTTCTCGTTCACCCAGCCGCGGTTCGCGAGCTTGTCCAGCGCCGCCGCGGAGACGTTGCGCTGCACGCCCTCGATGAGGTTGAGCCCGTACCGCTTGCGGTCCTCGCTCACGTACGCGAGGCCGTGGCGGATGGCGCCCCGGACCGTGCGGGTGTCGATCTCCCGGCCGTCCTTGACGACACGCCCGGAGACGCCGACGCCGTAGGAGCGGCCGAACACGCTCATCGCCAGTTCGGTGCGGCCCGCGCCCATGAGGCCCGCGAGACCCACGATCTCCCCGCGCCGCAACGACAACGTGGCGTTGTCGACGACCACCCGGTCCGGCTGGGCGGGGCTGTGCACCGTCCAGTCCTCGATGCGCAGCACCTCCTCGCCGATGTCGGGGGTGCGCGGCGGGAACCGGTGTTCGAGGTCGCGGCCGACCATGCCGGCGATGATGCGTTCCTCGCTGAGACCCTGGGCGGGCAACGTCTCGATGGTCCTGCCGTCGCGCAGCACGGTGACGGTGTCGGCGATCCGGGTGACCTCGCCCAGCTTGTGGGAGATGATCACGCTCGTGATGCCCTCCGCCCGCAGCCCGTCGAGCAGGTCGAGGAGGTGTTGCGAGTCGTCGTCGTTGAGCGCCGCCGTCGGTTCGTCCAGGATCAGCAGACTGACCTCTTTGGACAGTGCCTTGGCGATCTCGACGAGCTGCTGCTTGCCGACGCCCAGGTCGTTGACCGGTGTCGTCGGGTTCTCCCGCAGGCCGACGCGGTCGAGCAGCGCCTGGGCCTCGTGGTTGGTGCGGTTCCAGTCGATGAACCCGCGCCGGGACCTCTCGTTGCCCAGGAACAGGTTCTCCGCGACGGAGAGCTGGCCGCACAGCGCCAGTTCCTGGTGGATGATCACGATGCCGCGGCGCTCGCTGTCACGAACGCCGTGGAACGAGCACGACTCGCCCTCGAAGAGGATGTCTCCGTCGTACGTGCCGTGCGGGTGGACTCCGGACAGCACCTTCATCAGCGTGGACTTGCCCGCGCCGTTCTCTCCGCAGATCGCGTGGATCTCACCGCGCCGCACGGTCAACGAGACCTCGTGCAGCGCGGTGACACCCGCGAACCTCTTGGTGATGCCGCGCATCACCAGGATGTCGTCGGACACGATGTGCTACCTGAGCTGGTCGGCGGTGTAGTAGCCGGAGTCGATGAGCTCCTTCTGGTAGTTCCCCTTGTCCACGGGAACGGGCTGCAGCAGGAAGGAGGGCACGACCTTGTTGCCGTTGTCGTAGTCCTTGGTGTTGTTGACCTCGGGCTTGCCGCCCTTGAGCACGGCGTCGGCCATCTTCACCGTGACGTCGGCCAGCAGGCGGGTGTCCTTGTGGATCGTGGAGTACTGCTCACCGGCGATGATCGACTTCACCGAGGCGACCTCGGCGTCCTGGCCGGTGACGATCGGGTAGGCCTGCCCGGCGGTGCCGTAGCCACCGCTCTTGAGCGCGGACAGGATGCCGATCGAGATGCCGTCGTACGGGGAGAGCACGCCGTCGACCTTGGCACCGCCGTAGGTCGAGGTGAGCAGGTCCTCCATGCGCTTCTGCGCGGTGGCCGGGTCCCAGCGCAGGATCGCGACGGTCTTGAAGTCCTTCTGCCCCGACTTGACGCTGTACTTGCCCTGGTCGATGAGCGGCTGGAGCACCGACATCGCGCCGTTGAAGAAGAACGTGGCGTTGTTGTCGTCCGGCGAGCCCGCGAACAGCTCGATGTTGAACGGACCCTCGCCCTTGGTCTTCAGGCCGGCGACGAGCGAGTTCGCCTGCTCCACACCGACCTTGAAGTTGTCGAACGTCGCGTAGTAGTCGACGTTCGGGCTCTTGCGGATCAGGCGGTCGTACGCGATCACCGGGATCTTCGCGTCGGCGGCCTGCTGCAACTGCGAGGTGATCGCCGTGCCGTCGATCGAGGCGACGATCAGGAGCTTGGCGCCCTTGGTGATCTGGTTCTCGATCTGGTTCGCCTGGGTGGGGATGTCGTTCTCCGCGTACTGGAGGTCGACCTTGTACCCCTTGCCCTCCAGGGCTTTCTTGATGTTGTCGCCGTCGTGGATCCAGCGTTCGGACGACCGCGTCGGCATGGTGACGCCCACCAGCGCACCCTCGCTGGAGCCGGTCTGCTGGTCGACCGTCTTCTCCGCCGAACCACAGGCGGCGAGGGTGACGGCGAGTGCGGTGGTGGCCGCGATCCGGGCAAGCCTCATCAGTTCTCCTCGATGTCACCGACAGGCAACAGTGCTGTAGGCGGCGAGTGTTATCGCTAACAACATGCCCGTCAAGTGACACTTGGATAACGCCAGGTCGTGCCTGTTAGCGCTCACAGTGCACTGCCAGGTGGGGGTCGAGTGGCTCGACCGGTCGGTTGCCCGGCGGGCGCTGGATGCCGGGAGGCGTGCTGGGCTGTCCGCTGGAACGCGGTGGGCAGGCGGTCGGGCAACGCCGCGGAACGCCGGGTCAGGCGCCTGGTGGGTTGTTTGGAGTGCTGTTGGCCCTGGTTGCGTCTTGTTTGGTCGCCGGAGTGCCCGGCCACCCGGCTGGAACGCCGAGCGCCCGCCGCCACCGAAAGGTGACAGCGGGCGCTCGTCCCCAGCGCGGATCACACGGTCTTGCAGGTCCTCCCGTTCACCGCGAACACGGCGGGATCCGCCCCGGCCCCGGCGCCGTTGAACCCGATGTGGACCGACTTGCCCGGCTTGACCGAGCCGTTCCACGACATGCTGGCCGCCGTCACGTCACGCCCGGTCTGGCTCCACTGGGCCGACCACCCCGAGGTGACCCGCTGCGTGCCGGACAGGGCGAACCCGAGCGACCAGTCCGTCCACGCGGTCTTGCCGGTGTTGGTGATCTTCACCTGCGCGGTCAGGCCGTCGGGCCACCTGTTCGCGGTGAAGGAGACCTCGCAGTCCGCCTTCGGCGCGGTGGTGCCGGACTTCTCCGCCGCCCAGCCCGACACCCAGGCGAGCGCGGAGTTCCAGTTGATCGCCACCTCGTTCACCGAGTAGGCGCCGATGTCGTCCACCCAGCACTTCTGCTGCGGGCAGCCGGCGAGCAGGCGCTGGGCCACCGGGTCCTGCAGTGCGCTGTTCGGGCCGCCGGACAGCGAGCCGGGCGGTGCGATCGGCAACGTCGGGTCGTTCTGGCGCGCCCAGAAGCGGTGGTGCGCGTTGGTCATCGCCTGGTCGCCGTACCCCGCCACGTACGAGGTGCTCAGCGGGTTGCGGCCGAGGACGTAGTGCAGCGCCTCGAACACGCCCTCGCGGTACTTCGCGGTGCCGGTGAAGTCGTGGGCGAGGGCGAGCACCTGGGCGTTGTTCAGGACCGCGGAGTTCGAGCCCCACACGTACCCGGCGGTGCTGTTGTCGTACGGCGCCGCGTAGCCCATGTCCGCCATGGCGGACAGGTGCTGGTCCGCGACCGTGGCGAACGCGGTCTTGATCGCCGCGACGTCCGCCGCGGGCAGGCCGGTCGGAACGAGCGCGAGCGTGATGTCACCCAGCGGCGCGGTGCCGCCCCAGTGGAAGCCGCCTCGGTTGAGGCCGGCCGCCTTGTAGTGCGGGGAAGCGGTGACGTCGGTGCGGTAGGCGCTGTCACCGGTGGTCGCGTACAGCTCGGCGGCGGCCCAGTAGAACTCGTCGCTCACGGTGTCGTCGCTGTACGCGCCACCGCCGGTGCCGTCGTTCGGGTCGGCGAGCTTGGCCGGGTTCGCCTTGGCCGCCGTGTAGGCCTTGCGCGCTGCCGCGAGCAGGCGAGCGGAGTACTCCGCGTCGATGGTCTTCCAGAGACGTGAGCCCTGCGCGGCCACCGCGGCCAGGTTCAGCGTCGCGGCGGTGCTCGTCGCGGACAGCCTGCGAGGCTGGTCGTCCAGTTCGGGACGGGTGGGCAGCGCGGTCCAGTTCGCGTCGTGGATCTTGTGGTGCGCCATGCCGTCCGGCGCCTGCATCTTCAGCAGGAAGTCGGCCTCCCAGCGCGCCTCGTCCAGGAGGTCCGGCACACCGTTGGCCTTCTCCGGGATGTTCAGCGCGCCGTCGCGGTACGCGGACGCGTCACCGACGCGGGTCGCCCGTTCGTAGGCGTTGAGGAGCTGCCAGGTCGCGATACCGCCGTTGACCACGTACTTGCCGTGGTCGCCCGCGTCGTACCAGCCGCCGCGCACGTCGAGCGTGTAGCCGCAGGCCAGGTCCGCGCGGCACGGCACGTTGTTGTCACCCTGGTTGGGCGCCACGTTCACGTGAGCGGTGGGCCGTGCGTACTCGTCACCGACGTACTGCGCCTCGATCGGCGTTCCGCTGCGCTGGTGGTAGAAGAACGCGAGCGAGTCGTAGCGCAGCCGCTTGACCGGGTCCGCGGAGATGTCGAACGGGAAGCTGCTGTCCTCGCCGACCGACAGCGTGTAGCCGGTGCCGGCCGTGTCGAACGACGAGAAGTCGATCAGGTGCACCGGGTCGCCGGACGTCGCGTCCGCGCCCTTCGGCGTGCTCTGGCCGGTCGCCACCGCCGTGCCCGCGGAGTCGCGGAGCGTCCAGGTCTGCGGCGTCGTGGCCGTGGAGACGAGGGTCGCGCGCTTGGGCAGCCCCGGCACGTACGCCACCAGGTCGACCTGGACCTTCTTGGCGGGGTTGGGGTTCACGCCACCGGGCGGCTTCACGCCACCGATCACCGAGACGTTGTCGACGCAGATCGTGTTGTCCGCGGTCTGGCCGCCCAGCTGGAACGCGACCTGGCCGTTGCCGGCGTCGGGGAAGTCCAAAGTGGACGTGAAGGTGAACGAGAACCGTTGCTTGACGGGGGAGAGCGTGAACTGCTGGCTCGCGATCCCGCGGTACGGGCTGACGCTCTCGCCCGCGGCGGCCGTGACGGGCTGCGCCGTCGTGGCGTGCGCGTCGAACGAGAAGGTGTAGGACTGGCCGGTCTCGAACGGCACGCCGTTCTGGCCGATCAGGGCGTCCCAGGGGTTCGTCGTGCCACCGGTGACGGCGGCGCACAGTTCGCCGCCGGTGACCCGGTTGGTGACACCGGCGCTGCTCCACCAGGGATCGGGGGAACCGGTCTCGAACGTCCCGTTGAGCACGCGTTCGTAGTCCGCCGCGGCCGCGGGGGCGGCGAGCGGGAACGCGGCGAGCGCCACGAGCAGGGTCGCGGTGAGCAGGCGTCGGGATCTCATGGTCGTGAGGGTCTCCGTCCACGTCGACGATGTTCTGGGAGCGCTCCCAGGGCGACCGTAGGCGGAGTGCGCCGACGGCTACAACCCCTGTGCCGCCACAGGTCCCGTTCGACGGTCGAAATCGAATCGAACCTCAGGCCAGGAGACGGTCGACGAGGTCGTGCCAGCCCGCCTCGACCCGTGCGGGCGTCACGCCGCCGGTGCGGACGAGGTGGTCGACCAGCACGAGGTCCACCGACGCCAGCAGGGTGTGGGCGAGCAGTCCGGCGTCGGCGCCGGGCACGGCCTCGCGGACCAGGAGGGTCACGTGCCGGTGCCGCAGTTGCCGCGCGGGGATCAGGAACCGGCGGCCGGGCGACGGCTCGGCCGCCAGGTACAGGTCGAGGTTGGCGCGTTCGTGGCGCAGCACGGCGGGCCCGAACGCCCGCAGCCGCGTCGCCGCGTCGGCACCGGGACCGAGTGGGGGCGGGCCACTGAGGAACGCCTCCTGGAGTTGGATCTCCGAGCGGTCCAGCAGGGCCTGGAGCAGGCCGTTGCGATCGCCGAAACGCCGCGACACCGTGCCCTTGCCGACCCCGGCCGCGACGGCCACGTTCTCCATCGTGATCGCCGCCGCACCGCGTTCGGCCGCCAGCCGGGCCGCCGCTTCCAGCAGCAGGGCGCGGTTGCGCACCGCGTCCGCGCGCAGGCCCGTGTCCGGTCCGGCGAGGGGCAGGGGTGTGCTGTCGATCACCTAGACAGCCTAGCCGGAAGATAACCGGGCCGCGTCCCGTTTAAGGTGTGGTCGTTCCATCACCGTCTGCACCTGGGAGTCACCTCATGGCCGTCCGCATCCTCACGCTCGTCGGCAGCCTCCGGTCGGGTTCGCACAACCGCAGGCTCGCCGAGGCCGCGGTCCAGATCGCGCCGGAGAACGTCGAGATCAGCGTGTTCGAGGGCCTGGGCACCGTGCCGTTCTACAACGAGGACATCGACGCCGAGGGCACCGTGCCCGCCGAGGCCGTGAAGCTGCGGGAGGCCGCCGCGGAAGCCGACGCGCTGCTGCTGGTCTCGCCCGAGTACAACGGCACCATCCCCGCGGTGCTCAAGAACGCCATCGACTGGCTGTCGCGCCCCTACGGCGCGGGCGCCCTGTCCGGCATGCCGGTCGCCGTCGTCGGCACCGCGTTCGGCCAGTACGGGGGCGTGTGGGCGCAGGACGAGGCCCGCAAGGCCGTCAAGATCGCCGGTGGGGTGCCCGCCGAGGACCTGACGCTCTCGATCCCGGGCTCCGTGGTGCGCTTCGCCGAGCTCCACCCGGTCGACGACCCCGAGGTCACCGAGAAGCTCGCCGGTGTGCTCGAGGGCCTGGCCGCGCGCACGGCCGCCACCGTCTGACGGGGCAGGGCCGGCGTCAGCGCATCGTGACGGCGCGCCAGACCTTCGCGTTGTCGTCGGGACCGGTGCCGGGGCGGTTGTCCTGGTACCAGTCCATGATGCGGCGCCGGCCCGCGTCCGTGATGTGGTACCCGAGGTGGTCCCCGACGGGCGCCCAGATCAGCTCGGCCTCGAGGGCGCGCTTGATCGCGTCCTTGCGGCACATGCTCTGCAGCAACCACGGCCACACCATTCCCTGCGCGGTCATCCACAACACGCGCAGGACCGCCGTCTCCGGTAGTTCCTGATCGTCTTCCGGTGGTTCGTCGAAGAACCTGCCTGCCTGCATCCGTTACCCCCGCTCGTCCTGGTACGACGTAATACGGCCTGGTCCTGGCACTGGTTCAGGGATTCCGGCGAAAGCTTTCGGGATGAATGCAAACGGTTCAGGCGCTGGCCCGGCGCACGAGCGACGTGGGCAGCAGCATCGACTGGGGCAGCTTCTCCTCGCCGGCGAGCTCCGCGAGCAGGCGCCAGGTCATGGTCCGGCCGAACCCCTCGACGTCCTGCCGCACGGTCGTGAGCGGCGGTACGGCCGTCGACGCGAGCACGGAGTCGTCGAACCCGACGACCGCCACGTCGTCGGGAATCCGGTAGCCGCGCTCCTGGAGCACCCGCAACGCGCCCAGCGCCATGATGTCCGCGGCCACGAAGACCGCGTCGAGATCGGGCGCCCTGCGCAGCAGTTCCTCCATCGCGAGCGCGCCGCTCTCGGGCGAGAACTCGCTGCTGTGCGCCACCAGTTCCACGGGCATGCCGTGTTCGGCGAGTCCGCACCGCCAGCCGCTCAGGCGGTCCATGCCGACCGCCATGTCGTGCGGACCGGCGATGGTGGCGATCTTCTCGCGTCCCAAGGAGATCAGGAAGCGCACGGCCCCCAGCGCGCCGTTGAAGTTGTCCGCGTCGACGAACGGGACGGAGCCGCCCACGAGCGGACGGCCGCCCACCACCGTGGGCAGCCCCGTCTCGTGCAACGTCCTGGGCAACGGGTCCTCGCCGTGCAGGCTCACGACGAGCGCCCCGTCGACGTGCCCGCCGGTGAGGTACGCGATCTGGTCCTCACCGTCGAGCGGCTGGTTCATCATCAGCAGGAGCTGCACGTGCCGTCCCGCGAGTTCGGCGTGCACCCCGCGCAGCACGCCGGCGAAGAACGGGTCGGCGAGCACCCGGCTGCCCTGCTCGGAGATCACCAGGGCGATCGCGTTCGCCTTGCTGCCCGCCAGGGTGCGCGCGGCGTGGTTCGGGCTGTACCCGAGCAGCGCGATGGCGCGGTGCACCGCTTGGCGCGACCGCTCGCTCACGTACTTCTCGCCGTTGATCACCCTGGAGACCGTGGACTTCGACACCCCGGCCACGCGCGCGACCTCCTCGATGCGCGGGCCGGGGCGGCGACTCCTGCCTTCTGTCATGAGACGGCGACCAGCGCGTTGTCGCGGGCCACCCTGCTGTACCACCTCGCACTCATCTTGGGCGTGCGGATCTGGGTGTCGTAGTCGACGTGGACGATGCCGAACCGCTTCGCGTACCCCTCGGCCCACTCGAAGTTGTCCAGCAGCGACCAGCAGAAGTAGCCGCGCAGGTCGACCCCGGCCTCGATCGCCGCGTGGGCGGCACGCAGGTGGGAGGCGATGAAACCGGTGCGGTCCACGTCGTCGATGGCGCCGTTGCCGGAGAAGTCGTCGCGGAACGCGGCGCCGTTCTCCGTGATGTAGAGCGGGAGCTTCGGGTAGTCGTTGTGCACCCGCATCAGCACGGTGGTGAGCCCGTCCGGCCTGACCTCCCAGCCCATGTCCGTGGTGGGGGCGTCACGGGGCGGGAACGACGCGTGCTGCACGCCGACCCACGGCGACGGACCGGCTTCGCCGTTGGGAGTCGAGCTCACGTAGTGCTCGGTGTAGTAGTTGACGCCGAGCATGTCCAGCGGTGCCGAGATCACGCCGAGGTCGCCGTCGTGGACGTGGTCGCTGAACCCGAACGGTTCCAGGTCCTCGAGGATGTCGGCGGGGTACTCGCCGCGCAGCAACGGGTCCAGGAAGATCCGCTGCTGCAGGCCGTCGAGCCGGCGCGCGACGTCGAGGTCCGCCGGGTTGTCCGGGTCCACCGGGATGATCGGGTACATGTTGAGCGTGATGCCCACCTTGGCGTCCGGTTGGGCGGCGCGGATCGTGTCCGTCGCGAGCCCGTGCGCGAGCAGCAGGTGGTGCACCGCGGCGACAGCGGCCTTGGGTTCGGTGCGGCCGGGCGCGTGGATCCCGCCCGCGTACCCGAGGAACGCCGAGCACCACGGCTCGTTCATCGTCGTCCACGTGGCGACCCGGTCGCTGAGCGCCTCGACGGTCGACGCCGCGTAGTCGGCGAACCGGAACGCGGTGTCGCGGTTCGCCCAGCCGCCGGACTCCTCGAGCTTCTGCGGCAGGTCCCAGTGGTAGAGCGTCGGCCACGGCGCGATGTCGTGCGACAGCAACGAGTCGATGAGACGCTTGTAGAAGTCGAGCCCCGCCTGGTTGACCTTCCCGCCGTCCGGCCGCACGCGCGGCCAGGCGATCGAGAACCGGTAGGCCTTGAGTCCGAGGTCCGCCATCATGGCGACGTCCTGCTCGAACCGCCGGTAGTGGTCCGCGGCGGGTTCACCGCAGTCGCCGCCCACCACCTTCCCGGGCTGCCGGCAGAACTCGTCCCAGATGGAGTCGGTGCGGCCGTCGACGTCGGTCGCACCTTCCACCTGGAACGCCGCGGTCGCGGCCCCCCACAGAAAACCCTGTGGGAAAACAATGTTCTCCATTTTCACCCCTTGACGGCGCCCTGCATCACACCGGCGACGATCTGCCGCCCGAGCACGAGGAAAACGATGAGCACCGGAACCGTCGCGAGCGTGGTCCCGGCGAGTACGAGGGAGTAGTCGACGTAGTAACCGCTTTGCAGCTTCTCCAGTGCGACCTGCAACGTCGGGTTGTCCGCGTTCAGGACCACCAACGGCCACAGGAAGTCGTTCCAGGACTGCATGAACGTGAACACACCCAGCATGGCGGCGGCCGGCCGGGCGGCGGGGAGAGCGACGTGCCAGAACGCGCGCCACAGGCTGCAGCCGTCCATCCGCGCCGCCTCGACGAGTTCGTCGGGGATGGCGTCTAGGAGGTACTGCCGCATCCAGAACACGCCGAAGGCGGTGACGAGGTTCGGCACGATCACGGCTTCGAGCTCACCGGCCCAGCCGAACTCGGCCATCGCCATGTACAGCGGGATGATGCCGAGCTGGGTGGGCACCGCCAGCGTCGCCACCACGAACAGGAACAGCACACCCCGGCCGCGGAACTTCAGCTTGGCGAAGGCGAAACCGGCCAGTGTGGACAGCAGCACGACCGAGAACGTCACGGTGCCGGACACGAGGAAGCTGTTGCCCAGTGCCTTCCAGAACGGGACCGTGTCGAACACGCGTACGGCGTTGGTCCAGAAGTTGCCGCCGGGGATCAGCGTGAAGTCCCCGGTCAGCACCGAGTTGTCGCGGCTGGCCACGAGGAACGACCAGTAGAACGGGAAGGCGGAGCCGAGCACGAACGCGCCGAGGATCCCGTAGATCGCGAAGGACGGTCGTTTCATCATTTGACGGCCCTCCTGGTGAGCAAGAAGTTGAGGCCGGCGACGGCGATGATGATCATGAAAAGCACCCAGGCGATCGCGGAGGCGTACCCGAGGTCGGAGCCCTGGAACGCGGACTGGTAGAGGTAGAGCACGACGGTCTGGTACTGGTGCTCCGCGCCGCCGCCGCTGCCGCCCGAGGGCTCGAACAGCTTCGGCTCGGTGAAGATCTGCAGACCGCCGATGGTCGACGTGACGACGACGAAGATCAGCGTCGGCTTCAGCAACGGGAGCGTGATGCTGAAGAACCGCCGCAACGCGCTCGCGCCGTCCACCAGCGCGGCCTCGTAGACGTCCTTCGGGATCGCCTGCATCGCGGCGAGGATGATCAGCGCGTTGTAGCCCGTCCACCGCCAGTTGACCATCGACGCGATGGCGACGTGGCTGCCGAACGTGCTGGCCTGCCAGTCGATCGGGCTGATGCCGAGCAGTCCGAGAACGTCGTTCACGAGGCCGTACTGCGGGCCGAACAGGTTGCCGAAGATGATCGTCAACGCCACGAGGCTCGCCACGTAGGGGAGCAGCACGCCCATCCGCCACCCGGTGCGGGCCCGCAGGTTCGCGTTCAGCAGTGCCGCGATCACGATCGCGACGACGATCTGCGGGGCGCTCGACAGCAGGAAGATGCTGAAGGTGTTGAACAGCGCGTTCCAGAACTGGTCGTCCTGGAACAGCGTGCTGTAGTTCTCGAGCCCGATGAACGGCGTCTCGTCGGCGCCGATCTCCCAGTCGAACAGGGAGACGTAGGCCGTGTAGAGCAACGGGAACAGCCCGATGGCGATGAACAGCACGAAGAACGGTGCGACGAACAGGTACGGCGACACCTTGGCGTCCAGATTGGACATCCGGTACCGCCGCGGAGGCCGCGGGCGAGCCTCCTGCGCTCGCCCGCGGTCCACCTTGGAGAGAGTGGCGGTCACTACTTGGCCGCCTTCTGAGCGCCTTCGACGGCGGTCTTCCACGCCTCGTCAGCGGACTTGCCCTGTTCGACGGACAGCAGCGCCGGGCTGAAGACCGTCTCCTGGATCTGACCGTCGGCCGGACCCTTGTACTGCGCGGCCTTGATCTTCTTGGCCTGGGTGGCGAACAGCGCGCCGGCCTTGACGTCGCCGAAGTAGGCGTTGGTCTGCTCCAGCAGCTCCGGAGCGTCGAGCGCCTTCACCTGGCTCGGGAACGTGCCCTTGGCCTTGAACGCCTTGATCTGCTGCTCCGGCGCGGTCAGCCAGGCGGCGAGCTCGGCGGCCTTCTTGGCGTTCTTGCTCTGCTTCGGCACCGTCAGGTACGAGCCACCCCAGTTGCCGCCACCGTTCGGGAACGCGTCGGTGACCGCCCACTTGCCCTTGTTCTCGGGGCCGGCCTGCGACTCGACCACGCCGAGCATCCACGACGGGCAGGTCTTGGTGGCGAACTTGCCGAGCTTGAAGCCGGTGTTCCACTCGTTGCTGAACGCACCGAGCCGGGCCGACTGTCCCTTGCCGACAGCGGCGGTCACCGCGGTCCAGTTCTTCTTGATGTCGGCGTTGCTGTCCACGACCAGCTTGTCGGACTTGTCGTAGTAGCCCGTCTCGAGCTGGTTGTGCATGGCGTTGTAGACCTGGGCGGCGCTGTCGAACCAGCCGACGCCGGGAACCTTCGCGATGAACTGGTCACCGGCGGCGAAGTAGCTGTCCCACGTCGCGAAGAGCGCCTTCACGCCCTCCGGGTCCGACGGCAGACCGGCCTGCTGGAAGAGGTCCTTGCGGTAGCACATGGCGAGCGGACCGATGTCGGTCCCGTAGCCCATGAGCTTGCCGTCCTTGGTGGTGACCGCCTCGGTCTTCCACTTCAGCCAGCGGTCGTCCTCGACCTTCGGCCCGATCTCCTTGAGATCGTTGAACTGCCCGGACTTCGACATGAACTGGCTGAGGTAGCCCTCTTCGACGCCCTCGATGTCCGCGAGGCCGGAGCCCGCACCGAGCTTGGTGAACAGGTTCTGGTGGTGGGGCTGGCCCTGACCGGTCTTGCGCTGCGTGATCTTGACGTCCGAGTGAGCCGCCTCGTACTCCTTGAACAGCTCTTCGTAGCCGAACTCGTTGAACGTGGCGATGGTCAGCTCGGTCTTTCCGTCTGCGGTCTGACTGGCCCCGCCTGTCCCGCACGCTGTGGTGGCGGCGGCGGACACGGCGGCACAGATCAGCACGCTGATCCAACGGTGTCGCACGGGAGAACTCCTCTGGTCTCGGCGGCGGGTTCTGGGAGCGCTCCCAGACGGGGCAGAGTGTCGTCCCGGCTTCGAACGTGTGTCAAGACACACTTCGGCCCACACCAGGCGTTTTCGGGTCCGGGCGACGGGGTGACCTCGGGGTTCATGGCTCAGGTCACAGTTGGGAAACCTGGGAGCGTTCCCGGAAATGTGGCCGTTGGGTTAACACTGCGTGCCGCCTCCGGCACGCACCGCGTCACCCGGCAGGTCGCGCGGGGTGGGGGCTCACAGCCCGGAAAGGTTGTGACACCAATGGATCGGCTGCGCGGAACGGGTGAGCCGGCCTCCGGCGTTCGGTCTCGTGCCGGAGTCGCCGGGCTGTCGGGTCAGGCGCTCGCGCGGCGCACCAGTGAGGTCGGCAGCAGCAGTGACGGCGGCAGGCCGTCGTCGCCCGCGAGCTCGCCCAGCAGCCGCCACGTCATCGTGCGGCCGAGCTGCTCGACGTCCTGCCGGACGGTGGTGAGCGGGGGAGTCGCGGTCGAGGCGAGCAGCGAGTCGTCGAACCCGACCACCGCCACGTCCTCGGGGATGCGCCTGCCGCGGGCGTGCAGCACCTGCAGCACACCCAGGGCGATGATGTCGGCGGCGACGAAGACGGCGTCGATGCCGGGGTCCCGGTCGAGCAGTTCGGTCATGGCCTGGGCGCCGCTCTCCGGGGTGAAGTCGGCCTCCGCGACCAGGTGCGCGGGCAGTCCCGCCTCGCCCAGGCCACGACGCCAGCCGCTGAGCCGGTCGAGGCCCGCCGCCATGTCGCGCGGGCCCGCCACCGTCGCGATCCGGGTGCGTCCGAGCGAGACCAGGTGCCGGACGGCGTCGAGGCCGCCGGTGAAGTTGTCCGAGTCCACGAACGGGACGGAGCCCGCGGCGAGCGGCCGGCCACCCACGACGACCGGAAGGCCCATCTCCTGGAGCCGGTGCGGCAGCGGGTCGTCGCCGTGCAGGCTCACGAGGAGCGCGCCGTCGACGTGGCCGCCCGCGAGGTAGGCGAGGAGGTCGTCGTGGTCCTCCGGGCGGCTCATCATGAGCAGCAGCTGGATGCGGCGGCCGGTCAGTTCGGCGTGCACGCCGCGCAGGACCCCGGCGAAGAACGGGTCGCCGAGGACCCGGCTGCCGTGTTCGGACACGATCAGCGCGAGGGCGTTCGCCTTGCTGCCCGCGAGCGAGCGGGCCGCCTGGTTCGGGCTGTACTTCAGGTGGGTGATCGCGGTGTGCACGGCGTCGCGGGCCTTGGCGCTCACGTACTGCTCGCCGTTGATCACTCTGGAGACCGTCGACTTGGAGACGCCGGCGACGCGCGCGACCTCTTCGATCCGCGGTCCGGGCCGTCGTGTCCGGTCGATCTCCGTCATGAAGCACATCGTAGGAGTCCGCGGGCCTCATTTCGAATGTGACGAAACGCCCGCGTGTCCACTTCGTGAGAGCGCGACCTCGGATGGGAACGGGGCGGGACGCCTGTGCCGCGCAGAACGTCCCGCCCCGAGGCTCGTCAGGGCTCGATGCCCCACGCGAGGGAACCGCCGGTGTGGGCGGTCACCCGGTCGAAGTCGGTGAGGGAGTTGCTGATCCGGTAGCTGTGGTCGTCGGCCTGGTTGAAAGAGGACCAATCGGACTTCGCCACGCGAACCTGGATCTCACCCGTGCTCGCTCCCGTGGCGAGGCTGCCGGAGGCGAACGAGACCTCGACGTACGCGTCGGCTCCTGTTCGCGCCGATGCCAGCTTGACCACCCGCACCTGGACTCCCGCGCACCCGATCTGCGCCCAGTCGCACCACACCTGGTACGTCGCCGACGGTGCGTCGCCGGTGAACCAGTACCTGATCGTGGTGGTGGCGAGGCTGACCGGCGTCGTGCCGCGGTTCGTCAGCTGGAGCGTGGCGCCGATCTGGTTCGACGTGGCCGCGCCGGATCCCCTGTGCTGCACCGCGAGAGTGCTCGCGACGCCGGGCAGCGTGCGCGTGGTGACCGGGGAACTGGCGGCTGACACGTTGCCCGCCGCGTCTCTCGCACGGACCGAGAACGAGTACGGCGTGTCCGGCGCGAGGCCGGTGACCAGCAGGCTGGTCGTGCCGGACGAGCCCGTGACGGTAGTCCCGTTCAGCACGTCGTACCCGGCGACCCCGACGTTGTCGGTCGAGGCCGTCCAGTTCAGCGTCACGCTGGTCGTACCGGGAGCGGCGGTCAGTCCACTCGGGACCGACGGGGGAACGCTGTCGGAGACACCGCCGCCGGGTTCGTTGCCCCACACCGTCCTGCCGTCCTGGCGCAGCACGATCCGGTCGGTCTGCGCGACGGTGTTGCCGCTGCCGAGCCCGGTGTGCGACCAGTCGTTGGCCGGGTCCCACGTGCCGGCGCTGGTGATCCGGAACTGGACCTCCTTGCGGTACGCGGACTGCCCGGCCGGAGCGACGCCGGGGCACGGGATCTCCACGTAGTACACCGCGCCGCTGTGCAGCGTCGGCGCACTCGGTGTGCCGCACTGGTTGTAGTTCGTGGTGACGGTGATCTGGTTCGGTGTGGTGGCGCCGTCGAGCGTGAAGTAGTAGCGCAGCGTGCCGTTGAACGTGCGCGCCGGCCACGCGCTCTTGTTGAGCACGAACGCCTTGATCTCGGTGAACTGGGCCGCGCTCTGGTTCACCGAGGCCTGGACGGTCAGCTCGGGGCCGTCCGGCGTCTCGGCCACCGGGAACGAGGCGAGCGGGGTGCCGCCGTACTCGCCGTACAGGCGGGCGAGCGCGCCGGTGAAGCCCGCGTTGTAGTCGAGCGCGACCTCGTTCATCACGTAGTCACTGCGGCTGTCGGTGTAGGCGTCGTTGTTGGTGCTGGGGCCGCCGACCAACGCGCCGTACAGCACGTGCCGGCTGGTGACGGGCTCCTGGATGCTGTCGGCCCACGACCCGTGCGCGCCGCGGTGGTGCGGGTTGCGCGGCGGGTTGGTGCCGAAGCCGACGACGTAACTCGCGTTGCGGGGGTTGTCGCCGAGCGCGTAGTTGATCTGCCGCACGCCGAAGTCGTGGTAGGTCCTGGCGCGCGCACTGTCGCGAGTGGACAGCCAGTCCGAGTAGGTCAGGGCGGCGAACGCCGTGTTGGCGGCGTAGCGCAGCGAACCCCAGCTGTCGAGCACGGCCTGGCCGCCGGGGGAGTAGCGGATCCGGTTGCCGTTGTACCCGGTCGTCCAGAAGTCCAGCCAGCGGTTGGCGTCGGTGATGTAGGCCTGTTCGCCGGTGAGCTTGGCCATCAGGACGTAGGCGCCGTAGGACTTGTCGTCCCACGCGATGGTCCACTTGTAGGAGCGTTCGGAGCTCTGCGGTTCGGTGCCGAGCTTCTGGTACTCGGTCTTGGCCTTCGTCAGGTAGCTCGCTTCACCGGTGGCGCGGTGCAGCCAGATCGCACCCCAGACGAGCTCGTCCTGATAGCCGCTCCAGGAGTTGTAGAAGCTCGCGGCGTCGGTGATGCACGAGCTGTACTTGCCTCGGTAGGTGTCCGCGAACGAGTAGAGCTGCTTGGCGTGCGTCAGCAAGGTGGCCGCATAGGTCGGGTCGGTGTCCTTGAAGACCATCGAGGCCGACGCCATCGCGGCCGCGTACTCGCCCGCGAGGTCGGACCCCGGGCAGGAACTGTCCACTTTGTACGACGGCCGCGCCATCGGCATGACCTCGGCCGAGCCCCACCAGGCGTGGTCGGGGTTGCCCGCGCCGATCTGCCCGTAGACGACGTTCGGCGACGGATGTGCCTTGATGATCCAGTCGGTGCCGTGCCGCAGGTTCGCCAGCAGGTGCGGGAACTGGCCGGAACTCGTGTAGGCGGCCCGGTTCTCGACGGCGCCCCAGGCGAGCATCGAGACGCTGAACGCGAAGGGCAGCCCGAACTTCACGTGGTCACCGGCGTCGTAGAAGCCACCGGACAGGTCGAGTCCCACGTCGGAGCCGTCGCGCAACGCCGAGTCCGCCCGCCAGCTCACGCGGTTGTTCGCGGGCAGGGCGCCCGACCGCTGGGCGTCGTAGAACCAGACCGACTTCTGCAGCGCCTCCCCGTAGTTGAACGCCGGTGCGGCAGCCGAGGGTGACGCCACCGGACCGGCCACCACCGCGAGTGCCGCGACGAGGCCGGCTGCCGCGGCTCTGAACAGGCGACTGTGCACGTCAGCCTCCGATGACAGGGGACGAGACGGACCTGGGAGCGCTCCCAGGTCCGGGACTGTAACGGTCACGAAAGCGGTGCGACAGAGGCGTTTCCGCGTTCGACGTCGATTCGACGGCTCTCCTGTCCGCGTTCCACCCGAATGAGTACGGTGCGATCTTCTGGGAACGCTCCCAGATTCGGGAGGTGTGTCATGACCGGAAGGCGCGGCTTCGCGCTCACGGCGGCTTTCGTCTCGGTGGCCGCGAGCATCGGCCTGGCGGTAGTGGCCCCGGCCGCGGCGGCACCGGGGTGCAAGGTCGACTACACGGTGCCCAGCCAGTGGCAGGGCGGGTTCACCGCGAACGTGGCGGTGACCAACGTCGGTGACCGCGTCAACGGCTGGCGGCTGACCTGGACCTGGCCCTCGGGTCAGCAGGTGACCCAGGCCTGGAACGCCACGGTCACGTCGTCCGGCGCCCAGGCCACGGCCGCGGACGTGGGCTACAACGCGGTGATCGAACCGAACGGCAAGGTCTCGTTCGGTTTCAACGGCAGCTGGTCCGGCGCGAACACCGCGCCCACGTCGTTCGCTCTCAACGGCGTCACCTGCACTGGAAGCCCCGGCACACCGACGACGACCACCACAACCACCACCACGACCACGGGAAATCCTGTGCCGGGCGACGCCATGGCGCAGGTGGCCGCGATGCAGCCGGGGTGGAACCTCGGCAACACGCTGGACGCGACCGGCAGCGACGAGACGTCCTGGGGCAACCCGCGCGTCACGGAAGCCTTGCTGGACAACGTGAAGGCGCAGGGCTTCAAGAGCATCCGCATCCCCGTCACGTGGGGCCAGCACCAGGCGTCGGACCACACGATCGAGGCGGCCTACCTCAACCGCGTCAAGGAGGTCGTCGGCTGGGCGCTGGCGGACGGCTTCCAGGTGATGATCAACATTCACCACGACTCGTGGCAGTGGATCTCGGCCATGCCGTCGAACCGCACCGGCGTGCTCACCCGGTACAACGCGATCTGGACCCAGCTGGCGACCGCCTTCAAGGACTCGCCCGGCAAGCTCGTCTTCGAGAGCGTGAACGAACCGCAGTTCACCGGTAGTTCGGGCGACGCCCAGAGCGCCGAGTTGTTGCACGAGCTGAACGCGTCCTTCCGCACCATCGTGCGGAGTTCGGGTGGCAACAACGCGAGCCGCCTCCTCGTGCTGCCCACCCTGCACACGTCGTCCGACCAGGCCCGCCTCGACGAGCTGGCCACGTCGATGCGCGGGTTCAACGACCCGAACCTGATCGCGACCGTGCACTACTACGGCTACTGGCCGTTCAGCGTGAACGTCGCCGGCGGCACCCGGTACGACGCGACCGCGCAGAAGGACCTGACCGACTCGTTCGACCGCGTGTACAACACCTTCGTCTCCCGCGGTGTCCCGGTGATCCTCGGCGAGTACGGACTGCTCGGGTTCGACCGGCACACCGGCACGATCGAGCAGGGCGAGAAGCTGAAGTTCTTCGAGCACCTCGGCTACTACGCGCGCACCAAGAAGATCACGACGATGCTCTGGGACAACGGCCAGCACCTCGGCCGCACGTCGTTCCAGTGGAGCGACCCGGAGCTGATCGCGCAGATCAAGTCGAGCTGGGCGACCCGGTCCGGCACGGCGTCCACCGACCAGGTGTTCAGCGCCCGGTCCAGCGCCGTCACCGCCAAGACGATCACGTTGAACACCAACGGAACCACGTTCAACGGCCTGCGTCAGGGCAGCACGGAACTGGTGCGGGGCACCGACTACACGGTCTCGGGCGACCAGCTCACGCTGACGTCGGCGGCGATGACGAGGCTGAGCGGTTCACGCGCCTACGGCACGAACGCCGTGCTCACCGCCCACTTCTCGGCCGGGGTGCCGTGGCGGATCAACCTGATCACCCACGACACACCGGTGCTGTCCGCCGCGACCGGCACGACGGCCGCGTTCTCGATCCCGACCACCTTCCGCGGTGACCTGCTCGCCACGATGGAGGCCAAGTACGCCGACGGGTCGAACGCCGGACCGCACAACTGGACGTCCTACAAGGAGTTCGACAAGGCGTTCGCGCCGAACTACACCACCGGCGCGACGACGCTGACCCCGGAGTTCTTCGCCGAGGTCAACGACAACGCGCGGGTGACGCTGACGTTCCACTACTGGAGCGGCGCCACCGTCACCTACTACGTCACGAAGTCGGGCAGTTCGGTCACGGGGACTCTGTGACCTTCAGGCCGCGGCGCAGCGCCTCCACCTCGTCCGCGAACATCCGGCGGGAGATCTCGGCGCTCTCGATGAGCGACGAGCCGTGGAACGTGCCGGGGTAGAGGCGCAGCTCGGTCGGCACACCCGCGTGCGCGAGGCGGCGCGCGTACTCGACGCCCTCGTCGCGCAGCGGGTCGTACTGGCAGGTGGTGACGAACGTGGGCGGCAGGCCGGTGAGGTCGGTCGCCCTGGCGGGGGCGGCGTACGGCGAGACGTCGTCGCCGCCCGGTTCGGTACCGAGGTAGGCGGTCCAGCTGTAGATCGCGTTGGGACGGTTCCACAGCGGGGTGTCGACGTAGTCCCGCATCGAGTCGGTGTCGAGCCGGTCGTCCAGCTCGGGGATGCCGAGCAGCTGGAACGCCAGCTCGGGGCCACCGCGGTCGCGCGCCAGCAGCACCGTTCCGGCGGTGAGCCCGCCACCCGCGCTCTCGCCGCCGACGCCGAGCCGCGCGGGGTCGATGCCCAGCTCGACGGCCTTGGCCGCGGTCCAGGTCAGGGCCGCGTAGCAGTCCTCGACCGGCGCCGGGAACGGGTGCTCGGGCGCGAGCCGGTAGTCCACCGACACGATGACGACGTCCAGCTGGTCGACGATCTTCAGCACGTGCGCCTCGAACATCTCGACGCTGCCGATGATGAACCCGCCGCCGTGGATGTACACCAGACCGGGCGAGGGGTTCTCCCGTCCCGCGCGGCTGTAGACCCGCACCCGCACGTCCGGAGCGCCGGACGGCCCCGGCACCGTCTCGTCACGGATGTCGATCGGGTTCGCCGGCTCGTACGCCGGCATGAGGCCCGCCAGCTCCGACTGCTGGCCTCGGGCGCCTTGGAGTGCCTCGTAGTCGGTCATGGTCAGCTGCGGCAGCATGTCGAGCCAGGGCAGCAGTTCCGGGTCGATGTCGTAGCTCATGGGATCAATCCTCGGCTCGGAGCGGCGGTGCGGGCAGCCGACACGTGGCGGGCGATTCGGCCACCCGGCCAGCCACCTGTCGGGGATATGGTGACGGGATGAAGGGCCTGCTGCTGAGGTTGTCCGGGCTGGACGCCGACGCCGAGAGCGCGGTGAGGGTGATCGGGTTCTTCGATCGCCTGATCACCGAGCGCGCGGGCCTGGACGCGTTGGTGCGCAGCACGTCCGAACTCGCCGGGTGCCCAGTTGGCCTGCACGCGCCGGGCCAGGGCCTCTCGCTGCGGGCCGAGGCCGGAGGCGCGGTCACGGCGGCTCCGGTGCCCGCGAAGGCCTCGGTGCGCGCACTCGAAGCCGGTGTGCAGGTCTGGGTCGCCCGGCCGGGCACACCGGCGCCGCTCGACGACATGCTGCTGGAACGGTTCGCGATCGCCGCCGCCGTGCTGCTCGAGCACTCCAGCGTGCCGCTGCCGGAGCTGGGTGATCCCGCGCTGGTCGAGCTGGTGCTGTCGGACAGTGTTGGCACGGCGGAACGTTCGCGCGCCCTGCACCTGCTGGGCATCGGTGCCACCTCCCCGTTGCGAGTGCTGGCGGCGACCGGCGAGGTGCCCGGCCGTTCGGCGCTGATCGGTGACGTGCGGGCGGTCTTGAGCGTGGAGGTCCCGCAGACCGACGGGCGGTTCGGCGTCGGTCCGCTGCTGCCCGCGATCGACGCGGCGAAGTCCTGGCACGCCGCGCGCACGGCGTTGAAGTACACATCGGACGGTGAACCGGTGGTGTGGTGGGAGAAGCTCGGCGGCCTCGCGTTGCTCGCCGAGCAACTCGACCCGGCGGACATCGCGGCGCTGCCGGACGTGCGGGCCCTCGACGTGCTGGCCGCCGAACCCGGGATGATCACGATGCTCGACGCGCTGTGCACGACGGGGTCGGTCCGCAAGGCGGCCGCGGTGCTGCACCGCCACCACAGCACGATGACCGCCCGGCTGGCCCGGGCGGAGACGGCGCTCGGGTTCGAGCTGGACTCGGCCTCCGGGCGGTTCCGGCTGCACCTCGCGTTGATGATGAGGCGGCTAACCTCAGGCGCATGATCGACTTGACGGAAGAGTCCGTGGAGCAGCTGGTCGTCGGCTGGCGTGCGATGGTGCTGGACCGGAACCCGGACGCCGACGTGCGCGACCTCCCCGGCATCGCGGTGCGGTGGGCGGACTGCCGCTTCCCGTTCTGGAACTGCGTCACGCTCACCGAACCCGGCATCGGCGCCGACCTGCTCGCCCAGCGCTTCGCCGAGGCCGCGGACGTCCTGCGCGCCAAGGAGAACTTCGGCTTCCTGTGGGTGTTCGAGGACCTGGCGAAGGGCGCCGACCTCGACGCGCTGGCGGCGCGTGCCGGGTTCGAGTTCGCCTTCCCCGGCACCGGGATGGCGGGCGACCTGCTGCCGATCCCCGCGCCGTCCCACGCCGAGCTGACGTTCGAGCGCGTGACCACCGACGAGCAGTTGCTGGCGTACGCGGACATCAACTCCCGCGCCTACGGGTTCGACCTGGAAGCTGGACGGGACGGCATCGCGGGCTCGGCGTTGTGGAAGAGCGGGGTGCACGCCTACCTGGGCCTGCGCGACGGTGTGCCGGTGACCTGTGCGGGGGCGGTCGAGATGGCCGGGCGGTTGTTCGTGGTGCTGGTCGCGACCGAGCCCGGGCACGAGCGTCGTGGGTATGGCGAGGCGGTGACGCGCAAGGCGTTGCACGAGGCGTGGCGGACCACCGGGATCACCCGCGCCACGCTGCACGCCACGGCGGCCGGAGCGCCGGTCTACCCGCGGATCGGGTTCGAGCCGGCCGCGCCGATGCGGTTCTACGCGCTCAAGAGCTCGTAGCGAACGTCCGGACCCCGTCCTGGCGCCTGGGCGGGGTCCGGCGACTCATCCGTTTCGCCGGACCGCGGGATGGATCTTCAGGTGCAGCTTTCGCTGCTCGTCCCGGTGCTCGTCGAGGCGTTCCGGCTCGACCATCAGCACTTCGCCGATCCGCGTGTCCGGCCAGCCCTTGGACCGCGCCGCGTCGATGAACGACGCCTCCGACTGCGCTGCCGCGATCCGCGCGTTGAAGATCGCGTGAAGCCAGATCTCCATCACCTCGTCCGGCGGCACCGCCCCCCGTTGCGCGGCGAGGTTCAGCCCGACCAGCTGGTTCGGCTCGAGCAGCACCGCGCCCTCGTCGCCGAACTCGTCCAAGAACCATGCGTCGACCCGTGCGCTTCGGTCAGCCCCCATGGCTCTCATGGTGGCGCACCTGACGACCGGTGCGCCACCGCACTAGGCCGACACGGGCGCTGCCCACAGACCGACGAGCGCGTCCACCAGGCCCGTCGCGGCGTCCGGCCAGCTCGCGCGCGGGGTCGGGGTGCCGTCGGCGAGAGCGCGCTCACGTTCGGCGATCATGTGCACGAGCAGCTGGCGGGCCATGTCGTGACGTTCGGCCCGCACGTCGGCGGGCAGGTCGGCGAGGCAGGCGTTCAGGCCCGCCAGGATGCGCATCTGCGACGGTGACGAGCGCGTCTCCTCGACGAGGATCGGCCGCAGCGTCGGGTCGGTCATCACCTGGGCGCCGAACCGCGCGAACCAGGTGGGGCTGCCGACCGCGTCCAGGTGCTCGGTGGCCGGGCGGACCAGGCAGTCGAGCCAGTCGCGCAGGCCGGGGGAGGGGCCGAGGCCCGCGACCATGCGCTGCCGGATCTCCTCGACGTGCGCCAGGTGCCTGCGCGCGATCGCCCGCACGAGGTCGGCCTTGGTGCCGAAGTGGTAGCCGACCGCGGTGTTGTTGCCCTGCCCGGCCGCCTCGCTGACCTGGCGGTTCGACACCGCCACCACCCCGTGCTCGGCGAAGAGCCGCTCGGCCGCCGTGAGGATCAGCTCGCGGGTGGCGTGCGCTCGCTCCGCCCTGGACCGGCAGTCCACCTTGTTCATCGTCACTCCCGCTTCGGACATCTGGGACATCCTTGCACCGCCCGATCTTAAGTCAAGTGACTGACTTAGACTCGTCCCGTGCTCCTCGAAGAAACGCGTCCGGTGGCGCGCCCGAACGTCGTCGTGGCCGTGCTCGCGATGGGCGGCATCGTCGTCTCGCTGATGCAGACCCTCGTGATCCCGCTCCTGCCGAGGTTTCCGCAGCTCCTGGGCTCGTCGCCGGGCGACACCACCTGGGTCATCACCTCCACGCTGCTCGCCAGCGCGGTCGCGACACCCGTCATCGGCCGGCTCGGCGACATGTACGGCAAGCGCCGCATGCTCCTGATCAGCCTGGTCATGGTGGTCGTGGGCTCGGTGATCGCGGCGCTGAGCTACTCGCTGGTGCCGCTGATCATCGGGCGAGTCGTGCAGGGGATGGCCGTCGGCGTGATCCCGCTCGGCATCAGCATCATGCGCGACGAACTGCCGCGCGAACGGCTGGCCGGGGCGACCGCGCTGATGAGCGCCTCGCTCGGTGTCGGTGGCGCGCTCGGTCTGCCCGCGGCGGCGATCCTGGTCGAGCAGAGCGACTGGCACATGCTGTTCTGGACGTCGGCGGGAGCGGGCCTCCTGGCGCTCGCGGCGGTGCTCGTCTGGGTGCCGGAGTCGCCGATTCGCAGCGGTGGCCGCTTCGACTTCCCCGGCGCGCTCGGGCTCTCGGTCGCCCTGATCTGCCTGCTGCTCGGCGTGTCCAAGGCGTCGGCGTGGAGCGGTAGCGCCGTCACGGGCCTGTTCGTCGTCTCCGCCGCCGTGCTGGGCCTGTGGGGCTGGTGGGAGCTGAGGTCGCCGCAGCCGTTGGTCGACCTGCGCACCACGGCCCGGCGCCAGGTGCTGCTGACCAACATCGCGTCGGTGTCGTTCGCGTTCGCCCTGTTCGCGCAGTCGCTGGTGCTGCCGCAGGTCCTGCAACTCCCGGTCGCCACCGGTCACGGCCTCGGGCAGTCACTGCTCGTCACAGGCCTGGTGCTGGTGCCGTCCGGTCTGGTCATGATGGCGACGGCGCCGGTGTCCGCGCGCATCTCGAACGCGCGAGGCCCTCGCGTCACGCTGATCCTGGGCGCCCTGGTGGTCGCTTTCGGTTACGGGGCAGGGGTTTTCATGCTGACCGAGATCTGGCAGCTGGTCGTCGTCTCGGCCGTGATCGGCGCCGGCATCGGCCTGGGTTACGGCGCGATGCCCGCCCTGATCATGGGCGCCGTGCCGTCGTCGGAGACGGCCGCGGCCAACAGCCTCAACACCCTGATGCGCGCGATCGGCACGTCGGTGTCGAGCGCGGTGGCGGGCGTGCTGCTCGTGCAGGTGGCGGCGCCGTTCAGCTTCCAGCTCATCATGGGCCTGGGCGCCGCGACCGCGCTGCTCGCAGTCGTGGTCGCGGCGTTCATCCCCTCGGCACGTCAGGTCAGCTGAAGAACCGCGTGATCTCGCCGGCGACGAAGTCCGGCTGCTCCTCGGCGAGCCAGTGGCCGGACCCGTCGACCCGCACGACCTCGAACTGGTGCGCGACGTTCGGCAGCGCGCCCAGGAACTGGTCGTAGGACGAGATAGAGGCGAGGCCCAGCACCGGCGCCGCCAGCTTGGCGTAGGTCTTGCCGTCCGCGATGTCCTGGTGGAACGCCTGGTACCAGCCGTTGCTCGCGCGGATGGCGTCCGGCGAGTTGTAGTTCTGCGCGTAGATCCGCCGCGACCGCTCGTCGATGGCGGACGGCGTGAACGCGGTGTTGGCGAACAGCCAGTCGATCAGGTAGCGGAACCGGCCGGCCAGCAGTTGCTCGGGCAGGCCCATGACCTGGTTGAACGCGAACCACCACACGCTGAATCCGCCCGGCGGCGGCAGCAGCGGGATCTGGTAGAAGCTCTCGTCGGGGTGCAGCACGTCCATGAACGCGACCTTCTTCGTCGCGTCCGGGAAGTTGGCCGCGAAGGAGAACGCGACCATGCTGCCCAGGTCGTGCCCGACGACGTTGACCTTGCTGTACCCGAGCTTCTCGACGAGCGCGTGCAGGTCGGTCGCCATCGTCTTCTTGTCGTACCCGCCCGCGGGCTTGTCCGACCCGCCCTGCCCGCGCATGTCGACCGCGATCACCCGGAACCGCGTGGCGAGCGCGGGCAGGATCTTGTTGTACAGCCACCAGGTCTGCGGCCACCCGGCCAGCAGGACGAGCGGTTCGCCCCGTCCGCCGGTGACGTAGTGCAGGCGCACCCCGTTGACCTGCGCGTAGTTGTGCTTGAAGCCGGGGAGGTTCGGCTCCGGCGCCGTCCTCTCCGCGTCGGCACCGGCGGTCCCGGTGCTCGCGGCGAGCGCGGCGCCCGCACCCAGCGCGAACATCTCGCGCCTGTTCAGTTCCATCGTCCCCTGCCCCCTCGGTTTGCTCGGCGCGGACATCCGAACAAGCGGGGCTCGAGCCTGGCTGGAGATCAGGGAACGAGGTGGTAGGCGACCGTCGGCCAGACCTCGCCCTTGATCTCGCGGTCCTCGTCGCGGGCGGGGTCGCGGACGAACCCGGCCCGTTCCGCGACCTTGCGCGAGCCGGCGTTGTCGCGGTGCGTCCACAGCCTCAGCTCGGTCACCGTGCGGTGCGCGAGGATCCACGCGACGAACTCGGTGAGCGCCTTCGAGGCGAGCCCTCGGCCGCGGGCTTCGGCGGCGACGAGGTAGGACACGTGGCCGACGCCGTCCGCGAGGTCGACGGCGACGTTGCCGCAGCGCTCACCCGCGTCCTCGATGCAGAACGAGGCGGTGCCGGGGTTGCCGGGCAGCGCCTCGATCGCGGCGGCGACCTGCTCGGCGGTGATCGTGGGCGGGTCGGTCGTGTAGCGCTGCACCTCCGGGTCCCTGGTGGTCTCCGCGTACCAGGACGCGTCCTCGGTGGTCCACTCGCGCAACCTCACCCCAGCTCCGCCGAGTCCGTGAGCCGCAGCTTGCGCCGCGCCCGCTGGTAGAACGTCGTCATCCCGAGCCGCACGACCCTGGCGGCCGCGGCCCGCCCCCGCAACGACACCCGCTGACCGGGCTCGACGTACCCGGCGACCATGCCGTCCACCTCGACGGCCAGGCGGCCGCTCGACGGGAGCAGGTCGAGTTCCACCTCGTCGTTCACCGACAGCACCACGCCCCGGTTGTAGGCGGAGTGCGGTGAGGCCGGGGTGACCAGCAGCGCTTCGACGGACGGGCTGGTGATCGGGCCGCCCGCCGAGAAGCTGTACGCGGTGGAGCCGGTCGGGGTGGCGACGATGACGGCGTCGGCGGCGTAGCTGACGAACGGCTGGCCCGCCACGTGGACGGCGACCCGCGCGCTGCCCTCGCCGGGGATGCGGACCACGGCGATGTCGTTGAAGGCCGTGACCCTCTGGCCGGGGAACTCCGCGTCGATGGCCAGGCGGGGTTCGACGGTGAAGTCGTGCGCGTCGATGGCACTCAGGGCCGCGGGCAGGTCCGGGACGTCGACCTCGGCCAGGAAGCCGAGTTTGCCCAGGTTGACGCCCAGGACCGGGGCCTTCTCGCCGTCGGCCAGGCGCATGGCGCGCAGCATCGTGCCGTCGCCGCCGAGGCTCACGACCAGGTCGGCCCGGCGGCCCAGTTCCTCCGCGGTGACCGGGGTGGCCTCGCAGCGCAGGCGCTGGATCTCGTCGGAGATGCCGAGGATCTCGACACCGCGGTTGGTCGCCCAGCCGAGGACCGCCTCGACGGCGGCGGCGGAGTCTCGTTGCGGGTGCAGCACCAGGCCGGCGGCGTGCACGTCAGGTCGTCCTCTGTCGGGTCACCTCACCAGTCTGCCGAAATCCGGCGCGGTGTGCGGGTTCTCAGCCGTTCGGCCGATGTTCGGGGTCCCGAACCGGCCGAACGGCGGCGGGGCGTGGCCTGGAGGAGGAGTCCGGAGTGGACGCGGCTTCCTAGGTTGGCTGCATGACCATCCTGCTAGCCGATCCGATCGTGCGCGCCGTTCGCGTGCTCGACAACGGGGATCCTTTGGTGCCATTGGATTACGCGCCCGGAGTGCTGGTGCGGGAAGGGCTCGCGCGGCGGCTCGACGTGGCTCGCGCGCTGCTTCCGTCCGGTGTGGACCTGCGGGTGGTCGAGGGGCACCGCAGCGTCGCCGACCAGAGTGCGATCATCGAGCGGTACACGGCCGAACTGGCGGCGCTCCACCCCGTGGCCGACGCCGTCGAGCTCAGCCGGTTGTCGAGCCGGTTCGTGGCTCCGCTGGCCGTGGCTCCGCACGTCGCGGGCGCCGCCGTGGACCTGACGCTGGTCACGACGTCGGGTGCGGAGCTGTGGATGGGCACGGCGATCGACGCCACGCCCGAGGAGAGCGACGGCACGTGCTTCTTCGGCGCGCCGGTCGACGCCGAGGCCCGCCACAACCGAACAGTGCTGGCCGACGCCCTCGGGAGCGCCGGCCTGATCAACTACCCGACCGAGTGGTGGCACTGGTCCTACGGCGACCGCTACTGGGCGTTGCTCACCGGTGCCGACCACGCCGTCTACGGACCGGTGGAGGTGCCTGCGTGGGCGCGCTCGTGACGAGTGTCCGCCAGGTCTCGGCGGCGCCCGGGCTCTCGGTGGACCTCTCGGCGGTGGCCGCCAACACGCGGCGGTTCGTCTCGTGGGCGCGGGGTGGCGTCATGGCGGTGGTGAAGGCGGACGGGTTCGGGCACGGCCTGGGGGACGTCGCGCGCACGGCCGTCGCGAGTGGAGCGACGTGGATCGGGGTCACGTCGCTGGCGGAGGGCGTCGCGGTGCGGGAGTCCGGTGTGGACGTTCCGGTGCTCAGCTGGCTCAACCCCGTCGACGTGGACGTGCGCACGGCCGTCCGGTACGGGATCGACCTGAGCGTGCCGAGCCTGGAGCACCTCGCGGCGCTGGACGCCGGGGTGCGGGTGCACCTGCAACTGGACACGGGGATGGCGCGGGACGGGGCCGCGCCGGAGTCGTGGCTGTCGCTGATGTCGGCGGCACGCCGTGCGGAACTGACCGGGAAGGTCTCGGTCGTCGGAGTGATGGGACATCTGCCTTGTGCCGACACGCCTGGAGCGAGTGAGCCCGGCAAGCGCGCGTTCGCCAGGGGAGTCGAGATGGCCCGCCAGGCCGGTCTCCGGCCCTCGGTGCGCCACCTCGCGGCGACGAGCGCCGCGCTGACCGACCCCGGCACCCACCTGGACGTCGTCCGGATCGGGGCCGGGCTGGTGGGGATCGACCCGTCCGGGACCACCCGGCTGCGCTCCGCTCTGCGGTTCACGGCGCCGGTGGTCCAGGTCCGGCGGGTCGCGGCGGGAACGGGGGTCGGGTACGGGCACGCGCACGTCACCGACCGGGAGACGACGCTGGCGCTGCTGCCGGTGGGTTATGCGGACGGCTTGCCGCGCAACGCTTCCCGCCACGCCGAGGTGTGGCTGGCGGGACGGCGCCGGCCGGTCGCCGGGGTGATCTCGATGGACCAGGTCGTGGTCGACGCCGGGGACGACGTGGTGGTACCGGGGGACGAGGCGGTGGTGTTCGGGCCGGGGGAGAACGGCGAGCCGACGGTGGGGGACTGGGCTCGGTGGGCGGGGACGATCCCGCACGAGATCGTGACGGGCATCGGTGCGAGGGTGCGGAGGAGCGTTCGATGAGGGGCATCCGCGTCGCCGTGATCGGCGGCGGGCAGAACTGCGAGCACGACGTCTCGGTGGCGTCGGCGGCGTCGGTGCGCGCGGCGCTCGACCCGGCGAGGTACGAGGCCGTGCCGCTCACGATCGGCCGCGACGGCCGGTGGCACGGTCAGGACGGCCAGGTCCTCGACACGCTGGCGTCCGGCAGTCTCGCCGCCGCGCTCGACGTGCTGACGACCTGCGACGTGGTGCTGCCGCTGGTCCACGGGCCGTTGGGGGAGGACGGCACGCTGGCAGGACTGTGCGAACTGGCGGGCGTGCCGTACGTGGGATCGCCGCTGCGGGCCGGCGCGCTCGCGATGGACAAGTGGGCCACCAAGCTCGTCGCCGAGGCGGTCGGGGTCCGCACGGCCAAGGGGACGCTGGTCACCAACACGTCCACTGTGGACTTCACCGGGCCGGTCGTGGTGAAGCCGGTCGCGGCGGGGTCGAGCTTCGGGGTGACGCTCGTCGAACGCGAGGAGGAACTCGAACCCGCTGTGCGCCAGGCGTTGGAACTCGACGACCGCGTACTGGTCGAGGAGGTCCTGGACGGCCGGGAGATCGACGTCGCGGTGCTCGACGACCCCGACGAGGGCCGCCGGACCGGGCCACCGCTGGAGATCCGCGTCCCCGGACTGTTCGACACGACCGTGAAGTACGACGGCAGCGCCCAGTTCGTGATCCCGGCCCCGTTGGACGACACCGAGCTCAAGGCGCTGGAGGACACGGCGCTCAGGGTCTACGAGGCGCTCGGCTGCCGCGGGCTCGCGCGGGTCGACTTCTTCCTCACCCAGGACGGGTTCGTGCTCAACGAGGTCAACACGATGCCGGGCATGACGGCGGAGTCGCAGGTGCCCAAGATGTTCGCGGCCGCCGGACTGTCCTATCCGGACCTGCTGGACAAGCTGGTCCGGGGAGCGATGCGGTGAGGCGCATCGCCGGACTGGACGTGGTGCGCGGCATCGCGATTCTCCTCGTGATGCTGCGCCACGCGTTCCCCGACGTGTTCCCCGGTGCCGGTGTGGTCGGCGTGGTCGTGTTCTTCACGCTCAGCGGCTACCTGATCACCGGCGTCCTGCAACGGGAGTTGCAGGCGAAGGGACGGGTCGACTTCAAGCGGTTCTACCTGCGGCGGGCTCGCAGGCTGCTGCCGGCGTTGCTGGCGCTCGTCGTGGTCTTCGCCGTCGTCACGCTGGTGTTCGACCCGTTGGGAGAGCGCGACAAGCTGCTCAGGACCGTGATCGTGCTGGTCACGTTCACCGGCAACCTGCCGATCAGCGGGGTGAGCCCGGCGGCGTTCCACGGCTGGACGCTCGCCACCGAGGAGCAGTTCTACCTGCTGTGGCCGGCGCTCCTGGCCTTCGCCCGGGTGCGCAACCGGACGGGCGCTGTCCTGGTCGTCACGGCACTGGGAGCGCTCGCGGCCTGCACGGCGACGCTGATCTGGCTGTGGCCGAACGCCGACAACGCCTACGCGCTGCCGACGTCGTGGTTCGTGTGCTTCGTGATCGGCGCCGCGACCAGGCTCAAGCTGACCACCGCCCCACGCTGGGCCGTGCCGATCGCCCTGACCGGCCTGGCGATCCTCTCGGTCGTCCCGCTGCGGGGCCACGCGCTGACCTACCTCGTCGCGGGCCCGGCGATCGCGGCCTGCACGGCCGTGCTGCTGCTGGTCTGGTCGAAGTGGGAGCAGGTCGCGACACCGATCCGGCCGCTGGTCGCGCTGGGCGTCCTGTCCTACGGCGCCTACCTCTGGAACTACCCGCTGACGCTGTGGCTGCGGCCGGAACTGGGCGCCGCCGCCGGGCCGATCGCGGCGGTGCTCACGATCGTGGCGGCGGCGCTCAGTTGGCGTTACGTCGAGGAACCGGTCATGCGGCGAGGTAGCCGTTCACCAGAGCGAGCCACGCCGGCTTGAGGTGCCAGCCGTCCGGCTCGGAGGGGTCGGCGTAGTAGATGCCGTGGGTGTCCGGGTTGAGGCCGCTGATCCGGTAGGTCCACCACGCCCAGCCGATGCCGTTGTCGTCGAAGGCCTGCAGCACCTTGCGGGCCTTCGCCTTCGCGTCGTCGTCCCCGCTCTCGATGCCGACCTGGTTGATCCACACCGGCACGTCGTGGGCGGCGCGGAAGCCGGTGATCTGCCCGATCCGGTTCAACGGCTCGCTGAAGATGAAGTAGTTGCAGGTGTAGACGACCTTCGGGTCGACCGTCGTGAACGCGCCCTCGAGGTGACTGCACGCGTAGTTGTCGTTGGGCCCGACCACGATCGGGGTCCGGCGGTCGATGCCGCGGATCACGCCGATCATCTCGTCGTAGAACGCCTTCACCCCGGCGTCGTCCACCCCGATCGGCTGCGGCTCGGGCAGGATCTCGTACATCCCCACGTACGCCTTGGTCTTGTAGCGCTTCACGAGGAACTGCCAGACCTCCTTGAACTGCTGCTTCATCGCGGCGTTCGTCCAGAAGTTGTCCGGCCGCCCTCCCGCGCCCTGGCCGTGGTCGGAGTCCACGAACAGCGTGATCCACAGCCCGGCGGCACTCGCCTGCTCGACGGTCTGGTCGAGCAGCGCCAGGTGACCTGCCTTGATGTGGCTGGGGTTGGCCGGGTCCGGGTCACGGCTGTCGACGCCGTCCTTCCACTCACCCCACCAGCGCAGCGGGATCCGCACCGAGTTCGCCCCCGCCGCCGCGTTGACGGTCCCGTCCTGCGGCTGGACCGTCCCCCACTGCCCCCAGTTGTAGCCCCGCAGCACGATCGGGTTCCCCGCCGGATCGACCACGTCCGCCCCCGCCACCGACAGCCGTGCCGGTGCGGCGGCTGAGGCCGGAACGCCACCCGCGAGCAGCACCACCGCCGTGGCCAAGCCGCACACCACGTGTCTGAGCTTCATGAGATGTCCCCTCTCAAGATCGGCAACAACCGTTCGGGGCGATACGGTGCCGGAACTCCGACCGGGCGTGGTTCGGGCTTTGTTCGGGGAACATCAAGATCGCGGTTGTTCATCGTTGTTTCTTCACGCCGGCGCCTCGACCGTGAAGAACCTTCTCCCGCTACACAGGGCGGCGGGAGAAGGGGGAGAAGCATGAGTGACGAGGTGAGCCTGCCGAGATCGTCCTGACGAAGATCGTCATGGACAGGGCGGGGTGAGGTCGACGTCCGGGAAGTAGCGGTTCCAGTCGGGGGCGGACAGGGGCGGCGACACCGCGGCGCAGATGCGTGCGGCGGCGTGGCCGGCGTCGGCCTCCCACGCTCGTGCGGTCCGATCGCCGCCCGCGCTGAGCAGCGTGCGGCCGTCGGGGAGGAACGCGAGCGCGTAGACGCGTTCGGTGTGACCGGACAGGGTGGCCAGCGGGGTGTGGTCGCCCGTCCGCCACAGCCGGACGTCGTGGTCGGCGCTCGCACTGGCCAGGGTCGTGCCGTCCGGGGAGAACACCACGGCGTGCACGGTGTCGGTGTGGCCGGTGAGTTCGAAGCCGAGCTCACCGGTCGCGGCGTCCCACACGCGGACGGCGAAGTCGGTGCCGCCGGTGGCGAGGAACCTGCCGTCCGGGCTGAACGCGACCGACTTGACGACGTGCGACCGACCGGTGATGTGCGTGGTCACCCGGCCCAGGGCGATGTCCCAGACGCGCACGCTGAAGTCGGCGGAGCCGCTGGCCAGCCGGTGGCCGTCGGGGCTGAAGGCGAGGGACTCCACGGAGTCCGAGTGACCGAGCAGGGTGCCGGTCGAGGCGCCCGTCCGCGCGTCCCACAGGACGATGGCGCGGTCGGTGCCCGTTGTGGCGATCGTCGAGCCGTCCGGGCTGATGGCGAGGGCGTTGACGGCGTCGGCGTGACCCGCGAGGTCGGGGAGTTTCGCCGGAGTGCCGCCGCTGAGGTCCCAGCGGTGCACGCGGTGGTCGGCGCTGGCCGCCAGCAGGGTCCGGCCGTCCGGGGTGAACCGGACCGCGTTGACGGCGTCGGCGGGGCCGGTGAGGACGGTCAGGAGCCTGCCGTCCTGCCACAGCTTCACGGTGCGGTCGTAGCTGCCGGTCGCGACGATCCGGCCGTTCGTGGCGACGGAGTAGACGGAGTCGCTGTGGGCCTGGAGGAGTTCGCCGGGCAGGTCCCACAGCCGGACGGTGTGGTCGTCGCTCGCGGTCGCCAGCGCGGGTCCGGCGAACGCGGCCGCGACGACCCCGGCGGTGTGGCCGGTGAGCACGAGCGGGTCGGGCCGGTCCAGGTCCCAGACGCGGGCCGTGCGGTCGACCGACGTGCTCGCGAGACGGCCGTCGGGGCTGAACGCCAGGCCGCGCACGACGTCGGTGTGGCCGGACAGGATGCGCGGTTCGCCGCCGTCGACCGGCCAGATCCGGACGTCGCGGTCGTGGCCGGTGGCGATGCTCCGGCCGTCCGGGCTGATGGCCACCGCGTGGACCGGGCCCTTGCCCGGCAGCGTGCGCGCGGTGGTGGTCTTCAGGTCCCACAGCAGCGCGGCGCCGCCCCAGGTGCCGGCGACGAGCCGGTCCGGGCCGAACGCGAGCGAGATGACCGAGCCGGGCTGGGGCAGGTCGGCGATCCTGCGCGGGCTGCGCAGGTCGGTGAGGTCCCACAGCCGGACGAACCCGTCGGTGCTCGCGGTGGCCAGGATCCGGTCGTCGTCGCTGAACGCCACGGCGTTGACCTGCTCGGCGTGGGTGAGGGTGGCGAGCGCGGTGCCGGTGCTCGCGTCCCACAGACGGGCCGTGCGGTCCCATCCGGCCGTGGCCAGGATCGCGCCGTCGGAGTTGAACGCGACCTTCACGACGTTGGCGGTGTGGCCGGTGAGCTTCGCGACGGTGCGTGGGTGGTGCGGGTCGGTCACGTCGACGACCTCGGCGGTGCGGTCCCGGCTGGAGGTGGCGAGCAGCTTGCGCCGCGGTGAGTACGCGACGGAGTTGACGTTGTCGGTGTGGCCGGTAAGGCGGGTGGCGTAGAACGGCGTGAAGGCGCTGAGCACTGCACTCCGGGCATCGGGAGTGGGGGAGAGCCGGTACGCGGCGAGCGCGAGCTGGGCGGCCAGCGCCGGATCGCTGCCGCGCAGGCGCTGGGCGTCCTGGGCGACCTTCTGCGAGAGCGCGCTGTTGCGTTGGTTGGTCGCCTCTCTCGTGGCCTGCATCGCGGTGACGGAGATGCCGGTGACGATGATCAGCAGCAGCGTCAGCAGACCGACGAGGACCTGCAGCCGCCGCCGGTCCTTCCGGGTGCTCGCGAGCTCGGCCGACTCGGCGGTGACGCTGGAGGTGAGGAACTCGCGTTCGCGGGCGGTCAGCGGGTGCGGCGGCTCGGCCAGCCACGGGCGGAACGCGCCGAGGCGGGCGCCGCGGACGAGCGCGCCGGGATCGCGGTCGAGCGACTCCCACACCGCCGCCGACTCGGCCAGGTCGCGGTGGGCGCGCAGGCCGTCGCGGTCGGCCGCGAGCCATTCCCGCAGCCTCGGCCAGCAGCGGAGCAACGCCTCGTGCGTGATCTCGACGCGGTCGTGGTCGACCGTGATCAGCCGGTGGGTGGTCAGCGCCTCCAGCACCAGCGCGGTGTCCGGTTCGTCGTCGAGTTCGTCGCGGTGGATGCGGCGCTTGGTGTCCTCGGTGCCGTCGCCGATCGCGGTGAGCCGGAGGAACAACGACCGCACGACCTCCTGCTGCCGTTCGGTGAGGCCGGCGAACACCGACTCGGCCGTGCGGGTCAGCGCGCCCTCGAACCCGCCCGCGGCGCGGAAACCCTGCAGCGTCAGGGTGTTGCCCTTGCGGCGGCGCCAGGTCTCCAGCAGCGCGTGTGACAGCAACGGCAGCGCCCCGGCCTGCTCGACGCAGTTCGCGACGAGTTCGGCGACCAGCGCGGTCTCGACGGCGTGCCCGATGCGCCGGGCCGGTTGGACGATCGCGGCGCGCAGCTCGTCCGTGCTCATCGGGCCGACCGTGAGCTGGGCCCGGCCCATGGCCTCGACGAGCGAGGGGAAGTCCGTGCAGTGGCCGTAGAAGTCGGCCCGCACGCCCAGCACGACCCGGTGCGCGGTGAGGGCGTCGACGAACCGCCTGCGGGTGTCGCGGTCCTCGCAGAGGGTGAAGATCTCCTCGAACTGGTCGACCACGAGAACGGTGTCCCCGGTGGCGTCCCGCACCGCTTTGGCGCACTCCTCCGCCGGACGCGGGCCGGGGGTGAACAGCACGGCACGTTCGCCGAGCCTGGGCATCAGACCGGCCCTGAGCAGCGACGACTTGCCCGCGCCGGACGCGCCGACGACCACGACGACGCGTTCCTCCGCGACCAGACCGGTGAGGCGGTCGATCAGGCGGTCGCGGCCGAAGAACCGTTCCGCGTCCTGCTGCCCGAACGCGGTCAGCCCCGCGTACGGCGAGGTGATGTCCTGCTCCGGCGGCGCCTCGTCCGCGGCGGTGGCGTGCCAGCGGCGTTCCCACTCCTCCTCGGAACCGCCGCACGCCCGCACGTAGGCGAGCGTCACCTGCAACGTCGGCAGCTTGCGCCCGGCGGCGGCCTGGGACAGCGCCGCCTCCGAGTAGTGCGTCACCGAACTGAGCAGGCGGTAGGTGGGACTGCCCGCCCGTTCCCGCAACGACCTGAGCTCCCGCGCGAACGTGAGCACGGCTGAGTCTCCCGCGTCGAGCGGCCGTTCCTTGCGTGGCATCCCCGGTTCCCCCTCGTGCTCCCCAGGGAGGAAACTAGCGGCAGAAGTCGGTGATCGTGCCGGTCAGAACCTCGGTGAGTCGATCCAGAGAGGCCAGGTCGACGTGCTCGACAGCCGCGTGGGCACCCGCGCCGTCGACGCCGAACAGCAGGCAGGGGATGCCGGCGCGGTCCAGCAGGGCGCAGTCGGTCCAGAACGGCTCGGCGCGGATGATCGGCGGTGCGCCGAGGTGGGCGACGAGCGTGCGGACGATCTCGGCGTCCGGGTCTGCCTCGAACGGGTCCCTGGCGAGGCCTCGGGTGAGCCTGGCGGTGAAGTCCGGGACCGTCGCCGTCAGGTGGTCGAGGATCGTGCGCAGCTCGTCCTCCGTCTGCTGCGGCGATTCTCCGGGGACCGTGCGGCGTTCGAGGGTGATCTTGCAGGCCGACGGGTAGGTCGACGCCTCCTCACCGCCGCTGATCAGCGACGCGTGCACGGTGCCGGTGCCGAGCAGGTGGTGTCGCGGGCCTTCGGCGAGATCTCGGCCGAGCTGTTCGAGTGCCACGAGGAAGTGGCCTGCCTTGGTGATGGCGTCGACGCCGAGTTCCGGCCGGGAGCCGTGGGCCGCCCTGCCCTCGACCTCGACGTCGAACCACACGAAACCCTTGTGCGCCAGCGTGACTTCGAGGTGGCTGGGCTCGGTGACGATGGCGGCGTCGGCGGTGAAGTGTTCGAGGACCTCCTCCGTGCCGAAGCTGCCGTGTTCCTCGTCGGCCACGCACGCGACGATGACGTCGCCTCTGAGCGGGCGTTCGGTGGCTCGGGCGGCGGCGACCATCATGGCCGCGATGCCGCCCTTCATGTCGAAGGTGCCTCGCCCGAACATCTTGCCGTTTTCGACGTGCGGCTCGAGCGGGTCGCCGTCGTAGCCGGAGAGGCCGACCGTGTCGACGTGACCGTTGAGCATCAACGACCTCCCGCCGCCGGTGCCCTTCTTGACGGCGACGAGCGACGGCCTGCCAGGCCGTTGCTCCAGGCGGTGGACCTCGAAGTCGTGGGTGTGGAACCAGGTGGTGAGGAAGTCGGCGATCTCGCGTTCGCCGTTGCCGCCGGGGACGAGGTCGGGGTTGACCGAGTCGATGGAGATCAGTTCGGCCAGCAGGTCACGTGGGTTCACGGGCGTCCTTCGGTGCTGATGAGCACGACGGTGTCGAGTGGGCCGAACTCGTCACGGATGGCACGGAGTCCGGCGAGAGGTGCGGCGCCGCACGGTCCTGAGTGGACGTTCTGCGCGTGGAGGTCCTGCATCGCTTTGGTGCATTCGGTTTCGGAGATCGAGACGGCGGCGTCCAGGCCGTAGTGCAGGTACGGCCAGGAGGTGGCGGACGGGGTGCCGCAGTTGAGTCCGGCCATGATCGTGTCGCCGGTGGGGATGGTCCTGAGTTCACCCGCCTTCAGACTTTCGAGGACGCAGGCGGCGCTGTCCGGTTCGACGGCGAGGAGTCGCGTGCGGGAGTCGCGGCTGCGGTAGTGGGTGATCACGGCTTGCGCGAACGAGCCGACACCGACCGGCACGACGACCAGGTCGGGTTCGGCGTCGAGTTGCTCGTCGATCTCGTGGCAGAGCGTGCCGTAGCCCTCGACGATCCAGGCCGGGACCTCCTCGTAGCCGGGCCACCCCATGTCCTGCACGAGGACCCCGTCCGCCTTCGCGGCGTGGGCGACCGCGTCGTCGTACGTGCCGTCGACCACCGTGACCTCGGCGTTCTCGGCACGGATGGCCGCGATCGCCCGTTCGGGCACGGTGTTCGGGACGAAGACGCGGGCCCGGTGACCGCGGAGCCGGGCCATGCGCGCGACCGCCCTGCCGTGGTTGCCGTCGGTCGCGGTGGTGAGCGTGACCTGGCCCGAATGGCGTTCGAGCACCCGGTGAACGGCCCAGGACGCGCCGAGAGCCTTGAAAGCGGGCAGGCCGAGCCGGGAGGATTCGTCCTTGACGAACAGGCGGCCGATCTCGAGTTCCGCGGCGAGCGCCGGCAGTTCCGTCAGCGGAGTGGGCGCGTACTCGGGCAGTCTTGAGTGGAAGGCCCGCACCTCGGTGGGGGCGGGCGGGCAACGCCAGGTGCGGGCCCCTGGCCGCGAGAACTTCATGGGAGACAGCGTGCTGGTGGGTCGGATCATCGGTCCAGCGCATGTTTTCGACCTGTATCGGTGGGAGAATCCGATGAGTGGGAGCCGGATGAGTGACGAGGAGCTGATCGTCGAGTTCGCGCTGGCTCGTGTCGACAACCCGGGCCTCGACCTGGAGGAGGTCGCCGCGCTCGTGGTGCGGCGGGTCGGGCCGGAGCGCATGGTCGAGTTCGCCGGGCAGACCCTGGTGCACCGCGACGAACTGCGCGGAGCGGTGTTCCCGGCGGCCGTCGAACACGTGCTGCGAGTGGTGCTGACGTTGCGCGGGCCGCGCGACTAGAGGATGCCGGCTGCCTGCCTGGTCAGCTCGATGACGCGGGTGGCCAGCGGGGACAGGGTCCGGTTTGCCTGCCAGGCCAGGTAGATCTCGCGCGGGGGCAGCGCCGGTTCGAGTTCGTGGGTGGACAGGCCGCTCTGCACGTCCAGGGCGAGCCTCGGCACCACGGCCACGCCCAGACCGGCGCGGACCATCGAGAGCACCCCTCGGTTGTCGGCCGTGCGGAACACGATCAGCGGGGCGACACCGGCGTCGGCGTAGATGCGTTCGACCCTGGCCTGGTCGCAGATCGGTGGCTGGGCGACCATCGGCGTGCCGTGCAGGGCCCGCAGCGCGACGGGGCCGTCCGGGAACTGGCCGCGGCGCGCGACCAGCACGTACGGGTCGTCGAGGATCTTGGTCTGCTCGACGTCGCCCTTCAGCCGCCCGTCGAAGAAGAGCAGGTCGAGGCCGTCGATGCGGGGCTGGTCGGGCTCCTCCTCGAACAGCCTGATGTCGGTGGCGGGGTGTTCCTCGAGGATCTGGCGCACCACGGCCGGCAGGAGCACGTTGGTGACGCTCTGGAACGTGCCGATGTCGACCCGGCCCTCGCCCGCCTTGAAGCGTTCGACGGCGTCCTCGGTGGCGGCGGCGCGGGCCAGGAGTTCGCGTCCGTGAGCCAGCACCACCTCGCCCAGCGGAGTCAGGCGGACCGGTTTCGGGCCTCCCGGGCGGTCGAACACCGCACCGCCGACGGCCTTCTCCAGCGCGGCGACCTGCTGGCTCACGGCCGACTGCGTGTAGCCGAGGCGGTCGGCGGCCCGGCCGAACGTGCCTTCCGCGGCGACGGCGTCCAGGGTGGCGAGGTGGCGGAGGTCCATCACGGACCTGATGATAAGCCCTGCTTGTTGTTGCGAGCAGAATCTATCGCTTTTGTTAATGCTTTGCGGTTTCTAGCGTTGCCGGCATGAACCCACGATGCGCGCTCTGGTTGCCGCTCTTCGACTCGCTAGCCGATCCGTTGCTCGTCGCCCGTCTCGCCGCCGAGGCGGAGGAGGCGGGCTGGGCCGGGCTGTTCGTCTGGGACCACGTCCGGTGGCGCGAGCCGGTGACGCACGTGGCCGACCCGTGGATCACGCTGGCCGCCGTCGCCGCCGCGACCTCCGCGTTGCGGTTCGGGCCGATGGTCTCGGCGATCACCCGCCGCCGCCCGGTCAAGCTCGCCCGCGAGACCGCGTCGCTGGACCTGCTCGGCGGCGGCCGGCTCGTGCTCGGCGTGGGTCTGGGCAGCGACCGGTTCGCGGGCGAGTTCTCCCGGACCGGGGAGGAGTGCGACGACCGGGTGCGCGGCGAGATGCTCGACGAGTCGCTGGCGGTCCTGCGGGCCGCGTGGTCGGGCGAGACCGTGCACCACCACGGCACGCACTACACGGTGGACGGCGTGACGTTCCTGCCCCGGCCGGTGCAACGGCCCGGCGTGCCGGTGTGGGCGGCGGGCTTCCCCGGCAAGCCCCGGCCGATGCGCCGTGCCGCCCGCCTGGACGGGTTCTTCCCGGTGAACCTGTCGTCGGCCGGCGAGTTCGCGGACGCCGTGGGGCAGGTGGAGGCGCTGCGAACGGGCGACGGGCCGTTCGACTACGTCTGCGAGGTCGAGCCCGGCGCCGACGTGTCGCCGTTCGTGGAGGCTGGTGCCACCTGGTGCCTGACCGCGTTCGACCCTGCTTCTCTCTCGGTGGACCATGTGCGCGGCGTGCTGCGCGACGGACCGGCGGTGCGGTGATGGACGTCAACGGGGTGGAGTTGTGCGTCGAGACCTTCGGCGATCCTGGCGATCCGGCAGTGCTGCTGATCCACGGCGCGTGCGCGTCCATGTTGTGGTGGCAGACGGAGTTGTGCGCGGCTCTCGCGGCACGTGGGCGGTTCGTGATCCGCTACGACAACCGTGACACCGGACTCTCGGTGAGCTATCCGCCTGGTCGACCCGGCTACGCGCTGTCCGACATGGTGCTGGACGCGGTGGGGATCCTGGACGCGTTGGGCGTGGAGCGGGCGCACGTGGTGGGGCGGTCGATGAGCGGCGGGATCGCGCTGGCCCTCGGCGTCGAGCACGCGGACCGGGTGGCGTCGCTGACGTTCCTGGCGACCACGACCGGTGACCCTGGATTGCCGCCGATGACCGAGGCGTTCCTGGAGGCTTCGGGTCAGCAGTCGTCGTCCTCTGACGTGGAGAACATCGTGTCGGTGCTGCGCGCGTACGCCGGTCCGTCGCCCCACTTCGACGAGGACGCCGTACGGCTGCTCGCCGTTGAGGACGTGGCACGGACGGTGAACCTGCAGTCGGCGATGACGAACCACTTCTGCATCGAGTACGACGCACCTCGCAGTGGTGGGTTCGGAGACATCGTCGCGCCCACCCTGGTAGTGCACGGGGCGCTTGACCCGGTGTTTCCGCTGGCGCACGGAGAGGCGCTGCGTGACGCGGTGCCTGGAGCGTCGCTGCTGGTGCTGGACTCGGTGGGGCATGACCTACCGCGAGTGGTGTGGCCCCTGTTCGTGGACGCCCTTGTAGCGCACACGAGTGCATGACTTCGTCGCGGCTGGTCCGTTCGGCCGATCACCCGTTGCCGTTCATCGGGTCCAAACGACCTGTCGTCGTCCGCGGCCCCCGCCCCGGCGCGGATCACTGATCGACTCGGTCAGGTGGGTAGGACGTTGGGCCACGCGGACGCCGTGGAGTCGCTCGTGACGGAGGCCGACCTTGCGCGGTCGGTCTGGCGCGCGCTGCTGGACCTGCACGGTTCGCGGGCCGACGACCTCCTGCACGCGTTGTTGTCGAAGATCCCTCTGTCGTCGAACGCGGACGTGCTCGAACGATTGGTGGAGCGGGCAGCCGGTTCTGCCGACCGCGCCGAGCTGGCGGCGTCGGTCAGGCGGTTGCTCGCGCGTGGGCCGGCCCGGCGGTCCGTGCCCGCGCGCCACGCCGTCTACAGCCTCAACCTCGTGCTGCTGCACGTCTTGCTGGTACCGCTGTGCTCTTCTCGCGAGATGGACGTCGACTGGCCGAGGACGACGGCGTTCTGGAAGTCGCAACTGTCCGATGTGGAGTGGGACGAGCTGGTCGGGATGTTGCACGTGCGGTGGTCGGGGTCCGCCGCCGTGCTCGGGATCGGCGTTCCGGCCACTGTGGAGGATGAGGGACCGGTCGGGCGGATCTCGTTGCGGGAGGCGGCCAGGGACGCCCGTTTCACCGGCGATCCGGCGGCCAACGAGTTCCGGTACGCGTTCGAAGCCCTTCCGGACAACCGTTACGACGCGCACTACGCACGAGCCCTGATCCAGCTCACCGCCTCGCCGGTCGACCCGGAGGAACGGGCGGCGCACTACCTGCGGTGGGCCGGCCGGTATCCGGACCTGGTGCTGGACCGCCTGCGCCGCGACGTCACCGTGGACGTCGGGACCCTGCGGGAGCTGGCGGCGACCGAACTGGCCGCGAGCAGCGCGTTCGTCGTGCAGCTCTGCGACCGGATCGGCCGGGGCGGACCCGACGAGGACCTGCTCGACGTGGTCGACGGCCTCCGCCTGCCGCGCGTCGACCAGAGCTGCGAGATCGCGCTGCTGGACGCGTGGCTGCGGTTGCACGAACGGGGTTACCGGCATCCTTCACACCGTCGGGTGGATCTGGCGGCGGTGCTGCGGTCGATCGACTTCGAGATGATCGAGCGGCTCCGCCCCGACCTGGTCTACCGCTGTGGCACCGTGGCGCACGAGATCGGCCTGTTCGACTGAATTCGAGCGCGGTTCGAGCGGCGCTCCAGGCACGACCGTCCATTTTTGTCGGTGGTGGCCGGTAACGTCCCGTCCATGAGTGCTGCTGGGGATCGGATTCAGGAGCTCGCCGCCCGGATCGTCGAGCTGCGTGACGCGTACTACCAGGGTGAGCCGCTGGTGGCCGACGCGGAGTACGACGCGATCGAGGACGAGTTCCGCGCCCTGGTCGCGAAGCACCCGAAGCTCGCGCCGGAGGACAACCCTCTCGACCACGTAGGTGCGCCGTCGGTGCTGCACGCGCCCGTGCGCCACTCGCGGCCGATGCTGTCCCTGGAGAAGGCGAACAAGCCGGAGCAGGTCGAGTCGTTCTTCGCGCGGTTCCCCGGTCAGCCTGTCGTCGTCATGCCGAAGCTCGACGGCTTGTCGCTGGCGCTCGTGTACGAGAACGGGCGGCTCGCGCGTGCCGTCACCCGTGGCGACGGCACGACCGGTGACGACGTCACGTTCCTGACGCGCGCGTTGTGTGACGGCGTGCCGGACAAGGTCGATGCGCCGGGGCGGGTCGAGGTGCGCGGCGAGTGCGTGATGCTGCGCTCGACGTTCGACAAGTACAACGCGGCGCACCCGGACAAGCCGTTGATCAACCCGCGCAACGCGGCCGCGGGCACGTTGCGCGCCAAGGATCCGAAGGCGGTCGAGGGGCGGCGCATGCAGTTCTTCGCGTTCGACCTGACGACCGAGCCGGAGAGCGCCGATTCCGACCTCGACGCGGGCCTGCGCAAGCTGGGCTTCAGCGTGGCGGAGATGGAGCACTGCTCCACCGCGGCCGAGGCGCAGGCGCTGATCGGCGGCATCGAGACGGCCCGCAACACGCTCGACTACGACCTCGACGGCGCCGTGCTGCGCCTGGCGAACCGCGACGCGTTCGCCGCCGCGGGCACCCGTTCGTCGTCCCCGCGCGGCGCGATCGCGTACAAGTTCGCGGCCGAGGAGAAGACGACGGTGCTCAAGGCCGTCGTGTGGGACGTGGGCAAGACCGGCAAGATCGCCCCGGTCGCGCACCTGGAGCCCGTCTTCGTCGGCGGCACCACCGTCACCCGGGCGACGCTGGCCAACCAGGAGGTCATCCGCTCGCGCGGCATCAAGATCGGCGACACCGTCCTGGTCCGCCGCGCAGGCGACGTGATCCCGTTCGTCGCGGGCGTCCTCGACGAGTCGAAGCGCACCGGCGCCGAGCAGGAGATCGTCCCGCCCTCGGAGTGCCCGTCCTGCGAGCAACCGCTGACGGAGCAGGGCAACAGCCGCGAGCTGTTCTGCACGAACTCGGCCTGCCCGGCCCAGACAGTGCGCCGCCTGATCCACTGGTCGTCCCGCGCCGCCGCCGACATCGACGCCATCGGCCAGGTGTGGATCGAGCGCCTCGCCGAGACGGGCGACCTGGTGAACCCGTCCGACTTCTACACGCTCACCAAGGAACGCCTCCTGGAGTTCGACCGCGTGGGCGAGGTCTCCGCGACGCGCATGATCGAGTCCATCGACCGCAGCCGCTCCGTGGGCCTGCGCCGCGCGCTGATCGGCCTGTCGATCCCGATGGCCTCCGAAGGAACCGCTGCCCGCCTGTGCCGAGCGGGCTTCGAGTCCCTGGAGGCCGTGGCCGACGCGGGCGTGGAGAAGCTCGTAGCGGTGGAGGACATCGGCCAGAAGGTCGCCGAGTCCCTGAACGCACACCTGGCCCGCCTCCGCCCGGAGATCGAACGCCTGCGAGAGCGCGGCGTCTCCCTGGAGGTGCGCGAGGAGGACCTGCCCCCGGTAGTGGTCGCGGGCGCACCCCTGGAAGGCAAGTCCGTGGTCATCACGGGCTCCATCAGCGACCCGCGCTCCGGCGAGAAGGTCACCCGCCCGACGTTCCAGAAGATGTGCGAACGAGCCGGCGCCACCGCTGCCTCGTCGGTCTCGGCCACCACCGACCTCCTCATCACGGGCGAGGGCGTGGGCGCGGGCAAGCTGACGAAGGCGGAGAAGCTCGGCGTCGAGGTGGTCGACCAGGGCGAGATCTGGAAGAAGCTGATCGCTGCCGGGGTCGCGTGACCTGGCCGTCGAGGTGGGCGGCGGGGGTGTCTTACCTGGCTGTTGAGGTGGCGGCAGGGGTTGCGTGACCCGGCCGTTGAGGTGGCGGCTACGCGGCAGGGCTGCGTGGCCTGGCTGTTGAGGTCGCTGGCGACGCGGCAGGCGTTGCGTGACCTGACCTTGAGGTGAGCGGCGACGCGGCCGGGGTCGCCTGACACCGCAGTTGCGGAAGGCCACCACGCTGCCGTGGTCGCCTGACCCGCAGTTGCGGAAGGCCGGCACGCCGGAGGGGTCGCCTGCCCCGCACGTGAAGAAGCCCCCATGCTGCCTGGGGGAGGACGGCAGCCTGGGGGCGGAAGGCCCTCGAACCTCTGGGGGGTGTCGGTTCGAGGGCGAAGCTGGTGGTCGGTGCGGCGGTCGCCTCTCGGCGGTGTGCACGACGCGGCTCCGGGTGAACGGTGTTCCGCGAAGGCTGTTGTGTTGGGGCCCGGGGACTCGTTCCGCGCCGACCGTTCTGTTCAACGGTGCGGGGTTCCGTTGTGTTCCAAGGTGATCTGTGTGTCGGGTCACCTGTGGCGGTTGCGGTTTTGGTGGTTTGCAAGGGGAAGGAGGCCCTCGAGCCGTCTGGGGGTGTACGGCTCGAGGGCGTGGTTCGTGGTCGGTGCGGCGGTCGCCTCTCGGCGGTGTGCACAACGCGGTTCCAGCAGAATCGGTATCCCGTGAAGGCTTTCAGTTGGGGCCCGGGGACTCGTTCCGCACCGACTGTCCTGTTCAACGGAGCGGGCATCCGTTGTGTTCCAGGGCGATCTGTGTGCCCTGTCACCGCGCAGCGAGCGAAATCATTGGCTGTGCAGGGATTTCAGGCCAAGCAACTAGAAGACGTGTCAGGCACCTGTTGCGTTCCAGGGAAAGTTGTAATCCCAGTCACTCCACACAGCACGCAAATCCATGTCAGGCAACAAAGTTCGAGAGTCAGGGGGTCGGCGCGGCAGGAGAGGTCCGCGCCGACCAGGACGCCCTCGGGTCGTCTGTCGGGGAGAGTGACGGCCCGAGGGCGAGCTTGGGGAGGTCGATGCGAACGGTCGCCTCTCGGCGAGTGGCTCGACGCGGTACCAGCCGAACGGTCTTCCGCGAAGGCTTTGAGGTGAGGCCCGGGGGACACGGATCGCACCGACCAACCTGTACAACGGCGGCACCGGTCGTGGTGTTTCCGGGTGGGCTGTGGGGTCGCTCACCGTGTACCGGGATCTCGCCGAACCCTGGCCCGCAGCCGAAGTCCCCGCTCTAATGGAACCGACGCCGCCCACGTCACAGGTTGGAGAAACCTGATGGTGAGGCGGCGTTCGTTCCTGCTCGGGGCTTCGGCCCTGCCACTCCTCGGCCCCGGCACAGCCCAGGCCGGGCTCGAAACCCTGGCCGCGCCCGAATCTCTGGCCGGGCCAGAAACCCCGGCTGGGCCCGGACACGCGGCTGGGCCCGAACACCTGGCTGGGCCCGAACACCTGGCTGGGCCAGAAACCCCGGCTGGTACCCACACGCTGGCTGGCCCGCTCGACTCCGGACGCCTGGCCGCCGACTACTGGATCCGCACGCAGCCTCTCGGCGGCAACGACTGGCAGGACGCCACCCTGCACAGCGGCGTCATGGCCCTCTACCGCGCCACGAACGACCCCAGATACCGCGACTACACCCTGAGCTGGGCCAACCGGCACAACTTCGGGCTCAAGTCCCAGTCGGGCAACCCGCACTTCGCCGACCACCAGGCCGCGGGGCAGCCCTACCTCGACCTGTACGAGGACAACCCGGAACCGCGCAGGCGGGCGGCGATCGCCAGGGAGATCGACGCGACCGTCGCCACCGGCCGGACCGACTACTGGTGGTGGGTCGACGCGCTGCACATGGCGCTGCCGATCTTCGCGCGGCTGGGCAGGATGGACTACGGCGACCGCCTCTACCGGCACACCCGCCAGCGGCTGTGGAACAACGGGTTGTGGTGGCGTGACGGCAAGTTCGTGAACAAGAACATCTACTGGTCGCGCGGCAACGGCTGGGCGATCGCGGCGCTGGCCAAGGTGCTCCAGGTGCTCCCGGCGTCGTCGCCTCACCGCGCGGGGTACGAGGCGGACTTCCGGCAGATGGCGGCGAGGCTCGCCCAGGTGCAACGCCAGGACGGTTTCTGGAACGTCAACCTCGGCGACCCGAACAACTATCCGGGGCCGGAGACCAGCGGTACGGCCTTCTTCACCTACGGGCTGGCGTGGGGTGTGCGGTCCGGCCTGCTGAACGCCACCTACCGGCCTGTCGCGCTGAAGGGCTGGGACGGGCTCACTCGGACGGCACTGCAGGCGAGCGGGAGGCTCGGGTACGTGCAGGGCGTGGGGCAGCAGCCGTCGGACCACCAGCCCGTTCGCGCCGGCGACACCTCGAACTTCGCGGTGGGGGCCTTCCTGCTCGCCGCCTCGGAGGTTGTCAGGTTGTGAGGGTGCCGTCGGTGCGAAAGGGCGGAACTGACGTCGCTAGATCAGGCCTAGTCGCCGTGCCGCCAGCACGGCGTCACGGCGCTGGTTCACGCCCAGTTTGCGGTAGATGCCGCGCAGGTGCGTCTTCACCGTGTTGACCGACACGAACAGCGAGTCCGCGATCTCCTCGGCCGTGCGCATGGACGGCAGTTCGAGCAGCAGGTCGCGTTCGCGGCTGGTCAGCACGTCCGTGGACGCGGTCGACGCGGCGGGCAGCGCCGTCATCGTTGTCGTCGCGAACGGTTCGAGCCTGCCGAAGCGGCCGGCGCCTCTCGCCAGCAGGTCTCGCACGGGCTTGCCGGCGTTGTGGAACGGGCGTAGGGCGCCGACGGGTTCGGCGGCGGCCAGGGCTCGCGTGACGGCCTCGTGCGCGCGCCTCTGGTCACCGGCGCGGTCGACGAGCGTGGCCTCCAGCAGCCAGCCGTCGACGACGGTCGGTGCCGCGAGCGCGGGCAGTTCGCCGGAGAGCAGTGGTTCGACGATCTTGCGCGCCTGGGACGCGCGGGCGTGGTGGGTGTGCACGACCGCGCGCAGCACGGCCTGTTCGCCGCACGGGCCGAACATCGCCTCCACCTGTTCGGGCATCGCGGCCGCCCACTGCTCGTCCCCCGACCGCAACGCGATCCGCTGCACGGCCAGGGCGATGTGGGCGATGACCGGCGGCGTCACCTGCCGTCCGGCCACGTCCTGCCACTGCGCGCGAACCCGGCCGATCACCGCGCGGGGATCGCGGGCCGCCGGGAACGACACAGCGGCGTCCAAAGTGGACACGGCCAGTGCGGTGGCGGGGTCCCGGCCCCCGTCCAGCGCTCGCACCGCGCGATCGGTGAACTCCACCGCACGGGCGTCGTCGAGCCGCAGGTAGGCGTGCACGCCGAGGACCGTGTGGGCGAGCGTGCAGACGGAGTGCGTCTGCCAGCCCTTCTCCTCGGCGAACGCCAGCGCCTCGCCCGCCTGTCTGGCCGCGGCCAGGATGTCGCCGGACGCGCTGGTCAGTGCGGCCAGGTGGACCTGGCAGTCCAGTGTCGCGTAGTCGAACCGCTCCTGGCGCGCGATCGCCGCCGCCCGCACCAGGTCCCGCTCGGCCGCCGGGTGGTCGCCGCACAACAACGCCGCGACACCGCTGCTCATCAACGCGGCCACCTCCGCATCGGTGCCGCCACGCCCCGCCGCCGTGCGTGCCATCACCTGTGAGGCCTCACCGAGCCGTGCGTCGAACCGGCCGCGGTGCAGCAACGCGGTCGCGTGCAACACCCGCACCCGTTCCTGCCGCGGTCCGAGCGGTCCGCCGCCGATGCCGGTGAGCACGCGGTCCGCCGCCGCGACGTCACCGGCGTCCATCGCGACCAGTGCGGCCACGACTCCCACCTGGGGCTTGGCCAGCACGTGGCCCGGCACCGCGTCGAACACGTCCCGCAGCCGCCCGCTGCCCTCCCGCAGCACCTCGGGCAGCACCGAGTGTTCGACGATCTCGGCTGTCAGCTGGTCGTCACCCGCGCGCAACGCGTGCCGCAGCGCCACCGCGGGATCGTTGTTGCGGTGGTGCCACTGTGCCGCCGTCTGGTGCAACGCCGTCTCGTCCGCCGGTCTGGACCGCCGCAGTTCGGCTGTCAGGTGCGCCCGCAGCACGGGGTGGCAGCGGTACCACTCGGGCGCCGCGTCGAGCCTGCTGACGAACGAGTTCGTGCGTTCCAGCGCGTCGAGCACGACGCCGGGGCTGTCGTGCCGGGTGAGCTCACCGGCCAGTTCTGCGCTGACGGTGTCGCACAGGCTGGTCGCCACCAGCAGGTCCAGCACCCGTTGCGGATGACGCGCGAGCACCTCCTCGCCGAGGTAGCGGCTCACGACCTGGTCCAGTCCCGCGAACATGAGCAGGTCGTCCGGTCTCGCCGAGGTCGTCGCCAGCCGCATCACCGCGAACCGCAGCCCGCCGATCCACCCTTCGGTCCGTCTCAGCAGCAGTGCGACGTCGTCGGGTGACAGGTCGAGTCCGTGCAGGGCGAGCAACGCCTCGGTTTCGGCCCGGGTGAAGGGGAACTCCTGCGGCTGGACCTCGCGCAACCGCCCTTCGAGGTGCAGGCGGGCGAGGTGCAGCGGCGGGAGGAACCGGCCCAGCAGCACGAGCCGCAACCGGTCCGGTGGCTGGCGGGTGAGGAGGCCGATGCTCAAGAGCGCGTCCGGATCGCGGATCTCGTGCACGTTGTCGAGCACCAGGCACACCGGGGCGGGGGCCTGGTCGATCGCGGCGACGACCGCCGAGGAGAAACCCGGTTCCTCCAACGGGATCGCACCGGTGAGGGCGAGAGCGTCTCGGATGGCGGCCCGCAGCCGCGCTGGCGTGTCGTCGTGCTCGTCGAGCGTCAGCCACACCACCCGGTCCTCGCGACGGCGCGCCCACTCGGCGAGCAGGGTGGTCTTGCCGCAGCCGGCCGGTCCGGTGACCACCGTGACCGGCGCCGACGCCACCTGTTCGTCCACTGTGGATAGAAGCCGTGCGCGCGGAACGACCGGTGTCGCCGCGGTGGGTACGCGCAGCTTCGCCTGGCTGGTCTCGGGACTGGAAGGATCACACTCCGAACTGTCGGACATTGTGCTTTGTCTCCCAATGGTTTCAGGCAGATCATGATCACGTGATCGAACCGCATCACGATGTGGGCGCACATCCGGACTCCCCGCCGGGAAGGGAGATCAGCACCAGGCCCCGGCCCAGCACACCCGCGAGCCGCCCCGCGAGCGACAGCGTCGCGAGCGTGTCGGTGGTGCTGGGTGGTGTGCAGTCGTCGTCGCCGGCGGTGACGACGACGGCGAGGAACACGGCCATGGCGAACACGATGCGACGGGAACGGGAACGGTCAGGTCGACGGCTCAAGATCGGTCACCTCCGCCACCGACGCTGCTCGCCCGCACCCGTGCGCGGCCTCCTCCTCGCAGGGCGGTAGCGGTGCGGGGCGGAGGAGGGGGTTCACCTTCGCCGGGTGAAGCAGCGGACAGCGCCGCGCGAAGAACCTTTGCCCCATGAGCCATCGACTCGCTTTGCGCGACCTCCTCGACGTCGTCCGGCCCTCCCGGCCCGTCGCGTCGGTATATCTGGGATCGAGCCCCCTGCGGGCGTGGCGGGCGCGCTGGCACCGCCTGGCCGACCAGTTGCACAGCGACGGCGCGGACGCCGAGGTCGTCGAGGTGATCGGCGAGGTGTTGCGGCGCGCCAGGTCCACCTACCCGTCCGCCGACACGCTCGTGGCGTTCGCGGGCAAGGAACTTCCGCCTCGTGTTTTCCACACGCCCGGTCTGCGCCACCTGGACCTCGCCTGGTTCAGCTCCCCGGCCCACGTCCTGCCGCTGCTCGCCTGGCTGCAGGAACGCCCGCCGCGCGTCGCCGTGACCGCCGGGCACTGCTGCGCGGAACTGGTGTCCGGCGACGAACGCGTGTCGATGAACTACCCGGCGGAGGAGTGGCTCGCGGGTGTGCGGGCCGCCGCCGCGGCGTGCGCGGAGATGCTGGTGCGCCAGGAGTCCAGGCTGCTCGTGGTCGCGGGGGAGGACGAGGTGGTGGGCGCGTTGTGGGAGGCGCTGCCCGCCGCCGTCCGTCGCGACGTCGTCGTCCGCTGGACCGGGCGCGACCTCACGCCGAGCCGCGTCGCCGCCGAGATCCGCGCGGCCTCGCGCTCGTGGACCGAGGGCGTGCTGGCGGACTTCAACGAGCGTGGCCGCGCCCGCGGTCTCGCCGTGGAGGGCAACGACAACACCCTCGACGCGATCGCCGCGGGCCGCCTCGACGACCTCCTGATCGCGTGCCCGGAGGACGTCAAGGCCACCGCCTGGTACGGCGCCGCCCCCACCGACGTCTCGCGCGGGTGGTCACCGGCCCGGCGCTGCGGCCTGCTCGCGGACGTGGCCATCCGCGCCGCACTGCTCAGCGGTGCGGCGGTGCACGTGGTGCACGCCGCCAGCCCGTCCGCTCCCTACGAGGGCATCGGCGGCATGTGCCGCGTGCCGCTGGGCCTGGTGCGCTCATGACCGCCGCCGAACTCGTACCGCTGCGCACCGACTTCGACGTCGCCTGGCTGGGCTACCGCCGCGACCAGGTCCAGCACTTCGTCGGGGAGACCGAACGCGACCTCGACCTGATCTGCGCCGACCGCGACGCCGCCGAGGCCAGGGCCACGTCGCTGGCCCGCACCCTGGAGGCGCTGCGCGAGGAGAACCGCGCGCTGCACGACCGCGTCAACCGGCTGTGCCGGCAACCGCTCTCACCCGAGTCGGTGGGAGAACGCCTCCGCCACGCCGTCGACACCGCGCTCGCCGAGGCCACCGCCATCACCGAACGGGCGAGCGCCATCGAGGGGCACGTCCTCGCCTGCGCCCAGCAGACCCACGCCGAGCACCGCGACCTGCTGGCGACCACGCGCGAACGGATGACCCGGCTGGTCCACGAGGGCGAGACGCGCCGCCGCGCGTTGGACGAAGCGGCCGCCCGGCACCGCGCGCAGGTGGCGGAGGACTTCGAGATGGCGCTCGCGTTGCGGCGCAAGGAGAGCCTGCACGAGGCACGGCTGGTCGAGGAAGGCGCGCGGCAGCGGGCCGCGAAGGTGGTGAGGGACGCGGAACGGCAGGTCGAGGTGCTGCTGGAGCACCGGGACCGGGTGGCGGACGTGCTGCGGGTGGTGCACGCGCTGCTGGGTCAGGCGGCCGGGCACCTGCGGGCGCGGGAGGGCGTGTGACGGGGGCTACCGGGTCTTGCGGGCGGGCACCTGTGGGCGCGGGAGGGCGTGTGACGGGGGCTACCGGGTCTTGCGGGCGGGCACCTGTGGACGCGGGAGGGCGTGTGACAGGGGCTGCTGGGCCGGGCGGCCGGGCACCTGCGGGCGCGGGAGGGCGTGTGACGGGGGCCGCCGCGCGGGGAAGCAGGCCGGCGTGAAGATCCTCCCCCTGGCGCTGGCCCAGTTCATCGCGAGCTACGCGGCCACCAACATGAACGTCGCCATCAGCACCATCGCCGACGACCTCGGCACCACGATCACCGGCGTCCAGACCACGATCACCCTCTTCACCCTCGTGATGGCCGCGCTGATGGTGCCGGGCAGCAAGCTCACCGACCTCTGGGGACGCCGCCGGTGCTTCGTGCTGGGCCTCTCGATCTACGGCACGGGGGCGCTGCTCGCCGCGCTCGCCCCCGGCCCCGGCCTGCTGCTCGTCGGCTACGCGCTGCTCGAGGGCATCGGCTCGGCGTTGATGATCCCGCCGATCTACATCCTCGTCACCGCGCTCGCCACCGACGCGACCCAGCGGGCCAAGGGGTTCGGCGCGGTGTCGGGCGCGGGCGGGCTGGGGGCGGCGGCGGGACCGTTGCTGGGCGGTCTGGTCACGAGCACGTTCAGCTGGCGGGCGTCGTTCCTGCTGCAGGTGCTGGTGGTGGCGGTGATCATCGTCCTCGCCCGGAACCTTCCCAGTACACCGGCGGAGGGCGGGAGGTTCGACCTGCTCGGCGCCGTGCTGTCGGGCGTGGGCCTGGTCCTGGTGGTGCTGGGGGTGTTGCGCACCAACGTCAACGGCTGGCAGGCCTCCACGTGGGTGCTCATCGGATCCGGTGCCGCGGTCCTCGCGCTGTTCGCCTGGTACATCCACAAAGCCGAGAACCCGCTGTGCGAGCCGAAGCTGTTCAAGGACCGCACGTCCAACCTCGGGCTCGGCACCCAGCTGGTGCAGTGGCTCGTGCTGCAGGGCACGTTCTTCGTGCTTTCCGTTCACCTGCAGCAGGAACAGCACCTCGGCGCGATCGAGACCGGTCTCGCGCTGCTGCCCGCCACCGTCGGCATGCTCGTCACGTCCGCGCTGGCGGGCAGGTTCGCGAGGAAGCACTCGCAGCGCACGCTGATCCGCGTGGGCTTCCTGCTGACGATCGCCGGGACGCTCCAGCAACCGGTCGGGCTGATCCTCCTCGGCGCCGGAATCGGGATCATGCTGACGGCCTCGGTGAACGTCGTGCAGTCGCGCTGGCCGGACGCCGACCAGGCCGACGTGTCCGGGGTGTCGCGCGCGGTGTCGAACCTCGGGTCGTCGTTCGGCACCGCGCTCGTCGGCTCCGTTCTGACCGGAGCCGGGCACCCGTACCGCGCGGCGCTCACGCTCCTGGTCCTGTTCTCCGTGGTGGGACTGGTCTTCGCGCTGTTCATCCGGAGCGACGGCGAACCGCGGCGAGGATGACCTTCAGCGCCACGCCCACCACCAGCAGGTTGCCGATCATCTGCACCGTCACCAGGACTCTCGCGACGGCGGACACCGGTGCTATGTCACCGAATCCGACCGTCGCGAAGACAGTCACGACGAAGTAGAGCGCGTCGGTGCGGCTCAGCGGCACGGTGAAACTGCCGGGCTGGTGGTGGGCGAGCAGGAAGCACGCCTGGGCGAACACCAGCAGGAACAACGCGACCACGAGCGCGAGTGCCTGCACGCCCTGCCGGCCGGGGTGCGCGGACCGCGCGATCATCCGCACCTGCCACCAGAAGACCAACCCCACCAGCACCAACGAAGAGACCAGCCGGAGGACGGTGTACGCGTCCTCCGGCTGGCCCATCGGCAGGCGGTAGTAGACCAGCAGCAATACCCCGACAGTCGTTGCCGGCCGCACCACCGCCCAGGTCACCTCGCGGTTCAAGAGGTGAACGTCTCCTTGAGCAGCTTCTCCTGTTCCGCCGAGAGGTTGGTCGTGATCAGCGTGGCTCCGGTCTGCTTGAACTGGTCGGCGACCCGGTCGACGACGGCGTGCTCGGACATCACGAACAACGCGGACGTGCCCGGCTTGACGCTCTCCCGCACGTCAGCGATGAAGTCGTCGTCGATGCCCGCCTTGGACAGCGCTCCGGCCAGTGCGCCGACGCCGGCGCCGATCGCCGCGCCCAGCACCGGGATGAAGAAGATCAGCCCGAACAGCAGGCCCCAGAACGCCCCACCGAGCGCACCCGCTCCGGTGAGCTTGCCGAGCTCCTTGGTCTTGGGGCGTTTGGCATCGGCCTCCCAGTAGACGTACGCGGTGTCGCGGATGGTGATCAGTTGCTGGTCCTGCAACTTGCGCAGGAGGTCGAGCGCCTCACGCGCTCCGTCGGAGGAGTCGAACTTCCACACCGTCAAAGTGGCCATGGCCGAAACTGTGCGAGACGTGGTGGCCATCGGTCCTCACCCGCGAGGGGTGAGCTGCGCGTCGAGGGTGACGGCCGCGTCGATGAGGGCCAGGTGGGTGAACGCCTGCGGGAAGTTGCCGAGCTGCTCGCCGGTGAGAGCGATCTCCTCGGCGAACAGGCCGAGGTGGTTGCCGTAGGTCAGCATCTTCTCGAACACCAGCCGCGCTTCGGCTTCCCGGCCGGACAGCGCCAGCGCCGTCACGTAGTTGAAGGTGCACAACGAGAACGTGCCCTCCTCACCGCGCAGCCCGTCCGGTGCCGCCTCGGTGTCGTAGCGCAGCACGAGGCTGTCGTGCACGAGCGGTTCCATGGCGGCCAGGGCGTCCAGCCACACCGGGTCGCGCGGTGAGACGAACCCGACCTGCGGCAGCCGCAGCAACGACGCGTCCAGCGCGGAGGATCCGTACCGCTGCACGAACGCGCCGGTCTTGCGGTCCCAGCCGCGTTCCCAGACCTGGCCGTAGATCCGGTCGCGCACCGAACGCCAGCGCTCCACGGGGCCCGGTCGCCCCTCCCCGGTGGCGACGCGGATCGCGCGGTCGAACGCCACCCAGCTCATCACCCGCCCGTAGGTGAAGTCGGCACGTCCCGAGCGCGTCTCCCAGATGCCCTCCTCCGGCTGGTCCCAGTTCTGCGCCAGCCATTCCAACTGCTCGACCACGGCGTGCCAGCCGCGATGCGAGATCCGCACACCGGCCAGGTGCGCCGCGTGCACGCTGTCGAGGAACTCCCCGTGGATGTCGAGTTGCAACTGGCCCGCGGCGCCGTTGCCCGCCCGCACCGGTGCCGATCCCCGATATCCCTCCAAGTGCTCCAGCACCTGCTCGGTGAGGTCGGCGGACCCGTCCACCGCGTACATCACCTTCAGCGGCAGGCCTTCCTCGCACCGGTCCGTCAGCCACCGCCCGAACGCCGTGGCCTCGGCCGTGAAACCCAGGCGCAGCAGGGACGACACGGCGAACGAGGCGTCCCGGATCCACGTGTACCGGTAGTCCCAGTTGCGTTCGCCGCCGAGCTGTTCGGGCAGCCCGGCGGTCGGCGCGGCGAGCAACGCCCCGGAAGGCGCGTAGGTCAGCAGCTTCAGCGTGATCGCGGACCGGTCGACGGCCTCGCGCCAGCGGCCCCGGTACGTCGACTGGGCCAGCCAGCCGTGCCAGAACCGCACGGTCGCCTCGAAGAGTTCCTTCGCCCGTGCCGGAGGAACAGCCCTGGCCGGCCCCGTGGCACCGGTCTCCAGCACGACGCCCCGCGTCTGCCCCTCGGACAGCGACAGGGTGGCGTGCAGGTCCTGCGTGGCGGTGACCTGCCCGGTCACCAGCCGGGGATCGCCCGGTTCCCGCACCGCGTGCAGCACCAGTCCGTGCCGGCCGTCGTCGAACACCACGCCGTCGTCGGTGATCCGGGTGCGGTGAGCCCGCCTGCCGTAGTCGAACCGTGGTGCCACATCGAGTTCGAACGTCATGCGTCCGCGAACGCACCGCACCAGTCGCACGAGCCGGTGCCGCTCGGTCGCCTCCTCGTCCGGTAGCGGTGGCATGAAGTCGACGACCTCACCGGTGCCTTCCGGGGTCATGAAGCGGGTGATCAGCACGGCCGAGTCGGGGAAGTAGAGCTGCCTGCCCGGCCCGGTGTGGCCGGCGGGCCTGATGCGGCAGAACCCGCCGCGCTGCCGGTCGAGCAGCGAGGCGAACACGGACGCCGAGTCGAACCTCGGGCTGCAGAACCAGTCCACGGTGCCGTCGGTGGACACGAGCGCCGCGGTCTGCAGGTCGCCGATCAGGCCGTGGTCGGCGATCAACGGGTACGGGGGTGGTGTGGTCATGCGGACGACCCTGCGCGGAAGGGCCAGGACGGGTCTTCACCCGCGCGGACCGAGCACCGCCCCGCCACTCGCGCGGAACGGGTGAAGATCCGCCGCACCCGCCGGTGCCACGGTGGTCGGGCAACCCCGTCCGAGACAACGGAGGCACGATGCGGGAGACAGGCTGGCTGGGCTGGATCTGGTTCGCGGGCATCATGATGATCGTCATGGGGTCCTTCAACGCCATCGAAGGGCTCGTGGCGTTGTTCAACAGCGAGTACTACGTCGTGACCGAGGAGCAGGTGCTCGTCTTCGACATCGGCTCGTGGGGCTGGATCACCCTTCTGATCGGGGTCCTGGTGGCGCTCGCGGGTGGCGCGCTGCTCTCGGGCGCCGCGTGGGCCAGGGTGGTCGCCGTGGTGCTCGCGGTCGTCAACGCGGTGGCGCAACTGGCGTTCGTGTCGGTGCACCCGCTGTGGTCCACGATCGTCATCGCCCTGTGCGTCACGGTGATCTGGGCCGTGGTGGTGCACGGCGTCGAAGCGGACGTGGCGGCCTCGGCGAAGTACGAATCGGCACACCACCACTGATGCCGAGAGCTCTCACGATCCTGCTCGGTGGCGCGGCCGCGGTCGTCGTGGTCGCCGGTGTGCGGGCGATCGCGTGGCTGGTGGCGCCGGCGATGCTGGCGTTGCTGGTCGTGATCACGATCAGTCCCGTGCACCGGTGGCTGCGCGGCCGCGGCGCGCCACCGTGGCTCGCGACGTCCACGGTGGTCGTGCTCGTCTACAGCGTGCTGGTGGCCATCGGCGTCACGGTCGCGGTGTCCGGCGCGCGGCTGGTGTCGATGCTGCCGGAGTTCGCCCGCGACGAGCTCGTGCTGCGGGCGGAACGGGTGATCGACGGCATCGACCGCGGTCAGCTGGCCGGGGCGATCGGGGGTCTGCTCGCCGAACTGACGAGCCTCACCACCAGTCTGGTGTTCCTGCTGGCGCTGCTGCTGTTCCTGGGCGTCGAGGTGGGCTGGGCGGGGTCGCGGCTGGCCGAGATCGCCGTGGACCGGCCGTTGCTGCGCGAGGCGTTCACGGAGTTCGCGTCCCGGACCCGCCGCTACGTCCTGGTCACCACGGTGTTCGGGCTCGTCGTCGCCACGCTGGACACGGTGGCGCTGGTGTTGCTCGGCGTTCCGCTCGCGGTGCTGTGGGGTGTGTTGTCGTTCGTCACCAACTACATCCCCAACATCGGGTTCGTCCTCGGCGTGGCTCCACCCGCGGTGCTGGCGCTGTTGCAGCACGGCCCGAAGCGGGCACTGGCCGTGCTGGCGTTCTACGGGGTGCTGAACTTCGTGGTGCAGTCGCTGATCCAGCCGCGCTTCACCGGGGACGCCGCCGGGCTGTCGACCACCGTCACGTTCCTCGCCCTGGTGTTCTGGGCCTGGGTGCTGGGCCCGCTCGGCGCGTTGCTGGCGGTGCCCCTCACCGTGCTGGTGAAGGTGCTGCTGGTCGACATCGACCCGGCGGCGGGGTGGGCGGCGGCGTTGCTCAGACCACCGCGAACAGGTGACACCCCCACGGCTCCAGAGCCACGAACAGAGCGTTGAGATCCTGTTCGTACTCCTTGCCGTCGAGCAGGTCGGTGCAGCGCTCGGCTTCCACCGGGAGCAATCCTTGAGCAGGCCGGCCGGAGAAGTTCACGACCACGACGTGCCGACTGCCCCCGGCTGCCGTCCACGACCAGGCGAGCAGCCGCCGGCACGACTGGTTGTCCGGCCAGCCCCCGGCCTCGAGCAGGCGCCACTCACCGCGCCGCACACCGCCCGCCACCGCCAGCAACCGGTGGTACCAGGCGGTGAGCTCGGGGTCGAGCGGTTCGTCCGGCCGCCGCGCCAGGAACACCGGCGGCCGGACGCGCCGTCCGTCGAACTGGCCCTCGTGCCACAGCGTCGCGCCCGGCAGCGTCGCGATCGCCACGGCCGCCGCCTTCGCCGCGTCCCGGCCGAGTTCGCTCGCGACGCGCGGCTCGTCGTGGTTCTCCAGGAACCGCACGAGCCCCGCCTGGTATCCGGGATCGGCGCGCAGGTGGGCCCGCACGTCACCGCCGGCGATCAGCCGGTCGTAGAGGCGTTTGTCGTAGCAGAAGTCGAAACCCTGCTGCTGCAACGGCCACTCCATGTCCCAGTAGGCCTCGGCGATCAGCACGGTCTCGGGGTGCTCGGCCCGCAGCCCGCCGATGACCTCGGGCCAGAAGTCCTGTTCCGGTGGCGTCCGTCCCCACGTCCGGGCGAACACCTCGTTCGTGACGAGCATCGCCATGTCACAGCGGATGCCGTCGCAGCGCGCCGCGATCGAGCCGAGCGTCATGGTGACGGCCGTGCGGTAGGCGGGGGAGAACGCGTCGAGCTGCAGGACGTCCGGCCACGCCGGGAAGAACGGGTCCTTGCCGAGTTCGGCGTCACCGTTCTCGTCGCGCACGAAGAACTCCGGGTGCTCCACCACCCACGGGTGGTCCGGCGCGACGTGGTTCGGCACGTGGTCGAGGACCAGCCGCACCCCGCGGGCGGCGAGCACCGCACGTGCCTTCGCGAGGCCCTCGTCACCGCCGAACTCGCCGGCCACGACGTAGCGCCGCACGCAGTACGGCGACCCGATCACGTCCTCCGCGCGCAGGTCCGGCAGAGCCTCGTGGAACGACGCCCGCAGGCCGGGATGCGCGTTCGCGATCGCCAGCCCCCGCTCGCTGCGTTCCCAGACCCCCATCAGCCACACCGCGTCGATCCCGTCCGGCGTCACCTCCCGCCAGGCGGACGCGGGCACGTCCCCGAGCGTGACGTCCCTGCCCTCCGCACGGGACAGCTCACCGAGCCACACCGCCGTGTTGACCTGGTGGATCACGGGCTGCTCCGGCCAGCTCATCGCGCCACCTCCCGCGGCAGCAGGGCGACGAGCGCGGTCCAGCCGGTCTGGTGGCTCGCGCCGATGCCCGCGCCGTTGTCGCCGTGCAGGTACTCGTAGAACAAGGGCAGGTCACGCCAGTGCGGGTCCCGATACCGCGTCTGTCCACCATGGACAGGACGGCCGTCCACACCGTGCAGGAACGTGTCGAGCAGCCGGTCGCCGATGTCCTGCGCCACCTGGCGCAGCGTCAGGTGGCGTCCGGACCCGGTCGGGCACTCCACGGTGAAACCGTCGCCGTAGTACTCGTGCAGGTGCCGCAACGCCCTGATCACCAGCACGTTGATCGGCAGCCACACCGGCCCGCGCCAGTTGGAGTTGCCGCCGAACATGCCGCTGTCCGACTCGGCCGGCAGGTAGCCGACGCGGTGCTCGACGCCGTCGACGGTGAGGGCGTACGGGTGTTCGGCGTGGCGGCGCGACAGCGAACGGATCCCGTGCGGTGACAGGAACTCCTCGGGGTCGAGCATCCGCGCGAGGATCCGGCGCAACCGGCTCTCGTCGAACAACGAGAACAGCACGGGCCCGCTGGCGTTCGCCTGGGCGCCGTGACCCCACAACGCCGCCCGCACGGCCGGGTGCCGGTCGAGGAACTCGCGCATGCCGTCGACCAGTTCGGGGTGCTCACGCCGGACGTCCGGGCCGATGACGGTCGCGGCGGCCAGGGGGAGCAGTCCCACGGCCGAACGGATCTTCACCGGCGTGGAGGTGCCGTCCGGGTTGCGCAGCACGTCGTGGAAGAACCCGTCCTCCTCGTCCCACAACCCGCTGCCGGAGTGGCCGGTCGCCGCCGCGATCCACGCCAGGTTCTCCAGCAGCGCGGCGGCCTGGTCGATCTCACCGAGTTCGATCGCCATCTGCACGAGGTTCTGGCAGTACAACGCCATCCACGCGGTGCCGTCGGCCTGGTCGAGCCTCCCGCCGGTGGGCACCGGCGCGCTGCGGTCGAACACCCCGATGTTGTCGAGCCCGAGGAACCCGCCCTGGAAGAGGTTGCGGCCGTCGGCGTCCTTGCGGTTGAGCCACCACGTGAACGCCTTGAGCAACGGCGGGAAGACGCGGGCGAGGAACTCCCTGTCACCGTCGTACTGGTAGACGAACCACGCCGCCCAGGCGTGCACCGGCGGGTTGACGTCGCCGAAGTTCCACTCGTAGGCGGGGATCTGGCCGTTCGGGTGCTGGTAGCGCCGGCCCAGCAGCAGTTCGACCTGCTGCTTCGCGAGTTCCGGGTCGACGACGACCAGCGGCACCGCGTGGAAGGCGAGGTCCCACGCGGCGAACCACGGGTACTCCCACTTGTCCGGCATCACGATGACGTCCTGGGCGACGAGGTGCCGCCAGTTCTGGTCGGGGCCCAGGGGATCGGTGCCGCGCTCGGCCAGCCAGCGTTCGACGTCGAACGCGTAGTACTGCCGCGACCACAGCAGCCCCGCCAGGGCCTGTCGGCACACCAGCCGTTCGTCGCCGCGGGGGTCACCACCGAGCACGTCGTCGTAGAAGTCGTCGGCCTCCTCGCGGCGATCGCCGACGACGGCGTCGAAGTCCAGGAAGGGCTCGTCGAGACTGCTGTCGGTGAACCGGACGCGGACGGTCGCGGTCCGTCCGGCTGGAATGGTGAGCTCGTAATGGGCGGCGGCCTTCGTGCCGACGCCGTCCGAAGCGACCGCGGTGGGATCACCGTGCACCACGGCGCGTTCGATGCCGTCCTTCACGTGCGGGGTCACGTTGGGAGAACCGAAGACCCGCTCGTTGTCGGTCTCGTTCTCCGTGACGAGGATCGGCGCGGGCGGTGCGACGTACCACCACCGCACGCCGAGGTCCGGGTGTTCGGCCCGCACGGTGCCCGGCTCGCAGACGTGCAGGGTCGGCACGCGGACGTCACCCGCCCACGACCACGTGTGCCGGAACCACAGGGTGGGCAACAGGTGCAGCGTCGCGTCCTCCGGCCCGCGGTTGTGCGCCGTGATCCGCATCAGGACGTCTTCCGGGCCTGCCTTGGCGTACTCGACCTCGACGTCGAAGTAGCGGTCGTCGTCGAACACCCCGGTGTCGAGCAGTTCGTACTCGGGGTCGAGCCGGGTGCGGGCGGCGTTGGTGGCGACCAGGTCCTCGTACGGGAACTTCGCCTGCGGGTACTTGTAGAGCATCCGCTGGTACGAGGACGTCGGTGTGGCGTCGAGGTAGTAGTAGCACTCCTTGACGTCCTCACCGTGGTTGCCCTCGCCGTTGGTCAGGCCGAACAACCGTTCCTTGAGGATGGGGTCGTTGCCGTTCCACAGCGCGAGCGACAGGCAGACGCGTTGCTCGTCGTCGCTGAACCCGGCGATCCCGTCCTCACCCCACCGGTAGGCCCGGTACCGCGCCTGGTCGTGGGTGAACGACGTCCACACGTCACCGGCGCCGTTGCCCTCCCGGACCGTGCCCCACTGCCGTTCGCTCAGGTAGGGGCCCCACTTCCGCCACGGACCCGCCTCCCGCAGCCTCTGCTTCTCCGCACCGATCACGTCGCGCACCTCTCGTCTCTGGTCGAAAACCCAAGGCTGGTGCGGAGATCAGGCGTGCCGGTTCCTCCGGCGGGGATGGTTCGGCGAGGCGCGGCCACCCGTGCCGGACGAGCTGGCCCCTCGCTCCCGGAGGCTTCGCGCGAGGAGGATGAGGGGGCATGGCGACGGCGTTCGTGCTCGCGGGAGGTGGGAGCCTGGGCACGACGGAGGTCGGTTTGCCGGCCGCGCTCACCGGAGCCGGCGTCCGCCCGGACTTCATGGTCGGCACGTCGGTGGGCGCGGCCAACGCCGCGTGGTTCGCACTGCACCCGCGAGTGGCTGGCCGCGGGGTGCCCGGACAGTGCCGGTCACACCTGCGGCCAGCCGTAGGTCACGTCAGTAGAAGCAGCCCGTGCGGGGCAGCGACGACGGCGCCGGCGGCGTGCGCCCGTCGTAGATCGCGAGCAGGAAGTTCTGCGGGCAGTAGGACGTTCCGCTGATCTTGATCGCGATGTGCAGGTGCGGACCCGTCGAGTTGCCGGTGTTGCCGGTCGTGCCGACCCGGTCGCCCGCCTTGACGGAGGCGCCGTTCGAGACCGACCACGACGAGAAGTGGCAGTAGATGTAGTCGACGCCGCTCTTGACGATCCGCAGGCCGTTGCCGCAGCCGTTGGGCTCGTTGATGCGGTAGGCGGTGCCGGTGACCATCGCGTACGCAGGCTTGCTGTTCACCGGCAGGTCGATGGCGGGGTAGTCGTGGTGCGGGTCGTCGTACTCGCTGCGCGGCAGGGCGCTCTTGGCCAGCGGCAGGCTGAACGTGCCGCCGCCACCGCCCCCGGAGCCCGACCCGCCGACCAGGGTCTGCCAGGTGTTCGGGCCGACGATGCCGTCCGCGGTGAGGCTCTTCGACTTCTGGAACGCCACGGCCGCGCTGTGCGTGCCGCCGCCGAAGTCGCCGTCCTCGTCCAGGCCGTAGCCGTAGCGGTTGAGCTGGACCTGGGCGGCCCGGACGGCGTTGCTGTTGGTGCCCTGCTTGACGCTGACGACCAGCTTCGGCCAGGTGTTCGGGCCGATCTGGCCGTCCGCCGACAGGCCGTTGGCGCTCTGGAACTGCTTGACCGCCGCCTCGGTGGCCGGGCCGAAGTCACCGTCGGCGCTGATGTTGTAGCCGCGGTGGCGCAGCAGGTGCTGAGCGGTCAGGACGTTCGCGCCGTTCTGGCCCTCCTTGACGTTCGGCCACGACGGCAGTGCCGCCTGGGCGGGACTGACGACACCTATCAGGACCCCGAACGCGATCAGGGCGGCAACGAGGATTCTCATGGGCAGCACGCTAGGAACGCACCGCCAGCGGACGCCCTAGTCGCGAGACCAGTTGTGTGCGGTCGCGGCAGCCGAACTTCCTCAGCAGGTTCGACACGTGGTACTTCACCGCGCTGACCGTGATGAACATGGCCGCGGCGATCTCCGCGTTCTCCCGCCCCTCGGCGACCAGCCGCAACGTCTCCCGCTCACGCACGGTCAGCGACGCGGGCGGGGGACCGGGCAGCAGCGAGGACACCAGCCGCGGTGACACCCAGCCGCCGAACCGGTGCACGTCGTGGACCGCCCGCACGATGTCGTCGGGAGGGTCGTCGGCGAGCACGAGGCCGGTGACTCCCAGCCGCACCAGGGCCTCCACGGCGTCGAACGACGGCAGCACGGCGACGGTCCGCGGTCCGGCCGCCCGCGAGGCGTCGGTGACGATCACGTCGGCGGGAGTGCCTGCGCCAGCCCACGGCACGGTGGTGAGGCGGGACGAGATCCTGTCGGCCAGCAGCGTGCTGCGCAGCGACAGCGAGACATGGATGGTTCGCACATTCCGGAACAGTCGGCAAAGGGCCGTATTTCTGCGTATCGGGTGCGTATAACGCGAGGTCGTTGTTACCGTTCCGCCGATCATGGGGGAGGGTGCGTGCGGTTCCGGGTGCTCGGTCCGATCGTCGTGTCGGACGGCGAGGAGACCCCGTTGCGGTCGGCGAAACAGCGGATCCTGCTCTCGATGCTGGTGCGGCACGCGAACACCCCCGTCTCCGCGCGACGGCTGATCGATGTGCTCTGGGAGGTCCCGCCCGCCTCCGCACAGGAGAACGTCCGGCTCTACGTCTACCAACTCAAACGCGCGCTCGGCCTCGGCGACCGGATCACCCGCGGGCCCGGCGGCTACGAGCTGGCGATCGAACCCGGCGAGCTCGACGCGGACCGGTTCGACCAGGTGGCGGCGGACGGCGAACAGGCGCTCGCGGACGGCGACCCGGCCAAGGCGGCCGACCTGCTCACCGAGGCGCTCGGCCTGTGGCGCGGCCCGGCCTACCCGGACCTGCCCGGCCAGTTCGCCGCACGGCTGGAGGAGGCCCGGCTGCGTGCCGCGGAGACGCGGGCGGCCGCGGAACTGGCACTGGGCCGGCACGCCGACGTGATCGGCGGGCTGGCCGAGCTGACCGAGGCGAACCCGTACCGGGAACCGTTGCACGCCAAACTGATGACCGCCCTCTACGGCGCGTCCCGCCAGGCCGAGGCGCTGGAGGTGTTCCGGCGGGCGCGCGAACGGCTCGTGGACGACCTCGGCATCGAACCCGGCGCCGAACTGCGCGCCCTGCACGAGACGATGCTGCAGGGCGCGCCCCTGCACGAACCCGCGCCGCCGAGGGTCGCCCGCGCGGACTGCCCGTACCGCGGCCTGATGGCGTACCAGCCGGAGCACCACCCGTGGTTCTTCGGCCGGGACCACCTGGTCGACCTGGTGCGGCGCCGGATCGACCGCCACCCGGTCGTCGGGGTGTTCGGCGCGTCCGGCAGCGGCAAGTCCTCGTTGCTGCGGGCCGGTGTCGTCGGCGGTCTCGGCACGGCCTGGCGGCCGATCGTGATCACACCGACCGCGCACCCCTTGGAGGCGCTCACGAACGCGCTGGCGTCGTTCACCGGCAAGCGTCCCGACCTCGGCGCGGACCCGGCGGCGTTCGACGTCGAGGTGCGCAACGCGCTCGCGAACGGTCCGGACGACGTCCGCGTGCTGTTCGTCGTCGACCAGCTCGAAGAGCTGTTCACCCTGTGCGCCAACGAAAGTGAACGATCACAGTTCATCGGGGTGTTGCTGGACGCGGCCCAGGGACCCCATCGGCGCACACGGGTCGTGCTCGGCGTCCGGGCGGACTTCCTCGCCCACGTCACGCAGCACCCCGGCCTGGTGGAGGCGCTGGCGGACGAGGCGACGGTGCTGGTCGGGCCGCCGTCGAGCGCCGACCTGCGCGACATCGTGCTGCGCCCGGCGGCGATGAGCGGACTGTCCGTCGGCGCCGACCTGCTCGCGACCGTGCTCGCCGACGTGGAGGCCGAGCCGGGCGCGTTGCCGTTGCTGTCGCACGCGCTCGTGGAGACGTGGCAGCGTTCCGGCACCGAACTGACCCTGGCGGCGTACCGGGCCGGTGGCGGGGTGCGCGGGGCGATCGCGCAGACCGCCGAGCGTGCCCACGGCGACCTCGCGAGCGCCGAACAGCAGGCCATGCGCCGGATCCTGGTGCGGCTCACCGCGTTCGGCGACGGCACCGAGGACACCCGCCGCCCCATCCGCCGCGGCGAACTCGACGGCATCGCGGAGCCGCCGGTGATCGACGGTGTGCTCGGCCGACTGGTCTCCGACCGGTTGATCGTGGTGGACGAGGACACCGTCGAGATCGCGCACGAAGCGCTGATCCGCGCGTGGCCCCGGTTGCAGCGCTGGCTGTCCGACGACCGCTCGACGTTGCTGGTCCACCGCAGACTGACCGCCGCCGTCCGCACGTGGAGCGAGCTCGACCGGGATGATGGCGCGCTCTACCGGGGTGCGCAACTGGTCACCGCGTCGGCGTGGGCGCAGGACCACCCTGGCGAGTTGAACGCGGCGGAGGAGGCGTTCCTCGGGGCGAGCCGTGCGCGGGAGGAGGCCGAGCAGGTCACGGTGAAGCGCCGCAACCGCCTGCTCACCAAGCTCGTCTCGATCATGGGCGTGCTGCTCCTGCTGGCCGTGGGCGGCGGCGGTGTCGCGTGGTGGCAGTCGAGGGAAGCCCAGTTGCGGCAACGGATCGAGCAGGCGCACCAGACCGCGTTGTCCGCGCGGGGCCTCGTCGACACGGCACCCGACCTCGCCGGGCCGCTCGCCCTGCAGGCCTATCGGCTGCACGCGGACGACGACACCCGGGGTGCGTTGCTGAGCGCCGCCTCCGCGCCGCGCCGGCGCGTCGAACTGAACGCCGACGGCCCTCCCGTGCTGGACGTGAACGTGTCGCACAAGGGGGACGTGATCGCGACGGCCGACCGGGACGGCCACGTCACGCTGTGGGACCTGCGGACCCGGTCGAGGAAGCTCCTGCTCGCCGACCACAACACGTTCACCGACGGCGGCTACGCCCGGCAGGCCGAGTTCAGCGCGGACGACCGGTTCCTCGCCTCGAACGCGTCGCTCCCGGCGCTGGGCGGGAGCCGCGGTGACGTCGTGGTCTGGGACCTCGCGAGTGGGAAAGCCGTGTTCTCCCACCAGTTCGACCTGATCACCGCCGGGCTCGCGTTCCACCCCGCCGGGACGTCGTTCGCCGTCGGGGTGGCCGGGGGCGCGGTCGAGGTGTGGGACGTCGCCGGCCGGACCAGCCGGATCTTCCAGGGGCACAACGAAGAGGTCACCGCGCTGGCGTTCAGCTCGGACGGCGCGGTGCTGGTCACCGCGAACGGCGGGGAACACCCGGTGGTGTGGGACGTCGCCTCCGGCACGCGGATCGGTGAGATCCCCTCGCTGGAGGTCAACAACGTCGTCTTCGACGGCACGACGATCGGCACCGCGACGTTGCGCGACGGCGTGAAGTTCTGGGACGTGCGCGGGAAGTCGCTGTCCGGGCTGCCGAAGCAGGGCGCGTACGCGTGGGAGGCGTCCGGGGTGGTGGGCGGACGGATGGCGGTCGCGGACGAGGACGGGCTCATCACGGTCTGGGACGTCCGGACCGGCCGGCCGATCACGACGTACCGCGATCGCGGCCGCACCGAGTCGCGGGCGATCGCGCTGGGACGGGACGGCACGCTGCTGGTGTCCGGCGGCTTCGGCCGGATCGTGGCGGTGCGCGAGGACGCCGTCCCGCCGTTCACCGGACATTCCGACGGCATCAACGACATCGACGTCTCCCACGGCACGGTCGCATCCGCCGGTGACGACGGAACCGTGCGGCTGTGGAACCTCGACGGCACCGCTCTGGCCACTTTGGACGGTCATTCCGACCGGGTGGAGTCGGTGTCGTTCAGTCCGGACGGCACCCGGCTGGCCGCGCTCACCCGCGACCACACCATCTCCCTGTGGGACGTCGCCCGGCGCGAGCGGCTGTCGTCGTTGTCCTACAGCGGTTTGGGGGCGTCGACCGACATCGCGTTCCAGCCGGACGGGCGCGGGATCGTCACGGCGTCGCTCGGCCGGTTCCGGTGGAGCCTGCCGGAGTTGAAGCAGGGCGCGTTCTCCGGTGGCCCGTACATCGCGAGCGCGGTGGAGTTCACGCCGGACAGGCGGTTGCTGATCTCCACCGATCCGGCGGGTGGAGCGATGCTGTGGAACCTGGCCGGCGACAGGCTGGAACGGCGCGTGAGCACCGGCCAGGGCGACGTAAGGGATGTCGCGGTCAGCCCCGACGGCACGCGGTTCGCGACGGCGGGCGCCAACCGCACGGTGAAGGTCTGGGACGTGGCCACGGGTGCCGAGCTGATGACGCTGACCGGCCACTCCGCGCCGGTGGTGGCGCTGGCGTTCAGTCCGTCCGGCGCCACGCTCGCGTCCGGGGGAGAGGACGACGCGGTCGTGGTGTGGGACCTCGGCACCCGGTCGGGCACCACCCTGACCGGGCACGCCGGGCCGGTGCAGGCCGTGGCGTTCACGCGCGAGGACGAGCTGGTGTCCGGCGCCAACGACTCGCGGATCATCCGCTGGTCGCTGTCCACGGCGGCCGCCGAGACGCGGATCTGCGCCTTCGCCTACCCGCGTTCGGAGGTCTGCGGGACCACCAGGCCCGACTCGTAGGCGATCACCACGAGCTGGGCGCGGTCGCGGGCGTGCAGCTTCGTCATCGCGCGGTTGACGTGGGTCTTCGCCGTGAACGGGCTGATCACCATGCTCGCGGCGATCTCGTCGTTCGACAGGCCGCGCGCGACCAGCGTGACGGCCTCGCGTTCGCGGTTCGTGAGGTGATCGAGGCTCTGGTCCGGGTGCGGCGGCTGGCTCACGTAGCGGTCGATCAGTCTGCGGGTGATCGACGGGGCGAGCAGGGCGTCACCGCGCGCCGCGACCCGGACGGCGTGCAGGAAGTCCTCCGGCTGGACGTCCTTGACGAGGAACCCGGCCGCGCCCGCCTTCAGCGCGTGGAAGACGTACTCGTCCAGGCCGTAGTTGGTGAGGATCACGACGTGCGTGTTCTCCAGCGACGGGTCGGCGGCGATCTGCCTGGTGGCCTCGATGCCGTCCATCTCCGGCATCTGGACGTCGATCAGGGCGATGTCCGGGAGGTGTCTCCGTGCCTGGTCGACGCCTTGAGCGCCGGTCGCGGCCTCGGCGACGACCTCGATGTCGTCCTCGGCCTCCAGCAACGCGCGGAAACCGCTGCGGATGAGCGGCTGGTCGTCGACCAGCAGGACGCGGATCACGGCTGTGCCACGGGGAGTTCGGCCCGCACGCGGAAACCGCCCTCGGTGCGGGGTGCCGCCTGGAGGTGGCCGCCGAGCGCGGTCACCCGTTCACGCATGCCGAGCAGTCCGACGCCGGGTTCGGGGTTCTTCGGCGTGGCCTTGCCGTCGTCGTCGACCTTGATGACCAACGAGTCCGGGCGGTAGTCGATGTGAACGCGCGCGGTCGCGGCGGCGGCGTGGCGGGAGATGTTCGTGAGCGACTCCTGCACGATCCGGTACGCCGTGCGTTCCACCGCCGCCGGGACGCCTTCGTGGCTGCCCTCGATCGTGAGTTCGGCGTCCAGCCCGGTGGACCGGGCGCGCTCCACGAGTTCGGGGACGTCCTTGATGCCGTGCGGCGGGTTCTTGTCGTCGTCTCGCAGGGCTTCGAGCGTGGCGCGGAGTTCTCTGGCGGCTTCCCGCCCGGCGTCCCGGATCACCACGAGCGACTCGGGCACGTCCTCGCCGCGCTTCTGGGCGAGGTGGACGGCGACCTCGGCCTGCAGCTTGATCACCGAGATCTGGTGGGTGAGCGAGTCGTGCAGTTCGCGGGCGATGTGCAGGCGTTCCTCGCCGGCTCGCCTGCGTGCCGTCTCCTCTTTGGTGCGCTCGGCCTCGTCGGCTCTCCGCTCGGCCTGCCGGAGCGCCTCACCGGCGGCCGCGGCGGCGATCAGCCACGCGATCTGCAGGACGTCGCGGGTCTGGGCGAACGCCTCGTAGGTGGTGAGGTCACGCGGCGAGAGGAGCGCCGCGAGGGGGAGGGTGGCGAGCATCAGGACGGAACCGGTGAGCGTGAACAGGCGGTGGCCCGCCCGCATGGTCGCGTAGACGGCGAACAGGAACGCGATCACCGGCACGTCCGCGCCGGTGGCCTGGTAGCCGAGCGCCAGCACCCCGGTCGCCACGAGCACGGTTCTCGGCGCTGTCCTGCGCGCGGCGAGCGCCAGTCCGCTCGCGGCCAGCAACGCGTAGCCGGGCGCGGTGGCGGGGTGCCCGGCCACGACGAGGCTCACCGCGACTCCAGCGGCGATCACCCAGTCCAGCCGGCGACTGTTCATGCGTGCACCCTAATCCTCCGTTCGCGCTGGTAGATCGTTCGCCGGGAGCATTGTTGGACTACTGCGCGCGCAGTACCCGGGTGTCTACGGCGGCACGACGACCTGGAGCGGTTTCGGGGGTTGCCTGGTGCCCATGGTGCTTTCCGCTGCTTATGACATGACCGCCGGCCGCACGTTGTCGCTGATCGGCGTTGTTGTTGGAGTGCTGGGGTTGCTGGCGCTCACTCGCCGACTCGGCCTGTGGGCCGTGGTGCTGGGCGGGATCGGTGCGGTGATCGGCCTGGTGGTCGTGCTGATGGCCAAGGGCGGACCCGGCACCGGCTACGGCATCGTCGGTGGCTACGCGTCGCTCGTGGTGGGTGTGGCCGGCCTGGTGTTCGGTGGCCTGGCTAGGCGAAAAGCCGCTCGGGCTGCTGCACCGCGCGCCTCGTGATCAGCCCCGCCGCACCCCGCACGACCGCGAACTCGCCGAGCGGCGAGCCGAGCAGCCGGGTGTGCCGTTCACCGCCCGCGAGCACCCTGCCGTCCATTTCGGACTGCACGGCCTCGCGGAGATGGTCGTACAGCACGGCATAACTGCCGCCGAGCACGACCGTGGGCACGTCGAAGAGGTTCATCAGCGTCGCGATCCCGACCCCGAGTGCCTCCCCGGCCTTCCGCACCGCGCTGAGAGCCTTCTCGTCACCGGCTTCGAGTGCCTTGCGCAACGAGTCGAGCCGCCGCCGTCCCGCCTCGCGCAGGATGACGTCGAGTCCCGCGTACCGCTCGACACAACCGCGGCTGCCGCACGTGCACCGGATGCCGTCGCGTTCGATCACGACGTGCCCGAGTTCGCCCGCGAACCCGCTGACCCCGCGGTAGATCTCGCCGTGGAGCACGACGCCCGCACCGATGCCGACGTCCGCGGTGACGTGCACGAAGTCCTCGCCCGCCAGGTGCCGGGGCCACAGGTGGGCGAGGGCGGCGAGGTTCGCCTCGTTGTCGACCTGGACGTCGAGCCCGGTCCGTTCGCCCAGCCCCTCGGCCAGCCGCGCGCCGACGAGCCGGGGCAGGTTGGGCGTCCGGATGACGGTGCCGTCGTGCACGACACCGGGGATCGCGAGCCCGGCGCCGAGCAGCCTGCGGTTCGTGCCGGCGGTGACCTCGCGGATCAGGCCGGCGACCCGGTCGAGCACCTCGTCCACCGACGCCCCGCGCATGTCGGCGGGCACGAGGCGCCGTTGCAGCGTCGCGCCGTCGAGCCCGAGGGTCTCGACGGCGAGGTGGCTGACGTTGACCTCCGCGCCCACCGCCACCGGTCCGTCCGGGTGGAAGCGCAACGGCTTGGACGGCCTGCCCATGCCGGCCAGCGTGGCGGGCTCCTCGACGAGGACCCCGTTGGCCAGCAACGGTTCGGTGAGGTTGGACAGGGTCGCTTTGGTGAGGCCGGTGCGTGCCGCGAGGTCGGCCCGGGAGCCGGGCCGGTCGACCAGGGCGAGCAGGACCGTGCGCAGGTTGCCCAGGCGGACCTGGCGCAGGTGGTCGACGGTGGTCATCGACTCAAGTATCGCCGCGCCGCGTCTCCGTACCGCGCCCGGACCTCCGGCACCGCGTCCGCCTCGTACCGGCTGCTCTCCGCCAGCGTCCACTCCGGCGGGGTGGCACCGCCCGACAGCGTCCAGGCCGCCTGCCGTGCCGCGCCGTCGGCCACGTACTCACCCGGCGCGGGCACCGTCACGGGCACACCGAACACCGTCGGCGCGATCTCGCGCACGGCCGGAGAGACAGCCGCTCCTCCGACGAGCCGCACACCGCTGACGTCCGCACCTTGCTCGGCCAGCGCGTCGAGACCGACGGCGAGCCCGCACAACATGCCTTCGACCGCCGCACGCGCGATGTTCGCGGGCGTGGCGTTGGAGAGCGTCAGCCCGTGCAACGCGCCTGTCGCGTCGGGCAGGTTCGGCGTCCGTTCGCCTTCGAGGTAGGGCACCATCACGACACCCTCGGCACCCGGCTTCGCGGACAACGCGAGCTCGCTCAGCCTCGTGAGGTCCACGCCCAGCATGCGGGCCGTCGCGTCCAGGACGCGGGCGGCGTTCAGCGTGCAGGCCAGCGGGAGGTAGCGGCCCGTGGCGTCGGCGAACCCCGCCACGATGCCCGACGGGTCCTCCGCGCGGACGTCGGCGGTGGCGGTGACCACGCCGGACGTGCCGAGCGAGACCACGACGTCCGCGCCGCCACCGACGCCGAGCATGGCCGCCGCGTTGTCACCGGCGCCCGCGCCGAGCCGGAACGGGCCGTCCACGAACTCGGCCGGGCCCAGCACGCGCGGCAGCACCACGTCGGAGCGGCCCAGCGCCAGCGAGACCAGGTCCGGCACGTACGAGTTCGTCACCGAGTCGAAGTAACCGGTGCCGGACGCGTCCGAACGGTCGGTCACCAGGTCGGTGAGCTGACCGGTGCCGCGCAGCCGCCACGTCAGCCAGTCGTGCGGCAGGCAGACGGCGGCGGTGCGCTCGGCGTTGGCCGGTTCGTGCTCGGCGAGCCAGCGCAGCTTCGTGATCGTGAACGACGCGACCGGCACGAGGCCGATTCGTGCCGCCCACTCCGCTGCTCCCAGCTCGTCGGTCAGCGAGGCGGCGGTCGCCGCGGAACGGGTGTCGTTCCACAGCAGCGCCTCGCGCACGACCTCGCCGGCCTCGTCTAGGCAGACCATGCCGTGCTGCTGACCCGCGACGCTCACCGCCGACACGTCGGCCAGGCCCCCGGCGCCGTCCAGCGCCGACCGCAGGGCCGACCACCAGTGCGAGGGGTGGACCTCGGTGCCGTCCGGGTGGGCCGCGCGGCCCTCCCGGACGAGCCTGCCGGTCTCCGCGTCGCGAACCACGACCTTGCACGACTGCGTCGAGGAGTCGATGCCGGCGACGAGCGTCATGTCAGCGTGCTCCCGTGAGGTGCTCGAGGGCGAGCTGGTTGAGCCGCACGAAGCCGTAGCCGCGCTCGCCCGCCTGGTCTGGGTCGAATCCGGTGTCCTTGATCAGGTCATCGTAGGACTCGCCGGCGTTCAGCGTGGGCTGCGACAGCTCCGCGACGCCCGCCACGGCCAGCGCCTCCTGCACCTCCGGATCCGCGCGGAAGGCCGCCGCACGGTCGCGAAGCAGCAGGTAGGTGGCCATGTTCGCCTTCGCGGAGTCCCAGACGCCCTTGATGTCCTCGGTCCGCGACGGCTTGTAGTCGAAGTGCCGTGGGCCCTCGTAACCGGCGGTCTCCAGCAGGTCGACCAGCGCGAACGCGTTCATCAGGTCGCCGTGACCGAAGACCAGGTCCTGGTCGTACTTGATGCTGCGCTGCCCGTTGAGGTCGATGTGGAACAGCTTGCCGTGCCACAACGCCTGCGCGATGCCGTGCACGAAGTTCAGCCCGGCCATCTGCTCGTGCCCGACCTCGGGGTTGAGGCCGACCAGCTCGGGCTTGTCGAGCGACGTGATGAACGCGAGCGCGTGCCCGACCGTCGGCAGCAGGATGTCGCCACGCGGCTCGTTCGGCTTCGGCTCGAGCGCGAACCGGATGTCGTAGCCGCGGTCCGTGACGAACTGCGTCAGCAGGTTCATCGCCTCGCGGTAGCGGTCGAGCGCGGCCCGCACGTCCTTGGCCACGTCGTACTCGGAGCCCTCACGGCCGCCCCACAGCACGAACGTCTGGGCGCCGAGTTCGGCCGCCAGCTCGACGTTGCGCAGCACCTTCTGCAGCGCGAACCGCCGCACGCCGCGGTCGTTGCTGGTGAAGCCGCCGTCCTTGAACACCGGGTGGCTGAACAGGTTCGTCGTCACCATCGGGATGACGAGCCCGGTTTCGGCGAGCGCGCCCTGCAGCCGGCTGATCTGCTGGTCGCGGTGCGTGGCCTCGAAGCCGAACAGGTCGTCGTCGTGGAAGGTCAGGCCGTACGCGCCGAGCTCGGCGAGCCGGTGCACCGCCTCGACCACGTCCAGTTCGGGGCGCGTGGCCTCGCCGAACGGGTCGCGACCCTGCCAGCCCACGGTCCACAGACCGAAGGAGAACTTGTCCGCCGGAGTGGGCGTGCTCATCATCCACCTCATTCGTTCAATGCTTGAACTTAGTCTGGACAGTACGACGCCACGGAGTTGATCGCAATCGGTCAGGCGTGGTGTGCGGCGACGGCCTCGACCGCGGGCGCGAGCGCGGCGGCGATCGCGCGGTAACCGGCGCCGGACGGGTGGAAGCGGTCGGTGGCGAAGAGCGCCGGGTCGGCGGCGAACCGCGAGGTGACCGCCTGCTCGACGTGGGCGACCACACCGCCCGCGCGGATCACGGCCTGCTGCTGCACCTGGGCGTAGTTCCGGCTCACGGCCGACACGACGTCACGCAGCGCGGGCGGCACGTGGGCCACGACGCTCAGGTCGGGCGCGGTGCTGACGACGACTCCGGCACCGGCCCGCCGCAACTCGGCCACCGCGTCGTGCAGCTGGCGCGCGCCGACCTCGGCGGGCACGAACCGGGTGAGGTCGTTGGCGCCGATCACGATCACGGCGATGTCGACCCCGCCCGCCACCGCCGTGCGCACCTGCCCGCCCAGGTCGGCCGAACGCGCTCCGGGGAACGCGCGCACCGTCAGGTCGACGGGGTGTCCCGCCGAACGGAGGTGGGCGGCGAGGAGTGGACCGAGGGTGTCCTCGCGGCGCGTGCTGCCCACTCCGGCGGCGATCGAGTCGCCGAGCAAACACAGGCGCATGCTCGGTCAACGAACGAAGTGGCGGCCGTGTTCCACGAAAAACGGTGTCGCGCCGGGACGGACGTGTCTACACTCCACGATCATCATCACCGAGACGAGAGGGGACCGGCCGTGCGTACCGCCGCTGTTGTCCTCCCGTCCCGTTTCGACGTGATCCTCGTGTCCCCGCACCCCGGTCGCCTGCTGCGCGCCGGGCGCCGGAGTGTCTGACGAACCCCTGAGCGGAGTTCGCCGGGTCATCGCGCTGACCCCGTAAACCTTGACACCAAAGGCAATCAGTCATGCGTGCCATCACGTTGAACGCTGTCCGCAACCTCGGCATCCTCGCCCACGTCGACGCCGGCAAGACCACCCTCACCGAACGCGTCCTGTTCGCCACCGGCAGCACCCACAAGCGCGGCGAGGTCCACGACGGCACCACCGTCACCGACTTCGACCCGCAGGAGCGCGACCGCGGCATCACGATCTTCGCCGCGGCCGTGACCTGCACGTGGGACGGGCATCGTGTCAACCTCATCGACACGCCGGGTCACGTCGACTTCGCTGACGAGGTCGAACGGTCCCTGCGCGTGCTGGACGGGGCCGTCGCGGTGTTCGACGGTGTCGCGGGCGTCGAACCGCAGAGCGAATCGGTGTGGCGGCAGGCGGATCGTCACGGCGTGGCGAGGATCGCGTTCGTCAACAAGCTCGACCGGGCGGGCGCCGACCTCGACCTCGTCGTCGAGTCGATCCGCACGCGCCTGCACACCGTGCCGCTCGTCGTGCAACTGCCGATCGGCGCGGAGGACGGGTTCCGGGGCGTGGTCGACCTGGTGCGCATGCGTGCGCTGATCTGGGACGACGGCATGACCGAGGGGCCTGTGCCGGAAACGCTGCTGGCAGAAGCACGACGACGGCGCCGCCTCCTGGAGGAGACGGTGGCGGAGCTGCACCCCGAGGCGTTGGAGGAGTTCTTCGAAGGAGGTCTTTCCGAACAGACGCTGGTCACCGCGCTCAGGGAACTGACCCAGCGCGGTCAGGCGACCGTCGTGCTGTGCGGCTCGGCGTACCGCAACCGCGGCATCGAACCGTTGCTGGACGCGGTGATCGCATACCTGCCGTCCCCTGTGGACGTTCCGCCGGTGCGGGGTCTCGACGGTCAGGAACGGGAGCCGGACCCGGACGCGCCGTTCTCGGCGTTGGTGTTCAAGGTGAACGCCACCGCCACCGGACGGCTCGCCTACGTCCGCGTCTACTCGGGCACCCTCCACAAGGGAGAGACGGTCCAGGTGGGCGGCCGCACCGAACGCATCGGGCGGATCCTGCGCGTCCAGGCCGATCGGCACACGCCGGTCGACCAGGCCGTCGCGGGGGACATCGTCGCGTTGGTGGGGCTGAAGTCGGCTCGCACGGGCACGACCCTGTGCGCGCCAACGGCTCCGCTGCTGCTGGAACCCGCGGTGTCGGCCGATCCGGTCGTGTCCGTGGCCGTGGAGACGCGGAGCAGCGTGGACAACGCCCGGCTGACCGAGGCTTTGGCCCACCTGGTCGACGAGGACCCGTCCCTGCGGTTCGGGACGGACCAGGAGACCGGCCAGACGGTGCTGTCCGGCCAGGGCGAACTGCACCTGGAGGTCTCGGTGGAGAAGGCGCGCACGCTGCACCGCATCGAGCTCACCATGGGACGGCCGCGCGTCTCGTACCGCGAGACCGTCGCCGCCGGTGTCACGGGATTCGTGTACCGGCACGTGAAGCAGGACGGAGGTCAGGGACAGTTCGCGCACGTCGTGATCGACACGGAGCCGCTGGAGAGCGGGTTCGAGTTCCGCTCGGCCGTCACCGGCGGGCGCGTGCCGCAGGAGTTCGTCCGCGCGGTCGAACAGGGCTGCCGGGACGCGCTGGCCGAGGGACCTCTCGGCCACCCGGTGGTCGGGCTGCGGGTGACGCTCACCGACGGGTCCACGCACGTCAAGGACTCGTCGGAGATGGCGTTCCGCACGGCCGGGAGGCTCGGGCTGCGTGAGGCGCTGAAGGCCGGCGCCATGACGTTGCTCGAACCGATCGCCGCGGTCACGGTGACCGTGCCGGAGGAGTACCTCGGTGGTGTGCTCGGTGATCTGGCGTCCCGCCGGGGCAGGATCCTCGGTTCGGAGGCCAGGACCGGCACGACGGTGGTGACGGCGAGCGTGCCGATCGCGGAGATGTTCGGTTACGTGACCCGCTTGCGCAGCCGGACGCAGGGCCGCGGCGGCTTCACCAGCACTCCTACCGGTTATGCGCCCGCGTAACTGATGCAGGCCCCGGTCTTCGGCCGGGGCCTGTGTCATGATCGGCTGAATGGAGCCGTTGCGCGTGATGTCGTTCAACCTGCGGTACGCCTCGACCGCCGAGCCGAACTCGTGGGCCGTCAGACGTCCGGTGATGGCCCAGTTCCTGCTCGCCGAGCGCCCGGCGCTGCTCGGCACGCAGGAAGGCCTGTACGGCCAGATCAGCGACATCGCGCACGACCTGCCCGACCACTACGACTGGATCGGACTCGGCCGGCTGGGCGGCAGCCACGACGAGTTCATGGCGATCTTCTTCGACACGCTCCGGCTCCAACCGCTGGAGTTCGACCACCACTGGTTGTCCGACACCCCGAACGTCGTGGGTTCCAGGAGCTGGGGCAACAACGTGGTCCGGATGGTCACGTGGGTCCGGTTCGCGGACCGCCTGACCGGCAAGCAGTTCGTGGCCGTCAACACGCACTTCGACCACGAGTCGGCGAACGCCCGCCTGCGCAGCGCCGAGTTCGTCCGCGACCGCCTCCAGGCGCAGGCCCTGCCGGTCGTCCTCACCGGCGACTTCAACGACGTCCCCGGCTCCCCGGCCCACACCACGCTGACGGCGGGGCTGGCCGACACGTGGCTCACCGGCCCGCGCACCACCCCGGCCTACGGGACGTTCCACGGCTACGGGCCGCTCGTCCCGGACGGCCCGCGCATCGACTGGATCCTCACCCGCGGCGCCACCGTCGAGGCCGCCGCGATCAACACCTACCGGCGAGATGGCCAGTTCCCGTCCGACCACCTCGCCGTCCAGGCGTCGATCACGATCTAGGCGCCCACTCGGGCGGCAGTGCGTGCGAGCAGGTCGGTGCTCCGGCCGCCCGTGCCCGCCGCATGTCCAGGTACGGCCCCGCGATCTGGTCGCGGGGCACCGGAGCCAGCGCGGTGATCGCGTCGCCCGCAGCCAGCACCTGGCGCCGCATGCGTTCGTGGTCGACGGCCGTTGCGCCGAACGAGGGCGCCCAGAGCGTCCACGGACCGGAGATCATCGCCATCGTCGGGATCAGGTGCGAGTGGAAGTGCGTGCCGATGCCGCCGAACGAGCACTGCGCCGGCACCCGGCCCGGCACCGGCAGGTCACTGCCGGGCAGGACGAACGTGCGATCGACCGCACGCCCGGCAAGCGCCGTCGAAGCGCTTTCGGCCAGTGCAGGACTGCCCGCGAACCAACCGGACGGCTCGGCCAGTCCTGTGGGTCGCAGAGAACCCTCCGCCGGCAGGAACTCGCGCGTCCCGAGGTGTTCCAGCACGAACGCGAACGCGACGGAACCCGAGTCGTACTCGGCGTCCAGGGCGCGGGCGCGGAACTCGCTGCCCTCCGCCGGGCGGTGCAGGTGCCCGGTCGCGAAGACGAACTCGATCGTGCGCGGCCGGCAGCGCAGCGGCAGCCGGGCGAAGTGCTCGGCCAGCGCCAGCAACGCGACGGTGCCGTTCTCCTGCACCCAGCCCACGCCGTCGGTGTTGGTGTCGAGGACGATCCGCTCGCTGCTCAGGCCCGGCAGGGTGGCGATCAGCGAGCGCGTGACGGCCGGGACGCGCGCGGCCAGCACGCCGATCGTCGTGCGCGTGCCCGGTACGAGCTTCGAGGCCGCGTCCGAGCCGACGAACACGCCCGGCACGCGGTAGTGGGTGCCGAGGTGCGGGTCCCAGTAGCCCTTCACCTGCTCGTGCGGGAACGGGAAGGCCACGACGACCCCGGCGGCGCCCGCCTTGCCCGCGTCGACCATGTCCGCGTTCAGCAGCGGTTCGGCGAGGTAGCCGCGGTCGAGAGCGGGGAAGTCGCGCAGGACGACCTTGCCGCGCGCGTTCGCGGCGGTGATCGGGGTGCCGGCGGGCAGCCGGACCAGCTCGCCCGAACGCAGGCCCGGAGCGGAGTAGGGGATCGCACCGGCGACCGGCACGGCGCCGCCCGAGAGCAGGAGACCGGGACCGGGCTGCCAGCGCTGGAGGGCGAACCGCTCGGATCGCACGGAGACGTCCGGCAGCCGGTCCGCGCGGCGTTCCAGCCAGGAGATCAGGCGGTCGTGGTTCGGGCTGCCGGTGGCGCGGACGCCGAACCCGGCGACGGTGGCGTTGAGGGACCGCAGGTGGGCGGCGGAGGCGAACGTCCGGTCGTCGACGGTGGGGGAGCAGTCCGTCGAGGCGGTGGCCGGGGTGGTGAGTTGGAGGGCGAAGACCGTTACGACACCTATGAATGCGATGCATCTGGCGGGCTGCACGACCCTCACTGTGACCCTGGCGGGAGGGCCTCACAATCCGCTGTCCAGGTAACCAACTGAGACCGCTGTCAACCGTGAACGGAAATGGTTTAAACCAATTTCCGCTACGGTCCGCCAGATGCGCTTGAAATCGACGTTCGGCCGCGTCGCGGTGATCGCGTGCGCGGTGCTGTTCACGCTCAGCTCGACGGCGGTCGCGAACGCCTCGCGCGGCCGCGAGTGCGCCACCCCGTCCATCGACCGGTACCAGCAGTGGATCGCCAGTGGTGAAGGTGCCACGGAGCCCGCGACCGGCAGCATCCTCGTGCCCCAGGGGCGGCACGGGCACACGGCGAAGATCAAGTTCCTGGCCGACGACTGGGCCGTGATGGTCCTGTGGCTGGGCAACAGGTTCGAGGCCCAGGCAGACCTGTCCGACTCGCGCGGCTTCTGGATGACCTATCGCGCCACCGACGACCTCTACGTCCAGCTCCGGCCCGCGGAGTTCTGGAGCGGCGGCGACAAGTGGGTCACGAAGATCCCGTCCACCGGCGGCAGGCTGGTGAAGCGGTTCTTCAGCTTCAAGACAAAGAACTGGACACATCTGCCCGCGCTCGGCAAGCCGTCCTATCCGCTCGCCGACGCGCTCGACGACGCCCGTGGCCTGGTGTTCGTCGGCAACACGAAGAACGATCTGGAGTTCCAGGGCCTCGAAGTCGACGGTTATCGGCCACCCTGCGTTTACTGACGACCGGTTACCGTCCCGGGACGTGAGAGCGCTCCTGGTCTTCCTGGTCACTGTCCTCACCGCCGCGCTGGCGACTCCCGCGAGTGCGGCGGTGAGAGACGACACCCGCTACGTCGACCCGCTGATCGGCTCGGCGGGCGGCGGCAACACCTATCCGGGCGCGGTGCGGCCGTTCGGGATGATCTCGTGGAGCCCGACGTCGACTCGCGGCGACCAGACGAACACGGGCGCTGCCAACGGGTACGCCTACGACGCGACGAGGGTGCGCGGCTTCAGCCTCACGCACGTCAACGGCGCGGGCTGCCACCCCGGTGCGGCGGGGGACATCCCGATCATGCCGCACGTCGGGGACATCACCTCGTCGCCGACCGCGGACACCAAGGACCAGATCTTCGCGAGCGACTTCTCCCACGCCGACGAGAAGGCCGAGGCCGGTCGCTACCGGGTGGGCCTGAAGTCCGGTGCCACCGCCGATCTCTCGGTCACGACCCGCGCGGGCGTCGGCGAGTTCACGTTCCCCGTCAACGGTTCCCTGCTGTTCCGCACGTCGAACTCGCTCAACGGCAGCGAGGACGCCGACATCACGATCGACCCGGCGACCAACAGCGTGTCGGGCTCCGTGCTCACCGGCGCGTTCTGCGGCCGTCGTGCGAACGGTGGCACCAACAACCAGAAGACCTACTACCGCCTGCACTTCACCGCGTCGTTCGACCGCCCGATCTCGGCGCACGGCACGTGGGTGAACAGCGAACTCAGGCCCGGCACGACGTCTGCTTCCGGCGGTGAGGGCTACCTGACCGGAAGCGCCCGCGCGGGCAGGGGTTCCGGCGGCTACGTGTCCTTCCAGGACAGTGCGGTGCGGATGCGCGTCGGCATCTCCTACAGCAGCCTCGACGCGGCCAAGCGCAACCTCGCGACGGAGATCCCGAAGCGCGCCACCGTGGCCGACGTCGCGAAGGAAGCGAAGAAAGCCTGGGCGAAGCAGTTGCGCGCGGTCGAGATCGACGGCGGCACGGCCGACGAGCGCACGATCTTCTACACCGCGCTCTACCACACCTTCCTGCAGCCCAACGTGACCAGCGACGCCGGCCAGGCGACCCGCTACGGCAACTTCTCCGGCTGGGACCAGTACCGAGCCCACACCCAGCTGCTCGCCCTGCTGGCACCGGACGTCGCGAGCGGGTACGCCCAGTCGTTGCTGGAGATATCCCGGAAGAACGGCGGCGTGTGGGACCGCTGGGTCCACATCACCGGCCCGACGCACGTCATGACCGGCGACCCGTCCGCCCCGGCCATCGCGGGCATGTACGCCATGGGAGCGAAGAACTTCGACGTCCGCGCGGCCTACGACTCACTGCTGCGCCAGGCCACCGTCCCGCACCCGGACGGCCTGTCCGACAAGGGCTGTCCCGGCCAGTGCGAGGGCCAGCGCCCGAACCTCGCCGAGTACATGAGGCTCGGCTACGCCCCGCACGACACCTGCCACTGCTGGGGCGGTGCCGCCGAGACCCTCGAGGACTCGGTCGCCGACCAGGCGCTGGCGGACCTGGGCCGCGGGCTCGGCCGTCCGAACGCGGAGATGGAGCAGCGCGCGGGCTGGTGGCGCAACACCTTCAACCCCGCCACCGGGTACCAGCAGGCCCGCAAGGCCGACGGCACCTGGGTCACGCCGTTCAACCCGGCCTCCGACCAGGGCTTCGCGCAGGGCAGCAGCGCCACGTACACGTGGATGGTGCCGCACGACGTCCAGGGCCTCGCCGAGGCGATGGGCGGCGAGGAAGCGGCGGCGGCCAGGCTCGACGCGTTCTTCAAGCGGGCGGACGGCTCGTGGGCCACGGGCGGCGACGCGCTGCGGTACGACCCGACCAACGAGCCGGGCATCCACACACCGTGGATCTACAACGAGCTCGGCCAGCCGCGCAAGACCCAGGAGACCGTGCGCGCGATGGCCCGCCTCGTCTACAAGACCGGTCCGTCCGGCCTGCCCGGCAACGACGACCTCGGCACGATGTCCGCCTGGTACGTCTTCGCCGCCCTCGGTCTCTACCCGCGCACACCGAGCAGCGCCGAACTGCACGTGTCCAGCCCGATGTTCCCGAAGGCGCGGATCACGGCCAAGAACATCACGATCCTCGCGACCGGCACCCCGGGCGTTCACGTCCAGGAGACGCGGTGGAACGGTCGCAAGGTCGACCGGCCGTGGTTGCCGGAAAGCTTCGTCCAGCGCGGGGGAGTGCTGGTCTCCCGTCTCGAAGGGTGACCCGTGCACGTCGACCTGCGCGAAGACGGATGGCGGAAGACGGTTCTCGACGTCACCTGAACGGGTATCCGGTGACTCCAGGCCGACATCCGGAGGAACCATGCCAGGACGCAGGATCGTCGTCACCGGAGCGAGTGGCAACGTGGGAACGGCGCTTCTGCGCAGGCTGGCCGAGGAGCCCGACATCGAGGTGCACGGCATCTCACGGCGCCCGCCCACCGACGCGCCGCCGTACCGCGGCGTGTCCTGGACGCCCGTCGAGATCGGCCGGGCCGGTGCGGAGGAGCTGTTGCGGACCGTGTTCGAGGGCGCGGACGCGGTGGTGCACCTCGCATGGCTCATCCAGCCCGCACGGAACGAACGGCAGCTGTACCGGACGAACGTGGCGGGCTCGGCCCAGGTGTTCGGCGCGGCGGTGAAAGCCGGTGTGCCGCACCTGGTCCACATGTCGTCCGTCGGTGCGTACTCGCCCGGCAGCAAGGACCGGCGCGTCGACGAGTCGTGGCCCGTCGACGGTGTGACGTCGTCGTTGTACAGCAGGCACAAGGCCGCCGTGGAGCACATGCTCAACAAGTTCGAGGCCGACCTGCTCATCTCCCGGCCGCGGCCCGGCCTGATCCTGCAGTCCGACGCGGGATCGGAGATCCACGACTACTTCCTCGGCAAGCTGGTGCCGAAAGCCCTGTTCCGGCACCGGATCCCGATCCTGCCGCTGCCGCGCGACCTGGTGCTGCAGTTCGTGCACGCCGACGACGTCGCGGACGGGCTCGTGCGGATCCTGGACCAGCGCCCGCACGGCGGGGTGAACCTCGTGGCCGATCCCGTCATCACTCCCCGCGCGCTGGCGGAGGTGCTCGGCGGGCGGTACGTCGCCGTGCCGGCGAGACCGTTGCGGGCACTGGCGGGCCTGACCTGGCGCCTGCACCTGCAACCCACCCCACCTGGGTGGGTCGACCTCGCCCTGAAGTCGCCGCTGCTGGACGCGACGCGCGCCAGGAAGGAACTTGGCTGGGAACCGCGGTACGACGCGCAGGAGGCCCTTCATGCGCTCGTGCGAGGGATAGGGGAGGGGAAAGAGGTTCCGGGCAGCCCCGTTCTGGGTAGCTGACCCGTCATGACGGTGGAGGACGAACTGGAGGAGCTCGACGCGGACGCACTGCGCGACAGCGAGCTGTTGCCCACGCGACGTCCTCACCCGGTGATCGTGGCGGCCAGCCTGACCGCACGGGGCGGGCTGCTGTGGCTGCCGGTCGCCGGTGCGCTCGCGTTGTGCGGCAAGAAGAAGGCCGCGAAGCGCGCGTTCACCGCGGCAGTGGTCGCCATGCCGTTGGGGCATCTCGTGAGTCAGTTCGTGCACCGTCGCAGACCTTCGGCCGCGAACCTGCCCGCACGGCAGGCCCTGCCCGAACACCCGGACTCGTCGTCGTTCCCGTCCAAGCACGCGGTGACGGCGGCCGCGTTCGGCACCGCCGCTGCGCTGGCCGACGGCGAGACGGCGTTCTTCGTGATGCCCCTGGTGTTGCTCGTCGCCTACAGCCGCCTCAGGACCCGTGTGCACTGGCCCACGGACGTCCTGGGCGGCTTGACGATCGGCGCGCTCGTGGCGCTGGCTCAGGCCGGGATCGGCCGCTCCGCCAGAGCGAGGGCGACGGCGTGCAGGTTGGCGGCCATCGTCCGGCCGGTCTTCTCCGACCACTCGTGACCCTCGTCGGTGTCGGAGTAGCTCGGTCCCGGACCGGGGCCCCGGTTCCAGTACGTCCAGGCCTGGCCGGGGATCGTGTAGCCGATGTCGCCCAGACCACCGCAGATCTCGCTGATCACGTGGTGCGCGCCGTCCTCGTTGCCGGTCACCACCACGCCCGCGACCCGGTTGTAGGCCACCGGCCGTTCCTGGTCGTCGGTCTCGGAGATCATGGCGTCCATCCGTTCCAGCGCCCGTTGCGCGAGCGAGGACGGGCGGCCGACCCACGTCGGCGTGGCGAACACGAGGATCTCGGCGTCGAGCAGCAACGTGTGGATGTTCGGCCACTCGTCACCACCGCCGAGGTCGGTCTCGACACCGGGAGGGATCTCGTGGTCCGCCAGCCGGAACGAGGTGACCTCGACGTCCTTCTTCGTCAGCTCGTCGATCACCACCTGGGCCAGCAGGTCGGTGTTGGACTGGTCGGGCGACTTCTTCAAGGTGCAGTTCAGCACCACGGCACGCATCAGGTCTGCCTCCACTTCTCGTCGGTCATCAGCTGGCTCGCCTGCGGCCCCATCAGGGACATCCCGCCGTCCACGACGAACGACGCTCCCGTCACGTAGCTCGCGGCCGGCGTCGCGAGGAACGCCACCACGGCGGCGACCTCGTGGGCGCTGCCCGGTCTGCCGAGCGGCACACCCGGACGCGCCCGCGTGTGCGGGTTGACGTCCTCCTGCCCGGTCATCGGCGTCGAGATCTCGCCGGGCGCCACGGAGTTGACCGTGATGCCGTGTTCGGACAGCTCGAGGGCGAGCATCTCGGTGAGCGCGCCCAGCCCGGCCTTCGCGGCGCAGTACGGCGCGGCGCCCACACGGGGCAGGTGCTCGTGGACGGACGTGATGTTGATGATCCGTCCGCCGCGACCGGCCGCGATCATGCGCCGGGCCGCGCGCTGACAGCACAGGAACGCGCCGTCGAGGTCGACCGAGAGCACCGAGCGCCAGGTGTCGAAGGGCATGTCGAGCGCCTTCTGGCTGCTCCCGGTGCCCGCGCAGTTCACCAGGACGTCGACGCCGCCCAGTTCCTCCGCGAGTTCGTCGATCACGTCGGCCGCCTCGGCAACGCGGTGAGGTCGTGCTGCCGGACGGCGCACCGGGCACCGGTCTCGCGGACCTCGTCGGCTGTGCGAGCGGCGGCGCCGGCGTCCTCGTGGTAGGTGATGCCGACGTCGACACCACCACCCGCGAGCGTGACGGCCACGGCCTTGCCGATACCGGAGTCGGCGCCGGTCACCACGGCGGTGAGAGGTGCGTTCATCGGGCCTCCTTCGTGGATACCCCGGCCTTCGGGCCTGGGAGGAGATGATCTCCTGCGCTGCAGGGCATGGTGCGGTGATCGGCCGTGAAGGCTGACTCGCCTTTGTTCGTGCACCACCCCCCGTATGCTCACAACTACGTGGAGTAACATGTGAGATGTGGTGGAGTCGGTGGTGAAGCGGGCGTTCAAGTACCGCTTCTATCCGACGCCCGCTCAGGAGCAGGAGCTGCTGCGCACGTTCGGCTGTGTCCGGCTGGTGTACAACCGGGCGCTGGAAGCGCGGACCGACGCGTGGTATCAGCGGCGGGAACGGGTCAACTACGTCCAGACGTCGGCGCTGCTGACGGGGTGGAAGAAGTCCGGCGAGTGCGCGTTCCTCAACGAGGTGTCGAGCGTGCCCTTGCAGCAGTGCCTCCGGCATCTGCAGGGCGCTTTCGCTTCGTTCTGGGAGAAGCGGGCGAAGTACCCCAGGTTCAAGTCCCGCAAGCGCGGCAAGGCCTCGGCGGAGTACACGCGGTCGGCGTTCCGGTGGCGTGATGGCGAGTTGACCCTGGCGAAGATGACCGAGCCGCTGGACATTCGCTGGTCGCGTCCGCTGTCCGAGGACGCGGAGCCGTCCACGGTGACGGTCTCGCGTGACTCGGCCGGCCGCTGGCACGTCTCGATCCTGGTGGAGACCACCGTCGAGCGCCTGCCACCCGCTACCACTGCGGTCGGTGTCGACGCGGGTATCACGACACTGCTGACGCTGTCGACCGGCGAGAAGATCGCCAACCCGAAGCACGGCGACCGAGACCGGGCGCGGCTCGCGAAAGCCCAGAAAGCGTTGGCGCGCAAGCAGAAAGGCGGTAAGAACCGGATCAGGGCCCGGTTGCGGGTCGCTCGGATCCACGCCCGCGTCGCCGACCGCCGTCGTGATCACCTGCACAAGGTCAGTACTCGACTCGTTCGTGAGAACCAAACGATCGTGATCGAGGACCTGACCGTGCGGAACATGGTGAAGAACGCCAGGCTGGCCCGCGCGATCAGCGATGCGAGCTGGGCCGAGCTGCGGGCGATGCTGGACTACAAGGCCCAGTGGTACGGCCGCCGGCTCGTGGCGATCGACCGTTGGTTCCCCAGCAGCAAGACCTGCTCGGCCTGTGGGCACCTGCTCGACCGGCTGCCGTTGAACATCCGGAGCTGGGCCTGCCGCTGCGGCACCGTCCACGACCGCGACATCAACGCGGCCCGCAACATCCTGGCCGCGGGGCTCGCGGTTACAGCCTGCGGAGACGGTGTCAGACCAACCCGGCACTAGTCGGCGAGGCAACTGTCGAGACCCCCTTTCCGAGGGGAAGAAACAGGAACTGTCGGGCGTGAGCCCGATGGGGAATCCCCCTCCTTCAACAGAGGGAGGAAGTCAAGACACGCGAGTACCCGTCGGGGTCGCGGGCATGCGGATGCCGAAGTGGTTCAGCGTTCCGGGCAGCGGATCGCCCAGCACGGGGAACGAGAGGTGCTCACTCAGCGTGTCCAGCATCGCCGCGGCGACGGTGAGCACCAGGTCACGGCCGGGGCACTCGCCGGGGCCGGCGCTGAACGGCACGATCGCCGGGTCGCGCGGGGCGTCCCACAGTTCCGGCGCGTACCGGTCGGCGAACGGCAGCCGGTCCGGGTCGCGGTGGAAGAACGGCGTGAACACCACGAATTCGGTGTTCTCCGGCAGCCACCGGCCGTGCCAGCGGGTCGGTTTCGTGCTCTCGCGCAGGAACACGGGCGTGGTCGGCCACAGCCGGGCCGATTCGAGGATGCCGTTCATGCCCCGCGCGCCGATGGCCAGCGCCCGCAGCGTGACGATGCCGGCCGCGTCGAACGCGAACAGCCAGTGCGGGATCTGACCGGACAGATCACCCGGTCGTGCGGCCACACTGCCCTTTTCGTGTCGTGCCAGGTGCTCGTCGAGCCGGTGCTGGAAGCGGTCGCGCAGGTCGCGTCGCCCTGGGTGCAGGAACGCCCAGTTCGCGCTCCGCCGCAGCGCCTTCAGGTCGTCGGTGAGCTGGTCGTCGCCGCGGGCACCGTCTCCGAGGACGATCCTGCGCGCGATCCGCCACCACGCCTGGTTGAACGACTCCCACGTCAGCTCACCGGTGCTCATGGCGTGCCGGGTGAGCAGATCCGCCTCGTCGCGCACGATCGCCTCGGCGGGCACGTTCTCCGGCCGCAACGCGTGCTCGTCGAGCTTGCGCAGCCGGTCGCGCTCGGGACCTTCGGAGATCAGCACGCCGTGCGGCCGGAAGTGGGTCAGCGCGGCCTTCTTCTCCTTCGTGGCCGGCGCGAACGGCTCCGGCGACTCGGCGAGCAGCCTGCCGACGTCCTCGGGGTCGACCAGCATCGCGACGCTGCGGCCGGTGATGCGCAGCCGCACCGGTTCCGGGCCGTACCGGTCGCGCAGTCTCCGCATCGTGTCGATGGCCCTGGTGTCGGACTGGACCTTCTCGGCGGCCGCCATCACGCCTGGTCGCCGGACGACGACGCCCTTCGCGAGGGTGGGCAGCAGCACCGTCGCGAGCACGCGGGCGGTGTCCAGCCGGGAAGAGATCGCCATGCACCCGGCTACCCGGTCGCCCAGGTGTGAACCGTCCTGACCGGGGGTATTCGCGGACCAGCATCGAGTCAGGAGGTCGTGATGCCCGCGGGATCGAACGCGAAACGGGAACGCCAGTACGAGCACATCAAGGACTCCGCACAGGACCGCGGCGCCTCGCCCAAGCGCGCCAAGGAGATCGCGGCCAGGACGGTGAACAAGAACCGCGCCCAGGCCGGTGAGTCCAAGACGGCGAGTAAGTCGTCCATTCAGGACATGTCACCGCAGAAGCGCGGCGGCCAGCGCTCGGGCACGAACCGTCCCAAGGGTCTCACGAAGGAACAGCTCTACAACGAGGCCAAGAAGAAGAACGTCAAGGGCCGTTCCACCATGACGAAGAAGGAACTCGCCACCGCGCTTGGACACTGACGTGCCCGAAGCGGACAAGTCGTCGGCTCTGACGATCCTCACGATGGAGCACAACACGCTGCAGATGATCCGCACGGCGACGATCACCGACGCGACCGGCCGGGCGGGCCACCTGCTCACGACGATCTCCGCGTCCATGATCGCACTCGGCTTCGTCGCCCAGGTGGTACCGCTGACGGTGCTGTTGACGCTGGTGCTGGTCATCTTCTCGGCGCTGTTCCTGATCGGTCTCGCCACGCTGTTCCGCGCGGTGGAGCTGACGATCGAGGACGTGCAGGCGGGCCTGGGCATCAACCGCATCAGGGCCGTCTACGCCGAGCTCGAACCGTCCATCAGGCACGTCTTCGTGCGGCAACTGCACGACGACACGCTCGGCGTCGAGGTGGACGGCGGTCAGACCGGCTGGCGCAAGGCCAGACGCCCACGGCTGATCGGCACCACGCTCGGCATCGCCGGCTTCGTGAACCTCGTCAACGCGCTCGTCGGCGGGGTGATCGCCGGTGCGGCGGCAGGCCTGCTGGCCATCCCGCTGGCGTGGTCGATCGTCCTCAGCGCGGTCGTCGCGTTCGCCGTGTTCAGTGCTTTCGGCATCGCGCTCGGCCGGATCGGACGGCGCGGCGTCGCGCCCATCACCACGCGCTATCCGAGGGACAACCCGAACTGAAGGAGAACCACCGTGCAGTACGACGTCGTCGACCTGATCATGCAGGACCACCGCGAGGTGGAGCGCCTGTTCGGCGAGCTGGAGAACCACCCGGAGAAACGGCCTCTGCTGACCCCGGTCCTGTGCGGCCTGCTCGTCGCCCACAGCCGCGCGGAGGAGTCCGAGGTCTACCCGGCCGCCAAGGACGCGGGTGGTGACGACGAGGTCGAGCACAGCCAGGAGGAGCACGCCGAGGCCGAGCAGCTGCTCGCCAAGCTCCTCGACGCGGAGTACGACTCGCCGCAGTACGACAAGGCGTTGAAGGACGTCGTCGACTCCATCACCCACCACGTGGAGGAAGAGGAGAAGACGGTGCTGCCGGGCATGCGCAAGCGGCTCAGCGCGGAACGCCGCTACGAACTCGGCGAGGCGTTCGCGCGCAGCCGGGCCGACCACCTCGGTGAGATGCCCGGCCAGGCCACCCGCGAGGAGCTGCTGACGCAGGCCAAGAACCTCGGTGTCGACGGCGCGTCGAGCATGACCAAGGAGCAGCTGCGCAAGGAACTGCAGAAGGCGGCTTCCAGCTAGGCCTCGTCCGTCCGCACGGTCTGGATGTGCACGGTCCGCGCGCCGGTGTGCGCGTCCCGGCCGTGCCAGCAGCGGTAGTTGTCCAGGACCAGGAGTTCGCCCTCGTTCAGCCTGAGTCTCGGCAACGACCGTTGTGCCCGTTCGACCTCGGTGTCGAAGCGGGCGAGCATCTCGTTGACGCGCTCGGTCGCGGGGTCGCGGTGCAGGGCCACGACCCCGTCCGTGCGGCGGGTGATTCGCCTGCCGGTGCGCGTGAACTCGATGTGGCGGCCTACCCGCGGTGTCGCGGGTAGGCCGCGCGTCTGTGCCCAGCGCCCGTAGAGGTCCACGTCCGTTCCCCTCAGGAACTCCTTCAGCTCCGCGTCGAGGGAGTCGGTGAACTCGTGCGCGTCGAGGACGAAGGACTGACCTCCGTACGGGGCCTGGGAAGCGAGCAGCACCAGCACGTAGTCCTCGTCGGGATGCCTGCGCCGCACCGGTTTCCCGGCGATGTCGACCACCACGTCGAAGCTGTCCGCGTGCAGCCCGACGATCCCGCCGTCCACCGACCGCCTGGTGCGGTACGGGTACAGCTCGCGCAGGGTCGTGCCGAAAAGCAGGGCCGAGGCCACCGGCAGCGAGTTCGGGTCGTTCGGCAACCCGGTCAGGATCACCGCGCCCGTCTCCGTCACCGCCCTGCGCGCGGCGGGGTCGAGGACCTGCAGGCGGGGCACGATCACCGGCGCGGCCCGAAGTCGCGGGACGACGGCACGAGCGCGGCCAGTGCCGGTGCGGCGAAGCAGATCACCGCGCAGACGGCCAGCACGACGGGCGCGCCGAACGACGAGATCGCCGGGGCGATGAGCGCCAGGCCGATCGGCGCGAGGCCGTAGGACATCAGGAAGTCCAAAGAGGACACCCGGGCGAGCTTGGTGGGCTCGACCTCGCGCTGGGTCGCGGTGAACCACGGCACGTTGAACAGCTCGATGCCGAGCCCCGCGACGACGTACGCGGCGATCACGACGAACGGGTGCACCGGCAGCAGCAGGCTCAGCGGCGCGAACCCGTACAGCGCAAGGCCGAACAACGCGGTCCAGCCGGCGTGCCGCGGCCGCCAGCGGGCGATGAGCAGCGCACCGGCCAGCGCGCCCAGCGTGTAGGCGGTCAGCGCACCCGCCAGCACGGCCTCCGTGTCGTAGCGGTCACGGCTGACCAGGGGGAGCACCACGCCGGTCGCCGAGTAACCGGTGGCGATCACCGCCGTCAGCGCGCCGAGCCCGGCCAGGAACCACGGGTGCCGGCGGGCTTCGCGCACGCCCTCCCAGAAGTCGGCCACGAAGCCCGCACCGCCGCCGGGGGCCGTGAGCCCGGTGCCGGCGGGCGGCACGAGTGCCGCGACCAGCCACAACGCGCCGATGCCGAGCAGCAGCACCTGCGTGTTCAGCACCAGGGCCAGCAACGCGGTGAGGCCCGGCGCGACCAGCGTCGTGACCCGCACGGACAGGGTCATCGCGGCGTTGGCCTGCTGGCGCTGGTCGGTCGCGACCACCTCCGCGGTCAGCGCCTGGAACGCCGGGCGGCACGCGCCCTGGCCCGCTCCCATGGCCGCCGCCGCGACCGCCGCGACCACCAGCGAGTCGCCCACGAAGGCAGCGAGCACTGGTGCGGCGAGCGCGGACACGAGGCCCGACCACAGGACGACCTGGCGGCGGGCGTAGCGGTCGGCCAGCACGCCGCTGACCGGGACGGCGGCGAGGAAGCCGGCGGTGCGGGCGGCGAGCAGGACGCCCAGTTCGACGGCGGTGATCGACCGCGAGAGCACGGCCAGGCCCAGCACGAACGGCAACGCCCAGGTCGCGATGCCGGACGCCGTGGTCGCGGTCCAGAGACGGAGAAAAGTGCTGCTGCGCAACACCGATGGGCTACGCATTGTGTCGTGGGCCACGCGATCGACCTTCCGGCAGGGTTGCATTGAAAATGATTGTCGTTACAGTAGCGCAAGCCGTTCGAGTGAACTTCTGGAGGATCCGATGTCACACCCCGCCCGTCTCGGACTGGCGTTGGTCGCGGTGTTCGCCGCGGGCTGCGCCGCACCGGGAGGCGCCCAGGCGCCGACGGCTCAGTCGGTGGTGGTGGACAGCTGCGGCAAGCAGCTCACGTTCGCCGCCACGCCGCAACGGGTGGTGACGCTGGACCAGAACTCCACCGAGACGTTGCTGGCGCTGGGACTGCAGGACCGCATGGCCGGTACCGCGAACGTCAAGACCAAGGTCGCGCCGAGGTTCGCCGACGCCTACGCGAAGATCCCGGTGCTGTCCCCGAAGGTCCTCACGTCGGAGCCGTTGCGCGCGGCCAACCCCGACGTCGTCGTGGCGTCGTTCAAGGAGCTCTTCACCCCTGACCGCGCCGGCACGCGTGACGAGCTGGAGACCCTGGGCGTCCCGACGTTCGTGAGCGCGGTGAACTGCCCGGACGGCACCACCGCGCCGTTCGACCGGCTGTTCCGCGACTACGAGAACTTCGGCAAGATCTTCGGCATCACCGAGAAGGCGAACCAGCTCGCCGCCGACCAGCGCGCCGCCGTCGCCGAAGTCCAGGCCGTCAAACGGGATCCCGTCAAGGTCGTGTGGGTCTACTCGGTGTTCAAGGGTGTCCCGTACGTCGCCGGTCGTGACGGCATGCCCAGCCAGATGAGCAAGATCGCCGGTGCGGTCAACGTGTTCGACGACCTGAACCAGGAGTGGCCCGAGGCGTCCTGGGAGGAGATCGCCCGGCGTGATCCCGACGTCGTCGTGATCGGGGACCTGTCCGAACGCGGCAACCCCGGTGACAAGGCCAGCGAGAAGCTCGCGATGATGCGCGAGCACCCGGCCGTGTCGCAGCTCAAGGCGGTGCGGGACAACAAGGTGATCGAGCTGCCGGGCATCGAGATGGACCCGTCGGTGCGCACGGTCGACGCGCTGAAGGCACTCGGCGCGGGCCTGGACAAGATCGCCGGCCGTGGCTGAGGCCGCTGTTCTGGATCCTGTAGTCGTCTCTGTCACACCGTTGCGGCGCAAGAAGAACACGCTTGTCATCGTCCTGAGCCTGGTCGTCCTCGTGGCGTCGATGGTGCTCGCCGTCCGGATCGGCGTGGGCACGGGCTGGGCCGAGATCGGCCGGGCGGTGGGGTCACGCCTGGGACTGCCCGTCGTGCCGTTGCCGCGCCTGCTGGACTCGCTGATCTGGGACCTGCGGCTGCCGCGGGTGTTGCTCGCGGCGCTCGTCGGGGCCGCGCTGGCGGTGTGCGGCGCGGTGCTGCAGAGCGTCACGCGGAACTCGCTGGCCGATCCGTACCTGCTCGGGGTGTCCTCCGGTGCCTCGACGGGCGCGGTCGTCGTGGTGGTGCTGGGATTCGCCGGCTCGCAGCTCGGGGTGACCGGCGGGGCGTTGATCGGCGCGCTGGTGGCGTTCGGGCTGCTGATGCTGTTGCTGCGGCGGACCGGGCTGGACTCCTCGCGGATCGTGCTGACCGGTGTGGTCGTGGGGCAGCTGTTCGCGGCGCTCACGTCGTTGATCCTGCTGTCGTCGGGTGACGCCGACAGCATCCGTGCCGTCACGAACTGGCTGCTGGGGTCGCTCGCGTCGGCCCGGTGGACGTCGGTCGTGGTGTGCGCGGTCGTGCTGGGGATCGGGCTGCTGCTGGTGTGGCTGTGTTCGGCGGCGCTGGACGGGTTCGCGTTCGGCACCGACACCGCGTCCTCGCTGGGCGTGGACGTACGGGCGACTCGCATCGTGCTGCTGGTGACGACGTCCGTGCTGACCGCGGTGGCCGTGGCCGCCGTGGGGGCGGTCGGATTCGTCGGGCTGATCGTGCCGCACGGCGTCCGGTTCCTGGTGGGACCGCTGCACCGCAAGCTGTTGCCGCTGTCGGCGGTGGTGGGCGCGGTGTTCCTGGTCTGGACGGACGCGCTGACCCGCGTGGTGTTCTCGCCGCTGGAGGTGCCGGTGGGCGTGTTCACCGCGCTGCTGGGCGTGCCGCTGTTCCTGCTCGTGCTGCGCAAGCGGGGTGAGCTGTGAGGATCGACGTCCAGAACCTGAGTTGGGGTGTGCCCGGCAAGACGATCGTGCGCGACGTGACGCTGACGGTCTCGCCGGGGGAGACGGTCGGGCTGATCGGGCCGAACGGGTCCGGCAAGTCGTCTCTGCTGCGGTGTGTGGCGGGTCTGCGCACTCCCACAGCGGGTGTCGTGCGGTACGACGGCGTGGAGATCGCGTCGTGGCCCGCCCGCGAACGGGCGCGCAAGATCGCGTTCGTCGAGCAGACGGCCGACACCGACAGCGACCTGCGGGTGTCCGAGGTCGCGATGCTCGGCCGAACCGCGCACCGGTCGCGCTGGCGTGGCCCGGACGCCGCCGACCACACGATCGTGGTGGAGGCACTGGAACGCCTGGACCTGGTGGGACTGGCCGACCGGCCGTGGAAGCAGCTGTCCGGTGGCGAACGGCAGCGGACCCATCTGGCACGGGCGCTGGCGCAACGCACGTCCGGGCTGCTGCTGGACGAGCCGACGAACCACCTGGACGTGCGGCACCAGCTCGAACTGATGGAGCTGGCGGCACGCACGCCGCAGACCGTCGTGGTGGCACTGCACGACCTCGCGCTGGCCGCTCGCTACTGCGACCGGCTGGTGCTGATGCACGGGGGCACGGTCGTCGCCGACGGCGCCGCCGCCGACGTGCTGACCGCGCCGTTGTTGCGCGAGGTGTTCGACGTGGAAGCCGAGATCGGCCGTGACGACCTGGGCCACCTGGCCGTCGGGTATCGCGCGCCGGTCCAGCGAGGAGGGGGAGATCGTGTCCACAGTGGATGACCTGATAACCGAGGTGCTGGCAGGGCGGCACGGCCCGGACCCGGCCGGGATCGCGGCCACCAGTGTGTTCTGGGTGCACCACGGCACCCGGTTGGCAGGTGGCGATACCACCTACCGCAACCAGTACGTGCTGGCTCGTGTCGGGACGGCGTTCGGCGCGTGCGCCTTCGCGGAAGGTGACGCCGACCCGGCGGTGTGCGCGAACTACTCCGGCGCTCCTGTCGCGCGTCTGCTCGCGGAGGCGCCGGCACCGGTGCGGGTGGCCGCGCTCGACGCCTACCTCGGCAGCGTCCGTCCACATCGGACCTCCGAGGCCGAACGGGTCGTGCTGCCCGTGGGCACGCCGGAGGAACGGGCGAGGGCCCGGGACGCGGCCGTGGCCGGGCTGCTCGACGTGCCGGCGGGCGCCAAGGTGGCGTTGATCGGCGTGGTGAACCCGTTGGTGGCGGCTATTCGCGAGCGCGGCGCCGAGTGCCTGCCGTGCGACCTCTCGTTGAAGACGACGCAGTGGGGCGACCCCGTCACTCCGGACATGCGCGACGTCCTCGGGGTCGCGGACGCCGTCGTCGCCACGGGCATGACGATCGGCAACGGGACGTTCGACGAGATCCTGCGCAGCTGCCGTTCGCGCGAGATCCCGCTGATCGTCTACGCGCAGACCGCGAGCGCCGTCGCCCGCCACTTCCTGGGGCAGGGCGTGACGGCCCTGTCCGCGGAGCCGTTCCCGTTCTCGCAGTTCAGCGCCGACGAGACCGCCCTGTACCGCTACCGGGCCCGGACATGAGAGAAGACGTGGACGACCACATCGCCGACGCCCTGAGCCGCCCGGCCCTGGTGCGTCTCGACTCCCGCACCCTCTGCCTGCGCTTCGAGACCATGAAGGTCGCCTCGGCCCTCGAAGCCGTCCGCTTCCTGCTCGAACGCGGCACCATCGCGCACGGCGACACCCTGGTCGACAGCTCCAGCGGCATCTACGCGCACGCCCTGGCGCTGGCCTGCCACCGCCACGGCCTGCACTGCCACATCGTCGCCTCGACCACCGTCGACCAGACGCTGCGCACGCAGCTGGAGATCCTCGGCGCCACCGTGGAGCCCATGCCCCCGTCCGCGAGCCTGAAGATGGACCAGAGCCGCCGGGTGGCACGGGTCCGCGAGATCCTGCGCGACCACCCGAGGCACCACTGGATGCGCCAGTACCACGACGACGTCCATTACCGCGGCTACCGCCCGATCGCCGACCTCATCCGGGCCCACGCCGACTGTTCCCGGCTCTCCGTGGTCGGCGGCGTGGGCACCGGCGCGTCGACGGGAGCCCTGACGACGTTCCTGCGCGAGACCTCACCGGAGGTGGAACTGGTGGGCGTGCAACCGTTCGACAGCGTCACGTTCGGCAGTGAGCACGTGCACGACCCGGAGATCATCATCGCGGGCATCGGCAGCTCGATCCCGTTCGGCAACGTGGACCACACGCTCTACGACACCGTGCACTGGTTCGGCTTCGACGCGGCCCTCTCCGGCAGCGTCGCGCTGCTGCGCGAACACGCGATCTTCGCCGGCCTGTCGGCGGGGGCGGCCTACCTGGCCGCGCGGTGGGAGCAACGGCTCGACCCCGACCGGCACGTCGTAGTGCTGGCCCCGGACACGGGCCACCGCTACGTCGACGCGGCGTACTCCCGGCACGCCGAGGCGCCCAGGCCGGAAGAGCTGCGGCCACGGCAGATCAGCTCGCTGAGCGACATGGACCTGCCGTGGTCGCGGATGCGCTGGGACCGGGCCGACGCACCGCCCGGCGCGGTCAGCCGGGCGATCCCGGTCGCTTCCTGAACGACAGCACGGCCAGGGCGGCGACCGCGCGCTGACGAAGGCTCCTCTGCGACTGCGGACCTTCGCTCAGCGCGCGGGCGAGGTCCGGGTCGGAGACGCGGAAGCGCCCCTCGATGTCGATGAGCCGCTGGTGTTCCTCTCGACTGAGCATGGCGCGCTCCAGAGCAGGTCCGGCAGTGGCACGTGACGTTTACCCGGGCCTTTCGCGGTTCAAACCGTCAGATCGGCTTCGGCTCCGGCGGAAGTGGGTCCGGGTCGGGACCGGGCGGGCGCAGCGGGTCCGGGTCCGGGCCGGGTGGCTGGGGCTGGTCGGGTCCGGTCGGGCGTGGCTGGTCCGGTCCCGGAGTGGTCGGCACGGGCTCCGCGGGCGGTACTGGTTGGCTCATGTGGGTGGGATACCCGCCGGTCAAACCTCTGCTCACCTCATTCTCGTCCGCCGCGAATTAAATCCGTTTCCGCTAATGCGCCGCCCTCGCTGCCCGACAATCCGTCCGGATTCTGTTTGGGACCGGCGGAAACGGGGCGAGGGTGGCGTTGTCCAGGGTGGGTTCGCAGGGGTGGTTCCCCGGTTCCGAGCAGACGCACGGCCTGCAGTTCGGCGGTGCGGTCGAGCTGTTGCGGCTGTTGGACCGGCTGTCGTCGCGGCCGCGGTGGCCCGGCCGCGACGTGCCGCTGCCGATCGTTCACCTGCGACGACCGCCCGGGGTGGGGAGTCCGCTCGAGCCGCTGGCCAACCGGCCCGCCACCGCCAGGGGGCGGCGGGTGCCCTACGCGCACGTCGACGGGGCCGCGGTGGCACGGCGCAGGCTGCCCGACGACGTCGTCGGGCAGCTGGCCGGCGAGGTCCGGGGAGTGGCACGGCTGCGGTTCCCGCACTACGCGCTGGTGGTGTGGTTGCTCGACCTGACGTTGCCCGCCGGGGTCGAGGCCGAGGAGGAGGAACGCGAGATCGCCCGCGAGTTCCGGCAGCACCTGCGCCGGCGCGTGCGGGTCACGGCGGACGGGCCTCAGGACTTCGCGCAGGACTTCCCGTGGTGGGTCCGGCTGGTCATCGGGCTGATGCCGCGGATCGGCCTCGCGCTGATGGCCCTGGTGTGGCGGCCCGCCACGTGGGTGGGGGAGCAGTCGCTCGGCGGGCGGTCGGGGCGCGGGCTCTACCGGCTGGCCCGCGCCGTGGTGAAGGAACGGCTGGCCGAGCGGCACGAGGACGAGGTCGGCGATCTGCTGGTCAAAGCGCTGCTGGAGGACCTGAGGCGGTCGCACCGGCGGTGGACGTGGTGGGGGACCGGACGCCGCCGGACCGGGAACCCGTGGCTGCTCGTCGACAACGCGCCGGGCGCGGGGTCGTGGCTGGTCGGCGCGATCGGCCGGGCGCGCAGCGGGGTCCGGAGTGGACAGTCGTGGCGCGCGAATCCGTTGAGCCGGCCCGATCCACTGCTCGTCGTCGCGGCGGGGGAGTCCGACGACGTGCCACGCACCCATGCGGCGGACGCGCTCGCGGGCTACCACGACTGGCTGCGGCAGCTGTCGCGGTCGGAGAACTGGGTGCTGGCGCTCGACACCGACGCCACCGAGCCCGCCCGCGGCGTCATCGGCGCGCTCTCCGAATACCCGGACCTGCGGCTGAGACGAGCACTGGCCGCGCCTCTCGCGCTCGTGCTGCTGGCCGGGGCGCTCGTCGCCGTGCCCTTCGTCAACCACGCCCGGTGCGACGAGTGGTGGTCGCCGTCGTTGCGCGCGCCGCTCGAACGGGTCGGTGACGAGTGCATCGGGGTGTCGGCGGATCCGTTGCGGCACTTCGTCCCCGACTCCGTGCCCGGCGACATCAGGCCCGGCCTGGAGGACGTCTACCGGCTCATCGTCGAGGAGAACCGCAAGGCGGAGTCACGGCCGGACGCCATCACGATCGTGTTCCTCAGCGTCCTGACCCCCCGCACCTCCAACAGCTTCCACGCGCTGGTCGAGGAACTGCGCGGCGTGTGGGTGGCCCAGAAGACCAGCGACGTACCCATCAGGATGCTGCTGGCCAACGGCGGCGAAGGGCCCGGCGGGCGCGGCCTGGCCTCCGGTGACGTCGCCACGGACAAGATCATCGAACTGGCCGCGCGCGACCGGAGCCTCGTCGCGGTGACCGGGCTGTCGATCAGCACCGACACGGCCAAGTCCGTGGTGAAACGCCTGGGCAGCAACGCGTTGCCGGTCATCGGCACGCTGACGTCCGCCGACGAGATGGCCACGATCAACGAGTACTACTACCAGATCGCGCCCAACAACCTCCGCGAAGCACGGGTCGCCGCCTACTACGCGAAGACCAGGCTGAACGTGTCCGACGTGGCCATCTTCTACTCCGGCGACCCGACCGACCGCTACAGCCAGAACCTCGCCGAGGACGCCAGGGCCTCCTTCACCGAGAAGGGGATCACCGTCAGCCAGTACAAGTCGTACCGGGTGGCGAACGACGACGAGGGCCTCGCGCCGTCCAGCCTCGGCCAGGGGGCCTGCCCGCAGGAACCGAAAGCGGGCTACGCGGTCTTCTACGTCGGCCGTTCGCAGAACCTCGCGGAGTTCCTGCGCGGCATGAACAGCAAGTGCCAGGGCCGCACACCGACGGTGATCGCGAGCGACTCGTCCACCCGGTTCATCCTCGAGGGCACCATGGCCCAGTTCCCCAACGTGCGACTGGACTACGTGTCGTTCGCGAGCCCCGCCGCGTGGTCCGACTGCGCCAAGGTGCCGTTCTACAAGAACTACCTCGACGCGTTCCGCAGGACCTGCCAGTCGCTCGGGGACGGGCGCTCGGCCACCGCCTACGACGCGATGCAGGTGCTGGCGGAGGGCGTGCGGCAGGTGCGCCGCACCGACCCCGGCGCGCGGGTCCGCGAAGGACTGCTCGCCGGCATCGGGCGGATCCGGCCGGACAACGCGATCCAGGGCGCCACCGGCACCATCGGGTTCGAGACGAGCACCCGGCTGCCGGCCGACAAGGCCGTGCTCGTGTTGCAGGGCAACCCGGACACGACCTCGACACCCCGGTTGCTCTGCGGTGAACTGCCGTTCGGCGAGGACCTCGTCGTCAAGCCGGACACCGAAGGGTGCCCGCGCGATCCCCGGTAGGTCAGCGTTCCGCGCCCAGCACGGGCTTCACGTCGACGATCGGCGTGCCGTCGACGGCCTCCAGGTGCGCCACCCGCACCGCCAGGTCCTCGACGGCGGTGATCCGGACGTGGTGCAGCCCGATGGGGTTCGGCCGGTCCGGGGACCGCGTGGAGAACACGCCGGTCTCCGGCCGGGCGGGATCGCTGCGGGGATGCACGGCCAGCACCGACCTGTCGGCGCGGTCGAGCCAGGTGAGGACCAGGACCTCCTGGCCCGCTTCCAGTTCCCGCATCGCCCGCGCGTACTCGGGCGCGAACACGAGCAACGCTTCCGGTGCTCCCTCGTCCGCCTGCCTGGGCGCGGCGGTGCGGTCGGTGAGGGGCGATTCGACGTGGCCGATCGGCTGCAGCTTCATCAAGTCCCGCAGTAGGTCCGGTAGGTGGCACTGAAGTCCTGCGGCGCAGGGGCAGCGAAGTATTCCAGGCCGGGTCGTGCGCCGAACGGGGAGGTAACCGCTTTCAGCAACCGGTCGAACGGACCCATGTCACCGGCTGCTCCGGCCGCCAGCGCCTCCTCCACGAGGTGGTTGCGCGGGACGTAGACGGGATTGACCCGGTCCATCAGCGCGGCGTCCGGCTCCAGCTCCCGCCACCGCGCGAGCCACGCGTCGATCGCCGCGAGGTCCAGGAACAGCGAACGGACGGGTTCCGCGTCGCCGCGAGCCGCCTCGCCGAGCAGGTGGAAGAACGACGTGAAGTCGACGTGGTTCTCGTGCATCACCGTCAGCAGGTCCTTGAGCAGGGGCTTCACCTCACCGGACACCCCCAGCTTCGCCGCCGTGCCCGTGGTCCAGGCCTCCTCGAAGTGCACGTCGAAAGTCCGCAGCGTCGCCACGGCGAGGGAGACGGCCTCGTCCTCGTCGTCGGCGAACAGCGGCAGCAACGCCTCCGCGAGCCGCGCGAGGTTCCACTCGGCGATGATCGGCTGGTTGCCGTACGCGTAACGGCCCTGCTCGTCGATCGAGCTGTACTTCGTCCTCGGGTCGTAGGCCTCCATGAACGCGCACGGGCCGTAGTCGATGGTCTCGCCGGAGATCGTCATGTTGTCCGTGTTCATGACGCCGTGGATGAAGCCGACGAGCATCCACCGCGCCACGAGGGACGCCTGAGCCGCGACCACCTGCGCGAACAGCTCCAGATAGGTGCTGCCGGGGTGGTGGCGGGCGATCGCGTGGTCGGCGAGGCGGCGCAACAGCTCCAGGTCGCCGGTGTTGCGGGCGTACTGGAAGCTGCCGACGCGCAGGTGCGACGCCGCGACCCTGGCCAGGACGGCGCCGGCCAGCGGTTCCTCGCGCTGCACGACGTGGCCGGTCGAGACGACGGCCAGCGCCCGCGTCGTCGGGATGCCCAGGGCGTGCATGGCCTCGCTGACCAGGTACTCGCGCAGCATCGGGCCGACCGCCGCCAGCCCGTCGCCACCGCGGGCGAACGGGGTGCGCCCCGAACCCTTCAGGTGGAGGTCGCGCAACCGGCCGTCCGCACCGGTCAACTCGCCGAGGAGCAACGCGCGTCCGTCGCCCAGCCGGGGGGAGTAGCCGCCGAACTGGTGACCGGCGTAGGCCTGCGCGACTCCGGGGGCCTCGTTTCCGATGAGAAAGGGGAGACCTGCCGTGCGCAGCCATTCCGGTTCGAGGCCCAGTTCGCGGGCGAGCGGCTCGTTGAGGGCCAGGAGTTCCGGTTCGGCGACCGGGACCGCCTCCCACGAGACCGCCATCTCGGGGACCGCGGTCGCGAAGTCGCTGCTCAGGCTGATGTTCACCTCGTCGAGGTTACCGGCTGGATTCCGCGACGCGTGTGATGGCGGTCTCAGATCGAACTTCGCTGAACCGTTCCCAGGCCGCGTCCGTGTCAGTGGTGAACAGGTTGAAGAGTCCACTCAGGAATGAGAAAAACAATGCGTCGCAAGCAAGTTGGGTTCGCTGCTGCCCTTTTCGCGGTCGGTGTGATCGCGCTGACGGCGTGCGGCCAGGGGGCCGTGCAGACCGGATCCCCTGCCCCCGCAACGGAACAGGCGCAGGACGTGGCCGAGGCGGAGACGGACCAACAGTCCGGAGTGGACTTCCTGCGGGGCACCGCGAACTCCAACAAGGCAGACCAGAACACCGGTGACCGCGCACCGGAGAGCGCGCCGGTCGAGGTGAGGCAGAAGTGGGTCGAGCTGCGCGCCGGCAACGCCGGTGGCCTGGAACCCGCTGTGGTGAACGGAAAGGGACTCTCGGTCTACTGGTTCAGCGACGACCCGGTGAACGGCGGAGTCTCCAACTGCAACGGTGAGTGCGCCAAGACCTGGCCGGCGATCACGGTCTCCAAGGGCACCAGGCTCTTCTTCCCGGGCATCCGCAGGGAGAACATCGGTTTCATCAAGCGCCAGGACGGCCAGTTCCAGGTGACGATCGGCGGACGCCCGGCCTACCTCTTCAACAAGGACAAGAAAGCCGGCGACATCCTCGGTCAGAACGTCGGCGGCAAGTGGTTCGTGATGAACCCCGAGGGCAAGCGCGCGGTGCCGAAGGCCGAGACCCCGGCCCAGCCCGCTCCCGGTGCCAAGCCCGCGAGCTCCGTCACCTTCTTCAGCGGCAAGAACCAGAAGGACTTCGGCGACAGCTTCGCGGTCGGCGTCAAGGTCGAGGCGAAGTGCGCCGACCTTCGCGGTGGCTTCCAGTCGCTGTCCCCGGACGGCGCCGTGAAGATCTGGTCCGAGCCGGGCTGCAAGGGCAAGTCCGCCGTCGTGAGCGGTCCGGTCGACGACACGTCCGCCGCCCCGATCGGTTTCCCGGACGGCGTGAAGTCCTACATCCGCGCCTGAACCTGATCGGGTGAACGACGTGGCCGCCAGAGCACCCCGGCTCTGGCGGCCTTTCCGTCTCGCTACGCTCCCTGCATGCGCTACTCCGCCATTGCGCTGGCTTTCCTCCTGCTCGGGTGCGGCACCGGGACGTCGTCCCTGCCCACGATCACCCCGGCCGCGCCCTCGGTCACCGGCTCGCCGCTGCCGGACCTGCAGCCCCGGCTCGACGCGATCGGCGTCCTGCTCGTGGACTGCGCCGCGCGCCTGCGAGGAGAACCGGTGGCCCCGGCCGACAACTGCACCCACGTCATGCCCGACGTGACAGGGGTGATCGCCGAGGTCGAGAAGCAGTCGGCCAAGCTGCCGCCCGCGGGCCAGGCCGCGCTCACCGAGGTGCGTCGCCAGCTCGCCGAGATCGGGTCGTGCGAGTCGTGGTTCGCGGCCGGTGGGGTGAGCGCGGACGCGCAGCTCGACGCGAAGTGCGAGAAGGCCTGGGACGCGCTGTTCAGCGGGTACAGCGCCGTGCGCAACTCCGCCTAGAGTCTCCGCATGCTCGAGATCGTGGTGGAGACGGAGAACTGGGAGCGGCACGTGCGCGTGTCCGCCGAGGAGCTGGCCGGGCTCGTCCGGCGCATCGGTGGCGACGGCGACCGGTTCCTGGTGATCCAGCGCGTGCCCGACCTGCCCGGCGTCTTCGCGCAGGTCTGGCACGAGAACGGTGGCGCCTACTCGGTCGAGCACCGCGAGGGCACCGCCGACCGGCACTTCGAGACGACGGCGGGCCTCGACGCCACGATCACGGCCCTCACCGGCTGGGCCCGTCAGGACGCCGGGTGGGCCGAAGGTCTCCCGTGGTCGTCGCTCGGCATGCCGCCCGCGCCCGCCGTGCCGCCGCTCGACCTGCCCGACGCCGACCGCGAGCGGCTGGAGGAGCGCGTGCGCGAGGCGCTGGCCGGTGGGTACTCCTCCCGCATCCAGCTCACCGAGCTCGCCGAGGAGTTCCTGGTCACCGAGGACAGCCGGCCCGTGTCCCGCGAACAGGCCGCGGCGCTGGTCGACCGGCTGTGGCTGGAGCGCGTCGCGGAGCAGGCCGCGTGGCAGGGCGAGACCGACCCCGAACGGCTCACCCGCGCGTTCACCGCCCTGGAGCAGGCAGGCATCACGGCGCGCGAGAACTTCACCTGCTGCCGCACCTGCGGTCAGGACGAGATCGGTGCCGAGAGCGCACCCGGCGCGCGCGGTTTCGTCTACTTCCACAGCCAGTGCACGGATTCCGCCGCGGCGGGTCACGGCCTGAGGCTGCTCTACGGCGGGTTCGACGGCTCTGCCGAGACCACCACGGCGGTCGGGGACGAGGTCGTGGCCGCTCTCGAAGCAGCGGGCCTGACCACGGCGTGGGACCGCGATCCCGGCCGGTCCATCACGGTCACTCCGCTGGAATGGCGTCGCCGGCTGGTGGGATGACGGCGGCGAAGCGGGCGGTCAGCTCGCTCGAGATCTCGTAGTGGCGCACCAGGAACGTGCGCTCGTCGAGCTTCTTGCGCCGCAGCCAGCCCGTCACCTCGGCGTTGCACTTGCTGGCGTTGCACGATCCGCAGGCGGGCACGACGTTGCCGAGCGTGTAACGGCCACCGCGAGAGAGGGCCTGCACGCAGTCCTTCTGCAACGACGCGGCGGGTGCGGTGCAGTACGCGCAGCCGCCCCACGAGGTCTTGAGGGCGTCCCACTGCGCGTCGGTGAGGTCGTTGACGACGCGAGCCATGCGCTTCTTGCGCTTGCGCGCGGCGCGAACCTGTTTGCTACCCCCGGTCGGCACGGTGGGTGAGAGTACGCGTCGCGATGGTCAGCAGGTCGGAGGCGGGGCCCCGGGGTGTCCGGCCGGACGGCCACACCGCCCGCAGTGCGCGGTGCAGGTCCACGTCGCCGACCTCGACCCGGACGAGCGTGCGCGCGGCGATGTCCGCGGCCACGGTGTGCAGGCTCAGCACGGCCGGGCCGATGCCGCCGATCGCCGCCGCTTTGATCGCCGTGGTCGACGACATCTCCAGCAACGGCACCGCGGACTCGGTGATGCCCGCGACACCCAGCGCGTGCTCCCAGGCCTGCCGCGTGCCCGACCCGGACTCCCTGCTGACCATCGGCGTCGCGGCGGCCTTCGCGGCGGTGACCTTCCGGCGCCGGGCCCAGGGGTGGGCGGGCGCGACGACGAGCACCAGTTCGTCGTGCGCGACGACACGGCTCGCCAGGCCCTCCGGCACGTCGGTGCTCTCGATGAACCCCAGATCTGCCTTCTCCGCGAGGACCTGCTCGGCGACGTGCACCGAGTTGCCCGCCGACAGCACGGTCGCGGTGTCCGGGCTGACCGACCTGAGGGCGATCAGCCACGCGGGCAGCAGGTACTCCGCCACGGTGAGGCTCGCGGCGACCCGGAGGTGGCTCTGCCGGTCGGCGCGCAGGCTCGTGATGCCGGCGTCGAGGTCGGTCGCGCGGGCCAGCACCTGCGCCGCCCACCCGGCCACGAGCTGCCCCTCCGTGGTGAGCCGGGCGCCGCGCGGGGTGCGTTCGAGCAACGTCACGCCGACGCGGGACTCCAGGGTCCGCAGTCGCTCGCTCGCGCTGGGCTGGGACATGCCGTGCGCCTTGGCCGCCCGGCCGATGCTGCCCAGCTCGGCGACGCTCAGCAGGAGGTCAAAGCCGGCCAGGTCGGTGACCCGTGGCGGGAGAGGCATAGGGACAGCCTATGTCCACATCGGTGATCGGTGCCTACCGAGGCTCTCCGAGCGGGGGCATCGTCATGTCGTGACCGCTCTCGCACCTCGACCACACCGTGCCCCAGAGGTGCGACGAGCGGCGCCTTTCGGCCCGAACCTCTTCGCCTCGGTGATGGGAACGGGGATCGTCGCCACGGCCGGTGCCTCGATGCCCGGCCTGCACACCGCCGCCACGTACGTCTGGGCCCTGGACGCCGCGTTGCTGGTCTTCCTCGTGGCCGGCGCGGTGAGGCGCTGGACGTGGAGGACGGTCCGCGCCCAGCTCGCCGACCCCGTGATGGCCCAGTTCTGGGGTGCGCCACCGATGGCGCTGATGACCGTCGGCACCGGAGCGTTGCTGCTCGGCAGGGACTGGATCGGACTGCCCGCCGCACTCGCCGTCGACTGGACACTGTGGACGGCCGGGACGATCCTCGGGTTGGCGACGTCGGTGCTGGTGCCGCTGCGGATGATCGGCAGCGGCGAGCGCGCGTTCGCCGGGTGGCTGATGCCCGTGGTGCCGCCGATGGTGTCCGCCGCCTCCGGGGCGTTGCTGGCGCAGCACCTGCCCGAGGGATCGTCGCGGCAGGCCATGGTGCTCGGCTGCTACGCGTTGTTCGGCGTGAGTCTGTTCGCGACGATGGTGATCGTGCCGCAGATCTGGCAGCGGCTGGTGCAGCACGGCCTGGGCGCGGCCTCGACCGTGCCGACGCTGTGGATCGTGCTCGGCCCGCTCGGCCAGTCGATCACCGCGGCCAACCTGCTCTCCGGCGTGCCCGTGCTGCCGGGCCAGGCCGCGTTCGGCGTGCTGTACGGCACGATCACGTGGGGGTTCGCCCTGCTGTGGGTCGCGCTCGCGGCCGCCGTCACCGTGCGGACCGCCCGGCGCGGACTGCCGTTCGCGTTGACGTGGTGGAGTTTCGTGTTCCCGCTGGGCACCTTGGTGACGGGGACGAGCGCGCTCGCGGTCCGGGTGCCGTCCGCGATGTTCTCCGGCGTGGCCGTGGTGCTGTACGGCGCGCTGGTGGCCGCGTGGGTCACCGTGGCGGTCCGGACGCTCGCGCACCGGTAGACTGCGCCGAGTGGGGGACTACAGCACCGGCCCGGACGCCCGATACGTCGTCGTTCTCGTTGAGGGACAACACCTTCCGCTCGCGGTCGTGCGGGTGACCGGCGCGGCCGAGGAAGCCTTCACGCACGACCTGCGCTGGGAACCGTCGGAGCTGCTGGCCCGCGTTCCGTCCGAACCGGACTGGACGGCCCGCGACACGGACGCCGTGGGGGCCAACGGGTTCCTCGTCGAGATGACCACGACGATCCGCGCGCGCACGCACGAGTCCGAACTGACCGACTACCAGTACTACGCGTCGTTCAAGGACGCTCTCGGCGTGCTCGACCTGGCCGATGTGGACCGGTTGATCCGCCGGCCCGGCGGCGGCGTCGAGCAGGAGTACGCCGGTCACGAGACGTGGGAGCCCAGCGACAAGCTCCACCGCGTCGACTCCGGACTGGACGCGCACGAGGCGTACGTCGCGCTCAGCCTCACCGAGGCGGCGCAGGCGAAGAGGCTGATCGACGCGCAGTGGGACCGGGGGTGCTCCCACCACGTCGTCCTCGTGGACGACCGGCCCGTGGCCGCCGTCACCCAGGTCGTGGACGACCCGGAGTCCGAGCTCGCGTTCACCGGAGAACCGGAGCCGCAGCCGTCGAGACTGCTGGCCCAGGCCGCCCGCGAACCGCGCATGACCGCCGTCCGGACCCCCATGGCGACCGCCGTCGAGACGATGGCGCGCCTCACCCTGCGCCGGCGGGCCGAGGCACGGGCGGGGGAGACCGCCGGGTACGCGGTGTTCCACCGCTTGACCGACGTCCTCGACCTCGACTCGGCGTACGACGTCGTGCCGGAGTCGGAGCACCGGTTCTCCACCCCGCTCAACGCTTCGGAGCACGCGGACCTCACCGCGCGCCTGCGGGTGCGCAACGCCCGCCGCATCGCCGAACCGATCGACGGGCACTTCTACTTCGCCGTCTTCTCCGGTCTGCGCGACGTCGTGGACCTGGGCAAGGCGCACTCGCTCCTCCGCGTCGACGACTCCCAGCGGTGGGAAACGCTCCAGTCCGACGGGCAGTGGGGCCACACGAGCAGGCCGCAGCGCCTGCACACGTTGCCGCTCACGAAGTCCGAGCTCGACGTCCTTGCCGAGACGGAGCAGTTGACCCGCTGAGCTTCTGCGGCCTCACGACCTCGTTCCCGAGGGCCCGCCCACCCCGCCACCTACGTACCCACGCGATCTACGTAACGACCACCGACGCGAACACCCACGCCCGAACCCCAATCTAGGGGCGTGACAACACGAACTGCGCCAACGCGAACGGCCCGGGCGGTGGTCCTGGCCTCCGCCACTCTCACGATCATGGCCGCGGCGATCATCGCCCCGAGCCTGCCCGCGATGGGCGAGGTGTACGGCGAGGGGGTGCTGGTCAGGCTGGCCCTGACCATCACCTCGCTCGCCATCGCGGTGAGCGCGCCGCTGGCGGGCCTCGCGGCCGACCGGACGGGCCGCAAACCGCTGCTCACCGGCGGTCTCGTCCTCTACGCGGTGGCAGGCACGGCGGGCTACTTCGTCACCAGCCTGCCGGTCCTGCTCGCCACCAGAACCCTGCTGGGCCTCGCGGTCGGGGCCGTCATGACCGCCGTCAGCGCCCTGATCACCGACTGGTTCGAAGGCCCGGAACGCGGCAGGTTCCTCGGCTTCCAGCAGGCCGCGGCGAGTCTCGGCGGTGTTGTGTTCCTGCCGCTGGCGGGCGTGATGGCCGCCGTGGACTGGCGCCTGCCGTTCTGGCTCTACAGCGTCGCCGCGCTGATCGCCCTGGCCGCGGCGACAGGTCTGACCACGGAGAAACCCGCCCGGCAAGGCTCGGCGGAACCCAGGGCGTTCCCGAGGAAGGCCGTCGGGATCTACCTGATGGCCCTGATCGCGACCCTCGTGTTCTACATGGCCCCGACCCAGCTCCCGTTCCTGCTGCGTGACCTCGGCGCGAGTCCCACCACGATCGGCTTCGTGATCGCGGGCAGCACCCTGACCAGTGTCGTGGGCGCCCTGGTGTTCCCGAGGCTGACGACCACGAGGATCACCGCCATCAGCGTCGTGCTGCTGGGCGTCGGCTGGCTGGTCATCGCCTCGGCGAACGGGGTGGTGCCGGTGACCGCGGGCCTCCTGATCGGCGGGTTCGGCGTAGGGCTCGTGGTCCCGAACCTCAACACGCAGCTCGCGAACAGCGCCGAACCGGCCCAGCGCGGTCGTGTCCTCAGTGGACTGGTCGCCGGCATCTTCCTCGGCCAGTTCCTGTCACCGCTGGTCGTCGCACCACTCGTCACCACGACGGGCATCGCCGCCGCGTTCGGCTGGACCGGTGCCGTCACCACCCTCGCAGGGGCGGCTCTCGCCCTGGGACACAAGGAGAAGAACTGATGATCTACCACGGCAACCGTCTCACGTTGCGCAAGGACGCCTCGCCCGAGCAGGTCGAGGAAGCGCTGGAGAGCCTGCGCAACCAGGGCCGCGTGATCCCGTCCGTGAAGTCCTTCGTGGTCGGTCGCGACTACGGCGGCGAGTACGAGTGGGGCGCCACGTTCGTCATCGAGGACCTGGAGGGGTACTGGGAGTACCTGATCCACCCGGCCCACCGCAACACCGACCGCGTCGGCCTGCCGCTCGTGGACAAGTTCGTCTCGTTCGACATCACCGACGACGGGGACCCCGAGATGGGCGCGAAGATCGCGGCCCTGCACCAGAAGCGCTACGACAGCGACCCCGAGCTCACGAAGCTCGTGTCCGATCTCGGTGAGTACACGGGCAGCGCTGCCCCCGGCCAGCACGGAGACAAGTGATGAACGACCTTCTGCAGTCCTGGATCGAGTTCTGGAACGGCGACCTCGGCCAGGCGGAGCACATCGTCCACGAGGACTTCGTCTGGCACGTCGCCCCGCTGACCGGTGGCCCGTCGCAGGATCACACCGGACGGGACGCGCTGGTCGAGTGGGTGCGCGGCTCCCACGAGGCCATGCCCGGCCTGAAGTTCACCGTCGAGGTGGGGCCGATCTCGCAGGACCCGTTCCACGTGGTCCGCTGGTTCGCCGAGGCCGGCGAGATCTCCTTCCACGGCACCGACATCCTCCGCGTCGAGAACGGCCGGATCGCCGAGTACTGGCTCAACGCGGACGGGCTCTGGGCGGCTCAGCAGCTCGGGATCATGCCGAAGCCGAACTGAACACGCCGGCCAGCTGACGGCGTGAGTTGATGCCCACCTTGCGGAAGATGTTCCGCAGGTGGGCATCAACCGTGCGGGGGCTCAGGAAGAGCCGCGCGGCGACCTCCTTGGACGTCGCCCCGGTCGCCACCAGCCGCGCGATGTGCGTCTCCTGCATGGTCAGCTCGTCGGTGACCTGCGCGGAACGGCTGCGCGCGACCTCGCCGGTGGCCTGCAGTTCCACCGCCGCACGAGCCGCGAAGGCCTCCATTCCCATGGCGGACAACAGATCGTGGGCGGTCCTCAGCTGCGTGCGAGCGTCGACCCGGCGGCCCGCGCGGCGCAACCACTCGCCGTAGAGCAGGTGGGTACGAGCGAGATGGGGCCGGGCCGCGCTCGACTCCAGCTGCCGCAGGGCGAACAGGAACGAGTCCTCCGAGCCCGTGACGAGAGCCTCCGAACAGGCAGCCACACCGGAAGCCCACGAGGTCCCGCACGGCGAAGTGCGGGAAACCAGATCCTTCAACGCCTCCGTGGCGGCGTCCATCTCGCCACAACGCACCGCCGCCTCGATCAGTTCGGGCAACGCCGTCCCGGCGAGGTAGAGATCACCCGGCGCGACGGCCTCCCGGGCAGCGGCCAGTGCCTCCGGGTAGTCGCCGAGACCGTTGTGCAGCACCGCGGACGCCCAGTGCGTGTTCGCGACGAGCAGCCCTTCCCGCCGCGAGGCCTCCCGCAGGGAGTGCTCGATCTCCGCCAGCACGGCCTGCTTCTGCCCGCGGAACGCCGCCAGGTGCAGCCGCTGGTAGCGCAACGGCGGCATGCCCACGGCGTCGGCGACGGCCTCTTCCTCGGCGATCGCGGACACCGCCTTGCCGAGGTCACCGGTGATCACCGCCCCGACGGCCCGTTGCGCGAGCCCGAGCCGCAGCACGAACGGCGACCCCGTCCGTTGCCCGGTCTTCACCAGCCATCCGGTCACCAGCGCGTGCACCTCGGTGTCCCACAGCTCACCCGCGAGAATCGTGGCCAGCGCGGGATGCCGGGTCCACGCGTCGCCGGAGAACACCCGGCGCAGCAGCGGAACGGCGGTCTGATGGCCCTCGTCCGCGAGAAGTACCAACGCCTCCAACGCATCCGAGCCACGATCAAGCCCGCGAGCCTCGCGCACCACGGCGTCCATCACGCCGCTGGGCCGCCCGAAGGCGAGTGCGATCTCGAAGGCGTCCAGCACGCAGTCGCGAGCGGCGGCGCCGGTCATCCGCCGAGCCGCGCTCAGCACGAACGACGGCCCGTCGTTGGACTTGTCGCGCACGAAGGCGATCCGCCCCCGCAGCAGATCCGCCCGCGGGTCGTCGGCGGAGAACGTCGTCAGCAGCTCGGCCGCCACGTCCACCGCGCCCGCGTCCAGCTTGGCCTGCGCGGCGGCCAGGGTGCGCCCGGCTCGAAGCGCGGGAGAGACCGACAACGCCGCCGCCCGCTCCAGGAACGCCGCCGCGGCAGCCACTCCACCCCGCGAACGCGCGCGCTCGGCGGAAAGCTCCAGCTCGGCCGCCAGCGAGTCGTCCGGCCCGGTCCCCGCCTGCGCGCGGTGCCACACCCGCCGATCCGGATCGGTCCACGGATCGGTCACGGCGGCCAGCGCGAGGTGGACGGCCTGTCGCTGAGCGGGAGAAGCCGCGAGATAGACGGCCGACCGAGCGAGCGGATGGCAGAACCGCACCCGTGTCGAGATGCCGACCAGCCCGGACGCCTCGGCCTCCACCCCGGCGGACGCCACGTCGATGCCGAGCTCGGCCGCCGCGGCCCACAGCAGCTGCGGTTCCCCGGTCGGATCGGCCCCGGCGACCGTCAGCAGCAGCTGGGCGTCAGCGGGCAGCCGACCGGCCCGGTCCTGGAAGCTGCGCTCGATCCGGCTCGGCACCGACGCCACGTCCGGCAGCGCGAACCCACCCGCCTTGGGCAGTTCCAGCAACGCCAACGGGTTTCCGCGCGCCTCGGCGAGCAGCCGTTCCCGCACCTTGTCGTCCACCACCGCGGACGTCAGCAACGCGCGGGCCTCGGCGTCGGCCAGCCCCCGCAGTTCCAGCCCGGGCAGCTCGTCCAGCCGCGAGCGCGCCCACGGCCGGCGCGCGGCGAACACGAGCACCACCGGTTCGGAGGCGAGCCGCCGCCCGAGGAACGCGAAGACCTGCGCGGACGCCTCGTCGAGCCACTGGGCGTCGTCCAGCAGGCACAGCACCGGATCCCCGCCACCGAGCAGTTCCAGCGTGGCCATGCCGATGCGCAGCACGTCCGGCTTCCCGCTCGCCAGTCCGAACGCGACCTCGAGCGCCTCCCGGTGCTGCCCGGTCAGCGAGTCCATCAGCGGAGCGCACAGCTGGTGCAGCGCCGCGAACGGCAGCTCCGTCTCGAACTCCGACCCGGACGCCTCCAGCACGCGGAACCCGGCGGCTGACTCCCGCACGTGGGCGAGCAGCGCGCTCTTGCCCATACCCGCCTCACCACGCAGGACCAGCGCACCACCACGCCCGTCCACAGCGGCGGTGAGCATCCCGGCGAGACAACGGATCTCGTCGTCACGTCCGAGCAGCGACGGTGATGTGAGCGCGTCCATGACATGCACGTTATGCGAGGCGCACGAACCGCCGTCACCCGTTCGGCCCACAACCTGAGGTGTATGCGTAGTCGCCTTCAGTCGGATGCGTCCGCGATGACCGGTTCCCTACCGTGACGAGCACATGATCACGAGGGGGAACCGAACTGTTTGGGGGTTCGTGATCAGGCGTGATCGAACGTGTTCGTCTGTGAGCCGGGACGACCCCTTCGCGGTGACGGGAACGTGTGTTCGATAGGGTGATCGGGTGTCGTCCGTGCTCCAGGCGTACCAATTCGCCCTGGACCCCAGTCCCGGTCAGGAGCGGGCGTTGCGGTCGCACTGTGGTGGCCAGCGGCGGGCGTTCAACTGGGGTCTGGCGCGGATCAGGGCGAACCTGGGCCAGCGAGCCGCCGAGAAGACCTATGACCTGGCTGAGGATGAGCTGACACCGTCGTTGTCGTGGTCGGCCTACAGTCTGCGCAAGAGCTGGAACCAGGCCAAGGACGAGGTCGCGCCGTGGTGGGCGGAGAACTCGAAGGAAGCCTATTCATCGGGTCTGGCCAACCTCGCGGCCGCGCTGGGCAACTGGGCGGATTCCCAGCGCGGCAAGCGCAAGGGCCGCGGGTGCGGGTTTCCCCGGTTCAAGGGCAAGCGGTCCGGGTTGTCGTGCCGGTTCACCACCGGCGCGTTCGGCCTCACCGACGACCGCCGGCACGTGAGGCTGCCCCGCATCGGGACGATCCGCACCCACGAGTCCACGCGCAAACTCGCTAGGCACGTCGGGCGCGGCACCGCCCGTATCCGCTCGGCGACTGTGTCTTTGCGGGCTGGGCGGTGGTTCGTGTCGTTGTCCGTGGAGATCACCCGCGCCGACCCCGCGCCCACACGACCCGAGAGTGTGGTGGGTGTCGACCTGGGCGTGAGGTCGCTGGCGGTGCTGTCGACCGGTGAGACCGTGCCGAACCCGCGGCGGCTGGAGACCGTGCTGCGGGAACTGCGTCGTCTGCAACGCCAGGCCGCGCGCCGTGTCGGCCCGGACCGGCGCACCCGTCGTGTTCCGTCGAACCGGTGGCGCACAACCCAGGGCCGCATCGCTCGCCTGCACGCGGCCGTCGCTAACGCCCGCCGGGATGGGCTGCACAAGCTCACCACTCGGCTCGTGCGCACTCACGGCACGGTGGTGATCGAGGATCTGAACGTGGCCGGCATGATCCGTAACCGGCGGCTTGCCCGGCATGTCGCCGGTGCCGGTATGGCCGAGCTGCGCCGCCAGATCGAGTACAAAGCCCACTGGACCGGTGTGCGCGTGCACACCGCTGACCGGTGGTATCCCAGTTCCAAGACGTGTTCGGCCTGTGGTGTGGTGAAAGCCAAACTGCGCCTGTCCGACCGCGCCTACCGCTGCGAGGCGTGCGGCCTGGTCTTGGATCGGGACCTCAACGCCGCGCGTAACCTCGCCGCGCTCGCGCACCGCGAGACGTCCTCCCCGAGTTGCGGGGCGACGGTAAACGAGCCCGCTGGAAACCCACGTAAGACCCGCACCACGCGGGCAACGGGTACCGCCACGGGAAGACCCGCCCCAGCGGGCCAACGCCGACGCCGCAAGGCGCCGGCTGCCTGAACACCGTGAACTCACGTTCACTCACGCTTCAGGTAACGGCTACACCACCACGCTGTCGCCGAACGACGGGCCGCTGCGGGCGATGGCCAAGGACATGGCCGGGCTCGCGGGCGCCGACTGGCAGTACGGCCAGCCTGGTGAGCTGCTCTACACCGCGGGCGGCTCGATCGACGACTGGGTCTACGGCGAGCTCGGCGTGCCCCACTACACGTGGGAGATCGGCAACTGGCAGGGCGACTGCGCGGGCTTCCTGCCCGCCTACTCCTGCCAGGACGGGCACTGGGCGAAGGTCAGGCCGATGCTGACCTGCGCGACGAAGAAGGCCGCGAGCCCCTACCTCGGCTGATCGGGGTTTGCCGTCCGGGGGACGGGGTAGCCGGTGCCGCGTCAAGCAGCCGGCGTACCCCGTACCCCCGACTGTCCCGAGGCGGCGACCACATGCGTTTCATGCCCTTGCACCACGCCATCCGCGACGCTCTCGCTCTCCTGCGCGTCACGACGGGGGCGGACCTCGCCGGACGGGCCGAGCAGGCACGCAAGCGCCTGGCGGAGGCCGTGACGGCCGCACCCGACGCGCCCGCGAAGGCGTTGACGCACATCGCGGCGGCGGACGAGCACCTGGAGTACGGCGAGCTGGTGGAGGCACGCAGGTTGCTGACGGCGGCCCGCGTTCTCCTGCCCGGCCACCTGAGGCTGGTGCGGGCCAGGGCGTGAGGCTCAGTCCGGTGGCTCGCTGGGGTCGTCGGTGGACTCCTCCGGCACGTGGGGCTCTTCGACGTCGAGGTCGTCCAGGCTGGGCGTGCCGGGGGAGTGGGGTGCCTCGGGGTTGATCGGATCGGTCATGCCGCCCGGTTACCCGAGCGGCACGACCTCATGCGTCCCTTCGCCCACCTATGCGGGCACGGTCCACCGCTGGTTCGCCCCGCCCGTGCACGACCAGATCTGCAACTTCGCTCCATCGGCCGTGTTGTTGCCTATGACGTCGAGGCACTTGTTGCTGCCGGCGTTGACCAACGTGCCGCCGGACGCCGTCCAGCGCTGGTTCGGACCGCCGAAGCAGTCCCAGAGCTGGACCGTGGAACCGTCCGCCGTGCCGTTGCCGGTCACGTCGAGGCACTTGCCCAGGCCGCGCACCGTGCCGTCGGTGCCGAGCGTCCACGTCTGGTTCGGGCCGCCGAAGCACGACCACAGCTGCGGCAGGTTCCCGTTCGTGGTCGAGCCGTTCGTGACGTCGAGGCACTTGCCGCCCAGACCCGTGACGGCGCCGGTGCGTCCGGGCTGACCGGGGTCGAGCGTGCCGGGCCAGGTGAACGTCGCCATGGCCCCGGCGGGGAGATTGTAGCCGAACGTCTGGCCGTTGTAGGAGACGCGGAAGTTCTGCTGGCCGCCCGTGTTCAGCGCGACGAGCACGATCCGGCCGTCCGGGTTGCGGAAGGCGACGTTCTGGACGCCGCCGTCGCCGAAGCCGGTCGAGTCGATGCGGACGGCGCCGGGCTGCACGAACTTCGACAGGTGCCCGAGGACGTAGTACTCGGCGTTGTACGTGACGTCGTTGCCGTTGGTCCTGACCACACCCGTGCAGTTGGTGCAGCTGCCGATGACCGGGCCGTTGTTCTGGTCCAGGGCCATGTTCCAGATCGCCACCGACCGCGCGTGGTTGCGCGTGGCGCCGATCGCGAGGTTCATGCCCTGCCAGCGCAACGTGTCGCGGAACGTCGACGCGTCGTCGCTCGACCTCGTGCCGGAGCACTCCGTGAAGAACACGTCCTTGCCGGGCTGGTTGTTCTTCACGATGGACTGACGGCTCGGGTCACCGCCGTAGCAGTGCCACGCGGACCCGATCACGTTGGCGCCCGTGCCGTTGTTGACGGTCTGCGCGTAGTCGACGTTGTCCCAGTTGTGGTCGTACCCCAGCAGACGCGCCTGCTCGCCGGCCGCGCGCAGTTTCGGCACCAGGGTGTTGATGACGTTGACCTGCTGCTGCGGTGACATGTACATGCCGGGGTAGCCCGGCGGTTCGAAGAGCGGCTCGTTCTGCACGCTCATGTAGTCGATCGGGATGCCTGCCGCCCGGTACGCCTGGGCGAACTTGACCAGGTAGTCGGCGTAGACCCCGATGCGGCTGTCGTTGAGTGAGCCCCGGATGAGGTTGTTGTTGTTCTTCATCCACGCCGGGGCGCTCCACGGCGTCGCCATCACGGCGAGCTGCGGGTTGAGCTGCTTGGCCTGCTGCAGCAACGGCAGGATGTAGGCGTTGTCGTGCGCGACCGAGAACCGCGACAGCGACGGGTCCGCGGCGCCGTCGTTGTAGGTGTAGAAGCTCCGCGAGAAGTCCGTCGCGCCGATCGGCTGCCGGATGAAGCTCATGCCGATGCCGGTGCTCTTGTTGAACAGGTTGTTCATGATCTCGTTGCGGCGCGGGGAGTTGAAGATGTTCCACGCCGCCGCGTCGGTGAACGACGCGCCGAAGCCGACCATGGACTGGTGGGTGGCGTTGGGGTTGACCGTGATCGTCGACCCGGTGCCACCCGAGCCGAACGTCACGTCTCCCTGCTGGCGCAGGAGGTTGGAGCGGTCGGCGGTGGTCAGCCAGACGGCCGCGTTGGTCGCTGCGGTGGCGACCGGAGACACGAGCGTGCTTCCGGCCGTCACCACGGCCGCCGCGATGGCGATGCCACGCAGGCGTTTTGTCATCATTGACATAAGCGCTCCTTGCAGGGGTTCGGGCGCCCGACAACAGATGTTCAGTTGTAGAGACGGAAATCGGCGATGCTCCACCAGTTGCTCGCGGTACCGGTGGACGTGATGCGGACGTAGCGCGCACTCGTGCGGCGGACGTCGATGTTCGTCAGCTGCCCGACGCCTTCACCGGACGCGATCGCGCGCCAGGTAGTGCCGTCGTTGCTGACTGAGAGCTCCCAGTTGCGGGCGTAGTCGCCCAGGTGGCCGCCCGAGTCGATCGCCATGCGGCGGAAGTCCTTGCGGAGCCCCAGATCGACCTGCAGGAACTGGCCGGGGGCCTGGGCGCCGTTGTTGGACCAGCGGGTCGACGCGTCGTCGTCGATCGCGAGTGCGCCGTCCGGAGAGGCGGTGGCACCGGAGAGCGGTACGGCGTCGAGCTTGCTGCGGAGCTGACTCGTCCAGGTGAACGTCGCGAGCGCGCCGCCGGGCAGGGTGTACTCGAAGGTGCGGTCGCCGACGTTGACCGCGAACGAACGCGGGTCGTCGTGCTGGTTGTGCACCACCAGAGCCGTGGAGCCGTCCGGGTTGCGGAACGCGGTGTCCATGATCTGGCCGTTCCAGCCGGTGGTGCCGAACGAGGTGCTGGCGATGCGGCGCGCGCCGGGCTTCACGAACTTCGAGAGGTGGCCGATCGTGTAGTACTCGGCGTCGGTGACGACCGACCCGTCCGGCTGCACGGTGACGAGGCCGGTGCACGTGCCGCAGCCGCCGTTGTGCGGGCCGCCGGCGCTGTCGAGCGCGATGTTCCAGTTCACCGCGCTGCGAGCCCAGTTGCGGGTGGTGCCGAGCACGACGTTGCGGGCGTGCCAGCGCAGGGTGTCGCTGAAGACCTTGGCGGGCGGGTCGGTGGCGCCCTTGGACCCCGAGCACTCGGTGAACCAGATCCCCTTGTCCGGGAACGTGTCGCGGAGCTTGGTCTGCGCGCTCGGGTCGCCGTAGTAGCAGTGGTACGCGGTGCCGGCGAGCCACTTCGCGGCCTTGCTGTTCAGGAGCTGGTACGGGTAGTCGGCTTCGGCCGAACCGTCGTTGGGGTGCGTGGCCCAGTTGTGGTCGTAGCCCAGGATCCTGGTGCGCGGGCTGGCGAGCTTCAGCTTCGGGCCGAGCGCCTCGATCACCTTGATCTGCGCCGCGACGGGCATGTCCGTGCCGGGGTAGGCGTCGGGCGTGCGGTTCTGCGGCTCGTTCTGCACGGACAGGAAGTCGATCGGCACACCGGCCCTCGCGTACGCCTGCACGAACTTCACGAGGTAGCGCGCGTAGGCGTCGTAGACCTTCGGGTCGTCCTTGAGCTTGCCGCCGACGAGCGAGTCGTTGTCCTTCATCCACGCCGGTGGGCTCCACGGCGTGCCCATGACCTTCAGTCGCGGGTTGAGGCGCTTCGCCTCACGCAGCAACGGAAGGATCTTCGCCTCGTCGTGCCTGATGCTGAAGTGCCTGAGCGGGAAGTCGGTCTGCCCGGCCGGCACGTCGTCATAGGTGTAGTGCTCCTTCGCCGCCGTGAAGTCGGACGAACCGACGGGCTGGCGCAGGAAGCTGACCCCGATGCCCTCGACGGGGTCGAACAGCTTGCGCATGGTCTCGGCGCGGACGGCCGGGGCGAGACCCGCGAGCAGTTCGGCCGACGAGTCCGTGATCGACGCGCCGAAGCCGTCGACCTCCTGGTAGCGCCGGTCGGGGTCGACCACGATCGTCGGGTGCGTCGACTCGCCCGTGCCGAACGTGACGCGCGGGCGTTCGTGCATCAGCTCCGCGCGGTCCGGCGTGGTGACCCACACCCTCACCTGTGGTGCGCTGGAGGCCTCGGCGGCGGGCACGGCGGTCAGCCCGAGCACCAGCGCCACGATCGCGGTTCGTCTCATGTAACACCCGTTCATCACTGTGAAACAGCAGCTTTCAGGATGAAACACCCGGTCGTGTCGAGGGTCAATGGTCTGGAGGATTTCCGGTACATTGACCTGGTGGAACGCAAGATCGAACACGTGAAACAGCGCGCGAGCGTCCGCGACATCGCGGCGGAGACCGGAGTGTCGATCGCGACGGTGTCCCGCGTGCTGAACGATCACGCCAGTGTGGCGCCGCGAACCCGTGACCTGGTGCTCCAGGCCGTCGAACGGCGCCGCCAGGAGACACCGGCGAAGGTCAGAACCGTGTACGTCCGGTGCCCGTACGTCCTCACCGACTACTTCGGCCTGATCGTCTCCTCGATCGCGGAGACGCTGAAGCTGCACGGCCTGCGCATGCTGCTGGACGCGGGCGAGTCGGGTCAGCACAGCGACGCCCTGCGCGGCCTGACGGACCAGGCCGGCGTCGACGGAGCGATCCTCATCCTGCCTCCGGAGGAGGGCGGCGAACTGGTGGCGTTGTCCCGCGCGGGTTACCCGTTCGTCGTGGTCGACCCGCGCGTCCTGCCGCTGCCGGACATCGCGTCCGTGTCCGCCGCGCACTTCGCGGGAGCGCGTGCCGTGGCGGACCACCTGATCGACCTCGGGCACCGCGACATCGCGGTGATCGCCGGCCCGGAGGAGTGGCTCGCGGGAGACGCCCGCCTGGCCGGCCACCGCGCGTCCCTAGCTCAGGCAGGAGTGCTGCTCACACCGGATCGCCTGCGCCACGTCGAACCCACCGTCGCACACGGTGCGCGCGCGGCGGCGGAGTTGCTGTCGCTGGAACCCCGGCCTTCCGCGATCGTCTGTTTCAACGACAAGGTCGCCGTGGGCACCTTGCAGGCGGCGCGGGAACGGGGCCTGCGCGTGCCGGAGGACCTGTCGGTGGCCGGGTTCGACGACATCGACCTGGCGGAGGCGACGAACCCGCGGCTGACGACCGTGCGGCAACCGTTGCAGGAGATGGGGAGCATCGCCGTCACGCAGCTGATGCGGGTGCTGGACGGGCATCGGCCGGAGGCGCTGCACATCGAGCTGGCGACGACGCTGGTGGTCAGGGACTCGACCGCCGCGTTCTAGTGCACAACGGCCCAGGTGCGCACGACGGGATCGACGACGACCTCGAAGTGCTGCTCGCCCTCGTACCGGTCACAACGGTGGTGCACCTGGAATCCGCCACCTGCCGGGATCCACAGCGTCAGCACGTGGCTGACGGACTCACCGTCGTCGTGCGCGGTGCTGTCGAGCACCTCGGCGACCACCGCGGTTCCCCTGGCGCGCAACGACGCGGTCTCCTTGGCGGACTCACCCGCCGTCGCCCAGAGCGCCATCATGAGGATGACGACGACGAGCATGCCCAGTTCCCACAGCAGGATCGACCACCACGGCTCGTCCGAGAAGGCGAGCACGGCCATGGCGCCGGCCAGGGCGGTGATCGTGAGTCCCGCGAGCACGCGCTGCACGGAGGCCGAACGCGGGCTCGTCAGGCTGACTTCGGAGGGGTTCGGGGCCACCAGCCGATCATAGAACGCCGGTGACCCCGAACCCGGCCGTTACGGGCGAAGCGTCACCGACTGCCCCTTGCGGAGGTGGACCTTCTTCTTCCACCGGCCGAAGCGCACCTCGGTCTCCGTGCCGCCGACGCTGCGGACGGTCGCGCTGGTGACCTTGCCGTCCTTCCACGCGAGGTCGACGGTGAAGCCGCCGCGGGCGCCGATCCCGGTGACCGAACCGGTCTTCCACGCCGAGGGCAGTGCGGGCAGCAACTCGATCACGCCGGGACGGGCGTACAGCAGCATCTCCAGCATCGCGGCCGGAGCACCGAGGTTCGCGTCGATCTGGAAGATCGCCCGGTCGCCGAAGCTGTACATGTCGAAGAAGTTCGGCGCCGTGCCGTTCGCGTGGTCGATCGACGGCCGGATGACCTTCTGGATCAGCTCGTAGGACCGGTCGGCGTCCTTCAGGCGTGCCCAGCAGGCCGCGCGCCACGCGAGACCCCAGCCGAAGCTCTCCATGCCGCGGGTGATCAGGTGCTGCTTGACGCCCTCGACCACCGCGGCGGGGGAGTCGTCGCGGTTGACGCGGTCACCGGGGAAGAAGCCGACGAGCGGCGAGAGGTGGCGGTGCGTGGTCTCGCCGAGGTCGTCGGGCGACATCCACTCCTGCAACATGCCGGTCTTCGGGCTGACGACCGGCAGGTACAGCTTCTCCCGCAGCGCCGACATCCTGCGGCCGTAGGACTGGTCGCGGCGCAGCACGTCGGTCGCGATCCGGTACTTGCCGAAGAGGTAGTGCACCAGTTCCTGGTTGTAGGTGTTGCCGCGGGTGTCCTGCGGACCGTGCTCCGGCGACCAGTCGTGGTCGTCGACCAGACCCTGCGGGGTCTCGACGAGGCGGGCCTCCCAGAACTCGCAGGCCCCCTTGAGCAACGGGTAGATCTTGGCCAGGTAGTCGCGGTCGAGCGTGTACTCGTAGTGCTCGAACAACGACATGCACAGCCACGCGTTGCCACCGGGGTGCCACCACCAGCCGCTGCCGCCGTAGATGTTGGTGGAGAAGGCGACCGCCCACCCGGCCACGCGGTTGTTGGTGTTGCGGAACCGGTTGCGCTCGTCCTGGTACACCGACTGCGTCGTGTTCGTCCAGGCCGGCAGCTGTGCCACGCAGTAGTTCGCGAGCGCCTCGAACGTGTCCGACAGCCCGGCCCGGTCCGCGAGCCAGTAGTTCATCTGGATGTTGATGTCGGTGTGGTAGTCGCTGTACCAGTCGGGGTTGTTGTCCGACAGCCACAGGCCCTGCAGGTTGATCGGCAGGTTGTCGCGCGAACCGGTGATGGCGAGGTAGCGGCCGAACTGGAGGTAACTCGCCTCCAGTTCCGGGTCGGGAGTGGGGGTCGCGGCCCTGGCCTTGAGGCGGGTCCACGTGTCCATCGCGCGCTGGGCGTCGGTGGAACGGCCCAGGTCGACCCTCTGCCGGTCGTACTTCTTGCGGTAGTCCGCGACGTGCGTGCGCAGCAGCGCGTCGGCCTTGGCGCGCACGTTCGCCTTCTGCAGCGCGAGTTTCGCGGGTTCGAGGAGCGGGTCCATGAACCCGGCCGAGGCGTCCGGGACGTAGTTCGTGCCTCCGGAGAACACGATCACGAGGTCCGAGCAGCCGGTGAACCTCAGGTTCGCACCGTCCACTTCGACCGTTCCATCAGGACTGAACGCCGTGACGACACCGCTGTACGCCAGCTTGTTCGGCAGCGAGCCGGTGAAGACGGCCGCGGTGTGCGGTGCGTCGCCGACGGTCGGCTCGCCGTGCGCGCCGGTGAGCGTGACCGTGCCGGACTGGTCCGGGCCGACGAGCCGGACGATCACCACGTCGTCGGGGTGGCTGGAGAAGATCTCGCGCCGGTACTGCTTGCCGCCGTGGGTGTACTTCGTGGTGACGAGACCGTTGCTCAGGTCGAGCGCGCGCCGGTAGTCCGTGGCACCCGCGTGGCCCGGAACGTCGACGTAGAGCTTGGCCAGCATCGAGAACGTGCCGAAGTGCGTCGGGTCGTACGGCAACTGGCCGTCGCCTTCGAGCGCGTCGTTGAGCTCACCGGTCCACAGCGTGACGTCGGTCAGGTACAGGAAGTCCTTCTCGACGCCACCGCCGACGAGCGCGCCGAGGCGGCCGTTGCCGATGGGCAGACCCTGCTCGATGATCTTCGCCTCGTCGGCGGGAGCGGGGTACCAGAGGGTGGTGGGGTTGGTCGCCAGGGGGTTGCCGGCCGGCCGCTCGGGAGCGGCCTGGGCGGAGAACGTGGGGAGGACCATGGCTCCCAGTCCTAACGCTCCGGTGGCCTTGAGGAAAGAGCGACGTGAGGTCATCGTGGTGCTCCTGGGAAGTCGGTGGGTCAGCGGGCCGTCAGGCTGGACACGTGCACGGCGTTGTCCGGCCCGCGAACAGCGACCCAGGTCGAGCCGTCCGCCCCGGCCGCACCGCCGACCGCGCCGGTGAGCGCGTTGCTGACGAACTGGTCGCGCTTGGTCCACCAGGTGCCCGCGCCGTCGACGAGGTCCTGCTGCCACAACGTGTAGTCGCTGCCGCGCACGAAGACGTTGACCCGGTCACCGTTGGCCACGGCCGTCGGGCTGCCGCTGATCACGCCACCGAGCGAGGTCCACGCGGACCAGCCGTTCGCGGTGCGCTTGCGGTACCAGGCGGAGTCGTCCTGCAGGCGGACGGTGACGAACGTGCCGGACGCCACCGTCGCGGCGGAGGGCCTGCCGTAGATCTGCTGGTTGCCGGGCGAACCGACCGACGTCCAGGTGCTGTTGGCCTTGTCGCGCGTCCACACGCGGCCGTCGGCGCCACGCCCGAAGAGGCTCCAGCTGTCCGGTCCGGTGAACGCCACCGACACGGAGTCGGTCAGCGATCCACCGAGCGAGGTCCAACCGCCCCACTTGCCGTTCGCGAAAGTCCGTTGGTAGGCAACGTTGTCCGTGCCGCGGACGAAGAGGTCGATGCGGCCGTTCGGGCTCGCGAACGCGGACGGCTGGCCGAGCACCTGGCCGCCCCGGGGCCCGCCGAGCACGACCCAGTTGCGCCACTCGCCGTCGACCATCGAGCGCTGCGTGAGGCGGCCGCTCTCCTCGCGGGCGAAGGTGGCCAGGTTCCTGTCGTCCCAGCGGATCAGCGCCGGGCTGGCCGAGGTCTCGCCGCCGAGGTCGGTGCCGGGGACGGCGGTCTCACCGCGCAGCCTGAGGAACGCGGTGCCGTGCGCGGGAACCGTGACGGTGTAGGTGCCGGTCGCGGTGCCGCGGTCGGCGCGGGCACGCAGGTCGCGGACGGAGACGGTGCCCTTCAGGCCGGTGTCGGCGATGCCGACCGCGTACTCGGCGGGCTGGTCGTTGCGGTTGAGCACCGCGACGGCCCGCTCACCCTTGCCGGACAACACCTTGCTGTAGACGTCGACGTTGTTCGAGCCGGCGACCCGCACGCCCTGGATGGCCAGCGGGTCCTGGTCGACCGCGATGATCTCGGGGTTCTTCAGCGTCTCGATCATCGACGGCGGCAGCGTGCGCGGGTCCGACCCGATGATCAGCGGTGAGGCCATCACCGACCACATGACGAGCTGCGAGGTCGACTCCTCCTCGTTGAGCTCGTACGTGCCCTGCTCGGTCTTGCGCATCGGGATCAGGTAGTCCGGGTCGTTGTAGTGACCGGGACCCTGCGCGCCGGGCCGGTAGAGGTTGCGGTCCATGTTGCGCAGCACGTCACGCCAGATGCCCTCGTACGGCGTGCCGAACGCGACGTCGGTCGAAGTGCGCCACGAGTCGCCGACCCGCGGTCCGTACGTGTAGGCCACATAGGCGGTCTGGTCCCAGCGGTGCGGCACGCCCCACTCGTCGGTGACCGGGTTGCAGAGGTTGAGGATCATCTTGCGCCCGGCCTTCCGCACCGCCGCGGAGAACTGCGTGAAGGCGACGGCCGGGTCCATGTTCTGCGCGATGCCGCACAGGAAGTCGATCTTGATGGCGTCGAACTTCCACCCGGCGAACTGCTTCGCGTCCGCCTCGTAGTACCCGCCACCACTGCCGGCGGCGCAGTTCTTGCCGTCCCACGCACCCGCGTCGGTGTAGATGCCCGCCTTCAACCCCTTGGCGTGCAACGTGTCCACCAGCTTGGTGAACCCGGACGGGAACCGTGCCGGGTCGGGCACGAGCGACCCCTTGCCGTCCCGCGGCGGGCTCGCGTTCCACCCGCCGTCGATCCACACGATGTTGTAACCGGCCTTCGCGAGGCCGCTGCTCACGAGGTGGTCGGCGACCCCGAGCACCTTCTCCTCCGACGCCGCGCCCACGGCGAAGTAGGAGTTCCACCCCATGTACGGAGTGCGGGCGAGGCCCGAGTCGTAGTAGGTGGGCGCGCCTTGGTCGACGCCCGCGTGTTCTACGGGTGCGGACGGTGCGGCGGTGGCGACCGCCGTAGGTGCTAACAGCGCCAAGGCGATGGTGGCCACGGACAGCAGGGTTCTCGGCATCTACCCGTACCTCTCGTCGTCGAGTGGCTGAAGCATGCTTCGGTCACCCGATCGCGTCAAGAATAAATACTAAATTAAGTTTAGAAATCCCTGCGCCCGGCAGTACCGTAGCAGTGATCCGACCTATGACGGCAAGACAAGTTGAACGCACGAACGCACGCATCTGTCCGCAGGCGTGAAACTGCTGGTGAACGCAGTGATGCCCGCACTCGACGATCGAGTGCGGGCATCATGTGGTCCGAGGTGTGAGGTCAGGGCACGACGAGTACCGGCCACCGACCCGTCCGGATCAGCCGCGTCGCCACCGACCCGGCGAACCGGTGCCCCGCCTGCTGCGACGCCCCGACGACCACCATGTCGGCCTGGCACCGGTCCGCCGAGTCGCGCAGCACCGTGACCGGGTCGCCGAACGCCTTCAGGAACGTCACCGGCACGTCGAGCTCCTCGGCGAACGACCGCACCTGGTCGGCGAGTTCGGCGTGCAGGCGGGCCGTCGCCTCGTGCTCGAACGCCGAGGCGACCGCCGGGCTCAGCGCCGCCAGGGAGGAGTGGCACGCCACGAAAGTGACGACCAGCCGTGCTCCCTGGCGGCGGGCCAGGCCGAAGGCGGAGGCCGCCGCGCGCATCGCGGTGTCGGTGCCGTCGATGCCCACCATGATGGTTCTCGACGACGGCAGGGGAGCGGGGCCGTAGGAGTCCACTGTGGATTCGAAGGCGTTGTTGAGGCCGGCGCTCATGGTTCCCCCTCGGAGTCAGCGAACGACTGCTGAGTCTGCGTCCTTCTTCTCGAGATCGATCGTCGTGCGCAACGTGATCGGCTTGAGCAGCAGTGCCGCCACGATGCCGATGACGCCGACGGCGGCGGAGATCAGGAAGATGTGCGCCGTCGCGTCGCCGTAGACGGTGTGCACGATCGTCTGGACCTCGGGCGGGAGTGCGGCGAGGTTCAACGCGCTGGTGCTGCCGGTCGACTGGCCCGCCGGCACGTGCAGCGCGGTGGACAGGTCGGCGGTGACGCGGTTGGCGAGGACGGCGCCGAGCACCGAGACGCCGATCGTGCCGCCCAGCGAGCGGAAGAACGTCACGGACGCCGAAGCGGCGCCGAGTTCGCTCAACGGCACGCTGTTCTGCACGGCCAGCACCAGGTTCTGCATCGTCATGCCGACGCCGATGCCCACGACGGCCATCGCGACGCCGACGATCCACAGCGCGGTGGCGTGGTCGACGAAACCCAGGCCGAGGAAGCCGAGCACCAGGATGATCGTGCCGGAGACGATGTACGGCTTGATCCGGCCGGTCTTGCTGATCATGCGGCCGGAGATCGTGGACGACAGCAGCACGCCCGCCATCAGCGGAATGGTCAGCAGACCGGCCTCGGTCGGGCTGTAACCGCGGCCGATCTGGAAGTACTGGCCGAGGAACACCGCGCCGCCGAACATCGCCATGCCCACCGAGAGGCTCGCGATGATCGCCAGGGCGGGGGTGCGCTGGACGACGATGTGCAGCGGCACGACGGGTTGCTCGACGCGCAGTTCGACGGCGATCGCCGCGCCCAGCAGCACGACGCCGGCGCCGGCCATGGCCGCGCTCTGCCACGAGATCCAGTCGAACGAGTTGCCCACGAACGAGACCCAGATGAGCAGCACGCTCACGCCTGCGGCGATCAGCGTCGCGCCGAGGTAGTCGATCTTCACGTTCTCCCGGCGCACGGTCTCGAGCTTCAGCGTCGCCTGCAGCACCACGAACGCCAGCGCGGCGATCGGCACGGCGACCCAGAAGCACCAGCGCCAGCCGAGCCACGACACGTCCACGATGAGTCCGCCGAGCAGCGGGCCGCCGACCGTCGCGACGGCCATGACCGCCCCGAGGTAGCCGTTGTAGCGGCCTCGTTCGCGCGGCGGGATGATCGCGGCGATCACGACCTGGACCAGCGCCTGCAGGCCGCCGACGCCGATGCCCTGGAACGCGCGCGCGGTGATGAGCTGGCCGGTGTCCTGGGCGAACCCGCTGAGCAGCGAGCCGATCACGAAGATCACGATCGCGGCCTGGACCAGCGTCTTCTTGTTGAACAGGTCGGCGAGCCTGCCCCAGATCGGGGTCGTGGCCGTCGCCGTGAGCAGGGTGGCCGTGACCACCCACGTGTACTGGGTCTGCGTGCCGTTCAGCGAGCCGATGATCCGCGGCAGCGCGGTGGACACCACCGTGGAGCTGACCATGGCCACGAACAGCGCGAGCAGCAGTCCGGACAGCGACTCCAGCACCTGCCGGTGCCCCATCGCCCGAGTCTCGATCAACACAACCGCCCCTTCGTCGCCTTAATTCTTGCGCGTTGTGCAAATTTGCGCAATGAGCAACTTACTCGGGTTAGGCTTGAGCGCATGGAGACGCTCACCACGCTGCGCGAGCACAAGAAGGCGGCGACCCGGCGGTCGCTCGCCGGAGCGGCGTTGCGGCTGGCGGTGGAACACGGCCTGGACGGGGTGACGGTCGAGGACATCGCGGACGCGGCCGGGGTGTCCCGCCGGACGTTCTCCAACTACTTCACCAGCAAGGAGGACGCCGTCCTCGACGCCGACCGCGAGCGGCTCAGGGCGCTGGTCTCGCTGGTCGAGGCGCGACCCGAGACCGAGGACGCCTGGCAGGCCCTGCGCGCGTCCACGGCCGAGCTGTACCGCGTCCGGCCCCTCCCGGACGTCGAGTGGATGGCCCAGCTGCGGCTGTTGCGCCGTCATCCGTCACTGCTCGCACGACAGGCAGGCGACCAGGTCGCGCTCGAACGCGACCTGACCGCCGTGCTGGTCCGGCGCGAACCCGACGAGGAGACCGCCCGGCTGATGGCGGCGACGTTCCTCACCACGATCCGCGTCGGCATCGCGTTGTGGCTGGAAGGGGCGGGCGAGCAGGAACTGCCCGGCCTGGTGGACCGCCTGCTCGGGCGGCTGCGGGTTCAGGGCTCGTAGACGTCAGGGCTGGTAGACGTTCAGGGCTCGTAGAGGTTCAGGGCACGTAGACCTGGCCGGTCTGCCGTCCCTCGATCGACCGGACGTACGCCTGCGCCACGTCGGCCAGCGGCACCGGCTTCATGCCGGGGAAGTAGTCGCCGTACACGTCGAGCGCCTCGGTGAACACGGTCGGGCTCACGGCGTTGATCCGCTGCGGGGTGATCTCGATCGCGGCGGCGCGCACGAACGCCTCCACCGCGCCGTTCGCCAGTGCCGCGGCCGCGCCGGTGACGATCGGTTCACGCGCCAGCACGCCCGTGATCAGCGTGAACGACTCGGTGACGTGCGCGAGACCCGCACGCACGAGCGCCACCTGGGACAGCACCTTCCCGGTCACCCCGGCCTGGTAGTCCGCGATCGTCAGCTCACCGAACGGCTTGAACGGCACATACCCGGCGGCCGACGCGACGGCGTCCACCTGGCCCACGGTCCGGTAGAGCTCGGCCACCTGCGCCGGGTCGGTCACGTCGAACTGGAGGTCGCCTCCGGTGCGCGAGACGGTCACGACGTCGTGCTTGCGTTCGGTGAGCACCTCGTGCACCGCGGTGCCCAGCAATCCGGTCGCTCCAACGAGCAGAATCCTCATGCCATCGACGCTAGAAGTGCCGCGGCGAAGAGTGAAATGCCGTTCGTGCAGCACTTATGATCGGCAGTCATGAATGTCGAGCTGCGTCACCTGCGGGCACTCGCCGCGATCGGCGACCACCGGTCGATCACCGCGGCCGCCCAGTCGCTGCACGTCACGCAGCCCGCGCTCTCCCGCACGCTCGACCAGCTCGAACGACGTCTCGGCGTGCGGCTGGTCGAACGCACGACCCGGCACGTCGCCCTGACCGACCCCGGCCACCGCCTGTGGGAGCACAGCCACCGCATCCTCACCTCGCTCGACACGGCGCTGGCGGAGGCAGCCCGGCCGCAACCGATCCGGCTCACCTTCGCCTGGGCAGCGCTCGGCCGGTTCACGATCCCGTTCCTGCGCGAATGGCGAGCCGAGCACCCGGACGTCCTGGTCCGCATCCGGCAGGCCGACGACCCCGAGGCGGCGTTGCGGCGCGGCGAGGCGGACGTGGCGGTCCTGCGCACGCCACCGGCCGGAGGCGACCTCGGCCACGCCGCGCTCATCGAGGAACCCCGGATCGCGGCCGTCGCGGACGACCACCCGCTCGCGTCCCGTGCCGCCCTCACACTCGACGACCTCGTGGGCGAGTGCGTCGCCGTGTGCGAGACGGCGGCGACGACGAGCGCCGACCTCTGGCCCTCCGGAGCCCGCCCGCGCACGGTGGACGTGCCCGGCGTGGTCGAGTGGCTGACGTCGATCGCGACCGGCACGACGGTCGGGGTCACGGCGGCCGGCACCAGTCACCACCACCCCCACCCCGGCGTGACCTACCTGCCGATCACCGACGCCGAACCGATCACCGTGCACCTGGCGTGGCCGTCACTGGCGATCCATCCGGCGACGTGGGAGTTCGTCGCCCTGGCACAGAACCGCCTGAGTCAGGGAAGGGTCTCGTAGGTCGCCGCCGCTCTGCTGCTTGCGCTCGATCTCAGCACTCAACCGCACAGGATCGCAGGCGGCTAGATGATCGCGGAGGAGTCTATGCGCGAACAGGTAGTCGTTCTCGGGCTTGATCAGGAGGATCCGGTCGTGAGCGAAGCGCAACAGCGCGCCCTTCCGAATTGGGAGTTCGTCGAATGTCATCGTGCGCGCCACGAGTTCAGAGATGTGATGTGTCACTGCGTCGACGACACCGAATGCTGCGCCGGTCGCGACCAGCGGTAACCAGATCAGCCCCAGCGTCACGCCGATCAGCGGCGCGAGCGAGAAGCCTGCCGGAGCGCCTGCCAGCCCGGCGAACGCGACTCCCATCAGCACACCTGCGATTGATGCGGGAACCCCGAGGAGACACGTCCAGTTCGACCACACCGAGCTGGTTCGCCGTACGCCGTCGAGCCCGCTGATCAGCGCGCCCGCCATGGCGCCCAGTCCTGCACCTGCGCCCAAACCGACAAGCAAGCCCTCTACCGCGCCGGTCCAGAACAGCACCACGATCACTACGCTGGTGCCGATCAAGGTGACAAACGGTACATACAGAACGCTTTCTGCGAGCATCATCAACACCAGCGCTAGCGCGATCGTGACGGAATACGCCACAAACTTCGGCCAGCTCGCGGCCGATCCGAATAGCATCCCTAGTCCATACGCGGCTGCGCCGGCGATCGATCCCGTCAAGAAACCGGCCCCGGCCCACATCCAGCCTCCTGACCGGTCGTCGGCGGAGCAGTCGGGCACATCACGGAGCAAGCCGGTCATCACGACAGTTGCGGCGGCCGCGAGGGTGGTCGCGAGCAAGGCGAGAACAATGCCGAACTTCATTCCGAACGCGAGTCCGAACGCTGTCAGCAACCCGGCGAGCGCGGCGGGCTCCGCGCGTCGGAAGAGTCGCCACATCGAGGAATTCGTGACGAGATCCGTCCATGCCTGCCTGGCCGGCAATCGGGACTGCGCAACGTCGTCGTTCCAGAGCGGACTGCTGGCCAGCCTCGCCAAGAACCTCAACGCCCTGATCACGCGTTCGGGAGTCCATCGGGACGGAAGACCTTTCCGTACGAACATCTCCACGATGTAGTCGTCGAACAGCCTGCTGACTGACACGTGGCCGCTGACCGGGGTCCCGCGATAGGTCAGCGCCATGATGCTGAACATCAGCGGTGTGGTCAGCATGTCCCACAGGGAAGGGTTCGTCGCGAGTGCAGTGCGGACGCCGCTCAACTCGTCTGCAAGGTCGTCCAAGCATTCGCTTACCTTGTCCCGTTGCAAAGGCTTGATCTCAGCGGCTCCGTAAAGCTCCAGCTTTCTTCTGAGATCGTCGTAGTCTTTGCTGCGGCAACATACGGCGATGTGCACGCCGCATTCGTCACGCAGTTTGTTGATCTCCTCGACACACCTCCAGCGATCCTCGGCGCTGACCTCGTCGAGCCCGTCCATCAACACAACGAGGCTTCCCTTGGCCGTGAGCATGCCTCGTGTCTGCGGCGGCGGGATATTGTAGTGCTTCTTCAGTTCTGCGGTGAGCCACTCACGAAAGTCTTGAGGCGCTGAGAGCCTGCCGCTGCTAAGTCGGCGTCTGCCCGTGATCGACCAGGCTGCCAGATCCACCAGCACTGGCAGTGGACGCTCTTCGTCCTTTTTGGCCTCGGCGACAAGTTCCTGACACAGCCGCAGCAGCAACGTCGACTTGCCGCCACCTGGAGCCCCGAGGATCAGCAGTTCGCGGCGCTCCGCTTCAAACCTGGCGGTGATCTCGCCGCTGGAGAACAGAGTCTCCAACCGCAACATCGGGTCGTCCGGTCGGTAGTCGTCTGGCCGTTGCACCATCGCAGGCTGACTTGCTAGGGAGAGGCCTAGCTCAACGCTCATCCGGGCGAAGAGCGAACTGGCGCGGCGCCTCTCCACATATGACTGAACCGCAGCGAGGTTCGATGTCCGTTCGTGCTGGTTACGCCAGCGATCGGACACCTTCGGAGGCCTGGCGTCTCCGATCCGATCCCATACTCCGAGCGCCACTGCGACCAAGAACATGAGCCCGACCAACGGCCACAGCCAGCCGGTCAGCGGCTGTAACAGGGGAGGGGCGGTGCCGCCCGTGCCGACGTTGATGGCGATCGGGAGCAACACGAGCGTTGTAGCGGAACCGAGAACCGCAGATACGGTGATGCGCACACCACGCCCCACCTGGTCTCTGTTCACGATCAAGACGGTAATAGCGGACAGCGTGGCCAGGTTGCTCCTATTGGCCACAGCTCATGGCCCTTTCAGTCGCATTTCGACCACCACATGCCGCGAATGGTGACAATAACTGGACAAGCAGCAACCGGAATCGCTCAGCCCTCTCCTGAGCGAAGATCTGGGCGCCACAACCTGAGCTGCAGCATCGCCGCGAACCGCGCGTCCGGATCGCCGAGGTCGATCTCCCCGACCTCCGACAACCTCCGCAGCCGGTACCGGAACGTGTTGGGGTGCACGAAAACGGCGGCCGACGCGGCGGGGACGTCCCCGAAGGCGTCGAGCCACGCGCTGAGCGTCTCGACCAGACACGCGCTGTGCTTGCGGTCGTAGGCGACCAACCGCGCGACGGGCCCGGTCAGCGTGTCCCCGCGCTCGGCGATCAGGTCCGACAGCTCCAGGAGCAACCCCTCGCCGTGCACGTCGGACACCCGCGCCACCGGCCGCGACGCGCGTCCCGCCCGCAGCACCCGCAGCACCAGGTCGGCACCGGCCCGCGTCCGGGAGAGCGTCAGGCCGTCGGACACCTCGCCGACACCCACGAGCACGGCGTTGCCGATGCGGTTGCGGAAGTCCGTGGCGATCCGCAACGCCCGGTCGTCCGACTCCGCGGGCAGGATCGCGTAGGCGACGTCGCCGATCAACGCGGCCGCGGCACGAGGATGCACGGCCGTCAGGTGCATGGCGAGCGCGTCGGCGATCTGCTGGCGTTCGGCCAGCAGCCGGGCGTGCGCGGCCGGATCGTCGCCGTGCGAGTGGGCCAGCGCCATCGCCAGCACCACGCACGGCTGGTCGGCCAGCCCCAGCCGCCGCACCGCCTCCGCCGCGCCCGCACCTCCCTCGATCGCGGTCGAGACGAGGTCCGCGCGCAGCCGCCGTTCGACGTCGGCACCCGCCCGCTGGCGCATCATGTGCAACGCCACGAGCTTGGCCGCGTCGCCGAACGCGGTGGAACTGTCCGGGGACAACGGCCCGCGCACGGCGGCCCAGATAGAGCCGAGGAACTCGTCACCCGCCCGCACCGCCACGGCGACGCGGGGCAGGCACAGCGAGCCGTCGTCGGCGGGCAGCCCCTCGATGTAAACCGGCTGGTCGCTGCGGTAGAGCTGCTGGAACACCCCGCGCGCCTCCAGCAGCTGCGAGTACCGCGCCGGAACCTGCCGACCCAGGATCGTCTCGACCCGCGACGAGTCGGCCTCGTCCTGCCGCCCAGAGAACGCGAGCACCCGCGAGCTGCGGTCCTCGATCGTCACCGGAGCGCTGATCAGCGACGCCACCGCGTTGGCCAGCGCGAACAGATCCCCGGCCGGTACACCGCCGAGCGTCTCGGACGGGTCGACCTCACCCTCCGCGAGCAACGACCGCAACATCGCGGCGAGCTGGGTCCACGACGCCCCCGGCGCCAGACCGAGCAGGGCCACCCCGGAGCCGTCGACGGCCTCGGAGATCTCCTCGGTGAGGACGATCGGGCCGCGCACGACCAACGCGGCCGCCCCTTCCTCGCCCAGCAGGCGCAGCAACGGAGCGGGCTCGCGCACACCGACGCCCAGCACCAGCGCGGCCGGCGGCAACGCCTGGTCGTCGTCCGGGTCGTGGATCACGACACCACCGACGTCCGCGGCACGGCCCGGATCACCACGCACGAGGTCGATCAGCGTGGTGCCCAGGTCGTCCAGCACGCGGGTGAGGCCTGTTCGCGGACTCATGCCACCACCTTGCCAACCGTCTACAGAGGAATTCAAGAAGTGTTCGGTGATGGGAGTCTACTGGCGCACCAGTGTGTTCAGGCTGGTCAACGGCCCTCCAGTGGCTCCAGGCGTCCGAGCGTTCACGCAGATTGGGAGCAGATGGACGTGCTCGCAGAGCCGTAACCGGCGCCCACCAAGGCGTCCGCGACCTGGTCGAGGTCGGCGTCCGGCATGACGATCATGTGGTTCTTGGCGCCGCCGAAGCACTGCGCGCGCTTCCCGTGCGCGGCGGCGGTCGTGTAGACGTACTCGGCGATCGCGGAGGAGCCGACGAAGCCGACCGCCTCGATCCGCGGGTCGGTGAGCAGTGCGTCCACGGCTTCCTTGTCCCCGTTGACGACGGAGAACACACCGGGCGGCAGACCGGCTTCCAGGAACAGCTCCGCGAGGCGCAGCGGCACCGAGGGGTCGCGTTCGGAAGGCTTGAGCACGAACGAGTTCCCGCACGTGATCGAAGGAGCGGCCTTCCACAGCGGGATCATCGCGGGGAGTTTGAACGGCGTGATGCCGGCGACCACACCGAGCGGCTGGCGCATCGAGCAGACGTCGATGCCGGTGCCGGCGCTGTCGGAGTACTCGCCCTTGAGCAGGTGCGGGATGCCGATGGCGAACTCGACGACTTCCAGTCCTCGCTGGATGTCACCTCGTGCGTCGGCGACGGTCTTGCCGTGCTCGGACGACAACAACCGGGCCAGGCTGTCCTCCTCCGCGCGTACGAGGTCGACGAACCTCATGAGCACGCGGGCCCGGCGCTGCGGGTTCCAGGTCGCCCATTCCCGTTGTGCCGCAGCGGAGTCCGCGATCGCGTCCGAGACCTCGGCGGCCGATGCCAGCGGCACGCGGGCCTGGACCGACCCCGTGCTCGGGTCGAAGACGTCGGCGAAGCGCCCGGACGTGCCGGACACGGGCTTGCCGCCGATGAAGTGGTGCAGATCCTTGCTCCCAGAAGGTCCTTCCGTTTGAGCGCAGGAGGGAGCCGCCCGTGTCGCGTGTGGACGACCGGGCACGACGAAGACACGGCTTATGGCTGCGGGATTGCGTTTCTCGCGCAGGTAGGAAGAATCCGCATGCGTTCAGCTCCATCCTCGTGGACGAACACGGAAGTCCCCGGCCGGTATCCTGGCTCCCGGATCGACGTGCCGCCCCGGCCTTCCCGGCTCGCGCCAGTGGCCTGCTGATGGGACACCGCTCCCCGGTCACAGTGGCGGGACCGCGCCGGACTCGCACCGGCTTCCCTGCACCGTGGACCTTCGGTCAACCTAAAGTAGGACTTCCTACCATGTCGAGAGTGGCCGCGATCACCGGCGCGCGCACGTGATCGTTCGGGGCTGCTCCGACTGGGCGACACGCCCACTAGATGTAGTTGTCGATCGCTCGACGACACCCATGTATGGTGCTCCGAGCTGGTTCGGCCGATCATCCAGATCGGTCGTCGCAAGAGGGAACCCGGTGTGAGTCCGGGACTGCCCCGCAGCGGTGAGTGGGAACGAAAGCCGTCAGAAAGCACTGGACATCGACGTCTGGGAAGCGACGGCCGGTAGGCGCCTGGAGACAGGCTCGCCCACGAGTCCGAAGACCTGCCAGCGCCCCGCACGTGCCCACGCGTGCGGGTGTCCGAGGCCCCGAGGGAGGGCGGGAGGACGTGGCGGTCGCGCGCGCCCGTTCACCCTCTCCCGATCTCGTGGCCACCCCGAGCTCGCGAGGAGAGAGCTGTGACGGCGGTCGACACGCTCACCACCACCACAATGCGCGTCAAGAAGCGCAACGGTTCACTCGAACCGGTTGACCTGAACAAGATCGTGCGCGCGGTGGAACGCTGCACGGTCGGTCTGCACGACGTCGACCCGCTGCGGGTCGCCACGAAGACGATCAGCGGTCTCTACGACGGCGCCACCACCGAGGAGCTGGACCGGCTCTCGATCCAGACCGCCGCGGCGCTGGTCGCCGAGGAGCCCGAGTACTCCAAGCTCGCCGCCGGCCTGCTCGCCGCGTACATCGAGAAGGAGGTGCGCCGTCAGGGCGTGCAGTCCTTCAGCCAGAGCGTCGCGCTCGGCCACGCCGAGGGCCTGATCGGCGACGCGACCGCGAAGTTCGTCGCCGCCAACGCCCGCAAGCTCGACGACGCGATCGACCTCGACGGCGACCGGCGGTTCGAGTACTTCGGCCTGCGCACTGTCTACGACCGCTACCTGCTGCGCCACCCCGCGAAGCGTTCGGTCATCGAGCAGCCGCAGTACTGGCTGCTGCGCGTCGCGTGCGGTCTCTCGCACACCGCCGCCGAGGCCATCGACTTCTACCGGCTGATGTCGTCGCTCGCGTACCTGCCGAGCTCGCCGACGTTGTTCAACTCCGGCACCCAGCACACCCAGATGTCCTCGTGCTACCTGCTCGACTCGCCGAAGGACGAGCTGGAGTCGATCTACGACCGGTACAAGCAGATCGCCCGGCTGTCGAAGTTCGCCGGCGGCATCGGTGTCCAGTGGTCGCGGGTGCGCTCGAGGGGTGCGCTGATCCGCGGCACGAACGGCCACTCCAACGGCATCGTGCCGTGGTTGCGCACGCTCGACGCGTCGGTCTCGGCCGTCAATCAGGGCGGCCGTCGCAAGGGCGCTGCCTGCGTGTACCTGGAGACGTGGCACCCGGACGTCGAGGAGTTCCTGGAGCTGCGCGACAACACCGGTGAGGACGCGCGTCGCACGCACAACCTCAACCTGGCCAACTGGATCCCCGACGAGTTCATGCGCCGCGTCGAGGCCGACGCGGACTGGTCGCTGTTCGACCCGGACGAGGTTCCCGAGCTGGTCGACCTGTGGGGCGACGAGTTCGACCGCGCCTACCGCGGCGCCGAGGAAGCGGGTCGCGCGGTCCGCACGATCAAGGCCCGCGACCTGTACGGACGGATGATCCGCACGCTCGCCCAGACCGGCAACGGCTGGATGACGTTCAAGGACACCGCGAACCGCACGTGCAACCAGACGGCGTCGCCGTCGAACGTCGTGCACCTGTCCAACCTGTGCACGGAGATCCTCGAGGTCACCAGCGACGAGGAGACCGCGGTCTGCAACCTCGGCTCGGTCAACCTCGGCGCGCACGTGGCTGACGGCGGGATCGACTGGGACCGCTTGCGTTCCACGGTCCGCACCGCCGTCGTGTTCCTCGACCGCGTGATCGACATCAACTACTACCCGACCGAGCAGGCGGCTCGGTCCAACCCGCGCTGGCGCCCGGTGGGTCTCGGTGTCATGGGCCTGCAGGACGTGTTCTTCAAGCTGCGCCTGCCGTTCGACTCGCCCGAGGCCCGCGAGCTGTCCACGCGGATCGCCGAGGAGATCTACCTGACGGCGCTGGAGTCCTCCGCCGAGCTGGCCTCGTCGGCGGGCGCGCACCCGGCGTTCGCGGAGACCCGCGCCGCCAAGGGCGACCTGCAGCCCGACCTGTGGGGCGTCACGCCCACGCAGACCGAGCGCTGGGGCGCGCTGCGCGAGCGGGTCAGCGAGCACGGACTGCGCAACTCGCTGCTGATCGCCATCGCGCCCACCGCGACGATCGCCTCGATCGCCGGCTGCTTCGAGTGCATCGAGCCGCAGGTGTCGAACACGTTCAAGCGCGAGACGCTGTCCGGCGAGTTCCTGCAGATCAACTCCTACCTGGTGCGCGAGCTCAAGTCGCGCGGCCTGTGGACGGAGTCCGTGCGCAACAGGCTCAAGCAGGACGACGGCTCCGCGCAAGGAATCGCCGAACTGCCCGAGGACGTGCGCTCGTTGTTCCGCACGGCCTGGGAGCTGCCGCAGAAGGCGCTGATCGAACTGGCCGCCGCGCGCGGCCCGTACATCGACCAGAGCCAGTCGCTGAACCTGTTCGTCGCCTCGCCGACGATCGGCAAGCTCTCCTCGATGTACCTCTACGCCTGGAAAGCCGGGCTCAAGACCACTTACTACCTGCGCTCCCGCCCGGCGACGCGCATCCAGCAGGCGACGACCACCACGGCGGTGCCCGTCGTGACGTCGGACGAAGCCATCGCCTGCTCCCTCGAAAACCCCGAGTCCTGTGAGGCCTGCCAGTGACCACTCTCGCCAACACCGCCCGTCAGAACGCCCTGCTCGACCCCGGCATGGACCTCACCCTGCGGCCCATGCGCTACCCGCTGTTCTACGAGCGCTTCCGCGACGCGATCAAGAACACCTGGACCGTCGAGGAGGTCGACCTGCACTCCGACCTCGCGGACCTGAACAAGCTGTCCGAGGCGGAGCGGCACCTGGTCAACCGGCTCGTCGCGTTCTTCGCCACCGGCGACACCATCGTCGCGAACAACCTGGTGTTGAACCTGTACGAGCACGTCAACGCCCCGGAGGCGCGGCTCTACCTGTCGCGGCAGCTGTTCGAGGAGGCCGTGCACGTCCAGTTCTACCTGACGCTGCTCGACACCTACCTGCCCGACGAGAACGACCGCATCGAGGCGTTCGCCGCCGTCGAGACGATCCCGTCGATCCGCGCCAAGGCCGAGTTCTGCTACAAGTGGATCGACTCGATCTCGTCCTTGACGGAGCTTCGGACGCGTGAGGACCGCAGGTCGTTCCTTCTCAACCTGATCTGCTTCGCCGCGTGCATCGAGGGCCTGTTCTTCTACGGCGCCTTCGCCTACGTGTACTTCCTGCGCTCGCGCGGGTTGCTGAACGGGCTGGCTTCCGGCACCAACTGGGTGTTCCGCGACGAGTCGATGCACATGGCGTTCGCGTTCGACGTCGTGGACACGGTCCGCCGCGAGGAGCCTGACCTGTTCGACGAGTCGCTGTACGAGGAGGTCCGGCAGATGCTGCGCGAGGCGGTCGACGCCGAGGTGCAGTTCGCCGAGGACCTGCTCGGCGGTGGCGTCGCGGGGATGTCGGTGGCGGACATGCGGTCCTATTTGGAGCACGTCGCGGACCGGCGGTTGCAGGTGCTCGGGATCGAGCCGATCTACGGTTCGAAGAACCCGTTCGCGTTCATGGAGTTGCAGGACGTGCAGGAGCTGTCGAACTTCTTCGAGCGCCGGGTGTCGGCGTACCAGGTCGGGGTGACCGGCACGGTGTCGTTCGACGAGGACTTCTAGTCACCGAGTCGGGGCCGCGTGCCGCGCGGCCCCGACGCCCTCCTCGTGCGATGCCGGCGTGCCTGCCGGTGTCGTACGAGGGGAGAAGTTGAGCACGGCCGACTACAACGCTTGTGGTGGGCCAATTCCACGCCGCGGTCCCAGGTCAGCGTGCCGTGGAACTCGGGATTCCTGCGGGCGTGGGCCTCGACCTGGCTGTTGTTCGATCCGATCACCAGATCGCCTTCCAGGTGCCCGAATTCGCTGTGTTCATTGTGGACCGAACGGCAGATCGTCTCGTGGCTGATCTTCATCGCCGTGGTTCAGGCGCAGGCGACCAACGATCTGCTCCGGCCCGCGGGCGAGCAGACACGGCTTCGGCCGCCGGGCACGGTTGAACGCCCATTCCTGTGCCGCGGTCGCCCGGTAGGCGTCGCGTCCACCGTTCTTGTAGGAATCACCGGCGCAGAGCCGGCGCGGCCCTTGTGGAGCTCGGGAGCGATCCCGTCCCCGGCCTTCCACCGCCGCCACAGATCGGCCTTCCTCTCGTCCGATATCCCCGGCCGACCCAATCTCGCCACGCACGCCCACCCTCGACCAGCACTGTTGCTTCGAGCGGTTGAATCCAAGGCGGATTTATTCGCGTTTATGGTCGAGATCTTGTTTGAACCGATATGCAACTGACGCCTGGGATGGCGACGTCAAGTGCGTGGACTCGTGGTATCAGGAGCGCCTGACCTGCCACTTCGACATGTCGGTAAATCCATTCAGATGATTTGACCTGCTTTCTTCGTTCGGCGGCGATGCTCCCGCCTGGCCCGTGGCGGTTCTTCGCGGGGTCTTTGTTCGGTGAAGGATGTCCGTCCGGTCATCGGTCATCTGATTAGTCCGTCCAGCTCAATTTTCGGCGCTGAACGGTACAAAGTTCGAAGGTCACTGTCACTACGGCAGATCATGTGACACACATCACACTTGCCTTCTATTTCCGGGGAACTACCGTTGGGTAACTTTCGCCGTCCTGAGACCTGCATCACGTCATGGGAGGACTCTTGCGACACCATGCTGGGTTCTGCGCGCCCGGAATAGCGGCGAAGACATGACACTGCTTTCCATTGTCGTGCCTGTGCGCAACGAGGAGTCGCGGCTGTCGGCCACGTTGTCCGCGCTCACGGTGGCGCTCGCGGCCACCCGTGAGTCGTGCGAGATCGTCGTGGTCGACAACACCAGCACCGACCGCAGTGGCGAGGTCGCCCGCGAGCACCGGTTCGGATCGGTCCCGGTGCGGCTGATCCGCTGTGCCCAGCCTGGGAAGGGCGCAGCGGTGCGGACCGGAGTGCTGCGGACCGACAGCCGCTACGTCGGCTTCTGCGATGCCGATCTGGCGACCGACATGGCGGCGCTGGCGCCGACGCTCAGGTTCCTGCGCACCGGTGTGAACGTGGTCGTCGGATCGCGGGCGCACCCGAGCTCGATCGTGCGTGCGAGGCACAACCAGGTCCGGCAGGCAGGCGCGTGGGCCTTTCGGTACGCGGCCAACACGATCGTGCCTGGCGTCGGCGACACCCAGTGCGGCTACAAGTTCTTCGACCGGCACACCGCCGATGCGATCTTCCGGCCGCTGCGCACACCGGGATGGGCGTTCGACGTCGAACTGCTCGCCAGGGCGCAACGGATCGGCGCGATGATCGTCGAACTGCCGGTGAGCTGGAGGGACGTGCCGGGGTCCACGTTCCGCCCGATGCGGGACGGCTACCGCAGTTTCGCCGCGCTCGCGAGGATCCGGGCGATCCTCGGCGCGGAGAAGACGCCCGCCGTCACCCCGGCCATGACATCCGTGGCGGAGGTGGCCTGAGTGAGACCACCGCTCAACGGTGCGCGGGTGGTAGTGGTGAACTGGCGCGACCGCGGGCATCCGCACGCCGGTGGCGCCGAGGAATACGCCGCCCGCGTGGCGGACGCGATGACCGCCGCCGGGGCGCAGGTCACCTTCCTCACGGCCAAGGGGGACGGGCAGAGCGGCGGCGACGAGTCGACCGTGCGTCGCGGCGGCCGGTGGACGGTGTACTTCTGGGCGCTGTTGTGGTTGCTGCGCAACCGAAGTCGTATCGACCTGGTGATCGACTGCCAGAACGGGATCCCCTTCTTCAGTCCCCTGGTGGTCGCCAGGTGGACGAAGGTCGTGCTGGTGGTGCACCACGTGCACGACGCCCAGTTCGCCGTGCACTTCCCGCCGTGGCTGGCCCGGATCGGCCGCTGGCTCGAAGGTCCTGCCGCGCGCAAGGTCTACCGCCACGCGGTGACGGTGGCCGTGTCGCGGTCCACCGTGCGCGCGATGCGCGAGCGCCTCGCCTGGCGTGGCCGGATCTTCGTGGTGCCCAACGGCACTGACCACCCGCCGTCCGCGGACGGCACACGTTCTCCGCACCCCTCGCTGGTGTGCCTGGGCAGGCTCGTCACGCACAAGCGGGTCGACCGGCTGATCGAGATCGTCGGCACGCTGCGCGGCCACTGGCCCGGTCTGCGCCTGCACGTGATCGGTCGCGGTCCGGACGAAGCCGCGGTGCGCAAGGCCGCGGCGCCGTTCGGGGATTCCGTCGTGGTGCACGGTTTCGTCGACGACTCCGCGAAGAGCGCTCTGCTGCGGGAATCCTGGCTCAACGTCACCCTGTCGGACGGCGAAGGCTGGGGACTGGCCGTGATCGAGGCGGCCGCGCACGGCGTCCCGACCGTCTGCCGCGAGGTCGACGGGTTGCGCGACTCCGTGCGGCACAAGGAGACCGGCTGGCTGGTACGGGACGACGAGGACGTCGGCGGCGCGATCCACGACGCTCTCACACTGCTGGCCCGCCCCGACGACGCCTCGGCCGTGGCCGACGCGTGCCGGGCCTGGGCCGCCGGTTTCGACTGGGCCACCAGCGGACGGATGTTCGTCGCCGTGGCGTCCACCCTGCTCGACAGTTCAACCACGGGCCGCGTCGGCGGCCCAGCTCCTGAGGAGGACCTTTGCGACGCGGTGTGACCTTCGTCCTGCTCGGACTCGGCGTGTTCGGGATCGCGACCGGGCTGTTGCTGCGGTTCTACGCCTATCCGGCCCTCGCCAAGATCCCGCACGACCCCAAGACGACCGCGGTGGCCCAGGGCAGCGGCGTCACCGCACTCGTCTACGTGCCGCAGGAGGCAGGCCCGGCAAAGCCCGAGATCCGCCGCGACCTCAGCCTGACGTCGACCACGTACGTCTCCGGTGACCTGCGGGCGCCCGAGGTTCAGGCCGACAGCGGCGTGACCGTGTGGAACGAGGCCACCCAGATCACGGAGGACGAGGACAAGCTGACGCTCAGCGCGAGCGTGCGTGAGCTGTGCCTGGACCGGTTCACCGCGGAGGCCGTCGCGCCCTGCACCACGCAGTACCTCCAGAAGGAGAAGTCGGAGAACGGCAAGGACACGAAGATCCCCGGCACGCGCGGCCAGGCTCAGTTCCCCGGCCTGAACTTCAAGTTCCCCTTCCAGACCGAGAAGCGGAGCTACCCCTGGTACGACAGCGGGGTGGGCAAGCCGGTGGACGCCAAGTTCGACGGTGAGGAGACACTGCAAGGCCTGCCGGTGTACCGGTTCAAGCAGTCCGTGCCGGCCACCAACGTCGACAGCCGGGACGTGCCCGGCTCGCTGATCGACAGGCCCGAACCGACCGTGTCGGTCAGTTTGTACTACCAGGCGGAAAAGACGCTGTGGGTCGAGCCGGTCACCGGCGCGCTCATCAAGGTGCGTCAGTCGGTGAAGCAGGAGCTGCGCACCTCGGGCCAGAGCGCGGGTAACGGCACCGCGGTGTTCGACGGAACGTTGGAGCTCAACAAGAAGACGGTCGACAACAACGTGCGGGTGGCCGAGGAAAACACGTCCAAGCTATGGCTGCTCACCGGCCTTCCGGTGATCCTGTGGATCGCGGGTGGCGTCCTGCTGGCCGTCGGCATCGTCCTGCTGCTCGCCGGCCGCCGCCGTACCGACTAAGGCTTTTTCCGCAGGACCAGCACGAGGTTCCAGGACACGACCTCGCGAAGCACCGGAACGCGCACGACCCAGGTCGCCCACCACGGGTGATACCTGGGAAGTGCGCGTTCCAGGCGGGCCTCCGGGTGGTTCCGCGCCCAGCGCAGCGCCGAGCCGACGGACACCGCGAAAAGGCTTTCCCCGTAACGGTTCTTGGGCTCCTGGCCGTGGTTGTCCCGGAATCGGCGACGGGCGTAGTGGCCGCCGATGAAGTGCCACGGCGAGGTTTCGTGGCCGCCCCAGGGGGAGTACCACGGCGTGAACGACAGGAACACCGTCCCGCCGGGCTTCGTCACGCGCACCATCTCGTCGAGCATCGTGCGCGGCTCGTCCACGTGCTCCAGCACGTTCGACGAATAGCAGATGTCCACTGAGGCCGTTCGGATGGGCAATCGCGTGCCACTGGCCCGAATCATCCCTTCGGCGTACTCGCCGCGGGCCGACAGTTCGCCGACATCGGGATCCAGGCCGACGTAGTAGGCGCCGGCCGCGCGGAACGCGTCGGCGAAGTACCCGGGGCCGCCACCGACGTCGAGAAGACTCCGGCCGGCGAGGGAGGTGAACTCGGCGACCTGCCGTGCGGAGTCCTCGGCCAGCAACCGGTAGAAGGTGTCCCGGTCGGTCTGCTCGTTGCGGAATGCCTTGAACAGGCGGATCGACCGGTCCAGCGTCGCCTGGCTCGGCACCTTACGGCGTGCCGTAGTTGACGGTGTCGTTGGAGTTGTTGGGCGCCGGGGCGTTCTCGAGCTGGACGGCCTTGTCCGGCGCGAGAGAATTGACCAGGACGTACGTTCCGCCACCGGCGAACGCGAGCCCGGCGACGACCGCGATGACGGCACCGATCAATGTGCGCACGCTTGCTCCTCGGCTGTCCGCGAGTGACTGGATCGCCTGAATCTACCGGCTGGTAATAGCAGCCACAATAGGCTGGACGCGACAACCGCCAACGCGCCGAGATCTCCTGCGACAACAGGCAATCGCGGCGCTCCGGCCGGTGGGGGCGCGATCACCCCCGGCACCCGGTAGAGGGTCAGCCACGGCCCGGACCACACCTCCCGCAGGCCCCTGAGCACGCCGGGGTCGACCGAGCCGGGCGTCCCGTGCTCCACCAGCACCCAGCCGATCCCGAACGCGCCGAGACCGTCGTCGCGGGCCATCGCCCGGCGAATCGTCGCGACCCTGCGGTCTTCCCCGGCCACCGGTCTGCCACCGACGTGCACGACGTCGTCGATGACGACGGTCCTCGGCAGGAACCGGGGCGCCGGATCGAGTTGCGTCCGGTCGCCGTTCCAGGAGAACCGCCGGAACGCGGACATCGGCAGGGCCAGCACGTCGCCCGCTCCGTCGTCCGCCGCCAGCACGGTGCGCACGGCACTCCAGTCGGCCGGGTAGTTCGCCACCTCCAGGCGCCCCGACCCCGCCCAGGCGAAGTCGGGCATCGTGATGAGTGGGAGCAGCGCCGCCAGCGCCACGAGCGAGGTCCTGCTGGTCAGGTACTTCCCCGCCGCCTCCACGCCGAGGGCGAACCCGAGCGAGAGCGGGAGCGCCCACCACGCGGCCCACTTCTGCGAGTCCCGCAGCAGACCCGCGCCGGGCACGTGGGACACCGCCCACGCCAGCACGTCACCACCGCCCGGCAGCGTGCCGAACACCGCGATCGCGACGCCGATCGCGCCGAGGACGACGAACGAACGCGCGGGCGCCAGGCCCCATCGCGGCGCGAGCGAACGCAGCCCCACCAGGGCTACGGCGACCGACAGCAGGGTGATCACCGGCAGCAGTGGCATCTCCCGGCTGCCCGGCACGACCTCGGCGTTCCAGATCCCACCGAGGCCGAGCACGCTGGTGACCGGAGAACCCCAGTTCTCGGCCCTGGCGGCGAACGCCCCGGCACCGTCCGGACTGGACAGTGAGCCGCCGGGGTGCAGCACGGAAGGCAGCAACCACGGCATGTTCAGCAGGACCGTGACCGGCACGGTGACCGCGAGCTTGCGGCGGCCCGAGCACACGACCGCGAGCACCGCGGCGATGATTCCACCGGTCGGCGTGAGGACTGCGGGAGCACAGGCCAGAATCAGCTTCGGGAGCGCTTTGGGTTCCCCTCGACGGACCGCGAGCCCGGCCGCCACGATCCACGGCAGACAGGCGTACGTGACCACGTACGGCCAATGGCCCATGAAAAGCCGCTCGGCCACGTACGCGCTCCACCCGTACCAGACCGCGGCGACGACCCGGATCGCCACCGAGTTCGTGGGCACGAGCCTGCCCGCGCCGAGCGGACCGGCGAACAGGGCCGCCAGGAGCACGATCTTCTGCACGACGTCGCCCGGCAGCAGAGCGGTCGCGAACGACATCACCGCGTCCGCCGGGACCGACCTGGGCAGTGCCGAGCCGAGACCGAGGCCGTCGGGCAGGAGCGACTGGTCCGGCGCGAACACCATGTCGTAGTTCAGGACGAAGCCGCGGCCGAGCAACGGGGTGAGCACGAGCAGGGCCAGCACGGCGGACACCGCGGGCAGAACCAGCCGCATCGCACCTGCTCTTCTCGTCGGCAGCCCGGAACCTGGACTGCGGGACTATAGTTCCCCAACCATTACCCTTCGGTAACTTAGGGGACGAAGCCAGTGGCGGAGACACTTCCGGCCAGGACCCGCGTCGACGCGATCGCGATCGCGGTGGCGTTCGGCGGCAGCAACGTCGCCAGCTACCTGCTCACGGTGATCGCCGCGCGGCTGCTCGCGCCGCCGGTCTTCGGGGAAATGGGCTCGCTGCTGGCGCTCCTGGCGATCGGCGCGGTGCCGGCGATGGGCTTGCAGACCGTGATCGCCCTGCGGGTGGCGCGGGCGCCCGAACAGGATCGCGGGCCGCTGGTGACGCTCGGCCTGATGACCAGTGCCACCGTCCTGGTCACCGCGCTGGCCGTCTCGCCCGTGCTGATGGCGTTGCTGCACCTGCCGGGGCCGTGGGCGGTGCTGCTGCTCGCCTGCTCGCTCGCGCCGATCACGCTCGTCGGCCTGTGCCACGGAATCCTGCAGGGTACGCAGCGGTTCCAGTCGATGGTCCGCCTGATCGCGACCGAGGGGGTCGGGCGGGTCGGCGGCACGCTGCTCGGCCTGCTCGTGTTCCGCACGCCCGCCGGGGCGTTCGCCGGGACGGTCGCGGGGTCGGTCGTCGTCGCCTTCGTGGGCTGGCTGATCTGCGGCAGACCGGTGCCGGGCCCCCGCACCGCGGGGCACGTGCGCGACGTGCTGCACACCGTGCAGGCGTTGCTGGCGCTGGTGCTCCTGGTGAACCTGGACCTGGTGCTGGCCCGGCACAGCCTTCCCGCCCGTGAGGCGGGGGAGTACGCGGTGGGCTCGGTGATCACCAAGATCGCGTACTGGCTGCCGTACGCGATCGCCGTCGTCGTCCTGCCCAAGCTGGCCGACGAGAAGGCCCGCCGCCGGATCGTGCCGATCGCGCTGGGCGTCTGCGCCGCCGTGGACGCCGTGGTGGTGCTGGGTTGCGCGGTGTTCGGTCGCACGGTGGTGTCGCTAGTCGGCGGTTCGGCCTACGCGGCGAGCAGCCTTCCGGTGTGGCCGTTCGCCCTGGTCGGATCGCTGCTGTCGCTCGTGCAGATCCTGTTGTACTCCAGGATCGCGGGCGCCGACCGCTGGTCCACGTCACTGACCTGGCTGGCGGTCGGGTTCGAGGTCGTGCTCGTTCTCGGCTGGTGGCACGGTTCGCCGACCCAGGTCGTCGCCGGGGCCGTCACCGCCACCGCTCTGCTCACCTGCTTCGGAGCCCTGATCGAGTTCCGGTCCCGGGTCGAACCAGTCAAGGCACGGTGACACCGCCGCGGCCAGGGCGACGAGGATGGCGGCCTGCGTGGCGGTTCCGTACGCCCAGCCCTGCCCGTGTCCCTGCAGGCGTCCGACGACCGCGATCGCGGTGGCGGTCGCCATCCCGGCGACGACGATCAAGGCCGTGACGTTGAACCGCGCGGTGAACCGCTGGGCCACGGCACGGACGAGCAGGCTCGCGATCAGCAGGACGACCGGCAGGATCCCGCCGACGGCCGCGAGCAGCACCACCAGCGCCGCCGGCACCCACCGCCTGCCCGCGGGGGACGTGGTGATCCGGACCCGTCTGCGCACCGGCACAAGCGTGACCAGCACCAGGAGCGCCGCGGCGACGGCGCCGGCCAGAAGCCGTTGCCGGTAGGTGGTGTCGGGCTCGAAGTCCAGCACCACGGTCGTCACGCCACCGGCCGGCAGCACCCAGGCCTGCTGCCACCCGTCGACCCTGGTGCGGGCGAGCGGCTTGCCGTCCACCTTGGCCACCCAGCCGTCGTTGGCGTTCTCCGGGATGCTGAGGACCGCGGCCTGCCCGGCGGCCACCCGCAGTTCTCGGTGCGCGGCATCCCATCGCTCGAAGTCGATCGCGCGGTGACCCGGCGGCGCGGTGGCCGCCGCGGTGCTGGGCCGAAGGGTGAGGTCCTGCACCACGAAGGAGGCCGATCGAGCTGTGCTCACCTCGTGCTCCCGGCCTCCGAGGTCGACGCCTTCGACCAGGTCCCGACAGGTGCCCAGCGGTAGCGGACGGTGCTGAAACACGTCCCGCAGCGTGCCGGAAACCGTGGTGGCGTAGGCGGTTCCGTCGATGGTGACGGCCGGGCCGGAGCCGCACGGCACGGTGAACGGGGTGTCCAGCGGGATCGGCCGCACCAGATCGGGCGCACCGACGATCTCGACGTCGCTGATGCCCACCGGTCCCGGAACGCGGTCGGGAACCCCTTCGCTCTTCTTGATCGTGATGTCCAGCCGGTCGGTGGTCGCGACGAAGTCGACCGAGCCGTCGGAGAACACCGGCACGGTCCGGCTCAGCTCCGGGGTGGTGATCTGCACCTCGGTCGGGCGGGACGCGCCGGACAGCGCCGACGTGGTCAGCCGCAAGCCGGTCACGTCGCGGGCGGCGGGCCAGGCCAGGCGCAGCGTGGGTTCCTCGTCGGTGTAGTCGGCGATCCACGTCGTGGTGGGGTTCACGTCGACCGCGGCCAGAGGCGCGGCGCCCGGGTCACCGGCCAACTGGGTCGTGCTGGAGACGGTCAACCCCGGTGCGGTGACGGGGAGGGTGCCGCCGACGGTGGGCAGGACCGTCCCTTCGAGACGGTAGTTGGCGTCGTCGCGGGTGCGGAAGAGCCGGTGGATCCCGTCGGGTTCCTCGCCGCTCCTGGCCAGTCCCACGTCGCACCGCTGGTCGCCGTCGGTGCCGGTGCAGGAGTAGCGCGGCTGAGGGCCGCGGCTGAAGGCGAAGGTCGTCTGCTGTCCGGGGCCGGGCAGGACGTCGGTGGGCACCCGCAACGCCCGTTGGGCGGTCACTCCGGGCACCGACAGTTCGGCGATGCCGACGGCGCCGCTGGTCAACTGCGCCGCCACCGACAGCACGGTGATCCGGACCCTGCTCGTGAGCCCGGGCGACACCGCGAACGCCTGCTCCGCGGCGCCCCTGGCGACCTCGTGGTCGCGGAAACCCGAGTCGGTGGTGATCCTGATCCGGGTGACCGGCCAGCCGACCCGGATGTCGTCGACCATCCGCAGCGCCACCTGGTCGACGACCCGCGGCGTGTCCAGGCCGACTTCGAGCCACTGCCCGGCCGGTCCGGCGAAGGTGGAGGACTGCCAGGCGCTGTACGGATCTCCGTCGATCGCGGCGAAGGGCATGGACGACGGGTCGGAGGCGCGGACGGAGTCCGCGAACCCGGCCGAACTCGAGGCGGTGACGCCGCGGATCCCGCGGTAGGCCGCGACCGTCAGGTGCTCCGGACCGGAGAACGGCAGGATGTCGGACGCCGGTCGGTCCTGCCTCGGCCGCTCGTCGGCGGTGAGCGTCTGGCTCAGGTTGTCGCGCACCCGCCCGACGTTGCGCTCCCGGTGCCGCAGCCCGTCGGTGACGAGCCAATCCCGGCTCTCGGGCGCGCCGCCGTCACCGGCCAGCACGGCAGGACGATCTCCCCGCAGCACTCCCGAGTCGAGCAGCGGCAACAGGGATTCCGGCCCACCGCTCACCGTCGCGACGTCCTCGGCGTTCACCGCGACCGCGCGTGGCACCGACCGCTTCACCTCGTAGATCTCCAACGCGGGCGCGGCCGCGGCGTCGAGGTCGATCGAGTTGACGACCGGCTGGTCACCCGGCTTGACCACCGGGCCGAACGTCATCACGCGTTCGATCCCGGCGGAGCGGGCCAGCGCGTCCCGCATCATCGTGACCGGTGGCGCATTGGTGGCGACCCGGTCGATGTCGTTGCGCACCAACAGGAACCTGTGCCCGGACCGAGCGAGGAAGTCGGCCAGTCCGGGTGCGCCGCGCCCGTCGGCGAGCGCGTCCTCGACCGCGTCCATGAGCCGGGTGTTGCCCTCGGAGCCGAGCGGGATCTGGCTGCGCAGTGCCCAGGGTGACCGGGCCAGCGCTTGGGCGGGCTCGTCGACCGTCTTGCCCCAGGTGTACTCGCCGAACCCGGTGCCGGGCAGCAGGAGGGTGCGGGCGTCCGGGTCGTTGTCGGCCAGCCACGTCATCGCGGAACGCCAGTAGTTCGGGATCTCCTGCCACCCCGGCCCCGGCCGCAACGTGAGCGTCCACGCGGGCACGGCCATCACGGCCACCAGCAGGACACCGACGGCGAGCCGGACCTTGCCCGCGACCGCGGTGGTCGCGGCGGCCGGGATTCGGACGCGTGACACCGCGTGCATGAACGCGAGCATCAACGGCAGCCGCAGGCCGGGCTCGAACTTGTGCACGTTGCGCAGGGGGGCCAGCGGACCGTCCAGCAGGGCGCGAACGGTGTGGGACAGCGGGCTGTCGAGCGCCCCGACGTAGCCGATGGTCATCACGGCGACGCCCGCGATGACGCCGATCGTCAGGAAGAGCCGCTCCGGCAGTCCGCGGCGAACCAGCCCGGCGAGGCCGGCCGCCGCGAGGAGCCCGGTGGCCAGCATCAGGACCGGGTTGTCGACCAGCATGAAACCGGAGGGCCACCACGGGCTGCCCTGCACGACGTAGGCCACCCACTGGTTGGTGCCGCGCAGGACCTGGAACAGCGACGTCGGAGCCGTGGTGTTGGCGGCCGACTCGACGTAGTCGACGAACGGCAGGCTGTACTCGCCGAGCAGCATCAGCGGCAGCAACCACCACAGCACGGCCGCCACCACGGACGCGAACCACCAGAGCACGAGCCGGACGTGCCGCGCTGTCCACTGCCGGGTCAGCAGCCACAGACCGGGCAGCAGCAGAACCGTGATCACCAGCGCGCCGTTCATCCCGCCGACGCCGAGGGTCGCCAGCCCGGACAGGCCGGCCGCCCGTCGTGGCGAGGAGATCCGGTCGGCCTTGATCAAGGGCAGCAGGATCCACGGCAGCATCACGGCGGCGATCATCTCCGCCGACAGCGGGCCGATCTCGGTGAGCATCCGCGGCGCCAGCGCGTACGCGACGGCCCCCAGGTACTGCGCCGGGGCGGTGCCGATCCGCAGCGCCCGCGCGACCGCGAGGACACCGCCGAACGCGCCGCACAGCAGCAGGGCGCACCACAGGCGTTGGGAGATCCACGGCGGCAGCCCGAGCACCTGGCACACCGCGAAGTACGGCCCCATCGGGAACAGGTAGCCGTACGCCTGGTTCTGCAGTTCGCCACCGCTGGCCGCGGGGTTCCACAGGTGCAGCGCGCGGCCGAGGAACGCCAGCGGGTCGACCACGAGGTCGAGCTTGGTGTCGAAGGTCGTGCGGCCGGGGCGTTGCAGGAACGACAGCAGCGTGAGACCCAGCATGACCCACGCCGTGGGGTTGCGGTGCAAGCCCACGGCCAACCTGAGGCGCGTCACCTCTTGCGGACGACGTATCTCGTGGACCGCCAGTGGCTGACCGGGATGTCCTCGGACACGCTGTCCACCACCTCACCGCCGTGCCCGGCCACCACGGCGCGGAGCCGGTCCGGCGCCAGCGCGGTCATCCGCATCGGCGCCGGGTAGCGCAGCACGACGCGTTGGCCCCAGGCCACCAGGCGGTAGGGCGCGAACCGCCAGAGCAGGCCCCTGAGCGTCCACAACGGACTCGTCGTGCACTGCAACACCGCCACGCCACCGGGACGCAGCACGCGCATGAACTCCGCCAGGTAGCCCTCGATCGCCGTGCGCGGCAGGTGTTGCAACACCAGTTCGGTGTAGACCAGGTCGAAATCGCCGTCGGGGAACCGGTGCAGATCCGGCGTGTCGTTGTGGACGAACCGGCACTTCCCGCCGCTGCGGTCCAGGTTCTCGGCGGTGGAGAGCATCGGCGGCGAGACGTCCACGCCGACGACCTCGTCGGCGTGCTCGGCCAGCGCCTGCGACAGCCGCCCGGCCCCGCACCCGAAGTCCAGCACCCGCCGCCAGGTCACCGGCAGGCCGAGCCGGGCGAGCCACTCACGGGCGACCGCCACGTCCTGCCGCCCCAGTTCGAGGAACTCGTCGACCTCCCACCGGCCGCCGCGCTTGTCCGGCGCCACGTGCACCGCCCACAGCGGATCCGCTTCGCCGAGCCGGGTCCAGTCGCGGCGCACCTGGTCGAAGGTCATTCGCGGGAGTGTAATGGCGCGACCCGGAAAGTTGGCGAGGTAATTCACGCTCAGCAGGGAGCCTCGCGGCACCGCCCCCGCACCCCCGTACATCCAGTACGAAGGCGCGGGGGCGGCACCACGATGCACCCGTCTGAACGCGAATTCCCCCGGCAACCTTCCGGGCCGCACCACTAGGTCGGGTCACGTCGTAGGGGAACCGATCCGGACGTCCACAACGCACATCGGGTCCACAGCGGTGCCGCGGTTGACCTCCAGCCGGTCTGAATTGCCGTTCACGACGACGTACAGCACGTGCAGGCCCTCGGCGAAGTTCACCTCCTGGGCGACCGTTCCCAGCGCGAGCCGCACCGGGCCCGCGCTGGAGGTGTAGTACTCCATCCGCAGCAGCCGACGGCCCTCCACCCGGCTGCTCAACGGAATCGTCACGACCTGGCCACCGACCGGGTAGCCGCAGTCGGCCACCGGCCCCTTCCTGCCGACGACCGGATCCTTGACGCCGGTGATCCTGCGCGGCGATCCGTTGTCGTCCAGCAGGAACATCTCCTCCGCCGGCTGGTCGAACTTCGGCCGCTGCGGGAGTTGACCGACCACCCTGGACGCTTTGCCGTCCTCGACGAGCCACACCGACATGATCGCGTCCGGGACGTTCGTGTCGTACAGCGCGATCGACGGGTTCGCCGCCAGCGCGGCACGCGCGGTGCTGACGTACTGCTCCGACTCGGCGAACCGCAGGCCGGGTGCGAGCCACAGGAAGCTGAACGTGGCGTTGATCCCGAGCAGCACCACCAGACCGAGCGCGACGGGCCTCCTCAGCCCGCCGGAGTGCTCACCGGGGCGGAGGTACGCGAACGTCGCGCAGAGCGCGGCGATCGGGACCGCGTCGGCGATGTAGCGGGGGTCGTTGCCGATCAGCGGCCCGATCTCGGGCAGCCGGGTCACGATCACCAGAAGCAGGTCGACCGCGAGATAACCGGCGAGCATCAGCCAGGCGGCCCCCGCGCGCCGGGGTGCCTTGAGCAGAGCGCCGGCGAGCACCAGCACCGCCAGCGCGGCCACGGCCAGGCGCAGCCACAGCGGCGACGTCGAGATGGTCGCACCGGGCGCGGGACCGGTCCACGGGCCGCCGAACAAGCCCGGCAGGAAGGTGTTCAGCACCGCGTTGCCGACGAACTGCGCGATGAAGTCCGCGGACGGCAGGTCTTCCTTGACCCGGCTGGTGGTCAGGGCGACGAACAGGACGGCGAACCCGGCGACGACGGCGCCGTGCGCGAGCCACACCCGCCAGGGCGCCTTTTCGCCCAGCAGCACCGTGATCCCGAACAGCACGGCGACGAACAGCGCCGCCTTCTCGTAGAAGGCCAGCCCGGCGACGGTCCACAGCACCGTGAAGACGACGTGCTTCGCCTCGCGGGTGCGCAGGTAGGTCAGGTGCGCGTTGATCGCGCCGAACATGGTCAGCAGCAACGGGAAGAGCTGCACGCCGTAGGCCCACCACAGCGTGGGGTACAGGATCAGGGGGGAGAACGCGTACACCGCGAACGGCAACAGCAGTGTCCAGCGCGACCCGAAGCACCGCGTCAGCACCCGCCAGAACAGCACGGACGCCACCGCGAGCATCACGAGCAGGGGGAGCACGGCGAACACGTGGCTCAGTGGCGCGACGGCCGTGATGAACCACGCCAGCAGGAACGTGCCGGGCGCCAGGTGGCCGCTGTAGTCCTGGAAGAGGTAGTCGAGGTCGAACGGTCCGTGGGTCGCCGCCCGGTGCAGGATCACGAAGTCGTCGTGCCCGAAGTAGCCGTTGAACGCCATCCAGGCGTGGATCGCGAACGGGATGACGCCGATCGCGACCGCGGCCAGGGTGATCGGCCGGGGCCAGGCCAGGACGATCTGCCGCGGTTCGGTGGTGGTGGTCACGTCTCCAGCAACCTGCCCATCGCTGCGTAGAACACGTCGACGATCTTGGTCGGGTCCTCGGTGGTGTAGGCGTCGCCGCCGGTCGCCCGCGAGATCGCCCGCAGCTCGACCGGGTCGATGTCCGGCCCGATGCCGATGCCGATGATCTGCAGCGGCCGTTTCGGGTCCTGCAACTCGGCCAGTTGGGCGAGCAGCTGTTCCTGGGTGATCCCCCGGGGGTCCTCGTTCTTGCCGTCGGTGAGCACCACCACCAGGTTGATCCGGCCCGGCTCCCAGTTCTGCCGGGCCGAGGTGTAGGCGGCCAGCACCGAGTCGTACAGGCCGGTGGCGCCGTTGGGGATCGCCTTGACCTTGCGGAGTTCGTCCAGCGAGCCGTCGGCCAGGAGTTCACCCATCGGCCGCACCGGCAGGAGTTCCTTGTAGTCCTTGTCGCCGTCGAGGTTCGTGGAGAACCGCCACAGGCCGATCTTCGTGGTCGGCTTGAACAGCCTGATGCCCAACTCGGCGGCCTTGATGGTGAGCGTCATCCGGTCGGCGGCGGCCCCAGGGACGAACTGGGCCATCGACCCGGACACGTCCAGCAGCACCTGCATCCGGGCGCTGCGGTTGACCGCCGCCCACTGGTTGAGCAGTTGGTCGGGATCGGCGGGAGGCGCGACCGGCCGGACCACCGCGGCGCTCGACCCCCCGAGGGCACGCCCGTCGGGCCCGCGAAGGCCCGCCTCGGCGAACTGCCCGGCGGAGGCCTGGTCGAGCAAGCGGCTCAGGAACTGTTGCGCCACATCACGTTTGCCCTGATCGGAACCGGGCAGGACGACGTACGGGTAGTCCAGCGAAGGCACGGCGGGATCGGCGTACACCCCGACCAGACCGTGTTTTCCCAAATCCGACTCCGGTGTCACCACGCCGTCCAGAGGCCGGGCGGGATCGAACAGCTCGGAGGGCTTCTGGACGGTGTGCTTGGTGAGCTTGCGCAGCGTCAGGGCATAGGAACCGGCCGGGTCCGGAGCGGATCCGGTCAGCTCACCTGTGGCGATCAACGCCGACAGGCCCGCCGGGTCGACGGCCGGGTCGACGAGTCCGATCGCCGGCTCGCCGCTGAACACCTGGGCCCAGGTGGGCGTGCGCTCTGGCCAGCCGAACTTCCGCGCGGCGGTCTCGGTCAGCCCCAGCACGATGGGCGAGGACGCGATCGACGGGCCCGTGACGGGGAGGTCCCACGCACCCCGCCGCTGGGCGCGCAGCAGCCACTGGGACGACTCCGGGATCCACACATCCGGTTTGGCCTGCGCGAGGGTCTGGACGGCCTCAGTGGAATCCCGCGCCACCACCTCGACTCGGTAGCACGCGGCACTGTCCTGTTCCGACACGCGGGCCACGGCCGAGGCGATGCCCGGCGCGGCCACGACGCTGAGCGTGGCGACCGTGTCACAACTCGAGGAGGAGAGCCGTTCGTGCAGGTAGTCGAAGCCGAGCCACCCGACGAGTGAAAGCACGAGCAGGATGCTCAGGATCACCACCGGTGAGTCCGAACGCCGAGCCACAGGCCCCAACCCCTCGTCGCCGCTGACTGGTCGAGGCAGCCTAGCCCGAGTTTCCCGGAAAAATTGATCTCGGAGGTTATCCGCGCAAGTCAGGAGCCGATAGATGTCGTTGGCCCGACCTGGGGTGAGGATCACCATGGGACGCGGGAGGCGGGCTGCGGAAGTGCGCCTTGCAAACCCGGCGAGTCGTTCCTTCGGCTCGGGTGAGCCGGCACCGACAGGCCGGTGCCGACTCGACCCCGCTCGGCCTATCGAATCGTGAGGGGCACCGCACGGGTGTAGTACAGCCTGCCGTGAGCGGACACCCGCACGAGCGTCCACCAGTGCGAGCCTGGACGGGCGGCACCTGTCGCCGCGGCTGTGACGTGCACCGTGATCTTGCCCTGGGGCGGGATCACGAACGGCTGAGTCCGGGGGCCGATGCGCACCGGATCGCTCCAGGTGCCGAACGGGCTGATCACGGTGACTTCGCCGCGGACCTCGCTCTGTGCGCGGCTCTCCAGGGTCACCGGGAGCAGCGAACACTCGTGGGGACCGAGGTTCAGGGCGCTGGCCCTGAGCGACACCTCGAGCAGTTCGCGAGAGGTGTCGGACCCGGACACCACTTCGACGGTGTCCTCCAGCACTTGGCCGAAGTGATCGCGCACGCGCGCAGTGTGCAGGTGCCGTCCGGGCCGCGCGGTGACCTGACCGGTGAACTCGGCGAACTCGGCGCTCGCGAGGTCGTAGTCCCATACCTGGTCGTCGCCGAACTCGACGCGACCTCTGGCTGGGCTGCCGCTGCAGGCGACCGTGATCTGGACCTGGCGAGTGGCACCGGGGCTCAGCCGGACGTGGCTCGGGTTGACGTGCACGGTCACCGGCAGGTTGCCGATGGGCGCGGGCCCGGTGTTGTGACGCCAGTAGCGCGTGTAGATCGGATCGATGGCGGTGTGCGGGGCCGCACCGGAGTTCTGCCCGAACTGCGGGCGGATGGCCGGCACCAGGCGGATGGTCGCGACGTCCGCCGCTCCGAGCTCTACCGCCGCCTGTCCTGAGTGGACGGTCAGTCGCTCCAGGTCGTGTTCCTCCAGCAGGTCTGTGCGGTAGGCCGCTTCCAGGCCGCCGTACAGCGACACCGCGGCGGTGACCGGCGTCCCGGCCGGCTCGTACAGCCGGACCGCGATGTCCGTGCCGGGGTCGTTGCCCAGACAGGATGCGAGCGGATTGCCCAGGACCTTGGCGGAGGTGAGCAGCGCGTCCGGTGGGGTCACGGTCAGCAGGGCCAGTTCACGGGGCAGGTCGCCGGGGGTGGACGGGACTTGGCGGGCGTGCACGGGGTGGTTGACGTCCTGGCCCGCCTTGGCGAACCCGGCCCGGCGCCAGTCCCTGGCACCCGAGATCAGGCTGAGGTCGAACGTGTGGGACCAGTGCTGCCAGGCGAAACTGGACCCGTCCGGCACCGTGCGCCGGTCGCCGTCGATCCACACGCCGGCGGGCCAGCCGCTGCACGACCGCATGAGCGACACGTGCAGCGTGCCATCCGGTGCCACGACGAATCCCGGAGTGCCGCGGTTGACGACGGCGACCGAGTGATCGGTCGCCGGATCGGTCGTGCCACCTGGGCCGGCGACCTCGACGCACGCGTCGCCCAGATCGTCGATCAGGGCGAGCACGTCCGTCACGATCAGCACTGGCAGGTCTCGCGGCCCGCGCAGGTCCGCGGAGGGCTTCCAGTGCTGCGCCCGGCACTGTGACGACGGCACGAACACCATGCCGGACTCAGCGAGTGAAGCACGGTACTCCGCGGGTGCGCTGTCGAGCACCTGCGCGGTGAACTCGTTGTGGCCCAGGACGATTCGGACATCGGGCAGGTTGGAGTCCACGTCCAGGGCGCCGTAGCGGGGGCCGGCAGGACGGGTGCAGGTCGCGGTGACACCCTTGGCCACCAACGCCGCCATCACACCACGCGCGTCCGAATCCGCGATCACCTCGGCGACGCCGATGGCGTGCACGACTCCGTCCGGCAACCGCAGCCGCACGGTCGCGGAGAGTCCGGCCCAGGTGTGCGCGGGGCTGTCGAGCGTCCACAGATCCGCCGCGGCGTCGGTGTCCGGAAAACCGAACGAACGCCCGACCGCGGCGAAACCGACCTCGGCGACGGGAAGTGTTCCCGGCAGGTCGAAGGCGAACCGGCTGCGCAGCAACCGGTCCTGGCCGATCGAACCGTCCACGAAGGACCGGATGTCCACGCGAGGCAGTCCGTTCCACAGCGTCACCTGCTGGGTGATCCGCAGATCCCCGAGCGAGGCGACGCTGACGACGCGTTCGCCGACCATGCTCGACTCGACGTGAACCTCGGCCTTCCCAGCGCTGACACCGGGTCCCTTGGGCAGCAGGTGCCACGGCCCCTCGCCCCACACCGGATGACCGGAATGCTCCTCCTGGACCAGCAGTTCCGCCGCGAGACCGCCGGGCCGCACCAGTTCGCGTCCTGCCACGCGGTCGTACACGCTCGACAACGCGCCGCCGCGCGCGGGATCCGCCTCGACGACGAACGATTCGGAAGCAGCCGCAGTCCCAGGCCGCGGCGTCCACGGCGGAGGTGTCGTGGCGGCGTTGACCACGCGGTACACCCGATAGCCGGTCGCGGGCACCTCGCGGGCCAGGAACGTCAGCGTCAGTTCCAATGAGCCGTCTCGGTGCCGGACCACGCTCTCGGTCACCGCCGCTACGGAGTTGCCCTCGGTGTCCTCGACGCGGGCGCCCTGGAAGCCCGGTAGACGAACGGTCGCGGTGGCCATGGCGTCGCGGGCGAAGGCAAGCGCGTTCACGACGACGACGGCTTCGCCGGGACCGGTGGTGTCGGCACAGGCCGCCAGGTGGTCGATCGCCTCGGTGAGCACCGTGCGGCCCAGTTCGTCCGCCTCGCGCCATCCGGTCAGCAGGTCCAGGTAGACCTGGTCGGACTCGGTGCCGGTGATGGCGTCGTGGTGCGCGCCGTAGATCAGTTGACGCCACGCCTTGTCCAGCGCGAGAGCCGGATACCGTGCGCCGAGCAACGTGGTGATCGCGGCGAGCCGTTCGCCGTCGAGCACCGCCACCTCGGCCGCTCGCTGGGCCTGCTTGGTGTCGATGTAGGAGACGTCCTTGCCGGTGTAGACCGGGTTCATGTCCCTGGTCTGGGGGCTGAACGTGACCGAGCGGGCCTCGGCGTCCGCGCGCACCGCGGCGAAGAACTCACGAGGCAGTCCCACCACGAATCGCGGCCAGACGTAGCGCGCGTTCCACTCGCGGTGGATCTCGGTGCAGAACCGCGACGGCACGTTGTGGTCGTGCCCCACCGGCAGCAACACGTTCCTGGTGGCCGCGACCTTGCGCAAGGTGGTGAACTGGCGGTAGGCCTCCGCCATGGCCTCGTCCAGAGTGGACTTGCGTTCGATCTCCCACCCGGCCACGTAGTGATCGGCCAGGTACGAGGTGAGCACGCCGCGGCCGCTGGGCGAGATCCACTCGAACTCCGACGGGAACTGCATCCTGGTGATGTCATCGGTGTGCCGCTTGGCCCCGACGTGGTGCCACGGTCCGCGGGCCCACACGCTGGAATCGAGTCCCGCGTCGGCCATCAACCCCGGATAGGACGGATCGTGCCCGAACACGTCGAGCATCCACGCCGTGCGCGGATCGGCGCCCAGCACGTCACGCTGGTAGCCGACGCCGTAGACGGCGTTGCGGATCGTCGACTCCGGATGGGTGAGGTTGGTGTTGGCCTCGTTGTAGTTGCCGCCGACGATCTCGATCCGGCCCTCGCGCAGGAACCGGCGCAGGTCCTGCCGGTCACCCGGCACGCTGTCCCAGTGCGGTTTGAGGTAGTCGACCTCGGCGAGCACGAACCGGTAGTCCTCGTCCTGCCGGGCGGCGTCGAGGTGGGCGCGCACGAGGTCGAAAGCGGAGAGCTGGAAGGGCATCCGCCTCGCCTGCGCGCCCGGCAGGTCGAGCCACGTCTCGGTGAACCCGGCCTGGGTGTTCCACCACACCGGGTCGTAGTGGAAGTGCGAGACCATCCACATCGTCCACCCGGTCTCCGCGGCGATGATCGTGACGTCCCACGTCGACGGCGGCGTACCACTGACCGGTGCGACGACGACGGCGGCCGGGTAGGTCGTGCCCGCGGTGGCGGGTGCCGAGAAGACGACGCCCACCTCGGCCACGGCCTCGCCGGAGCCTGCCGCGACCCGAACCGGCTCCGGTGTGCGGACGAGAGGGCCGGTGATCCGCACCCACACCGGTTCGGGTCGAGGCTTCGACAGCGTGACCCGAACCAGTTGGCGTGGAGCGGAAGCAGATCCGGTGAACAGATCCGTGCTTTCGACGAACACCACGGTGTTACTTGGCCCCGTTCAGAGCGGCTTCGGCGTCGCGGAAGTACAGCGCGACCGCGTCGGGGATGGACATCTTGCCGAACGCGACCTGCTTGGCCGACGCGTCCAGGGCGGACTTCGCGTCGCTGTACCCAGGGGGTGCGGTCGGCGCGGCGGGCAGCGCGTCCTTCGCGACCTCGCCGGCCACGTACTGCGCGTAGGTGACGTCTCGCTTGTCGGACGCGGTCAGCGTCGGCGTCAGGGTTTCCAGTGCTTTGTCCGACGGTGGGATGCCACGGGTCATGGCCATCGCTTTGATCGCGTCGACGTCGCTCACGAAGAAGTCGATCAGTTTGGCCGCGCCCTCCGCGTTCTTGCTCTTGACCGGAATGCTGAGAAGGACGCCGCCGCTGAGAGCCTGCCCGGTCTTGCCGTTGCCGCCGCGGGGAACCACCACGACGTCGAGGGTGTGCTGGGTCAGCGGCTGCATCTGCGCGAGTCCCCAGCCCGTGGTCATCGCGATCTGACCCGAGATCAACGGGTGGTTGCCCGTCGCGGAGTCGGTGCTGGACAGCATCTCGGGCGGGCAGATGGCGCCGGACTTGCGCAGGCCCTCCCAGAAGGTGAACCACTCGGTCAGGTCGTCCTTGGTGAACGCGAGCTTGCCCTCGGCGTTGTAGAGGTCCTTCCCGCGCTGCCGCAGCCACGGCTGGAAGGCTCCGGAGTCGTCCTTGGACGCGTCCAGCGCGCCGTACTTGCCCTGTCCCATGGCCTTCGACAGTTCACCGGCGATGCGCCCGAAGTCGTCCCACGTCCAGTCGTCGGCCGGTGCCGGGATCTTGGTCTGCTCGAAGACGGTCTTGTCGTAGAGGATCGGGGCGAAACCGGAACCGGACGGCACACCGTAGGTCTTGCCGCTCACCGCACCGGCGGAGAGCACCGCGGGATACAGCGTGTCCAGGTGGATCGTGCCGGGGATGAACGAGGACAGGTCGGTCAGCACGTCCTTGGCCGCGTACGTGCTGACCAGCGCCGTGTCCATCTGGAAGAGGTCCGGCGGGTTGCCGCCCGCGAACTCGGTGTTGAGCTTGTTGAAGTACCCGTCGTAGCCGGAGTACTGGGCGTCGACCTTGATACCGGTCTTCTCGGTGAAGATCTTCAGCGCGGCCTGGTAGGCCTTGTTGCGCGCTTCACCGCCCCACCACCGGAACGTCAGCGAGTTGTTCGACGGACCGCTGCTGCTGGGCGGCGCGAAACCGCAACCGGACAGTGAGGACGCGGCGAGACCACCGGCCGCGAGGCCGAGGAAACCTCTTCTGGACATGGGAGTGGGCATGGGTGTTCCCCTTCTTGGCGGTGAAAAGGTCCTACTTGATGCCGGTGTTCGCGACGCCGTCGACGAGGCGGCGCTGCGAGGCGAGGAAGACCGCGACGGTGGGCACGAGGGTGACCACGGACATGGCGAGCATCCCGCCGTAGCTCGATCCGCTCGCGCGGTCGACGAACGCGTTGAGCCCCAAGGGCGCGGTGTAGCGGGAGTGATCCGACAGGTACACCAGTTGACGCAGGAAGTCGTTGAACGTCCAGATGAACGTCAGGATCGTGGTGGTGATCAAGGCCGGCTTCAGCAGCGGGAGGATGATGCTGAAGAACACCCGCACGTGACCCGCGCCGTCCAGCGCGGCCGCCTCGTCCAGCTCCCGCGGGATGCCCCTGATGAACTGGACCATCAGGAAGATGAAGAAGGCGTCGTAGGCGAGCAGGTACGGCACCACCAGCGGGAGGAACGTGTTGATCCAGTTCAGTTGGTAGAAGATCGCGTACTGGGGGATGAGGGTCGCCTGGAAGGGCAGCATCATCGTTCCCAGCATCAGGGCGAACCAGAACTTCCGGAAGGCGAAGTCGAGGCGGGCGAACGCGTACGCCGCCACCGAGCAGGACGCCACGTTGGCGATCACGGTGCAGATCGAGACCGTCAGCGAGTTGCTCAGGTAGGTGGTGAACGACGTGCCGGTCGCCGTCCAGCCGCTCACGTAGTTGGCGAAGGTGACGGCCAGCGGCAGCGGGTTCATCGTGGTGAAGATCTGGTTCTCCGGCTTGAACGACGCGCCGACCAGCCACACCATCGGATAGATCATCGCTACCAGCACGAGCAGCAGCAGGGCGTGCGCGCGCCAATGGTTCTTCCTAGTCCGCATAGTTCACCCACTTGCGGGCCGACCAGAAGTACACCGCGGTGAAGAGTCCGATCACGGCGAAGAGCACCCACGCCATCGCGGAGGCGTAACCCATCTGCATGCTGCCGAATCCCTTGAGGTACAGGTAGAGCGTGTAGAGCAGGGTCGAGTCGATCGGACCGCCCTGTCCGCCGGAGACCACGTAGGCGGGTGTGAACGTCTGGAAGGCGTTGATCGTCTCCAGCACCAGGTTGAAGAACACCATGGGGGACAGCAGCGGCAGCGTGATCCGGAAGAACGTCGTGGCGCGGCCGGCGCCGTCGATCGCCGCGGCTTCGTAGAGGTCCTGGGGCAGCTGCTTGAGCCCGGCCAGGAAGATCAGCATCGGCGTGCCGAACTGCCAGGCGGACAGCGCCACCAACGTCCAGATCGCGTAGCGCGGATCACCGATCCAGTCGGCGCCCTGGATGCCGAAGATCCCGAGGAGCTGGTTGAGCAGCCCTTCACGCGAGAAGATCTGCCGCCACATGACCGAGACCGCGACGCTCGCGCCCAGCAGTGACGGGAGGTAGAACGTCGCCCGGTAGAAGCCGAGCGCTTTCAGGCCGCGGTTGAGTGCGAGGGCGACGAGCAACGCCGCGGCGAGCTTGAGCGGTACAGAGGTCACCACGTACAGCAGGGTCACCTTGACCGACTGGACGAAGCGCTCGTCGGAGAACAACCGGACGTAGTTCTCGAGACCGGTCCACTGTGGAGCCGTGAGCAGGTTGAACTTCGTGAACGACAGGTACAGCGAGTACGCCATCGGGATCAGCGTGAACGCGAACAGGCCTGTCAGCCACGGCGCCAGGAACGCGTAACCCGCGACGTTGTGCTTGTGCCGCTTGCGTTTGTGTCGCAACGGCGGTGGTGCCTGATCGGCAGCCGGCGGGTCGAGAACGGCAACGCCGCTGTTCTCCGGCATGTGTCACTCCTGGGACGTCATCGTCGGACCTCGGGGTCTTCTGGATCGATGCCACGCACGGCGCGGTTCCGGTGGTCCGTCCCAGGGATCTGGAAAGCGCTTTCCGGACTGTAGGAACCGAGTGTTCGTCTGTCAAGAAGATCAATGGGAAACCTTGTTGTCCAAGGAGGTCCGCGCAAGTTGTGTCTTGACGCCGACCGGGTGAACAAGTTTATTTTTGAACCAACAAGGCGGGTCCCAGCCGCGACGTCCACGGAAATGAAGGGGAGGACAACGCTCCGGCCACGCACGCCCACCCGCATCGATGATCTTGGGCGAGCGCCCCGCAAGGAGTACCCATGACCGCCGCCGCGGTGTACCTGCCGAGCCAGCACGCCAGCGTGCACGATCTGCCCGACAGCGAGGAGCAGTTGAGGAAGGTGCTCCTCGACGCGGTGTCCGCCGCTGTCGGCCGGCAACGGCCGGACGGCAATCTCGAGGATCCGGCCGCGTTCGACGACATCGGTGACATGGCACTGGGTGTGGTTTCTCTGCTGTGCCTGGCCTGGCATCGTGGTGATCGTCGCGATCGTGAGCTGCGGGACGCCGCCCGAAGGGGTCTCGACTTCGTGCTGCACGAACGGGTCTTCCGTTCCGACAATCCGGGCGAACCGTTCCTGCTCGTCCGTGACAGCGGCGTGCCCTACGCCCGCTACGTGATCGAGGCGGGTGACCATCCCTTCGGGGACTGGCCGAGCACCGTGTGGGCGTTGTTGCACGCGGTCAACGTGCTCGAGTTCGGCCGCGAGGTGATCACCGAGGCCCAGTGGGCGTCGCTCGCGGACGTGGCGGCGGGCTACTGGCGATGGTTGACCGACATCAGCATGTTCAATCCCCAGCAGACGGCGAACCAGGCGATCGGTGCCGTCGTGGCCGGTCTCACGCTGGGGCGTCTGCTGTCCGAGAAGTCCGTCGTGGACGAAGCGATGTTCCTCTACCACAGCGAGATCAGGTCGAAGCGCGTTGTCGACCGCGGTCTGCGGTTGCCGGTGGAGCACGGCGCCGGGCACGACCAGAACTACCTGCCGATCTCGCTGACGTTCCTGGCCAGGGCGTACCAGGTGAGCGGCGAGCAGTGCTTCCTGGACGACGGCGACGAGATCGCCCGGCACCTGGAGTCGCGGCTGTCGGCCAGGGGCTTCGACTACGGCGGACCTCGTTACAGCGAACAGCACTGCGGGTGTGAGGGCATGCTCGGGCTGCGGTTCTTCAGCGGCCGCGTCCAGGCCGAGCTCGGCCGCTATCTCGGTGATCGTCGGGTGGCTCACTTCTGCGCGGCCACGCCCGGTGTGCCGAGCGGACATTTCGCCTTCGCCACCGTGTGGTTCTTCCTCGACGACCACACGTGGTACCGGCGGCAGGCCAAATCGCCCGTCCACACCCGCTACTCGCTGCGGCACGGGAAGGTGTCGGTGTCCTTGACCGGCGCCCTGACCCCGTACCTGATCGATGCGGGTGACACCGCGGTGATCGAGTCCGTGGTGGACCACCAGCACGGCATCGGACCACTGGTGCGCCAGACCGACGGCAGGAGGACCCTGCTCACCCGGCCACTCGGTCCCGTCCGCGTCCGCGACCTGGCAGAAGGGGGACTGGGCGCGAAGCTGGTGACCAAGGCGGTGGTGACCTGGGACCAGGTCATGCTCCCCGTGCAGCAGTTGTACGTCACCGACGGCGAGAGGCTGCATCTGATCGCCGTGCTCGACCGCTCCGCACTGCCGACCGGCGCCGAGCTGAGCTTTCTCGCTGGACTTCCCTACGCGACTGGAGAAGAGGACCGGCAACGCAGGATCCGGACCGTCAGCGAGCCGGGCGGAGACCCGTTCGATCTGGCTGAGGCGTGGAGGACCTTCGTCGCCGGTGGGGCGTTGCTCGCAGGCGGGCTCGCGTTGAGCTCGGCCGGAGAGCTGCGGGTGGAGAACCCGCCGGACGGCCCGGCGTACTTCAACAGCACGAGGACCGCGAGGATGACCCAGGAGCAGTTGTCGTTCTGGCTCGGCGACGATCCGCGGGGCTACGGCGACCCGGACGCCGGCTGGCGCCGTGTCATCGCGACCAACCAGGTGCTGGCGGACCCGATCACCGACGCGCCGCGCGGACGGGTGGTCTTCGCCCTGTGTTACGGAGCCGAGCCCGTGGCGTTGGAGGCGTCCGCGGAGGAGGTCGCGGACGGTCTTCGAGTGCGCACACCGTTCTTCACGGCGCTCGTCGGTCATCCTTCCGGCGACGTGTCCGGCGAGCCGGTGTTGCGGCTCGCCCCTGCCTAACCTGTTAACGTTCACATCACCTCGATTCGAGCCCTGACGCGTTCCGTTGCGTATTGTGCATCAAAATCCCCGTGCCGCCACACGTGTCCGCGAAGGACTGTTGGGAGCGTTAACATGACCAGCGCCAGTGGGTTCGACCGCAGAACCCTGCTGCGGCGAACCGCGATGTTGTCCGCCGGGCTGCTCCTCGGCCCCACCGCTCTGGACCGGGCGTTCGCGGCAGAAGCCGCCACGTTGCCGACGGGCGCGGTGCCGTTCGTGGACTCCTATCGGACCAACGTGCTCGCCAACCTCACGCCCGAGACCAACGCCGCGGTGCGCGTGCTGTCCGGGATGTCCGAGCTGTGGCGCACCGGAAGTGTCTGGGACAACGGAGTCGTGCTCAACCGCGACGTGCTCAAAGCCAACATCCGGTATTCCGCGCGGATCACGGGTACCCGGACCCTCGACGAGGCCAAGCGAGCGTTCATCGTGGACCGCCAGCACCAGAGCTACGGCGCCATCGGTGGTCTGGGGCCACTGGCCGAGCTGTACAAAGTCGGAGCCAAGGCCGTCACCGGCATCACCTCCGCGCCCGACGGCACTCCACCATCCACTGTGGACGACAAGCTGCCGGCGGACGCGCCGCCCGGATCAGCGCTCGGCGCCGGCTCGCCCGACTCCGCTCTGGGGCAGGTCGTGCTCCTGGTCAACACGCTGCGCGGGCCGTTCGCCTCCGGCAACCCGTCGAAGTACGCCTACCAGTACCCCCGGCCGTGGCGGCTGAGCCCGGAGAGCACCGTCAGCGCGACGGGTGCCATCGACGAGTTCGGTTACCCCGTCTACCGGTCCGACGTCGAAGTCGCCCCGCAGCTGGCGCGTCAGCGCAACCTCAGTCCCGTGGACGACGGCGGCTACCCGAGTGGGCACACGAACGCTCTGCACCTGGCCTGCCTGGCGCTCGCCTACGCGATCCCCGAACGCTTCCAGGAACTCGTGACCAGGGCGTTCGACCTGGCGGACACCCGGATCGTGGCCGGCATGCACTCTCCCACGGACGTCGTCGGCGGCCGGATCCTGGCCACCGCTCTCGCCGCGGCGACCCTCGCCGATCCGCAGCACGCCGCGCTGAAGGCCGCGGCCAGAACGCAGGCGAGCGAGTACTTCCGGCAGCGCGTGTCCGGCGACCTGGCCGCCTACGCGCGCTCAGCGGGCACCGACACCGATCCGTACGCCGACCGCGAGGCCAACTCGGCACTGGTGACTCCCCGGCTGACCTACGGGCTGTCCGGAAAACGGCGCCACGACCCGATGATCGTGCCGAAGGGCGCCGAGGTGCTGCTGGAAACCCGGCTTCCCTACCTCACCGCTTGTCAGCGACGTGAAGTCCTGCGCACCACCGCGCTCCCGTCCGGGCACGCACTGCTCGACGGTCCGGAGCAGTGGGGGAGGCTGAACCTCTTCGCGGCCGCGGACGGTTACGGCGCGTTCGACTCGGACGTGCGCGTCGACATGGACGAAAACCGCGGCGGCTTTCACGCCGCCGACGTCTGGCACAACACGATCGGTGGCCGGGGCGCGCTGATCAAGAGGGGGAGCGGCGCGCTCACGCTCGCCGGTGCCAACACCTACGTCGGTGGGACCCGCGTCGAGGGCGGCACGCTCGTGGCGGCGTCGATCTCGGCGCTGGGCCAGGGAGACGTGGACCTTCGCGCGGGAGAACTGCGCGTCACGAACGAGGTCCGGGTGAAGGGATACCGGCAGGGCGCGGGGGCCACCCTGTCGGTGACCCTGCGACCGGGCGGCCGCGCCGTGCTGACCTCGCGGCGCCCGATCTCCCTCGCTGTCGGCAGCACGCTGGAGGTCTCGCTGGAGAACGTCCGCGCCGGCGCCGTCGTGCCGGTGCTCGCCGCGCCGGCGTTGCTGGGCCGGTTCGCCCGGATCACCACGTCGGGAGGGAAAGGCCGGGTGGAGGCCGTGTACAGCCCGACCGGCCTTTCCGTGCGCGTCGTCGCTTCATCCGTATAGGGCGTGGATCGACCGCGAGGTCAGTTCGAGAAGGTCCACGAGGAAGTCAAGGAGCGTCTGGACACCGTGCCTGTCATCGGCCTGCCGCGCGTCGCCGGCGCTTTCGGCCTCGTTCATCAGAGGGTTCCGTCCGAAGTGGACGTGGCGCGGTGAGGCGCGCGGCCATCGTCGGCACCGGGGCGATCGCCACCTCCCACGCCGAGGCGTTGCGGTCGGCGGGAGATCGCGTCGAGCTCGTCGCGGTCGTGGACGTGGACATCGAGCGGGCTCAGGCGTTCGCCGCCACCTGGGGCGTGCGGCGTGCCTACGACAGCCTCGCGGCGGTGCTCGACGAGGAACGGCTGGACGTGGTGCACGTGTGCACCCCGCCGCGCCTGCACGTGCCGCAAGCGCTCGAGTGCCTCATGGCGGACGTGCACGTGCTCATGGAGAAGCCCCCGGCGTTGTCGCTGAGCGAGATGGACCTGCTGATAGCGGCGGAACGCGACTCGGCCGGGCGGGTCGCGACGGTGTTCCAGCACCGGTTCGGGCCCGCCGCGGTCCGCTTGCGGCGCATGATCGCGGACGGTGTGCTCGGCCGGTCGCTGGTGGCCAAGTGCGACACGCTCTGGTATCGCGGCGACGCCTACTTCGAGGTGCCCTGGCGTGGCACCTGGAACAGCGAGGGTGGAGGCCCGACGATGGGTCACGGCATCCACCAGTTCGACCTGCTGCTGTCGATTCTCGGTCCCTGGCAGGAGATCCGGGCAGTGGCGGCGAGACGTGCGCGGAACGTGCAGACCGAGGACGTCTCGATGGCACTGGTGACGTTCGCGGACGGCACGGTCGCCTCGGTCGTGAACTCCCTGTTGTCGCCCAGGGAGACGTCGGAACTGAGGCTCGACTTCGAGCACGCCACGGTCGAGCTCCAGCACCTCTACGGCTACACCGACGCGCACTGGACGGTCACGCCCGTTCCGGGCCACGACGAGGTCGTCACCCGGTGGCAGACGGGTCGGTCGGAGATCGTCAGCGACCACCGGTGCCAGCTCGCCGCGTTCCTCGACGCGCTGGACAGCGGTGTGGCGCCTCCCGTGACCCTGGCGGACACGAGGAACACCATGGAGTTCATCGCGTCGCTGTACGCCTCCGCGTTCACCGGCACCGTCGTGCGGGCCGGCCAGATCGGGCCGGACAGCCCGTTCTACGCGAGCATGGAAGGAAGCGGCGCCCCGTGGGCGAGCGCCCGGTGAGCATGCGGCAGGACGGCGAGGTGCTCGTCGTGGCCGCGGGTGACGTCGAGCTCTTCGAGTACGTGTACCGGCCGTCGATGCCCGCGTTCGAGGGCCCGAAGCCGTACCTGCACCCGGTGCGCACTCTCGCAGGTGATGTCGTGACGGCGTTCCGGCCGCACGATCACCGTTGGCACAAGGGCGTGCAGATGACCGCGACCGACGTGTCGGGGGAGAACTTCTGGGGTGGCAACACCTACGTTCGCGACCAGGGGTACGTGGCGCTGCCGAACGTCGGCACGATGAGGCACGAGGAGTTCGTCTTCGCCGAGGACGACGTGCGTTTCGCCGAACTGCTGTCGTGGTTCACGGAGGCCGGGCAGCACTGGGTTGACGAGACGCGCGAGTTCGCCGTGCGCGACGTGCTCGAGGACTCGTGGACGCTCGAGTTCACCACCTCCCTGACGAACGTGCGCTCGGAGCCGTTGGTGTTCGGCAGCCCGGTGACCAACGGCCGCGAACTCGCGGGCTACACCGGGTTCTTCTGGCGTGGCCCGCGGTCGTTCACCGGCGGTGAGGTGATAGCGGACGGTGGGGGAGCGGGGCAGGAGATGATGGGCCAGGCCGCGCGCTGGCTCGCGTTCGTCGGGCACCACGACGAGGTGGCCCGCTCGTCGACGTTGCTGTTCCTCGATCATCCGGGCAACAAGAGCACCCGTTGGTTCGTGCGCAGCACGCCGTTCGCCGCGGTCAACCCCTCGTTCGCGTTCCACGACACGGTCGAGCTGCCGCCCGGTGAGACGCTGAGCCTGCGCTACCGGCTGGTCGTCGCCACCGGCGACTGGGAGCGAGAACGGCTGGAGTCCTATGTGGAGGAACACCGGTGGTGACCTCGTTCCCCCGTACGGCTGAGAACCGCACTGGATCGATGTTCGACGAATTCGGCGAATTCGACAGCGCGGGTTAACGTGTCAATTCTTTCCGGGTGGGCTTTCTGTCAGGCAGGGGTTTCGCGTAACTAAGATGATCTGGTGAGTGTCGACTCGAATGATCCTCCGTCCTCCGGAAATCCCGCGAAGTTGTCGGCAGCAGTTGCCATTCGAGTCGTGGCGGAGCAGTTCGGTGCTCTGATCGGCCGTGCGCCGGAAACCGTTTCCGGGGCGCGAGCGTTGCCGGACGGCGGCTGGTCGCTGCTCGTCGACGTGCTGGAACTCGAACGTGTCCCGGCGACCACCAGCGTCATGGCGACCTATCGAGTCGACCTCGACGCGACCGGGGAGTTGTGCGGCTTCGAGCGTCTCAGGCGCTACACCCGTGGGACGACCGACATGTGACGGGATGGTTGCGACAGGTGGAAAACAGATCCAGTTCGCTCGCGGACACATTGGAACGCGTCCTGGACAAGGGCGTGGTGATAGTCGGGGACATTGCTGTTTGCGTGGTGGACATCGAGCTCCTCACGCTGCGGGTGCGGTTGTTCATCGCGTCCGCCCAGACCGCCAGGGAAATGGGGATGGATTGGTGGACGAACGATCCGTTCTTCACGCCGAAAGCGGTGACAGGTCCGGCGGAGATCACCGAACTGGCCGAGCAGAACGCCGGTCTGCGGGACCGGGTGGCGGACTTGGAACGGCTGCTCGAGGAGAGGCGGCGGTGAAGCTGGGCCTGTACGCCTACGCGATCACCAGGGACCATCTGGCAGAACTCCGCGGACCCAGGCTGATCAGGTACAGAGGCCTCGCGCTCGTCGTGGCTGACGTTGATCTCGGCCGGTTCGCCGGGCTCGAGTTCGACGAGCCCGCCGAGGACGGTGCACTGGCTGTGCTCGTTCGTGAGCACGACGCCGTCGTGCGTGCGGTGTTCGAGCGGGAACCAGTGCTACCGCTGCGATTCGGCACCGTCCTGGACGGCCCCGATGCCGCCGTGCGGCTGCTCGATGCCCGGCACGAGGAGGCGTCGGCCTGGCTGGGCCGCGTGGCCGGGCGGCGTGAGTGGGGCCTGCGAGTGCGCACCGCGGCGCACGAGCAGGTGGATCTGGACCGGGTCTCGGGAACGACCTACCTGGCACTGCGGCGCCAGCGACTCAACGCCGTGCGGGATGCACGCCGCGACGCCACGACGGTGCACGAGACGTTGGCCCGGATCACGGCCGAAAGCACGTGCCGCGACCAGTCCGGCGAGCTGCACCTCGAAGGGGCCTACCTGGTCGATGTCGCCGCGGAGGAGGACTTTCACGCGGAAGTCCGCCGGCTGACCGGGGAACTGGGGCTGTCGTTCGAGATCACCGGGCCGTGGCCGCCCTACTCGTTCACCAGGACGGAGCTGTCCGATGCCTGAGCCCGGGACCGCGAGCCTCGTCGACCTGCTCGACCGGGTGGTGCACCGGGGAGCGGTCGTGCGCGGTGACGTCGTCATCACGCTGGCGGGTGTCGAGCTCATCCGGCTCGACCTGCGACTGCTGCTGATCGGGCTCGGCAGCGCCCGGTGAGCGCCTCCGATGCGGGCCGGGGACTCGGCCGGATCGTCGTGGCGGTGCTGGAGATCGTGTGCGAACTGCTCGAGCGTCAGGCGCTGCGCCGGGTGGACGCGGGGACGTTGACCGACGAGGAGATCGAGAACCTCGGCCAGGCGCTGATCTCGTTGCAACGCCAGTTCGCCTCACTGCGCGAGGCACTCGGCGAGCCGGACACCCGGGGCGTGCGCTTGCCGGTGGACATCGCGAGCCTGCTCGACGAAGAGAGGACATCACCATGACCGCTCCCGCCGTCGCCAACTCAGGCGGCCTGGCCGACGTGTTGAACATCCTGCTGGACAAAGGACTCGTGATCGACGCGTCGATACGGGTCTCGCTGATCGGCATCGAGATCCTGGCGATCGAGATCAAGGTCGTGATCGCGAGCGTGGACACCTACATCCGCTACCTGGAAGCGATGCAACGGCTCGACGCGGCCCGCCGGGGCGGGGTCGCGCCCGCCCCCATGTCGCAGGGCATCGCCGGGACCTACGGGCTGTTGGCCTCCGCTGTTCCGGCCGTCGTCACCCAGACCGTGGTCACCCCGGAACCGGTTGCGGCTCCGGCCGCCGCCAAGCCCAAGCAGTGAGCCTGCGCCTGCACGCCGTCGTACGGGCGACGCACCGCCTGCCGGAGGACTCACCGTTCCGGCTGGTAGAGGTCGAAGGTCTCGCCGTCGTCGTCAGCGAGGTGGAGAGCGGCCGCGCGCCGACCGAGCAGGAAGCGACCACTTCACTGGCCGGCTTGTGCGCCCTGGTGCCCACCGGTCCCGTGCTCCCGTTGCGGATCGGGACCGCGGCGCCGGACGAGCCCTCCGCCCGTGCCGCCGCTCTCGCACTGACCGTGCCGGTCCTGCAGGGACATCTGGACCGGCTGGACGGACTTGCGGAGATGCACGTGCACCTGGTGTTCGACGAAGAGGTCGCGTTGCGCGAGGTGTACGACGAGGTTGCTCTCACCAGCCGCAACACCGACATGGCCGCGATCGTCGCACAGGGTGAGCAGATCGCCAGGAAGATCGTGGCGTGGCGCCGTGTCCAGGCCGATGCCTTGCTCGCACCGGTGACGGCGCTGGCCCGCGAGGTCGCGCTCATCGATGCTTCCGGGCACACCGAAGAACGTCGTGCGTTTCTGGTGCCGCTGGAGCAGGTCGAAGACGTGCGTGCCGCCGTCTCCGCTGTCGAGAGCGTCACGGCGACCTGCGTCGGCCCGTTGCCCGCGTTCCACTTCCTCGGCCCGGCGACACCCTTGGCGCGTCAGGACAGCAGGCCCACCTCGCGCTGGGGTTGGTGAGACCGCGCCCACGCCACGGTCTCCCTTCGTTCGTCGAACGTGACATCGGTGCGTTGCGGCAGCGCCCCCGCCACAGCTCTGATCCATTCAAGTGATGGTGTAACAACCGACTCGCTTTTTCGCCGGAGGCGGAACGTTTCCCATGACCTCCGGGCCCGCCTGCCCGGCAGACGCATCCATTGTGGAACCAGTGCGGAGACGTTGCCGAAACATTTTTCGGCTGACACAGTGCTAAGAGGCGTACTCGCCGAGTCGGCAGGCGAGCCGCCGCGTCCTTTGTGGATGGTGCCTGCTCCGCCGCCTCCCGACAGACCGATCAGCTCTCGCGTGAGGATGTGAGGAACCGACAACGCGTTTCGCAGGACTGGTCATGCCTGCGGTGCCGGTCTGCTGACGTAGACGCGCGGCACAGGTGGAGAACGGCCCGTACGGCAGCTTTCGGTACTGATAGCGAACTCTGAGCACCGAGCACTACCAGGCACCAGGCGGACTTCTCTGCGGTCAGCCGGCGCCTCATCCCCGCGGTTCCACCATCGACCCCTTGCCCGACCCGCCTGCCGCCCTCCCCGCCAGCGGCAACCAGTCCCCGGCCGCCTCGTCCACTGCCGGGACACCGGAGAAGGTCCTGGATGCCCGGGACCGCTCCGCCGCGATGTGACCACGCCGTCCTTCGCCTGCCCCACTGTCCGGCCGCCGCACTGACCGGTCGTCGCCATCCGGCTCGGCCCAGACGCAACCCTGCCCGACCGTTGGAGGTCTCAGTGCCGACGAAGAAGTTCCTCTCGGTGATCGCGTCCTGCGCGATCACCGCGTCCGTCATGGCCTTGCCCGGTGCGGCCGCCGCCGGCACCCCGGTTCCCATCGCCGCTGCCGCCGACCTCGGTCACACCCACGATGACCACGCTCACGCCGAGGGCACGGCTCTGCACTCGCATGGGCCGTCGGCTGCGGAACGTTGTCGCCGTGCCGATGAGTTCGCGCCCGAGCCCGGCCTGGGCGACCGTGTGTGCGCGATGGGCAACGGCCAGTTCAAGGTGCGCACGGCGCACGGCGACATGGTGACCCACATCGATGCCCCGCTGGCCAAGGACAAGGGCGTTCGGGACGCGGTGGGCTCGTCGGCGATCACGCCCCTGGCCGCGCGTTCTCATCACTGCGCTTCGGACTCGTACCGGATCCAGCTGGTCTACATGATCCCCGCCGGTGCGCCCGACGCGTCGGCGACGATGGTCCCGCTGATCAGGCAGCACTTCACCCAGTCCAACGCGATGGTGTCGAACCGCGCCGCGGAGTACGGCGGTGACCTGTCGCTGCGCGTCGCGTGCGACGCTTCGGGCCAGCCCGCCGTCCGCGTCCTGCGCAGCAGCCACAACAACAGCGACATCGGTGCGATCGACAGTGAGATCGCGCGTCAGGGTCAGCGGATCACCGGTCAGGACAACGTCGTGTACTGGGGTGACGGTGGTTGCGGAGGCGGCGTCGCCTACGGCAGCGGCGACACCCGGCCCGGTGTGGAGAACGCCGTGAACAACGCGCCCGGCATCGCGGTGGTCTACGGCCGGTGCCCCTTCACCTACATGTTGCACGAGCAGGGGCACTCGATGGGCGCCGTGCTCCCGAACACCCCCAACGGCTCGGGCGCCGGTCACTGCAACGACGACGCCGACGTCATGTGCTACAAGGACGGCGGTCCCCGTTCGGGCAACTACCGCTCGAACGTGTGCCCGTCCCCGAACGGGAACCTGGACTACTACTGGGACTGCAACGTCAACGACTACTTCCACCCCAACCCGCCGGCCGGGTCGTTCCTCGCGACGAACTGGAACCTCGCGCGTTGTTCCAATCGAATGGTGTACCGCCCCAACTGTGGCGTGACCGGAACGACCGCGCGGGCGGTTTCATCGATCACCGGAACCGTTCCTGACCCCGACCCCGTTCGGGAGTGATCTCCGTCCGTTCCGAACGGCGCTCCAGAGGAACATCGGGCCATCGTTCACAAGCCCATGTAGCTGCGGTACCTGAGCAGCACCCGGTCCACCAACGGGCCCGCGGCGCCGGTGTAGCGAGCCGGGTCGAGGAGGTCGTCCAGGTCGAGGCCGGCCAACTCCGGGAGTGTGCGCAGGACGTCGCCGAACGTCGATCCCTCCGTGGTGGAAGCCTGGGCGATCAACGCCTTGGCCCGCGCCTTGCCCAGTTCGGGTGTCAGCGCCACCGCCAGCCGTTCGGCGACGATGGCGCCGTGGGTCAGGTGAACGTTGGCCCGCATCCGGTCCGCGTGCACCTCCAGGCCCTCGACCAGTTCCGCCGCGGTGAACGCCGCACCGCCCGCCAGCCGCAGCGCCTCGCGCAGTGCCTGCCACTCGCTGTGCCAGGCGCCGGCCGGCCGTTCGTCCTCGGCGATCATCGACTGCACCAGCACCAGTGCGAGGGCGGGGACCTGCCGAGCGGCGGACACGATCAGCGTGGCCAGTACCGGATTCCGCTTCTGCGGCATGGCGGACGACGCGCCCCTGCCGGTGGCAGCGGGTTCGGCGACCTCGCCGATCTCGGTGCGGGAGAGGGTCAGCACGTCCACCGCGATCTTGCCGAGCGCCCCGGTGACGAAGCTGAGCAGCGCGGCCAGGTCCGCGATCGGGGTGCGCACGGTGTGCCACGGCAGGACCGGTTCGGCCAGGCCCAGTTCCTCGGCGAAAGGGGCGAGCAACTCCACACCGTCGAACGTCTGCCTGCCGAACTCGCGATAGGCGGCCAGGGTTCCCGCCGCGCCTCCCAGCGACGCCGGCAGGCCCGCGCACGCCACGGATCGGACCTTGGCCAGTGAGTCCAGCGCCAGTTGCAGCCAGCCCGCCGCTTTCAGGCCGAACGTGGTGGGGACGGCGTGCTGGGCCAGCGTGCGTCCTGCCATGAGCGTGTCGCGGTGCTCCTCGGCCATCGCGGCGAGTGCCTCGGCCACCCGGCTCAGGTCGCCGTCGATCTGGGCCAGCACTCGGCGGGCGATCAGCATGGCGGCGGAGTCGAGCACGTCCTGGCTGGTGGAGCCGCGATGCACATATTCGGCGGCCTCCGGGTCCACGGCGGCCACCAGCGCGGTGAACGCCGGGACCAGCGCCACCACGGGGTTGGCCGACGCGCGTGCGGCCCGTGCCAGCGCGACGACGTCGAGACCGCCCGCCTCGGCCGCCTTGGTGATCACCTCGGCGTGCGCGGCGGGCATCAGGCCCAGCCGGGCTTGGCTGCGGGCCAGTGCCGCCTCCACCTCGAGCATCGCGCTCAGCCACGCCTCGTCGCACGTGACGGCCTCGACCGGTGTGCCTGCCCACGTGGGGGCGAGAAGCCCGGAATCGGTGCGGCTCAAGCGTTCACGCTCCTGTGTCTGGTGTGGACGGTCAGCACTGCCCTGGCGATGGCGTCGGAGTCCTCCAACGTCACCGAGCCGACGCCCGGACGGATACCCGCCGCCGTCACCCAGTGCACGCCCTCGGTGGGCACACCGAACGCGAACCTGGCCGGGTGCGCCAGACCCGCGCGGTCGAGCAGCCGGTACGGGCGTTCGGTCACGGCCAGGCCGCCGCTCTCGTAACCGCCGACGTGGTACGGCCGGGACTGGCCGGTGGTGAGCAGGTAGCGCAGCAGCGGGTTGGCGCTGCGCCGCAGATCGATCTCCGGCAGCCGGGCCTCGATGAGGCCGCGGCAGCGGACGGGCGGGCCCGGGACCGACCGCGAGTCGACCAGGAACACGGCCTCCTTGGTGCAGCGGCGGATCCGGATCCGCGGCCCGACCACGTGCAGCACACCCGCCTCGACCAGCGCGATCATCTCCTCGATCCGCCGCACCGGCGGGCCGATCGAGGTGAACGCGTTGAGCGGGTTGTACCAGCCCTCCAGTTCGTGCCGGTAGGAGTCGCCGCTGATCCCGCTGTGGTCCACCACGAGACGGATCTCGTTGCGCAGATCCCGCAGCACGTCCAGAGCGGACTTGAGCGGGCTGGACAGGTTGCCGAGCCTCGCCTCCCGCACGTCGCGGCGCAGGTGGTCGAGCAGCCACCCGCGGAACTCGGCGTGGTCCGCGAACGCCCGATCGCCCTGCGGTCGCTCGATGCTGTCCCAGTCCCACCGCTCGGTGACCCCGTACCGGTTCAGCACACGGTCGTCGTCGTCCGGGATGCCCTGCACGAACGACTGGAGGAACGCTCTCGACGCCGCGTCGCCGCGCCGGGACCTGACGACCAGACCGTAGTAGACGGCCCGGACCTCTCGATCCACCAGCGGCCACACCGCGTCGCGGAAGGCCACCGGCTCGCCGGACTCGGCGCGCTTGCGCAGGCTCGCGATGACCATCTCGGTGAGGAAGTACGGGTGGTGCCTGCCGTGCGCGCCCTTCTGGTTCTCGCCGCGCGCGTGGTACGGCATGCCGCGCCGGGAACCCACGTGCAGCACCGGTTCCCGGCCGGACGGGAGGTAGCGGAGGCCTCCCTCGACCTGGTCGAACGTGCCGCCACGGCCGACGGTGAGCAGCGCCATGTAGTCGAAGAAGTTGAGGCCGACGCCACGCACCGCGACAGGTGTGCCCGGCCCGATCCCGCTCAGGTCGACGTCGGCGGGGTTGCCGGGCTCGACGTGGCTCAGCCTGTGCCGCAACGCGAACCGGCGGTTCTCGTCCTGCTCGCGGTCGCGCGCGAGCGGACCGTGGCCGAGGGCCAGCACGACCGCGTCCAGACCGGTCAGGGAGCGACCGTCGAGCAGCGTCACGGTCTGCTGCCCGCCGGCGTCGTCGTCCACGGCGACCGCTGTGCCGGTGTGCACGACGACACTGATCGACTCCGGTGCCGTGGTGACCAGCCGGTGGAACACCCAGGCGAGGTAGTGGCCGTAGAACGCCCTGGTCGGGTAGTCGTCCGGCCCCAGTGAGCGGGCCAGGTCCGGATCAAGCCCGGATGATCCAGGCCAGTCGGCCTCGCCGGCCGCGGCCATCCGCGCCCACTCGTACAGGCTGGGCCCCGGCAGCACGGGCCCTTCGCACGGCACGCTGTCGTCGGTGAACAGGCTGATCTGCGAGGAGACCGTGTTCATCAGCAGGTGGCCGGACTGGCGAGTGCGCCAGACCCCGCCCGGACCTGGCGGGAAAGGATCCACGACGTGCACCTCGACCGCGCGGCCACCGGCGTTGGCACAGATCCGTTCCAGCACAGAGGTTCCCCGCGGCCCGGCTCCGACCAGGCAGATCCGCAGAGCACTCATCCCGAGGCCAGGCCGTGGCGCCAGGACACCGTCGGCTTCCAGCCCAGCTCCGCACGCGCCCGGTCCGTGCACGCGCCGCGCATGGCGGTGAGCTGGTAGTTCGTGAACCACCCCAACACCTTCTCGGCCATGCTGGACGGGAGCGTGCGTGGTGCCGGAGCACCCAGCAGACGGGCGTACTCGGGCAGCCACGTCGCACCCTCCGCCGGTTCGTCGTCGGCGATGTTGAACACGCCGGTGGCGTCACTGTCCACAGCGGACAGGGCGGCCAGCGCGGCGTCCTGGACGTGCAGGAACGACGTCACGCCCGCGGCGGCCTCCGGGATCGGCATCTTGCCCCTGCCGACCCTGGCGCCGAACGGGCCCGCGGGGTCGTACTGGGTCCGCGCGCCGAACAGCGTGCCGTAGCGCAGGACCGTGCCCGCGATGTCCGGTGTGCCCAGCACCAGCCGTTCCAGCTCGGCCACGGCCTGCACGGTCCTCGACCACGACGGGTCCGGCGCGGTCAGGTACAGCGGCGCGTCCTCCGGCAGGACGGGGTCGCCGAGCGGGGCGGTGGCGAAGGAGATGCTCTGCACCACCAGCTTGGGGGCACCGACCTCCCTGGCCGACATGATCAGGTTCGCGGTGCCCTCGGTGCGCAGCCGTGCCGTGGTCTCCCACGCTTCCGCGCTCATCCGGCGCAGCGAGGTCAGCTGGTGCACCACGACTTCCGGCCGGGCAACGCGCAACGCGTCGCGCACGGCCACCGGGTCCAGCGCGTCCGCGACGACGGCGTCGGCGTCCACGGCAGTCGACTCGGCGCGCACGAGCGCGGTCACGTGATGGCCCCTGGCCCGCAGCAGCGGGAGCAGCGCGGACCCGATGACTCCGGTGGCCCCTGCGACGAGGATCCTCATGACGGGGCTCCTTCCGGCGCGACGCGGATCAGCAGCCGGCACGCCGGGTCGCCGAACCGCAGGCACGCGGTCGAGCAACTCTCCGCGAGCACCACGCCCAGTCCGTCCGACCACCCGGCGTGCACCTCGGTGCACGGGCACTCGTACCCCTCCAGCGAGCCCGCCATCCGGACCATGGTGACCGCGAAGTTCTGCCGCATGACGACCTCGATCGCGCCCTCGTCGAGCACCATCGCCTGGAGGTCCCGCAGCTCGCGCGGGAACGTCCTGTCCGCGCACATCTCGTAGCGCTGCCGCAGTTCCTCCATGTCCCGCGCGGGTTTCCCGCCGAACTGGCGCGCGACCTTCCGGCCGATGCCGGTCGCCACGAACCGCAGCGCCTCCGCGTTGATCTCGTTCGCGACGGCGGGCCCGAACCGCTTCGCCACCCCCTGGTACCAGCGGGCGTCGTGCAGCCACCACGAGCGGTAGACATCCATCAGATCCGCGCGAGTCGTGGTGTCGGCCTCGTTGATCGTGGTCATCCGCGTCCTCCGGTGAGCTGTTCCCGGAAGCGTTCGCGCATGAGCCGCTTGAGCACCTTGCCGGTCGCACCCTTGATCACGTCGGCCGCGTCCATCCGCAGCGCCCGCGTGACCGGTGGGAAACCCTTGGCACGCAACGCCTCGTTGGCCAGCTCCGTCCACTTGGCATCGTCCGGGCCGCCATCCGCGACCTGAAGGAGCGCGTACGCGTCCGCCACGCCGTCGCCCTCCCAGTCCGCCCGTACCCCCTCCGGCGCCACGCCGACCACCGTGCAGTCGGCCAGTTCGGGGAGTTCGGCCAGCAGCAGCTCCTCCGTGCGAGTGCTGAAGACGATGCCGTCACGCGTTCGGATCGCGTCCGGCACACGATCGAGGTGGTAGAAGTTGCCCTCCTCGTCCCGCATGGCCAGGTCGCCGGTCAGCCAGTAGCCGCCGAGCCGCAGTCGGTAGAACGTCAGCGAGTCGTTCCAGTAGCCCGGTGTCAGCGTGGGGGAGTGCACGCCGAGCCTGCCGACGACCCCGGCCGGCAGCGGCTGCCCGTCCTCGGACAGCACGGCGGCGTCGGCGAAGCTGATCGGCTTGCCGATGCAACGGCCGTAGGTGGAACTTCCCTTCCTGTGGCCGATGTGGAACATCGAGTAGCCGGCTTCCGACGAGCCGAGGCCGTCGGTGAACACCGAGCCCGGCATCCGGACGCGTTGGAAGTCCTCGTTCACGGTCATGTGGCTGCCCTGAGTGACCAGTTCGCGCACGTACGACTCGTGGATCGCGTCCCCGGTGTTGTACCAGGCCTCCACGCTCTCCAGGTCGCGCGCGGCCAGGTCCTCGGCGACGATCTCGCCATACGTCCCGGCGAACGCGAAGACGGTCGTGGGCCGGAACTCCTCGATCGCGTCCAGCACGTCGACGCCGCGCTGACTGGACTGCAGCGCCACCGGCGCGCGCAGCAGGAGGCCGAACAGCAGCACCGACACCGCCGCGTTGTGCGAGCCCGGCATCGCCACGAGCAGCCTGCCCATCGCGTCGCCGACCGACAGCTTCAGCCGGTACAACTGGGCGTACAGCAGGGTTTCGTGGGTGTGCGGCACGCCTTTCGGCATCCCCGTCGTGCCGGACGAGTGCGAGATGATGATCGGGTCGGTGCGGTGGTGCCGGTACGGGTAGCCGGCCGGCAGCGGCCCCGCCGCGGTGATGTCCGCCGCGGTGACGAGGAACCCGAGGTCCAGGTCGCCGTCGGCCAGTGTCCCGGCGTGCTCGTCGTCGGCCACCGCGCCGACCACTCGCTGACGGCGGACGTACTCGCGGGCGATCTCGGGCCGCAGGTTCCCGTTGACCAGCGACGGGATCGCGCCCAGCGACGTCAGCGCCAGGTAGTTGACCGCGAACTCGGTGCTGGAGCGGGTCTGGACGGCCACGATGTCACGTGGCCGCACGCCCTGGGCGTGAAACCACGACGCGTAGACCTCGACGGCGGCGTGCAGGTCACCGAGCGTCAGCACCGCGGGGTGGCTGCCGTCGGGCGCCCGCCACGTGCCGTCGGTCCACAGGACCTCCTCGTCCATGGACCTCCCGTAGGCCTTCAACCGGTGGATCACGTTGCCCGCGCCGAGCGTCGTGTCCGCCAGGACCTGTGCGCGTTCCGCTTTGCTGATCACGGTGTCGTCCCCTTCGTCTCGGCCAGCCCTCGGAGGTCCAGCCCACCTGGCTCGCACGGAGCGCTGTCGCGGTCGATCAGCACGGCGACCGCGAAGTCCTCGTGGGGCTGCTCCAGCCCCAGTTCCCGGCAGACCGCGGTGGTGCGGTCGCTCCCGGCCAGTTCGACGCCGACGACCAGCACCCGGTCCAGTTCCTCGTCGTCCAGCAGGACGTCCGCCGTGTCGAGGAGCGCCGAGCCGAGGTCGGTGAGCGCGGACATCGCGACCAGCGGCCCGGTGATCCCGAACTCCTTGCTCAGGTAGCCGAGGATCGCGTTCGCGGTGGCCTGCATGAACAGCAGCGGGTTGCTCACCTGCCCGCCGATCATCAACCTGCTCGCCAGGTCCGTCGTGCCGGAGTCGCCGACCACGCTGCCCAGCAGCAGCGCGGTCCGCGCACCGTCGCCGGGACGTTCGGCCAGACAGCGCTGAGTGACGTCGTGGACCAGCGGGTTGAACGCGGACTCCACGAACCCCGGTACCGGGTCCGCCCGGTTGGCAGTGATCATCGTCGCTCCAGCACGAGTGCGGTGTTGACCCCGCCGAACGCCGCGTTGACGCTCAGCGCCCGGTGCAGTTCGGCGTCGCGGGCCTGGTTGGGCACGTAGTCGAGGTCGCACTCCGGGTCGGCCCTGGTGAAGTTCGCGGTCGGTGGCAGCACGCCGTCGGTGAGCGCCAGCAGGGTGATCACGAACTCCACGACCCCCGCGGCCTCCAGCATGTGCCCGGTCGCACCCTTCGTGGAGCTGACCGGGACCTGGTCGGCGCGCGTGCCGAACACCTGGCGCAGACCCCGGGTCTCGGCGGGATCGTTGAACCTGGTGGCCGTGCCGTGCGCGTTCACGTAGCCGATCCGCAGCCCGTCCGGGTCGTCCGCCCGCCGCAGCGCCCGCCGTGCCGACGCGGCCAGTCCGGCACCTTCCGGATGCGGCCGGGAGACGTGGTGCGCGTCCGAGGCGGCGCCCCAGCCCACGACCGCGGCGAGCGGCCGGCCACCCCGGCGTCGCACCGCCTCCGCCGACTCCAGCACCACGGTCGCGACGCCGTCGCCCAGAAGCATGCCGCCGCGGTCCGCGCTGAACGGCCGGACGAAGCCGTCACGCGACATCGCCCGCCCTGAGTCGAACTTGGCGAAGACCTCTTCCTCGACGAGGTACGCCCCCGCGCAGACGGCCGACTCCACCCTGCCGGACGCGATCAGCCCGCAGGCGTGGATGATCGCCGCCGCCGAGGCGACGCACGCGTTGGTGAACGCCAGCCGCCGCCCGCTCGCGCCGATCCGTGCGGCGAGCAGATGGGCTTGCCACGCGGGGACCGTGTCGGCCGCCTCGACGCCGGCCTCGCCGCGCCAGAACCGGGTCAGCTCCGCGAAGTCGCCCGACGTCCCGATCAGGACGGCCGTGTCGTCGCGGGCGGTGAAGCCGGCCATCTCCACGGCCTCGTCCGTGCAGTCGCCGAGCACGTCCCGCATCAGGTCGGGCTTGTCGCTCCCGTCCGTGGCGGCGAACGGCGTCCGGTACGGACCGGTGTCGAACCGCCTGGTGGGCGCGAACGACGGCGCGCCTCCGAACACTCCGCGGCGGAGGGCGCCGGCACCCTGACCGAACGCCGTCCGCACGCCGAACCCGGTGACCACCACCTCACCCATCGCCGGGTTCACCCGCCTGCACGCGGTTGAGGTAGTCGGTGATGCCGCGCAAGGAGCTGAACTCGGTGAGGTGCTCGTCCTCCGGCTCGACCACCAGGTCGTACCTGGTGCCGAGCTGGTGCAGGAACCACACCAGCCCCAACGAGTCCAGCGCCAGCTCCGCTTCCTCGTCGAGGTCGGCCGGCAGCTCCGGGAAGATCTTGGGGTCGGAGAGCAGCTCGCGCACGACCGCGGTCGTGATCTCCACGCGCGTGGTCATGCCGTGGCGCCCCGCTCCACTGTGACGGCGGTCAGCTCGGCCAGCGTCATCGAGCTGAGCGGCTCGATGTCGGTCTCCGGGAACTGCACGTTGAACCGTCGTTCGAGGCGCATGGTCAGCTCGATCAGGCTCAGCGAGTCCAGGTCGATCCCGCCGCTGCCCAGCGGGCTCTCGCCGTTCACCTGGCCGGGCTCGATCGGGTGGTTCATCTCCTCCACGACCGTGCTGAGGATGAAGTCGTGGATCGCCTTCTCCAGTGTCTGCATGGGCCAACCCCTTCTGTGTCGGGAAATCAGGACGGCTCTGGAACGGCTCCGCGCAGGGCCTGCGTGCGCCGGATCAACTTTCCGTTGGGGGTGCGGGGTAGCGCGGGCAGCACGCGGATCAGCCTCGGCACCTTGTAGGCGGCCAGCCGGTCGCGGCACCAGCCGGCCAGCTCCCCGGCGGCGGGCCCGTCCTCGTCGGCCGCCACGTAGGCCTCGATCGACCCGGCGTGGATCACCACCACGTCGCTGATCCTGGGGTGCTGGCGCAGCACGGACTCGACCTCGCCGAGGTCGACCTTCAACCCGCCGATCACCACCAGCGAGTCGCTGCGGCCCAGGAGCCGCACGGCCCCGTGCTCGTCCTGCTCGGCCCGGTCGCAGGTCCGCAACCAGCCGGCGCGGTACCTGTCCACGTCGGAACCCCGCAGGTACGGGGTGCCGTCGGGCAGTTCCACCTCCAGCTCGCCCTGCTCGACCCGCAGCACGATGCCCGGTGCGGCCCGGCCGACCGCGGGCCGGGACGTTCCGCTGACGTCCATCGCGATCACGCCGGTCTCGGTGGTGCCGTAGGACTCGCCGAGGTGGACGCCGAACCGCTCCCGGAACGCCTCGGCGACCCCGGCGCTCATCAGCTCGCCACCGGACACCGCCGCCCGCAGGGAGGGCAGCACGGGCACGGACGTCGCCGTGGTCAGCAGCTCGTAGTGGAACGGTGTGCCGAAGATGAGGTGCACGTCGTGGTGCGCAGCCGTCGCGAGCACGTCCTTCGCGGACAGCCGTGGTGTGAACACCGCGGCCGCGCCGGCCACGAGCGAGTGCAGCAGCCCGGCGATCAACCCGAAGCTGTGCGCGGTCGAGCTGAGCAGCAACACCCGTTCGCCCGTCCTGGGCATCCCGTCGATCCTGGCGAACCGCTCGACCTCCGCCGCCAGTGACGCCGGTGTCCTGCCGATCACCTTCGGCTGTCCGGTCGAGCCCGAGCTGAACTGGACCAGGCGGTGCTCGGTCGCCGCCCGCTCACCTTCGCGGTGGTGTTCGGTCACCACCTCGTACGCGGCCTGGAACGCCATCGCGAACCGCCCGCCCGCCGTGGCCCGGACGCTGAACTCCGGGCGGCACAACGACCGCAGCGCGTCGACCTCGGCCGGTGCGAGCCGGTGGTCCACCAGCAACACCTGGGCCCCCAGCGACCACAGCGCGAACACCACCTCGACCTGGGTGCGGCTGGACGGGATCTGCACCAGGACCGTCGAGCCGTCCCCGATGCCGAACCCGCTGAACACCCCGGCTTCCTCGGCGGTGCCCGCGCGAACCTCGGCGCGGCTGACGACGTGCCTGTTGTGCACGAGGTAGGGCAGTTCGCCCGGATGCGCCTCGAACAGTTCGTCGAGCAGTGCCCGCATTCCGCCGCCCATCAGCTCTCCTTGCAGAATTCGCCGATCGGGATGCCCACGTGCCGCTGGTCGGTCGCCAGGTAGCCGAGCAGTTCGTCGCCCTGCTGGAGCTCGGTGACGTTGCGGACCTTGCCGCCGGGACCGAGCAGCCGGACGTGCCAGTCGTCCTGCACGGTCAGGCTGATCTCGACGCCGTCGACGGAGTGCGCGGTGATGCTGAGCAGCGGGCGGGACTCCAGCTTGGACCTGCCGACCACGACCCTGCGGGTGCGGCCCTCGGAGTTGACCGCGAGGACCGTGCTGCCGGAGTGCAGTTCGCTGAGGTAGTTGGTCCGGTTGTCCGGGCCGAGCACGTAGGAGTGCAGCGCGCCCGCGTTGACCCGGAACGGCCGGGTCGGCATGTAGGGCAGCGGATGGGTTTCGCTGCAGCTCAACAGGAAACCGGTCGAGAACGAGCCGACCAGGATGCCTTCGTCCTCCTCGAAGTGCGTGCAGGTGTCGACGCACACCCGGTCCCCGAGCCCGTGGTGCTCGATGCGGTCGACGACGAGCGTCGTCAGTTCCAGCTTCGGACTGGTCGTCTCCAGCATCCGGCTCAGCGCGAAGACCTCGGTCGCGTCCTTCGGCACCAGCAGCACACCCTCCGATCCGCGCTCCAGCACGTCGACCACGATCGACGCCTCCTCGAGGTCGGCGCAGACCGTGAACAGCTTTCCGGGCGCGCGGTCGGCCGAGGCCAGCACGATCTCCAACGGGATCTTGGTCGGGTCGGCGAACCGCACCACGCTGTAGGGCAGAGCGACGGCGGCGGCGCACGCGAGTTGGAGCGTGCGGTCGTCGTGCACGTCCACCCACGCCGCGACGGTCTCGCTGTCGCCTGCCGCCAGCACGAGCGCGTCGAGTTCGGCCTGGTCCGCCACGACGGTCGTGGTGACGCCGGTGAAGCCTTCGTCCTTGCCCACCAACACACTGGCGATGGTCGGGGGCAGAGTCGCCAGCACGGAGGGGTCGTCGGAAACGATGCCGTGCAACCGGGAGTGGATGGCGGCGTCCACGACGCCTTCGACGTGCTGCGGGGCCACGGTCCGGAGGTCGATCCAAGCGAGCGTCATCGGGCACCTGTCGTCATCGTCGGGATGAGGGAGAGATCGGCCTGGTGTGCCGCGGAATCCGGCACCCCGGTGTGCGGCCCGTGCACCACGGCGGCCAGCCTGGCCACCAGCGACGCCGGATTGGCAGAGGTGAAGACCTTGCGGCCCACGGCGAGGCCCGCGCAGCCCGCCGCCATCAGTTCGGTGGCGTAGGAGATGAGGTCGGAGCCGTCGACCGGTCCGCCCGCGGCGAGCACCGGGATCGGCGAGTTCGCCACGACCTCCGCCATCCGCCGCACCGGCAGGGTGACGGAGGTCTTCACCAGGTCCGCGCCGAGGTCGGCGGCGATGTTGACGACGTGGGCGAGCAGCGCGGGATCGTGCGGGTCGATGATCCGCGGTCCTCGCGGGTAGATCATCGCGATCAACGGCAGTCCCCAGGCGTCGCACGCCGTCGCGACCGCGCCGAGGTCGCGGAGTTGCTGTTCCTCGGTGTCGGAACCGATGTTCACGTGCACGCTGACCGCGTCGGCGCCCAGACGCAGCGCGTCCTCGGCCATGCCGACGAGCACCTTGGCGTTGGTGTCGGCGGCGTGGGCGGTGCCCGCGCTGAGGTGCACCACCAGAGCGCAGGAAGCCAGGACGGCCGGTGGCACCAGCCGCGCGCGTCCTTTGTGGACGATGAGGGCGTCCGCTCCGCCCGCCACCAGGTCCCCGAGCAGCTCGTGCCACCGGTCGTGGGGCACGACCGGGCCGTCGGACACGCTGTGGTCCAGCGGGACGAACAGGTGTCGTCCGTCGTTCGCCGAGGACAACCGGCGCATCCGGAATAGCTTTCCTGTATTCGTCATGCCGTCTGAACCCTCCTTTTCGAAAGCTGGTTCAGCGAAGAAGTCGAATGAAAAACTCTAGATCGGAAGGCTAGTCACGGCAGCTGGTTCCCAACAAATAACTCTTGCCCATGACTCGGGGGTTATACCGGTTCAGGCGAAACGAAATTCTTTCGTCGTGGGCCGTGTGGGCGTGTCGTTCCGTCCATTTGGACGGTTCCTGTTCCTGTCGATTCTCTAAGAAGTTTCTCATTTTCTTCTGACAGATTCTGTGGTGCCGCACGTATCGATGAAGAGCTGGAGGTGTCCTTGAACGGGCAGACGGATCCGGCGCGCGTGGTGGTGGCGTGCCACGGCGGGCGCGGTCACACGGGCAAGCTCGCCGCGGCGGTGCGGCAGGGAGCCCAGGACGTGGGCGGCGTCGACGTCGTGGCCATCGAGGTGGCCGAGATTACTCCTGAACAGTGGTTTCAGCTGGACGAAGCCGACGCCGTGATCTTCGGCGCCCCGACGTACATGGGGTCCGCGTCGGCCGCGTTCCACCAGTTCGCGGAGGCCAGCAGTCGCCGGTGGCTGACCCGGCGCTGGCAGGACAAGCTGGCCGCGGGCTTCACGAACTCGGGTGCGAAGGCCGGTGACAAGTCCGGGACGCTCGGGTATTTGACCACGTTCGCCGCCCAGCACGGAATGGTGTGGATCAACCTGGGCCTGCGTTCCGGGTGGAGCTCCACCAAAGGCAGTGAGTACGACCTGAATCGACTGGGCTTCTCGCACGGTGCCGCCGCGCAGTCCAACACCGACGAAGGGCCGGAACTGATGAACAAGGCCGATCTCCAGACCGCCGAATACCTGGGGAGAAGAGTGGCCACCTACGCGCGGATCGTCGTCGCGGGCAAGCGGGCGTTGACACTGTGAAAAACGTTCCCGGCGTGACCGGCGCCGAGGCGAGGAACCAGGGAAGCACACGGACCTGGGCGGTCGTCGCGGTCGCGGTCGCGGCGCAGACGCTGCTCTGGCTGGACAACTCCATCCTCAACATCGCCATGGAGACGCTGGCCGATCCGGTGCGCGGCCTCGGCGCGAACGCGGGGGAACTGGCCTGGGCGAGCAGTTCGTACTCGCTGGTCCTCGCCGCGGCGATGTTCGCGGGCGGCGCGCTCGGCGACCGCTACGGCCCGCGCGCCACCCTGTACGCCGGCTTGATCGTGTTCTCGGCGGCGTCGGTGTTCGCCGCGTTCAGCGGGAGCGCACTGGAACTGATCGTGACGCGCGGGCTGATGGGCCTGGGCAGCGCTCTGGTTCAGCCCGCGACCCTGTCGATCATCGTCCGAACGACGTCGGACGCACAACGCTTCAAGGCGATCGCGCTGTGGGCGGCGGCCAGCGGCCTCGGTGTCGCACTGGGCCCGGTGCTGGGCGGCGCGCTGCTGGCCCGGTTCTGGTGGGGCTCGGTGTTCCTGATCAACGTGCCGATCGTGCTGGCCTGCCTGGCCGGTGCCGTCGCCTTCGTGCCCCGGCTGCGCTTCGCGGACCGGCGCCCGCTCGACCCGTTCGGTCTGGCGCTTTCGGTGCTGGGGCTGGGTTTCCTCGTCTACGCGGTCATCGAGGGTGGTCAGCGCGCGGACTGGCTGGGCACCGGTGTGCTCGTCCCGCTGGTGCTCGGCATCCTGCTGCTGACGTGGTTCGTGCTGGTGCAGCGCTTCGCCGAACACCCGAGCTTCGACGTGAAGCTGTTCGCGGTGCGGCAGTTCGCCGGCGGCAGCATCGCTCTGCTCTTCACCTTCTTCGGCCTCACCGGAGTGCTGTTCGCCACGGCGTTCTACCTCCAGGGCATTCGTGGGCTGACGCCGCTGGGCGCGGGACTGGTGATGGTGGCCGCGGCCGCCGGGATCGTGGCGGGCAACCTGGTGTCGCCGCGGGTCACCAGTCACCTGAGCGTCCGCTGGACGGTCGTCGGTGGCATGGTGCTGGCCATCGCGACGTTCGCGAGTTACCTGGCGTTCGACCTGGAGACGCCGATCCCGTTGCTGGTGGCCGTGTTGTCGGTGCAGGGCTTCGGCATGGGCCTGATCAGCGCGCCGATCACCACCGCGATGATGGCCGTCCTGCCACCGAGGGTGAGCGGCGCGGGGGCCGCGATCAACAGCGCCATGCGGCAGGTCGGCGGCGCGCTCGGCACCGCCGTGCTCGGATCCGTGCTGACCGCGGACTACCAGCGGCACATCTCGCCGTCACTGCCGAGGCTGCCGGAGGCCGCCCGTGACCAGGCGGCGGAGTCGGCACAGGGAGCCAGGGCCGTGGCCGCCGCCGCGCGTGAGCCGTGGCTGGTCGACGCCGCGAACCACGCGTTCCTGCAAGCGATGTACACGTCCTCGATCTGGGCCACGCTGCTGTCCCTGATCGGGGTCGCGTTCGTGATCAGATGTTTCCGACCGGACAGGTGAGGCACATGGAGTTGGGACTTCGGCATCTGCAGGTCGTCGTGGCCGTGGCCGATGCGGGCAGCGTCAGCCGGGCCGCCGCCCTGTTGCAGATCGCCCAGTCAGGCCTCACCGCCCAGCTCGGCCGGATCGAGCGGGAGCTCGGCGCGCCGCTGTTCTTCCGCCGCCCGCACGGGGTCGAGCCGACCGAACTCGGCACCCACGTCCTCGTCGGCGCGCGGCTGCTGATCGGTCAGTTCGACGACCTGATCGCCGGGGCGCGCACCCGTGCGCAGGGCGGCGGGGAGGCGACGGTCCGGCTGGGAGGGGTGGACAGCCCGTGGATCTCCACCGTCGGCGCGGCGCTGCGCGGTCTGCTGCCGGACCACGAGCAGATCACCTACGTGGAGGAGAGTTCCGAGGCGGTCGTGGAGCTGGTGCGCACCTCACGGCTCGACCTCGGGGTGATCACCGAGCACCCGGACGCCCCGGCGCCGAAACCGCACCGGCTGGTCTTCCGCGACCTCGGCGTCGAGCCGCTGCTGGTCGGCCTGCGCTTCGATCACCCGGAGGCCGGACGCGACCGGATCAGCCTGGCCCACCTCGCCGAGTACGACTGGATCGCGCCGACCGACAGGACCGGCGGTCTGCGGCAGAGCCTGCGCACCGCCTGCGAGCGCGCCGGGTTCGTGCCGCGGTTCCGCCACTTCGGCGCCGACCGCGGCACCGCGGCGGGCATCGTCGGTTCCAGCACCACAGTCGGCCTGTTCCCCGTCACCTCGGCTCCCGTGCCGGACGTGGTGTTCCGTTCCCTTGCCGACGAACCGCTCTGGCGCCGCACCATGCTGGTCCTGCGGCCGGGTTCGCCGGTGGCGGGCGTCGCGGCTGACCTCGCCGCCATGGCTTCCGAGACGTGTTTCAGCGCCCGCAAGCCCTTGTTCGTGCTGGAAACCGACCCGGTCGGCTACCTGCGCGCGATGTGAGCCCTCGGCGTCTTGGCCCGCCGCAGCGCCGCCCGCGTCACCGAGATGGGCGCGGTGCAGGAGACGGGGTCGCGGGTGCCACGGCGGGCAGGTCCACCGTGAACATCGCGCCCGCGCCGGACCTGCCTTCGGCGGACACCGTGCCGTGGTGGGCCTCCACGACCTCGCGGACCAGCGACAGACCGATGCCGAACCGCGGGCCGCGCCCGGCAGTGCCGCGGTGGAACCGCTCGAACAGCGACCGTCCGTTCGCCTGGTCGAAGCCGACCCCGTTGTCGCGCACCGACAGCCGGACCGTGTCCGGGATCGGCACCCGCAGCGTGACGACCACCCTGCCGCCCGCCGGCGTGTGGCCGATCGCGTTGTCCACCAACGCGGTCACCACCCGGCGCAGCGCGGACGCGTCACCTGGCACCAGGAACGGACCCGCTTCGCGCTGGACCTCCAGCACCAGGCCCGTCTCGCTGGCGCGTGCTTCCTCCGCCGCGACCACCTCGTCGGCCAGTTCCGCCAGGTCGACCAGGTCCGACTGCGGCTGTTCGGCGGAGATCGCGGAGCGCAGGATGTCGTCGACCACGTCACCGAGCTGGCGGGTGCCGTTGACCAACCGGCGCATCTCGACGGTCAGGACCTCCGGGCACTCCAGTTCGTCCACCTGACGCGACAACAGTTGTGCTCGCAGGTGCAACTGGGTCAGCGGGGTGCGCAGCTCGTGGCTCGCGTCGGCGACGAACCGCCGCTGCCGCGCCAGGGCCTCGTTCAGCGGCGCAGTCGCCTGGTCGTAGAGGAAACGGCTCCCCGCAGCGACGACGACGCCCACCGTGAGGGCGGTCAACAACAACGCCACGCTGAACGCGAACAGCAGATTCTGCCGCTCCAGGGCGTGGAACCGCTCGTCGTAGACGATCTGCACGGCCTCCGCGCCGCGCCGCTGGGTGAGCACGCTGTAGGTGTTCCCGTCGCGCTCGACCTGCTCGAACCGCGGCGCGCCGGCGTGGCGCAGACTCTCGGCCAACGGGAACCCGGCGGGCAGTCCTGGCGTTCCGGCCACCACTCCGTCGCGGTCGACGACCAGCCAGGTGCACACGGGTGGGCTGGAGATCGACGAGTGCTCCATCGCCCACAGCAGGTCGTCGCGGGTGTCCTTCTCACGCATGCTCGCCGTGACGAGGTAGATGAGGAGCTCGATCAACAGCACGATCATCGTGGCCAGCAGCGTCAGCCGAGCGGTGATCGACCAGCGGGCTCGGGTGAACGTGCTGTGTTCCGGTGTGGTCGCGGTCATCTCAGACGGAGCCGGCGCGGTAACCGAGACCGTGCACGGTGCGGATGACCTCGCGACCGAGCTTGCGGCGCAGGTAGTGCACGTACGTGTCCACTATGGACTCCGAGGTGGCTTCCGGGAACACTCGCGCGCGCAGGTCCGTGCGCCGGCAGATGACGTCGGGGGCGGCGGCGAGCATGCGGAGCAGGTCGCATTCACGGGCGGACAACGTGACCGAACCACCCTGCGACGTCAGCACTTCGCGTTGGCGCAGGTCGAGGTGACCCCGGCCGAGGGGGAGCAGATCGGTGTGCTCCAGATGTCTCCGGTGCAGCGCCCGCACCCTGGCGACCAGCTCGTCCACGTCGAACGGCTTCCCGAGGTAGTCCTCAGCACCGGCGTTCAGCCCTCGCACCCGCTCGGCGACCTCGCTACGACCGGTCAGCACCAGGATCTTCGAGGTCACCCCCACCCGCCGCAGCCGGACTACGAGGTCGAGTCCGTCGATCGCGGGCAGCCCTCGGTCCAGCACCATGATGTCCGGCTTGCGGCTCAACGCGAGGTGCAGCCCCTGCTGCCCGTCCAAGGCCACGTCGACCTCGTAGCCCTCGCTCGTGAACAGTTGGGCCAGCATCGTCGCCGTCTCCTGGTCGTCCTCGACGACCAGGAGACGAATCGGCTCCGGCGCCTGGGCAGGATTCGGCACGGTGACACTCTTCCAGGTTTCGCGCCGTGCTCACATCCCCCGCGTCGAACTCGAGCATCGTGCTGGTGAAACAGACCGCGACAACTGGGCGAGCCTGTGATCACCTCATGCCGGAAGCGTGCGCTGATCGTCGTCTCGGACGCCGGCTTGACCGCCGCTGAGGCCCAGGTGGGATGTCCAGGGAGGAACCAGCCGGACAGAGGTGTTCGGTGTTCGGTTCTGACCTGTAGAGGCCCAGCCGTCGGCAAGCGTGCGGTTGCAGGGCAGTGAGTCTGCCGCGCAGTTCGCGGGACCAGGTCTGGTGGGTCTGATCACGCAGGTCTGGGCGCGTTCGTCGGAATCCTGGTTGACGCGCTCTCCTTCGTCTGAACCGCAGTCAGTGGAGCGAGTTCGCGTCAGCTGTCGCCGAACGGACTTCGAATTGGCTCGTGATCGACCTTTCGCCACTCGACGATCCGCGTTCCATCACAGGCATCTGACCCGCTGCTGATCCATCTGGTCCGACTTGTCCACATCGTCACCCGACAAGGTTCTGTCGTCGGCATGAGCGCGTCTCGGTGCGGCACGCGATCAGCGGGATGAGCGGACCCCGATGCGTCGTGATTGTGAGCACAACTCTCGTTCTGCGGTGTCAGTGCTGTGGGCGTTCGAGGTGTCGTTCCACGTAGTCGGTCACGCGTGTCCATGTGCTGACCGGGCCGTGCCCGTCACCGAGTGCCAGACGTAGAAGACCCGCGGGTGGATCCGTCGGGGTCCTGATTCGACGGCCTCGAACGAGATGATGACAGGCGGGTGGAGCACCTGCTCCACAGTGGGCAGGACCAGCAGCGCCAGGTCATCCAGATATCTGTCCTGGCGGGGTGGGACCACTAGCATGATGATCTTTAGTGGCACGAGCAGTGGTACGAGGACCGGGCGACGGGCCGCGATCTTCTCGACCGCTCAGCGGACATCGGCGGTGAAGTCTCTGCCTTGTCCGCCAGCCCGTGGAATTCCCGGAAGCGGTAGGGTGAGCAGGTCGGACAACACTAGAGGTCCGGGCTGGCTCATCGTCTTCGCGGCGTGCTGCTTGATCGCGGGCACAAGGCGGTGTGGACGTCGAGGGAGCGCCTCTGGTGCGACTGCCGAGCCACCCCCGGCGACTGGTGCGTGCAGTCAAGTGGTGACTTCTTGGTTGTGCCTGGCAGGCTGTGTGCATGGCGGATCTGACCGGGCGGATCGCGACATTGGTTGCGGCGTCGAACCAGCATTTCTACGTCGAGGACATTGATCTTCGAGAGCCGCCGGACGCGCTGGACTTCTCCGATCCTCACCGCTGGTTGCTGGTGATGCGCAACCGTCTCGCTCTGGTCAGTGAATCAGCGGTGCATTCCGACGTGCTGGCAACACTGGAATCCTGGAGTGGTGAACCGTCGCGCGTGGACGGAGCCGGAAGCTGCCAGGACGACGTGGTGGAATTGGGCGCCGGGACGGTGGAAGTCCGGGAGCTTGGTGGCGAGCTCAGGCGCGGTGATGCGCTTGAACTCGGGGCAGGCGGGGTGTTCCACGTTCGTGCGTACCGCACTGGTGGCGGTCAGCCTGTCGTTGACGAGTTCCGTCGGACAGGCGAGATCGTGCCCGGACGTGAGAGGTTCCTGATCCAGTTCTGGCCTGCAGTCGCTCGACAGTAGCCCTAGTGGTGGGGGTAGGTGGCCGGCCGCGACGGCCACCTACCCCTGGGGCTACGCGGGTCCGCGTACCTCGATCTCGTCGAGCAGAGTCCAGGCAGTTCCGTCGTCCACGACGACCTTGACGAACCGGCCGGACTTCGGCTGTGCCCCGTCCTTCAGGTTAATGGCCCTGTATGTCTTCGTCTGCAGCCCGGCGCTGACGGCGGGGATGTAGATCGAGCTCACCTGACTGAAATTGTCGCCGTCGTTGGAGATCAGGTACTTGACGTTGGGTGGCAGGAAGGCGTAGTCCTGCCTGACCTGCAGCCAGTTGCTGTTGATCTCAGTGATCGGGCGTGCGGTGCCGAGGTTGACGGTGAGCTGTAGATGCCGGCCAGGACGCACGCCCGAATGCGCCGAACTACGTCTACGACGGGGTGGGGCGGCTCACCAGGTAGTCGTCGAGAAGGCCCATGAACTGGTGGTACGCGGCAACCGGTTGTCCGGCACGTCCCAAGCTTTCAGCGGCGAACCTCAGCACGCGGCGGGCATCGGTCGCCCACAGGTGGCCTGGGTTGGTGATGGCCAGCAGGACCTGTGCCAGCCCAGTGTGTCCCTCCCGGTCCGGCCACACCTGCAGCATGGCCTCGGCAGCGGCACGCACTACGACTGCGGTTCGTTCGTCCGGCAGGTCATCTCGGGTCGCGCGCTGGACCAACGCGTGCACCCGCACTGCCCGCGATGGCGAGTCTGGACTCAAAGTGATCAGGCTAAGCCGGTGCAAGCATCCCAACCCGTCCCGCGCGTCGTGCTCGTCGATGACCCGTCCAGCCGTTTCGGTGAGCACCTTCAGCACGGCGGGTGCGATGAACACCCGAGTGGAATTCCGTTGGCGTCCAGGACACTTGCCACCTCCAGCAACGGCCGCGCAACACCCTCTGGCACCAACCGGTCGGCCTGCTGCAACGACAACGACCACGTTGCCGCCACCGTGGCCCGATGCTCGTCGGGTAACGCATCGGGCTCGGGCACCACACTCGCCAGCCGCCGCTCGACCAGCCGAACCTGATACGCGGCGCAGGACAGGTGACGGTCCAGCATGTAGGCCGCGGCCTGCGCCAACGCCAGCGGCAAACATCCCAGCTCCACGGCCAGCTCGGCTGCGCCAGCCACCAGGTGCGGCTGCTCCGCCAGCGAGGCCCGCAGATACCCCTCGGCTTCCTGCGGTGTGAACACGTCGACCTCGACCAGGCAACGTCCGTGCTCACGCAGTGCGGCATCACGGCGCCGTGTCGTCACCAGCACCCGCCCGCATGTGGTCGCGGGTGGCCACAGCCCACTTAGATCCGCAGGGCTGTGCACGTCGTCGAGCACGACCAGCCATCGGGCAGATGCTGTGGACAGCCATTCCAGCAGCCGCCGCGCACCATTCTCGGGGTCAGGTTCCTCGACGCCGGTGAGGTCGGTGGCCAGGCGTGCGAAGCTGGACACGATCGTCTCCCTCGATGACGCCGTGACCCACACCCACAACTCCACTTCACCCGCGGCCCAGAGTCGATGGGCGTAGTCCAGCGCGACCTGTGTCTTCCCGACCCCGCCCATTCCCGACACCACACCGGTGTGCACACCTGAGTGGCCGGTCAGCACCGCCGTGTCCCCGCGTTCCGGCGCTTGCGCCAACAGGCGTGTTGTTCCCTCGCGGTTCTGAAAGCCGCCGCCCGCGGCAGCGCGACACCAGCCCGACAAGGCAAAGTCACGGCCGGCCGGTGTGCCTGGTGGTGATGGACGTGCACGTCGCCCATCACTCCGGAGTTCGCCACACCGCCGTGTTCGGCCGTCGCCTCACCCGTGTTCTGGAGCTCCACCACGTCACGCGCGGCGGCAGGCCGGGACTCTTGAGTGGTCACGAGCGGGGAACATGCCGCACACCGGTATTGGCCACCGATCCCGACCCTTCGGCGACCGCCTTCCCCGACCCGGTCACCCGTACGGCAGCCGCGTCTCTCTCGACGGTCTCCACGCCGGTGTTCGCCACGCCTCCCGCCGTGGCTTTGGCGTCACCGGAGCCTTCGACCACCACCTCGCGGGCCTGAGCACCGTTCGGCATCAGGTTCTCTCCTTGCGGCCGGGGTAGCAGGTACGGAGCGCCCAATGCGACCAGTGCGACAACACCGCCAACACTGCCGCCCACCTTGTCGGCCCTGTCCAGACCGACCACGAACTGGTACACCACCAGACCAGCCACGATCACACCGAAAACAACCCGACCCACCCACACCCACCGTGCACTGCGCCGAACGGCCACGATCTACCCCACCTGACAACCGATCAGGCCAGCGGCCCTGGCCTGCATCCGATTGGCCCCAAACTCGTACCCGGCATCTCGCTCACATCTCGAGCAGCGTCACTTCCGCCTCCTCCGTCCAGGCAGCTGCACAAGGCCAACACCGGCTTGGCGGCTGCGACCGGGTGTTGGCAAATGCGGTTCAGATGGCCGCTGGTCAGGCGGTCGAAGCGACTGGAGGCGGCCCGTGGCGGCCGCGCAGAAGATCAAACGAGGCGCCTGCAAGAGCGCGCAGGCACTCGAGAAGGACGTCCGGACCTGGATCGCCGACTGGAATACCCACCCCAGGCCGTTCCTGTGGACCAAGACCTCCGAAGAAACCCTCTAATCACTCGCACGCTCTTGCAGGCGGATTTCCGGCGCAGGACGCCAGCGTCGACCGGTCGGGAACCTTCACGCTTGCCGTTGTTCGCCCAGGTGCGTCCTTGCGGTGGCGCGTTCGGCAGGGAGAAGCACCGAGATCGCGAACCGCCAGCCGTTCCCGTGTCGGCAAGCGACGTGCGCGGATCCCGCGCCGAGCACGAGTGCCATGCCGCCGCGTTGTAGAACGTGCTGCTGCACGGCGACGTACCTGGTCTCGAGCAATGATCTCGCGATGAGGCGGCGGCCACGTAGCTCCGGCCCGCCGATCACGCACAGCGCGTCCTGTTCGAACAGCTGTGGCAGGGCTGTGCGGTCGCGGAGCAGGATGGCGTCCTCGAGCAGTTGGTCCAATTCCTCCGGAGTGCGGGCGGGTGGCATGCCTTCCGCCTAGAACAGCAGTCCGTGGCGTTCGGCGAGCGGGCCTGTGGCCGCGAAGTCGACGTCGCAGCCGTACTCGGCGGCCATGTCCGCTAGCGCTGACGGCGCAGGTGGCTCGGTCAGCGCGCCCAGAGCGCGGAACAGGTGCTCCAGGCCCGACGGCGAGATGATCTCGAGAACGCGCGCGGGTTCATCGCCCGCGTTCCAGAACGTGTGCCACTGGCCGCGCGGTTTGAAGATCAGGTCACCAGGGCCGCCGACGATCTCCTCCTCGCCCAGCAGCACGCCGACCTTTCCTTCCAGCACGAAGCTGTACTCGTCCTCGCGGCTGTGACGGTGCACGGGTGCGGCAAGTGCGCGGGGTGCCATTGCGTGCTCGACGAGCGCGAACCGGTCGCAACTGGTCAGGTATCTGTCGGTGACTGCGGCCGGGTCGCCGGTGATCTCACCGGTGCCAGCGGTCAGGATCGTGGTCATGGGGCTCCTCCTTCGTCCTGACCCGAAGTTAGGAGCGGACGCTGCCGAAGCCCATTCCAGGTTTCTGGTATTTCTCGCGCACCAGCCAGACTCGTAGTCTGACTCGGTGGACGCGTTGCGGCGGGCCGGCGACGAGATCGCCAGACTCGCGGGCAGGCAGCTGGACCTCGTGTCGTTCTGGCGCGAGGCGTCCGGCGTGCTGAGTGACGCCGTGCCGCACTTCCTGTCGCCGTGCTGGTACACATTGGATCCCGCGTCCCTGCTGATCACGAGCCACTTCCAGGAGGGACTGCAGGAGTTCCCCGCGGAGTGGCTCACCGCCGAGTACTTCGCCGACGACGTGCACAAGCTCACCGACGTCAGCAGGTCGGCGAGCGGTGTGTCCACTTTGCACGAGGCCACTGGCGGCGACCCGTCGTCCAGCTCGCGGTGGCGGGCGAACATGGAGTACGGCGCCGACCAGGAGATGATCGCGGCACTGCGCACGCGGTCCGGCGAGGTGTGGGGCGCGGTCGGTCTCTACCGGGAACCGGGACGGCCATTGTTCGCCGCCGCCGAACTCGGCTTCATCCGGTCCGTCGCGCCGCGGTTGGCCGAGGGCGCGCGCCGGGCTTTGCTCGTGGGTGAGGCCGGTGATCCGGAAGGGCCGGAGGCTCCTGGTCTGCTGGTGCTGAGCGAGGACGGCGCGGTCGAGTCGGTCACGCCGGGCACCGAGCGGTGGCTCGACGACCTGCCCGACGGCGGCGACGGCCACCTGGCGTCCTCGGTACTCGCGATAGCGGTGCGGGCGTTGCGGTCGGGCTCGGATGCGGGAGATTCCGGTGAGGTCGCGATGTCAAGGGTGCTGACGCGGTCGGGCCGGTGGGTCGTGCTCCATGGCGCGAGCCTCGTCGGGCCGGGGTCGCGGCGCGTCGCGGTGATCGTCGAGCCCGCCCATCCCGGACGCATCTCGCCGCTGCTGATGTCCGCGTACGGGCTGACCGAGCGGGAGCAGGAGGTGACCCGGCTGGTGCTGCAGGGCAGCTCCACCACCGAGATCGCCGCAGCTCTGGTCGTGTCGGCGCACACGGTGCAGCAGCACCTCAAGAGCGTGTTCGACAAGACCGGTGTGCGGAGCAGGCGCGACCTCGTGGGGAAGATCTTCTTTGCGCACTACGAGCCTCGGGTCCGGGACAACGAACGTCGTGCGGCAGCAGGACGACCGCTGCGCGGCGGTCCGTTTCCCGGCTCCGAGTGATCGAAACTGGTTCTGTGCCCAGGTTGATCGCCCTACTCAGTTGATTTGCCTAGCCCTTGTTTGGTGGCGTAGCCGAGTGCGTTGAGGTCGGCGATCCACTTGTGGCGCCAAGTGCGATGATCGCATCGAGTGGCGTAGAGCTCCAGTGCAGGAAGATGTGGCAGAGGCGCATGCTGCGGCAGTCGTTGACAACTCCTGCCGTGCAGGCTGGTTGCAGCTGTTGAACTCCGCGAGGATGGCTTCGTGGCCGTCCTCATCATCGAGATCCATGTCCCCTTCCCCCTGGAGCCGGTTGTGGCCGAGGGTGAGTATCCGTTTCCTTGGATCGATGTGATCGAGGACTTCCTGGGCGAGTTGGAGGAACAAGGCGAGATCGAGGTCTTCGACGACGGCGAGGAGCACGAAGACGCTTACATCTTCTTCGTCACCGGTGCGGACGAGCGCGATCTGTTGGCCGCAGCATCGCGCACCGCGAAACTCGAGGGCGTTCCTGCAGGCGTGTTCGCCGTGATCAGTGACGACGAGGCAGGGGAGTGGGGAGTCGGCCGTCGAGTAGATCTGCCGCTGAACTGAGTGACCCCTGGTTCGGGCACCGCGCCTTCGTGCGGTGCGTGCGACTGCTCGATGCGATCCTCACCGAGGTTGCCTCTAGCTGTTACGACGCTTCTGGCACACGGTAGGAAGAACAGGGATAGATCAGCGCCGCCAGGCACCGAACTGCTTCGCAACGGCGCCATCCACATCGGACAACAGCGGGTAGTCGGATCCGTGGGTGGTGGAGATCTCGCTCTGCTTGTTGACCGCGTCCGGGCTGATCCCGATCCGGTGTGCCCCGAACACACGGAACTCTCCTGCGAGGTCACGGAAATGACAGCTCTCCTGGGTGCAGCCGCCGGACAGCGCTGCCGGGTAGAAGAACAGCACGACCGGGCCGTTGGCCAGGAATTCCGACAGCGTGCGGAGTGTGCCCGTGTCGTCGGGAGGGGTGAAGTCGGGGCAGGTGTCTCCTCGTTTCATGCTGATGCTTCGGATCGGCGGTCGGCGCAGATGCAGCCCGCGGCTGCGGCGGACGGGCGTTTTCCTGCTCAGCCGCGGGGAAACGTGGAGGACAGCATGGTCCTGCCGTTCTCGTCACGGACGACGAAGCCGTAGGCGTTCGCGCGCAGGACTGAGCTGTTCAGGTTGCATTTCATGAGGTTCGTGCCCGTGCCGATGAATGAGCCCGCAGACACCTCACCTCCGTCGTTGCCGGTGACGGCGACCCGGTAGGTCTGTCCGGAGGCGAATCCGCGGCCGTCGAGTTTGATCTCGACTCCCCAGGTGTGCGGGACTATCGAGGCCTCGGCCGTCACTCCGGGGGCCTGCTGGGCGAGTGCGACCGGCTCGATCGGCACGGAAGGGCGCAGCAACCACCAACTGGTGGCCGCGACCGCCAGGACGGAGGCAGCGGCGGCTAACAGCAGCCGTGTGCGTACCCGCCGTCCGCGCTGGACGTCGAGCCGCCGCGCCACCGAGTCTTCCAGATGCGCGGGCACCGTGACGGTGTCAGCGTTCACGCCGGCGAGCGCGCGTGCCACCGGGGCGAGTTCGGCGACGGTGTCCTGGCAGGCGGCGCACCTGTCCAGGTGGTCCCGCACGGCTTGCAGTTCGGAGCCCGTGAGGTGACCGAGGACGTAGGCGCCGAGCAGTTCGGTCCGCCGTTCGTGCACGGAGTCGTTCACCGCCGCACCCCCATCTCCTGCATGGCCAGCCGCAGTGCCTTCAGTCCGAAGAAGACGCGGCTGCGCAGCGTCACCTGCGACACATCCAGCTCGGTTGCGACGTCCTGGTAGGACCGGCCGCGCAGGTAAGTCTCCACCAGGGCTGTGCGGTGGTCGTCGCTGATCCTCAGCAGGGCCTGTTCCACGAGACGTTGGTCGAGCACCGCGTCCGCGTGATCGGAAACGCTCCCGGCGGGCTCTGCCGCCACGGCGTCGAGCCGCCGGTGGTGCCGCGCACGTGCTCGCGCCTCGTCGATGACGACGTTGCGCGCGATCGCGAACAGCCACACGCGCAGGCTCGCCAGCTCCGGGTCGAAGCGGTCCGCGGACCGCCACGCTCTCAGGAACACTTCCTGCACGGCCTCCTCCGCGGCCTGGCCGTCCCCGAGCTGCCGGAGCGCGAAGCGGTACAGCTCAGGTCCGTGCGCGGCGTAGACCTCCCGGAGGTCCAGATCCACCCGCTTGCCGGTGATCGCCATGAGCTCCCCATCGCCGCACCTGAAATCCAGTTCGTGGCACAGCCCGTCATGGATGGGTCGGAATTGTTCGGTTCGCCCTTCAACACCGGATGGGGACGTGTCGTAGACACCCGTGTTCCGCGTTCACGGCCTTTGGGAGAAACCATGCGCATCGTCCGCACGACCGTCATCGCCGCCGCGGCGGCACTGCTCGCCGGTGTGCTCGGCGCGGCCCCCGCCTCGGCGTCGGGCGACCAGCTTCGCGTGCACCTGCTCACTGACGACGGCGTGCTCAGCACTCGCACCTGGTCGTCCCCGCTGTTCTCCCAGCACCGGGTCCGCGTCACCGGCCTGAAGGCCCACGACCGGCTCGCCGGCATCGACGTGCGACCCGCCACCGGCGTCCTGTACGCGATCGGACGCTCGGGCCAGCTCTACACCCTCGACGCCCGCACCGGCCGGGCCACCGCGGTCGGGTCCCCGATCGCGCTCAACGGCACGGCGGTCGGGTTCGACTTCAACCCGACCGTGGACCGCATCCGCCTGGTCACCTCGACCGGCCAGAACCTGCGGCTCGTTCCCGACACGGGCGCACTCGCCGCCACCGACGGTCCGCTCGCCTACGCATCGGGCGATCGTGCGGCGGGCTCCACGCCGAGGGTGTCGGCGGCCGGTTACACCAACAGCGTCGCCGGCGCGACCTCCACCACGCTCTACGACCTCGACAGCACCAAGGACGCGCTCGTCACCCAGGGCACCGCGGCCGGGGTCACGCCGGTCGTCTCCCCGAACACCGGCCAGCTCTTCACCGTCGGCAAGCTCGGCATCGATGTCGACAAGGCCAACGGCTTCGACATCGCCACCGTCAACGGCCGCCATCACGCCCTTGCCGCCGTGCGGCCGGGACTGTCGTTGCTGGGCGGCTCGCTCCTGGTGAAGGTCAACCTGGAGACCGGCCGCGCCTCGGTCGTCGGACTCGCGGGCGGCGAGGTCGTCGGCGTGGCGTTCGCGAAGTAGTAGTCAGAGGCCGGGACGTCGATGCCGGAACGGCACCGGCGTTCCGGCACCGGCTGGGCTGGTGCTCACTGAACCGGGAGCGCGTGGTTGAGGAACCGCATGATCGCGAAACGTGCCGTCTGGGCGGGGAGCGATCCCCAGACCAGGTCGAAGCAGTGGTCCGCCTGCTTGAGCGCCACGAGCGTCGGCAGTTCGACGGCCATCAGGTGGCCACCACGCTCACGATCGTCGGCCTGCTCCTGGTCCGCCTACGCGACCGCCTGGCCGCAGCCGAACGCTTCCGAGACCGTTTCACCGCCCTGCCCGCCATCACCGCCGGGCTCGTTCTCGTCGTGGGCCTCGGGCTGACCTTCCGAGCCCTGTTCGAATAGGAGACGTGATGCGCGTTCCGTTCCTGCTCCTGTGCTGCGCCATCAGCCTGATCTCCTGCTCCTAGCCACCCGATCCCGGCCCGGTCTTCGACAACGAGAACGGCGCCGAATTTGCCTGCCTGCGCCACCAACCCAACCGCCAGGGCCGCGCTACACCGACGAGTCAATGCGCAACACCGGCGAAACCCTGTCGCTACTGCGCTACTACACCGCACACGGACGCAAACCCTTCTGCGACAGCCAAAAACCCACCGACATCGACAAGCAATGGGCCCAGCTCTACGTGACCCTCGGCGCCGACCGCGCCAACGTCACCGCGCTGCTCGGCTGAGATCACCGCACACGCAGCCCCAGTTCCGTTCTCGCACGAGGACAGTGGCGTGCACGCCCGGACCCTGTCGCCGCGAGTTCCGACCCGCTCAGGCCCGCTGACGGCACGATCAAGGCGACCCGTGACAGTCAAGGACCGGACTGGGCAGCACAAGTCCCGGCCACCCGAAACATCGGGGAGACGTAGACGCTGGTCGATCTCTTGCTACCGGCGCTCGCCGGTACGACTGGATCGGCGCTCCGATCAGTGCTGACGGGCCCGCTCTGTTGGATCTCGAGCTTCGGTTCCGGCTCTGCCGTGCAGGCGCGGCAGAGCCGGTAGAACACCTCGTTCATCGCGTTTCACAGAGCAGCACGCTGCTCGCATGCGGGGATTGCCGCTGTCGATGAGCAACATGATCGGGTTTCCTGCAGCAAGCAATACGCCACCGAATCATTCAAAGTGGACGCGCTCTCGTGATCAGGAAAGCGTCGAGGTCGTCCGGCACCGCGACGGCTGGGAAGTCGGTTTTCAGCACGGTCAGCCGCGCGTTCGGCTGTGATGCCATCACTGAGTTCACGGCGCAGCCTCCGGCGTCGCCGTATCCGATGACGAGAACCTGGGAGCCCGTCGGGCTCGGTGATCCCCCTGCGGGCTCAACGGTGAGCGTGGCTTCGCTGAACTCGTTACGACAGGGTCCGGGCCAGCGCGCGACCCGCGGCGCGGCCGGAGAAGATGCAGCCTCCCAAGAACGTTCCTTCCAGAGCGTTGTAGCCGTGCACGCCACCGCCACCGAATCCGGCGACCTCGCCGGCCGCGTACAGCCCGGCAAAGGGTTCGCCGTTGGGGCGCATGACCTGCGAGTCGAGATTGGTCTGCACACCGCCGAGGGTCTTGCGGGTGAGGATATTGAGCCGTACGGCGATCAGCGGGCCGTGGGCGGGGTCGAGGATGCGGTGTGGCTTGGCAACTCGCGCGACCCGGTCGGCGATGTAACGGCGAGCGTTGGCGATCGCCATCATCTGCAGGTCTTTGGAGTACGGGTTCGACACCTCGCGGTCTCGGGCGACGATCTGGTGTTCCAGCGCTGCGAGGTCCAGTTGTGGGCCTCGGGATAGCTTGTTCATGCCCTCGACGAGGTCGGGCAGCGTCTCGGCGACGACGAAGTCCACACCGTGCCGTTTGAACGCGTCAACAGGGGCGGGTGCGCCTTTGCCGACACGGCCTGTCAGCGTGCGCTTCAAATCCTTGTCTGTCACGTCGGGGTTCTGTTCGGAGCCGGAGAGCGCGAACTCCTTTTCCAGGATCGACTGGGTCAGCACGAACCAGGAGTAGTCGTAGCCGGTGGCCAGGATGGCCTTCATCGTCGTGTTGGTGTCGAATCCGGGAAAGTTCGGCGCGGGCAGCCGCCGACCGGTTGCGTCGAACCACATCGACGACGGCCCGGGAATGATCCGGATCGCGTGGTCCGGCCAGATCGGGTCCCAGTTGTGGACGCCCTCGACGTAGTGCCACATCCGGTCGGCGTTGACGACGGCTCCGCCGGCGGTCTCCGTGATGGCGATCATCCGCCCGTCCACGTGGGCGGGGACACCGGAGATCATCGTCTTCGGGCACGGGCCGAGCCGTTCGGTCGGCCAGTTGCGCCGGACGAGGTCATGGTTGTGGCCGATGCCGCCCGAGGTGACCAGGACGGCTTTCGCGCGCAACTCGAACTCGCCTGCCTTCACGCGCGATGAGGCTTTGCCCCGTTCGAGATCGCTGGGCTCGAGTACGGTGCCGCGCACACCGACCACCGCACCGCCCTCGTCGAGGACCAGTTCGTCGACCTGGTGGCGGAACGCGAACCGGACCAAACCGCGCCTCTCACCATCGAGGACTGGTTCGGCGAAGACACGGACGACCTCCGGCCCGGTGCCCCAGGTGAGGTGGAAGCGGGGTACCGAGTTGCCGTGCCCTTCGGCGCTGCCGCCGCGTTCGGCCCACCCGACCAGCGGGGTCACCCTAAGGCCGAGGTCACGCAGGTACTGTCGCTTTTCTGTGGCGGCGAACCGGACGTAAGCCTGCGCCCACTGTCGTGCCCAGTGATCTTCCTCGTCACGGTCGAAGCCCGCAGAGTCCATCCAGTCCTGCAACGCCAGTTCGTAGGAGTCCTTGACTCCCAGACGTCGTTGCTCCGGGCTGTCGACGAACAGCAGGCCGCCCAGCGACCAGAAGGCCTGGCCTCCCAGGTTGGCGCGGTTCTCCTGCTCGACGACGAGCACACGGCGACCGTCGCGGACCAGTTCGTGCGTCGCGACCAGCCCTGCCAAGCCCGCGCCGACGACGATGACGTCAGGTTCGAAAGTCATGATCGTCCTTTGGTTTCGGTGCTGTAGGCCGTCATCACCCGCGCGGCCAGATCCGCGCGGCGCTGCCAGACGGCAGGATTGTCCGGATCCATCAGGCATTGCAGGGTCGTGCCGTCGTGGACGGCGACCAGCGCCTGCGCGAGAGCGGTCGGATCCGGCGCGGTGCGGCCGATCCGGGCCAGCAGGGTTTCCAGAAATGGCGCGATGGCGTCGGTGATTGCATCCTCGCGCGCGGTCATTACCCGGCGCAGCGCCGGGTTGCGCAGGGCATGTGCGGAGAACTCGGCGCTGACGCGATACCAAACGTCGTCCACCTGGGCGGCGGGGAGCAGGTGTTCGACGATCGACCGCACGTCGGTGACATCGGTGCTCGCCACATGCTCGAGTGTCGCCCGCATCACTGTGATCAGGTCGTTGGAGCGCTGTTCCCACATGGCCAGGAACAGCTCGTCCAACGAGGCGAAGTTCGAGTAGAACGCACCCCGTGTGTAGCCGGCGCGAGCGCACACCTGCTCGACCGTGGAACGGCCGAAGCCCTCCTCGGCGAACACGAGTGCTGCGGCGTCGAGCAGCCGCCCGCGGGTCTCGTTGCGCCGCTTGGTCACCCGAGCACCCTGTTCACCGTCCACGTGTCGCGGCGAGGCTGCCGGTGTCGGCTTCACGACGGGTCACCTCCGGCGGTAATTCGATACATCCGTGTATCAGATACGCGACTGTATCCGATACACGGATGTATCCGGAAGTGGGTGGGCTACGGCGCCAACGCCTGATCAGGAAGCGTGGCTACCTGGCCGGACGACGTCATGCGGAACCACAAGGCAGCAGCCATGACCGCGCTGGCGACGCCGAGGACGGTGAGTGCGGGCCGCAGGCCTCCCGCTGCCGAGGCCACGCTCGCGATCACCAGCGGAGAGAGGAACTGACCCACGAACAGCGTGCCCGTCCACAGGCCCGTGCCACGGCCGCGGTGCGCGAAGTCGAGCTGGTCCAGCGCCCAGGTGAGCAGCGTCGGCAACAGCGCTCCGGTGCCGAGGCCGGTCAGCACGGCGCCCACTGTGATCACCGGCACCGCGTCCGACGCCGCCACCACGACAAGCCCCACCGCCGACAGCAGGAACTCACCGATCAGCAGCTTCTTGCGTCCCAGAACGGCCAGGCGTCCGAACGCCGCGCCACCAGTGGCGGTCGCAATCGCCATCACGGCGCTGATGAGACCAATGAGACCGGTGGACGTGACGCCCGCTGCGTCGAGCACGTACGACAGCTGCACGATCAACGCGTAGAACACGATCCCGCCGAGGAACGTGACACAGCACGGCGCGAGGAGCTTGCGCCACGGCACAGGTGACCGCAGCGCGCGTTCCGCAGGAGAAGGCGTCGGCGCCCACAGCGACCGCGCCATCGGGATCACCAGCACCAGGGAGACGAGGTACATCCAGAACGGGGTGCGCCAGCCGTTCGCGCCGAGCAGTCCTCCCAGCAGCACGAACAGGGTGGCGCTGATTGCCGCCACGGTGGCCTGCAGGCCGAGGTAGCGGTTGCGCCTCGCGCCGGACCAGTAGTCACCGATCAGCGTGGTGCAGCACGTCATGATGGCGGCCTCGCACACACCGACCATTACACGGCTGCCGATGATGGCGCCGAGGCCGTCGAGGTAGAGCGGAGCCGTGCCGAAGATCGCATAGGCCACCATCGCGGCGACGAGCAGCCGCACCCTGCCCAGCCGGTCGACCACCACCCCGGCGAACGGCGACGCGAGACCGATCATCAGTGCGGGCACGGTCAGCACGATCGGAACCAGGACCGCCACGCCGGGTGTCGCCCCGAACTCCTTGGCCATCAGCGGAAGCACGGGCGCTATCAGCACCGCTCCGAGTACCGACATCGAACTCGCTGCGAGAAGCAGGATCAACTGAGGCATGCCCGCCACGCGGGTGCTGCCGTTGCCGTTCATGGTCACCTCACGACGTTGTGGGAGCTGGAGCTCTGCGGGCGGCGTCCGAAATGGACTTGACGCCGCCGTGCGCGGTGAGTCCGCCGTCCACGGCGATCTCCGCGCCGGTGACGAACGACGCCCCGTCACCGAGTAGGAAGAGCACGACCGCGGCGATCTCCTCGGGAGTGCCGGTGCGGCCGAGCGGGGTCTCCGCGATGTTCGCCGCGCGGAACGCAGGAGATGTGGACGCGGTCATCGGTGTCTCGACGTAGCCGGGATGGACGGCGTTGACGCGGATGCCGCGAGGCCCCAGTTCGGTCGCCGCGGCGCGGGTCAGGCCCCGCAGTGCCCACTTGCTTGCGGTGTAGGCGACGGGGTAGTGCCCCGTCAGCGCGGCGACCGAACCGACCGTGACGATCGACGCTCCGGTGCCCATCAACGGCGCGAGGTGCTGGATGCCCAGCAGCGGACCGGTGAGGTTGACGTCGAGCACCCTGCGCAGATCGGCCGCGTCGAGCTCGTCGAGCCGCGCCCGCCAGGTGACACCGGCGTTGGCGACGAGCCCGTGCACGGTTCCGTGCCGGGTACGCATCTCTGTCGCGAACGCCGCCCAGCCATCAGCGTCGGTGACGTCGATCTGCCGGCCGATGACACCGTGGCAGGACGGCACAGGCTCGCGATCGATCCCGTAGACCACCGCGCCCGCACGCGCTGCGGCGAGTGCCTCGGCGGCGCCCTGCCCGCCCGCTGCTCCCGTGACGACCACAACCCTGCCGCCGAGGCTCATGGTCGTGTCCTCGGCCGCTGCCTCGCGGTGGGGATCTTGACCGGATCCCGGCCTGCCACGACGGTGTTGGTGATGGTGCCGATGCCTTCCACCGTCATGGTGACGACGTCACCGGGACGCAACCCCGTGATGTCAGCCGAGTGGCGGCCCCACCTCTCGGCCAGGCACCCGCCGTTGCCACACGTGCCCGACCCCAGCACGTCGCCGGGCCGGACCTCGGTTCCCCGGCTCGCGTAGGCCACGAGCTCCTCGAACGGCCAGCCCATGTTGGACAACAGATCACGGCCGATCTCGATCCCGTTGACCTCCACGGTCATGCCCAGCGCCAGGAACCCGTCCTCGTCCCGCCACGGTTCGAGCTCGTCCGCGGTGACGAGCACCGGGCCCAGCGTGGTGGCGAAGTCCTTGCCCTTGCACGGGCCGAGCCCGACCTTCATCTCGCGGCGCTGGAGGTCGCGCGCCGACCAGTCGTTGAAGATCGTGTACCCGGCGATGTGGTCGCGGGCGGCGTCCGGCGTGAGGTCGCGGCCCGCGCGGCCGATGATCGCGGCGACCTCCAGCTCGAAGTCGAGAGCCACACAGCCCGGTGGCACCGCCACGTCGTCGTGGGCGCCGATCACCGCGTAGGGGTTGGCGAAGTAGAACGTAGGTGCCTCGAACCATTCCGGCGGCACCTCGGTACCGCCGGACACCGACCGCACGACGCCCTCGACGTGCTCCTCGAACGCGACGAAGTCACGCACCGTCGGAGGTTCGAGCGGCGGGATCAGCCGCAGACCGGCCAATGGTGCGGAGTCACCCGTCCTGAGCGCGATGTCGCCCGCCGAGTGCAGCTGTTCCGACCACAGGAGGTCGAGCAGGGTCATCCCGGCAGGAAGCCTGTGGAGCATCTCCCCGTCGACGAGTCCGCACCGAGTGCCGGCGTCCTTGTCCCACACCGTCGCGAACCTCATGCCGTCCCCTCTACGCGCACGTGCGACAGCGGTGCGCCCGCATGCCACACCTCGGTGATGCGGACCTCGGTGAAGCGCCACCCTTCTGCGGTACGGCGCAAAGTGCAGTCGTACCAACCTGAACCGTCGGCGTGGTCGAACGTGTCGTCGCTGCGCAGGTGCACTCCGAGCAGGTAGGACCGAGTCGTGGCGGTGTCGCCGTCGATGGTGATCGCGTGGTTGGACGACCCGTGCCAGGTGGCCGTGTACCCGCCGAGTCCACGCTCGTCGGCTGTGGCATCGCGGATGGCAGTGCGGCCTTCGAACCGCACCGCACCGGCGATGTCGAGCACGCCGTCCTCGGTGTAGGTGGCGGCGTAGGCGTTCCAGTCCCGCTCGTCGAGCGCCCTGGCGAACTCGACCAGCAGGTCCGAGATCAGGGCGCGGTCCACCAGCCAGCGCACCTGCTCCTCCAGCGCGCTCACAGCGGCGGCGCCACGAAGAGGCCCTTGTCCAGGTCGTTGAACGACTTGGCGGCGACGAACTCGTCCATCTTGTTGGCCGTGCCCCACTGGTCGGAGACCTCGGGATCGGAGAAGTCGTGCAGTCCGGGGTGCCAGGTGTCCTCGTCGAGCACGTCGAGTTCGGTCGTGTACTCGATGGTGTTTCCCTGCGGGTCGAGGAAGTAGGAGAAGGTGTTGTTGCCCGCCTTGTGCCTGCCGGGGCCCCAGATCTTCTCCACACCCAGCCGCAGTAGGCGGCCGGTACCGCGCATGTACTCGTCGATGCCGCGCATCTCGAAGCTCGCGTGGTGCAGCGACGGGTGGGGACCGCGGGCAATGGCGAAGCTGTGGTGCCAGCTGTTGCACCGCATGAACCACATCGCGTTGCCGATGTGGGGGTGGGTGAGGACGTCGGAGACCGCGAACGACAGATGCCGGGTGTAGAAGTCGACGGTGCCCTCGGGATCGGCCGAGTTGATGACGACGTGCGACAGGCGCACGGGGATGGCCTCTGCCTCCTCGATCTTGCGGTGTGTGCGCTGTGCGACGTCGCAGGACACCTCGACGGTGCGGCCTTCGTTGTCGAAGAATCGGAACCCGTAGCCACCACCGGGTGTGCCGACCGTGCCCGGCTCGGACACGATGGTGACGCCTGCCCGCGCGAGTCGCTGCGCGAGCGCGTCGACGTCGGCGGGGCTCGCCGCGCCGAAGGAGATCAGGTCGATGCGCTTGTCGGGAGTTTCGCGCAGCCGCAGCACGTACTGCTCGGGTGATCCTTCGGCTGCCAGGAACGACAGGCCGGTGTCGGTGACGGTCTCGGTGAGACCCCACTCCCCCGAGTAGAAGGCGCGTGCCCGCGCGAGGTCGGGCACACCGATGGCGACGTGCCGCAGGTGCGTGACAAGCCGGGTCATGGTCGTTCCTTTCCGGACAGTCGTCTCGTGGGCCACAGGCCCAGCTTCTCGGCGTTGCCCGCCGCGATCGCGTCACGTTCGCCCGCGGCGAGACCGGCGGCGTCGAGCGCGGCGAGCGGGCCGGGCGTGCCCATGTCGAACGGGTGGTCGGAGCCGAGCAGCACTCGGTCGGCGCCGACCTTGCGGACCAGCGCGCCGAGTTCCTCCGGGGAGTGCACCAGCGAGTCGAACCACAGTCGCCGCAGGTACTCCGACGGCGGCTCGGCGCATCCGCGGGCGTCGGGACGCACCCGCCACGCGTGGTCGGCGCGGCCGATGTGGTGCGGGAGGTAGCCACCGCCGTGCGCCGCGAGCACCCGTAGGCCCGGATGGCGGTCCAGCACGCCGGAGAAGATGAGGTGCGAGAGCGCGACCGCGTGCTCGACCGGCTGTCCCACCGAATTGGACAGGTACTGCAATGCCAGCCGCGCGCCGAGTGAACAACCGAAGGGATGCAGGAACACGACGGCGCCCGTCTCCGCGGCACGTGCCCAGAACGGCTCCAGCCGTGAATCCGACAGCTCGACACCGGGCGCGTGCGAGGAGATCTCCACACCCGCGAGGCCCAGCGCGAGCGCGTCCTCAAGGGACTCGGCCAGCGTCGCCGGGTGCTGCAACGCGACGAGCCCCAGGCCCGCGAGCCGTTCGGGTGCGGCCGCGACGAGGTCCGCCACCCCGCGGTTGGCGGTGCGCACGATCCGCAGGGCGAGTTCCTCGTCCGCCCAGTAGTGGTACTGCGATGGCGACGGGGACACGACCTGCGCCTCGACGCCCGCCGCGTCCATGTCCGCGAGCCTCTGCTCGAGGGTGGTCAACGAGGGCAGGCTCTCCCGGACCATCCGCGCCGATTCGGCACGCGACTGCGGGCTGTCCCGCTGTGCTTCGTCCTGTCGCTGCTCCTGCAGCCTCGGGTCGTCGCGGACGAGCGCCTCGACCGCCTCCACGACGCAGTGCGCGTGGACGTCGATGGACTTCATGCCGGCTCCGAGACCAGTGCGGACACCCGGCGCATGAGCTCGGGCACACCACTGTGCTCGCCCGCTGCCACCATCTGTCCGATGTGGAGGGACGCGTTCACCACCGTTCGCACCCTCTCCAGCCGCCGCGCGGAGAACGAGGCCCACAGGTTCTCGTCCAGGTCGTCCGCGACGAGCAGGAGTTCGGCCAGCACGGCGGCGTCCTCGAGCGCCATCGCCGCCCCTTGGGCCAGGGTGGGCGGACAGCAGTGCGCGGCGTCACCGATCAGCACGACGCGGCCGCGGTGCCACGGGCCGTCGAGCAGATGCGTCTCGAACCAGGTGTAGTGCACACGAGAGGCGTCGACGAGGTGGGCGCGGATCTCGTCCCAGGGACCGTGGTAGTGCTCCGCCAGCGCACGCATCGCCGCGAGCCTCTCGGCCGGCGACAGCGCGCTGCGGTCCTGCGCGTCCTCCACCAGGTAGGCGTAGAGCGAATCTTCGCCGGTCGGGCAGCAACCCGCGATGTGCGCGGCACCGCCGTAGCAGAGCTCGGTGCGCGTCACCGACGCCGGACGCGGGGTGAACGCCCGCCAGATGCCCATGCCCGTGGCGCGGGTCTCCAGCTCGACCCCGATCGCCTCACGCGTCCACGACCGCACTCCGTCCGCGCCGACGACCAGGTCGTAGCGGCCACCGCTGCCGTCGGAGAACCGGAGGTCCACGCCGTCCTCGTCCTGGACGAGCGAGACCGGCGAGGTGCCGGTGCGCACCTTGACGCCGGCCTCGGTCGCGCGGGCGGCCAGCAGCCGGGCGAGGTCCGGCCGGTACATCCCCGCGGTGGCGGGAAGGTCCTGCCCGCCGGTGCGAGCGTCGGACACCTCGGCGACCAGTTCACCACTGGGCACGCGCAGGCCGATCGAGTCGAAGCAGTGTCCGGCGCTCCGGACCTGTTCCCACACACCGAGCCTGCGCAGCACGCGCAGGGCGTTGCCCTGCAGGGTGATTCCCGATCCGAGGGCGGTGACGTCCGGCTTCGCCTCGACGAGGTCGACGGCGACGCCCGCCTCGGCGAGCAGCACGGCGGTGGCGAACCCGGCGACCCCACCGCCGATCACGGCCACGGAACTGACTGCGGGCATCGTTGCCCTCCTCACTTGACGGCGAGCGGGTTGACCGGTGCCCCGACCGCACCGGTGAAAGGGATCGGAACGGCCGTGAGCCAGAACGCGTAGGTGCCGTCAGCTGCACAGGCCTCGGCGAGTTCGTCGAGGTCCCACATCTCGCCGACGTACAACCCGATGTGCGGGATGACCACTTGGTGCAACGGCTGGAAGGCGTCGTCGAACTCGTTGGGCCGCACCTCGAAACCCCAGGTGTCGGTGGCGATCGCGGCGATGCGCGAACCGTGCAGCCAGTCCGCGGACAGGAACGACAGGCCGGGGGAGTCGCCGCCCGCGTACTCGCCCCACCCATCGCGGCGAGCACGGGTCAGCCTGCCCGTGCGCACGCAGACGATGTCGCCCTCGTCGATCGTGACGCTGTGCGCCGCCGCCGTGGCGTCGAGGTGTTCCGGTGTGATGGCGAACCCGTCAGGCAGTTCGCCGCCGCCCACGACCCTGCCCACGTCCAACAGCACCCCACGGCCCGCGATGAGTGCCGCCGCCGTCTCGATGCCGGTGACCGCGTCCCCCGCGCTGGTCACCACGTCGCCGGCGCGGCGGCCGTTGTACGCGGCGCCGTGGTCGAAGATGTGGCCCAGCCCGTCCCATTGGGTGGAGCACTGCAAGGGCATCGCCACGACGTCGTCAGCGCCGCCGAATCCGTGCGGGAAACCCTGCACCCCGCGTTCCGCGTCGGTACCGGTGTCCGTCATGGAGTGCACGGGGTTGGTGCGCCGCCGCCACCCGCGTTGCGGTCCGTGCTCGTCGAAAGCCTGGGCGAGGGAGAACGTCACGCCCTGCCGCACCAGCGCCGCCGCCCGCACACGTGCCTGCGGGGTGAGGAAGTTCAGCGTGCCGCGTACGTCCTCGGAGCCCCACCGGCCGGTGTTGGAGCACCGCTTCGCCGCGGCGGCGATGGCACCTTCGGGATCGGTGCGGTCGAGGGCGGGCCGGAGCGCGGTCACGGTGCCACGCACCGAGTGCGCTGCGTTCCCAGGCCGGTGATGGTGCCCTCCATGACATCCCCGGCCCGCAACAGCCTGCCGTGGTGGAAGCCGTTGCCCGCCGGGCTGCCGGTCAGCACGACGTCTCCCGGCCGCAGCGGTGTGGTGTGCGAGGCAGCGGAGACGAGTGCGGCAACGTTGAAGATCATGTCCTTCGTGGACTCGTCCTGCATGACTTCTCCGTTGAGCCGCAACGTGATGCGTGGATCCTCGGAGACGAACTCCGCGGGCACCAGCCACGGACCGAGCGGCGTGAACCCCGGCGCGTTCTTCGAGCGGAACCAGTCGGCGCCGAGCTCCGGCATGTCACGGCGGAACACGAGGTCCCGTGTCGTGAGGTCGTTCGCGATGGTGTAGCCGGCGACGTGCTCCAACGCGTGTGCGCGGTCGACGCGGAAGGCCTCTCGTCCGATCACGACCGCGAGTTCGAGCTCCCAGTCGTGCTGGTCGGAGTACGCGGGCAGGGTCACGTCGTCGTGAGGGCCGGTGATCGCGGAGGGAAGGCCGACGAAGAGGTAGGGCTCGCCCGTGGCGGCTCGCCGGTCCATCATCTCCGCGGTCTCGGCACGCACCTCGTCCGCGTCGCGGCCGGGGGAGTGCCGGACGGCGAGGTCGATGACGTGGGTGCGGTAGTTCGCGCCGGCCTGGATGACCTGTCCTGGTTCGAGAGGGGCGCAGACCCGCAGGCCTTCCGTTGCCCGCCAAGGTCCTGGCCCGGCCGCGATCCGGTGTAGTGCGGGAAGCACCTCGTCCCAGTTCTGCAGCAGCTCCCACACGGACTCGGCCACGTCGCGCAGATCGCGAACCCGGTCATCGAGCACGAGACCGGGGAAGCGGTCTCCCGCGTCTTGGGCGAAGGTTCCCAACCCGAATGAGGTGTCCACGCGAGACGTCCCTTCCGTCAGCAGTGACTGGGACCACTGTCGGACCGCGAGCGGACATCAGGGAAGCGCTAGTTGCTGATGTGGGTTATCAGTGGCATTAATAGTGCGTGAACCTCGCCGCGCTGGATCTCAACCTTCTGGTTCCGCTGGACGTCCTGCTGGCCGAGCGGTCCGTGTCCCGCGCGGCAGCACGGCTCGGCCTCTCCCAGCCGGCGCTGTCCGCGTCTCTGGCACGGCTGCGCAGGCACTTCGACGACCCGTTGCTCGCCCGCAACGGGAACACCTACGAGCTGACCCCGCTGGCCGTCCAGCTGCGTCAGCGCACCGCGTCCGCGCTCAACGGTGTCGAACGCGTCTTCGCGAGCGAGCCCGTGTTCGACCCGGCGACGTCACGCCGCACGTTCACGCTCCTCGCCTCGGACTACGCGATGACGATGATGGGTCGGCGGATGGTCGACCTGCTCGAAGAACGCGCGCCCGGCACGACCCTGCGACTGGAACGGCACAGCACCCCGCTCATCGACGCGGGTGTCCACGCCCTGCGCGCCTACGACGGAATCCTGTTCCCGCACGGGTTCTTCTCCGAACTGCCCTCGGCCGACCTGTTCACCGACACGTGGGTGTGCCTGGCCGACCGCGACAACCCGCACATCGGCGAGGAACTGACCATGTCCAACGTCGCCGAACTGCCCTGGGTCTTCACCTACAACGCCCCGACGGCGTTCACCCCGGCCGGACGGCAGCTGCAGATGCTCGGGGTGGCGGCGAAGGTGCTCACGGTGGTGGAGAGCTTCCTCGTGCTGCCGCACTACCTGGCCGGCACCAACCGCATCGCGCTGGTGCAGGACAAACTCGCGGCACTGCTGACCCGGGACGACAGGCTCCGGCGGCTGCGGTGCCCGTGGGACGCCGTGCCCCTCGTCGAGGCGCTGTGGTGGCATCCCATGCACACGCACGATCCCGAACACGTGTGGCTGCGGTCGGTTCTGATCGAGGCGGGCTCGTCCGTCTGAGTCGTGGTCAGACCGGCTGCGGCGGGCCGGGCGTCACGTCGTGGTGCACGCCGTGCCGTTCAGGCTGAATGATCGCGGGGATCCGCTGCCACGGTCCGACCTCACCGTGTACCCGATGCTCACCGAATCGCCGGCGGCGATGGAGCTGTTGTAGGACGCGTTCCTCGCGTCGATCTGCGCGCCGTTCTGCGTCGCCTCGGCGTTCCAGATGTGATCAAGCCGCTCACCGTTGGAGAACGTCCACTTGAGAGTCCACCCGTTGATCGGTGTCGTGTTGCTGTTGCGAACCTCTACTGAGCCCTCGAATCCGTTCTGCCACCGCTTGACGACGCGGTAGGTGACGGCGCATCCGTTCGGCTGGGGAGCGGAAGCTCGCGCGGAGGTGGCTGGTGGCGGTGCGGGCGGTGCGGGGGAGGGCGATGGGGCCGAGGTCGTCTCTCTGCCGTCACAGGGTGGTCCCCACAGACCGAGATCTGCTCTCTCGGCCGACTCCTGTGCTTCTCGCATGAGATCGACTTCGGTCGACTCGGCACGCAACACGCCCCGGCTCACCGCCAGCAGTGAGTAGTCGGAGTCGTCGGTCAGGTGCAGGGTCGCCAGCCCGTCGGACAGGCGCGTGTATCTCACGAGCTTGCCGACCAGCATCGACTTGGCGAATTCAACGGCCGCAGCGGCCCAGCACTCCGCAGGTGCGGCAAGCCCTATCAGCCGGAACTGGTTGCCGTCCGACAACACGACTGTACGTGCGTCCGCAATGCTTTCGACTGTCACATAGGAACTGGGCAGCAGTCCTCTCGTCGTCAAACCCATTGCTTTTGTCGACGGCGGTGTCGAAGAGGCGGTGGTGGGCGAGGGATCGCTTGAGCATCCGGTCAGCAGCAAAGCCAGGACGAGAACAGATCCCTTCAGGCCCTTCCAGGTGTGCAGCGTCATTCTTCCTCTGCGGACAAAAGTCGTGTGCGCTCCCATGGCGGTCAGGTGCCGGAGAGAGTACAGCTCTGCGGCGGATGGCGGAAGGATGTGTTCGAAACCGGTGGGCCAATCGGGCCCTGGCTGACTTCAAGGTGTCGATGTTCGACGTTGTTCGAATCGAATGCGTCGAAACGCGGCACCGGGCGAGTTGCGCCGAAAGGGAGCCTTCGCGTCGCTGGTGGCGAGACGAAGACTCCCCTTCGGATTCGATCAGGAGCCCGGAGCCAGGTACAGCAAGCGGTTCGGCGAACCCGTGCCGGCGCTGGTGACCTTGCCGGTCGTGGCGGCTGAGATCAGCGCGCTCGACACCTGGGCGGGCGTCGCCGACCTGTTGTTCTGCAGGTAACGGGCAACCACGCCGGCCACGTGCGGGGTCGCCATCGAGGTACCGCTGATGGTGTTCGTCGCGGTGTCGCTGGTGCTCCAGGAGGACGTGATCGACGAGCCGGGCGCGAAGATGTCCAGCACCGAACCGTAGTTCGAGTAGCTGGCGCGCGCGTCCGTGCTGGTCGTCGCACCGACGGTGATCGCGGCGGCCACGCGGGCCGGGGAATAGCTCGACGCGTTGGCGTTGCTGTTGCCGGCGGCGACGGCGTAGGTCACGCCGGACGCGATCGAACTGTTGACGGCAGCGTCGATGGCGGTCGAGGCGCCACCGCCGAGGCTCATGTTCGCCACCGCGGGCTTGACCGCGTTCGCGGTCACCCAGTCGATGCCCGCGACGACACCGGCGGTCGTGCCGCTGCCCGCGTCGTCCAGCACACGCACCCCGTAGACGGCGGCGGCCTTGGCGACACCGTAGGTGCTGCCCGCGATGGTGCCGGCCACGTGGGTGCCGTGACCGTTGCCGTCCTGCGCGACCGCGTCGTTGTCGACGAAGTCGTACCCGTTCTTCGCCCTGCCGCCGAAGGTGGAGTGGCTGATCCGGACACCGGTGTCGATCACGTAGACGTTCACGCCGTTACCGGTCGAGGTGTAGTTGTAGGAGTTGCTCAGCGGCAACGAGGCCTGGTCGATCCGGTCCAGTCCCCACGGCGGGCTGGTCTGAGTGGTGTCGGTGCGGAAGACCTGGTTCTGCTCGACGTACTCGACTGCGGGGTCGGCCGCGAGACGCCTGGCCTGTCGCTCGGACAGCTTCACGGTGAAGCCGCGCAAGGCGCTGCCGAACACCCTGTCGACCCCGCCGCCGTGGCGCGCCGCCACGGCGTTCGCGGTGGCTTCGGTGGCCGACACGGACACGGGCGTGTCCTTGAGCTTGACGACGTAGCTGTTCGGGATCTTCTCCGCGGCGTTGGCGGAACGGATCTCGCCAACTGCTGCCTGAGCGGGTGCGGCCAGCATGGAGACAGCGGTGACGACGGTGCTCACAATCCCGATTCCGGCCAGGAACCGGACGTTTCGTGACTCTTGCATCAGTGGTTTCCGTTCTCGGAAAACGACGAGCAACGCACCCGCATAAATCTGCACAGGGGCGGGACGCTGCTGTCATTTGTTCGGCGGCTTGCCTCGGGATCGCGAAGACCCTTCGGCTTCGTTGCAGAGCCTAAGTATCCGAACCGCAGCGGGAAAGGCAGGAAAATTGCCAGTTTTGGCAAGGTGTCAAAACGTGGCTGAAGTGAGGGTTCTCATGACGTGGCGCACATTTCTGTGCGGCTGCTGTGAATTGTCTGTGCATCCGCTTCGGTCGACTGTCGTGACGGCAAGAGTCCGGCGTGTTTCGTCTTTGTTTCGCGCTCGGTGCGAGATACACGAATCACGTGGAGTCGCGGACACGAGCGAAGTCGGCAGAATGGCGGCCTCCGGCGACTTTCCGTGGACCAGGTCGAGCAGGAGCCGCACCATCTCACCGGTGATCCGCTCGAAGGGTTGCCTGACCGTGCTGAGAGCGGGGCGAGTGGCGGTGGCGACGCTGGAGTCGTCGAAACCGCCGACAGCAACGTCGTGCGGCACCCGGCGTCGCCTCCGCGTTCCGGCACCGCACGACAGCTCGTGCCCCGGTGAAGCCTGTCCAGCTCGCGATCGCGGCGATCGGGCTCACCGCACGCGTCGTCCCGACCGGTGTCGACGACAAAGGTGAGTTCTCGGTACCTCCCAGCATCGACGAGGTCGGGTGGTATCGCTTCGGTCCAGGTCTGGGCGAGGCTTCCGGATCTGTGGTGATCGGCGGGCACGTGGACGACGCCACGTCCGGACCCGGCGCCTTCTACCGGCTTCGCGACCTGGTTGAAGGCGATCAGGTCTCCATCACAGGCGAAGACGGCAACGTGCGAAGTTTCCGTGTGGTGGCGAAGGAACAGGTACCGAAGAAGAATCTCGATCTCACGCCCTACTTCTCCACGGACGGTTCGGTCCGCCTCAGCCTGTTCACCTGTGGGGGACAGTTCGACGGTGCGCAGCGTTCCTATGTGGACAACGTCATCGTCACCACTGTCCCGGCGTGAAACGTTCATGTCGTGGGAAAGAGTCAAGCTGAAGGCCCCCGTGAGAGTTCACGAGGGCCTTCGTCGTGTCCAGCTGTGGATCAGGCCTTCGGGTCGGAAGGCTTGCCCGCGAGCTCGCTGGCCTCGTCCTGAGAGCTGAGGCCCTCAGAGGCGTGGATGTGCTTGCGCGCGTTCTGCAGGGCCACGGTCTCCTCGACCGGGTCCGGCGACCACGTGCTGCCGACGACCGGGTGACCGGCCGAGCCGAGCTTGTTCATCTTCTTCGGCACCGACGTGCCCTGGTAGGCCAGGGGCAGCGGGTGGCCGTGGTCGTCCACCGGGCCGAGCGGCTGGTGGATCTCGATGAACTCGCCGTGCGGCAGGCGCTTGATGATGCCGGTCTCGACACCGTGCTCGAGCACCTCGCGGTCGCCGCGCTGCAGGCCGATGCAGATCCGGTACGCGACGAAGTACGCGATCGGAGGCAGCACCAGCATGCCGATGCGGCCCATCCACGTCGTCAGGTTCAAC
>NZ_JARAYZ010000004.1:0-368246 GCF_033794685.1 Streptomyces sp. ID05-26A
CCCCTGATCAGATTGCCGGGGGTCTGGGGGCAGCGCCCCCAGGGGAAGCACGCAACAGCAACCCGCCACTCGCAAGGCGACCACCCGCAAGGTCGCGGAACGCAAGGCGACCACCCGCCAGGCCACGGAACACAACGCGACCACCAACCAAGATCACGACAAAGCAAAAGACCCCCAGCCAAAGCCAGGGGCCTCCGCAAAACCACCCTACTTCGAGTCATCCTCCGAAGCAGGCAACTCAACATCCTCAACAGCCTTCCCACCCTTGGCAGGAGCAGGCATGAGCGAATCCAATGCACCCCCGGCAATCCGCCGGAACGCCCGACGAGGCCGAGCCCTCTCCAACACAGCAACCTCCAACTTCGCAGCCGGAAGCAACTCAGCCGACCCAGCCCCCGTGGACAGTGACCCAGCAGACAAAGCCTTCACCGCAAGAGGAACAGCCTCAGCCAACGAAAGCCCGTCAGCAAAAGCCTCCTTCAACGCGGTGTTGGCAGCATCAACGGTGCCACCCATCACGATGAACTGGGGCTCGTCCACGATGGACCCGTCATAGGTCAACCGGTACAACGTGTCAGACCCAGCGACATCCCCGACCTCAGCCACCGCGATCTCCACCTCAAACGGCTTGATCTGCTCGGTGAAGTAGGTGCCCAACGTGGTCGCGTAAACGTTCGCCAACGACCGCGAGGTCACGTCCCGGGGATCGTTCTGATACCCCCGGACGTCAGCGAACCGGATCCCGGCCTGCCGAAGGTTCTCGAACTCGCTGTACCGCCCCACGGCGGCGAACCCGATGCGGTCGTAGATCTCCGAGACCTTGTGCAGCGTGCTGGACGGGTTCTCCGCGACGAACAGAATCCCGTCGGCGTACTTCAGCACGATGACGCTGCGACCCCTGGCGATGCCCTTGCGGGCGTACTCCGAGCGGTCGCGCATCACCTGCTCTGCCGATGCGTACAGCGGCATCGTCATGGGTGGTGCTCCTGACGTCGAACGTGTGGGGGACTCAGCCTGCGGGCCGGGCTCGGCGGCCTTCGACGACCGCGTCGGCGATCGTGGCGACCTGCGATTCCGGTACCTCGACGGCGCCGTCGACGCCGTTGATCGTGACCACGATCGGGTAGAGGCGGCGGACCGGGTCCGGGCCACCTGTCGCCGAGTCGTCGTCGGCCGCGTCGTACAGGGCCTCCACCACGGAGCGGATGGCGGCCTCGACGTCGGCGTCCGGGTCGTAGAGCTTCTTGAGGGCCGACTTCGCGAAGAGCGAGCCCGAGCCGACGGCCTGGTAGCCCTGCGACTCCTCGTAGCGGCCGCCGGTGACGTCGTAGGACACGATGCGGCCGGCGCGGTCCGAGTCGGTGGCCGAGGTGTCGTACCCGGCGAACAGGGGCACCACGGCGAGGCCGGCCATGGCCGCGTCGAGGTTGCCCCTGATCATCGCCGAGAGGCGGTTCGCCTTGCCGTCGAGAGACAGCGGCACGCCCTCGATCTTCTCGTAGTGGCGCAGCTCCACCGTGTACAGGCGCACGATCTCGATCGCGATGCCCGCGGTGCCCGCGATGCCGACGGCCGAGTGGTCGTCGGTGACGAAGACCTTCTTCATGTCGCGCTGCGCGATGACGTTGCCCATCGTCGCGCGCCGGTCGCCGGCGATCACGACACCACCCTTGTAGGTGGCCGCGACGATCGTCGTCCCGTGCGGGGCCTGGATGGTCCCCTCCGGGAGCTTCCGGCCACTAGGCAGCATGTCGGGTGCCTGTGCCCGCAGGAAGTCCGTGAACGACGACGAGCCCGGCGTGAGGTACGCCGAGGGCAACGCCGCGGCCGGGTAACGCCCGGTCGAGCTGTGGTCCATGTGTTGGTTGTTCTCCCGTCCCCGGAGTGGTCGGCAGGCCCCCGAAGGCCTACTGACCGCCCTTCTGCACGTATGCGCGGACGAAGTCCTCCGCGTTCTCCTCGAGCACGTCGTCGATCTCGTCGAGGATCGCGTCCACGTCCTCGCCGAGCTTCTCGCGGCGTTCCTGACCTGCTCCGGCAGCGTCGTCCGCGCCGTCGTCGCCGTCGCCACCACCCTGGCGCTGCTTCTGTTCCTGGGACATCTCGGCCTCCCACTGACTCGCCTGACAAGAACACTACCCAGCGGCACCGACAAAAACCCTGAGCCACTCGGGTAGACGATCACCCGCGAGTCAGCGCGTCCACCAGTTGCTCGGCGGTGTCCGAAGCCTCCAAAAGGGCTCCGACGTGCGCTTTCGTCCCGCGAAGCGGTTCGAGCGTCGGAATTCGCACGAGGGATTCTCGACCGAGATCAAAGATCACCGAGTCCCACGAGGCGGCCGCGACCGAGGTCGGGTAGCGCTCCAGGCACCGGCCGCGGAAGTACGCACGCGTGTCCTCGGGCGGCGTGGTGATGGCCGCGCGGACCTCTTCCTCGCTCACGAGGCGCTTCATCGAGCCGCGCGCGACGAGGCGGTTGTAGAGGCCCTTGTCCAGGCGGACGTCGGAGTACTGCAGGTCGACCAGGTTGAGCCGGGCCGCACCCCACTCCAGGCCGTCGCGCTGCCGGTAGCCCTCGAGCAGCCGCAGCTTCGCGACCCAGTCGAGCCGGTCGGCGCACTCCGCCGGGTCACGGGCGAGCGCCTCGAGCACCTCGCCCCAGATCCGCAGGACCTCGCGGTCGCCGACGCCCTCCTTCTCGACGAACGCCAGTGCGCGCTCGTGGTAGGCGAACTGCACGTCGAGGCCGGTGAACTTGCGCCCGCCGGTCATCTCGACCTTGGTCTTGAGCGTCGGGTCGTGGCTGATCTGGTGCACCGCGCGCACCGGGTCGACCATCCGCAGGTCGTCGAACCGCTGCCCGGCCTCGATCATGTCGAGGACCAGGGACGCGGTGCCGACCTTGAGGAACGTGGAGTACTCGGCCAGGTTCGCGTCGCCGATGATGACGTGCAGGCGGCGGTACTTGTCCGCGTCCGCGTGCGGCTCGTCGCGCGTGTTGATGATCCCGCGCTTGAGCGTCGTCTCGAGGCCGACCTCGACCTCGATGTAGTCGGAGCGCTGCGAGAGCTGGAAGCCGGCCTCCTCGCCGGACTGCCCGATGCCCACGCGGCCGGACCCCGTGATGACCTGGCGCGACGCGAAGAACGGCGTGAGGCCCGCGATGACGGCCGTGAACGGCGTCGACCGCTGCATCAGGTAGTTCTCGTGCGTGCCGTACGACGCGCCCTTGCCGTCGACGTTGTTCTTGTACAGCTGCAGGCGGGGCTGGCCGGGCACGGAGGCGGCCTTGATCGCGGCCTCCTCCATGATCCGCTCCCCGGCCTTGTCCCAGATCACCGCGTCGCGCGCGTTGGTGACCTCGGGTGCCGAGTACTCGGGGTGCGCGTGGTCGACGTAGAGCCGCGCGCCGTTGGTGAGGATGACGTTCGCCGCGCCCAGGTCCTCGACGTCGGAGTCGGCGGGGTGCCCACCGGGCGAGCCCAGGTCGAACCCGCGCGCGTCGCGCAGTGGTGACTCCACCTCGTAGTCCCAGCGCGCCCGCCGGGCGCGCGGTATGTCCGCCGCCGCCGCGTACGCAAGAACCACCTGTGTCGAAGTGAGCACCGGGTTCGCGGTCGCGTCGCCCGGCACTGAGATGCCGTACTCGACCTCGGTTCCCATGATCCGCCGCATACGCAACACCTTATGACCTGACCCCGACTGAAGCGTGAGGGGAGCTTCGCGGTGAAGCTCCCCTCACCCTATTCACCCGGATGCCAGTCCGGCTGCAGGCCGGATCCTCGAAGCGCCGCGAGAAGGCCCGAAAGCGGCGGCCACGGCGAGCACGACCACGATCGCCGCGCCTGTGACCAGCGGCAACACGACCTTGAGGCCGGGAAGGGTCAGCGGGACGCCGATCGAGAGAAACGCGACCTCCGCGTAGGCGAACCCGAGCGCGCCTCCACCGATGACGCCGACCAGGGCCAACATGACCGCTTCGGCGATGACCCCGCCCTGCAGCCCGCCCTGGGTGACGCCCAGGGCGCGCCGGAGCGCGAGCTCCTTGCGGCGTTCCTGCACGGAGATGGTCAGCGCGGTGCCGATACCGGTCACGGCGACCGCCACGGACAGTCCGAGGAGCACCATCATCAGCACGGTGCCCAGGTGCATGTACCGAGCGGCCTCGGCCCGTTCGTCCGCGTCGGTCCGCACGATCACGGTCGGGTTGTTCGGCAGCGCGGACTGCAGCTCGGAGCGGAACTGGGCGGGGTCGACGCCGGGCTTCAGCGCGACCAGCACCTTGTCCGCCGGTCCGGACGTGGCGCCGGCGATGATCGGCGTGTAGCCCGTGATGCTGCCCGGAACCGTGCCGACCACCTTGTACTGCTTGCCGTCGGCCTCGACGAACGGCCGGTCCTCCCAGTGCGGCGGCACGATCGCGGTGCCGGCGACGAGCTGCTCGGCGCCGGACACGTTCTGCGCCTTGAGCCAGGTCCGGAACTGGTCGGGGTCCACGCTCGCGGCGCCGTCCCCGGTCTTGTGCAGCACGACGCTCGCGGCCACGCCCGCCTGGGCCGGGATCTCCGGCAGCGGCCGGTCGCCCGCGTCCACCACGGTCGCGTCGGGGCGCTCCTCGTTGGCGTACTGGAACGTCAGCTCCTCCGCCCCGCCGAGCACGACCAGGAAGAAGGTGACCATCGAGCTGGCCAGCAGCAGCGGCAGTGCCACCGAGGCCGACCGCTGGGGCATCCGGCGCACCTCGGCACCGGCGAGCTTCCATTGGGTACCGCCGATCCGGCCGAACAGCCGCGCGATGAGCGGGACCGTAACCGGGCCGAGGATCCAGAACAGGCCGGTCACCGCGGCGATGGCGGAGAACGTGACGGCGAGCGGGGCGGCGGAGGTGCCCTTGGCGGCGATGGCCGCCATCGCGAGCAACGCGGCGCCACCAGTGAACAGAACGCCGAACACCAGCCGAAGGCGACGCACGGACCGAGGGGGAACCTCGTTCTCCGCGTCACGCAGGGCGGCCAACGGCGAGACGCGCGCGGCGTTGATCGCGGGACGGACAGCCGCCATGACGCTCAGGACCGCGGCGACGACGACTCCGAGGATCACGTACCCGAGCGACGGCAGCAGGTCGGGGCTGAGCTCCACCGCGCCGAACAACACCGAGATGCCGGTGACGTCGAACGTCCTGGCCAGCAGCCACGCCATCGGCCCGCCGAGCAACGCACCGGCGACCCCTGCCAGCGCACCCGTCACGAGAGCCTCGAACAGACTCCTGCGCACCAACGGCCCGCGCTGGGCGCCGATGCAGCGCAGCAGCGCCGTCTGCCGCTGCCGCTGCGCGTAGACCGCGCGGAACGTGGCGGCCGCGACGAACACCGCGGTGGCCAGTGCGAGCACGCTGAAAGGCAGCAGGATGAACGTCAGTTCGTTGCCGATGCTGTCGGCGTCCGGCGCCGGGTCCCACACGACGTAGGACGCGCCCGCGGCGGCCTTGACGGCGTCCCGCGCACCGCCGATCACCCAGATCTCCTTGGTGAACGGCTCCGGGTCGAGCTTCTTCGCGAGATCGGGACCGGCGACCAGGACCGGCCGCGCGTCGAGCCCGCCCTTCTTCATGACCCCGCTGACGGTCACCTCGACGGGCTTGCCGTCCGCGGCGGCGAGCTTGATCCGGTCGCCGGGCTTCAGGCCGCGCTCGTAAGCGGTGATCTTGTCGACGGCGACCTCTCCGTCGGAGGCCGGCGCCTTCCCCTCGGCCAGCGGCCAGCGCACCAGGTCCGGTTGCTGGACGTGCACCTCGGCCCGGTGCTCCCCCGCACGGCCGTTGGCGTCCAGCAGGTCCGCCTGCGCCAGCTGCACGGGCACGGCCCTGCCGACGCCGGAGAGCTTGGCCAGCAACGCGCCGTCCAGCTTGGCGCGGTCCGTCTCGGGTGTGCCGTACTCGGCCGGTTTGGTGTCCACCACGTGGCTCACCGACGACGGTGTGAGGGGCGCGCCCTCGTCGACCGACTTGGTGAGCGCGTCGCTCAGCACCAGGGCGGCCAGCAGGCAGGCCACGCCGACGACGAGCGCGACGCCGGGCAGCAGCGCGCGGCCCGGCCGGGCGCGGAACTCGGCGACGCCGAGCCGCAGGGAAGTGGACACGAATCCTCCTCGGTGACGTCTGACGTTCACGAAGGTAGGAAGGAAGGCGATCAGCGGGCGTCGGACTGGGGTAGCAAGCTCGCGTACGACCACAGGAGGACACGGGGATGATCAACCTCTACGACGAGGCCGCGAACGTCATCGGCGAGGTGACCCGCGAGCGGATGCGGGCCGAGAACCTCTGGCACGGCTGTGTCCTGACCGTGGTGTTCTCCACCGACGGCGAGCGGGTCTACGTGCACCGCCGCACCGACACCAAGGACATCTTCCCCGGCCTGTACGACTTCTCGGCGGGCGGCGTGATCGACGCGGGCGAGACCCCGGACGTGGCGGCGGTTCGCGAACTGCGCGAGGAACTCGGCGTCGAGACCCCGCTGACACCGCTCTTCCGGACCACCTACGTCGACGAGCAGACGCGCTACCACGCGTGGATCTACGAGACGCGCAGCGACGGCCCGTTCACCCACCAGCCCGAGGAGGTCGCCTGGGGCGGGTGGATGGACGCGACGGAGCTGCGCGGCAGGATCGAGGACCCGGGCTGGCCGCTCGTGCCGGACGGCCGCGCGATCGGCCGGGAGTGGCTCGCTAGGAACGCGTGAACCCGTGGCTGCGCTCCACCTTCGCGATGTGCAGGGTGTAGCTCTCGTACCAGTGGTCCCGGCCGCGTTTCTGCGCGACCTGGTGCTCGGCGTCGGTCCGCCACCGCGTGAGGGCCTCGGCGTCGCGGAAGTAGCCGACGGTGATGCCGAGCCCGCCGGGGTTCTGCGCGTGATCCATCCCGAGGTAGCCGGGGATGTCGCGCACCAGCTCCTCCATGCGCGCGTTGGTCTCGGCGTAGCCGTGCTGGTCCTGGGTCCGCACGGTCGTGAAGATCGCCGCGTAGTAGGGAGGGTCGAAAGCCGGGAGGGGTGCGTCGCTCACGGCGTCACGGTAACTAGTGGTGTGGCCCGGAACGTTGCCGGGGGAATTCGCGGTCAGACGGGCGCATCGTGGTGTCGCCCCCACGTCCTCGTACTGGTTGCACGTGGGCGTGGGGGCGGCGCCGCGAGGCGCCCTGCTGAGCGTGGATCACCTCGCCGACGTTCTGGGTCGCACCACTAGTTCCAGGTGAGGCCGGAACGGATTTTCCAGTACTGCTCGGCGGGCTCGGCCAGGTCGGGCAGGTCGACGTCGATCCGCAGCGCGTCCACATTGGATCGCAGCTGCTCCGGGCTCGCCGCACCGGACAGCACCACGTCCACGAACGGCTGCCGCAGGATCGCCGCCAGCGCGACCGCGTCCGGCCCGGTGCCCAGTGCCTTCGCCTGTGCCGCAACCGCTTGCGGCGGCTCGACGACGAGCCGTCCGTTCGCCACGCCCTCCTTGACGATCACCCGGAGCCCGGCGTCGTGCGCCTCCCGCAGGGCCTCCCCCGCCGAGGTCTCGAGCAGGTTCCAAGTGGACTGGACGGACTGGAAGATGCCGAGGTCGAGCGCCTTGCGGATGGCGTCGGTCTGGCGCGGCCCGGACGTCGAGAAGCCGAGCGGCACCCCGATCCCGGCCATCGCGTCCCGCAGCGCGCGGTCGGCGAAGAGCGGGCTGTCGGCCGTCAGCGAGTGCACCTGGTAGAGGTCGACGCGCGGCAGCAGCGCCGTGGTCTCCTGCCACTGCCGCGTGAACCGGGCGAGCGAGTGCTCCTTGACCTCGTGCACCTTTGCGTCGGGCCGCCAGTCCGCGGTGTAGGCGTAGCCCCACTTGCTGGAGATCGTCACGTCGTCGTGGCCGGGCAGCCACGACGACAGGAAGTCCTCCGACAGCCCGTACGACCGAGCCGCGTCGACCCACCGGATGCCCAGTTCGTACGCGGTGTCGAGCACGAGGTGGCACTGCGCGCGCATGGACTCCACGTCGCGCACCGCCGGCAACGCGCCCTCACGGCCGAGGTTGATGTAAGCCGGACGACCGAGGGACGCGAGACCGAGAGCGAGTTGAGCCATGCCGACAAAGGTAGGTCACCACTGGTCGGGCGCGCGCACGATGTCACGCATCCAGACTCCCGCCGGCTTCAGCTTGCTCGTGCCGCTGAACGACGTCCCCGAGCACGTGCCCTGCTTGAACACCGCGCCGGACCGCTTGTCGTCGGAGAAGTTCCAGTTCGCCCAGGAGATCTTCTTGCGGGCCATCAGGTCGACGTACTTCTGCGACATGGTGAAGTCGTTCGGGCCGTCACCGGACGCCTCCTGCGTGCCGAACTCCGTGACGAAGACGGGCACCTTGCTCGACACCTGGTCCAGGACGGCGAGGTGCGAGTCCCGGTGCTCGTTGGCGTAGAAGTGGAACGAGTACATGAAGTTCGTCGCGTTGACCTTGTTGTTCAGCACGACCGCCGGGTCCTGCTTCTCGGAGTGCCCGAACGTCGACCAGCTGTTCGTGCCGGAGATGATCAGGCTGTCCGGGTCCTCCGCGCGGATGACCGGGACCATCTGCTCCGCATAGGACTTGATCCTCGCCCACGACACGTTGTTCGGCTCGTTGGCGATGTCGTAGATGATGTTCGTCTTGTCCTTGTGCCGCTGCGCGATCTCCTTGAAGAACGTCTTCGCCTTGGCCGTGTAGACGTTCGGGTCGCCGGGGTCGAGTTGGTGCCAGTCGACCAGCACGTAGAGGCCGCGCCTGGTCGCCTCCTCGATGTAGCTGTGCATCAGGTCCGTGAACTTGCGCGGGTTCGTCTCGTACCCGCCCTCCTCCGCGGCGACGTACATCGCGACGCGGACGAAGTCGGCCTTCCAGTCGTTCTGCAGCGCGTCCCACCACTGGGACTTGTTGCAGCCGTTGAACCACTGGATGCCGTGCGTGCTCATGCCACGCAACTGGATGGCCTTGCCACTGCTGTTGCACAGCTGGACGCCGCAGACCTTGAGCTGACCGTTGACCGCCGCGGGCGAACCAGGCGGCAACGCGGCCGCGGCGGTGCTCGCCGCGAGACCGCTCAACGGGAGCACGACCGCCGCGGCGAGTGCCAGGACAGACTTCTGCCAAACCATTCGCGCATCTCCTCTAGACCATCGCGGCGGCGGTACACGCAAGTTCCCGCACGACAGGGAGATGGTCAACGAACGAAGCCCGAACTGCACCAAAGGGCAAGCGGCACAACGAAGAGCGGCGGCCCCGAAGGACCGCCGCTCGTCTGACCCGCCGGGGTCGGTCGCTCGGGGAGATCAGAAGTCGTCAGCCGTGCGGATGTGGTTGCGCACCCACTTGCCGGACTCCTTCAGCACACCCTCACCGGCGAAGTTGCTGCCGGAGCAGGTGCCGCCGTTGAACACCGCACCCGTGCGGTGGTCGTCGGAGAAGTTCCAGTTCGTCCAGGAGATCTTCGCCTCCTTCATGAACGAGATGAACTTGTTCGCCATGGTGAAGTCGTTCGGACCGTCACCGGAGGCCTCCTGCGAACCGAACTCGGTGACGAAGACCGGCACCTGGCTCGAGACCGTGCGCAACGCGTTGAGGTACGAGTCGCGGTGGTCCTTCGCGTAGAAGTGGAACGTGTACATCAGGTTCGAGGCGTTGACCTTGTTCTGGCTGACCTCGTTGATGTTGCGGCCGTCGGACAGGCCGAACGTCGACCAGCCGTGCGTGCCGACGAGCACGAGGCTGTCCGGGTCCTCCGCGCGGATCGTCGGGATGACGGCCTCCGCGTAGGTCTTGACCCGCGCCCACGTCACGCCGTTCGGCTCGTTGGCGATGTCGTAGATGATGTTCGTCTTGTCCTTGTGCCGCTGCGCGATCTCCTTGAAGAAGGTCTTGGCGCGCGCGGTGTTGTGGTTCGGGTCGCCCGGCGAGAGCTGGTGCCAGTCGACGAGCGCGTACAGACCGCGCTTCGTGGCCTCCTCGATGTAGCCGTGCACCATGTCGGTGAACTTACGAGGGTTCGACTCGTAGCCACCTTCCTGGATGTACATCGAGATGCGGAGGACGTCGGCCTTCCAGTCGTTCGCGAGCGCGTCCAGGGACGCGGTCTTCACGCACTGGGAGTACCACTGGATGCCGTGCGTGCTCATGCCGCGCAACTGGATCTGCTTGCCGTTCTTGTTGCACAGCTTGACGCCGCACACCTTGAGCTGACCGTTGACCGCCGCGGGCGAACCCGGCGGCAGCGCGGCGGCGGCGAAGGTGCCCCGGGGAGCGTCGGCGACCGAACTGCCCGCCATCACACCGGTCAACGGGAGCACGAGTGCCGCGGCGAGCGCCACCACAGACTTCTGCCAGGACATACAGCGTCTCCTCTCGGACTGCCGGCGGCGGATTTGTTAGGTAAGTTTCCTTACCGATTAAAGGTATAGATGACCATAGGTCGGCCCCCAGAGCGAGTCAAGCGTCTCGTCGCAGAAGAGTCACAGTTCCGGTACCCAGCGTCACCAGTACGTAAAGCCCCAAAACTGCAACGGCGGCCGATGGACTCAGCGGCGGGTCGTTGACAACACCCGCGACCTCCCACACCAGGTACGGCACCATCACCGCGGAAGCGTCCGTGTTCCAGGGCTCCGGCAGCATCGGCGTGACGGCGGGCAATCCCCACAGCAGGACGCCCATGATCACGACCGTGACCGCGGTCGACCGGACCGCCAGCCCGAGGCCGAGGCCGAACAGGCCCGTCACCAGGATCGACAGCACCGCCGCGCCCGCCCACGGCAGCGCGTCGCCGAGGCCCTCCCAGGGTGCGATCGGCGCGGGCCGGTCCCCCATGATCAGCCGGCTGATGCCGACGCTCAGCGCGAGCGTCACGCCGCCGACCACCACGGCCACGACGGCGGCGAGCGCGGTCTTGGCCGCCAGCAGGCGTTTGCGGTCCGGCACGGCGGTCAGCGCGGTGAGCCTCGGGTCGGAGGTCGCGATCAACGCGCCGAGCGCGGCGACGAGGAACTGGACGACCGGCGTGATCACCACGCTGAAGTCGGCCGAGGCGAACCTGGCCTGCTCGGCGGCCGGCGACGTGTCGTAGTCCCGCACCATCAGGAACGAGATCATCGCGCCGAACACGATCATCAGGCCGACGGCGGCGAGCAGCCCGTACGGCGCCCGGACGGTCCGGAGCTTCAGCCACTCCGCGGCCAGCGCGTTCTTCACAGTCCCCTCCCGGAGGTGAGTTCGAGGTAGGCGTCCTCCAGCGAACCGTTGCGGGTCAACGCCTCCATCGGCGTCTCCTTGACCAGCTGTCCTCTTGCGACGATCACGACGTGGTCGGCGGTCAGCGCCATCTCGCTCATCAGGTGGCTGGAGACGAAGACCGTCCGCCCCTCCTTCGCGAGCCCGCGCATGAGATCCCGGATCCACCGCACGCCCTCGGGGTCGAGCCCGTTGACCGGCTCGTCGAACATCAGCACCCGCGGGTCCCCCAGCAACGCCGCCGCGACGCCCAGCCGTTGCTTCATGCCGAGCGACAACGCCCTGATCCGCTTGTGCCGCACACCTCCCAGCCCGACCTGCTCCAGCAGCTCGACCGCACGTTCGTGGCTGATGCCGTTGCTGGCGGCGATCCAGCGCAGGTGGTCAAGCGCCCTGCGGCCCCGGTGCACGGCTGCGGGGTCGAGCAACGCGCCGACGTGTCGCAACGGCTGGTCCAGGTCCTGGTAGCGCTTGCCGTCGATCAGCGCCTCGCCGCTGGTGGGCCGGTCCAGGCCGAGGATCATCCGCATCGTCGTGGACTTGCCGGCCCCGTTCGGGCCGAGGAAGCCCGTCACCAGTCCGGGGTGGACGGTGAACGACAGGTCCTCGACCGCTGTCGTGTCCCCGTATCTCTTCGTCAGGTTCCGCACCTCGATCATGCCGAAGACGTTCGCGCGTCCGGGCTCGCGGCGGATCGGCCGCAGGTCCGAGTTCCGGAATCGGACCCAGGTCCGAGGCAGCCGGGCACCGCACTCGTTACCGTCGACGCCGTGATCGCGAGACTGCACCTCTACCTGGTCGACCTGGCCGCCGCCGTGGTGATCGGCATCCTCGTCGGCTACGCCATGGTGGAGAACCAGGACAAGCCGTGGTGGCTGGTGCTGCCGGGCGCCGCACTGGTCGCGCTGCCCGTCGCGGTGCGCCGCCTGTGGCCGGTGACCACGCTGGTGATCACCACGCTCGCGACGGTGGCCGTGGTGATCGGCCAGTTGCTCCCGGTCCAGGCGCTCGGTGCCCCGGTCGGCGCGATCTGCTTCGCGCTCTACACCGTGTCGGTGGAACGCCCCCAAGCGTGGTCACTCGCCGGCCTGGTCGCCTCCGTCATCGCCACCTCCGGCGTCTCCGGAGGCGAACCGGAGACCCTGCTGGTCGGTTTCGCGGTGCTCGGCGCGGTGTGGGTGATCGGCTACACCACCCGGCTGCGCCGGTCGATGCTCGAGCGGGAGACGACCCAGCAGGCCGAGCAGGCGCTGGCCGACGAACGCCTGCGCATCGCCCGTGAACTGCACGACGTGGTGGCGCACAACCTGTCGTTGATCGCCGTGCAGGCAGGCAACGCCGCACACGTGCGGTCACCCGAGCACGCCTACGAGGCGTTGCAGGTCATCTCGGAAACGAGCCGTGCGGCACTCACGGAGATGCGCGGCCTTCTGGGCGTGCTGCGCGCCGACGCCGACCTCCGTCCCTCCCCCGGCCTCGACGGGCTGCCCGAACTGGCCGACCGAGCCTCGCTGGCGGGCGTGCGCGTGACCCTGGAGGTGCGCGGCGACACCGCCGTACCGGAGGGCATCGGACTCTCGGCGTACCGGATCGTGCAGGAGGCGCTGACGAACGTCGTGAAGCACGCAGCCCCCGCGTCGTGCACCGTCCTGGTAGACGTGACACCGGAAGCCGTCCGCGTCGACGTGGCGGACGACGGGCCTGGGGTGAGGGAGCTCGGAGTGGGACACGGCTTGATCGGCATGCGCGAACGCGTGGCCGTCTACGGCGGCACGTTCACCGCGGGCCCCGGTCCCGACGGTGGTTTCCGGGTCGTCGCGGAACTGCCGCACCGATGACCCGCGTGCTGATCGCCGACGACCAGGCGTTGCTGCGCGCCAGCTTCCGGTTGCTGGTCGACAACGAACCGGACCTCACCGTGGTGGGCGAGGCGGGCACCGGCGCCGAGGCGGTCGCGCTGGCCGCCTCCCTGGAGCCCGACGTCGTGCTGATGGACATCCGCATGCCCGAGATGGACGGCATCGAGGCCACCAGGCTGCTGGACGGCCCGCGTGTGCTGGTGCTGACGACGTTCGACCTCGACGAGTACGTCTTCGGGGCGTTGCGGGCCGGTGCGTCGGGTTTCCTGCTGAAGGACACGCCGCCCGCCGAGTTGCTGGCAGCGATCCGCGTGGTGGCGTCGGGTGAGTCGCTGCTGTCGCCGACCGTCACACGGCGGCTGATCTCGGAGTTCGTCCGGCAGCCTGCCGCGCCGGTGGTGCGCGGGCTGGAACGGGTGACGGAGCGGGAGAGGGAGGTCCTGCTGCTGATCGCGCGGGGGCTGTCCAATGCCGAGATCATGGCCGAGCTGCACGTCAGTCCCGGCACGGTGAAGACGCACATCGGGAACCTGCTGGCGAAGCTGCACGCCCGCGACCGGGCGCAGCTGGTGATCGCGGCCTACGAGTCCGGCCTGGTGCGCTGATGCCCGGCCCGACGCTGGTGGTCGAACTGGCGGAACCCCTGTCCGAGACCGCGCTGCGCGAGTTGGAGGCGTTCGTGCGCCGGCACACCACGCGCTTCGAGCGGCCGCGCGCCTGGTTCTTCGACGTCAGCATCTCCCTGGGGCACGACGAAGCGCGCCCGTTCCTGATCCACCTCCTTCGGCAGGGCGACGACGTCTTCGAGGCGGAGCACGCCGACGAGCACGAGGTCGAGGAGGTGCTCGGCTTCAAGCCGGTCCAGGCCGTGAACATCAGCGCGGGCTGCAACGCCCACTCCGACCACATCGCCGCAGCGCTGCTCACCGCAGCGATCATGGACGTCGTCGGCGGCGTGGCCAGCGCAGAACTCCTGGCTGGGCAGGTGGTCACCGGGTTGCCGGGCGTTCTCGGTGTCACTGCGGGCACGTACCCGACGGCGCTCGGGACGGCGGAGTTCCTCAGGGCGTGGGTCGCGCAGCCCGGCTTCCGGCTGCTCAAGTAGCCGGGAACGCGAACCGCCCCGGCCGCGAGAAGCGACCGGGGCGGTTCGGTGAAACAGCCTTACAGGTACGTGCCGGTGTTCGTGGCCGTGTCGATCGCGCGGCCGGCGTCCTGGTTCTTCCCGGTGACGAGCGTGCGGATGTAGACGATCCGCTCGCCCTTCTTGCCCGAGATGCGAGCCCAGTCGTCCGGGTTCGTCGTGTTCGGCAGGTCCTCGTTCTCGGCGAACTCGTCGAGGATGGCGGCCTGCAGGTGCCGGACGGAGAGTCCGGGCTGCTTGGTGTCCAGCAGCGACTTGATCGCTGCCTTCTTCGCCCTGTCGACGATGTTCTGGATCATGGCGCCGGAGTTGAAGTCCCGGAAGTACAGGACCTCCTTGTCACCGTTCGCGTAGGTGACCTCCAGGAACCGGTTGTCCTCGGACTCCTCGTACATGCGCTCCACGGTGTGCTGCACCATGCCCTCGATGCAGGCCTTCGGGTCCCCGCCGAACTCGGCGAGGTCGTCGGCGTGCAGCGGGAGGTTGGGCGTCAGGTACTTGTTGAAGATGTCCTTCGCGCCCTCGGCGTCGGGCCGCTCGATCTTGATCTTCACGTCGAGCCGGCCCGGGCGGAGGATCGCCGGGTCGATCATGTCCTCGCGGTTGGAGGCGCCGATGACGATGACGTTCTCCAGGCCCTCGACGCCGTCGATCTCGGCGAGGAGCTGGGGCACGATCGTCGTCTCGACGTCGGACGACACACCCGAACCACGGGTGCGGAAGATCGAGTCCATCTCGTCGAAGAACACGATCACGGGGGTGCCGTCGGACGCCTTCTCACGAGCCCGCTGGAAGATCAGGCGGATGTGCCGCTCGGTCTCACCGACGAACTTGTTGAGGAGCTCGGGGCCCTTGATGTTGAGGAAGTAGGACTTGGCCTGCTTGTCGGTCTCGCCGCGGATCTCCCGCACCTTCTTGGCCAGGGAGTTCGCCACCGCCTTGGCGATGAGCGTCTTGCCGCAACCGGGAGGGCCGTAGAGCAGCACGCCCTTGGGCGGGCGCAGCTCGTACTCGCGGAACAGGTCGGCGTGCAGGAACGGCAGCTCCACGGCGTCGCGGATCTGCTCGATCTGCCGGGAGAGGCCACCGATGTCGCTGTAGTCGATGTCCGGGACCTCCTCGAGCACGAGGTCCTCGACCTCGGCCTTGGGGACCCGTTCGTAGGCGAAACCCGCCTTCGAGTCGACCAGCAGCGAGTCGCCGGGCTTCAGCGGCGAGTCGAGCAGCGGCTGGGCGAGCCAAACCACCCTCTCCTCGTCCGCGTGGCCGACGACCAGCGCACGCGAGATGGTGTCCAGACCGTCGTCGTCGGTCAGCACCTCCCGCAGAGAGCAGACCTCACCGGAACGCTCGAACCCGCCGGCCTCGACGACCGTGAGCGCCTCGTTCAGACGGACGGACTGGCCGTAGGCGATCTTCTCCGGCTCGACCGCGGGGGACACGGCTACGCGCATCCTGCGGCCGGACGTGAAGACGTCGACGGTTCCGTCGTCGAAACGTGCCATGAAGACGCCGTACCCGCTGGGCGGTTGCGCCAGCCGGTCGACTTCCTCACGTAGCGCGAGCAGCTGGCTTCGTGCTTCGCGGAGGGTGTCTATGAGCTTCGTGTTTCGCTCGGTCAGCTGGCTGACGCGCTCTGTCGCCTCAGCCAAGCGCTGCTCGAGCAACCGCGTGTGCCGCGGGGACTCGGTCAGCTTGCGACGCAACGACGCGATCTCGTCCTCGAGGAACCTGATCTGCGCAGTCAGCTCAGCAGAATTGTTGCCCTGGTTCAGCTCGCCACCCTCATCGGGTTGGCTGCCGGGATGACCGTGCTGCATGTCGGCACCCTCCTCCCGTGTTCGTACCGATTACGGTACCGGCGATCACCGACAAAATGGGGTACTCACAACATCATCTTCGCTCGTGTGGTGCAACGGTGAACCCTCCAACAGAGGTCAACTGCTCCATCTCGGTGTCCGGTCCGGCCGCCCACCCGCTACGGTGCGTCTCAGAAACCACGACCGGCGAGTCGCGTCGCGACACGCCAAGCGACCTGCGAGAAGTCCGAGGAGAGGGCCATGGGAGCACCTGTGCGGGCACCCGGCCCCCACGCTCCGCGACCACCCTCGGGCGACGGTGGACACGCCTGGTACGGCTCACGGCCCGGCGACGGGCGGCGATCCGCCGTCGTCCCACCAGGTGGACCAGCGCTTGGTCCGTTCGGCGGTCACGCACCGCAACCCACCCCGTTCGTGTCCGTCGGAGGGTCTGCGCGAGCAGGCCTCCGGGCCGACCGGACGGCGTGCGGCCAACCGGGTGGTTCCGCCGACGCGACCGGCGCACCACCCCGACAGCGCAGAGCATCGCACTCGATTTCCGGTCGAGTTGCCACAATCGTTATCAGACACGGCCTTCGCGCGACCGGAACGCAACTCCAGCGCGACTTCAGACCGTGTGCATAACCACTCGTGCGTGTCGATAGACATCATTCGCCCGCGAGTCGCCAGGCGAAGCACCACAATGTCCAGAGAAAGATCACCTAGTCCGAATCGGGGAGTTTCGATGACCTACCCGCCGCAGCAGCCCGGGCCCTACGGGCAGCAGCCGCAGCCCGGTGGACCGTACGGGCAGCAGCCGCCGCAGCAGCCGGGTCACGGCCAGCAGCCCCAGCCCGGCTACGGCCAGCAGCCGCCTCCCAGCTACGGCCAGCAGCCCGGCCAGTACGGCCAGCCGCAGCAGGACCCGTTCGGCCAGCAGGGACCGCAGAGCGGCGGCTTCCAGCAGCAGGGCCAGTACGGCCAGCCCGGCCCCTACGGCCAGCCGCAGGGCCAGCCCGGTCAGTACGGTCAGCAGCCGTTCGGCCAGCCCGGCGGGTTCGGCGGTCCCCCGCCCAAGAAGAGCAACACCGGCCTCATCGTCGGTGTCCTCGTCGGCGTCCTGGTGCTCGTCGGCGGTGGCGCGACTGCTGTGTTCCTGACCTCGGGTGACAGCTCGAACAGCTCCAGCAGCTCGTCGTCGGACTCCGGCGCCGGCGGTGGCGACGCCGCCGAGGTCAAGAACGTCGCGAAGGAGTACTTCGCGATCAACAACGACATCGACAAGGCCTCGAAGCTCGCCTGCAAGGAGGTCATCGACGAGGCCAAGGCGATGCAGGAGAAGTTCAAGGACCTCCCCGCCGAGCAGCGCAAGGCGGCCGAGGAGCTGGCCAAGTCGCTCAAGCCCAAGGTGACGGTCGGCGACGCGACCGTGTCCGGTGACCAGGCGACCGTGAAGGTCAAGATCGAGATGTCCTTCGGCGGCGAGAGCAAGACCACGGACACCGAGGTCAAGTTCAAGAAGATCTCCGGCGACTGGAAGTACTGCACGCTCGCCGCGGAGGCAGGCCAGGTCCAGCCGCCCAAGTGACCTGCAGCCGGATTCGCACACCTTCTTCGGGGGAACTTCGATGACCTACCCGCCACAGCAACCGGGGCCCTACGGCCAGCAGCCGCCCCAGCAACCCGGCTACGGCCAGCAGCCGCCGCCGGGGTACGGGCAGCAGCCCGGCCAGCCCCCACAGCCGGGGTACGGCCAGCAGCCCGGCCAGTACGGCCAGCCCCAGCAGGACCCGTTCGGTCAGCAGGGACCGCAGAGCGGCGGCTTCCAGCAGCAAGGCCAGCAGGGTCAGTACGGCCAGCCCGGCCCTTACGGCCAGCAGCAGGGCCAGTACGGCCAGCAGCCCTACGGTCAGCAGCCGTTCGGCCAGCCCGGCGGGTTCGGCGGCCCTCCGCCGAAGAAGAGCAACACCGGCCTCATCATCGGCGTCGTCGTCGGTGTGCTGGTGCTCGTCGGCGGCGGCATCACGGCCGTGGTCCTGCTCTCCGGCGACAAGTCGGACAGCACCACCGCCGCGCCGACGGCCGCCAGTTCGGACCCGACGGGCGGCAGCTCGAAGCCCGCCGCGCCGTCGTCGAAGAGCTCGTCGAGCGGCGGCGACAGCGACGCGGAAGACGTCGCCAAGGACTTCACCGAGCGGATCCTGAAGGGCGTCCACGCGGGCAACAGCACCCCGGACGACGTCAAGGACATCGTGTGCTCGGCTGAGTTCCCCAAGCTCAAGAAGCAGTCCGCCCCGGCGAACCCGAGCATCAAGGCCACCGTCACGGAGGTCAAGACGTCGGGCAGCACCGGCACGTTCAAGCAGACCCTCACCGGCCTGCAGGACCCGGCCAACCCGGGCAAGGTCGCGTCCGGCGCGATCATCTACAAGCTGACCAAAGAAGGCGGCGACTGGAAGGTCTGCGGCATCGACAAGCTCGAAGGCAACTGACCTGACGCCGAGGGGCCCGCACTTCACTGAAGTGCGGGCCCCTCGGCGTTGGCGGATCAGCCCTTGCTGGGACGGCGCTGCGGCCGGGGCGCCGTCACGCCCTCCGCGAGCCTGCGCGTGGTCAGCAGGAACGCGGTGTGCCCGATCATCCGGTGCTCCGGACGCACGGCGAGACCGACGACGTGCCACGGGCGCACGAGCGTCTCCCACGCGTGCGGCTCGGTGAAGCACGTCATCTCCCGCAGCGCCTCGGTGACCACGGAGAGCTGCGTGGTGGTGGCGACGTAGACGACGAGGACGCCGCCCGGGATGAGGTTCTTCGCGATCGTGGGAAGGACCTCCCACGGCGAGAGCATGTCGAGGATGACCCGGTCGACCTCGCCCTCGTGGTTCTTCACGTCGTCGACGGTGATCGACCAGTTGCCGGGGCGCTCGCCGAAGAACGTCTCCACGTTGCGGATCGCGTGGACCGCGTGGTCGTCACGCACCTCGTAGGACTGGACGCTGCCCTTCTCCCCCACCGCGCGCAGCAGCGAGCACGACAACGCACCGGAGCCCGCGCCCGCCTCCAGCACGCGCGCGCCCGGGAAGATGTCGCCGTACATGCAGATCTGCGCGGCGTCCTTCGGGTAGATCACCTGCGCGCCACGCGGCATCGACAGCACGTAGTCCGGCAGCAGCGGGCGCAGCGCCAGGAAGTTCGTGCCGCCCACCGACGCCACGACCGAGCCCTCGGGCTGACCGATCAGCTTGTCGTGCGGGATGGCGCCGCGGTGGGTGTGGTACTCCTTGCCGGGCTCCAGAACGACGGTGTAGTGCCGTCCCTTGGGGTCGGTGAGCTGAACCCGGTCACCCGGCTGGAACGGTCCACTTGCGCTAATCACCGCGCAATGGTGTCAAACGCCCTTCTCGATGGCCGCACGCAGGTCCTCCCTGCGCAGCACACCCGCCGGGCGGCCCTCCAGGTCGACGACGAGGAACTGCCACGCGGCGGTGCCCTGGACGCGTTCGACGATCTCCTCGCCGGGCTCGTCGGAGAGCAGCACGGTCTCGGGCAGGATCGGCTCGGCGGCCTGTTCCGCGGGCGCGAACGGGCTCGACGCGGCGAGCTTCTCGGCCGCCTCGGTGTCGAGCAGCCCGGCCGCGACGCCGTCCGCGCGCACCAGCACCACTCCACGTCCGGCCGAGGTGCTCAGCGCGTCCGCGACGGGGCTCTCCGCCGGCAGCTGGAGCACCGGGCGGATCAGGTCGGCGAGCGTCAGACCGGCAGGCCACGTACGACGCTTCTCGCTCGCCAGTTCGCTCCTGGCGCCGGCGACGACTCCCCACGCCGTGATGACGCACACGCCGAAGCGCAGCCAACGGTCCTGGGCACCTTCCGCGACGCCGTACAGCGCCCACGCCACCAGTGCGATGGCCACGGCGATACCGCCTACCACGGCGACACGCGTGCCCATCGCCCGTTGGCCTGTCACGGCCCACACGCCGGCCCTGACGATCCGGCCGCCGTCGAGCGGCAGGCCGGGCAGGAGGTTGAAGATCGCGACGGCGGCGTTCGCGGCGGCGAGCTGGAAGACCAGCACCCACACGACGCCGTCCTGCCGCATGACCATCGCGCCGAGGCCGAACACGATCGCCAGCCCGACGGACACGACCGGCCCGGCACCGGCGACGGCACCCTCGTGGCCGGGTTTGGTGGGGGTGCGCATGATCTCGGTCGACCCGCCCAGCAGGAACAGGTGCAGTCTCCTGACCGGCAGGCCCAGCCGCAGTGCCGCGACGCAGTGGCCGAGCTCGTGCGCGAGCACCGACAACCCCAGGAAGAGGGCGAGCAGCACGGCCATCAGCAGTCCGACGCCCGGCGGCGTGCCGGGGGCCAGGTCGTCGACGAACGGCGCGTAGAACGCCACCACGATCGCCGAGCCGATCCACCACGACGGCGCGAGCAACACCGGGATGCCCGCCACCCGGAACAGCAGCAGGCCGCCCACTCGATCACTGATCCGCGCGGCCACGGAAGCACTGTAGAGCCGGTGGTGTGATCTCGCGGTCTGGTGCGGGTCCGGGAATGTCAGACCCCTGTCCTATGGTGCGAACCATGAGCACCACGTTGCGCAGGCCCGCGCTCTCGCCTTCCCGGGCAGGGGACTTCAAGCAGTGCCCGCTGCTCTACCGGTTCCGCGCGGTCGACCGGCTGCCGGAGAAGCCGACGAAGGCGCAGGTGCGCGGCACGGTGGTGCACGCGGTGCTGGAGGACCTGTTCGCGCTGCCCGCCGCCGAGCGCGTGCCCGACCGCGCGCGCTCGATGATCGAGCCGGCCTGGGAGCGCGTGAAGGCCGAGCGCCCGGAGTTCGCGTCCCTGTTCGAGGTTCCGGGCAGCGCCGAGGAGGTGGAGTGGCTCGCGTCCGCCACGAAACTGCTCGACGGCTACTTCGGCCTGGAGGACCCGACGCGCTTCGAGCCCGAGTCGCGCGAACTCCTGGTGGAGTCCGAACTGCCGTCCGGCGTGCTGCTGCGCGGCTACATCGACCGGGTGGACGTGGCCCCGACGGGTGAGATCCGCGTCGTGGACTACAAGACCGGCGCCGCGCCCCGCGAGGTGGGCGAGGCGAAGGCGTTGTTCCAGATGAAGTTCTACGCGCTGGTGCTGTGGAAGCTGCGCGGCGTCGTCCCCCGCCAGCTGCGCCTGATGTACCTGGCCGACCAGCAGGCCCTCGCCTACACCCCGGACGAGGGCGAACTGGCCCGCTTCGAGCGCACGCTCGACGCGATCTGGCAAGCCATCATGCGCGCCGCGCCGACGGGCGACTTCCGCCCCAACCCCGGCCGCCTGTGCGACTACTGCGACCACAAGGCGTTCTGCCCGGCGTTCGACGGCACCCCGCCGCCCTACCCCGGCTGGCCGGAGCCCGACGACACCGAACCCCTCCAGGACCGCGACTGATGGAGGCCTTCTACCTGCCCCTGGGCGCCGACAAGTTCCGCTCCACGCCGCACACCGTCGGCCCGTGGGGCCCGGACAGCCAGCACCTGGGCCCGCCCTCCGCACTGCTGGTGCGCACCCTGCTGGCCCTGGGCACCCCGTCGTCCGCATTGGCGCGCGTCACGTTCGACGTGCTGGGCCCAGTACCGGTGGCCGACCTGACGGTGTCCACTTCGGTCGAACGCCCCGGCCGCTCGGTGGAACTGCTCGCGGCTTCCCTGTCCTGCGAAGGCCGCACCGTGCTGACGGCGCGGGCGTGGCGCATCGCCGGCTCGGACACGACGTCCGTGGCAGGCGGCGAGGTCCCCGCCCTGGCACCACCGTCCTCGGCCGCGCCGATGGAGATCCCGGAGCACTGGGGCGGCGGCTACCTCGCCGCGGTCGAATGGCTTTCCCTGTCAGGCGGCATCTTCACGCCGGGCGACGCCCGGGTGTGGGCCCGCCCGCGCGTGGCCGTCGTCGAGGGCTCCGAACCGTCACCGGAGGAACGCCTGTTCGCCGTCGTCGACTCGGCGAGCGGCGTCTCGTCCCGTGTGGACATTCGCAAGTGGTACGCCATAAACACCGACCTGACCGTCCACCTGCACCGCCGCCCCGTCGGCGAGTGGGTGGGGATGGACGCGCGGACGACCATCGGGCCGGACGGGGTGGGGCTCGCGACCAGCGTGGTGCACGACGTGGAGGGGCCGGTGGGCGCGACGGCGCAGGCGCTGTTCGTGCGCGAACGCTGACCCCGGGAGTCGGGTGGACGGTGCCGCGTGGTCCAAGCGGTCAAACGACGGCACCACCCGTCTTCCGTCTCGCGCCCGCGGACGAGGTGCGCGTAGCGTCAACGGGACTGTGAAGAGGTTCGCGAACCGGCAGGAAGCGGGCCGCGCCCTCGCCGCGCGACTCGCAGACCTCCCCTGGCACGACCCATTGGTCCTGGGCCTCCCCCGAGGCGGCGTCCCGGTGGCCAGGGAGGTGGCGAACCACCTCAACGCCGAACTCGACGTGGTCGTCGCACGCAAGATCGGCGCCCCGGGCCACCCCGAGTACGGCGTCGGCGCCGTCACCGCGGACAGCGAGCCCATCTACGACCCGAGAGTGCTCAAAGCCCTGGACCTCACCGAGGAACAGCTGGGCCGCGCCTGCGACGCAGAACGCGAAGAAGCCCGAAGGCGCACCACCCTCTACCGCGGCGACAAACCGCTGAGCCTCCAGGACCGCGACGTGATCCTGGTGGACGACGGCCTGGCGACCGGCGTCACCGCCAGAGCGGCACTCCACTGGATCGCCCAGCGCGAACCGCGCAGCGTCACCCTGGCCGTCCCGGTGGCGGCGAGGGAGTCGCTCAGGACCTTCAGGACGCGGGTGATCGCCGTCCTCACGCCGAAGCACTTCGGCGCGGTCAGCCGCTGGTACGAGAGCTTCGATCAGACCACGGACGAAGAGGTGCTCAGCGCGCTCTCGTAGTGCGACACCACCGGGAACGGTGAGTAGAAGCGGTGCAGCAGCGAAGACCACCGCTCGTACGTCGGTCCCTGCCGGAAGCCGACGGTGTGCGCCTCCAGCGAGTCCCAGCGCACCAGCAGCAGGTAGCGCGCCGGCGTCTCCAGGCACCGCAGCAGTTCGAGACCGCGGAAGCCCGGCGAGGCGGAGATCAGCTCCCGCGCCTCGCCGAACGCCCACTCGAACTCTTCTTCGGAACCCGGCAGCACGTCCAGCAGGGCGTGCTCGGTTATCACAGCCGGCAGAACCTGATGTCCGAGGCCAGCACGGCCTTGGCACCGATCGCGGCCAGCTCGTCCATCACCTTGTTCGCCTCCTTGCGCGACACCATCGCCCGCACGGCCGCCCAGTCCGGGTTGGCCAGCGGCGCGACGGTCGGCGACTCCAGGCCCGGAGTGAGCGCGATCGCGGCGTCGAGGATCGAACGCGGGCAGTCGTAGTCGAGCATCAGGTACTGCTGCGCGAACACGACACCCTGCAGACGGGCCGTCAGCTGCTTCTTGGCCGCGGTGACCTCGGAGCCGTTGCGGTGGATCAGGATCGCCTCGGAGTCGCAGATCGGGTCGCCGAACGGCACCAGGTCGTGCTGCTTGAGCGTCCGGCCCGAGCCCACCACGTCGGCGATCAGGTCGGCCACGCCCAGCTGGATCGAGATCTCCACGGCACCGTCGAGGCGGATCACCTTCGCGGTGATGCCCCTGGCCTTGAGGTCGCGGCCCACGAGCTTCGGGTACGCGGTGGCGAGGCGCTTGCCCTCGAGGTCCGAGACCTTCCAGTCCGTGCCGCGAGGCCCGGCGTAGCGGAAGGTCGACCCGCCGAAGCCGAGCGCCAGCAACTCCTCGACGGAGGAGCCGTTGTCGTCGGCACCGGAGTCGGCCGCGAGGTCACGGCCGGTGATGCCGAGGTCGAGGTCGCCGGACGCCACGTAGATCGCGATGTCCTTGGGGCGCAGGAAGAAGAACTCGACCTCGTTGTTCGGGTCGAGCACGGTCAGGTCGCGGGGCTCGTGCCGCTGCCGGTACCCGGCCTCGGTGAGCATGGCGGAGGCGCGTTCGGCGAGCGCGCCCTTGTTCGGGACTGCTACGCGCAGCATGTGGAAGTCTTTTCGTCAGAGGTACTTGTAGACGTCTTCGAGGGTGAGCCCACGGCCCAGCATGAGCACCTGGAGGCGGTAGAGCAGCTGCGAGATCTCTTCGGAGAGCTTCTCGTCGGACTCGTACTCGGCGGCGATCCATACCTCGCCCGCCTCCTCCAGGACCTTCTTCCCCTGCGCATGGACCCCGGCCTCGAGCGCGGCGACGGTGCCGGATCCCTCCGGCTTGGTGGCGGCTCGTTCGGTCAGTTCAGCGAACAGGGAATCGAAGGTCTTCACGGCTCCACATCCTCCCATCCCGGCGCCCCCCGTCCACACCGCGGTCACATCTGTCCCGGCCCGTGGACGTGATCTGTCCTGCATGGACCCGGTAGCTTGACTGTCCCCTACCTCAGAAGAGTGAAGACGGGGTTCCTGCTTCACAGCTGACTGCGGAAGGGCGGGCCCTCGCCGTCTGACATCAGCTCCACAGGCTTCACCCGAGTCGCCTCGGGCTACGACTCGACCAGCCGCAAGGATGTTCTTCGCCGCGTTCAGGTCCCGATCGTGCCGGGTGCGACATTCTGGGCACGTCCAGTGCCGAGCCGACAACGTCAACTCAACAAGCAAATGCCCGCACTCTGAGCAGGTCTTGCTACTGGGGTACCAGCGATCGACGACTCTGATCGAACGACCAGCGCGTTGCGCCTTGTACTCCAGCATCATGCGGAACTCACCCCACGCCACATCGTTGATGGAGCGAGCCCTGATCGGGCCTTCTCGTCCTCCGCCGGAAGATCCACCCGGTAGCGTGAACTTCCGTGTCTGAGTTCGCCGAGGTCCTCGAAGCCCTGCGCAGGGTGCGTGGAATCAACCCGTTCTTCGCTCTCGACGTGGGCCGTCCGGACGAGTCCTGGCTACCGGGAACAGCACTCCTGGAGGGCCCGGCGCTCAAGAACACCATCGACGCCATCGCGATTCGGTACAAAGCGGAGGAACCACGCGTCGCCGCCAGCCTGTTCTTCCTGAGCTACACGGCCCGGCTGCTCAGTCCGCTCACGGCCGCGAACATCCCGATCGACGTGCGGCCGGAGAACCTGTGGTGGCGGCACGACGCCACGAACGGCCTGAGCGTCCGCATCGACCAGCCACGACTGGGCCCGCCCGCCGCCGAGGCGCTCGCCCCCGTGGTGGAGGCGGTCCAAGCGGTCACCCCGGTCGCGAGCGGACTGCTGTGGGGCAACGCGATGTCGAACGTCGCGGGTGCCCTCAAAATGGTTGTCCGCGCACGCATGCTGACCGCCGAGGAAGCGGAAGAACGCGGCGAACGGCTCATGAGCGCACCGCCGTTCGAACAGGCGGGAGAATTCCTGACTTTTCCCGGCGAGGTCACGTTCCGGCGTCGGTCGTGTTGTCTCTATTACCGCGTCGCCCCAGGTGGGAAGTGTGGTGACTGTCCACTCGTGAAGTGAGGAACGCAACAACTCTTATGGCCGGTTGTGCTTAACGTGCCGCTCAACTTACGGTGCACCCGCCGCAGTGACGGGAAGCCGGTGAGAATCCGGCGCGGTCCTCGCCACTGTGACCGGGAAGCGATCCCCGCCGAGCACGTCACTGGTCCCCGCCGGGACTGGGAAGACGCGGGGGCAGCGTTGATCCGGGAGTCAGGAGACCGGCTGCGGCGCCGCAAGGAGAGTTGACCTTCCACGAGGTATGGAGGAGCCCGTCATGACGAGCCCCGCAGCAAGCCTGTCCGCCGTCCGCGTGCCCAAATGGGCCTTCGCCGTCTCTGTGCTCGGCCTGATCGTCACGTACCTGGTCCTGCAGGAGAACGGTCTCGCGCTCGGCGCGGGTTCCGAATTGCTGCACGAGTTCTTCCACGACGGCCGCCACGCCCTCGGCGTTCCCTGCCACTGATCCGATTCCGCAGATCAAGCAGATGACGACGACGTACAAGTCGCTTGCCCTGCGCGGGATCGCGGCCGGCGGTATCGCCGGTGTCGCGTCCGCGCTGGTGCAGCTCCTGGTGACCGAGATCCCGATTCGCGCCGCGCTCGCGGTCGAAGAGGCTCGCGCACCCGCCGGTGAGGAAGCCGGCCATTCCCACGGTGGCGAGGACGAACTCGTCAGCCGCGGCGCCCAGATCATCGGCGGCATGCTCGGCGTGGTGATCGTCGGCATCGCCGTGGGCCTGGTGTTCGCCACGGCCTACGCGCTGTCGAAGCGCTGGTTCGCCGGCAGCACGCCGTTCAGCCGCAGCTTCACGTTCGGTGCCGCGGTGTTCGGCGCCGTGGCGCTGCTGCCGTGGCTCAAGTACCCGGCCAACCCGCCCGCCGTGGGCGACCCCGAGACGGTGAACTACCGGACCGCGCTCTACCTCGGTGTGGTGGTGGCCGGCCTGGTGATCGTGTGGGCCGCGAGCTGGCTCGCCGAGCAGCTGCGCGCGCAGTCGCAGCCGGTGCGGACGACGGCCGTGCTGCTCGCGGTGGCCGCGGCCACCGCGGTGGTGCTGCTGGCGTTCCCCGCGCCGCCGGACACGATCCCCGCGGACATGCCGGTGAACGTGCTGTGGCAGTTCCGCCTCAGCTCGCTCGCCCAGCTCGCCACGCTCTACGTCGGCATCGGCGTGGTGTTCGGTCTGCTGGTGGATCCGGCCACGCGCAAGGCGAAAGCCCCCGAGAAGGCGGCCGTCGCGTGATGGTGTGGGGTGGCCGCGAGGCCACCCCGCCCACCCGACCGTGGGAACGCATCCACAACTGGTTGCGCGTCAACGCGTCCCGCACCTTCGACCAGATCACGGCCGCTCCCGGGGCGACTGATCTCTGGCGCCTCACCGGCGCCGAGAACCTGATCCCGGCGCGGTACACCCCGTTGTCCCCAGAGGATTCCCAGCGGGAACGAAAGAGGAAGCGGACACACCTCGAAGTCGAGGCGGAACCGGCGGGCACGACGTCGGGAACATTCCTCGAGGAGTTCGTCCCGATCGCCGCGGACGGCATGGGCGACTACCTGTTCATCGACGAACGCCCGGGTCCGGAGTCCGGGTGCGTCCGCGAGTGGGACGTGGACGAGGGCAGCCGGCTGCCCTCGCTCTGGCCGAGCCTGTCCGCGATGCTCACGGACATCGCGGACTCCCTCGACACCGGCGAACCGGCTCTCCGCGGGCACGCGGCCAGGGCAGGGTTCTTCACGGTCTCCGTGTACGTGCCCGAGGTGCACGACGCCAGACTCAGCTGGCAGCGAGTCCGGCCCTAGAGCGCACGCAGGACCTCGACGTCCACCCCGACGAGCGACTCGCGGAACACCCGCCGCTCTCCTGTCGGCACCTCGACGTCGCAGGGCACCACGAGCACGGTGCACCCGGCGGCCACCGCGGCGGCGACACCGGTGGGCGAGTCCTCGATCGCCACACACCGAGCGGCGTCCACGTCCAGCAGCCGGGCGGCCTTCAGGTACGGCTCGGGCAGCGGCTTGTTCAGCCCGTCCACCTCGTCCCCGCACACGGTCACGTCGAACAGGTCCCGCCCGATCGTGTCCAGCGCGACCTCGGTCAGCGACCGCTCGGTGGACGTCACCAACGCCATCGGCACACCCGACGCACGCACCGCGCGAAGAGCCTCCTGCGCGCCCGGACGCCACGGCAGCCCGGCGCGGAAGACCTCCTCGGTGCGGCGGGAGATCCACGCGGCGCCGTCGGCCATGTCCGCCTCGGTGGGCTCGATGCCGACGTCGGCGAACAGCAGGCGCATCGTGGTGGGCACGTTGCTGCCGACCATCTGCTCACGGGTGTGGAGCGTCAGCACCCCGCCGAGCTTCTCCGCGTACTCGTAGAGCGGGATGTCCCACAGCTTCTCGGAGTCCAGCAGCGTTCCGTCCATGTCCCACAAAACAGCGTGCAGGTCAGACATTGAAGTACTTCGCCTCCGGATGGTGCGCCACGAAGGCGTCGGTGGACTGTTCCGGGTGGAGCTGGAGTTCCTCGGACAGGGTGACCCCGATGCGTGCCGGGTCGAGGAGTTCGACGACACGCCTGCGGTCTTCCATCTCGGGGCAGGCGCCGTAGCCGAACGAGTAACGGGCGCCGCGGTAGCCGAGCTTGAAGTACTCCTCGACGGTGGCGGGGTCTTCGGCGGCGACGGTGCCGCCGGTCGGCCAGACGAGCTCCTCGCGAACCCGCTTGTGCCAGTACTCGGCCAGCGCTTCGGTGAGCTGGACCCCCAGTCCGTGGACTTCCAGGTACTCACGATACGCGTTCTTGGCGAACAGTTCGTTCGCGTGGTCGGCGATCGGCTGGCCCATGGTCACGAGGTGGAACGCGATCACGTCGACCTCGCCGGCCTCCTTCGCCCGCCAGAAGTCGGCCAGACACAGCCGCCGATCCCTTTTCTGGCGCGGAAAAGTGAACCGGAAGCGCTCGGCCGCGTCCACCGAGGGCTCTTCCAGAACGATCAGATCATCGCCGTCGGAGACGCACGGGAAGTAGCCGTGGACGACGGCGGCGTGGGCAAGAACACCTTCCGTGGCAAGGCGTTCCATCCAGTAGCGCAGCCGCGGCCTGCCCTCGGTCTCGACCAGCTCGTCGTAGGTCGGGCCGCCACCGCGCGTGCCCTTCAGCCCCCACTGGCCCATGAACGTCGCGCGCTCGTCCAGCAACGCGCTGTAGTCCGCGACCGGGATGCCCTTCACCACGCGGCTGCCCCAGAACGGCGGCACCGGGATCGGGTTGTCCCGCGCCACGTCGGAGCGGCCGGTCACGACTTCTTCTTCTCCCGCAACGGCTTTGCGCGCCGCCGCGATGCGCAGCGACCGTTCGCGACGGGCCTTGCGCTCCAGCACCCTCGCCTGGGCCTCGGAATCCACCAGCGGGGTCTCGCCGCGCTTGGCCGCCATGATCGCGTCCATCAAACGCAGGCCCTCGAAGGCATCGCGGGCGTAGCGGACGTCGCCGAAGTACATCTCCGTCAGGTCGTTCTCGACGTACGCGCGCGTCAGTGCCGCACCGCCCAGCAGCACCGGCCACCGCGCGGCGACACCCCGGGAGTTCATCTCCTCGAGGTTCTCCTTCATGATCACGGTCGACTTGACCAGCAGTCCGGACATGCCGATCGCGTCCGCGCGATGTTCCTCGGCGGCCTCCAGGATCGTGGTGATCGGCTGCTTGATGCCGATGTTCACGACCTCGTAACCGTTGTTGGACAGGATGATGTCGACGAGGTTCTTGCCGATGTCGTGGACGTCGCCCTTCACGGTGGCGAGCACGATCCGGCCCTTGCCGCCGTCGTCAGACCGTTCCATGTGCGGTTCGAGGTGCGCGACGGCGGTCTTCATCACCTCGGCGGACTGCAGCACGAACGGCAGCTGCATCTGGCCGGAGCCGAAGAGCTCGCCGACCGTCTTCATGCCCGCGAGCAGCGTGTCGTTGATGATCTGCAACGCCGGGCGCTCGTCCAGAGCGGCGTCCAGGTCGGCTTCCAGGCCGGTGCGCTCGCCGTCGACGATGCGGCGCTGGAGGCGTTCGAACAACGGCAGCGCGGCCAGTTCCTGGGCACGCGTGGCGGAGTTCGACTTCGTCGTGACGCCCTCGAACAGCTCCATCAGCCTCTGCAACGGGTCGTAGCCCTCGCGTCGGCGGTCGTGGACCAGGTCCAGCGCGACGGCGCGTTGTTCGTCGGGGATGCGCGCCATCGGCACGATCTTGGACGCGTGCACGATCGCGGTGTCGAGTCCCGCCTGCACGCATTCGTGCAGGAACACGGAGTTCAGCACCTGGCGCGCGGCCGGGTTGAGTCCGAAGGAGACGTTCGACAGACCCAGAGTCGTTTGCACGGAGGGAAAACGACGCTTGAGCTCGCGGATCGCCTCGATCGTCTCGATGGCGTCGCGGCGCACCTCCTCCTGGCCGGTGGAGATCGGGAACGTCAGGCAGTCGACGATGATGTCGCCGACGCGCATGCCCCAGTTCGTCGTCAGGTCCTCGATCAGCCGGGTGGCGACGCGGACCTTCCACTCGGCCGTGCGGGCCTGACCCTCCTCATCGATGCACAGCGCCACGACCGCCGCGCCGTGCTCGGAGACGAGCCGCATGATCTTCTGGAACCGGGAGTCCGGGCCGTCGCCGTCCTCGTAGTTGACGGAGTTGACCGCGCACCGGCCGCCGAGGCACTCCAGACCGGCCTGGAGCACGCCCGGTTCGGTGGAGTCGAGCATGATCGGCAGCGTCGACGCGGTGGCCAGGCGGGCGGCCAGCGCGCGCATGTCCGCCTCGCCGTCGCGGCCCACGTAGTCGACGCACAGGTCGATCAGGTGGGCTCCCTCGCGCGTCTGGTCCCGCGCGATCTCGATGCAGTCCTCCCACTTCTCCGCCAGCATCGCCTCGCGGAACGCCTTGGAACCGTTGGCGTTCGTGCGTTCGCCGATCATCAGCACCGAGGCGTCCTGCTTGAACGGGACGGCCTGGTACAAAGAGGACACTCCGGGTTCCGGCCTCGGCCGCCGCGACGACGGACCCAGGTCTCGCACCGCCTCGGCCACCTGGCGCAGGTGCTCGGACGTCGTGCCGCAGCAGCCACCGACGAGCCGCGCGCCGAACTCGCGAACGAACCCGGCCAGCGCCTGGGCCAGTTCCTCCGGTGACAACGGGTAGACCGCGCCGTGCGGCCCCAGTTCGGGCAGACCGGCGTTCGGCATCACCGACAACGGGATGCGCGCGTGCTTCGAGAGCGTCCGCAGGTGCTCGCTCATCTCGGCCGGGCCGGTGGCGCAGTTCAGGCCGATGAGGTCGATGCCGAGCGGCTCCAGCGCGGTCAGCGCGGCGCCGATCTCCGAACCCAGCAGCATCGTGCCGGTCGTCTCGACGGTCACCTGGGCGATGATCGGGACGAACCGGCCCTCCGCCGCCATCGCCCGTTTCGCGCCGACGACGGACGCCTTGGTCTGCAGCAGGTCCTGCGAGGTCTCGACGACGACCGCGTCCACACCACCGACGAGCAGGCCCTTGCACTGCTCCTGGTAGGCGTCGCGCAACGTCGCATAAGGAGCGTGGCCGAGCGTCGGCAGCTTGGTCCCGGGGCCGACCGACCCGAGGACGAACCGGGGCTGTCCGGGAGTGCTGAACTCGTCCGCGACCTCGCGTGCGAGCGCCGCACCGCGTTCGGACAGGTGGAAGATCTGGTCCGGAATGTCGTACTCGGCCAGGTTCGCGAGGTTCGCGCCGAACGTGTTCGTCTCCACGGCGTCGCAACCGACTTCGAGGTAACCGCGGTGCACGGCCTTCACGACGTCCGGACGGGTGACGTTCAGGATCTCGTTGCAGCCCTCCAGACCGGTGAAGTCGTCGAGGGAGAGGTCGGCGGCCTGGAGCATGGTGCCCATGGCTCCGTCAGCGACCACGACCCGGTTCACCAGCGCTTCCAGCAACGGCGACTCTCCGCGATCCCGCATGGGCCAAGCCTACGATGAGTTGACTGGCCGAACCCGTAGTCTGGCGCCGTGAACGATCCGTCCCAGGAATCCCCGACCCCCTCGAACCCGCGCATCCCGCTCACGGCTCCGATCATGGTCTGTGCGTTCGAAGGCTGGAACGACGCCGGCGACGCCGCCAGCACCGCGATCGAGCACCTGCAACTCACCTGGGACGCCACCCCGCTCGCCGAGATCGACCCGGACGACTACTACGACTTCCAGGTGACGCGCCCGAGCGTGCGCCTGGTCGACGGGGTCACCCGCAGGGTCGACTGGCCGACGACGCGGCTGTCGGTGTGCCGGCCTCCCGGTTCTGACGTGGACGTGATCCTCGTGCACGGCATCGAGCCGAACATGCGGTGGCGCAAGTTCGCCGCCGAACTGCTGGGCCACATCGACGCCCTCGGGGTGACGACCGTGGTGACGCTGGGCGCGTTGCTCATGGACACGCCCCACACGCGCCCGGTCCCGGTGACCGGCACGGCCTACGACGCGGACGCCGCCGAGAAGTTCGGCCTGGAGCACTCGAAGTACGAGGGCCCGACCGGCATCGTCGGCGTGTTCCAGGACGCGTGCGTGCAGGCGGGCATCCCGGCGATCTCGTTCTGGGCCGCCGTGCCGCACTACGTCTCGCAGCCGCCCTCCCCCAAGGCCACGCTGGCCCTGCTGCACCGGGTCGAGGAGGTCCTCGACATCGAGGTCCCGCTCGGCGCGCTGCCGGAGCAGGCCGAGGAGTGGGAGCGCACGGTCTCCGAGATGGCCGACGAGGACGAGGACGTGCGCAACTACGTGCGTGCCCTCGAGGAGCGCGGCGACGCGGCCATGCAGATCACCGAGGCGTCGGGCGACGACATCGCCGCGGAGTTCGAGCGCTACCTGCGCCGTCGCGGGCGTGGTCCGGGCTGGCCGTCCGCCGGTCCGCGCTAGCGGCCACCTTCACGCAGGTCAGGAGCCGTCTCGGTCATTTCGACCGGGACGGCTTTTTCACGCTTCCGAGTGATCGAGCCCAGGTTTCCAGATGCCGAGGAATGGGTACCAAGATCCTCTTCAAGACAGGAACCACCGTGTCTCTCGTGCGCAAGATCGCTGTCGGTCTCGCTGCGGGTGGCGGCGTGCTGTTGGCCGTGTCTCCCGCCAGTGCAGCTCCCCTCTCCTCCGTCGACTCCCTCGGGGAGAACGGGCCTCACACGACCGTCAGCGACGTCAGGGAGTCGTTCCAGGGCAACTTCTCGGGGCTGCAGGAGAAGGCGCAGGACCTCACCGCCGGCGTCCGCGGGTAGAAAGTTAGCGACAACAACCACTTTTCGGCGTTCTCCGCCGCTCACCGCCCTAGGGTGAGCGGCGGAGGTGCCCGTTGGGACGGTTGGCACGCGCCGGTTTGTACGCGGGCGCTTTGATCGGGCCGTTCGGCGGCGCCGTGACCACCTCGATCCTGCCCGAGATCGGCGACAGCTTCGGCCGGTCCGCGGGATCCGCCGCCTCGACGCTGACGTACTACCTCGTGCCGTTCGCGGTGCTGATGCTGGCCTCCGGCACCCTCGCGCAACGCTGGGGTCCACAACGGACTGTCCGGATCGCCTACGTCGCCTACGCGCTGACGTCCGTGCTCGCCGCCTGCTCCTGGACGTTCGAGCTGCTGCTGGCCTCGCGTGCGTTGCAGGGCGCGGCGAACTCGTTCACGACGCCGGTGCTGCTGGCCGTGATCGCCGCGTCGACGCCGAAGGAGAAGCTCGGCCGGGCGCTGGGGTTGTTCGGGTCGATGCAGGCCGCCGGGCAGACGTCCGCGCCGCTCGTCGGCGGGCTGACCGCCGAGATCGACTGGCGGCTCGCGTTCGTGGTGATCGCCGTGGTGGCCGCCGGGCTCGCGATCCTCGGCGTGCCGGAGACGGAGGGTGAACCGGAGCGGGACGCGAGCCTGCGCAGCGCGTTCGTGCCGAGCACCTTGCGGCCCGCGCTCATCGCCTTCGTCTGCTGGGGGTGCCTCGGCGGGTTGTCGTTCCTCGTGGCGTTCCGGCTGGACGACGTGTTCGGCCTCGGCGCCGGGCAACGCGGGCTGCTGCTCACCGGCTTCGGCATCGTCGGCTTCCTGACCGCGCGGCAGATCGGCAAGGCCATCGACAGGTTCGGTGCCACCACCACCGTCGTCGTCGGCGCCACGCTGGGCGCGGGCCTCGTCGCGGCGGTGGGCACGACGCCGATCGCGGCGGTCGCGGTCCTCGCGTGGGCGCTGACCGGGGCCGCCGCGCAGGGCGTGCTGGTGAGCCTCAACGCGCTGGTGCTGCAGAGCGGCGGCGCCAACAGGGGCGGCAGCGTCAGTGTCGTGCAGTCACTGCGCTTCATGGGCGCCGCCGCGGCCCCGCTGGCGTTCGTGCCGCTCTACCAGTCGCATCCGCTGCCGGCCTTCCTCGTCCCGGCGGCGTTGCTGGTCACCGTGCCCGCGATCGTCATGTGGTCAGGTCGCGCCGGCGGAACCCGGCGAACCCCGCCACCAGGAGCACCACCGCCACCCCGGTGAGCCACGCGAGCGGCCCGAAGGTGATGTCCGGGTACTTCGGGACGTGCGTGAACGGCGAAAGGTCGATCATCCACTGGTCGAGCTGCAGCGCCGGGCCGAGCAGCGTGAGCACCAGCGCCACCGACACCACCGCCCAGCTCACCCCCGTGAGCTGCGGGAACAGCCCGAACAGGACCAGCGCGACACCCGCGATCACCCACGCGGCGGGGAGCTGGACCAGTGCCGCGCCGAGCATCTTCGGCAGGACCGTGCCCACGTCGCCGATCTGCAGGCCGTAGACCAGGCCCAGCCCTAGACCGGACGCCGCCAGCACGACCGCGCCGCCGACCAGGGCGAACACCGCGTGCGACGCGACCCAGCCCCAGCGCGAGACCGGCGTGGCGAGGATCGGCTCCGCGCGGAACGACGTCTCCTCCGAACGCAGCCGCAGGATCGCCTGCACCAGGTAGATCGACGTGATCAGGCCCAGCAACTGCGTGATGGTCGCGAAGAACGCGTCGACCATCGCGTCCGCTCCGCCGATCTTGCTGACGATCTGCCCGAGCGTCGGGTTGTCCTGCACCATCTGCCCGACGGCCTGCGCGACGCTGCCGTAGATCACGCCCACCGCGAGCAGCGCGACGGACCAGCCGATCAGCGAGCCCTTCTGCAACCGCCACGCGAGCCCGAACGGACTGCTGATCGTGCCCCGCGGCGGGCCGAGCCGGGCGGCGAGCAGGCCGAGGCCCACGTCGCGACGGCTCACGATGGCCGACGAGACGCCCACGAGCAGGACGAACGCCGCGAGCGGGAGCAGCAGCACCCAGAACCTGTTGTCGGCGAACGACCGCACGTGCTCGGTCCAGCCGATCGGCGAGAACCAGGTCAGCCACTGCGGCCCCGACTCCCCCGCCGCGTCGCCCGCCGCGCGCAGCAGGTAGACGACGCCGAGGAAGCCGCCCGCGAGCGCGTTGGACACGCGCGAGTTCTCCGAGAGCTGCGCGGTGAGCGCGCTGACACCGGTGAACACGAGTCCGACCGACGCCGTGGACAGGCCGAACGCGAACGAGCCTCCCGCGTCCAGGCCCTTCCCGATCAACGCGAGCGCCTGGAGGAGGCCGATCAGCAGGCTCGTGCCGCCCGCGACGATCACCGCGGCGGTGAGCGGCGCGTGCCGTCCGACGACCGTGGCCGCGATCAGTTCCGTGCGGCCCGCTTCTTCTTCCGCGCGTGTGTGCCGGGTGACGACCAGCATGGCCATGATCGCGATGAACAGGCCGGAGAAGACGCCCCAGCGCCACACCACCAGGCCGCCGAGCGACGACCAGTCGTGCAGCGGGCCGAGCATCGCGAGGAAGGCGGAGTTCGCGTTCGCGGTGACACCGAGCAGTGCCCGCGACTCGGCTGTCGCGTACAGCTCCTCGAGCGCGGTCGTCGTCGAGTACGTGATGCCGACCAGGAACAGGACCCAGACGGGGAGCAGGATCCGGTCACGGCGCAGGGCCAGCCGCACGAGGTTCCCGGTGCCGATCATTTCGCGTCCTCGTAGTGGCGCAGGAACAGCTCTTCCAGCGTGGGCGGCTGCGAGGTCAGCGTGCGCACGCCGGTCGCCACGAGCTGTTTGAGGACGGGGTCGAGCTTGTCGGAGTCGACCTCGAACTTGACCCGGTTGCCCTCGGCGACCAGGTCGTGCACGCCGGCGAGGTCCGCGAGGCCGTTGGGCGGGCCCGCGAGCTCGGCGGAGATGGACGTGCGGGTGAGGTGCCGCAGGTCGGCGAGCGTGCCGGTCTCGACGATGTGGCCGCTCCGGATGATGCTCACCCGATCGCACAGGGCCTCGACCTCGGCGAGGATGTGGCTGGAGAGCAGCACGGTGCGGCCGCGCTCCCGTTCGTCGTTGATGCAGTCCTGGAAGACGGCCTCCATCAGCGGGTCGAGGCCCGAGGTCGGCTCGTCGAGGATCAGCAGCTCGACGTCGCTCGACAGGGCGGCGACCAGCGCGACCTTCTGCCGGTTGCCCTTGGAGTAGGTGCGGCCCTTCTTGCGCGGGTCCAGTTCGAAGCGCTCCAGGAGCTCGGCGCGACGGGCCTTGTTCAGGCCGCCGCGGAGCCGTCCGAGCAGGTCGATGACCTCGCCACCGGTCAGGTTGGGCCAGAGGTTGACGTCGCCGGGGACGTAGGCGAGGCGGCGGTGGAGGGCTGCGGTGTCCTTCCACGGGTCGCCGCCGAGCAGCCGCGCGGTGCCGGAGTCGGCACGCAGCAGGCCGAGGAGGATCCGGATCGTCGTCGACTTGCCCGAGCCGTTGGGGCCGAGGAAGCCGTGCACCTCACCGGTCTGGACGTCCAGGTTGAGATCGTCCAGTGCACGCGTCGGGCCGAAGGTCTTCACCAGGCCCGACACGGATATCGCGGATGTCATGGCCGGTAAGCTACACTTCTTTCATAACTTCGTGAAGCGTGTAAATTTTGCCCGATCGGCTGACGAAAGGGATGATGCCGCCGTGACGAGTGCTACGGAGCGTGACACGCAGGCGGTGAGCCAGTTCGTCGAACGGTTCGGCGGCATCCTGGCCGACACCGGCGTACCGCGCATGCCGGCTCGCATCCTCGCGGCCCTGCTGACGACGGACTCCGGACGGCTCACCGCGGCCGAGATCGCCGACCTGCTGCAGATCTCCCCGGCGGCGGTGTCGGGGGCGGTGCGCTACCTGACGACCGTGCAGATCGTGAGCCGCGAGCGCGAGCCCGGATCACGCCGCGACGTCTACCGGATGCGCGACAACGTCTGGTACGAGGCGACGTTCCGCAAGGACCAGATGCTGGTGATGATCGACGAGGTGCTCGGCGAGGGCGTCGCGGCGCTCGGGTCCGGCTCCGAGGCGGGGACGCGGCTGGACGAGACCCGCGAGTTCTTCCGGTTCGCGCACAGCGAGCTCGGCTCGATGCTGGACCGCTGGCGCGTGCACCGCGAGAAGTGGCTGGAAGAGCGTTCTGCCTGAACGCCGGTGAGGGGGCCTCCACGACGCGTGGAGGCCCCCTCACCGTTCAACTGCGTCAGCCCGTGGTGAGAGTCAGGCCGTAGGCCTCGAGGATCTCGTTGACCGGCTGGTAGTAGGTCGTGCCGCCGCTGGTGCAGTTGCCGGAGCCACCCGAGGTGACGCCCTGCGCCTGCGTGCCGCTGACCCACGAGCCACCCGAGTCACCGGGCTCCGCGCACACGTTCGTGCGCGTGAGGCCGCTGACCGAGCCCTCCTGGTAGTTCACGGTCTGGCTCTTGGCCTGGACCTCGCCGCAGTGCCAGCCCGTGGTCGAGCCGGAACGGCAGATCGAGGCGCCGACCGCGGACTCGGTGTGACCGGACACGACGACGTCGGCGCCGCCGTAGTGGTTCACCTTGGCCGTGGACGTCCACGACGAGTTGGTCTTGACGAACGCGTAGTCGTTGCCGGGGAAGGACGACTTGTCGAACTCGCCCATCGCCGTCTTGTCCACACCGGTCACCGCGTCACCGGGCGAACCGCAGTGACCGGCCGTGACGAAGCCGCCCTCGACCGAGAAGCCGACGGAGCACCGTCCGGCGTTGTTGATGTAGTAGGCGTCGCCACCGCGGGTGTCCTTGAACAGCCGCGGCGCCTCGTCGGTCTCGACGACCTTCGCGAGGGTGCCCGCCTTCTCCACCAGCGACTGCGCCGCCTGCGTCTGGCCGCGCTTCACGGTGATGGTGACCGCGTTCGCCTTCGTGTCGACGTACCAGCCGGTGACCTCGGCCGGAGCAGGCGACGCGTCGAGCTTCGCCTTGGCCGCGTCGAGGTCACTCGCCTTGTGCGCGACCGTGCGGGGCTCCGCGCCGAGCTTGCGGAGCCGGTCGGTCTTGGCCGCGTCGGTCACGCCCACGACGAGCTTGCCGGTCGACGCGTCGAACCACGCGCCACCGAAGCTCTCGCCGGCGAACCCTTCGGCGACCCGCTGCAGGGCAACGGCCGCGCTCTCCTGGCGCAGCCTCTCCGCCGCCTGCCGGGCGTCGAGTCCGAGGTCGCGCTGCATCGCGGCGAGCAGGTCGGCGGACGGTCCCTCGGCGGCGACGGCGGCAGGGGAGACCGTCGTCGCGAGAGCGCCAGCCAACACGGCCACAGCTGCGACAGCCATGCGCTTCATAGGCAATTCTCCTTGTTCCTTCGGTTTTGCAGGGCCGGTGTAACGCCGGACCGGGCAACCGCGATGAGGAGATCAGCTGTGCTGCAACACAGCGCGTACGACACCGGATGAATGGCGTCCCCAGGCGGCGAACTGCCCGATCAGTTCGTTCCTCCGTCTGGGCGACGCTACTTCGGCGTGTCTACCGGACGGTAGGGTCGTTCGAGGGGTGGACCTCGCGGCGTTCGGGTTGATATAGGGAAACCAAATGCGTTCTCTCGGCCTATTTCCGTGACGCAGAGCGACCATTCGCTTTGACACGAAATGTCAAATCTGTCAACAGTTCGCACTCGACGGCGTATCCCTCTGACCTGCGGTTTAGGGCTAGCGTGCTGGACACCCTGTTCCCTGCACGAGGGAGAACCCTGCCATGCGAAGAGTCTTGAGTGCGGGACTCACAGCCGCTGCCGCCATGTGTCTGGCCGCCGCTGTGGTTCCGGCCGCATCTGCTCAAGAAAACGTGGGGACGATTCTCGGCGCCGACCGCGCCGATGTCGTGAAGGACAGCTACATCGTCTCGCTGAAGGCCGACACGGCGTCGAGGGCCGCCGCACCGGGCTTGGCGAGCAAGTACGGCGGCCAGGTCGGTCAGGTCTGGCAGCACGCGCTCAACGGCTTCTCGGTGAAGATGACGGCCAAGCAGGCCGCCAAGCTCGCCGCGGACCCGAAGGTCGCGTTCGTCCAGCAGGACGCCGAGGTGCACGCGCTCGACGTCCAGCAGAACCCGCCGTCCTGGGGCCAGGACCGCGTTGACCAGCGCGACCTGCCGCTGAGCAACAGCTACCAGTACGACACCACGGCGTCGAACGTGACGGCGTACGTCATCGACACCGGTGTGCGCACGACGCACTCCACGTTCGGTGGCCGTGCGACGTGGGGCACCAACACCTCCGGTGACGGCAACAACAGCGACTGCAACGGTCACGGCACGCACGTCGCCGGCACCATCGCGGGCTCGCAGTACGGCCTCGCGAAGGCCGCCAAGATCGTCGCCGTCAAGGTGCTGACCTGTGGCGGATCCGGCACGACCGCCGGCGTCGTCGGCGGCATCGACTGGGTGACGGCGAACGCGGTCAAGCCCGCTGTCGCCAACATGTCGCTCGGCGGTGGCGCGGACGCCACCCTGGACGCGGCCGTGCGCCGTTCCATCGCGTCCGGCGTGACCTACGCGATCGCGTCCGGCAACTCGAACACCGACGCCTGCAGCACCTCGCCTGCACGCGTCACCGAGGCCATCACGGTCAACTCCTCGACGAACACCGACGCGCGTTCGTCGTTCTCGAACTACGGTTCCTGCACGGACATCTACGCTCCGGGCTCCAACATCGTGTCGGCCTGGAACACCAACGACACCGCCACCAACAACATCTCCGGCACGTCGATGGCCACCCCGCACGTCGCGGGCGCGGCAGCCCTGTGGCTCGCCACGCACCCCACCGACTCCCCCGCCGCCGTGTGGAACGGCATCAACGCCGCCTCCACGCCCAACAAGATCACCAACGTCGGCGCCAACACGCCGAACAAGCTGCTGTACACGCTCTTCGGTGGCGGCCAGCCGAGCGACCCGTCTGTGACGAACCCCGGCACGCAGAACTCCACCGTCGGCACCGCGGCGTCGCTGCAACTGGCGGCCTCGGGCGGCACCGCGCCGTACTCGTGGTCCGTCTCCGGCCTCCCGGCCGGTCTGTCGGCGAACGCCTCCGGCGCCATCTCCGGCACCCCGACCACGGCGGGCACCTCCTCGGTGACCGCGACGGTGACCGACGCGGCCGGCAAGACCGGCACGGCGACGTTCTCCTGGGTGGTCAGCGCGGTCGGCGGCAGCTGTGACGCACGGACCAACTCGACCCCGGTCAGCATCCCCGACAACACGACCGTGACCAGCACGATCGTCGTCTCCGGCTGCGCGGGCAACGCGTCGGCCACGGCGTCGATCAAGGTCTCGATCACGCACACCTACAAGGGCGACCTCGTGGTCGACCTGGTCGCACCCGACGGCACGGTCGTCAACCTCCACAACCGGAGCGGCGGCTCGGCCGACAACATCAACGAGACCTACACCAAGAACCTCTCTGGTGAGGCCGCCAACGGCACGTGGACGCTGCGGGTCCGTGACGCCGCGTTCCTCGACACCGGCACGCTGAACAACTGGACGCTCGACGTCTGAGCGTCTTCTCGATGAACGAACCGCCCCCGGTGCTTCCGCCTCGGGGGCGGTTCCCTTCTCACCGGCAGCGTTCGGCGGCCGCCGCCGCGGCCCGCAGCACGACCGGAGGTAGTCCGGGCACGTCTCGCGCCCGCCGTTCCGCCTCGGCGAACACCTCGCGGGCGAGCCCGATCTCCGCCACCCCGGCCAGCAGGTACAGCTCCTCGACCAGGTCGCGGCCGGACGTGTCGAGCGCCTTCACCCTCTCCCGCAGGGCCTCCCACGCGGCCGTGTGGTCCCCGGCCCGCCGCCGCAGCCCGGCCAGGATCAGCCAGCCCTCCGCGCGGTCCCGTGCGGTCTCCGCGAACCCGAGAGCCTCTCTCTGCACCGCCGCGGCCTCGGCGAACTCCCCCAGGTCGACCAGCTCGTGACGCAGCAGGTTCAGCGTGTGGAGGTCGCGTTCGCGCCCCGCGGTCCACCGGTCCAGCTCGGCGCGGGCGAACTCCAGGTCCCCCACCATCCGCGCGCGCTCGACCCACGTCAGCGGGTCCTCCGCGGCGGGGTCGTCCGGGTACCACTCCCGCCTTCCGTCGAGCCACGTCCGCACGTCCTCGTCGTCCACCGCGCGTTCCCGCAGGAACTCGAGCAGCTCGTCCCGCTCGGGATGGTCACTCGCTCGCACCAGCTCGGCCGTTTCCTCGGCGCCACCGGCGAAGACGTGCTCCTGGTCGTACCCGCACCACGTGTCGAAGTTGGCGCGTTTGATCGCGTACTGCCGCCAGACGTCCTCGGCCAGCCCGTGCTCGGCGAGCAGGAAACCGGCCAGCTGCGTCTGCTCACCGATGCCCTGGAACGGTGCCTCGCGGCGGCACGTCCCCTCCTGCTCGGCCAGGAACCGCACCAGGGGCAGGTCCTCGGGGCGCCGGTCGTACTGCAAGGCCCACAACACTTTCGCGCGCGGTACCTCGTTCACGTCGGCGCCGTTGCCGTCGTCGCGGAACCGCAGTTCCCGCCACGCCGCCGCGGACTCCCGCATGCGCGTGAGACATCGTCTTGCCTCGTCCATCACCGGGTCATTGTGACCGTGCCGCATACTGCGCCGGTGACTTCTGGGGGCAGATGGCAGGTCGTCGTGCACGAACGCGGCCACATGTCGTGGAGCGTGATGGCCGGCACTCTGCGCGCTCAATGCGGCATGACGGAGACCGACGCGCGCGCAGCGGCGCTGAGAGTGGGGCAGACCAAGCGGGCGATCGTCGTGACGGGCCTGGACCTCGGCGAGGCCGAGACGATGGCGGCGGTGCTCCTGCGGCACGACTTCGTCACGACGCTGGAGAACGTGACATGAGCGAGGGGCACGACTACGTCGACGCCGTGGCGGTGGGTGACGGTGTGCTGGTGCGGATGTCCGACAACGCGGCCGCCGCGCTGGGCCACCTGATCGGCGAGCTGACGGGGTTCCTCGAACGGGAGGAAGTCCCCGCCGGTCATCGTCGACGGTGGCGCACACCCAGGCCGAACGTGGTGCGGCGGAAGATGTTCCCGGACGTCCACGCGTCGCGCGGCGAGTCGGACGGCTTCCGGAACAGGTTCCACGAGACGCTGACGGACACCGCACCGGCGCACCGGGTCCTGGCACGGCTGAACGAGTCGATGCCGTTCCTCGTACGGTTCGACGAGCTCGGCGACTGGCACGTGACCATGTCCCTGGTGCGCGCGCTGCAGAAGGCGCGACCCAAACCCGACCCCATGATCATCACGTGGACCTTGGGAGTGCAGGAGTACCTGTTGCTGGCCCTGGATCCCCAGGCCAACAATGCGTGGCCGCGGTGAAGCCGGTGGCCGCAGGAACGGCCACCGGCTCCCAGCCTCGTTAGAGCTCCACGCCCAGAAGCGCGTCCACAGCCGTACGGATCTGCGAAGGCCCGTGCCGATCCGCCCCACCGTGCGCCAGCGCCTCATCGGCCCACGCGTCGACGGCGGCCAACGCCTTCGGCGTGTCGAGGTCGTTGCCCAGGTGGTCGCGCAGCCTCGTCACGGTGTCCACAGCGGACGGTCCCGTGTCGAGCGAGGCGGCCCGGCGCCACTTGTCGACGCGGACCAGCGCCTCCTCGAGCAGTGCCTGCGTCCACGGGCGGTCCGCGCGGTAATGACCCGCGAGCAGCGCCAGCCGGACGGCGTTCGGGTCCACCTTCTCGGCGCGCAGCTTCGAGACGAAGACCAGGTTGCCGCGCGACTTCGACATCTTCTCGCCGTCGAGGCCGATCATGCCCGCGTGCACGTAGTGACGTGCGAACGGGTGCTGGCCGGTCTGGGCCTCGGCGTGCGCCGCGGAGTACTCGTGGTGCGGGAAGATCAGGTCGGAGCCGCCGCCCTGGACGTCGAAGCCCATGCCGAGGCGGTTGTGGGCGATGGCGCTGCACTCGATGTGCCAGCCGGGGCGGCCGTCGCCCAGTTCGGACGGCCACGACGGCTCACCGGGGCGCCTCACGCGCCACAGCAGCGCGTCCAGCGGGTGGCGCTTGCCCGGTCGATCCGGGTCGCCGCCGCGTTCGGCGAACAGCCGGAGCATCTCCTCGGAGGAGTAGTTCGACTCGTAGCCGAAACGGCCCGTGGCGTCGTGCGAGTAGTAGATGTCGGGGTACTCGGAGTCGTCCGCACGGTAGGCATGGCCGTCGGCGACCAGCTTCGCGACGACCTCGACGATCTCCGGGATCGCCTCCACGATGCCGACGAAGTCCTGCGGCGGCAGGACCCTCAGGGCCGCCATGTCCTCGCGGAACAGGGCCGTTTCGCGCATGGCGAGCACCACCCAGTCGTCCTTGTCGCGCAGAGCCCGCTCCAGCAGCGGGTCGTCGACGTCGGTGACGTTCTGGACGTAGTGCACGTTGTGGCCGTTGTCGAGCCACACGCGGTGCACGAGGTCGAACGCGAGGTAGGTCGCGGCGTGGCCGAGGTGAGTCGCGTCGTACGGCGTGATCCCGCAGACGTACAACCTGGCGGTGTCTCCTGGAGCCGTCGGACGCACTTCGCCCGTAGCCGTGTCGAACAGCCGCAGCGGGCGGGGGTCCCCCGGAACCCGCGGCACAGGAATCGATGACCAGGTCTGCATGTATCCGACACTAACGCGTGCCGCCAGGTGGAGCGTGATTTCCGGCTGTTGGGACGGCCACGCCCGATTCGTTCGGACAGAAAGGCAGGACATCCGTTGACGGCGTCACGGCGCCGCCCCTAGCTTCCGAAGGCATGCTTCGTGTCGTCGTAGCCACGGTGGTAGCGCTCTCACTCTCCCCGGCAACCGCACCCGCCGAACCTCTGGACGCCTTGGCGTATCTGGAGAATCCCAGGATGACCGGCGAGCACCAGGAACCTCCGCACCCGGATCTGGCACCCGAACGCCGCCTGAGCCTGAACGGCGAGTGGCGCCTCCGGATGTTCGACAGGCCACAGGACGTCAGGGAGACCCCGGACGGGTGGCGCACGGTCAAGGTCCCCCACACGTGGCAGACCGACTTCCTCGACCACCCGATGTTCCGCAACATCCCCACCGAGATGTACCCGGACGACCCGCCCCGGATCCCGCACGACGTCAACCCCACCGGCGTCTACGAGAAGACGTTCGACCTTCCTGCGGACTGGGACCGCACGCTGGTCCGTTTCGAGGGCGTGACCAGCGGATACTTCGTGTGGGTCAACGGCACGTACGTCGGCTACGACCAGGGCGGCTACACGCCGGCGGAGTTCGACATCACCTCGAAGCTCAAGTCCGGCCGCAACACGCTGAAGGTCCAGGTCCACCGCTGGGGCTCCGGCTCGCACCTGGAGGACTTCGACCAGTGGCGGTTCTCCGGCATCTTCCGCGAGGTCTGGCTCTACACGACGCCGAAGACCTACCTCGCCGACGTGACGATCAAGACCGACCTCGACGCCCAGTACCGCGACGCCACGATCACCGCGGACGTCAAGATCGGCGGCCCTGCCGAGGGCCACACCGTCCGGACCAGGCTCTTCGACCCGCAAGGCCGCGAGGTCACCGTGCAGGACGGCCGAGTCACGAATCCGCTCAAGTGGACGGACGAGACCCCGGACGTCTACGAGCTCGAGATCGAACTGGTCCGGGACGGCCGGGTGATCCAGACCGGCAGGCAGCCCGTCGGGTTCCGCGAGATCGAGATCGCCGACAAGCAGCTGAAGATCAACGGCAAGCGCGTCCTGTTCCGCGGCACGAACCGGGCCGAGACGTCCGTGCGCGGCAGCCGCCACGTCACCCGCGCCGACCAGGAACAAGACGTCCAGCTGATGAAGCGGTTCAACATCAACGCCGTCCGCACCTCGCACTACCCGAGCGACCCGTACTTCTACGAACTCGCGGACCGCAACGGCCTGATGATCGCCGACGAGGTCGACGTCGAGACCCACCACCACGACGGCTGCCCGAGCAACTGCCTCGCTGAACGCCCAGAGTGGCAGGACGCGTTCCAGGACAGGTTCGTCGCGATGATGCAGCGTGACAAGAACCACCCGAGCGTCGTCATGTGGGACACGGGCAACGAAGCGGGCCTCGGCAAGGCGCACCACACGATGGCCGAGTACGCGCGGAAGAACGACACCCGCCCGCTCTACCACCAGCCGAACGTGCCGGACGGTGACGCGCCGTTCGCGGACGTGGCCGGCCCGCGCTACCCGTCGCCCGCGAGCCTCGAAGCCAAGGCGAAGACCACGACCAAGCCGATCATCATGGGCGAGTACGCGCACGCCATGGGCAACAGCCTCGGCAACTTCAAGGAGTTCTGGGACGTCGTGCGCGCCTACCCGCAGGTGCAGGGCGGTTTCATCTGGGACTGGGCCGAGCAGAACATCGCCCTACCGCTCTACACCACGCCCGACGACGCCAATGGCATCCTCTCGTACCTGTCGGGCAAACCGTCCCAGGTGGACGGACCGCACGGCAAGGCGTTGCGGCTCAGCGGACTCGACGACTTCGTGGAGGTCTACCGCGACCGCAAGCTCGACGAGGTCACGAACGGCCTCACCCTGGACGCCTGGGTCAAGCCCGACACGTGGACCGGCGACTTCACCGTCATCTCCAAGGGCGACCACCAGTACGCGTTGAAGATGTCCAACGCCACCACGCTGGAGTTCTTCGTCCACAGCGGTACCTGGCGCACGGTCCGTGCGACGGTCCCGGCGGACTTCCAGGGCAACTGGCACCGCGTCACCGGCACGTTCGACGGCACGAAGCTGCGGTTGCTGATCGACGGCCGCGAGGTCGCGACGACGGACTTCAGCGGCACGATCGACTGGTCGCACTGGCCGGTCAACATCGGCCGCAACGCCGAGACCATGCAGGAGAACGTCGGCACCCGCATGGCCCACGGCGCGATCGACCAGGTCCGGATCTACCACCGCGCGCTGACCGAGTCCGAACTCGCCGCCGATCCCCAGCGGACCGCCGTGCTGGCACTCGACTTCGAGAAGCTGGAGGACAAGGGGCGCAAGCAGTCCTACGGCGCCGGCACGGGTGGTGTCGACGGCGTGGTGTGGGCGGATCGCAGGCCGCAGCCGGAGGCCACCGAGCTGATGGCCGTCCACTCCCCCATCCGCTTCTCCTTCTCGGGCAACGAGCTCACGACCGTCAGCGAACGCCAGTTCACCGGCACCGACGACCTCGAACTGCGCTGGCAGGTCCAGGACAACGGCCGCACCATCGCCCAGCACCGCGGCAGGCTCCAACCGGGCACGACCACGTTGCCGGACTTCACCGCCGAGACAGACCGCCACCTGACCGTCCGCGCGGTCGACCGGCGGGGCAACGACGTCGGCATCGCCCAGTTCCCGCTGGGCGGCACGCAGATCGCCGGACTGCACACGCCGTCCGCTCCGGGCAAGCTCACGACCACCGAGACCGGTGACGAGGTCGTGTTGTCCGGCAAGGACTTCCGCTATGTCGTGAGCAAGAGGTCCGGCACGCTGACCTCCATGCGCGTGCGGGGCACCGAACTCCTCAAGGCCGGTCCGGAACTCGACGCGTGGCGCGCACCGCTGTCCAACGAGTCCATGAGCGAGGACGGTTCCTGGTACCGCAACGGCCTCGACCGGCTCAAGACCACGGCGTCGAGCGTCACGGTCACGCAAGGAACGGACACGGTCGTCACGGCCGAATCCACCGCTCAAGCCGTGCAGAACGCGTCGTTCGACCAGACCTTCACCTACCGGATCACCGGCGACGGTGAGATCAGGGTCGGGCACCGGGTCGCCGCCCAGGGCCGCATGCGCGACCTGAGCTACCTGCCCGGCATCGGTTTCACGCTGAAGGTTCCGTCGGACCACCGGAAGTTCACCTGGTACGGCCGCGGTCCGGGCGAGAACTACGACGACCGCAAGTCCGGCGACCCGATCGGTGTCTATCAGTCCACAGTGGACCGCGAGTTCAACGACTACTACAAGCCGCAGGACCACGGCAACCACGCCGACACGCGCTGGGCGACGCTGTCCAACGGCCGCGCGGGCCTGCTCGTCGCGGGTGATCTCGACGTCCGGGTCTCGCAGTACGACGACCTCGACCGTGCCGCGTACCCGTTCGCACTGAAGAAGAACGACGGCTGGACGACCCTGCACGCGGCGCACCGCGTGACAGGCGTCAGCGAGACGTTCCACGAGCCGTTGCCGCAGTACCAGGTGGAGGCGGGCAACGAGTACGCGTACTCCGTGCTGCTGCGTCCGCTCACGCCCGTGGAGGCCGCAACGGGCAAGCTCGGCAACCGGGTGGACTGCGCGCCCACCGCCGAACTGCGTGCCGCCGACACCGTCCTCGAGCCGGGCGAGCAGGTCGAGGCCGAACTGGTGGTGACGAAGCCCTGCCCGGGCACGACCACGGCCAGGCTGACCGCGCCCGAGCACTGGTCCGTCACGCCGGGCACGGCCGACCTGTCCGGAGGCAGCGCGAAGGTGACGATCAGGCGCGACGGCGGGGACACCGGCACCCGTCCGGTCTTCGCGGAGATCAGCACGGGCAAGGCGACGTCCAGCCTGACCGCGGACTTCACCGCCACCCCGCGCCCTCCGCAGGGCGAAGCCCCGGTCTCCGCGCTGGAGTTCCTCGGTGAACGCAACGGCTGGGGCCCGGTCGAACGCGACCGCAGCAACGGCGAGGACCAGGCCGGCGACGGCAACCCGATGAGCATCCGGGGCGCCCGGTTCGACCGGGGCGTCGGCGTGCACGCCGACTCGGAGTTCCAGGTCTACACCGGCGGCGGGTGCGGCACCCTGACCGCCACCATCGGCGTCGACGACGAGACGAACGGCGGCGGCAGCGTCCGGTTCGAAATCCTGAAGGACAACCGTTCGGTCTACCGAAGCCCTGTGCTGACAGGACAGAGCGCAGCCGTCTCCATCACCGTGGACACGAGTGGAGCAACGGTGCTGACGTTCCGGGTGACGGACGGAGGTGACGGCAACCCGCACGACCACGCCGACTGGGCGTCTCCCGTCCTGCACTGCTGAAAATTGTCGGACCCCGGGCGTACCGTTGGAGATCAAGGGCATTCGCCGCTGAAAGGCGGGGTCTCATGGTCTTCTTCGAAATCCTCGGCGGGCTGGTGGCGCTCGGAGGCCTCGGTCTCGTGATGAGCGCCAGAGTGATCAAGCAGTACGAGCAGGGCCTGGTGTTCCGGTTCGGCAAGCTGCAGCAGGGCGTGCGCGGGCCAGGGCTGACGATGCTGGTTCCCGGGGTCGACCAACTCCGGAAGGTGAACCTGCAGATCGTCACCCTGCCCGTGCCGGCACAGGACGGCATCACGCGCGACAACGTCACCGTGCGCGTGGACGCCGTCGTGTACTTCAAGGTGCAGGACCCGGCGAAAGCCGTCATCAACGTCGAGGACTACCGGTTCGCGATGTTGCAGGTGGCGCAGACGTCGCTGCGGTCGATCATCGGCAAGAGCGAGCTCGACGACCTCCTGTCCAACCGCGAGCGCCTCAACCAGGGCCTGGAGCTGATGATCGACACCCCCGCGCTGGAGTGGGGCATCGACATAGACCGCGTGGAGATCAAGGACGTGGCGTTGCCGGAGAGCATGAAGCGCTCGATGTCGCGCCAGGCCGAGGCCGAACGCGAACGCCGCGCCCGCATCATCACCGCGGACGGCGAGCTGCAGGCGTCGAAGAAGCTCTCCGAGGCCGCCGGGACCATGGAGTCCACGCCCGGCGCCCTCCAGCTGCGGCTGCTGCAGACCATCGTGGAGGTGGCGGCGGAGAAGAACTCGACGCTGGTGCTGCCGTTCCCGGTGGAGCTGCTGAGGTTCCTGGAGAAGAACACGAACCTGGAGCTGCCGAAGGAGCCGGCCGAGTCGCCGAAGGAGTCGCCGGAGCCGAAGGACCAGACGTGAGTCCCGAGGCGCCGCACGTCCGGCAACCCGGTCCGCCGCCACCTCGTCCACCGCGACTACGCCATGTGAGTTAAGCGCCGTAACACCCCCTGTTCGCGGGCGACGTCTGGACAGGGGGTAGTGACGCATGCAGGAGAGGGTCAGAGGCAGGTTCGTCGGCATCGGCGTCGGCTCCTACGAGCTGGTGCAGCCGCTTCAGCACGCCGTGAGCGACGTGCGGGAGCTGCGTGCCCTGCTCAAGGGCTACGACGGCGACCCCCTGGCCGACCCCACCGAGGCCGACATCCGCGCGCACATGAAGGAGCTGCGCCGGCAGCCGCAGGACGGCGGCGCGCTGGTGGCGTTGTGGAGCGGGCACGCGATCCCCGTCGCCGGCAACCTCAGGCTCCTGGCCAGGGACAACGACGGCACGGTCGACGGCATCATGCTGCACGAGTTCGCGCTCTGGTGCGCGGCTTCGGGCGCGCACCAGGTGCTCATCATCATCGACGCCTGCTACTCGGGCGCCCAGCTCGACGAGGCCGTCCGCACGGTCGCCGCCGTCCAGGAGGAGCTGCTGGCGGGCCAGGTGCACTGGGCGGGCGTGCTGGTGTCGTGTTCGAGCATCGAAACGGCCCGTGACGGCTTGTTCGGCGGGAAGCTGCGCAAGCTGCTGCGTGCGGGTCCCACGGCGGCTGAGGACGCACGGCGGTGGAGCGACCGCATCGCGTTGGTCGACGGCGGAGCGGTCGGCACGGCGTTGCTGAACACGTGGGACAGCGACGTCCAACGGCCGCGCTTCATGCAGTACGGGTCCGCGCAGCCGATGCTGCCGAACCCCCTCTACGCCGCGAACACGGTCGTGAAGCACCTTCTGCTCGCGGCCCGCGGTGGTGACTCCACGGACAACAGGTCGTGGTTCACCGGTCGCACCGCCCAGGTCGACAAGGTCGTGAGCTGGGTGAGGTCCGGGGTGGCCGGCCTGCGGGTGGTCACCGGGTCGCCGGGCACCGGCAAGTCCGCGGTCGTCGGCCGAGTTGTCAGCCTGTCCAACTCGGCCGAGCGCGACCTGCTGCTGACCGCCGGGCCGTCGTTCCGCCACGCCGACCCCGGTCCCGGCTCGGTCGACGCGGCCGTGCACGCCCGCGCGATGGACGCGGACCGCGTGGCCGACCTGCTGAGCCGCCAGCTCGTCGCCGCCGGGCTCCTCCGCGAACCCGACGGCCCGCGGCGGGGCGCGGCCGAGCTGGTGGGCGTGGTCAGCGCGTTGGCGGAGCCTCCCGTGCTGGTCGTCGACGGTCTGGACGAGGCGCGCGGTGAGTCGTTCTCGATCGCCACGTCGCTGCTGACCAAGCTGGCGAGCTACGCGATCGTGATCGTCTCGACCCGCCAGGCGCACCGGGTCGCGGGCGGCGCTCCCCTGCTGACCGAGCTGTCACCGGTCGAGGTGCTGAACCTCGACGACGCGAACAGCGAGTCCGACGTCCGCGAGTACGTGATGGCACGCCTGGGACCCACGGCGAAGCAGTCCACCGTGGACGAACTGGCGAGGCTGCCGTTCCTGACCGCGTGGATGATCACGGACCAGGTGCTGGCCGATGGCGGCGCGGACCTCAAGCTGTCGTTGGACGCGGCGTTCGACCGTGAACTCGCGAAGGTGCCTTCTGCCCGTGCGCTGCTGACGGCGTTGACGTGGAGCTACGGCGCGGGATTCCCCGAGGCCGAGTGGATGGCTGTGGCGCAGGCGTTGTCCGGTGAGGAGTTCACCCGTGACGACATCACGGCCGTGCTCACCGAACTGGGCCGTCACGTCGTGCAGGACGGTGAGGAGGGCACGGCGGTCTTCAAGCTGACGCACCAGACGTTCGCGGACCACCTGCGGCTGCCGTTCGCGCCGAGCCGGGACGAGGTGTTCGCGCCGGACGCCGAGAAGGTCGCGTGCGCGCTCATCGGGCTGTACCGGCAGCGCATGGAGGCCGGTGTGCCGCCGAACGTGCCGGGCTACCTGTGGAAGTACGCGTGGCGGCACTGCGGGCACGCGGGTACGCGGGCGTTGGACGGGCTGCGCGCGCTCGCCGTGATGAACCCGATGTTGTTGCCGGACATCGCACTCGCGGCCACGACGGCCGCCGGCGAACTGATGCACTGGGGTCGTGGCGACGAGGCCATCGCACCGCTCGAAGAGGCCGCCGAGCACTTCCGCGCTCTCGTGCCGAAGCTGCGGATGTACCTGGCGGACCTGGCGTTCGTGCTGAACAAGCTCGGCCGGCGGTTCCGTGAGGCCGGACGCCTCCAGCAGGCGGTGGCACCCGCCGAAGAGGCCGCCGTGCGGTACCGCGAGCTGGTGGCGTCGACTCCGACGACGGCGGAAAGCCTGACGCACAAACGGCTTGCGCAACGCATCGCAAAAACGACGACGCACGGCGGCGACAACCCGACGTACGCGGCGCACCTCAGCGGCGCGTTGGTGGATCTCAGCGAGGTCTACGCGATGTTGGGGCGTAGGCAGGACGCACTGTCCACGGCCCGTGACGCCGTTGCGGCCGTCGACACCGACGCACCGCTTGCGCGCGCGATCACCTGTCTCGCCGCACGGTGCAGCGACTCGGGTCTGCGCTACGAGGCCATGCAACGGTCGAAGCTGGCGGTCGAGCTGTACTACTCGCTCGCGCAGACGAACCCGGTGTTCCTCGCGGATCTCGTGAGCGCGCTGGTGGAACTGAGCCGCGACTACCTGGCGCTGGGCCGGCTCTCCGACGCCGACAGCATGACCCGGCAGGCCGCGGAGATCAGCGGCACACTCGGCCGGCACGCCGCGTTCCGGCCGCAGCTCGCCGACGCGGCGCTGAGCCTGAGCGTCGCGTACAGCATGGTCAGCCGCACGGACGCGGCTCTGAACGCCGCCCGGCAGGCCGCCGACCTCGCCGACGGGCTGCCGGTGCACGGTCAGGCACTGCACAACCTGATGCGGCGCCAGCGCGACGCGGACAAGCCCCGCGAGGCGCTCGCCACCGGCCTGCGGACCGTCGAGGTGTGCCTGCTGCCGGAGAACACGGACCGCCTGTCGACGCTCGCGGCGGCGTTGTTCACGCTCGACACGCTCTGCGCGGGGCTCAAGCAGCCCGAGATCGTCGACGAGACCTGGGAACGGGTGACCGCGCGGTTCAACGGCCCGCACCTCGCGACACTGCTGATGCTGCGGGCGGCGGCCACCAGGGCGGGTGATCCGGCGGCGGCGAAGTGGCTGTGCCAGGCGCTCACGCACGTCGGCCAGTCGCGGCAGGCGATTCACGACGTGCACGACATCGCGCGCCGCCACTACGACTCGGGCCCGTGGCCGTGGGACACCACGCCGGACTGGCTGTCGGTCGACCGTGCGTTGCTGCGGACCGCACGCTCATGGGTGTTCGCACGCTCCTATGCCGAGGAACGCACGATCCTGCTCGCACACCCCGAGTTGTTGTCCACGGACGCGGATGTCGCTGTCACGGAGGCGTTGTACGGCACGAGCCTGATCGAGGCACAGGTCATCCAGGCGCGCAGGGCGACCGCGCAGCAGCAAGGCGTCATGCTCGCCTATCGGCCGTGGCTGCTCGCGAGTCTCGCGGACGAGTTCGTGGACGCCACGCCCGCACGTCGTCGCGAACTGCTCGCCACGCGCCGGGAGGAGTTGCTGGACAAGGAAGTGCTGAAGAACGTCCGCGACAACCGGCCCGTGCACGCGTTGCTGTTGCTGGCCGGCGAAGACGCCGACGTGCTCGACCTCGTGCTCGACGCCGTCGACGACCCCGCGCGCGTGACCGAGATCCTGCGCGGACTAGCTGCCGGTGCGTCACCTCAAGCGCTGACACAGGCCGTGACGGCGTTGGAGCCGCACGCGTTGGCGGCGCTGTACAAGGTGGTCGCGCGCGCTCGGGCCGGTGACCAACGTCTGGCGTTGCCCGCGGCCGGTCAACGGCTGGCGTGGATCCACGAACTGACCTATCTGGTGCCCGCGAACCTCGCGCTGCTCTCCCTCATCCGCAAGCTCGCCGAGGAGTCCTAGATGAGCGATCTGGTCGTCGTCCTGCCCGGCATTCTCGGCAGCACGCTGCGCAACTCGGACGGCATGGTGTGGGAGGTGTCCGGCAAGGCCGCGTTGCGCGCGGTGCTGACGCTCGGCCGCAGCCTGCACAAGTTGAAGCTCCCGGCCGGTATCGGCGACGAACACCCTGGCGACGGCGTCGAGCCCGTCGGGCTGATGGCGGACCTGCACGTCATCCCGGGCATCTGGACGCCGCTGAAGGGCTACGACCGGGTGACGCGCAGGATGAACTCGCTCGGCTACAGCGTCGAGAAAGGCACCCTGCTGCTCTTCGCCTACGACTGGCGGCTGTCGAACCGCTACAACGGCGCGTTGCTGGCGCGGCGGGTGGACGAGATGCTCGACCGCATCGGACCGGACGCCAAGGTCAGCTTCGTGTGCCACTCGATGGGCGGGCTGGTCGCGCGGTGGTGCATCGAGCAGTGCGGGATGGCCGAGCGGACGGCGAAGCTGATCACGATGGGCACGCCGTACCGCGGGGCCGCGGCGGCGTTGGACCAGCTGGTCAACGGCGTGCGCAAGGGGCTCGGGCCGTTGGCGATCGATCTGACGGAGTTCGCGCGGTCGATGCCGTCGCTGCACCAGTTGCTGCCCGAGTACGCGTGCATCGAGTCTCCTGCTGGTCTGCTCAAGACCACTGAGGTGTCGTTGCCCGAGCTCGACACGAAGATGGTCTTGGACGCGATGGCGTTCCACGGCGCGTTGACCGACTCGTTCGCCGACAAGACGTACGCGATCCTCGGCGGTAAGCAGCCCACGGCGACCACGGCACGTGTCGCCGACGGCAAAGTCACCTGTTACCGGACATATGAGGGCGACGACCTGTACGGCGATGCGACCGTGCCGATGCTCGGTGCCGCGCGCCGTGGCCTGGCGTTGGACTCGAACACGCTGCACCGCGTGACGGAGCAGCACACGTCGTTGCAGGACAACGCCGCCGTGCTGGACGCCGTGGAGTCGTTCCTGACCGCGAAACCCATCGTCCCGCGCAACGTGGTCACGACCGAGCCGCAGCTCAGCGTGCCGGACCTGGTGCTGACCGGGGAGACCCTGGAGGTCACCGTCGAACTGAAGGACACACCCGCGCGGGCGTTGAAGGTGGCCTTGGTCGACGAGAACGGCAAACAGGTCGAATCGCGCAGTCCGGCGATCTCCGAGAGGATGTCGATCAGATTCGGTGAATTGGCCCCCGGCGCCTACTACGTGCAGGTCAGCGGCATAGCCGTAGGCGCTCCGGTGGCTCCGGTGACCAGTGCGGTGCTCGTCGTGGATTGCCCCTCGGTCTGACCGGGAGGACGATTCACCTCTGGCACGGAGGAGGCGCGATGACCACGATCAAGCCAACGCCCGTAGTGCCCCATCCGGGGGCGGCGCGCGCACGGCCGAAGGGCTCGTACTTCCTCCAGCTGTTCAAGACGACGGATCCCAAGCAGATCGGGATCATGTACCTGACCACGTCGTTCGTGTTCTTCATGATCGGCGGCCTGATGGCGCTGCTGATGCGCGGCGAGCTGGCGCGGCCGGGTCTGCAGTTCCTCTCCAACGAGCAGTACAACCAGCTGTTCACCATGCACGGCACGATCATGCTGCTGCTGTACGCGACGCCGATCCTGTTCGGGTTCGCGAACTACGTCCTGCCGCTGCAGATCGGCTCGCCGGACGTCGCTTTCCCGCGTCTCAACGCCTTCTCGTACTGGCTGTACCTGTTCGGCGGCATCATCGTGGTCGCGGGGTTCGTGACGCCCGGCGGCGCGGCGGACTTCGGCTGGTTCGCCTACACGCCGCTGTCCTCGGCCGTGCACTCGCCGGGTGTCGGCGCGGACATGTGGATCATGGGTCTGGCGATCTCCGGCCTGGGCACGATCCTCGGCGCGGTCAACATGACGACGACGGTGGTGTGCCTGCGCGCGCCCGGCATGACGATGTTCCGGATGCCGGTGTTCACCTGGAACATCCTGGTGACGTCCGTGCTGATCCTGCTGGCGTTCCCGATCCTGACCGCGGCGCTGATGGGCCTGGCGGCCGACCGGCACCTCGGTGCTCACGTGTTCGACCCGGCCAACGGCGGCGTGATCCTCTGGCAACACCTGTTCTGGTTCTTCGGCCATCCCGAGGTGTACATCGTCGCGTTGCCGTTCTTCGGGATCGTGACGGAGATCTTCCCCGTGTTCAGCCGTAAGCCGTTGTTCGGCTACAAGGGTTTGGTGTTCGCCACACTCGCGATCGCCATGCTGTCCGTGGCCGTGTGGGCGCACCACATGTACGCGACCGGCGCAGTGCTGCTGCCGTTCTTCGCGCTGATGACGTTCCTCATCGCGGTGCCGACGGGCATCAAGTTCTTCAACTGGATCGGCACGATGTGGAAGGGCCAGCTGACGTTCGAGACGCCGATGCTGTTCTCGATCGGCTTCCTCGTGACGTTCCTCTTCGGTGGCCTGACGGGCATCCTGCTGGCCTCACCGGCCGTCGACTTCCACGTGTCGGACACGTACTTCGTGGTGGCGCACTTCCACTACGTGCTGTTCGGCACGATCGTGTTCGCCACCTACGCCGGCATCTACTTCTGGTTCCCGAAGATGACCGGGCGGATGCTCAACGAGCCGTTGGGCAAGCTGCACTTCTGGACGACGTTCTTCGGGTTCCACGGCACGTTCCTGGTGCAGCACTGGCTGGGCAACGAGGGCATGCCGCGCCGTTACGCCGACTACCTGCCCTCCGACGGCTTCACGTTCCTCAACACGTTGTCGACCATCGGCGCGTTCCTGCTCGGCGCGTCCGTGCTTCCGTTCGTGTGGAACGTCTTCCGCTCCTACCGCTACGGCGACCCGGCCCCGCAGGACGACCCGTGGGGCTACGGCAACTCGCTGGAGTGGGCCACGACCTCGCCCCCGCCGCGGCACAACTTCAAGGAACTGCCTCGCATCCGCTCGGAGCGTCCGGCGTTCGAGCTGCACTACCCGCACATGGTGGAGCGGATGCGCGACGAGGCGCACTTCTCGCTGACCCATCCCGGCAAGCACCGGGCGGGCAAGGACGAGGTCACCGAGAAGGCGCTCGCGTCGACCGAACGGGACGGGGCGGACTAGGGCCGAGCCCTAGCGGCGGCCGGGGATCATCCCGGCCTCGACCACGGCCTTGCTCAACGGCGCGGCCAGCTCGACGAACCGCTGCTTCTCCTGGTCGGACAGGACGTCGTAGGCCGGCGCGGCCATGTGGTCCGTGTCGTCCTCGATGCCCTGCCGCAACTCGCGCCCCTTCTCCGTGAGCAACTGGTCCTCGCCCACGAGCCCACGCGCCTGCAGGTCCTGGACAGTCGCCGCCCACTGCTCCTCAGACCACGCACGCGTCTTGCGCAGCACATCAGCCGGATAGTCACCCGTAGCGACGTGCAGCACCAACGCCTCGATACCAGTCACGTTGTGCCGCAGGAGCGCCGCGAGGTGCCCGTCGCCACGGAACTCACGCAACAACGTCTGCGCGTGGAACAACTGCAGCCGGGGCTCGTCCGGCCACGGCAACGCGGCGTGCGCGGCGAACAACGGACGGCCGTGCAACATGTCCTTGGACCGCTCGGCCGCGCGCCGAGCCAGCTCGTTGATCTCCTTGAGGTCGTCCGGCAAGACCTTCGCGAGCGCCTCGTCCGCCGCCTCCCAGCGCAACTCCAACATGCGCTCCGGCGACACCTTCTCCCAGGCCTGCGGGATGCGCGCCCGCACGATCGCGGGGTTGAAGTTGTAGAACGTCGCGATCACGACCTCGGCCCCGACCGCCCCCAGCGCAGCGGCCCGTGACGCGAAGTAGCCGCCGGGCCGGTCCAGCCCGGCACTCGCGTACCGCTGCTCCGCCTCGGGAGAGAAGTAGATCATTCCGTGCACGGCCTCGAGCGAGCGAAACAGAGTCCTGATCATGTCTACAACCTAGAACGTCCAGGCTCGTAAGTCAGCCGCCGATCTCGCTTTCGGCGGCGCACCCTGCTCTCCGCCAGTTCCTCCCCCTTCACACCTAGCCTGCCTGCACACCCCTCCCTCCCTCCCTCCCTCCCTCCTGCTCGCCTCGGCCTGCCCGCCCGCAACGCTCACCGTCTGCCCTCATCTCGTACCGCCTCGGACTCCCCACCGCCGCTTCCTCTCGCCAGCCCGCTCCCCCGCCGGCCCGCTCCCCCGCCGGCCCGCTCCCCCGCCGGCCCGCTCCCCCGCCGGCCCGCTCCCCCGCCGGCCCGCTCCCCGCCAGCCAGCCTTCTCTCGCCTCTCGCCTCTCGCCTCCCGCCTCCCGCCTCCCGCCTCCCGCCTCCCGCCTCCCGCCTCCCGCCTCCCGCCTCCCGCCTCCCGCCTCCCGCCTCCCGCCAAAAATTGTCAGACCCCTCTGCCAAGCTTCGACCTGTGGACCCGAACACCTTCTGGAAGCTCATCTCCGACGCCCGAGCGAGCGTCCCCGACCCGACCGACGGCTACGCCGTGGCGGCCGCCGCCACCACACTGCTCGCCGAGCGTCCGCCCGCCGAGATCGTGGCGACCCAACAGGTCCTGTGGGACCTGCTGACGGCCTCGTACCAGAACCCGTTGTGGGCAGCGGCATACCTGATCAACGGCGGCTGCTCGGACGACGGCTTCGACTACTTCCGCGGCTGGCTCGTGACCCAGGGCGAGGAGACCTACACGGCCACCCTCGCCGCCCCGGACTCACTGGCGGCCTTACCCGCGGTGGTGGCGGCCGCGGAGTCCGGCATGGAGTTCGAGTGCGAGGACGCGCTGTCGATCGCCTGGAACGCCCACATCAAGGCGACGGGCATGCAGTTACCGCAGGACGCCTTCCGGATCAGCTACCCCACGCTAGACCCGGACTGGGACTTCGACTTCGACGACAGCGCCGAACTCGCCACCCGCCTGCCCCGGTTGGCCGCGCTCTACGACCTCTGAACGCGCGGAAGACTTCTGGCAGCTGATCTCCGCCGTGCGTGCCGGCGCCGAGATCTGCTGCAAGGTGGCTGTCCGCACCAACCCGACGAACCGCTGTCGGGTAGCCGCCCTCGTCCTACCCCGACGACCTGCAGCCGTCGTGCCAGAGCGACGAGCACGGGGGCGAAGTGCCGCTACGACAACACTTCCCGCTCCCGACGGCCCTCAGCCGCCACGAGCACACCGAACACCACATGATCCAGCCACTGCGGAACCCTGGGCAGAGACCGGATCTGAGCGTTGTGGCGCCCGAAGACCTCCAGGTCGAGGGCGGCGATCAGCAACCCGGCCACCGCCCCTCCGACCACACCCCGCACCCGCAGCCGTGTGAGCACGAACGCCCAAAACCCCGACACGGCAAGGTGCACGACAACGCCGGCACGAGCACCGCCGCCGACCAACGACCCGGCAGCCCGTGTAGCGCGCAGCAGGTCGTCACGCTTCATCAGAGCGTGCATGGTCGACGGCACGCCGCTCAACACCACCGCGAGGAGGTACCTACGCCCCAACGACGCACGCATCACCGACACCCGCCCAACGACGCACGCATCACCGACACCCGCCCAACGACGCACGCATCAGCGACACCCGCCCAACGACGCACGCATCAGCGGCGCATCCGTCGACGAAGCCTGCATCAACGACGCCCGCACAGCGACGCCTGCACCACCGACGCCTGCATCACTGACGCCGGCACAACGACACCCGCATCACCGACGCCGACGCCGCGACTTCAGGTAGTCGCTCACCACAGCAGCCCCGAGCCCTTCCTCGTCCGCCGACACCACACGCCCGCCACCTCGCCGGGCCACGATGTCGACGAACGCGGCCAGGCGCGGATCGTCGCCCAGCTTGAACACCGAGATCGTCGCCCCGAGCCTGGCGAGCGCGTCGACCTCGTTCAGGGTCTTGGCCAGCGTTCGAGGCAGCGGCGGGTAGTTGAACTCCGCGTCGCCCTCGGGTTCGAGGTGCGCGGTGGGTTCGCCGTCGGTCACGACCAGCACCACGGGCTGGGCGTCGGGATGACGCCGGACGTGGCGGCCCGCCAGCAGCAACGCGTGGTGCAGGTTCGTGCCCTGTTCCCACACGCCTTCCAGCGCCGTCAGCTGACCGATGTCCACGGCCTCGGCATAACGCCCGAACGTCACCAGTTGCAGAGCATCCGTCCGGAATCGGGTGCGCACGAGGTGATGCAGGGCGAGTGCCGTGCGTTTCATCGGCACCCAGCGGCCGTCCTGCACCATCGACCAGGAGGTGTCGACGCACAACGCGACTGCCGCACGTGTGCGGTGTTCGGTCTCGGACACCTCGAGATCGACGACGTCCAGGGACATCGAGCCGGAGCGCAGCACTGAGTTGCGCAGGGTTCGTGGCACGTCCCAGGGTTCGGTGTCGCCGAACTGCCACGGACGGGTCGAGCCGATCAGCTCACCCGCGGCGCCGGCCGAGGTCGTCTCGCGGGCGCCCTGCGACGACCGCAGCTGGTCGACGACGCCGCGCAGCGCTGTTTCTCCCAGGCGCCGCAACGCTTTCGGCGTCAGCTTCACGGAGCCGTCGGGGGCGCGTTCGACGATGTTCTGCGAACGCAGTGCCTTCTCCAGCTCCGCGAGGCGGCGGGCGTCGACCGAGGCCGACTCGCCCAGTTGGCGTTCCAGAGCCTCCAGGTCGATGTCCTCCAGGCGGGCGCCGGGGTACGACTGGGAGAGCTGCTCGGCCAGGGCGTCGAGCTCGGCGAGGTCCGCCATGGCCTGGGCGCCCTCGCCCAGGCCCAGCGGGTCCTGGCCGCGGAAGCGGGCGGACGACGTCCAGTCCTCGCCCGGCCGCAGGCGTTGCAACAGGGAGTCCAGAGTGGACAGAGAGGAGCCGATGCCACCGAAGGCCTGCTGTGACAGCGCGGACAGCTCGGCGCGCTGCTCGTCGGTCATCGAGTTCATCATGCGTTGCGCGGCGGCCGAGCGGGCGGCCAGGGCGTCGATGAGCTCGTCGACGTTGCGGGGCTTCTCCGGGAAGAACTCGCCGTGCTTGCGCATGAAGTCGTCGAACAGGCGCGGTGTGTCCGGGGAGCCGGAGGCGTGTGCCTCCAGCAGCGAGTTGAGGTCGCGAAGCATGCGCTGGATGCGCTCGACGTCGCGTGAGTCCACGTTGGACAGCGCGTCCTTCATGCCCTGGAAGCGCTGGTCCAGCAGTTCGCGGCCGAGCAGGTCACGGATCTGCTGGAACGCCTCGCGCGCCTCCTGCGACCGCCAGTCGTAGTGCGACAGCTCCTGGACCGCGGCGGCGGTGCCCAGTGGCAGGGCGTCGAGCTGGGCCTCGCGGAAGCGCGCGTCGTCGGACGGGTCCGGGAACAGAGCCCGGCGTTCGGCCTCGACGGCGCGGTCGAGCAGCTGCTGGACCTCCTGCAACGTGCCGTCGAGGCGGTGCCGGCGCTGGATCGACGCACGGCGCTGCCACAGGCGTGAGGTCAGGTCGTCGAGGCCGCGGGTGCCGTCGACGCCTCGGCGCAGCAGTTCGCGCAGGGCGGACTGCGGCGAGGCGCCCTCCATGATCTCGCGGCCGAGCTCGTCCACGGCCGCGCGGAGGTCCACCGGGGGCGCCAGCGGATCGGCGCCGCCGCCCCAGCGTCCGTAGCGGTATCTCATCCGTACACCGATCGGTCGTCGTCGGAGGAGTTGTCCTTCGACAGGTGGCGGGTCAGGTAGAGCGACTCCAGAGCCAGTTCGACGGCCGAGGCGATGCGGCCGACGGGGTCCTTCGGGCCCGCTCCCAGGCGCGCCGCGACCTCGTGCAGGATCGGCAACTCCGGCAGCGCGGCCAGCAGGTCGCCGGCGTGCACGCGGTCGCCGGTCGCGACCGGGTGGCCGTCCGAGACGACCTCGGCGAGCGCGCGGAGGTTCAGGCCGGCCAGGCGGGCGCGGGCGGTGTCGGCGATCGAGCGGCGCAGCAGGTGGACGAGGACCTCGTCCTCACGACCGTCCTCCCCCGCCTCGAACTCGAGCTTGCCGCGCAGCACGTCCGGCACCGACTCGAGGTCGATCGGGCGGGCGATGGCCGGGGTCTCGCCGATCAGCGCGGACCGGCGCAGCGCCGACGCCGCCACGGTCTCCGCCGCCGCGACGGCGAACCGGGCCGAGACGCCGGAGCGCTGGTCGATCGACGACGACTCGCGCAGGTGCCGGACGAAGCGGGCGATGATCTCCAGCAGGTGGTCGCCCACCTCGGCCACCAGGTCGGCCTCCTGGCGGACCAGGTCGACCTCGGCGTCGATCTCCAGCGGGTAGTGCGTGCGCACCTCGGCGCCGAAGCGGTCCTTGAGCGGCGTGATGATGCGGCCGCGGTTCGTGTAGTCCTCGGGGTTCGCGGTGGCCACGAGCAGCACGTCCAGCGGCAGCCGCAGCGTGTAGCCGCGGACCTGGATGTCACGCTCCTCCATGACGTTGAGCAGCGACACCTGGATGCGTTCGGCCAGGTCAGGAAGCTCGTTGATGGCGATGATGCCGCGGTGGGCGCGCGGGAGCATGCCGTAGTGGATGGTCTCCGGGTCGCCCAGCGATCGGCCTTCGGCGACCTTCACCGGGTCGACGTCGCCGACCAGGTCACCGACGGACGTGTCGGGTGTCGCGAGCTTCTCGGCGTAGCGCTCGGTGCGGTGCCGCCACACCACCGGCAGGTCGTCGCCGAGTTCGGCGGCCCGGCGCTTCGACTCGGGCGTGATCGGGTCGAGCGGGTGTTCGCCCAGCTCGGAGCCCTCGATGACGGGCGTCCACTCGTCGAGCAGGGAGATCAGGCTGCGCAGCAGGCGCGTCTTGCCCTGCCCGCGCTCGCCGAGCAGGACCACGTCGTGGCCTGCCAGCAACGCGCGTTCGAGCTGAGGGAGCACCGTGCGGTCGAAACCGACGATGCCGGGCCACGGGTTGCGTCCTTCGCGCAGGGCAGCGAGCAGGTTCTCCCTGATCTCGGTCTTGACGCCGCGCGGCAGGTGCCCGGCGGCGCGCAGTTCGCCCGCCGTGCGGGCCAGGTTCTGGGTCACGCGAACGACGCTACGCAACCGAACCTGACCCGTCGACGTGGAGCGACTCCAGCTGCTAGAGCCGGGCGGCGTTCACCGCGTTCAGCAGGATCCGCGACATCTTCGGGTCATGGGCGAGAGCACCGTTGAAACAAAGGGAACTCGCGCTGAACACCCATCCACCGTTCGGCTTGGACATCACGCACATCTGCGCGCCGTGCGGTTGTTCTCCATGAGCGAACTGGACGACGCCGGGCGCTTCCGGGCCCGCGCCGGTCCTGGTGTCGACCTCCCAGCCGCTGGCCGCGAAGTTGTACCCGGTCCTGCCGAACTTGTCGCCGACCTGGAGCCCGGTGCCCTCCAGGAACGGGTGGTCGGCGTCCACGACGTACGGGTACATCTCCATGTAGGAGGTGCTGTCGTACGCGACGCCGAGCACCTCCGACTCCGGCAGCCCCTGATCGCGCCACGTCCAGCGCTCGCCGTTGTCGGGGCGGCGGTGCAACACGAACCCACCCGAGGCGTTGTAGTCGACGCGCTCGTACATGCCGTTGCCACCCGTGTAGATGAGGCGGCCGCCGTTGGCGAGGTACGTCTCCAGCGCCGTTCGCATCTCCGGCGTCCAGTACTCGGGGTGTGTGGCGAGCACGAGCGTCTTGTACTGCGCGAGCCACGACGGGTCGTGCAGGTCGAGGTCCTGGTAGCAGTCGTAGGCGACGTTGTTGTCCGTGAACCACTTCATCAGCAGCAGGTCGCCGTAGAACCGGACGTCGATGAACCCGGGAGCCTCGATGTAGGCGTTCGCGAACGGTCGGCGGATGGAGAACTGACGCCGCCCGTAGGCCGCTTCCCAGGAGTACTGGAAGTGTCCGCCCCAGTGGTTGTAGGCGTTGTGCGTCAGATACGGCAGGAGCAGCGCCACCTTCTCTCGCGGCTGCTTCGGCTTCACCACGAACGGGATGTACTGCCTCATCCCGTACGGGCCTTCGAGCTTCACGACGTGGAACCCGGACTGCCAGTCGTCGGGCACGGTGAACGAGAAAGACGTGGGCCAGCCCGGCCCGTTCGCCCGGTAGCCGGACCTGAGCAGGTGCCGCTGCCCTCGATACGTCTGCGGGGCCCTGACCTGCGTGGCACCGCCCTGCTCGAGCGGGCCGGTCAGCCGCAGCACGCCGGCGGTGAACTGGTCGAAGGTCGTCGAGACCGCGACGTCGAGGGTCTGCCCCGGCGCGACCGACCAGCTGGTGTACCCCTGGAGGTTCGCGGTCCTCGCCACGCTGAAGCCGGTGCCGACCAGCGCGCCCGTGCCGTTGGGCCAGAACACACCGGACGTGTCGATCGTGAGGTGGTTCGCGAGCTTGTACCAGCGGAGCTCGTGGTCGGTCCGGGTGTGGTCCCGGTTGACCCACACGACGTAGACGACGCCGTTTTCGGCGAAGCGTTCGACGCCCGAGCCGAAGTCGAAACCGCTGCCGACGTAGAGGCCGTCGCCGTTGTTCGCCCACGCACCCGGACCGTTGGAGCCGTCGCCCGCGAGGTAGCGGAACCAGTGCAGCACAGCACCATGCCGCACGCCGTAGATGACGCCGTTCAGGTCGGCGAAGAACATGTCGTAGTCGCGCTTCTCGCTCGCGATCTTCTGGCCGACGCCGTCGTTCTCCCACGCGCCGGGGCCGTTCGAACCGTCACCGGCCAGGTAGCGGAACCAGTACATGTCGCCGTGGGCGTCCACCGCGTAGAAGACGCCGTCCCAGCCGCCGAAGACGTACGAGTACTGACCGAAGCCGCGGTGGATGATGTTGTTGGTGCCAGGCGCCCAGTAGCCGTCACCGTTGGCGGGGTTCGTGAGCACCCACTTGTGCCACCACATCGTGCCGTCACCGCACAGGCCGAAGAGCTGACCGTGCTGGTCCGCGAGCACGTTCGTGTGAATCTGCCAGCCGTAGCCGATCTCCCTGCCGTCGCCGCTGGCCCAGTTGTACGTGCCGTTGTCGCGGCCCAGGTGCTTGAACCACTTGATGCGGCCGTCGGCGTAGAGCGTGTAGATGATCCCGTTGCCACCGGGCACGATCTGCAGCAGCCGCTGTTCCGGATCCTCCGCGGCGGCGTGTGCGACCGGCTGCTGACCCGCTGCCAGCGCGACCCCGGCGAGCGCGGCCGCCGTGCCCTTGAGGACGGTCCGGCGCGCGACAGTTCCCTTTTCGTCATCCCCCAGATGCATGGGGCCATCGTGCAGCACAATGCGAGGCGTTATGAGCAACTGTGTTGACTTCAGATGGGCCCCGTCACCCGCGGACTGGCGGGCCAGCCTGCGCGCGATGGTGCCGATGTTCAAGTGGGCGCCGTGGTTCGCGCTCGTGTTCGGGGTGTTCTCGCTCGTGCTGCTCCTCGGCTTCGAGGACACCCTTGTCGTGGCGCTCTTCGGCCTGGCGTGCGCGCTGGTCATCGGCCTCATGGAGCCGATCGCGGTGTGGTGGCGCTTCTCGTCCGACGAGATGATCAGCCGGACCGTGATGGGCAGCGCCGACGCCCGGTCGTTCCGGCTGGCCGTGGGCAACGCGGTCCGCGAGGAGATCGTCTGGGAGGACCTGCCGGGCTGGACCGAGACGCGGCAGGGCTTCGTCCTGGAGACGCTGGACGAGGGCGCGGCGTCGTTTTCCGTACCGCACCGGGCCTTCGCCTCCGATGAGGACGTGACGTCGTTCCGGTCGTTGCTCGAGCAGCACATCGGTCCGGCGAAGTAGCTGTCTCGGATCGGGCACACCGGGTGGGGCTCCCGGGGCCCGGCAACGTAATCTCTTCGGGTGTCCTGTGCGAGTGCCACGCTGGTCGTGTGGACGTCGGGCTGGCTGCACGGTCTAGCCGCCGCCGACGACGTCCTCGACGCCCTGCACCTGTGGGCCGAGCAGCACGAGGTGGTGGCCGACGACGACGGCACCGCCACGGCGCTCGACCTCCCCGGTCCCGACGAAGCCCCGGTGGGCCCCGCCCTGCTGCTGGCCGCCCTGCGGCGCGCGGGCGCGACCTCCGCCCGGCTGGTGCTACCAGTACCGGGCGACGTACGGGGCCTGGGAGGCAAAGGCACCCTCGCGACGTGCGCGCTGCGCTCCGGCGAGGCGCTCGTCGTCCCGTCCGTGCACATCGGGCTGGTGCCGAAGATCGTGGCCGACGGCGTGATGCGCTGGACGGTGTTCGACCTGCCGTCGTCCAACGGCCTGGAGCACATCCCGATCGGCGAGGCGGAACACGGCCTGGGCGCGGCCCTGCGCGAGGCGACGGCGGCCCTGGCCACCCTCGACGTGGCCAAACACCGCCCGAACGTCCGCAAGGAAATCGCCGACCTAGCGGCCGAGAACTCCACCCTCCCGTGGCCCGACGCGATGCCGCCCCGCTCGCTGCGCGTGCTGCAGCGGGCAGCCGAGGTGGCCGCGATCGTCACGGTGGCCAGCTCCGACGCTCCCGGCGGCGCCCTCTCGGCCTCCGCGATGACCGCCCGCACCGAAGCGCTGCGACCGGTCTCCGAAGCCGTGCGCCGCGCACGCTGCGCAGCAGTGGACGAGGCCGTGCGCGTCCTCGCGGACAGCGGCGCCGGCCGCCACTGACACGTCACACGGTCGGGTCATCCGTGGCCAAACATCCCCGGACGACCCGGCCGCGCTGAAAAGCTGCCCGCGTGGCACTCCGCAAGTGGGTGATCACGGCAGGCTTGGCCGTAACGGTCGTCGTCGTGCTCGTCCTTTCTCTCAGCGAACTGCAAGACAGTGATGCCTACGGCAGCATCGCCGCCGCGCTGGTGGCGATCGGCACAGCCTTCACCGGCATCGTCCTGTACCTCTCCCGCGAGCAACGCCCCAGACCGGCCGGCGAGGAAGCCGACGCCCTGGCCGTGGAACTCCTCGAGCAGTGGGAACCGGAGGTCCGGCACCGCCGCGAACGCTTCGGCTCACCACGCCTGATCCCGCTCACCTGGACCGGCACCGCCATCGGCCGCGTGCGCCTGCGCCCTCACGGCCGGCTCGACGGCAACCCGGACACCGCGTCCGCCGAGCTGGCCGACGCCTTCGACCGGCTCCCGTGCCGACGCCTGGTCGTGATCGGCGAACCGGGCTCCGGCAAGACGTTCCTCGGCGTCCTGCTCACCGTGGGCCTGCTGCGCCGCCGCCGGTCCGGCGCCCCGGTCCCCGTCTTCATGTCACTGTCCTCCTGGGACCCGGTGGCCGACGGCCTCGACGACTGGCTCGTCCGCACCCTCGCCGCCACCCACTACAACGGCCGCGAACAGGTCGTGCGCACACTCCTGGCCCACCGCCTGCTCCTGCCCGTGCTCGACGGCCTCGACGAACTCCCCGACCACGCCCGCCGCCGGGCGGTGAACCGTCTCAACCACGTCCTGGAGGGCGATCGCCCCATCGTGCTCACCTGCCGCGTCACCGAGTACGAGGACCTGATCGCAGGCGGCGCCCCGACGCTGCTGCGCGCCCCGGTCGTCCGCATCAGCCCGGTCACCGCGGCCCACGCCTCCGCACACCTGTCGACCTGGCCCGCCATCGCCGAGCACGTCCGCGACCAGCCCGACGGCCCCGTCGCCGCCGCGCTGAGCACGCCGCTGATGCTGTCGGTGTTCACGGCCGCCTACGAGTCGCGCTCTCCGCTCGAACTGCTCGACACCACCAGGTTCGCGAGCAGGCATGCCGTCGAGGACCACCTCGTCGACCTCATGGTCGACACGCTCTACCCCGACGAGAAGCAGCTCCACTGGCTCTCGCACCTCGCCGGTCTCCTGCACCGCCACGGCGACCGCGACTTCCGCTGGTGGCAGCTCGCCCAGCGCACGCTGTCACCGTGGATCGCGCCCGTGCTCGGCCTGCTGGCGGGCGCGATCGCGTCCGTCGTCGCGGCACTGGTCCTCCCGGCCGGCTCGATGATCGACGCCGCGCCGATCGCGGCCGTGTTCGGCGTGGTGATCACGACGGCGTGGCTGGCCGTCGGCGGCCGCACACCCGCGGCGGTGGACGCGGTCCCCGGCGTGCGGGGGTTCGGCAGAGGCGCCCTCACCGGAGCCGCGCTGGTCCTGGTGCCCGGTCTGCCGATGCTGTTGCTCAGCACGCCGTTGACGGACACCACGCAGATGGCGGCGCACCTCGGCGCGTTGCTCGCGCTGTCGCTCATCACCGCGCTCGGGGTCGGCCTGCACGAGGTGCTCGCGGCGCGGACCAGTCGCGTCACCAGGACAGGCCCCGACGAACTCCTGCGGCAGGACCGGCGGTCGGCCTTCTCCTCGGCCGCGGTGACGGGCGTCCTCGTCGGTGCGCTGACGGTCGTCACCTGCACGTTCGCCGCCGCGGTCGGCGGTTATCTCGGCGAGCGGTTCCAGGGGTCCGATTTCCCCGTGATCCTGCACCTGGACCTTCCGCCGTGGGGGACGCACGTGCCGTGGCCCGTGGCTGAGGAACACATCCCCACGATGGTCATCTGCAGCGTGCTGATCCTCGTGTTGTTCGCGGCCGCAGTGCTCGTCACCCGAGCCTGGACGCGTTTCCTGGTGGCACGGACGGCACTCGCGATCACCGGACGACTGCCGTGGCGCCTGATGCGGTTCCTTTCCGAGGCACGGGAACGCGGTCTGTTGCGCGTCGCCGGCAACGGCTACCAGTTCTGGCACGTCCGGCTGCAGGAACGCCTGGTGATGACGACGGCCCGGACCGCCCCCGCACGGCGGGTGCCCAGGGGCGCGGTGGCGGCGGTCGTCGTGGTGCTGCTCACGGCGGTGACGGCGGTGACCTGGGCCGCCGCACCGTCGGGTTGCCCGGCGACGGGGTGGCCCGATGTGGACGAGCGCACGGTCCGCTCGCGCGGGTCCGGCACCGACGTGTGCTTCACGCACGTCCCGCCGGACAGGTGGCACCTGCTGGCCGGCCGCCCTCTGCTCGCCCAGATCGCCCTCAACCAGCCGAAGGCCGTCTCACCGGGAACCGACAGGATCGTCGTCTTCGGCGACCTGAACGACGTCCAGGACCCTCAGTGGGACGAGGTCCTGCGCGGGCTCGTCGCCGCACAGGAGATCCACGGGGACCCGTTGGTCGTCGACCTCGTCCACACCGATTCCGCGTACACGTCGACAACGGACCACAACGATGTCGTGGCGAACTACGCCGCGCGCACCGCCGACTGGCACCACCACAGCTCGGCCATCGTCCTCGACGGCACCAAGTCGACCCTCGACGGCATGGGCCGGGCGGTGATCGGCCTGCAGGACGCTCAGCTGCGCTTGATCCCGCTGATGTACCTGAAACAGATGTTCGGCAGCAACGACGTGAAGGAATCGGTGCTGTCCAAGGAAAAGGTGGCGGACGGCATCTCCGCGCAGGAGTGCGAGTTCCTGCGGGGGCAGCCCGGTGACGTGGACCTGGACCTCACCGGTGTCCCGCCGAGCTACGGCCTGTTCCACTTCATCTCCTCCTGCGCCCGGGCCAGGGTGCTCATCAGCGAGGAGGACGTCGGCGCCCTGCGGCAGTTCTCGTCGAGGCTGCTTCCCATCTCGGTCTACTACCTCGAGCACCGGTCCGAGCTGGCGTGGCACGACTGCCGGGAACGCCTGCACGGTATGGAGACCGCGGTGAAGGCCTGTGCGGCAGCGCTCCTGGCCGCGGACGAGGGCAGGACACGGCTCCTGCCCGCGACCGCGGGGTCCTGACCGTCAGGAGGTGCGGGCCGGCCTCTTGGCCGGCTCGCAGCACAACGGCGCGCAAGGCGCCCCGTTCACGGTGCACCCGGCCACCACGAACGACGACAACTTCCGCACGGGCGCACCGGAAGTGTGCTCAGCCACCAACTCGGTCACGAGCTCGGCGAAGCGAGGATCCCCGTTGGGCGTCGCGGCACGAGCGAACTCCATCCCGAGCTCCAGAGCACGGTCACGAGCCTCGGTGTCGAGGTCCCACACCACTTCGAGGTGGTCGGACACGAACCCGATCGGGCACACGACGACACCGGTGACACCCTTGGCGTGCAAGGCATCGATGTGGTCGACGACGTCCGGCTCGAGCCACGGGATCTGCGGCGGCCCGGACCGTGACTGCCACACGACGTCGTACTCGGTCACGCCCACCTCAGCGGCGACCAGGCGCGAGGCCTCGACGACCTGGCGCGAGTAGCGGTAACCACCCTCTGAGGGCGGCCCTGCGGCCTTGTCCGCGGACACCGGCACCGAGTGCGCGGTGAACACGAGCCGGTACGCACCACTGAGAGAAGCGGCCGCAGCACGCACACCGTCAGCGAAAGCGGACACGAACAGCGGGTGGTCGAAGAACTGGCGCAGCTTCACCAACTCAGGACCATCGGGCACGGCCTGCAGGGCACGCACGATGTCCTCGTCGTACTGGCGGCAAGCGGAGTAGCCGCCGTACGCGCTCGTCGGGAACACCAAAGCCCTCGAAACGCCGTCGGCCTTCATCTGCGCGACGACGTCCTCGGCCATCGGGTGCCAGTTGCGGTTGCCGAAGTAGATCGGCAGCTCGAAGCCACGGGCCTTCACGGCCTCGATGGCTTCCAGGTTCAGGCGGTTGATCGGTGACACGCCGCCGAAGTGCTGGTAGTGAGCTTCGACCTCGTCCAGCCGTTCAGGCGGCACGCCGCGTCCGCGTACCACGTTCTCCAGGAAGGGTCGGACGTCCTCAGGACCTTCTGGGCCGCCGAAAGACAGCCAGAGCAGCGCGTCGAAACTCACCGCTCCATCCAATCAGACGTCCGATCTCCTCACATGACGAACGGATGTGACGTCAGAGACCCAGGAAGTGCACGCCGCCGTCGACGAACACCATCGAGCCCGTGGTGGCCGGGAACCAGTCGGACAGCAGGCCGCAGACGGACTTCGCGACGGGCGTGGGGTCGTCGACGTCCCAGCTCAGCGGAGCCTTCTCGCCCCACATCTTCTCCAGCTCGCCGAAGCCCGGGATGGACTTCGCGGCCATGGTGCGGACCGGGCCGGCGGAGATCAGGTTCACGCGGATGCCGTCCGGGCCGAGGTCGCGCGCCATGTAGCGGTTGATCGACTCGAACGCCGCCTTCGCCGCGCCCATCCAGTTGTAGGCGGGCCACGCCTGGCGGGCGTCGAAGTCGAGGCCTACGACCGACGAGCCGTGCGTCAGCAACGGGCGGGTGGCCTGCACGAGCGCCTTGTACGAGTACGCGGAGACGTGCATCGCCACGGAGACGTCCTCCCACGGCGCGTCCATGAACGGGGCGCCGAGGCAGCTCTGCGGGGCGAAGCCGATGGCGTGCACGACGCCGTCGAGGCCGTCGACGTGCTCACGCACGCGGTCGGCGAGGGTGTCGAGGTGTTCCTGGTTCTGCACGTCGAGCTCGACGACGGGCGCGGGCTTGGGCAGGCGCTGGGCGATGCGCGTCACGAGGCTCATCCGGCCGAACCCGGTCAGCACGACCTCGGCGCCCTGTTCCTGGGCGACGCGTGCGACGTGGAAGGCGATCGACGCGTCGGTGATCACACCGGTGATCAGCAGTCGCTTGCCCTCGAGCAGTCCGGTCACTTGATCCAACCCTTTCGCAGTACGGGAAACCAGTGGTGGAGAGAGCTCAGTGGCCCATGCCGAGGCCGCCGTCGACCGGCAGCACGGCACCGTTGACGTAGCCGGACTCGTTGGCCGCGAGGAACGTGACGGCGCGCGCGATCTCGTCGGCCGCGCCGTACCGGCCGGCCGGGATCTGCTTCAGAGCGGCTTCGCGAACGGCCTCGGGCAGCTCGTTCGTCATGTCCGTGGTGATGAAGCCGGGCGAGACGACGTTCGCGGTGATGTTGCGCGAGCCGAGCTCCAGCGCGATCGACCGCGCCATGCCGACCATGCCCGCCTTGGACGCGGCGTAGTTCACCTGGCCGGCGCCACCGGTCAGGCCCACGACCGACGAGATGAAGACGATGCGGCCGAACTTCTTGCGCAGCATGCCGCGGGACGCGCGCTGGGCGAAGCGGAACGCGCCGGTGAGGTTCGCGTCGACGACCGACGTGAACTGCTCCTCGCTCATGCGCAGCAGCAGCGTGTCCTGCGTGATGCCCGCGTTGCAGACGAGCACCTCGACGGGACCGTGTGCCGCCTCGACCTCGGTGAACGCGGCGTCGATCTCTTCCGAGTTCGTCACGTCGCACTTCACGCCGAGCAGACCTTCGGGAGCGCCGGACCCGCGGTGCGTCACCGCGACCTTGTCGCCCTGCGCCGCGAACGCCTGCGCGATCGCGAGGCCGATGCCGCGGTTGCCTCCGGTGACCAGAACGGACCGACTCACTAGCTCTCCTGAGAATCGCTGCTGGTTGACCGGGTGAGGCTATCGGCTACCGGCAGGTAGTCCGGCATCGGCGGAGCCATGTCACATCCATCCAGGCATGATCGGGTGATGCGGGCCTTTCTCGATCAGCTCCGACGTGACGTGGACGGCGACGTCCTGGACGACCCGGCGAGCCGGGCCCTGTACTCCGCGGACGCGTCGAACTACCGGCACGTGCCACGGGTGGTCGTCCGTCCACGTACGACGGACGCGGTGGTGGCGGCCGTCGGGATCGCAGCCGAGCACCGCGTGCCGATCACCAGCCGTGGCGCGGGAACGTCCATCGCGGGCAACGCGTGCGGCACCGGCCTGGTGATCGACTTCAGCCGCTACCTGACCGCGTTCGAGATCTCCGGCGACCGGGCGTTCGCCCAGCCCGGCGCGGTGCTCGACAGGATCAACGCAAGCGCCGGCGACTACCTGTTCGGCCCCGATCCGTCCACGCACTCGCGCTGCACCATCGGCGGGATGATCGGCAACAACGCGTGCGGCGCGCACTCGGTGAGGTGGGGCAAGACCAGTGAGAACGTCACGAACCTGAGCGTCCTCACCGCCGATGGCCGCACGTTCGACACGACGAACCCGCCCGAGCTCGCGCTGCCGTCGTACGACGCGGCGTGGTTCCCCCAGCTCAGCCGCCGGGTCAGCGGGTACGCGCTGGACGCACCGACACTGACGCAGCAACTCGTCGGCACCGAGGGCACGTGCGTGGTCCTGCTGGGCGCCGAGCTGAAGCTGGTGCGCAGGCCGGAACGCCGCGTTCTGGTCGTGCTCGGCTTCGCGGACACCTACGACGCCGCCGACAGCGTCATGGGCATCGAGGACGCGCTCGCGATCGAGGGTCTGAACGAGGCGCTGGTGCACAGCGTCCGGACCCGCCCCGACCTGCCAGAAGGCCGCAGCTGGCTGTTCGTCGAGGTCGAGGACCACCCCGAACGCGTCGCGCGGATCAGCAAGAACTCGATGATCATCCACGACCCCGCGCAGCAGCGGGCGCTGTGGCGGATCCGCGAGGACGGCGCCGGTCTCGCCACCCGCATGGCCGACGGGAGCGAGGCCTGGTCGGGCTGGGAGGACGCGGCCGTCCCGCCGGAGCGTCTCGGCACCTACCTGCGCGAGTTCGACCAGCTGCTGACCCGGTACGGACGGCGCGGCATCACCTACGGCCACTACGGCGAGGGTTGCCTGCACGTCCGCATCGACTTCGACCTGGCCCACGGCTACCGCGAGTTCCTGCAGGACGCCGCGGACCTGGTCGTCAGCCACGGCGGCAGCCTGTCGGGCGAGCACGGTGACGGCCAGGCGCGGTCCGAGCTGCTCAGCCGGATGTACCCGCCCGCGGCGATCAGGGCGTTCGGTGAGTTCAAGCGCGCCTTCGATCCGGGGAACCTGCTCAACCCGGGCCGGATCGTGGAGCCGCTGAAGCTCGACGACGACCTGCGGATCCTCGTGGCGCCACCGAAGATCCCGACCAGGGCGGAGTTCGCGAGCGACACGCGCCGATGCGTCGGCGTCGGCAAGTGCCTGAACACCCAGGGCGGCGTGATGTGCCCGAGTTACCGCGTCACCAAAGAGGAAAAGCACTCCACGCGAGGCCGTGCGCACCTGCTGTTCGAGATGCTCAACGGTGATGTCGTCAAGGGCGGCTGGAAGTCTCCGGAGGTGGCGGAAGCCCTCGACCTCTGCCTGGGGTGCAAGGGCTGCAAACGCGACTGCCCGGTCGACGTCGACATGGCGAGCTACAAGGCCGAGTTCCTGCACGAGCACTACAAAGGCCGGATCAGGCCACGTGCGCACTACGCCATGGGCTGGCTGCCGACGTGGCTGAAGTACGGGCTGGTCAACAGATTCACCGCGAAACTAGGCCGGTTCGCGGGCATCACGCCGGAGCGCGAACTGCCGCGCCAGACCACCACCCTGGTCCGCCAGCTCCACCCGCTCGGCAAGGGCGATCCGGTGCTGCTGTTCCCCGACACGTTCACGAACTTCTTCGAACCCGGCGTCGGCCTCGACGCCGCGACCGTGCTGGCGCACCTGGGCAACCGGGTCGAGGTGCCGTCCGCGAACGTCTGCTGTGGACTGACGTGGCACTCGACCGGCCAGCTCGCCAAAGCCCGCCGGGTGGTCGAACGCACCGCGCGGGCGTTGCTGCCGTGGACGAGCCAGGGCGTCCCGGTGATCGGCCTGGAGCCGAGCTGCACGGCGTTCCTGCGCGTGGAGGCTCCGAAACTGTCGGACGACCCGGCGGTGCGAGCGCTGGCCAAGGCCACCCGGACGTTCGCCGAGCACGTCGCCCCGAAGCTGCCCGAGGTGGAGGGCAGCCGCGAGGCCGTCGTGCAAACCCACTGCCACCAGTACGCCGAACTGGGTTTCGAGCCGGACCGCGAGGCGATGGAGAAGGCCGGGCTGCGGCCGAAGGTCGTCGAGGGGTGCTGTGGCCTCGCCGGCAACTTCGGCTTCGAACGAGGCCACTACGACGTCTCGATCGCGTGCGCCGAACAGGACCTGCTGCCGGCGTTGCGGGACGCCGAGGACGCGCTGGTGATCGCGGACGGCTTCAGCTGCCGCACGCAGATCCGCCACACCACCGAACGCGAGCCGGTGCACCTGGCCAGCGCGCTCGCGGCACGGCTGGGTGTGATTTACCGCTGACTAACCGGTACCGGCCACGGTGGTGCACATGCTGAAGAGGATTGCCGCCACCGTGCTCGCGGCCGCCGCCATCGCCGTCACGCTCACGGGGACGGCTCAGGCCGAGTACAACCCGAAGTGCACGACCGGCGTGACGCCGATCGGGTCTACGGGCTACATCAAGCTGGGCAAGACGACCATCGCGTCGGTCAAGCAGTTCAAGGGCTGCAACAAGAACTGGGCCTACACCTACGTGTGGGACTCGTGGCTCTCGTCGCACAAGCGCGACTTCTACGTCTACACGGGCGTGTGGACCAAGGAGGGCCAGGCGGCCCGCGACCAGGTCAGCGGCTCGAAGGGCCAGCGCGAGGTGTGGTCGTCCGGCGCGAGCACGCTGAGCGTGTGCACGTTCGCCAAGGGCTCGATCCAGTCGGTCGAGAGCGGTTACTGGGAGAACGCCACCACCGACCTGCGCTGCTAGGGAAGGGCGGAGACTTCTTTACAGTCACTTAAGCGCGTCGACATGCGCGGGCAACGGGCGTTATGACCGATACTGCTCCCATGCGGGTGCTGTTGGTCGAAGACGACGACGGTGTCGCGAACGCCCTGGTGGAGGCACTGCGGGCGAACGGGCACCGGCCTACCCGCGTGCGCAGGGGTGCTGACGCGCTGATCGCCCACCGGGACGCGGACGTGGTGCTGCTCGACCTCGGGCTGCCCGACCAGGACGGCCTGGAGGTGCTGCGCAAGCTCCGCAAGATCGACCCGGTGCCGGTGCTCGTGCTGACGGCACGGGGTGATGAGCGCACGGTTGTCCGAGGGCTCCGGCTCGGCGCGGACGACTACCTGGTCAAGCCGGTGCGGCTGGCCGAACTCCTCGCCCGGATCGACGCGGTGGCGCGCCGGAGCGCGGCGCGGTCGCAGGAACCGGACGAGCTCGTGCGGGTGTCCGACGTGGAGATCGACCTGCAGAGCCGTCAGGTCGTGGTCGGCGGGCGCGAGATCTCGTTGACCACCAAGGAGTTCGACGTGCTCGCGGTGCTGGCGCGCCGGCCGGGCACGGCGGTGAGCAGGCAGCAGTTGATGGACGAGGTGTGGGGCAACGCGTTCGTGGCCGTGTCGCGGACGCTCGACGTGCACCTCACGCAGTTGCGCGCCAAGCTCGACCGGCCGGGGCTGCTGCACACGATCCGCGGTTTCGGCTACCGGCTCGGTGAATAGATGCGGCAACGGCTTCTGTTGGTGCTGCTGCTGTTCTCGCTCTCGGCCGTCACGGCGTTCGCGTTCCCGTTGCTGATGAGCGTGGCCTCCGAACGCACCCAGCAGTTCGTGATCAGCCGCACCGCGGACCTCGACCGCTTCGCCACGCTGCCCGTCGACGTCGTGGTGTCCGAGGCCGAGCGGTACGCCGAGGTCTACGACGAGGAGATCGTGGTCGTCGACGCGTCCGGCACGCCGGTCGTCGAGTCGGGCATGACGGCCGGGGACGTGTCGGCGCAGATCGACGCCGCGTTGCGCAACCAGCCGGCGAAACCCGTGCCGACCGTGATGCCGTGGAGCGGCGGCGACGTGCTGTTCGCCCGGCCCGTCGGCATCGGCACGAAGGTCGCGGGCGCCGTGGTGCTGCGGGCTTCGACGCGGGTGGCCGCGCTGGACGTGGCACGGCGGTGGGCGGTGGTGCTGGCGGGGGCGTTGCTGGCGGCGTGCGCGTGCGTCCTGCTGGCCCTGGTCGTGTCCCGCTGGCTGATCAGGCCGCTCAAGGAACTCGACCGGGGTGTCCGGGCGGTCGCGGAGGGGCAGCGGCGCACACACGTCGCCGACACCGCCGGACCGGCCGAGCTCAGGGCGTTGTCGGAGTCGTTCAACCGCATGTCCGACGCCGTCGCCGAGGCCGCCGACCAGCAACGGCGCCTGATCGCCGACGCCTCGCACCAGCTGCGCAACCCGATGGCGGCGCTCCGGCTCCGGGTCGACATGCTGCCGTCCAACGGCTCGCTGCTCACCGAGGTCGAACGCCTGGAGTCGCTGCTGGACGGTCTCCTGGCGCTGGCCTCCGCCGAGAGCACCGCCACCGAACGTGCCGCGGGCGGCGTCGAACCCGAGCTCGCCGACCTGCAGGTGGTGGCGCACGACCGCGTCGACGCGTGGCGGGCGGCGGCACAGGCCGAGGGCGTCACGATCACCGTCGACGACCGCGCGCCCGGACTCGTGCGGTGCGCGGTGTCGGACCTCGCGCAGGTGCTGGACGTGCTGCTGGACAACGCCATCAAGTACGGCGCCACCGAGGTCGTCGTCGTCTGCGACCGCGCCACGCTGACCGTGCGGGACAACGGACCGGGCTTGTCCAAAAAGGACATCAAGCACGCCACCGAACGGTTCTGGCGCGGCGACGACTCCCGGCGCGGCACGGGCCTGGGCCTGGCGATCGCGGAACGCATCGTCACCGCGCACGACGGAAAGCTGAAGCTGCACACGGACAACGGCCTGGTGGCCACGGTCGAACTGCCGAAGGAGCCGCTGCTGTGAGGCGCCGGACGTTCCTCCTCGGAGCACTCGCCCTCACCGCGTGCGGGACGAGCGAGCCCGACGGCACGATCAGGATCGCCGGTGGTGAGCCCGGCGGTTTCTACAACGACTTCGCCGCCCTGATCTCGCGCCTCGCGCCCGGCCCGTTCGCCATCACCCCGATCCAGACCGGCGGCAGCGCCGACAACCTCCGGCATCTCCGCGAGGGCAAAGCCGACATAGGCCTGTCCCTGAGCGACAGCGCCCACCTGGAACCCGGCCTCGTCGCGCTCGGCCGCGTCTACGAGAACTACCTGCAGCTCGTGGTGCTGAAGGATTCGCCGTACAGAACCGCCGCCGACCTCATCGGCAAACCCGTGTCCCTGGGCGCGGACGGCTCCGGCGCCGCCCTGCAGGGATCCAGGCTCGCGCTGGGCGTGCAGGAGCGGCACTACCCGTTGCGCAACGCCGTCGACGCCCTGAAGTCCGGGGAGATCGCCGCCCTGCTGTGGTCCGGCGGCGTCCCCACCCCGGAACTCGACAAGGCCAGCGGCATCAGGCTTCTCGCGCTCGACGGGTTCCTCCCGCGACTGCGCCAGGACTACGGCAAGGTCTACGAACGCGTGGACGTGCGCATGGGCGTCTACGGCTCCCCCGCCGACGTGCCCACGATCGGCACGCCGAACCTGCTGGTGTGCCGCCCCGACCTGAGCGCCGCGTTCGCCGGAGCCGTCGTGCGGCTGCTCGTGGGCAGGGCCGCCGAGCTCGTGCCGGAGCAGGCGCTCGGCACCCAGTACCTCGACGTGCGCAGTCTCATCGACACGGGCAAAGTGCCGTTGCACCCTGGTGCGGCAGCGGAATACCGGAGGCTTCACGGATGATCAGCACGATGGCGTCGGTCTCGCTGGACGGGTTCTTCGAAGGCCCCGATCACGACATCGACTGGCACCACATGAACGACGAGTTGCACTCCCACATCAACGCCGAACTGGCGAAGTTCGACACGTTCGTCGACGGCCGCCGCAACCACGAGCTGATGCTCGCCGCGTGGCCGCACGCCGAGGACCACCCCGAGTGGCCGCAGGCGATGCGCGACTTCGCCCCGATCTGGCGCGACACGCGCAAGATCGTCTACTCGCGCACGAAGCGGTTCACCGACTGGAACACCGAGACCCGCACCGAGGTCGATCCGGACGAGATCCGCGCGCTCGCGGGCGACACCATGGTCGGCGGGAACGAGCTGCTGCAGACGTTCCTCGAACACGACCTGGTCGACGAGATCCGGCTCTACGTCAACCCGATCGCGATCGGCGCGGGCACGCCGTTCTTCCGCAAGCCGAACGCCCTGGCGCTCAAGGGCACCAGGGCGTTCGGCAACGGAGTCGTGCTGCTCACCTACGGCAGGCGCTGACCCAGCAGCAGAGCGGCGGCGGCCGCGAACATCGCCGTCATCGTGCCGAGCAACAGCCACGGCTTCGACGCGTCCGCCTGCTTCTTCTCGTACCCGATCTGCTCGCCGAGCGTGTCGTAGACGCGCTTCAGCTCCTCGGCCGAGGCGGCCTTGAAGAACTCGCCGCCGGAGATCTTCGCGATCTCCTTCATCGAGTCGTCGTCGACGGGCACGGACTGCTGCCTGCCCTCGATGTCGACCACGCCGTCCTCGGTGCCGAACGAGATCGTGGAGATCGGGATCCCGGCCTTCTTCGCGTCCTCGGCCGCGTCGAACGCCTTGCGGGTGCCCACGGTCTCCTTGCCGTCCGTCATCAGCACGATGCGGGCGGGCGGAGGGCCCTCGGCGCCGCCGACGACCTTGCCGAACGAGTCGATCGACGCCATCGCGGCCACCAGCGCGTCACCGGTCGCGGTCGACTGGGCGAGCTTGAGCCCGTCGATCGACTGCGTCACGGCGGGACGGTCGGTGGTCGGCGCGACCAGCACGGTCGCGGAGCCGGCGAACGAGATCAGGCCGAGGTTGATGCCCGGCGTGAGACCTTCGGCGAACGACTTGGCGGCCACCTGCGCGGCCTCCAGCCTGGACGGCTTCACGTCCGTGGCCTTCATCGACAGCGACACGTCGACCACCAGCATCACGGTCGCCCGGTTGCGCGGGACCCGCTGCTCGGACGTCGGACCGGCCAGCGCGACCGTCAGCAACGCGAGCGCGGCCAGCAGGAACGCCGCCGGGACGTGCCGCGACCAGCGTTCCCGCTTGGGCGCGACCTTCTCCAGCAGCTCCAGGTTCGTGAACCGCAGCACCCTCTTGCGGCGGATCCGTTGCGCCACCACGTATCCGGCGGCGAGCAGCCCGACGGCGAGCAGCAGCAGGAACCACCACGGGGCGACGAAGTTCGAGAAGCTCATGCGACACCCCCAGACCAGCGGCGCTTGCGCGCCACCACGAAACGAACCGTGTCCGCGATCCAGTCCGAGTCGGTCCGCAGCACCAGGTGCCCGGCGCCCGCGCGGCGCAGCCCGGCCGCCACCTCGCCCCGGTGTTCCGCCGCTGCGGCGTTGAACTCCTTGCGCAGCAACGCGGACGCGGTCACCTCGCGCTGCCGCCCGCTCTCCGGGTCGGACAGCACGACGGTGCCGACGTCGGGCAGGTCGACGTCACGCGGGTCGACGATCTCGATGGCCACGATGTCGTGGCGCGCGGACAGGGCCCGCAGCGGCCGTTGCCACTCCATGCCGCCGAGGAAGTCGGAGACCACAACGATCAGGCCACGACGGCGCGGTGGCCGGCGCAGTTGTTCGAGCAGCTCGGCCAGGTCGCCGCGGGTGCCCTCGGGCGCCCGGTCGATCTCGGCGATCTTGCGGATCATGCCGCGCGCGTGCGCCAGGCCTCCGCGCGCCGGGACGCGGACGCTTTCCGCGCCCGTCGACACCGCGGCGCCGATCCGGTTGCCACCGCCGCGCGTCAGGTGCGCGACCGCGGCCGTCGCGGCGATGGCCAGGTCGCGCTTCTCGCAGGCGGCGGTGCCGAAGTCGAGCGACGGCGACAGGTCGATCGCCATCCACGTCTCCAGCTCGCGGTCGGCGACCGTTTCGCGGATGTGCGGGATCGTCGTGCGGGCCGTGACCGCCCAGTCCATCCGGCGCACGTCGTCGCCGGGCTGGTAGGTGCGCGCCTCGCCCGGTTCGGTGCCCGGCCCCGGCACGAGGCCGAGGTGGTTGCCCTGCAGCAGACCGTCGAGACGGCGCCGGACGTCGAGCTCCAGCATGCGCAGCGCGGCTTCCATCCGGACACCGCGCAGCACCGGCGGCGCCCAGGACGGACGCTCTTCTTCCTTGTCCTTGCTCACGGCCTACCAGCCGGAACCGGCTGCTGCGGACGGGCCGACACCTGCGGCAGCGGCACGATCTGGAGCACGCGGGTGATGATGTGGTCGATCGGCACGCCGTCGGCCAGCGCGTCGTAGGAGAGCACCAAGCGGTGGCGCAGCACGTCCGGGACGACGTCCACGACGTCCTGCGGCAGCACGTAGTCACGGCCACGGACCAGAGCGAGCCCACGCGCGGCGGCGATGATGCCGAGTGACGCACGCGGCGAGGCACCGTAGGCGACCCAGCCGGCGACGTCGGTGAGGCCGTGCTCGCCGGGCGCGCGGGTCGCGATCACCAGGCGCACCACGTAGTCGACGAGCGCGTGGTGGACGAAGACGCGGGACGCGACGCCCTGCAGGCGCACCAGTTCCTCGGGCGAGAGGACCTGGCTCGGCGTGGGCGCCTCGACGCCCATCCGGTAGACGATCTCGCGCTCTTCCTCGGCGGTCGGGTACTCGACCTGGATCTTGAACAGGAAGCGGTCGCGCTGCGCCTCGGGCAGCGGGTACACGCCCTCGTTCTCGATCGGGTTCTGCGTCGCCAGCACGAGGAACGGGTTCGGCATCGGGAACGTGCGGCCACCGATGGACACGTGCCGCTCGGCCATGACCTCGAGCATCGCGGACTGCACCTTGGCGGGCGCGCGGTTGATCTCGTCGGCGAGCACGAAGTTCGCGACGACGGGACCGAGCTCGACGTCGAACGTCTCGGTGGACTGGCGGTAGATGCGGGTGCCGAGGATGTCGGCGGGCACCAGGTCGGGCGTGAACTGCACGCGGGAGAACGAACCTCCCACGACGCGGGCGAACGTCTCGACGGCGAGCGTCTTCGCGACGCCCGGCACACCTTCGAGCAGCAGATGGCCCTTGGCCAGCAGACCCACGAGCATCCGCTCGACGAGCCGGTCCTGGCCGACGATGACCCGCTTCACCTCGAACACGGTGCGTTCGAGCAGCTGGGCGTCACGAGCCGGGGTGACGGGCGCCGATGCGTTCGGCGTTGCCTCGGCGGCGGGCTCGGTCACGTGCGGGCCTCCATGCGGAACAGGGTTTACCGATCGTTGACAGTCTTACTCCCCGCCTGTTCAACCGCTGTGAAGGGTGTCCAGGTCGGCGGGTGTGTCGACGTCTCTCGCCTCACCGGGCAAAGCGGACACTTCGACGGGATCGAGCTTCAGGAGGGTCCTGCGCAGCGGCAGGTTCCGGGGATCCCCCGGCAGTGCTTCACGCAGCTCAGCCGCGTTCCAGCAGCCGATCAGCCACTGCACGCGGTCGTCCTTGAGCACGGCGTTGCGACCGGCTTGCCTGAGGCGGGCGATGGTGTCCTTCGTGAGACCGGGCTGGTCGACGGCGAGCACGACAACCCACTCCTCGGCGACCTTCGCCAGCCCTGCGGCCAGACCGGCGAGCGGACCTCCGCCGGGCGGCTCCTCCCGCGCCCAGACGACACCGGGCAGGTCTTTCTCCGGCCCCACAACGACTTTCTGGCTCGCGTCGTCCACTACGGACAGCACGTGGTCGAGCAGCGTCGCGTCCCGATAGGACAGCGCGGCCTTGTCGACGCCACCGAGCCGCTCGCCCTTGCCGCCGGTGAGGATGATCACCGCGTACGTCACTGCCTGCCTCCGATGTGCGCCGAGACGCCTTCCAGGAACAGGTGCAGGCCGAAGTCGAACTCGGCAGCCATGTCGTCGGCGTCGAGCAGGTCGTCCACGTCGAAGACACCGGACGCGACGATCTTCGCGAGCGCGGGCATCCTGCGCGGGTCGACGACCTCGCGCAGTCGCTGCCCGTACTCGCGGCTGAACTGGGCCGGGTCCTTCTCGAAGCCCTGCGTCAGCGCGACGCTCAACCACGCCTCGCCGTGCACGAACGTCATCAGGCTCATCACCACGCCGACCTTCTCCCCCGGCTCCAGCGGGGTGCCGTCGAGCGCCCCCAGCGCGCTGTCGAACCAGAGCAGGCTCTTGGGACCGCTCGGCGGGCCGTTCAGGGGGATCTGCAAGAACCACGGGCGCTTGCGAATGCCCGCGAGCAGCGCCTTCGCCCAGACCTCGAACTGAGCGCGCCACTCGCCGTCCGGCAGCGAGGGCGGGTCTTCGAACGCGGCGTCGGCCATCAACTGGAGCAGCTCGTCCTTGCTCTTCACGTGGCGGTAGAGCGCCATCGTGGCGTTGCCCATCTCCTGCGCCACTCGTGCCATCGACACGGCGGCGAGGCCCTCGGCGTCCGCGATCGCGATGGCGGCTCGCGTGATGTCGGCGGCGTCGATGGTCGGCTTGCGCCCCCTTTTCATACCCCCTAGTCAAACAGATGCGTATGCCATACGCTAATCCAGGTTTTGCGTATGAGGTACGCATAAAAGGGGGTTCGATGATCGTCGAGACAGAGGGTCTGACGAAGAGATACGGCTCCACGACCGTGCTCAGCGGCCTGGACCTGAAGGCCGCGGAGGGGTCGGTGCTCGCGCTGCTCGGCCCGAACGGCGCCGGGAAGACCACCACGATCCGCATCCTGAGCACGCTGACCAGGCCCGATGGCGGCGCGGCGCGGGTGTGCGGGTTCGACGTGGCGCGGTCGGGCGCCGACGTGCGCGGCGTGATCAGCCTGACCGGGCAGTACGCGGCGGTGGACGAGGAGCAGACCGGGCGCGAGAACCTGTTCATGATCGCCCGGTTGCACCGTTTCGCCAGGCCGGCGGCCCGCGCGCGAGCCGTCGAACTGCTGGAGCGGTTCGGCCTGACCGACGCGGCGGACCGGCGGGTGCGCACCTACTCGGGCGGCATGCGCCGACGCCTGGACCTCGCGATGAGCCTGGTGGCCCGGCCGCGACTGCTGTTCCTGGACGAGCCGACCACCGGCCTCGACCCGGTCAGCCGCACGACGATGTGGGACGCGATCGGCGACCTGGTGCGCGACGGCGTGACGATCTTCCTCACCACCCAGTACCTGGAGGAGGCCGACCGCCTGGCCGACCGGATCGTGGTGCTGCACAACGGCGGCGTCGTCGCGGACGGCACCCCGGACGCGTTGAAGAACTCGGTCGGAGGCACCCGGCTCGACCTCGTGTTCTCCTGCGCCGAGGATGCTTTCAGAGCACGGGACGTGGCCGGCGGGGTGGTGGACGGGCCGACGTTGAGCGTGCCGTCCGACGGCAGCGCGGTCCACCTGCACCGCGTGCTGGACGATCTGCTGGCGGCACGTGTGGGCGTGCTGCGGGTGTCCGCGCACCGCCCGACCCTGGACGACGTCTTCACCTCGTTGACGGCGGTGGCCGCATGACCGCCTCGGTGACGATGATCGGTCGCAGCATCCGGCTGAGCCGCCGCAACTTCGACCTCGTGATCATGGCGATCGTGTTGCCGGTGCTGATGATGGCGTTGTTCGTGTACGTGTTCGGCGGCGCGATCAGCACCTCAGTGCAGTCCTATGTGGACTACGTGGTGCCGGGCATCCTCGTGCTGTGCACGGGGTACGGCGCCACGTCCACCGCGATGTCCGTGACCGACGACGTGCAGAAGGGCGTGCTCGACCGGTTCCGCTCCCTGCCGATCCGCGGGTTCTCCGTGCTGACCGGCCACGTCGTCGCCTCGGTCGCGCGCAACGCCCTGGCGACGTTCGCGGTGGTGCTCGTGGCTCTGCTGATGGGCTTCCGGCCGTCGGGCACGGTCGTCGAGTGGGTGCTCGCGATGGGCCTGCTCCTGCTCTACGTGCTGGCCCTGTCGTGGCTCGCGGCGGGGTTCGGCGTGATCGCGCGGACCGTCGAGTCCGCCAGCCTGCTCGGGTTCTTCATGCTGTTCATCCCGTACCTGAGCAGCGCGTTCGTGCCGGTGGCGACGATGCCGTCCTGGCTGCGCGCGATCAGCGAGCACCAGCCGATCACACCGGTGATCGAGTCCGTGCGGGCCCTGCTGAACGGTCAGCCGGTCACCTCGGGCTGGCTCGCGCTGGCCTGGTCGGGCGGTCTGCTGGTGGTGGCGTTCGGCTGGGCGACCTGGTTGTTCGGGCGGATCAGCCGTCGCTGAGGTGCGCGGCGTCGAGGCGGGTGAGCTCGTCCCCGGTCAGGACCAGCTCGCCCGCCTCGACGTTCTGCCGCAGGTGTGCCGGATCGCCAGTGCCGGGGATGACGAGCACGTGCGGTCCGCGCGCGAGCGTCCACGCCAGCCGGACCTGCGCGGGCGAGGCGTCGTGGACGTGCGCGATCTCGGTGACGACGTCGTCCTCGGCCGAAGTCCCGGCCTCCTGGTTCGCGCCGGCGAGCGCGAAGAACGGCACGAACGCGATCCCCCGCTCCCCGCAGACGCCGAGGAAGTCGTCTTGCTCGGGGTGGTGGCCCAGGCCGTAGGAGTTCTGCACGCACACGACCTCGGCGACCCGTTGCGCCTGGTCGAGGTGGTGCGGCTTGACGTTGGACAGCCCGAGGTGCCGGACCAGCCCGGCCTGCTGGAGCCGCGCCAGTTCCTCGAAGTGCGCCGTGACGTCGTCGAGTCCGCTGATGCGCAGGTTCACCACGTCGAGGTGGTCGCGCCCGAGCTGGCGCAGGTTCTCCTCGACCTGGCCCCGGAGCTGCCGCGGCGTCGCGAGCGGCAGCCACTCCCCCTGCGGCGTGCGGCCGGGCCCGATCTTCGTGACGATCACCAGGTCGTCCGGGTACGGCGCGAGCGCGCTGTTGATCAGCTCGTTGGCCGACCGCGTGGCGGAGAAGTAGAAGGCGGCCGTGTCCACGTGGTTGACGCCGAGCTCGACGGCCCGGCGCAGCACCTCGATCGCCTGCCCGCGATCCCGCGGCTCCGCGCGGGGGTCGAACGCCGTCCCCCGCTGCGGCAGGCGCATCGCGCCGAAGCCGATCCGGTTCACGGTGAGGTCACCCAGTCGCCACGTCATTGCGCCCACTGTGCCAGCCTTGCCTCCGTGGGAGTGTTCACGCTGGACGAAGCACGGACCGAGCTGGCGACGCTGCTGCCGGTGCTCGACGAGATCGTGCGCCTGCGCGCCGACGCCGCCGAACTGGCCGTGGGCGGGTCGTCGCTGGGCGGGCTGCCGGAGTTCAAGGCGGCGCAGGCCCGGCTGGACGAGCTGATGGAGGCCGTGCAGAAGACGGGGGCGGAGCTGAAGGGCTTCGCGCCGTTGCTCGTGGACTTCCCTAGCGAGAGGGAGGGGGTTCCAGTCCTGTTGTGCTGGTTGGAGGGTGACCGGTCGTTGAACTGGTACCACCGGGCTGACCTGGGGTTCGCGGGCCGACGCCCGCTGTGATCTTCCCACGGTGACCGGATCCGTCCGCTCCTCGGCCGGGTCGTGCCTGTCCCGCCGCCGCGAACCCCGCGAGGCTTGCGGTCATGAAGCGAGCATTGATCGTCGTCGACGTGCAGGAGTCGTTCCGCCAGCGCGCCAACTGGGCCGAGGTGTCCAACCCCGACGTGGTCGGCAAGGTCAACCAGTTGGTCGACATGACCCGCGACGCCGGTGACCTCGTGGTGTGGGTGCTGCACTCCGAGCCCGGTTCCGGCGACGTGTTCGACCCCGCGCTGGGGCACGTGCGGCTGATCGACGGGCTGAAGCCGCTCGACGACGAACCCGTGCTGACCAAGACCGCGCACAACGCGTTCACCACGACGAACCTGCAGCAGACGCTGACCACGCGGGGTGTGCGGGAGCTGCTGATCAGCGGTATCCGGACCGAGCAGTGCTGCGAGACGACCACGCGGGTGGGGTCGGACCTCGGGTTCGACATGACGTTCGTGACGGACGCGACCGCGACCATGCCGCTGCCGCACTGGCGGACCGGGAAGGTGCTCGGGGTCGAGGAGATCGTCGAACGCACGGAGTACGTGCTGGCGGGCCGGTTCGCGCGGATCTCGGATGTCGCTACGCTGACCGGATCGTGACCAGAGTCGTCTTCCTGCTCGTTCCTGGAGTGCACCTGCTCGACCTCGCGGGGCCGGCGCAGGTGTTCTCCAGCGCCGCCGATCTCGTGGACGGGTACGCGTTGTCCTACGTGGGCGACGCGGAGACCGTGCTCAGTCATCAGGGCGTGCCGCTCGGTGCGTCGCGTGAGTTGCCCTCTCTCGATGCCGACGATCTCGTGTTCGTGCCGGGGTGGCGGTCGCCGAAGATCGTGGGGACCGGGCACTTGAGCGAACGGGCGTTGGCCTGGTTGCGCGCGCACCACGGCAGCGGTGGCACGGTGGCGAGTGTGTGTGCCGGCGCGGATGCGTTGGGGCGCGCGGGTTTGCTCGACGGACGGCGGTGCACCACGCATCACGAACTGCAGGAAGAGCTCGCACGGCGCTACCCGGCCGCACACGTCGTGCGCGACGTGTTGTTCGTGGAGGACAACAGGGTCGTGACGTCTGCGGGCATCGCGAGCGGTATCGACCTTGCGTTGCATCTCGTCGCCGTACGTCATGGGCCCGTTGTCGCCGCCGCGATCGCACGCACGATGGTCATCTACGCGCGCAGGAACGGCGACGACCAGCAAGCCAGCGTGCTGATGCGGCATCGGTCGCACATCAACGAGACCGTGCACCGCATTCAGGACGTGATCGAGTCACGGCTCGCCGACCGCCTCTCGCTCTCGGAACTGGCCATTCATGCCGGTTGCAGCGAACGGACGGTGACGCGGTTGTTCGGCCGTGCGACGGGCATGACGCCGTTGAGGTACCAGCAGGCGTTGCGAGTCGAACGGGCCGAACACCTCATCGGCCAGGGCGCCACGGTGGAGGCGGCGGCGCGCAACGTCGGGTTCGAGGACGCCCGGATGTTGCGTCGTCTGCGTTCGCGCTGAGCCGCACGCGTGCGGCCGTCCACTGCCGACGGAACACCCTTGCACCCCATCGGAAGCGGCCTAAGCTGAGCCGGGTGACGACTCTGGCGAACCGCCCCAGCACCGCGTTGCTCGTGATCGACGTGCAGAACGGCGTGGTCGACCACGCCCACAACCGCGACGAGGTCGTCGCCAACGTGGCCGCCCTCGTCGACAAGGCGCGCGCGGCCGGCGTCGACGTCGTGTGGGTGCAGCACAGCAACGCGGAGTTCATGCCCAAGGAGTCCGACGGCTGGCAGTTCGTGCCCGAGCTGAAGGTCGCCGAGGGCGAATCCGTGGTGCACAAGACCTACGCCGACTCGTTCGAGGCGACGGACCTCGAGGAGGTGCTGGCGGGCAAGGGGATCGGCAGCCTCGTGGTGTCCGGCGCGCAGACCGACGAGTGCATCCGCTCGACCCTGCACGGCGCCGTCGTGCGCGGCTACGACGCCCTTCTGGTCAGCGACGCGCACACGACCGAGGACCAGTCGGAGTGGGGCGCTCCCACCCCGGACAAGGTCATCGCGCACACGAACCTCTACTGGGAGAACCACACCGCGCCGGGCCGCAGCGCGGGCGTCGTGAAGACGGAGGACGCGTTCAAGCCCGCGTGACGAGGTGCCTGCTGGGCGTGTAGTCGATCTTCCAGTCCTCGTACACGCCGCACAGCCCGCATCCCAGGCACCGCAGGCCGACGGTCAGCCAGCGCACCTCGCCGTCCGGCAGGCACGACGATCCGAGCGCGGCGGCGAACTCCTCGCCGCCGCACGTGCACGCGCACTCCTCCGCGTCGTCGGCGTCCCAGTGCTCGTCGGAGTCACCGATGAACTCCGCGAGACCGCACCCGAGGCAGGTGCGGCGCATCGCCTGGTCCTCGGTCAGCTGCACCGTGAACGCCCTGCCGCCACACCCGCCGCACACGGACTCGACGACGTGCGTGACCTCGTACCCGTCCTCCTGGTACGCCCGGATCGCCTCGTCGAGCGTCATCCGGCGAGCCGGTTGATCTCGTCGCTGCGCAGGATCCGCGCCGCCGGCGCCCCCTTGGCCAGCGCCACCATCGCGCGCCCGAGCAGGTCGGTGGTCGTGACGTACTTCGGCGCCACCTTCCGCAGCACCGGGAACAGCCACGAGGACCACGAGTAGACGTACCGGTAGATCCGGGTGCGCGACGTGATCCCGTGCCGTGGCTGGATGAATCCGGGCCGCACCACGAACACCGGCCGGTCCAGCGCCAGCAGCTCGTTCTCCGTGCGTCCCTTCACCCGCGCCCACATCGTCTTGCTGTCAGCGCCCGCGCCCTCGCCGGACACGTACACATAGGTGCCGCCCACGACCCGTGCGGCCTCCAGGGCGTAGTCGTGCGTCACCGGCGTGTACTCGGCCTCGGTCAGACCCGCGGACGTGACACCCATGCAGTAGAGGCACGCGTCGGCGTCGGCCAGTTCCGAGGCGACCGGCGCCAGATCGCCGAAGTCGGGGTGCACGACGTGTCGCAGCTTGGGATCGCTCGCGCTCGACGGCGAACGTCCCACGGTCACGACGGAGTCCACCGCGGGATCGAGCAGGCATTCGCGCAACGCGCCCTGACCGACCATTCCGGACGCACCGAAAATCACTACCTTCACGCCGTCAAGCTAGTCGCCAGCGCCGCGGCGACGCGCTCGCCGTCCCCCGTCGCCAGCAGGTCCAGCAACGCGCCCCGCAGCAACGCCAGCTCACGCGTGCGTGCCGCCAGTCCCGCAGCGGTGTCACGCACGTCCTCGGGCTGAGCCGCGCGCAACACCTCCAGCCAGTCCTCCACTGTCGCACGCGCGAAGCCCGCCCACGGCCCGTCAGGCTCCACGAGAGAGCGCGCGTACGCCTCCAGCCACAAGGTCAGCAACGGCCGGTGAGCGGGCGCGGACAACCACTCCCACAGCCGCGCGACCACCCCTGGCCCGGCGCCGATGTCGGCGAGCAACGCCAGCTCGTCAACACGTGCCCGCGCCAGCAACGCCTTGACCAGGCCTTCCTTGCTGCCGAACAGGTAGAGCAGCACACGCGTGCTCGACCCGATGGCCGCCGCCAGCGGCCGCAGCGAGACAGCGACCAGGCCGTGGGTGAGCACGTACCGGTAGGCGGCTTCGAGCAGTTCGGTCTCCCGGGCGGACGGCATGGCGCTAGTGTCGCACTACTGAAACACTCGTGTCAGTGGAGGAGACCCATGCTGATCCGCCCACTCGGCCACCCCGGCGACCTGGGCTGGGTGGTCCAGGCGCACGGCGAGCTCTACGCGTCCGAACTCGCCTGGGACACCTCGTTCGAAGCGCTCGTGGCCAAGATCGTCGGCGATTACGCGGTGGACCACGACCCCGCGAGAGAGGGCGCGTGGATCGCCGACCTCGACGGCCAACGCGTCGGATGTGTGTTGTGCGTTCGTGAGGACGACACGACAGCGAAGTTGCGCGTGCTGCTCGTGCATCCGGACGCGCGTGGCCACGGCGCGGGCAACAAGCTCGTCAGCACGTGCATCGAGTTCGCGCAGAAGGCGGGCTACGAACGCATGGTGCTGTGGACGGTCGACGGCCTCGCGTCAGCCCGGAAGATCTACGAGGCGCACGGCTTCACGCTCGAAGAGGAGACCCCGCAACACAGTTTCGGCCACGACGTGACCGGCCAGCTCTGGGCACGCGACCTGCGGATTTCATGATCGCCGAAGAGTCCCGCAATCGCGCGCTGCCACCTTCTCCCCAGCACCACCTGAGAGAGGGGAACAAGCATGAAGGTTGTCACCACCGCGGTCATCGGCGTTCTCGCCGCGGCGTTCGCCGGCACCCTGGCCATGGGCACCGCGCAGGCCGCGCCGGGGCAGTACCGCATCGAGGTCCGCACCTGCAACGTGGACAAGGCGGGCACTGACTCCCGCGTCGAGGTGCGCCTGAACGGCACGACCTCGTCCGGCTGGATCAACCTCGACAACCCGGGCGACGACCGCGAGCGCGGCAAGACCGACGTCTACGACTTCACGCTGTCCGAGGTCGGTCCGCTCACGTCGTTCGACATCGCGTTCGACAACAAGGGCGACAGCTCGCACTGGTGCCTGGAGGAGGTCGTCGTCCGCGGTCCTCAGGGCGTGACGATCCACCCGCACCACAACTGGCTGCGCAGCGCCACCACGAAGGCGAACCCGCTCCGTCTCGGCGCCGCCTGAGTGGACGGTGGCCCGCTCACGGGCGGGCCACCAGTCCTCGCTGATGTCCTGCGGAACTCACAGCATGCGAGTGACGTACGGCATGATGCCGCCGTACCGCACCGGCGAGATGCGCACCACGGCACCGGAATGCGGCGCTTCCACCATCATCCCGCCGCCCAGGTACAACGCCACGTGCGTGCCGCCGCCCGGTCCCCAGAAGATCATGTCGCCGGGGGCCATCTGCGACAACGGCACCTTGCGGCCGGAGTTGTACTGGTAGCCGCTGTAGTGCGGCAGGTACACGCCGACCGCGGCGAAGGCGTACATCATCAGGCCCGAGCAGTCGAAGCCGATCTTGCGCCAGTCGCCGTACGAGTCGGCGACACCGCCGTCGCGCACGCCGTACGTCGGGCCGTAGTGGTTGCCGCCACCCCACGCGTAGATGACACCGCGCTGCGCCAGCGCCCGGTTGATCACCGTCTGCACGCGGTTGCCGGACGGCGCGGGCGCCGACGCGGCCGGCCGGGGTGCCTGGGGCCTCGGTGCGGACTGGGCGGCCTGAGCTGCGGCTGCCGCGGCGGCGCGACGGGCGTTCTCCTCGTCCTCGCGCCTCTTCGCCTCGGTCCACTGGTCGTACTGCTGGCGTTGCGCTTCGAGTCCGTTGACCGCGCCGCGCGCGGAGGCGAGCTCACGTTCGACGGCGTCCTTGTTGGACTGCAGTTCCTGGGTGGCGGCTGCCTGCGAGGAGTGCGCGTCGACGGCCACCTGCTGGGCCTGCTCGGCGACCTTCTTGGCCTCGTCGGCGGCCGCCTGCTTGGTCTCGGCCTTCTTGAGCGCGGCACGGGCGGCGGAGTCGAGGTTGGCCGCGGTGCCCTGATCGCGGGTGACCTGGTCGAGCCGGTTCAGGCTGGACGCCGACACCGCCTCCAGCATCTGGGCGCGGGCCAGCAGGTCCTCGGGCGACTTGGCGCCGATGTACGCGGAGAACGACCCGACCGTGGTGCCCTGCGCGTAGGAGGCCGCCGCGAACTCGTCGAGCTCCAGGCGGCTCTTCTCCACGGCGGCTGAGGCCGCGTCGGCCTCGACCCTCGCGTTGGTGGCGTCACGACGGGCGGCCTCGGCCTCGGAGATCGCGGTCTCCAGGTCGACACGGGCCTTGTTGGCGAGCTCGCGCTTGTACGAGACGTCGTCGAGCAGCTCCTGCAGGCGTGACTCGGCCTGCGTGAGCCGCCCGGTCAGCTCGCCCACGCGCGCTGCCTTCGCGTCCGCTTCCGCTCGTGACGCCGAGATCTCCGCGTCGCTGGGGTTCGGCGGCGGAGGCGGCACGGCGGCGGCCGTTCCAGTGAGGACGGCCGTCATCAACACCGCGACGACGGCGGAGAGTCGTGTCAGCACGGGACATCACCTCCGACCGCATTAGACCAATCAGACGCATCCGGCGCATCAGGAACTAACGCACCGTCAACCACTCGTGTCACAGTGGAACACGGGCGGTGGTCCTTTTGGGACGATCGGAGTCCGGCGTGTCGCCGGTATGGACTAGTCGGCTCTTCTAGTTCACGCCGCGGTCCCGGCCTGCCCAGTAGGGCTCGCGGAGCTTGAACTTCTGGATCTTGCCGGTCGCCGTGCGCGGGATCGAGTCGCGGAACTCGATCGACGTCGGCGCCTTGTAGCCGGCGAGCCGCTCCTTGCAGTGCTTGATCAGCTCGGCCTCGGTGGCCTCACCGGAGAGCACCACGAGCGCCTTGATCGTTTCACCCCACTTCTCGTGGGGCACGCCGATGACCGCGACCTCGGCGACCGCCGGGTGCGAGAACAGGCAGTCCTCGACCTCGATGGACGAGACGTTCTCGCCGCCGGTGATGATCACGTCCTTCTTGCGGTCCGAGATGGTCAGGTGGCCGTCCTCGTCGAAGAAGCCGCCGTCACCGGTGTGGAACCAGCCGTCCTCGATGGCGTCCGCGGTGGACTCCGGGTTGTCCCAGTAGCCCTCCATCACGACGTTCGAGCGGGCCATCACCTCGCCGTTCTCGGAGATCCGCAGCTGCGCGCCCAACGCCGGCGCGCCCGCCCGTGACTGCTTCTTCGCCTTCTCCTCACCCTGCGGCCCTGGCTGGGCACGGTTGAAGGTGAGCAGCGGCGCCGTCTCGGTCAGGCCGTAGATCTGCAGGAACTCCCACCCGAGCTCTTCGGTGACACGCTGGATCGTGCGCGAGGGCGGCGGCGCACCAGCGCACACGATCCGTACGGTGTCACGGCCGGGGATTTCGCCGTCCCACGTCTGCGCGGCGTCCAGCACGGCGTTCCACACCGCCGGTGCACCGCACATGAGCGTGACGCCGTGGTCACGCACACGGCGCAGGATCTCGGCGCCGTCGACCTTGCGCAGCACCACCTGTGGCACACCGAGGCCCGCGAGCCCGAAGGGCATTCCCCAGCCGTTGCAGTGGAACATCGGCAGCACGTGCATGTACACGTCGCCCTCCCACGCACGTGTGTGCATGGCGAACGTGACCGCGTTGAGCCAGATGTTGCGGTGCGTCAGTTGCACGCCCTTGGGCCGCGCAGTCGTTCCGGACGTGTAGTTGATCGTGGCCGTCGCGTCCTCCGAGGGCGCGCTCCACGGCCGTGGCTCCACATCGAACCGGAGCAGCGACTCCGACTCCTCGCCGAGCGTGAACCGGTGGCGTGCCACGACGTCGTCCAGTTCCAGCTCGGGGTCGACGAACAACGCCGTGGCGCCGCTGTGTTCGACGATGTACTTCACCTCGTCGGGGCGCAGGCGGAAGTTCACCGGCACGCAGATCCGCCCACTGCCGGGCAGCGCGTGCAGCAGTTCCAGCATCCGCGCGGAGTTGTGGCTGACGACGGCGACCCGTTCGCCCTCGCCGACGCCGAGTGCGTCGAACCCGGCCTGCCACGCGCGCACGCGGGTCATCATCTCCGCGTACGTCGTCGTCGCGACCGGCTTCGCGGGCTGGTCCGGTTCGTCGATGGTCGCCGTCGTCGCCGCGAACGCGAACGACGCCCGGTCCAGGAAGTCCGTGGTGATCAGCGGTACGCGCATGGGCCCGACCCTACGACCAGGTGCTCGGATCTCCCCAGGACGAGAATCGGCCTCCCCCGGATGGAGGAACGGAGCTGAGGTCCGGAAGCACGTCTCCAACAGGTTCGTGCAGTACAACGGCGGCCACGGAGTCGTACGGCGTCGGTTCGGCGTTGCAGATGATGACCTGCGCACCGGCCTTGGCCGCCAACGGCACGAGGCCTGCCGCGGGCTGCACCGCCAACGATGTTCCCGCCACCAGCAGCACGTCGCAATCCAGGGCGGCGAGCCGGGCGCGCCGCAGCACCTCGGCGTCGAGGTGCTGCCCGAACGAGATCGTGGCGGACTTGAGGATTCCCCCGCACCGCTGGCAGTCCGGCTCCTCCTCGCCCTCGGCCACGCGCTTCAACGCGTCGCGCATGGGGCCCGTGGCACCGCATCCGAGGCACACGGTGGTGTGCAGGGTGCCGTGCAGTTCCAGCACCCGATGGGGATCGGAGCCCGCCTTCTGGTGCAGGCCGTCGATGTTCTGCGTGATGACGGTGCGCAACCGGCCGGACCGTTCCAGTTCCACGAGGGCCTTGTGCGCGGCGTTCGGCTTGGCCGTCCACACGGGACTGCCGAGTTTCGTCTGCCAGGAGAGCCTGCGCAGCCCGGGATCGGCGAGGTAGTCCTCCAGCGACGACCCGCGCCCGGCGTCCGCGTCACGGGTCCACAACCCGTCGGGGCCGCGGAAGTCGGGGATGCCCGAATCCGTGGAGACCCCGGCCCCCGTCAGCACCGTGATCCGGTGAGCGGACGCGACCAGCTCTCGTGCCGCTGTGCACGCCTGGGAGGCCATCGGTTCACACTAGACGGGTGCGCAGCGCTGTGGGAGCCGCGATCGCGGCAGTGGGCTTGGTCACGACCATCGCCGGGACTTTCCTTCCCTGGCTCAAATCAGGATCGACCACGAGAGACAGTTACGAAGTGCTCTCGCTCCGTGATCTCGCCGGGTTGGACGGGGTGGCGGGCACCGTCGTGACGTCGGTCTGGGTCGGATTGACGCCTCTCGCGATGGTCACGATCGCGCTGTACGTGGTCCGATTTCCACGAATTGCCGCGTGCGTTGGCATTCTCTTTGGCACGATCGGGGGAACCGTGGCCCTAGTTGCCACAGTCCAAGGGGGAAGCAAGGGCTCGTTGGTCGGAATCTCCACCTCCGGACCAGTCACGACCCTTGCCGGTGCCGTACTGACGATCGTGGGGGCGATCACGGTGCTCACCTCGACCAGGCGCAGCGCAGTGAGAACCTCAGGAGGGAACCCGTGAGCTACCCAGGTGGTGGCGGCGGCCAGTGGCAGCCGCAGAACAACCCGTACGGGCAGCAGCCCCAGCAGGGCGGCTACCAGCAGCAGCCCCAGCAGCCGGGTGGCTACCCGCAGCAGCCGGGCGGTCACCCCCAGCAGGGCGGATACCCCCAGCAGGGTGGATACCCGCAGACCGGGCCGCAGGGGTTCCCCCAGCAGGGATTCCCGCAGACGGGTCCGCAGGGCTTCCCGCAGCAGGGCTTCGACCAGCAGCCCTACGGCTACGCGCCGATGGGAGGCGAGCCGCCCAAGAAGAAGCGCACGGGCCTGGTCGTCACGGCCGTGGTCGCCGTGTTGCTGCTGATCGGCGGCGGTGTCACGTTCTTCGCGCTGCAGAAGGCCGACCCCGGTTCGAACGCGGGCCAGGACAACCCGGCCGTCGCGGCGAAGAACCTGGTCGAGCAGCTCGGCAGCGGTGACGTCGTCGGCATCATGGCCTCGCTCGCGCCCGCCGAGGCCGCGTTGTCGAAGGACTACATGGAGTCGATGACGAAGGAGATGAAGCGTCTCGAGATCCTGAAGCCCGACGCCGACCCGAACAAGCTGACGGGCGTCGAGTTCAAGAGCGAGAACATCAAGTTCGACGAGGCCGCGGCCGAGAAGATCAACGACCACCTCACCATCAACAAGCTGGTCGAGGGCAAGATCACGATCACCTCGGACGCCTCGAAGGTCCCGCTCACCGACAAGCTCGTCGAGGCGCTCGGTGACGACCTGAACCTGACGTCGTCGAAGTCCGAGACCCTCGACATCACCGCCGAGGTGAAGAAGCGCGGCACGCCGATCGGCATCGCGTCGATCAAGGTGGGCGACAAGTGGTACCCGAGCGCCTTCTACACGATCGCGAACGCGGTCCTGGAGGAGGACAAGAAGAAGTGGCCCGCGCAGGGCATCGCGCCGCAGGGCGCGAGCTCGGCCGAGGACGCCGCGAAGCAGATGGTGAACGCCGCGCTCGACGCCGACCTGACGAAGGTCATCGCGCTGCTGCCGCCCGACGAGGCCGGTGTGCTGCAGGACCTCGGCCCGTTGCTGCTGAAGGAGGCCGGCACGCAGAAGCCGACCGGCGCCAAGCTCAACGCGCTGGAGACCGACGTCAAGGACGTCACCGGCGGCAAGCAGGTCACGGTCAAGAAGCTGTCGGTCACCGCCGAGGGCGAGACGGTGACGATCACCCGCGAGGGTGACTGCTACGCGGCCGAGGTGCCCGGCCAGGGCAACCAGAAGCTGTGCGCGGACGAGATCACGCAGCTCCTGCAGCAGCAGGGCGGCAAGAAGATCCCCGCCGAGGCCGTCGAGATCATCGGCCGGGTGGCCGGGTCGATCATGAAGACCGGTGTCGGCGTCGTCTCCACCGAGGTCGACGGCAAGTGGTACGTCAGCCCGGTCCGCTCCTACTACGAGCTGGCCCTGACGCTGTTCCGCGGCTTCGAGCCGAAGGACGTCGACGCGCTGATCGAGCTGCTCAAGAAGTAGGTTCCCGCAGGTCGCACGAGGCCCTGTCACCCGCAACAGCGCGGTGACAGGGCCTTGGCAGTTCCGGGGGCGAGTGTTGCCCCCATGGACACCCAGGTTCTGATCATCGGCGCCGGCCCGACCGGACTCACCCTCGCCCTCGACCTCGCCCGCCGCGGCGTCCCGTTCCGGATCGTCGACGCCTCGCCCGCGCCGTTCGCCGGGTCGCGCGGCAAGGGCCTGCAGCCCCGCAGCATGGAGGTCTTCCACGACCTGGGCGTGATCGAGCAGGTGCTGGCGGCCGGCCGGCTCGATCTGACGATGCGCGCCTACAACGGCCGCGAGGTGGTGCGGGAGTGGGACGTGCACGAGGGCCGCCACCCCACCGCCGAGCGACCGTACGCGCGCACGATGCTCATCGCGCAGTTCCGGGTCGAGCAGATCCTGCGCGCGGCGCTCCCCCGGCCCGTCGAGTACGGGATGCCGCTGACCTCGTTCACGCAAGATGACTCGGGTGTCACGGCGGTGGTCGGCCCGGAGACGGTGCGCGCCAAGTACCTCGTCGGTTGTGATGGCGGAAAGTCGTTCGTGCGCAAGGAACTCGGCGTGTCGTTCGTCGGCGAGACCCACGAGGACATGCGGATGCTCGTCGGCGACCTGCGGATCTCGGGCCTCGACCGCGACCACTGGCACCAGTGGGGTGGCCGCGCCGACAGGTGGCTCGCTCTGTGCCCGTTGCCCGACACTGACCTCTTCCAGTTCCAGGCGACCGGCGACGGCGAACCGTCGCTGGAGCTGTACCGGGAGATCGTCCGCGAACGCACCGGCCGCGACGACGTCGTCGTGCACGACGCGACGTGGATGTCGTTGTACCGCATGAACGTCCGCATGGTGGACAGGTTCCGCGCCGGCCGGGTGTTCCTCGCGGGCGACGCGGCGCACGTCCACTCCCCCGCCGGGGCGCAGGGCATGAACACCGGCATCCAGGACGCCTACAACCTGGGCTGGAAGCTCGCGATGGAGACGTTGCTCGACACCTACGAGTCGGAGCGCAAGCCCGTCGCGGAGTGGTTGCTGGGCATGACGACCGCGATCATGACGTCCGGCACCCCGTTCGAGAAGCGCGACGACGAAACGTTGCAGCTCTCGCTCTCGTACCGCACCGAGGACGGGCCGGGTCTGCGGGCCGGCGACCGCATGCCCGACGGCGTCACCGAGCAGGGCCGGATCTTCGACCTGCTGCGCGGCCCCGACTTCGTGACGCTCGACTTCCCCGACGGCCCGGTGCTGGTGCGCCCGGACGGCTACGTCGCCGCGATCGGCAGGTCAGCGATCGACGCCTACTTCGGCGCGAACCCGGTCACGCAGCTGCACCACCGCCGGGTCGCTGCTCGGACCGCCGCGTAGCCGTTCCGCCTCGTCCAGGGCCTCCCTCGCACGGCGGGGGTCGCCCTGGGCCGCCAGCCAGTCCGCGTACTGCTCCAGCACGAGCGCGCGTGCGGGCCCGTCCGCGCTCTGCTCGACGGTCGCCAGCGCCTTCCGGTGCTCCGCGCCCGCCTCGTCCAGCCTGCCAAGTCGCGTCAGCGCCAGCCCGAGCGCGGCGTGGACGGTCGCCCGGAACTGACTGGACGGAACGCCCGCGGCCGTGTCGAGCGCGGCCCGGTACAACGCCACGGCCTCCTCGAAGTCGCCGCTGAAGTACGCCACCTCACCGTGCGCCTGCGCGATCCGCCCCTGGTCGAGATCGACCTGCGACGCGGCCATCCGCGCCAGTTCGTCGCGTGCCCCGGCGAGGTCACCGATCCGAATCTTGATGCGCGCCGTCTGCACCAGCACCGACATCGGCACGAGCATCGCCTCCGGCTCCCCGAGCTGCTCCGCGACCTCCCGGGCCTCCGACACCGCCCGGAACCCCTCGGCGAACGCACCGCGGTTCACGAGCACCATGACCAGGCACGACAGCCCGAACACCACGGCCCACCGATCACCGACCGCCCGGAACCGCTCCAACGCCCGCCGGTACTCGGCCTCGGCCCTCGGCGCCGCCCCGTCGCTGAACTCCCCGGCCACCACACCGCGGATCAGCGACGAGAACGCCCGCATCCACTCGTCGGACGACCTCTCCAGCTGCTCGGCGAGCCGATCGAGCCGCCCACCCAGCTCGGCCTCGCCCCACACCCGACCACTGGTCAGCATCAACGCGCACAGAGCCGTGGGAACGTCCTCGTCCCACAACCGCTCCGCCGCGACCATGGCGTCCGGCGTGCCGAGCGACAGGAGCACCTCCGACAGCGGATCGTCCGGCGTCAACGGCGCCCACCGCCGGATCTCCTCGAACCGCTTGGTCATCACCAGCCAGTGCCACGTGCGCGCGCCCATCATCCGCCGCGCAATCCCGGCGTCGTGCCCGACCGCCCACGCCTGCGCCGCGTCGAGGTTGGCCCGCTCCACGTCGAAGACCGCGAGCGCCTCCAACTGCCGCGGCCCGCGCAACAACGGCTCGTTCCGCTCGGCCAGCTCCACGTAGTAGGCGGCGTGCGCGGCGGGATCGGTCTGGTTCTGGTCCGCGGCGTACTCGCGCACCGTCTCCAGCAGGCGGTAGCGCTCGCCTGTGCGGACGACCAGCGACTTCTCGACGAGGGCGGCCAGCAGGTCCTCGGTGTCCCAGAGGTCCTGATCTTGTCGGACCTGCTGAGTACGGTGAGATGTAGGGGTTCCCAGCTCGGGGGTACCCCTGCGTGAGCCTGCCTCGCCCGGATTCTCGGCGTGGGACGCGCGCACGGGTGCGGTGGAAGTCTCCGAATCCCCGGCCTGAGACGCACGCACGGGTGCGGCGGCCGTCCCCGAATCCCCGGCCTGGACACCAGGGGCCGAAGAATCCCTCTCGACGCCTTCCGGCCACCGCTGCACGCCTTGCGACGCAAGCGCTCCCGCCTCGGGCACCCCCCGGCGCGAGCCCGCCTCGCCAGCAAGCGCTCCCGCCTCGGGCACACCCCGGTGCGAACCCTCCCCGCACACGAAGTGCACCGCCGCCGCAGTCGCCCCGCCCGCGAACACCGCCAGCCGCGCCAGCAGCACCCGCTCGGCGTCGTCCAGCAGCTCCCAGCTCCAGTCGATCACCGCCCGCAGCGTCCGGTGCCGTGCCGGCCCGGTCCGCGCGCCGCGGTCGAGCAGCCGCAGCCGGCTGTCCACTCGCGACTCCAGCTGTGCCGCCGACAGCGACCGCGCCCGTGCCGCCGCGAGTTCCAGCGCCAGCGGAATCCCGTCCAGCGCGGCACAGACCCGCCGCGCCACGTCGGGATCGAACACCGATCCGACCCGCGCCGAGAACAACCGGACGGCGTGGTCGAGGTCCAGCGGCGCCACCGGGCACACGACCTCGCCCGGGATCCCCAACGGCTCGCGCGACGTCGCCAGCACGCGCGCGTCCGGCGCCTCGGCCAGCAGCCGTTCGCACAGGGCAGCGGCCGCGTCCACGACGTGCTCGCAGTTGTCGAGCACCACCAGCGACGACCCGAGGCGCGAGAACAGAGGCGCTGCCAACGGGTTCGGGCCCAGGGCAGCGTCCAGCGCCGCAAGTGGTTCGGCCGTCGAGTCCAGCTCGACGAACCACGCTTGCGGTACGGAGGCGGCATGCGTCAGCGCGAGACGTGTCTTGCCCACGCCGCCGAACCCGGTCAGCGTCACCAACCGGTTGTCGCGCAACAACGAGGCCAGCGCGACCAGGTCCGCGTCACGCCCGACGAACGACCCGACCGGAGCCGGCAGATTCCCGCGCGCGACGCGTTCGCGCAGCACCGTCAGGTGGGCGGCAGCCAGCGCCTCACCGGGGTCGACGCCCAGTTCGTCCGCCAGAGCCGTGCGAACGCGCGCGAACACCGCCAGCGCGTCCGACCGCCGTCCGGCGGCGTTCAGCGCCAGCATCAGCCGGGCCTGCACGTCCTCGCGCAACGGGTGCGCGGCCGCCAGCGCCTCCAGCCCCGCGAGGTCGTCGCGCAGCAACGCCAGCCGCACGGCCTCGTCCACCGCGAACGGTGCCTCCTCGAACGCCGCACCACGCCACAGCGAGGCGTCCCGCGTCCGCGCGAAGGCCTCGACGTCGGTCGACGCCTCCAGCCGGTATCCCGACGCGTGCGACGAGACCACGGCGGCACCGAGCACCCGCCGCAGCCGCGACACGAGCGACTGCAACGCCGCGACGCCGTCCACCGGCGGCTCGTCCGGCCACAGGTCCGCGATCAGCCGGTCCGGCGCGACGACGGATCCAGGTTCCATCGCCAGCCTGATCAGCAACCACCGCAGCCGCTTGCCGCGCACCTCGACCGGTGCGCCGTCCGCGGCCACGACCCGCAGCGGGCCGAGCACGTCGACCCGCATCAGGCCCGCCGCACCCCAGCCACCACCGCGGCGGCCACGAGCACGACGCCGACCGCCACCGTCCCCAGCAAGGACAGCGACACCCGGTTGTGCCCCAGCGCGTCCAGCACCCACCCGAGCGGGGTGGACCGGCCGAGCGGATACGTCAGCACCACCACCGAGAACACCGCCAGCACGGTGCGCCCGATGGAGTCGAAGACAGGGCGGGCGAACAGCAGGCCCACACCGACGCCGAGCAACGCACACCCAGTATGCGCCGCGAGTCCGACAAGAAAATCGCCGAGCGTGTACGGGTGCGGGTTCGTCACCACCGGCCACACCGCCGCCAGCAACGCCATCGCCAGCGCGAACAGCACCGAGACCAGCGCCGCCGCGGTCAGCACCCGCGACCAGCCACCGGCGGCCACCACGGTGATCTCGCGCCGCACCACGTCCTCGGACGTCGCCACCACGACGGCCATCCACGCCGCGATCGGGTAGAGCAACGCCGACGAGCCCGAGTACGCCTCCAGCGGCTGCCCGGCGTCGGACGAGAACAACATCCCCATCACGCCGAGGAACACCAGCAGCGGCGCCAGATACCGTTGCCCGCGAAAGACGTCGGCCGCGAGGTACCGGACGAGGGAGATCACCGCACACCCCGCACCGAACACCCGAGCCGCAACGCCTCCGCCAGCACCTGATCGCTGCTTTCCGGCTCCACGACCACCCGCACCGACGACCCGCGAGCCTGCACGGATCGCACGCCCTCCAACGCTTCCAACGCGTCGAGCGCCGCGACCCGGCTGAGATCGATCGTCACGTGCCCTCCGGCGAGGTCGACGCGCGTGGCCGACGCGAGGTGTCCCTCGTGATCGGACACCAGCGCCGTCCGTCCCTCCAGCAACGACACCAGCTCTTCGGAGGCCGTGGCGTCGAGACCGGTCCACGGTTCGTCGAGCACCAGCACGTCCGAAGCCAGGAAAGCCTGTGCCAGCGCGACTTTCTGCGCATTGCCCTTGGACAGCTCGGACATCGGCGCCGTCATCGAGCCGACGAAACCCAGCCTTTCCAGCACATCCCCCGCGCCGACCTCGCGAATCCGGCCCATGTGCGCCAAATACGCCGAAGCGGACATCTTCACGTCCGACGGAAACCGCTCGGGTACATAACCGACCGACGCAGGCCGCGAGACACGTCCGGACGTCGGCTTCAGCACCCCGGCGGCGATCTTGAGCAACGTCGACTTGCCGGTGCCGTTCGCGCCGGTCAGCACGGTCAGGCCGGACACCTCCAGGGTGAGATCGCGCAGCACCCACGGCCCGCGCCCGTACCGCTTCGAAACCTTGTCGAGGAGCACCACGCCAAGATAACCACCCATGACACCGCTTCCGCTCGCTTTGGCGTGCATCTGGCTGGGCATGGTGCTGGCGATCTCGATCGAGGCACCGCTGAAGTTCCGTGCGCCCGGCATCACGCTGCCGCTGGGACTCGGCATCGGCCGGCTCGTGTTCCGCGCCCTGAACTCGGCGGAGATCGTGCTCGCGGCCGCCACCGCGATCACGTTCGCGCTCGTGCCGCGCCCGGCGGCCGCGACCGCGTTGCTGATCGCGCTCGCCGTGACGCTGGCCGTGCAGGTGACGGTGCTGCGGCCCCGCCTCGAAACCAGGGCCGAGGTCATCATCGCGGGCGAGACACCGCCGAAGTCCCGCACGCACGTCGTCTACATCGCACTGGAAGGCGTCAAGGTGCTGATGCTGATCGCGTTCGCGATCATCCTGCTGTGATCAGCTCGGCCAGGTGAGCGGGCCGCGCCAGGAACGGCGAGTGCGAACCCGGCAACACCAGCGCGCCGTGCGCCCTGAGCCGGTCCGCGAACGGCGCCGGGAAGGCCACGTCGTCCGCGCACACGATCGACGTCGTGGACACGGTCTGCCAGGCCGCCGCCGTCACCTGGTCCTCGAACGACCGGGCGCTCTGCGGCCGCAACCGCCCGGCCGCCCACGACGCCAAGTCGTCCGGCAGGTCGGCGAACAGCAGGTCGCGGGCGGGTTCGGGCACGTCCAGCAGCGTCGTGCCCGGCTCGTACCAGGGCCCGCCCAGCGGGGAGACCACGGACTCGCCGGGCTCCAGCAGGTGCGCGGCCAGGTAGACGAGACGATCAGCGGCCTGGGCGGCCTCACCGACCGGGACGCCGGCGTACGAGTGGGCCAGCACGGTCACCCGTCCGGTCAGCGCGGCGATCGCCTCCCGCACCACCTCGGCGTCCTCGCGCACCCCGGCGGCCGGGGATCCCGAAGCGCTCGGCAGGTCGACCACCGACGGCGTCCAGCCGCGCGCCTCCAGTTCGGGAACGAGCAGGTCCCAGCACCAAGCGCCGTGCCACGCGCCGTGCACGAGCAACAGGTTCCCGCGGTCCATCACGATCTCCTTCATCCGTTTGGACCTACGCTAACCACGCAAGATCAGCAGCCACCGTCGTCAGAGTCCGCCGTTGTGTCGGGAGAGTCCGTGCTCGTGCAGATCCTGTCGGCGCTGAGCGTGAACTGGGCCGTCGCCACTCCCCTGCACGCGGGCGGACGGTGGGCGATGCACTTCGTCGGACGGCTGGACCTGCGAGTGGAGGTCGTGGTCCAGGGCCGTGTGCACGTCACGGTGGCAGGGCAGGGCTTCTGGGCCGAGCAGGGCGACTGCTACGTCATCGCGGGACGACGGCCGTACCGCATCGCCGCGAACCCGGACACACCGTCGGTGTTCGCCGCTCCCTACTACGAGGACGCGCACGGCACACCGCGCGACAAGGCGGAGATCGGCGAAGGCCACGACACGACGTTGCTCGGCGCCGGCTTCACCTGTGCACCGGAGGACGCCCGGCTCCTCGGCGTCCTGCCGCCCGTGATCCACGTACGCGCCGGCGCGGCCGGGGCGACCATCGAGCTCATCAGGAGCGAGATCGACGGCGGCGGGCTGATCCTCGACCGCCTCTGCCAGGTTCTCCTGCTCCAGGTCCTGCGCGACCACACGACGGACGAGGACCCGCAGCTCGAACGGGCGCTGAAGGCCATGCACGACGATCTGCGGCACCCGTGGACGATCAGTGAGCTGGCGGGCGTCGCGGCGATGTCGCGGTCGACGTTCTTCCTGCGCTTCAGGGAGTCCACGGGCATGACACCGCTCGACCACCTGTTCCACCTGCGCATGCGGCACGCCGCCCACGCGCTGCGGGACACCACCGGCACCGTCGGTTCGATCGCCACCGCCTCCGGCTATCGCACCGAAAGCGCGTTCGGCGCCGCGTTCAAGAGGTTCACGGGGCGCACACCCGGCGAGTACAGGAACGGGGTAGTGACTTAGGGCAACCTGGCTTGAACCGGCTTACAGGACAAGCGTACTGTTTGGGGTCGAGGGGCAGCCGTCGACCGCTTGAGGAAGACTTGTCCCATCCCGAACTGACCACCGCGCTGTCACCAGTTATGGAGTTGCACGTGACTGCACCAGCTAGCAAGGACAGCTTCGGCGCCCGCGGCACGCTCAACGTCGGCGACGCCTCGTACGAGGTGTTCCGGCTGAGCGCCGTGGAGGGCGCCGAGCGTCTTCCGTTCAGCCTGAAGATCCTGCTGGAGAACCTGCTGCGGACCGAGGACGGCGCGAACATCACCGCCGACCACGTGCGCGCTCTCGCCAACTGGGACCCGGCCGCCGAGCCCAGCACCGAGATCCAGTTCACGCCGGCCCGCGTCGTGATGCAGGACTTCACCGGTGTCCCCTGTGTCGTCGACCTCGCCACCATGCGCGAGGCCGTCACCCAGCTCGGCGGCGACGCCGAGAAGGTGAACCCGCTCGCGCCCGCCGAGCTCGTGATCGACCACTCGGTCATCGCCGACATCTTCGGCCGCCCGGACGCGTTCGAGCTGAACGTCGACCTGGAGTACGAGCGCAACCGCGAGCGCTACCAGTTCCTGCGCTGGGGCCAGACCGCGTTCGACGAGTTCAAGGTCGTCCCGCCCGGCACCGGCATCGTGCACCAGGTCAACATCGAGCACCTGGCCCGCGTCGTCATGGTCCGCAACGGCCAGGCGTACCCGGACACGCTGGTCGGCACCGACTCGCACACCACGATGGTCAACGGCATCGGCGTGCTGGGCTGGGGAGTCGGCGGCATCGAGGCCGAGGCCGCGATGCTCGGCCAGCCGGTCTCCATGCTGATCCCGCGGGTCGTGGGCTTCAAGCTCTCCGGTGAGCTGCCCCCCGGCGCCACCGCGACCGACCTCGTGCTCACGATCACCGAGATGCTGCGCAAGCAGGGTGTCGTCGGCAAGTTCGTCGAGTTCTACGGCGAGGGCGTCAGCGCCGTGCCGCTGGCGAACCGCGCCACGATCGGCAACATGTCGCCGGAGTTCGGCTCCACGGTCGGCATCTTCCCGATCGACGGCGAGACCATCGACTACCTGCGCCTGACCGGCCGTTCCGAGGAGCAGATCGCGCTCGTCGAGGCCTACGCCAAGGAGCAGGGCCTCTGGCACGACGCGTCCCGCGAGCCGGTGTTCTCCGAGACGCTGGAGCTCGACCTGGCGACGGTCGTCCCGTCCATCGCCGGCCCGAAGCGCCCGCAGGACCGCATCGAGCTGACGAACTCCAAGGAAGCGTTCCGGCAGGCCCTGGGCGCCTATGTCGCGCACACCGACTCCCCGGCGCTGTCCGGCGTGGACGAGGCCGTCGACGAGACGTTCCCGGCCAGCGACCCGGTCGCCGTGCACGAGGGCGAGAACGGCTCCGGCACGCCGAAGGTCTTCCAGTCCGCCGCCGAAGGTGCCACCGGCCGCGTCTCGAACCCGATCAAGGTCACCCTCGACGGCAACGAGTTCGAGCTGGACCACGGCGCCGTCGCGATCGCCGCGATCACGTCGTGCACCAACACCTCGAACCCGTCCGTGATGCTCGGCGCGGCCCTGCTCGCGAAGAAGGCCGTCGAGCGCGGCCTCGAGCGCAAGCCGTGGGTCAAGACGACCCTGGCGCCGGGCTCGAAGGTCGTCATGGACTACTACGAGCGCGCCGGCCTCATGCCGTACCTGGAGAAGCTCGGCTTCCACCTGGTCGGCTACGGCTGCACCACCTGCATCGGCAACTCGGGCCCGCTGCAGGAGGAGATCTCGGCGGGCGTGCAGGAAGGCGACCTCGCGGTCGTCTCGGTGCTCTCCGGCAACCGCAACTTCGAGGGCCGGATCAACCCGGACATCAAGATGAACTACCTCGCGTCGCCGCCGCTCGTCGTGGCGTACGCGCTGGCCGGTTCGATGGACAAGGACATCACCACCGAGCCCCTCGGCTTCGACACCGACGGCAAGCCGGTGTACCTCTCCGAGATCTGGCCGACGCCGGCCGAGATCGCCGAGGTCATCTCGACCTCGATCTCCGCGGAGGGCTTCACCAAGGGCTACAAGAACGTGTTCTCCGGTGACGAGCGCTGGCAGTCGCTGCCGACGCCGACCGGCAACACGTTCGAGTGGGACAGCGAGTCCACCTACGTGCGCAAGCCCCCGTACTTCGAGGGCATGGAGATGGAGCCGAAGCCGGTCACCGACATCGCGGGCGCTCGCGTCCTCGCGCTGCTGGGCGACTCGGTCACCACGGACCACATCTCCCCCGCCGGTTCGATCAAGGCCGACTCGCCCGCGGGCAAGTACCTGACCGAGCACGGCGTGGAGCGCAAGGACTTCAACTCCTACGGCTCCCGTCGTGGCAACCACGAGGTGATGATCCGCGGCACGTTCGCGAACATCCGCCTGCGCAACCTGCTGCTCGACGACGTCCAGGGCGGCTTCACCCGCGACTTCCTGGCCGACGGCGCCCCGCAGACCACCATCTACGACGCCTCGGTGTCGTACGCGGAGGCGGGCGTCCCGCTCGTCGTGCTGGCGGGCAAGGAGTACGGCTCCGGTTCGTCGCGCGACTGGGCGGCCAAGGGCACCTCGCTGCTCGGCGTCCGCGCCGTCATCGCCGAGTCCTACGAGCGCATCCACCGCTCGAACCTGATCGGCATGGGCGTCGTGCCGCTGCAGTTCCCGCAGGGCGACACCGCGTCGTCGCTGGGCCTGGACGGCACCGAGACGTTCGACTTCACCGGTCTCACGGAGCTCAACAACGGCATCACGCCGTCCACGGTGCACGTCGTCGCCACGAAGACGGACGGCTCGAAGGTCGAGTTCGACGCGGTCGTCCGCATCGACACGCCCGGTGAGGCCGACTACTACCGCAACGGCGGCATCATGCAGTACGTGCTGCGCAAGATGGTCCGCAGCTAGTCAGTTCTGACGAAAGGGCCGTCCACCGCTGCGTGGGCGGCCCTTTCGCCGTCAATGCACTCGTAACGGTCAGCGGGCGCCTCGCGATGCCAAGTCACCCTGATCATTGCGGAGACCCTCATGAGCTTGACCGTGCTCGGCGACCTGAACTGGTTGGCCGTCGTCGTCGCCACGATCGCGTACTTCGCGCTGGGCATGGTGTGGTACGCGGAGTACGCCTTCGGCAGGGCCTGGCAACGCGCGTCCGGGCAGGACCTGAGCCCGCCGGAGAACACCAGCGCGGCCGTCTACGCCATCCCGCTGCTCACGTGCTTCGTCATCACGCTCGCGACCGCGATGATCGGCAACGCCTCAGGCACCGACAACATCATGGAAGGCATCCTGCTGGGGCTCGTCGTCGGCGTCGGCATCGCTCTGCCCGTCAGAATGGTGACGGGTTCCTACGACATGACGAAGCCCGCCCCGGTCACCTTCGCGGCCATCGGAGCGGGCTATCACGTCGTCGGACTCACCCTCGCGGGCGCGATCCTCGGTCAGTGGACTTAGATCCGTGCTGCCTTGTGCAGTTCACGCAACGCGCGCACGGACGACACGGCGTACTCACGATCCACGGCCTGCACGGCCATCACCGAGATGTACTCGTCCTCCGGCAGCTCCAGCCGGGCCCACGCGGCACCGTCCGGGAAGCTGACCGACAGCACGTCGTTCCAGTCGAAGTGGTGCGACGTCACGACGTTGCGCACGTCGACACCCGTGGCGTCGGCCGTGACGCGCGGACGCGTCAGCAGCAGCACACCGCCCGCCAGCAGGAAGCCCAGAAAGATCATGGCGACCTGGTCGGACGTCCGGAAGATCACGCCGGTCGGCGTGTTGCCGAGCAGCAGGCCCACGACCGTGAACACCACGACGAGGCCGACCGCGCACGCCCACGCGACGCGCCGGATCTTCTTGGGACGCAGGACGATCGCTTCCGCCGTCATCATTCGAAACCCCGCTCGGTCCAGGGCTGGCGCAGGCCGCGCAGCACCAGTGCCGTGTCGATGGCGGCGACGGTCGCCTCGTACCCCTTGTCCTCCACCGACTCCGGCAGCCCGGCGCGGGCCAGGGCCTGCTCCTCGGTGTTGGTCGTCAGCACGCCGTTGCCCACCGGTGTGGACTCGTCGAGCGCGACGCGCGTGAGGCCGTCCGTCACCGAGTCGCACACGTACTCGAAGTGCGGGGTGCCACCGCGGATGACCACGCCGAGCGCGACCACCGCGTCGTGGTGACGCGCCAGTTCCTGCACCACAACGGGAAGCTCGATCGCCCCCGCCACGCGCACGACGGTCGTGTCGACGCAGCCGGCGTCCTGCGCGGCCTGCAGGGCACGCGAGACGAGCTGGTCGGTGATCTTGGTGTGCCACCGCGTCGCCGCGATGGCGACGCTCAGGCCCTTGCCGTCGAGCGTGGTCTGCTCCGGACGGCCCTCGCCGCTCATTCCTTGTCCTCCGTTGCGGAAACAACGGCCTCGTACTGCTCGAGCTGAGACAGTTCGTGGCCCATGCGGTCACGCTTGGTGCGCAGGTACCGCAGGTTCTCCGGGTTCGGGGAGATCGGCAGCGGTACCCGGTCGAGCACCCGCAGACCGTATCCGGCCTCCAGTCCGACGCGCTTGGCCGGGTTGTTCGTCAGCAGCCGCATGGACTTGATGCCGAGCTCCACGAGGATCTGCGCCCCCGTGCCGTAGTCACGCGCGTCGGCGGGCAGGCCCTGCACGAGGTTCGCGTCCACGGTGTCCGCGCCCTGGTCCTGCAGCTGGTACGCCTGCAGCTTGTGCATCAGGCCGATGCCGCGGCCCTCATGACCGCGCATGTACAGCACGACACCACGGCCTTGCGCCGCAACGGCTTCCAGCGCCGCGTCGAGCTGCGGGCCGCAGTCGCAGCGCAACGAGCCGAGCACGTCGCCGGTGAGGCACTCGGAGTGCACGCGCACCAGCACGTCCTCACCGTCGCCGATCTCGCCGTACACCATCGCGACGTGCTCGATGCCGTCGAGCAGGCTGTCGTAGCCGTACGCGGTGAACACGCCGTGCGCGGTCGGGATGCGGGCCTCGGCGGCGCGCACGACCTGGGTCTCGACCCGGCGGCGGTACGCGATGAGGTCGGCGATCGTGATCAGCGCGAGGTCGTGGTCGGCCGCGAAGACCTCCAGCTCGTCGCGGCGCGCCATGTCGCCCTCGTCCTTCTGCGACACGATCTCGCAGAGCACGCCGGCGGGCGAGAGCCCGGCCAGCCGCGACAGGTCGACGGCGGCCTCGGTGTGACCCGGACGGCGCAGCACGCCACCGGCCTTGGCGCGCAGCGGAACGACGTGGCCGGGACGGTTGAAGTCGCTGGCCTTCGCGGTCGGGTCGGCGAGCAACCGGATCGTGCGGGCGCGGTCCGCGGCCGAGATGCCGGTGCTGACGCCCTCACGCGCGTCGACCGTGACCGTGTAGGCGGTGCCGCGCGCGTCCTGGTTCGTGTGGAACATCGGCGGCAGGTCGAGGCGCTCGCAGTCGGCCTCGGTCAGCGGCACGCAGATGTACCCGGACGTGTAGCGGACCATGAACGCGATCAGCTCGGGCGTCGCCTTCTCGGCGGCGAAGATCAGGTCGCCCTCGTTCTCCCTGTCCTCGTCGTCGACGACGACCACGGGCCGTCCGGCGGCGATGTCCTTGATCGCGCGCTCGATGTCGGCGAAGTCGGTGCTCACTGGGCCTCCTCGCCCGCGATGGCCCGCAGGTGCGGGATCGCCAGTCGTTCAACGTACTTCGCCAGCACGTCGACCTCCAGGTTCACCAGGTCGCCGGGCAGACGTCGCCCGAGCGTGGTGAGGTCAAGGGTCGTCGGGATGAGGCTCACGGTGAACTGGTCCTCGGAGACGGTCACGACCGTCAGCGAGACACCGTCGACCGTGATGGAGCCCTTCTCCACGACGTAACGGGAGAGGCTGGGCGGGAGTCCGATGTGGACCATCTCCCAGTGCTCCGCCTTCTCCCGCGCGAGAATCGAGCCGGTGCCGTCGACGTGGCCCTGCACGATGTGGCCGCCGAGGCGCTGGCCGACCGCGGCCGCGCGCTCCAGGTTGACCCGGTCGCCCGCGGCGACCTTGGCGAGACTGCTGCGGTTGAGGGTCTCGCGCATCACGTCGGCGGTGAACGCGCCGTCCTCCACCTCCACGACGGTGAGACAGACGCCGTTCACCGCGATGGAGTCGCCGTGCTTCGCGTCGCTGGTGACGATCGGCCCGGCGATGCGGATCCGTGCCGCGTCCGGCAGGTCCTCCGTCGCTACGACGTGGCCGAGTTCCTCGACGATCCCGGTGAACACCGCTCCTCCTAAGTGCGCGGAACCGCGCTGATCCGCAAGTCCGGTCCGCTCATGGTGACGTCTTCCACGGTCAGCCTCACAGCGTCCGTGATGGTTGACACGCCCGCGTCCAGCACCGCCGCGGGACCGTTCCCGAGCAGCGCCGGCGCGATGTAGGCGAGCACGCGGTCGACCCTGCCGGCGCGCCAGAACGCACCGGCGAGCGTCGGGCCGCCTTCCAGCAGCACGTCGACCACACCCCGTTCGGCGAGCGCCTTCAGGACGTCGTCCGGCTCGTGCGTGCGCAGGTGCAGCGCGGTGTGCTGGAGCTTCGCCCCGACCGGCAGGTCGCTCGTGCCCACGACCACGGGCAACGGCTGGCGTGGCAGCGGCATTCCCTCGGCGTCCCTGGCCGTCAGCGCCGGGTCGTCCAGCCTCACCGTGTTCATGCCGACGACGATCGCGTCGAGCTTGGCGCGCAGGTCGTGGACCTCCTTGCGGGAGGTCTCCGAACTGATCCACTGGCTGGTGCCGTCGCTCGCCGCGATCCGGCCGTCGAGCGAGGCCGCGTACTTCCACGTGACGTGCGGACGGCCCGTGCGCGCGTGGTGCAGCCACGCCCTGAGGGGGCCTCGGCTGACTTCCTGCTCCAGCAGGCCGCTCTCGACCGTGATGCCGGCGTCTTCGAGGACCTTCGCACCGCCCGCGGCCCTCGGGTTCGGGTCGCTCAGAGCGTGGAAGACGCGCTTGATGCCGGCTTCTCGCAACGCTTCGGTGCACGGCGGCGTACGGCCGTAGTGCGAACACGGCTCGAGGGTGACCACGGCCGTGCCGCCTCGTGCCTTCGCACCGGCGGCTTTGAGCGCCATGACCTCGGCGTGTGGCCCACCGACGGGCTGCGTGCCGCCGAAGCCGACCGCGTCGCCGTTCTCGTCGAGGATGACGCACCCGACCGGCGGGTTGGGGCTGGTTGTCCCCCGCACCCGCTCGCTCTCCGCGATGGCGAGCACCATCGCGTCCTCGGGGGTCACGTGGTCCTGGTTCCCTGGGCGCCGGCTGCCTGCGCGCGCAACGCCTCGACCGCCTTGCCCGGGTCGGCGGCGTCGTACACGGCGGATCCGGCGACGAAGCAGTCCACCCCTGCCTGCGCGGCCTGTTCGATCGTGTCGGCGTTGATGCCGCCGTCGATCTCGAGGACCAGCTTGAGGTGCCCGGTGTCGACCAGGTGGCGGGCCTGGCGGACCTTGTCCAGCACGCCGGCCATGAAGCTCTGCCCGCCGAAGCCCGGCTCGACCGACATGACCAGCAGCGTGTCGTAGTGCTTGAGGACCTCGACGTACGGCTCCAGCGGGGTGCCGGGCTTGATGCTCAGGCCGGCCTTGGACCCGGCGGCCCTGAGGTTCTTGGCCAGCGCGACCGGGTCGTTCGCCGCCTCGACGTGCACGGTCACGTTGTACGCGCCCGCCTCCGCGTAGCCGATGGCCCAGCGGTCCGGGTCCTCGATCATGAGGTGGCAGTCGATCGGGATGTCGGTGACCTTGAGCAGCGACTTCACCACGGGCAGGCCGAGCGTCAGGTTCGGCACGAAGTGGTTGTCCATGACGTCGACGTGGATCCAGTCCGACGTGGGCACCGCGGCGAGCTCGTCGGCGAGGCGCGCGAAGTCGGCGGACAGGATGCTGGGGGCGATCATCGGCGTGTGGACCACAAGGGTGAAGTCTAGGTGTCCAGCAGGTCGAGCAGCGTGCCGGGAGCCACGTCTGAGACCACGACGACACCCGCATTGGTGAGCGTCGTGACGTGCGTCTCCCACATCGGGTGGCGGCGCTTGTCCGCGTTGGCCTGGGGCATGACGACGACCCGGCAGTCCTCGACACCGATGGCCTCGTTCAACGCCGTCAGCGCCTGGTTGTCGCCGATGCCCAGGGCCAGCTTGGCCACGGAGTTCGCGCTGGCGGGGGCGAAGACGAACGCGTCCGGCGTCGGGTAGGGCTTGGGCTGGCTCGGCATCCTCGGTTCCCAGCGGATCGGGAGGTCGGTCAGCGCCTGGAGCTCGTCGAGCTCGCCCGCCTCCTCGAACCACGGGACCACGGCGGGCGTGAAGGTGATGGCCAGCCGCCACCCCCGTCGCACGGCCGGCTCGGCCAGTTCCGTGCGGAACCAGGTCTCGACGCCGCCGCAGCCGGAGGCGACCAATCCGAGCAATCCACGCGTGGTCACCACTGCGATGTTAGGCGGTCATTTCTGGCGGTCACCGCCGATAACGTCCCCACCGCGGGTGATCACCCGCACACTGAGGGGAGCAGGATGCGCAACTGGAACCGGTGGCTCACCGCCACCGCGATGACGGCCGCCCTGGTGGCGGCCACCGCCTCACCCGCGATCGCGGAACCGCCTCAGCGCACCGTGCCGTTGGCGCTGAAGTCGTTCTCGGACATCGTCGTCGACCCGACGCTGGGGCACGTGTTCGTGAGCAGCAAGGCCGACCACGCCGTCGCCGTCACGGACCTGTCGGGCAACGCGGTCACCAAGCTGTCCAACCTGCCCGGCGCCACGGGTCTGGCGCTGAGCCCGGACGGGGAGACGGTCTTCGTCGCGCTGTCCCAGCAGGGCGCGATCGCCGCGCTGGACACGCTCACGCTGACCGAGCGGGCTCGCCATCCGGTCGGCGAGGTGTGCCCGTCCGACCTCGCGATCACCAACGGCCGTCTGTACTTCAGCTACGGCTGCGACACCTGGGGCGGCGGGATCGGCCGCGTCTCGCTCAACGGCGCGGACGCCCGGACGGGCCTCGTGACCGGGCACTACAGCCCGCAGCAGCTCGCGACGTCGCCCGCCAGGCCCGGTCTGCTGGCGGCGGGCCAGCCGAGCCTGTCGCCCTCGGAGCTCGTGGTCCTGCGCGAGCAGGGTGACGGACTGGCCGTCCAGGCGTCCCGCGAGGCGGGCAGCAACCTCGCCGACGTCGAGTTCTCCCAGGACGGCGGCCAGGTCCACGTCGCGGGCGGGGCGCCGTACCAGATCCAGTCGTACACGAGCGACACCCTCGCGGTGCGCGGCAGCTACAACACCGGCCCCTACCCGGTGGCGGTGGCGACGAGCCCTGACTCGGGTGCCCTCGCGGCAGGGGTCAACAGCGACACGTCCGTGCGGCTCTACCCGGCGGGCTCGCTCGACGAGTCCCGTTCGTACGAGGCGCCGTACCTGTACCAGGCGAGCCTCGCATGGGGTCCCGGCGGCCGCTGGGTCTACGCGGTGGGCAACCGGTTCGGCCAGCCCGCGCAGTTGCACGTGCTGAAGGCCTGACGTGCGTGGCCGGGCGTGCTGCGGCTCGCCCGGCCACGGGTCCTGCCGTCACTCGAACCGGTGAACCCGGACGCGGTTGTGCCCCGATGAGGCCGACGGGGCCCGAACCTGTCGGACCCCGTCGCTAGCGTCCTTCACGAGCGCTCAAACAGGGCGTCGCAGCACCGCGCAGAACATCGCGTCGGTGCCGTGCAGATGGGGCCAGAGCTGAACGTGCGGTCCTTCCCCGAGGTCCGGAACTCCTGGGAAGAGCTCCCGCGTGTCCAGCACTTCGGCCCCGGTGCGCTTCGCGACGTCCGTCACCACCCCTACGGTCTCCGAGAGATGAGGTGAGCACACGACATAAGCCACCACGCCGCCAGGGCGCACCAGCTTCAGCGCCTCGGTCAGCAGCTCGCGTTGCAGCTTCGTGAGCGTGCCGACGTCGGCGGGCTGGCGCCTCCACCGCGCCTCCGGGCGTCGGCGCAGCGCACCGAGACCGGTGCAGGGCGCATCGACCAGCACGCGGTCGAACGCCCCTTCCAGGAAGCCGGTCTCGAGGCCGTCGGCCACCTCCACGGTGACCGGCAGGCCTGAGGTGAGCTTGCGCACGAGCTCCGCGCGGTGGGGCGCCTTCTCGACGGCGACCAGTTCGCCGCCCTCGATGCCGACCAGTGCGGCCAGCAGGGCGGCCTTGCCACCGGGGCCCGCGCAGAGGTCCAGCCAGCGGTCGTCCGTGCCCCCGTTGTCGCCGCCTTCCAGCGGCGCCCGCGTCAGGGCCAGCGCGCACAGCTGACTGCCCTCGTCCTGCACGTGGGCGAGGCGTTCCCGGACGGGCTCGAGATCGCCCGGGTCGCCCGCGCCGGGCTCCAGGTGCACGCCGTAGGGCGAGTAGGGCGCCACGTCGCCGCCGGTGATGGCGGCGAGCTCGTCGGCGCTCACCTCGCCGGGGCGTGCCACCAGGTGTACGGCCGGACGCGCGTCGTCGGCCTCGAGGGCCTGCCTCAGCGGTTCCTCGCGGCTGCCGAGGGACTCCGCGAACGCCTGCGCGATCCAGCGCGGGTGGGCGTGGGTGAAGGCCAGGTTGCCGATCGGGTCGGTGTCCGGGTCGGGTGCGAGCTCGTCGACCCACGCGGCCTCGTCCTGCTCGGACACCCGGCGCAGGACGGCGTTGACGAAGCCGGCGACGCCGGACCCGAGCTCGGCCCGCACGAGGTCGACGGTCGAGGCGACCGCGGCGTGCGACGGAATCCGGGTGCGCAGCAGCTGATACGCGCCCAGCCGCAACGCGTCGAGCGCCGAGCCGTCCACTTCGGACAGCGGGCGGTCCGAGCACGCCTCGATGACGGCGTCGAGCAGGCCCTGGGCTCGCGCCGCGCCGTAGGTGAGCTCGGTGGCCAGGGCCGCGTCGCGGCCGGTGATGCGCCGGTCGCGAAGCATCTGCGGCAGCACCAGGTTCGCGTACGCGTCCCGCTGCCGCACGGCGCGCAGGGTCTCCAGCGCGGCGAGGCGTGCCGGGTCCTCCACGGGTGGCCGGGAGGGGCCGGTGCGCCGCTTCGGCGGGTGCGGCCTGCTCGGCCGGGAAGGCTTGGAGGCGCCTCGCGAGTGGTTGGTCATGCGGTGTACTCCACTGTCTCTGGCTCCCCTGCGGCGACACGGGTCACGCGCGCCGCGTTCATGTCCTGCCGCTCACCGGCGACGCCTGCCGAGCTCGGCCGGGTGCGCCTCATGCGATGCGCTCCCCTGCTTCGATCCGCGTGCCGCGCGCCCAGTCGGTTGCGGCCATGCGCTTCTTGCCCTGTGCCTGGACCTCGCCGAGGGCCACGGCGGTGGTCGCGGTGCCCACGAGCACGCGCTTGCGCTCGACGAGCACCTCGCCTGCCGGCAGCGTCACGTCGGCCACCGGCGTCACGGGGCCGAGCTTGAGCCGCTCGCCCCGGAACTCGGCCCACGCGCCGGGCTCCGGCGTCACGGCGCGCGCCAGGCGGTCGACGGCCGCGGCGGGCGTGGTGAAGTCGAGGCGCGCGTCCTCGACGGTGATCTTCGGGGCGTAGGTGACGCCGTCGGAGGGCTGGTCGACGGCGACCAGGCTGCCGTCCTCGATGCCGTCCACAGTGGACAGCAGCAGGTCTGCTCCCGAGACGGACAGCCGGGTCAGCAGGTCGCCGGAGGTGTCGTGGTCGCGCACCTTCTCGGTGACGACGCCGAACACCGGGCCCGCGTCGAGTTCCTTGACGATGCGGAACGTCGAGGCGCCGGTGATGTCGTCGCCGTTGCGCACGGAGGCCTGCACCGGCGCGGCGCCGCGCCACGCGGGCAGCACGGAGAAGTGGAGGTTGACCCAGCCGAACTTCGGCACGTCGAGCGTGCGCTGCGGGAGCAGGTTGCCGTAGGCGACGACCGGGCAGAGGTCGGGTTCCAGTGCGCGCAGGCGGTCCAGGAACTCGGGATCACCGGCCTTGGCCGGGGTGAGGACCTCGATGCCGTGCTCGTCGGCGAGCGCGCCCACAGGGGAGCGCTCGAGCCGGCGGCCGCGGCCGGAGGGTGCGTCGGGGCGGGTGACCACGGCGACGACGTCGTGGCGGGAGGAGTCGATGAGGGCGCGCAGCGAGGGCAGTGCGACCTCGGGCGTACCGGCGAACACGAGTCGCATGGTCAGCTGGACCTGCCGAAGAGTGGGTGCGGGCTCTGCTTCAAGGTGGGGACCGTACCGTCGAACCACTCGGACTGCCGGATTTCCCGCATGGCCTGCTTGCGGGTGTCGGCGTCGAGGCGGTCGAGGAACATCACGCCGTCGAGGTGGTCCGACTCGTGCTGGATGCAGCGCGCCAGCGTCTCGGTGCCCTCGACCTCGACGGGCTCACCGTGCATGTTCCAGCCCTTGGCCACGACGTGCAGGTGGCGCTTGCAGTCCCACGACATGCCGGGGATGGACAGGCAGCCCTCGGAACCGTCCTGCATCTCACTCCCGACCACGTCCCACGTGGGGTTGATGAGATGCCCCGCGAAGCCGTCGCAGTGGTACGTGAACACACGCAGTCCAACACCGAGCTGAGGCGCGGCGAGTCCTGCTCCGCCGGCGTCCTGCATCGTGTCCCACAGGTCCTTGACCAGGGTGCGCAGTTCCTTGTCGAAGTCGGTGACCTCGGTCGCCGCTGTGCGCAGCACGGGGTCGCCGAACAGGCGGATGGGTTGGACGGTCACGCAGTGCTCCTCGTGTGGACTGGAGGTCAGTCTACGAGGAGCGCGCTCAGTGCTCGGACGCGCTGCCGAGGAAGATCACGCCCACCAGCGCCACGACGAAGTGGCCGGTGAACCGCAGGGCCGTCAGCACGGGCCGCAGCAGCGCGTGGATGTCGAGGTGGGCTGCCGGGGCGCTGGTAACAGTGGTCGTCGTCATGCCATGAACTGTGCCGTTCGCGCAGGTCAGCTCACATCGGCTCGAGGTATCGAACCCGGGTCAGCCCGAGGTAGGAAGATCAGGTGCAACACTCGGCCATTAGGTGGACACCTCCAGGTCATGAGGCTGATGCGACCGAGCTGGGAGGGGGCGGCCGCCTTGCCGGACGACGCCCCGCCGGACGCCGAACTGTGGGCACGAGGCGACGAGCGCGCCTTCGGTGAGCTGTACGACCGCTACGCCGAGGCCGTGTGGAACCACGCGTACCGGCTGACGGCGTCGTGGTCGACGGCGGAGGACCTGACGTCGGCGACGTTCATGACGGCGTGGCGCCGCCGTGGCCAGGTGACGCTGGTCCGGGACAGCGCGCTGCCGTGGCTGTTCACCGTCGCGGGTTACCTCGCCCGGTCGGAGTTCCGCCGCAGGACCAGGTTCACCCGCCTGCTGACGCGCGTGCCCAGGAACGACGTGCAGGGCGACCACGCCGAGGAGGTCGTGTCGGCGCTGGACCACGAGGCGCGCCTGAGCCAGGTGTTGCGGGCCGTGGACCGGCTGCCCCGCGCCGAACGCGAGGCCGTCGAGCTCGTGCTGCTCGGCGAGCTGACCACCGCGGAGGCCGCCGAGGCGTTGGGGGTGGCCGAGGTGAGCGTTCGGTCGCGCCTCTCCCGCGCACGCAGCCGCCTGCGCAAGGTGCTCTCCGACGACACCCTGGAGGTGGAGTGATGACGATCGGCCTGCCACCTCGCCGCGCGTTGCCCGAGGACGTCAAGGAACGCATGCGCCCGGACGTCGCCGGGGACCGGGGCCGTCACCCCCTCACACCGCTGGCCGTCGCCGCCGGTGTGGTGCTCCTAGTGGTAGGCGGTGTCGTCCTCACGCGCCCCGCGCCCCACGCGCTCGATCCGGGCCGCGATGGAGTCATCGCTCCCTCCGAGCGCGACGTCACCCGGTGCCGGGACGCCCTGCGGGACGCGACCTGGTCCTCCTCGAAGATGGTGGTCTTCGGTCTGCGCAAGGTGCTCGTCGGTGACGACGGCCGCTTCTGCGAGCTCACGAGGTCCAGGGCGACGGTGGCGTCGAAGGAGTTCGAGCCGGTCGCGTTGGGGACGGGCAGGATGACCCACCGCACCGGTCAGATCATCGCGGGCGTACCGCCGCAGGGCGCGCGGACGGCGAAGGCGCGTGAGGTGGGCCCCTCGCACAGCCGCAGTTCCAGCGGGAGCGTGGTCACCCCGGATTTCTTCGTCATCCACTCGCAGAACGCGATGGCTTCGTCCGAACTGATCTTCGACGGCACCGTCACGCAGATCCCGCCCGTGCAGCTCGAACGGTTCCCGGAGTGGCCGGCGGACGGCGAATCCGACAGCTACGAGAGTGGTGACGCGGACTCCCGCAGTGCGGTGAACGTCCTCGCCAGGTGCGCCGACAACGCCTTCGCCACCAGCGGGAACGCGGACGAGCTGAGGGGCTGGGAGCCGTTGCTGATGACGGACCCGAACCAGCCGGGCGGCATGCTGCTCGCGCATCGCGGCCACGAGGAGTGGGCGAACTGCCCTCTGTCCGAATCAGATCCGGGTGCCCTCTCGACGATCCGGACCGCCGACCGGGCCCCCGAGTCCGCCGCGGTCCTCATCGGCGGCTACCAGTCGGGAACGCGGTTCGTCGTGGTCGGCCGCACCCACAGGTCCGCGAAGGCGGTGGAGGTGTCCGACAGCGGCGGGGCACGGGTGACGACCGAGGTCGCCGACGGTCACTTCATCGCGATGCTGCCCGTCACGGGCTCGCCGCCCTCCCCCGCCACCCTGCGCCTGGTCGCCCGCGACGAGCGAAACAAGGTCGTCTACGACGGCGGCATCGGCTAGGCATGTCCCCATGACGTGGACAGCACCTGAGGTCGAGCTGGTCGAAGAACCCCTGCTCGGCGCCGAACGCCCGATGCTGGAAGCGTGGCTCGACCGCCATCGAGCCACCTTCCTGGCCAACTGCGCGGGACTGAGCGGCGAACAACTCGCCATGACGTCCGCACCGCCGTCGAACCTGAGCCTGCTCGGCCTCGTCCGCCACCTCTCCGACGTCGAGCGGATGTGGTTCCGGGTCCGGCTGGCGGGCCAGGACGTCAAGACCCGCTACAGCGCGCCGGGCGAGTGGAACGACGGCTTCGAGCACCTGGACCCGGCCCGTGCCGAGGCGGAGTACGCGGACCTGCTCGCCGAGATGGCGGAGTCGCGCGCCGCTGCGGCCGGCCGGGACCTGGACGACACGTTCGTGCACGAGCGCGCCGGTGAGATCTCCGTGCGCTGGCTCTACATCCACCTGATCGAGGAGTACGCGCAGCACAACGGTCACGCCGACCTCATCCGCGAGCGCATCGACGGCCGCACCAACTCCTGACCGTCCGCTGGGCGGCTGGAGCACGGATGCCCGCGCTCCAGCCAGCTCAGGACGTGCTCAGCCCACCTTCACGACGCGGGCCGCTCCACCGCCGCGCCGGGTCGGCTCGGCGACGGCGCGCCAGCGGCCGTCCTTGGCGCGTTCGACGGCCGTGGCGGCGCCGATCTCGGCGTTCTGGCTGAACCTGTGCCCGATGGCCTGCAGGCCCGCGGTGGTCGAGGCCGCGATGAACGCCGCCTCGGCCGGGGTGGTGGCCGCGTTGCGCTGGGAGGCGCGCGGGGCCGCCACGGCGTCGACGAGGGACATCTTGCGGTCCAGGCGGGCGGTCAGGATCTGGGTGACCGTGGTGATGATCGTGGAGCCGCCCGGTGAGCCGACGGCGAGCACGACCTTGCCGTGGTCGAGGACGATCGTCGGGGCCATGGACGAGCGCGGGCGCTTGCCGGGGCCGGGGAGGTTCGGGTGCGGAACGCCGGGGGTCGGGGCGACGAACTCGAAGTCGGTGAGTTCGTTGTTGAGCAGGAAGCCCCGGTTCGGGACGACGATGCCGCTGCCGCCCTCCGCCTCGATGGTCAGCGTGTAGGCGACGACGTTGCCCCAGCGGTCGGCGGTCGTGAGGTGCGTGGTGCGCTCGGCGTCCTCGCGCAGTGCCGAGATGCCGGCGGTGGCTTCGCAGGCCTTGGGGTTGCGCGGGTCGGCGGCGGGCTGCGGGGCGGGCAGCACGGCGTCGGGCTTGATCAGGCACGCGCGGCTGTCCGCGAACTTCTGCGAGAGCAGGCCCTCGGTCGGCACGCGGGAGAACTTGGGGTCACCGACCCAGCGCAGGCGGTCGGCGAAGGAGAGCTTGGTCGACTCGATGAAGCGGTGCAGGTACTCGACGTCGGAGACCTTCGACAGGTCGGTCGACTCGAGGATGTTGAGCGCCTCGCCGACGGTCGTGCCGCCGGACGACGGTGCCGCCATGCCGTAGACGTCGAGGCCGCGGTAGCGCGTGTGCGTCGGGTCGCGGCGTTCGACCTGGTACCGGGCCAGGTCGGAGACCTGCATGTCACCGGCGCGGACGTTGCGGGTCGAGCCGGGCACCACCGGCGGCGTGCGCACGGCGTTCACCAGGTCACGGCCGACCGCGCCGCCGTAGAGCGACGCGAGTTCGGTGCGGGCGAGCTCGCGGTAGGTGTCGGCGAGCTGCGGGTTGCGGAACGTGCTGCCGACCGCGGGCGGCTGGCCGCCGGGCAGGTAGAGGTCGCGGGTCGAGGTGAAGTCGGCGAAGCGGGCGGCGTTGTTCGCGATCTGCGAGTTGAACGTCTGGTCGACGACGAAACCGCGTCGTGCCAACGACTCCGCGGGCGCCATGGCCTCGCGCAGATTCAGCGTGCCCCACTTGCGCAGCGCCTGCTGCCACGTCTTGGGCGTGCCGGGGACGCCGACGGACTTGCCGCTGGTCATCGCCTCGGCGAACGGCAGGGGCTTGCCGTCCTCCACGAAGAGCTGGTCGGTGGCGGACCGCGGCGCGGTCTCCCGTCCGTCCAGAGTGGACACACGCCCGCTGCGGGCGTCGTAGTGGACGAAGAACCCGCCGCCGCCGATGCCCGCGCTGAACGGGTCGGTCACGCCGAGCGCGGCGGCGGTGGCGACGGCGGCGTCGACGGCGTTGCCACCGCGGCGGAGCACGTCGATGCCGATCTGGGACGCGTCGGGGTCGACGCTCGAGACAGCGCCTCCCCAGCCCACCTGTTCGGGCACGCGTGGCGCTGATTCCGCCGCGCCCGCCGGAGCAGGCGCGACCATCACGACGGAGAGTGTGAGCGCGGCAACCGTTCGCAACATGCGGAAACTTCTACTCCGTTGCGACCGGATGGCAACACTCCTTGAGGAAGGCCTAAGGTGCGGGCGTGTCGATCGATCTTGACCAGTTGCGAACCAGTTTCACGAACACCCCGCTCGACGAGGCCGACCGCGAGGAGGCGTTGCACCTCCTGCTGCGCGAACGCCGCGACGGCGACGCCGGCCTGCTGCGCCACCTGCTCGCCGAGGAGACCGCCGCGCACCAGGAGGGCTGGGGCGTCAGCGAGGCGCTGGGCCTCGCCGCGCTGCTGCTCGCCGAGTGCGGCCGCGAGGACGACGTCTGGGCCCTCTGGGAGGCCAAGAACGCCTCCTTCGACACCATGGCGGGCCTCGACGGCTTCCTGCTGTTCCCGGCGGGCATCGCGGGCACGACGGCGCACGTGATCGCGGGCGAGGACCACCCGGAACGCGGCGACCTCATGACCTACCTGAGCGAGTACCTCGAGTACGAGAAGCTCACCGACGAGGACATCCGCGACCACATGGCGGGCCTGCGCTCCCACTACGAGGGCTGAACGCGCGTCAGCCTGGGCGGGCCTACAGGACCTCCAGCGGGTCGAGCTTGATGCGCACCAGGTCCTGTTCCTTGCGGGCCGTCCGCACGGCCTGTGCCTCGGCGAGCACGGCCGCGAGCTGACGGCCCTCCGCGCGGGCGACCCGCACCAGGGCCCGTTCCTTGGTCTCGTCGTCGCCCAGCGGTACCGGGCCGAGGATCTCACCGGTGGGCGGCAGGCGGAGTTCGTCGAGCACGGCGTTCACCGCGTCCGGGGTGCCGTCGACGGTCGCCATCCGGACCGCCGGCGGGAAGCCGAGCTCGGTGCGCGCGGCGAGCTCGGTGGAGGCGTGCCACACCGGGTCCCAGCGGACCAGGGCCTGCACCGGGGTGAGGGACGAGTCCGCGATCACGACCACGCGCCCGTTGCCCGGCCGCACCAGGCCCGCCGCCGTCATCCACCGCCGCAGCGCCTCCTCCGAGGCACGGAGGTCGGCCCTGCCCAGCAACGCCCACCCGTCGAGCAGCAGCACCGCGCCGTAGCCACCCTCGGCCACGGGTTCGGCGCCCGGCGTGGCGACCACCAGCGACGGTTTGCCCGGCACCTTGGTCAGCACCTCGTCCGCTCCGCTGGTCCGCACCGGGTAGCCGGGGAACGCCCGCCCGAGCTCCTCCGCGGTGCGCCTGGCGCCGATGATCTGTCCGCGCAGCTTGCGCGACCCGCACGTGGGGCAGCGGAACCCGGCCTCCGTCGCCGCGCACCACCGGCAGTACGCGGGCTTCGGCGCCCCGTCCTGGGTACCTCCCGGCAACGCCAGCGGCCCGGCGCACCGGCGGCACCGCGCGGGTCCCCGGCACTCGCCGCAGGCGAGCGACGGCACGTATCCCCGGCGCGGCACCTGGATCAGCACCGGCGAGTCGGCGAGGGCGAACCGGGCCGCGTCGAACGCGATGGACGGCAACCGGGCGGTGCGGGCCGCCGAGTCCTTGACGTCCTGCCAGTCGTTGTCGCCCACCGACACCACGCGCGGCGCGACGGACCTCAGCGTCTCCCGCGACGCCACGATCTCGTGCGCCCAGCCCGTCTCGACCAGCAACTGCGCCTCGGCCGTGCGCGCGAACCCGCCGATGAGCAGCGCGGCCCCCGTCATGTGCGCGCGCTGCACCAGCACGTCGCGCACGTTCGGATACGGCGACCGCTGCTCGACGTGCAGGTCGTCCCCGTCGTCCCAGACCACGAGCAGCCCGGGATCCTTGACCGGCGCGAACGCCGTCGCCCGCGTTCCCACGACCACCCGCGCCACACCACGACGCACGGCCAGCCACCGCTTGTAGCGCTCCGACGGCCCGAGGTCGGCCGACAGCGTCACCACGCCCTCGATCACCTTGGCGCACGCCTCGGCGACACGAGCCAGATCGCGGTGGTCCGGCACCACGATGGCCACTCCGCGCCCGGACGACGCGACAGCGGCGGCCGCCTCCGCGAGCCGGGCGGGCCAGTCCTCGGCCGGCAGCGCCTGCCAGACGGCGTGGGCGGGACGCCCCTCGCGCAGGGCCTCCAGGTACTTCGGGCCGCGGGGATAACGCGACCAGGCGTCGGCGGGAACGGGCGGCAGCTGCGACCGCGCGGGCGCGTCCGTGGGAGGGGCAACGGGGGCAACGGCAGGCGAAGCCTCGTCAGAGGGCGGCTCAGCGGCGGACAAGCTCTCGCCTGCGACGACCGGCTGCTCCTCGGAACCCCCACCGGCCACCACAACGTGCTGTTCCTCGACGGGTCGCTCGCCGACGACCTCCTCCGCCACCTCAGCCGGTTGCCCCGCAGAGGTCCTGTCGGCCACCTCAGCCGACTCCCCAGCCGACAGTTCCCCCACCCACGCGGGAAGCTGCGGCAACGGCGGCGCCTCCCCCGACGACGCGGCCTCCGCGCGGGCGTGCCGGGGCGGGATGGCCAGCCGCAGCACGTCGATCATGCCGCCCGCGTACCGGTCCGCGATCGCCCGCGCCAGCACCGCGATCTCCGGCGCGAGCACCGGCTCGGGCGACACGACCTTCTCGATGAAGGCGAGCTTCTTGCCGTACTCCGTCGTCTCGACGCGCTCCAGCAGGTATCCGTCGACCAACTGGCCCGCGAACCTCACGCGGACGCGGCAGCCGGGCACCGCGGCTTCGTCCAGTTCGGACGGAACCGAGTAGTCGAAGGGCCTGTCCAGGTGGGCCAGCGGCACGTCCACCACGATCCGGGCGACCGGCAGCGACTCCGCGGGGACCCGCTCCCCTTTTCTCGCTCCGGTCTTCGCGCTCATGCCTCCTGGTGTATCAGACACCCCCGACAGTCACGCGTTGCGCCTCACCAATCCGGTGAAGCCCGCCACGAACAGGGTGGCGAAAGCCCACGCCAGGACCTGCAGCAGCCACGTCACCGCCAGAACGGCCTGGCCCGCTCCCGCGGCCGTGTCCACGGTGCACCGCGCCGAATCCACCTTGACCAGCGGCGTCGCCACGTTCAGGGCGTAGCCGACCTGTTCGACCACCGAGCACCGCACCGCGCCGGAGACCAGCACCACACCGATCGACACGGCGAGCACCCCGGCCAGCCACACGAGGGCCAGGCCAGGCCGGTAGCCGTGGCCGACCGTCACGCCGCGCAGGAGGTGCCAGGCGCGTCCCCACCGCGAGAGCTGGCCGCGGCGGCGCAGATCACGTTGCTGGGCGACCCGGATCCGCCGCACGTCGCGTTCGTGCCCGGCGCCCTGGTGCGCGGCGGCGAGCTGCGCCCATGGCTGCGCCGAGTAACGCAGGGTGCGCGCCGGCAGGAACGCCAGCCAATCGTCCAAAGTGGCGTCTCGCGGCAGGCCCTCGTAGGTCAGGCCTTCGAGCTGCGCCCTGCCCTCGACCCTCTCGAAGGACAGGAACAGTTCCTTGCCCACGCGCACGTGCCGCAGGTCGAGCGCCACGTCGGACGAGCTGAAAAGCCCCTCCCGCAGAACGAGCTGCCCGTCGACCCGCGTCCCGCGCATCCGCACCGACGCGTGCTTGCCGCCACCGGTGACGTGACACCCCTGGGACAGGAAGATCCCGTCGCCGACCCGCAGGTCGACCAGGAAGATCCCGTCCTCGAAACGCGCGCCGGCGCACCGGAGCACGGCCGAGATCTGCGACCCGCTCAGCGTCACCGAGCCCTCCGCGTGGAACCCGTCGTCGAGGTAGACGCTGCCGCCGATGCGCATGTGCAGCGCGTCGATCGACTGCGCGGCGCTCAGCCGGGCACCGCTCAGGCTGAGGTTGTGGTCGACCGTCAGCCCGCGAGCGTGCACGGCGGGCGCGGTCAGGCCGCGCAGGTCCAGCTGCGTGAACTGCGCCCGGTCGAGCAGCACCGGCTGCTCGGTCGTGCAGTCGCGCAGCACCAACGGCTTCTTCGCCACGACGTCGGACAGGTCGAGCTGACCCGTGATCTTCGCGTCGGCGAGCACGAACCCGCCGGGATCCAAAGATTCATGATCGATCATCCGCCGCCGGATCTCGTCCCCCGTGATCTCCACGGGCGCAACGTTAACCGGAGATCGACTCCTGGCCGTTCTCGATGTGACCGCACAGACGGCGGCGGAACCCCGGTTCTTCCTCCACCGTCACCGTCAGGTCGTACCAGCCGGAGTTCATGATGGTCAGCCACGGGATCACGTGCCGATGCCCCGGCCTCACAACGTAGCGACGCCGCCCCAGCACGAACGTCAGCCGCGTCGATCCGCTGTTCTCGAACGTCAAGGTCAGCACACGGCTGTATCCGCGCACCGACGACGAGACGCGCGCACGGTCCGTGGAAGTGCCAGCGAACTCACGACGGAAGCCGTTGGGACCCAACAACACGAGGTCGTGCTTACCCGCAAGCTCCAGCGAAGCCGCGGACGCGACGTCGAAGTGCTGCGGCAGCGCGAACTGCCCTGAGTACGGGTACAGAGCGAAGTGCACCGACGCCGCGCCGGAGTTCGACATCTCCAGCAACGACCCGCGCAACGACGCGTCAGGCTGGTACGGAAGGGCGCGCGCACGCCGCCGTCCGGCCTCCTGCTCCGGCATCTTCTGCTCGGACGGCGGCGCGGGACGCCAGCGCGGCGTGGCGGGCGGCACCGCGGCGGGCTCACCGACCTCGGGCCACGTCCGGCGCCGGTCGAAGTCGAACGCCGAGGTCAGGTCACCGGCGACGGTCCGGCGCCACGCGGAGATCTCCTCCGACCGCACCCCGGTCCACTTCTCCAGGAACCGCGTCATCGACGTGTGGTCGAACACCTGCGAGTTCACGTAACCGCCAACGGACCACGGCGAGACGACGGTCATCGGTACGCGCGCACCCAATCCCAACGGCCGGTCACCCACGTACTCGTCGGCAACGGACAACGGCGGGCGCGGCGGCGGCACGTGGTCGAAGAAACCGTCGTTCTCGTCATAGGTGATGAACAGGACCGTCGACTCCCACACCTCCTGGTTGGACGCCAGCGCGTCCAGCACCTGGTAGGTGATCGAGGCGGAGGCCGCGGGCGAGGACGCGCCGGGGTGCTCGGAGTCCACAGAGGACGGGACCAGGTACGACACGGCGGGCAACCGTCCGGCGGTGACGTCCGCGCGGAACGTCTCCCCCAGCCCGCCCGGCTTCACCCGGTGCAATCCGCGCGTGTACAACGACTTCTCCGCCGCGGAGAGCTTCGAGAGGTCCAGCGAGCCGATCAACGCCGGGTCGCCCGTCCCGTACAGCTTGTCCAGCGACTTGAACCCGGCGGGCAGCACCTTGCGCGCGATCTCCTTGAAGCGCAGGTAGAACTCCAGGTTGTTGTCCTGGAAGTTGTCCCACTCCTGATACACCCGCCACGACTTCCCAGCGGCCTCGAGGCGTTCCGGGTACGTCTTCCACGTGTAGCCGCCGTGGGTGTCTTCGCTGTAAGCGGCGTTGCCGGTCGCGCGGCCGCCTGAGGGCTCGAAACCCGTGTACCCGGACACCCAGTAGTTGCGGTTCGGTGAGGTCGAGGACGGCACCGAGCAGTGGTAGGCGTCGCACAGCGTGAAGGTGTCCGCGAGCTCGTAGTGGAACGGGATGTCCTGACGTGTGTAGAACGCCATCGTCGCCCCGGTCTTCGCCGGCACCCAGTTGTCGTTCCACCCGCCGCGCAACGCCGAGTGGCCGCCGTTCCAGCTGTGGTCCAGGTCGGCGATGTACTGGATGTCCCGTCCGGAGGCTGCCTCACGCACCGGGAACGGCAGCACGCCCGACTGGTTGAACACACCCCTCAGCGCGTTGCGGTCGGAGAACCCACGCACGCCACGCAGAGTTCCGTAGTAGTGGTCGAACGAACGGTTCTCCTGCATCAACAGCACGACGTGCTTGATCGCGCGCAACCCTCCCGTACGGGGCTCACGTGCCAACGCGGCGTACACCGACGGTGGCAGCAGCGTGCCCGCACCAGCAGCAGCGACGGCAGCCATGAACCCACGACGAGAAAGCGACATGAACCGAGTTTGTAGTCGCGGTACATGTCGCGTAACCAACCCTCGTATGAACAAAGGCCCCGGATGACCAGGGCCTTGTTCACAGATCACATCAGGCGGCGGCGATAGCGGCGGCAACGCTCTGCCGCGCGTCGAGCAGGCCCTTGCCGCACTGAGCGGCGGCGGGGAGCACCTTTGCCTTCAGGTGCAGCAGCACCTGCGCGGGCGTCAGCAACGCCTTGCCGTGCTGCACACGGGCGTGCTGCATCAACGCGACGACACCGGCGACGTGCGGCGTGGCCATGCTCGTGCCCTGGTAGCGCTGGTAGATCGACCCGGCGGGCACCGTCGGGCCGTTGTTCAGCGTCGACAGCACACCGTTGGCGGCCAGCGGCGAGGTCTCGCCACCCGGCGCGCAGATCTCGATCGTGGCGCCGAAGTTCGCGTACGAGGCCCTGTTGGCCTGCCGGTCCGTGGCACCCGTGGTGACGACGCCGACGCAGTTCGCGGGTGTGGCCCCGGCGGCGTTGGCCGAACTGTTGCCCGCCGCCACCACGACGGTCGCGCGGTGCACGTTGCGAGCGGTGTTGATCGCGTTCTGCAGCGTCGCGGGGCACGCCGCCGAGGGACCGCCGAGCGAGAGGTTCAGGACCTTCGCCGGGTTCGGGTTCGCCGGAACGCCCGGAACGGCGCCACCCGCTGCCCAGACGATGCCTGCGGCGATGTCCGCCAACGTGCCACCGCACGTGCCGAGGACGCGCACGGGCACGACCCTGGCCGACGGTGCGACGCCCGTGACACCGGTCGCGTTGTTGCGCAACGCCGCCACGGTGCCGGCGACGTGCAGCCCGTGCCAGCTCGAGGCCCGCGCCGCCGTGCCGGGACCGCACTGGTTCGCCAGCCGCCAGTCGCCCTGGTCCGCCGGGTTGGCGTCCCGGCCGCCGCCGTCCTTGGCGTAGGCCGCGTTGCTGATGAAGTCGTAGCCGCCGATGTAGTTGGCGGACATGTCCGGGTGGGCGGTGCGGCCGGTGTCGATCACCGCGACCCGCTGGCCGGCGCCGGACGGCCCGAGGTCCCAGGCGGGCGAGAGCTGGATGCCGCCGGTCGCCTCCCAGTAGTGCCACTGCTGCGGCCACATCGGGTCGTTCGGCACGGCCGTGGCCTCGAGCACGATGTTCGGCTCGGCGTACTCGACGTCACCGCGGGCCATGAGCACGCGGATCGACTCGGCGGCGTCCCTCGACGCCAGCACCTCGGCGCCGTCGGTGGCGTCGGCGACGGCCCGCGACTTCGACTGGGTGAGCGCGTCCCCTCGCGACGCGCCGTCGCGGAACTTGACGATGATCTCCTGCTCCTCGGGTTCCTCCTGCGCCGCCGCGGTCAGCGGCGTCACGGTCAACGCCATCACGACGCCGAGCAGAGCTGCCATGCCTGTTCTCACGGTCTTCCTCCCCTTCACGAGCGGACTGACTGCGAGAAGGAGAAACCGGCGCGGTTGTGGCACGGATGCGATGGCCACAACAGATTCACAACAGGCCACGCGTACTCACGTGCACAACGTCTTCGAGGGGGAACATCATGCTCACGCTCGTCATAGCGGCCGCACTGGCCGCATCGGGAACCGCCGCCGCACCAGAGCCCGCGACCGTCGCACGGGTCGAGGCCGGCAGGCTCGTCGTCACCGGGGCGCCGTCGCGCGCCAGCCAGATCCACGTCTCCGGCACCACCATCAGCGATGCCGGCACGATGCGGCCCGGCACCGGGTGCACGCGCCTGTCGGCCTCACGCGTCCAGTGCGCGCAGGTCCAGAAGGTCGTCCTCTACCTGGGCAACCGCGACGACACCGTGCTCTACGACAGCGCCGTGCCCACCGAGCAGCACGGTGGCGACGGCGACGACTCGTTGCAGGGCGGGTCGGGCGCGGACGTCCTGCAGGGCGGCGAGGGCGACGACGTGATCAACGGCGGACTGGGCCCCGACCAGTTGTTCGGCGGGGACGGCGACGACGTGCTCGACGAGCCGCAGGCCGACGCGGGCGGCAACTTCCTGCAGGGCGGCTACGGCAACGACAAGATCGACGGCGCCAAGCTGAACATGCGCGACCGCGCGGATTTCAGCGACCACTCCGAGGGCATGACGATCGACCTCGCGGCGGGCACGGCGAGTCGGCCGGGCGAGTTCGACCAGCTCAAGAACGTGCAGGACGTGTACGGCACCCAGGGCGACGACGTGCTGAGCGGCAACGCCTGGCCCAACAAGATGTACGGCCTCGGCGGCAACGACACGTGCACGCAGGGTCCGCTCGACATGTGCGTTCAGTGAGTTCGCCCGGCCGATGTATCAGGGTCGGCCATGAGAACTCCGCTCGTGCGTGGACCAACTAGACGTCCGCCTGCTCGGACCCCTTGAAGTCACCGGGCCAGGCGGCGTGCTGCGCCTCGCCGGCACGCGCCAGCGCTCCCTCCTGGCGCTGCTGGCGTTGCGCGCACCCTCGGTGCTCCCCGCAACGCGTCTGATCGACGCGTTGTGGGGCACCGAGCCCCCACTCACGGCGTTGCGGACGCTGCACAGCCACATCGCCCGCGTCCGTTCGGCTCTCGCCGCGATCGGCCTTCCGGACGTCCTGGTCACCACCACTGCCGGCTACGCGCTGCGAATCGATCCGACGCGCGTCGACGTCACACGGTTCGAGCGCGCTTCCTCACCCCGTGCGGCACTCACGTTGTGGCGCGGCGACCCCTTGACCGACTGCGCCGTCTCCGAGTGGGCGTCCGCCGAAATCACTCGATTGCATGAAGCACGTCTCGCGGCCGAGGAGGCGTTGGCACAGCAAGAGATCGGCCGTGGCGCCTACGGAGCCGCCGCCGCGCAACTCGAACGGCTCGTCGTCGGTCATCCGTTGCGAGAACGCTTCTGGGAGCTGCTCGCCGACGCACAACTACGTGACGGCCGACGCGCCGATGCGTTGAGCACGATCCGTCGGGCGCGCAAGGTGCTCGTCGACGAGTTGGGCGTCGATCCCGGACGGGGCCTGCGCGCGGTCGAGGCGGAGGCGCTCGCCTGTCCGCCCCCGGACTCCGACACGGGGCTGGTCGGACGGCAGCGCGAGACTCAGGACGTCGTGCGGCTGCTGGAGAAGTCGCGGCTCGTCACGCTCACCGGACCGGCGGGCTGCGGCAAGTCCCGGCTCGCCCAGCACGTCACGCCGTCGTCCACGGTGGTCGACCTGACGTCCGCGTCGTGCGTCGAAGACGCGGTCGCGGTGGCATTCGCGATCACCACACGTGAGCTGAGCACGCTCGGGAACGCGTTGATGGTGTTGGACAACTGCGAGCACCTACGGGCCGCGTGCGCGGCGTTCGTCGAGGCTCACCCACAGCTGCGTGTGCTCGCCACGAGCCGTGAACCCCTTGCTGTGCCGGGCGAAACGGTCTACCCGTTGCCGCCACTGGCCGTTCCCGACCCTGACGTGCATCGCTCGTTGGCCGAACTGGCCGCCTATGACGCCGTGCGGCTGTTCTTGGACCGTGCGGCACACACGTACACCGACGCCGATGCACCGGCGATCGCCCAGCTCTGCGCGGCGCTCGACGGCTTGCCGCTGGCGCTGGAACTCGCCGCCGCCCGCACGTCCGTCCTCACCCCCGCCCAGATCGTGCGGCGATTGCGTGACCGGTTCGGGCTGCTGGGACCGTTGCGGGCCGCGATCGCGTGGAGCCACGACCTGCTGACGTCGTCCGAACGCACGCTGTTCGCCGATCTCGCGGTGTGCGCGGGCGGGTTCCCGGCGGATCTGGTGGAGGCGCTGGCCAGTTCGCTCGACGCGCTGACCGGGCTGGTGGCCAAATCGCTCGTGCGGGTGTCACGGGTGGCGGGCGAGACCCGTTTCTCCATGCTGGAAACCGTTCATGCGTTCGCGATGGAGCAACGCTCTTCCGCACACGCACGTGCCGCAGACTTCTTCTTGTGTCTGGCCGAACGTGCCGAGGCCGACCCCACGGGCACGTTGCTCAACGAGTTACGCGTGGAGCACGCGAACCTGAGACGCACCATGGAGTGGTTCAAGTCGACCGGTGACGCGGGCAAGATCCTTCGCCTGGTGGTGGCGTTGGCCCGCTACTGGCACCGCACCGGCAACTACGGCGAGGGCCGGCAGTGGTTGAACGTGGCGCTGGAAAGCTCGGGACCGTTGCGCGGCAAGGCTTTGGCGTCCGCGGCGGCACTGGCGCTGCTGGAGTGCGACTACCCCTCAGCGGTGCGCTATGCTGAAGATGGATTGGAGACCGATCCATCCCTGGCCGGAAGGCTGCACCGGCTGCTCGGCTCGGTCGCGCGAGAACGCGGTCATTACGAAGCTGCGCTACACCATTACCAAGAGGCCGCGTGCGCCTCGAATCCGATGAACGCCGCCTACGCCCGGCAACTCGCGGGCGCCACGTCCTGGCTGTCCGGTGATCTCGTGGTGGCCGAGGCCGATCTTCAGGCATCACTGAAGTCACTGCGAGAACTGGGTGACCGGCGCGGTGCCACGTCGTCGCTCGCCTACCTCGGCGCCGTCGCCTGGTACCGGGGTGATGCCGTGCGGGCTCGCAGGATGCTCGACGAAGCGCTGGACACGTTCGGGGAACTCGAGTTCAAGGAGGGCATCGCCTGGGCACTGAACCTGCTCGGTGTGGTCGAACAGGGCACCGGCAACCCGCGGGCCGCGCGGCCGTTGCTGGAGCGCAGTCTCACGCTGCACCGCGAACTGGGCGATCGCTGGCGTGAGGCGAGCGTCCTGGAGGCTCTCGCCCGCTCGACGGGCAGGCGAGAGCTGTTGAGCGAGGCCGCGGCGATCCGGACCAGGATCGGCGCGCCGGTGCCGACCGTCGAACGGGACATGGCGCGCTCCGGTTAGCGTTCGGGCAACGCCCCGTTGTCACTCTCTTCTCAGGCAAGAAACCGAAGAGGGGAAACGACAATGAGACTGCGCATCGCCGCCGCCGCGCTCGCCATCGGACTGTGCACCGCCGGTGTCGCCCAGGCGGACGACGTCCCGCCGGAGTTCCAGAACAGACCGCCGCAGGCGGCCTGCTACAACGCCGTGCCCACGATCGTCGGGGCGGGCTTCATCCCCGGCGGCCCCGGCCCGGACGTGATCCTCGGCAGCAACGGGCCGGACGTGATCGTCGGCATGGAGGGCAACGACATCATCCTCGGTCTCGGTGCCGACGACGTGATCGTCGGCGGCCCCGGCAACGACCTGATCTGCGCCGGCTGGGGCGACGACAAGGTCGACGGCGGTCTGCACCACGACACCGTCTACGGCGAGCCCGGAGACGACACGATGCTCGGTGGCGACGGGATGGACCTGCTGTCGGGAGGCCTGAACTCCGACGACGGTGACGGCGAGGCAGGGTTCGACTTCTGCACGGCGTCCACCGAGGGCCAGGTCAGCTGCTAGCGACCGCCTGCCGCAACAGGATCTCCGTGGCCGGATCGGGTCTGATCCCGAGCTGCCGCAACGAGTCCAGCACGCGCGCACGCGTCCTCACCATCCTGTGTGGATTGCGTGCGCGCACTGCTGCGGCGAGCGCGAGCCGATGCCCGCGTGGCTCGAACGGCTCCAGTTCCAGGGCCCGTTCCGCCAGGTGGTGAGCCTCGGCCGGATCACCCGTGACGAGCCTGAGTTCGCCCAGTGCCAACAGGTTCCGCACGTGCCTGGTCCTGATGTCGGTGATCTCGGCCTCGCACAGGTCGGTCAGGTCCGGGAGCGGCTCTCCTCGCCACAGCGACACGGCGTCGTCGGCGCCCGCTTCCTGGAACGACCACAGGTCCACCGTCAGCTGATCGCTCCGGACGAGCCGGATCGTCTCGCTGTCGCTGCGCAGGAAGTAACTGGCCTCGCCGCCCGCGCGGCCGGGTTCCAGCAACCGCCTGAGGTGGGTCATGGTGACGCGCAGGTTCCGTGCGGCGCTGGCGGCGTCCAGTTCGGGCCACAGCAGGTCCATCGCCTGCTCTCGGGACAGCGAGGTGCGCAACGTGAGAAGGCCGAGGAGCTGCCGGACGCGTGCCCTGCGCAGTTCGGGTGCGTCGGTGGCGACGCCGTTCCTCGTGACGCGCATCGGCCCGATGACCTCGATGCCGATCGGGTGGTCCGGTGGCGCGGGCACGGTGGCGAGGAGTCTGGCGGCACCGGCGGCGAGGTCCGGATCCCTGGCCAGTTCACGGAACTGGCGGTGCGCGGCCGTTCCGACCCGATCAGCCAGCCAGGTGCCCAGGTGCGTGCTGCCCGCTGCCGCCTGACGCGCGGCGAGTTCGACGGACCACGGCAACGGCAGGAAGCAGAACGCGTGTGCTGCCGGTAGATCTCTTCGCAGATCGCCTTTCCTCGCGTCGAGGAACGCGCGCCCGGCAGCTCGTGCTTTGCGGTGCGACGGCCCCAGATCGATGCTGTCCCAGCGTTCTCTGAGTTCGTCGCTGAGCACGTACCCGAGCGTGAGAAACCGGCGCAGATGCCGTTCGGCGAGCGCGATCTCCAGCGGCCACCGGTCCAGGTGCTGCTTGTAGAGGTCGCGGGCCAGGTCTTCCTCCCCGCGTGTGACGGCCGCCGCCGCTTGCGCGGCACACGCCAGGACCGCGTCGCGCGGGTTGTCCTGCTCCGCCGCCGGTTCCGGAGCGGTCTCACCGAACGACGCCGCGACGACCGCGTGAATGGCCCGCGCCACGAACTCGTCGCGCGCCGTGCTGTCCGTGCCGTCTCCTTGGAAATCAACGGCTTCACCGTCGAACCAGCGAGCCGTCGCGGCATGACGACGGGCCAGGTCGTCCTCGAGCATCCGTTCGGCGAGTTCGGCCGCTTCCCGGCCCCGCCCGCACAGTGCCAGGCAATGCACGTGGAACCTGATCGTGGACACCGCAAGCGCTTGGGGCACAGCGTTGACGGGCGCCTGGGCGAGATGCGTGAGCGCCGCTTCCGGGTCGCCGGCGAGTTCGGCGACGACCGCGGCGACACTGTGCTGGAGCACTTTCAACACCGGCGACTGCGCGTCGAGCCGTTGGGCCCGTTGGGCAACAGCGGCCAGCCGGACCAGATCACCCCTGGAGTGCGCGGTGATCACAGCCTGTCCCAGCGCCACCGCCGCACTCTCGTGGTCACCGGCTTCCAGCATCACCGCGCACGCCCGGTCGACCAGGCAGTCGATCGACGGATCGGTGAAGTCGTTGGCGTGCACCAACGCGGCCTTCAGCAACAGGAACGCCGCCTCTTGCTCGTGCTGTGCGGGAACCGCGTTGAGCCACTTCTGAGCCGTAGCGCCCGGCAGGACCGACAGCGTGGTCCGCACGAGCTCGACCGCAAGCTCGGCGAGCAAAGTCCAGTCGCCGGCACGACACGCGACCCGCCCCGCCGCAGCCAGGTCGCCGCGCCCGGTGAGCACCTCGACGGCCCTGCCCCGCAGATGACCGGTGGACACCAGACCCGCCCACAGGTCGTGGGCCCGGTACCGCCCGTCGTCGAGCCGGTCGACCAGCGGCACCTCACGTGTGAGGTGCTCCAGATCAGTGGACTCCCCCGCCACGACGCCGACCTCCTCGGCCGTCGCCGACCCGAGGATCACCAGCGCGGCCAACGAGGTGCGCGTCCGCTCGGGCAGCCGGCTCAGCACCTCCTCCGCGGCGTACCGCCACGACGCGGCCGGACCGGCCGTGAGCGACAACCTGACAAGGGCCGGCCACCCCTGCAGGTCCTCGGTCAACTCACGCCCGAGTTTCCGGGCCAGCGCGGACGCTTCGGCGCCGGTGAACGCCAGGTCCTTCGTCTCGATGACCGCCACCTCTCCCGCCGCCTGCCTCCGAGCCAGCGGAAGGGCAGGCGTCGAGCGCCCGGACAACACGAGATGCGCGGTGTCGGGCAGGGCACGCGCGACCTGTGCGAGCAACTCCGCGCCCGGCGACCCGTCCGGGACCTCGTGGACGTCGTCGAGCAGCAGACAGACGTCCAGCGGAGCCTTGCCTCGCAACACCGCGAGGACCTCGCGTGGATCGCCCCCAGAGGCCGGATGTCCGAGGGCGCTGAGGATCGCCGACGCCAGACGGGCGGCGTCCTCGTGGCCGGGGCCGCACGTCACCCAGGCGTCGATGCCCCGCGGCGCCAGGAGGTTCGCCCGGACGGCCTGCGCCAGCGCCGTGGTCTTGCCGAAGCCGGGGCCGGCCGTGACCAGCGTGACCGGGCGGGACCAGCGGGCGCCGAGGCGGTCGACCAGCCGCAGGCGGGGCAGCTCGACGTCGAGCGGGCGCGGTACGGCGCGCAGACCGGTCGTGTTGTCCCCCACGGTGGGCGGAGGTGCGCGGAGGGCCGGAAATACGCGCCTGGCAGGCTTCCGCAGCTAGGAGGCGCCAGTTCCAGAGTGGGTGACGACCTTGGGATCAGCGCGAAGTCTGTGCCTGGACGAGGTCCCCGGATGCGAAACGGCCCGCCTCCCCGGTGGGGAAGCGGGCCGTTCGGGATTGCGGAGCGATCAGGCGCCGGCGGCGTTGCGCAGAGCCTCGGCGCGGTCCGTCGACTCCCAGGGGAGGTCGATGTCGGTGCGGCCGAAGTGTCCGTACGCGGCGGTCGGGGCGTAGATCGGGCGGAGCAGGTCGAGGTCGCGGATGATCGCGGCGGGCCGGAGGTCGAAGACCTCGCTGATGGCCTGCTGGATCTTCTGCGGGTCCACGGTCTCGGTGCCGAACGTCTCGACGAACAGGCCCACGGGGGCCGCCTTGCCGATGGCGTAGGCGACCTGGACCTCGACGCGGGTGGCGAGGCCTGCCGCGACGGTGTTCTTCGCTACCCAGCGCATGGCGTAGGCGGCGGAGCGGTCGACCTTCGACGGGTCCTTGCCGGAGAACGCGCCGCCGCCGTGGCGGGCCATGCCGCCGTAGGTGTCGACGATGATCTTGCGGCCGGTGAGGCCCGCGTCGCCCATCGGGCCGCCGATGACGAAGCGGCCGGTCGGGTTGGTGAGCAGGCGGACGTTCGAGGTGTCCAGGGTGAGCTCGGCGAGCTCGGGGGCCACCACGTGCTCGCGCAGGTCGACGCCGAGGAGCTTCTCGAGGTCGATGCCGTCGGCGTGCTGCGTGCTGATGACGACGGTGTCGAGGCGCACGGGCTGGTCGCCCGCGTACTCGATGGTGACCTGCGTCTTGCCGTCCGGGCGCAGGTACGGGACGGTGCCGTCCTTGCGGACCGCGCTCAGGCGGCGCGAGAGGCGGTGGGCCAGCGCGATCGGCAGCGGCATGAGCTCGGGCGTGTCGGTGCACGCGTAGCCGAACATCAGGCCCTGGTCGCCGGCGCCCTGCTTGTCGATCTCGTCGTCGGCACCTTCGACGCGGTTCTCGAAGGCGGTGTCGACGCCCTGCGCGATGTCCGGGGACTGCGCGCCGATGGCGATGTTCACGCCACAGGAGTTGCCGTCGAAGCCCTTCTGCGACGAGTCGTAGCCGATCTCGAGGATCTTCTCGCGGACGATCGTGGGGATGTCCGCGTAGGCCTCGGTGGTGACCTCACCCGCGACGTGGACCTGGCCGGTGGTGATGAGCGTTTCCACGGCGACGCGGGAACGCGCGTCCTTGGCCAGCAACGCGTCCAGGATCGAGTCGCTGATCGCGTCGCAGATCTTGTCGGGGTGTCCCTCGGTCACCGACTCACTCGTGAATAGCCTGCTGCCGTGCTGGCTCACGGACACTCCTTCGTTGCTGGTTGGACTTGGGAAAATACTACTGAGACTGCGTCAAGCGAGCGGTAACCGCGTCCCACACGGCGGACGCCACTTGTGTCTTGGGGCCGTGGGGTATAGGCGTCTCGGCGCCGTCCGGGGACAGCAGCCAGCCGGCGTTGTCGTCCTGCTCGAACGCCTTGCCGTCGCCGACCGCGTTCAGCACCAGGAGGTCGCACCCCTTGCGGCGCAGCTTCGCCCGCCCGTAGTCGAGCACCGACGTCGTCTCGTCGCCGGTCTCCGCGGCGAACCCGACGATCAGCTGGCCCGTCCTACGTGCGGAAACGAGTTCCACGAGGATGTCGGGGTTCTTCGTCAGCGCGATCGGGTCCGGGTCGCCGTCGGTCTTCTTGATCTTGTGTCCGGTGAGCGACAACGGCCGGAAGTCGGCGACCGCGGCGGCCATCACGACCACGTCCGCGTCCGCCGCGACCTTGTGCATGGCGTCGCGCAGTTCCACCGCCGAGCCGACCTTCACGAGGTCGACACCCGCCGGCGTGCTGAGATCCGCCGTGTTCCCGGCGACCAAGGTCACGCGTGCGCCGCGCTGGGCCGCCACCCTGGCGAGTGCGTATCCCTGCTTGCCGGACGACCGGTTGCCGATGAACCGCACCGGGTCGAGTGGTTCGCGCGTGCCGCCCGCGGAGATCGCGACGTGCACGCCCTCCAGTGTCCGCGCGAGCGCGTCGCGGCGCACCAGCAGCAGCCGGGCCAGCTCGACGATCTCGGCGGGGTCGGGCAGCCGGCCCTTGCCGGTGTCCTTGCCCGTGAGACGTCCCGACGCCGGCTCGGCGACGATGACGCCGCGCGACCGCAGCAACGCCACGTTGTGCTGGGTGGCGGGGTGCTCCCACATCTCCGTGTGCATCGCCGGCACCAGCAGGACCGGGCAGCGCGCGGTCAGCAGGGTGTTCGTCAGGAGGTCGTCCGCGAGGCCGTGCGCGGCCTTCGCGATCAGGTTCGCCGTCGCCGGGGCCACCACGACGAGGTCGGCGTTCTGCCCGAGCTTGACGTGCGGCACCTCGTGCACGTCGTCGAACGGATCCGCGGACACGACCTTGCCGGACAGCGCCTCGAACGTGGCGGCTCCCACGAACTTCAGCGCGCCCTCGGTGGGGATGACCCGCACGGAGTGACCGGACTCGGTCAGCCGGCGCAGGACCTCACAGGCCTTGTACGCGGCGATGCCCCCGCCGACCCCAAGAACGACCTCGGGGCGAACAGGGGCATCAGCGTCAGACGACGCGGTCACTCGCCCTCGGTGTGCTCGAGAAGGCCGGCGTGGATCTCGCGGAGCGCGATCGACAAAGGCTTCTCACGCGGGCCCGGCTCGACGAGCGGGCCGACGTACTCGAGCAGGCCCTCGCCGAGCTGCGCGTAGTAGTCGTTGATCTGGCGGGCACGCTTCGCGGCGTAGATCACCAACGCGTACTTCGAGCTCACCTGCTCAAGCAGGTCGTCGATCGGCGGGTTGGTGATGCCCTCCGGAGAACCGGTCAGGTGACCGAGCTCGGTGTGGGTGATCACTCGCATACTCCTGAAATTCGTGGTCCGACCATCAAGGATAGCAAGTCGGCCGCGGCCGACTTCACGTCGGCGTTCACGACGACCTCGTCGAACTCCTTCTCGGCCGCCAGCTCCTCGCGAGCGATGACGAGCCGGCGTTCGACGACGTCCGGGTGTTCGGTGCCTCTGCCGGTCAGCCGGTCGACCAGGTGCTCCCAGGACGGGGGCATCAGCATGACCAGCTGGGCTTGTGGCATCGCCTCGCGGACCTGCCGCGCGCCCTGCAGTTCGATCTCGAGCAGGGCGGGGCGGCCGGAGGCCAGAGCTTCGTCGACGGGCCTGCGAGGGGTTCCGTAGCGGTTGCCGGCGAAGTCGGCGTGTTCGAGGAACTCGCCGTCGTCAACCATCTGCTGGAACTTCTCGTGGTCCACGAAGTGGTAGTGCACTCCGTCGACCTCGCCCGGCCTCGGCTTCCTGGTGGTCGCCGAGACGGAAAAGTAGACGTCGGGTTGCTGCCTGCGCAGCTCCGCCAGGACGCTGGACTTGCCAACGCCGGACGGCCCGGACAAGACGGTGAGGCGGGAACGGGCAGAGCCCGTTCCCGCCTCGCTGCCAATCACTCTCCGCTGAACTCGGAAAGCAGGGCCTTGCGCTGGCGGTCGCCAAGACCGCGCAGGCGACGGCTGGGAGCGATCTCGAGGCGCTCCATGATCTGCTGAGCACGCACCTTGCCGACACCCGGCAGGGCCTCGAGCAGCGCGGACACCTTCATCTTGCCAAGGATCTCATCGCTCTCGGCGGCCTTCAGCACGTCCGTCAGGGTCGTGCCGCCACGCTTCAGGCGCTCCTTGAGCTCAGCCCGGACGCGACGAGCGGCAGCAGCCTTCTCCAGCGCTGCGGCCCGCTGCTCCTCGGTAAGCTGGGGAAGAGCCACGATTTCCTCCGTGGTGTGGATTCTTTTCGGATCGGTGCCGCGAACATACCGACCGCAATTGCCTGAGTACAACGTGACCCAGTCAGGTAAATCCTCAGCGGTCATGAGTGAAGCGGCGGGTGGTAGTAGTACCAAACCATCCGGCGGCCTGATCACCGCCACCGGCGACTCGTCGCCCACTCTAGGTGTGCTATGAGGCCGGTGACCAGCGGGGCAGCCGGTGGCGTGGACCCTACCAACACATGTTTGCCCAGGTGAGCGCACCACACCCGAAAAGGCGTGGCGCGCCCCGCCTCAGAGGCTGTCCTGCACGCTCCGCACGGCCCTGACCAGCGAAGACACGTCCGGACCATGTTTGAGAACATCTCGTGAAGAAGCTGGAAAGACGTTGCGCATGTCGGGTCCGAAGAGCCGTTTCAGATCAGCGACCGAGCCGCCCTGAGCACCGAAACCGGGCGCCAGGATCGGTCCGTTGAACCCTCCGAGGTCCACATCCGTTTCCCCGATCGTGGCACCCACGACAAGACCCACATCGCCGCACGGGGAAATGCCTGAATTTCGAGCCGCCGCGAAATCGATGATCGTCTGCGCCGCGGTTCGCCCGTCTGGAGCAACCGCCCGCTGGACCTGCTCGCCCTCCGGGTTCGACGTGAGGGCGAGCACGAACACGCCCCGGCCCGTCGCCCGCGCCGTGTCCAGGGCGGGCTGCAACGACCCGAAGCCGAGGAACGGGGAGACCGTGACGGCGTCACCGGCGAGCGGTGAGCCGTCGCCGAGGTACGCCTGCGCGTAGGCGGCCATGGTCGAGCCGATGTCGCCGCGCTTGGCGTCCACGAGCACCAGCGTGCCCGAGTCGCGCAGCTCCGCGATCACCCGCTCCAGCACGGCGACGCCCCGCGACCCGTAGGCCTCGAAGAACGCCGCCTGCGGCTTCACCATCGACACCTTGCCGCCGAACGCCTCCACGGCCGTCAGGGCGAACCGTTCGAGGCCCTCGGCGGTCCTGGAGAGGCCCCAGGCGTCCAGCAGGCTCGGGTGCGGGTCGATCCCGACGCACAGAGGTCCGTGCGCCCCAACGGCTTTCTCGAGCTTCTCGCCGAACGTCACGCGTCACCCCGCAGCGCGGCCTGGAGGGCCTGCAGCGGCTGGACCCCGATGTCACCCCGGATGAGCGCCTCGATGCCGTGCACGGCCGCGGCAGCGCCCTGGATCGTGGTCACACACGGGATGTCCTTGGCCACGGCGGCGGTGCGGATCTCGTAGCCGTCGATGCGCGGGCCGCTGTTGCCGTACGGCGTGTTGAAGATCATGTCGATCTCGCCGTTCAGGATCATGTCGACGACGTTGCCCTCGCCCTCGAAGTGCTTGCGCACCTCGGTGCACGCGATCCCGTTGCGCTTGAGCACCTCCGCCGTGCCCGAGGTCGCCAGGATCTGGAAACCGAGGTCGGCGAGCCGCTTGACCGGGAAGATCATCGCGCGCTTGTCGCGGTTCGCGAACGACACGAACACCTTGCCGGACGTGGGAAGCGAGCCGTACGAGGCCGTCTGCGACTTCGCGAACGCCTTGCCGAACGACGAGTCGATGCCCATGACCTCGCCGGTGGACTTCATCTCCGGGCCCAGCAACGAGTCGACGCCGTGGCCCTCGGGCGTGCGGAAGCGGTGGAACTGCATGACCGCCTCCTTCACCGCGACCGGCGCGTGCTCGGGCAGCCGGGCACCGTCACCGGTGGCGGGCAGGATGCCCTCGACGCGCAGTTCGGCGATCGTGGCGCCGAGCATGACGCGGGACGCGGCCTTGGCCATCGACACCGCCGTCGCCTTGGACACGAACGGCACCGTGCGCGACGCACGCGGGTTCGCCTCCAGGACGTACAGCACGTCGTCCTTGAGCGCGTACTGGACGTTCAGGAGGCCCTTCACGCCGATGCCGCGCGCGATGGCCTCGGTGGAGCGGCGAACGTTCTCGATGTCCGAGGCGCCCAAGGTGATCGGGGGCAGCGCACAAGACGAGTCGCCGGAGTGGACGCCGGCTTCCTCGATGTGTTCCATCACACCGCCGATGAACACCTCTTCGCCGTCGCACAGCGCGTCGACGTCGATCTCGATGGCGTCGTCGAGGAACCGGTCGACCAGCACCGGGTGCTCGGGCGTCACCTCGGTCGCACGGGCGATGTAGCCCGACAGCGACTCCTCGTCGTACACGATCTCCATGCCGCGCCCACCGAGCACGTAGGAGGGACGCACGAGGACCGGGTAACCGATCTCGTCCGCGATCTCCTTCGCCTCGCCGAACGACGTGGCCGTGCCGAACTTCGGCGCGGGCAGCCCGGCCTCGGTCAGCACCTTGCCGAACTGGCCGCGGTCCTCGGCGAGGTGGATCGCCTCGGGCGTGGTGCCCACGACGGGCACGCCGGCGTCGGCCAGGCGCTTCGCGAGGCCCAGCGGCGTCTGGCCGCCCAGCTGCACGATCACGCCTGCGACGGTGCCGGAGCGCTGCTCGGAGTGCACGACCTCCAGCACGTCCTCGAACGTCAACGGCTCGAAGTACAGGCGGTCGGAGGTGTCGTAGTCCGTCGACACCGTCTCCGGGTTGCAGTTGACCATGACGGTCTCGTACCCGGCCGCCCGCAACGCCATCGCCGCGTGCACGCACGAGTAGTCGAACTCGATGCCCTGGCCGATGCGGTTCGGACCGGAGCCCAGGATCAGCACCTTCGGCTTCACCCGCTGCTCCGCGACCTCCGTCTCGGCGTTCGGGTCGAGCTCGTACGCGGAGTAGTGGTACGGCGTCTCGGACTTGAACTCCGCCGCGCACGTGTCGACCGTCTTGTAGACCGGACGCACGCCCAGGCGATGCCGCAAGGTGCGCACGCCGTCTTCACCGGCCAGCTCCGAACGCAGCGTGGCGATCTGCCGGTCGGACAGACCAGCGCGCTTCGCCTTGCGCAGCAACGGTTCGTCGAGCACCGGGGCGTCCAGCAGCTCCGTGCGCAACGTGCCGAGCCAGGCGATCTGCTCGATGAACCACGGGTCGATCTTCGACGCGTTGTACACGTCCTCAATGGACGCGCCGAGCCGAAGAGCACGCTCGACCGTGTAGAGGCGGCCGTCGTGCCCGCGCTCCAACTGCTTCAGGGTCGACTCGAGCGTAGCGTCCTCGGGGTCGGGCTGCGTCCAGAAACCGACCGATTTCGTTTCCAGCGAACGCAGCGCCTTGCCCAGCGCCTCCACGAAGTTCCGGCCGATCGACATGGCCTCGCCGACAGACTTCATCGTGGTCGTCAGCGTCGGGTCGGCGCCGGGGAACTTCTCGAACGCGAACCGCGGCGCCTTCACGACGACGTAGTCGAGCGAGGGCTCGAACGACGCCGGCGTCTCCCCCGTGATGTCGTTGGTGATCTCGTCGAGCGTGTACCCGATGGCGAGCTTCGCGGCGATCTTGGCGATCGGGAAGCCCGTCGCCTTGGACGCCAGCGCCGACGACCGCGACACGCGCGGGTTCATCTCGATGACGACCATGCGGCCGTTGTCCGGGTGGATCGCGAACTGGATGTTGCAGCCACCGGTGTCGACGCCGACCTCGCGGATGACCTGGATGCCGACGTCGCGCATGTGCTGGTACTCGCGGTCGGTCAGCGTCATCGCGGGCGCGACCGTCACCGAGTCACCGGTGTGCACGCCCATCGGGTCGATGTTCTCGATCGAGCAGATGACCACCACGTTGTCGTTGCGGTCGCGCATCAGCTCGAGCTCGTACTCCTTCCAGCCGAGCACGCTCTCCTCGATGAGCACCTCGGTGACCGGGGACTCCTCCAGGCCGATCGCCGCGAGGCGCTCCAACTCGTCCGCGGTGTACGCCATGCCCGACCCCAGGCCGCCCATGGTGAACGACGGGCGGATGACGACCGGCAGGCCGAGGTCGGCGACGGTCTTGCGCACCTCGTCCATCGTCTTGCACACGGCCGAACGCGGGACCTCGGAACCGATGCCGCGCACCAGGTCCTTGAAGATCTGCCGGTCCTCGCCGCGCTGGATGGCGTCGATGTCCGCGCCGATCAGCTCGACGTTGTACTTCTCCAGCACGCCGCGCTCGTGCAGCGCGATGGCCGTGTTGAGCGCCGTCTGGCCGCCCAGCGTCGCCAGGATCGCGTCGGGACGCTCCTGCGCGATGACCTTCTCCACGAACTCGGCCGTGATCGGCTCGATGTAGGTGGCGTCGGCGAACTCGGGGTCGGTCATGATCGTCGCCGGGTTGGAGTTCACCAGGCTGACCCTGATGCCCTCCTCCCGCAGCACCCGGCACGCCTGGGTGCCGGAGTAGTCGAACTCGCAGGCCTGACCGATGACGATCGGACCGGAGCCGATGACCAGGATGTGCTTGAGATCAGTCCTCTTCGGCATCAGCGGGCCTCATTCATCATGGTCACGAAGTCGTCGAACAGGGGCGCGGCGTCGTGCGGGCCCGCCGCGGCCTCGGGGTGGTACTGCACGGAGAACGCCGGCGCGTCGAGCAGCCGGACGCCCTCGACGGTGCCGTCGTTCGGGCAGTAGTGCGACAGCACGGCGCGGCCGAACTCCGAGGAGAACTCCTCCCCCGGCGTGCCCTCAAGCGCGAATCCGTGGTTCTGCGAGGTGATGGCGACCTTGCCGGTGGTCACGTCGATGACCGGGATGTTGATGCCGCGGTGGCCGTAGCGCATCTTGTACGTCCCGCGGCCGACCGCGCGGCCCAGGATCTGGTTGCCGAAGCAGATGCCGAACAGCGGCAGCTTGCGGCCCAGCGCCTCGCGGGTCAGCGCGATGGCGTGGTCCTGCGTGGCCGGGTCGCCCGGGCCGTTGGACAGGAACAGGCCGTCCGGGCTCGTCGCGAGGATCTCCTCGAAGGAGCTCGTCAGCGGCAGCACGTGCACCTCGATGCCGCGCGCCGCCATCATCCGCGGGGTGTTCGACTTGATGCCCAGGTCCAGAGCGGCGACGGTGAACTTCTTCTCACCGATCGCCTCGACCACGTACGGCTTCGACGTGGTGACGTCGACCGCGAGGTTCGCGCCGACCATCTGCGCCGACGCCTTGACCTGCTCGACCATCGACGCGTCGTCGGACAGCTCGGCACCGGAGAACACCCCGGCGCGCATCGCGCCCTGCTCGCGGATGTGGCGGGTCAGGGTGCGGGTGTCGAGGCCCGCGATGCCGACGACGCCCTGGTTCGCGAGCTCCTCGTCGAGACCGCGCTTGGAGCGCCAGTTCGACGGCGTGCGCGCGGGGTCGCGGACCACGTAGCCGGCGACCCAGATCTTCGACGACTCGTCGTCCTCGTCGTTCCAGCCGGTGTTGCCGATCTGCGGCGCGGTCTGCACCACGATCTGGCGGTGGTAGGACGGGTCGGTCAGGGTTTCCTGGTACCCGGTCATGGCCGTGGAGAACACGACCTCACCGAGCGAGACGCCGGTCGCTCCGTACGCCTCACCGCGGAAGACACGTCCGTCTTCCAGCACCAATGCCGCGTTCGTCACGCCTTGTCCTCCGTGTTCAATGCCTTCTGGCTGAGAGCTTCAACCCATTCGCCGTAAACGTCTTTGTCGTCGCCACGGAAGCCCGTGTCGAACAAGTGGCCGTCGTTCTCCCACTGGACCACCAGCAGGCCTTCTTCGCTGAACATGACCTTCCCGGCGAGGCCGCGGTCGGTTCGCGCGTCCCGGATGGACTCGGCCGGGATGAACAACGGTGACGCGCCAACACGTTCGATGGCGACGCCCTCCGGCACGAGGCTCAGCGTGGCCTCGGCGCGGAAGCCGATGTCACCGACCTGGATGCGGTCCTGCCAGTTGCCCGCGTTCGTCGTTCCGATGTAGACGCCCGTGGTCGCGAGCCTGGGCTCACCCAGGGTCGCCGGTGTCGAGGGGAACGCCGGCAGGTCGGCCTGCTTGCGCTGACGTCGCTTCCAGCCGTGCCACATCCCGTAGACGCACAGGGCGAAGAAGACGAAGACCGCCAGGGACAGGAGGATGCGCGTCATTCCGCAATCCTCCCCGCCACCGCGGTCACCCGGCCACGCAAGATGGTGGCCGTCACCGCGGCGGGCAGCTCCATGCCCTCGAACGGGGTGTTGCCGGCGATGCTCGCGAGCTGCGCTCCGTTCACCGTCCACGACGCGTCCGGGTCGACCAGCACGAGGTTCGCGGGCTCGCCGACCGCGATCGGACGGCCCTGGTCGGTCAGGCCGGCGATCTCGGCGGGCTTCTCGCTCATCACGCGGGCGACGCCGCGCCAGTCCAGCAGACCCGTCCTGACCATGGTCTCGACGACGATGCCGAGGGCGGTCTGCAGGCCGAGCATGCCCGGACGGGCCGCCGACCACTCGCAGTCCTTGTCCTGGATCGCGTGCGGGGCGTGGTCCGTGGCGACGCAGTCGATCGTGCCGTCGGCCAGCGCCTGGCGCAGCGCGTCGACGTCGGCCTGAGTGCGCAGCGGCGGGTTGACCTTGTTGACCGGGTCGTAGGTGGCGAGCCGGTCGTCGGTCAGGATCAGGTGGTGCGGGGTGACCTCGGCGCTGACCTTGGTTCCGCGCGCCTTGGCCCACTTCAGGACGTCCGCCGTGCCGGTCGTGCTGACGTGGCAGACGTGCAGCCTCGCGTCGACCTGCTTCGCGAGGATGCAGTCACGGGCGACGATCGACTCCTCGGCCGCCGCGGGCCAGCCCTGCAGGCCGAGCCGGGACGCGTTCTCCCCCTCGTGCGCCTGGGCACCGACCGTGAGGCGCGGTTCCTCGGCGTGCTGGGCGATCACGGCGTTCAGGGACTTGGAGTACTCCAGCGCGCGCCGCATGATCAGCGGGTCGTGCACGCAGTGGCCGTCGTCGGAGAAGACCCTGACGCGTGCCTTGGAGTTCGCCATCGTGCCGAGCTCGGCGAGCTTCTCGCCCTTGAGCCCGACGGTGACGGCGCCGACCGGGTGGACGTCGACGAGGCCGACCTCCTGGCCGCGGCGGGCGACGTGCTCGACGATGACGGCGTTGTCGGCGACCGGGTCGGTGTTGGCCATGGCGAAGACGGCCGTGTAGCCACCGAGGGCGGCGGCCTTCGAGCCCGTCTCGATGGTCTCCGTGTCCTCGCGGCCAGGCTCACGCAGGTGGGTGTGCAGGTCGACGAAGCCCGGCAGCAGAACCGCGCCGTTGCCTTCGATGACCTCCGCGTTCTCGTCCGTGCCCTCGGCGATCACGCCGTCACGGATGAGAACGTCCTGCGGTGCCCCCTCGCCGTAGGGCCTAACTCCCTTGAGAAGCAAGGGTTTCACGCGTTTTCCTCCTCGTGGGCGAGCAAGTGGTACAGCACGGCCATGCGCACGTGGACACCGTTGCGGACCTGCTCGGTGATGGCGGCCTGCGGGCTGTCGGCGACGACGGAGGCGATCTCCATGCCGCGCAGCATCGGGCCGGGGTGCAGCACGACGGCGTGCTCGGGGAGCAGCTTCAGACGCCGCTCGTTGAGGCCGTACGCGATCGAGTACTCGCGTGAGCTCGGGAAGAACCCGCCGGTCATCCGCTCGGCCTGCACGCGCAGCAACATCACCGCGTCCTGCGAGGCGAGCTGCGAGTCGATCTCGTGCGAGACCGTGACCGGCCAGTTCTCGACGCCGGTGGGCAGCAGGGTCGGCGGGGCGACCAGCGTGACCTCGGCACCGAGCGTGGTGAGCAGGTGCACGTTCGAGCGGGCGACCCGGCTGTGCAGCACGTCACCGACGATCGCGACGCGGCGGCCGTCGAGACTGCCGAGGCGGTCGCGCAGCGTGGCGGCGTCGAGCAGCGCCTGCGTGGGGTGCTCGTGCATGCCGTCGCCGGCGTTCACCACGGACGTGTTCGTGTGCTTGAGCCAGCCCGCGAGCCGGTGGGCCGCACCGGACGCCGGGTGGCGCACGATCACGCAGTCGGCGCCCGCGGCCTGCAGGGTCAGCGCGGTGTCACGAAGGCTTTCGCCCTTGCTGACGCTGGAACCGGAACTGCTGACGTTGATCACGTCCGCGGACATCCACTTGCCGGCGATCTCGAAGCTGACGCGGGTGCGGGTGCTGTTCTCGTAGAACATCGTGATCACCGTGCGGCCGCGCAACGTCGGCAGCTTGCGGACCTCGCGGCCGAGCAGCGCCTGCTTCAGCCGGTCCGCGGTGTCGAGGATCGCGATCGCCTGGTCGCGGTCGAGGCCGTCGGTGGAGAGCAGGTGCTTCACTTCAGCACCACTCCGTCGCGACCGTCGAACTCTTCCAGCATGACCACGACGTCCTCCGTCTTGGACGTCGGCAGGTTCTTGCCCACGTAGTCCGCGCGGATCGGCAGCTCGCGGTGACCCCGGTCGACCAGCACGGCGAGCTGGACGGCGCGGGGCCGGCCGTGGTCGCGCAGGGCGTCGAGGGCGGAGCGGATCGTGCGACCGGAGAACAGCACGTCGTCCACGAGCACGACCAGCTTGTCGTCGATGCCGCCCTCGGGCAGCTTCGTCGCTTCCAGGGGCCTGGTGGGGCCTCGGCGCAGGTCGTCGCGGTAGAGGGTGATGTCGAGCGTGCCCTCGTGCACCGTCCGGCCGGAAAATTCGGCGATCTTAGCGGCTAGACGTCGGGCGAGGGGGGCTCCCCGGCTGGGAATACCCATCAAGACGACGTCGGGTGCGCTGGGTGCATCGAGAGCGGTCTTCTCGATGATCTGATGGGCCATTCGGGCGACAGTGCGCGCGACGTCACCGGCCGAAAGAATCTCGCGATCCCCGGCCGGATCCGTCGCGCCACGTTGACGTGACGCCACGGCTGGACCTCCTTCCCCGCCTCACTGGACGGGTCCTTAAAGGACGTCGGACACCTAGTAATAACTAGGCTGACCTGCACCGTATCACCTACGGACGGTCAACCATCCGAGTGGTAGGCCAGGCGTGGCGCGCGTCTCTCCTTGAGATCAGCTTGACCTGTCGACCACGGCGAGTAATCATTACTCTGCGTATCGATCTAAGCCTCCCCGCAGCACGCGCGTACTGCTGACGGGGCGAATGAACGGAGAACCGCCACATGGGCGACTACGCCAAGGCGTTGGGGGCCAAGCTCCGCGCTATCCGCCAGCAGCAGGGTTTGTCCCTGCACGGCGTCGAGCAGAAGTCCGGCGGTCGCTGGAAGGCCGTGGTCGTCGGCTCCTACGAGCGCGGTGACCGCGCGGTGACCGTGCAGAAGCTGGCCGAGCTGGCCGACTTCTACGGGGTTCCCGTCGCCGAGCTCCTGCCCGAGGGCCGGGTGCCCTCCGGTGCCGAGCCGGCCACCAAGATCGTGATCAACCTCGAACGGCTGCAGCAGCTGCCGGTCGAGAAGGTCGGCCCGCTGGCCCGCTACGCCGCGACCATCCAGTCGCAGCGCGGCGACTACAACGGCAAGGTCCTCTCCATCCGCACCGAGGACCTGCGTTCGCTCGCGATCATCTACGACATGACGCCGGGCGAGCTCACCGAGCAGCTCATCGACTGGGGCGTGCTGCCTCCCGAGGCCCGTCCCGCCAAGGAAGACTGAGCTCTCCTTCCGCCTTCGGAGCAGTGGCTCCCCTGACGTCCTGCCAGTCGCCCTGAGGACGTCGGGGGAGCCATTGCCGCTTTCTGCTGACGCTGTGTCAGCGCGGTGCCACGAGCCGGCGGACGTGCTCCCGGTCCGTGATCGCGTGGATCGCGGCGATCCGGCTCTCCCGCACCGTGAACGCCACCAGCAGGACCGGCTGTCCGTCCACTGTCGACACCAGACCGGCCTCGCCGCCGACGACGGCGGGTTCCACGCACGGCGCCGCCTGCAGCACCGACGCCTTGGGTGCGACCATGCCGGCACCGCGCAGCCAGATCTCCTCGGAGCGCAGCGTCACGTCGGCGTCCAGCACGTCCTCCCCCGCCAGGAACGCGTCGACGACCACGCGCTGCCCGGCCAGGTCCACATCGGACACCGGTCTGTCCGCCACCCGTCTGCGGGCCCGCGCCTCGACCTGCAGCGCGCCCAGCGGCGTGCGCCCGATCAGGGGCGCCACCTGCTCGAACGACTCCTCGAACATGTCGTGCAGCACGTACGCGACGCGTTCGTCGGGGGTCAGCGCGTCAAGTGCGGTCAGCACGCCGAGACCGGGTTCGTGGTTCGGCTCCCTGCTCACGACCGGGTCCGGCATCTGGAACCCGTTCCTCGCCCGCACGCGGAGCCTCGTGAGGCTGACCCGCGCCACCACCGTGCTCAGCCAGCCCGGCTCACCGCTCTTCTCGATCTTGCGGCTCGCCTCCCGCACCGCGTCCGCGGCCTCGGCGAACCGCCCGAGCATCCGATAAGCGAGCCTGTTCCCCTGGTCCCACTCCCCGATCACGTCGGTCCCCTTCACCTCGAGCGCCCACTTCCAATAGACACCCGGCGGGCGTTCGACGTGACCAGTGACGCCAGTGGTATTGCTCACGGAACAAGGGCGGCGAGTTGCTCTTTGTCCTGGATCACGTGGATTGCGGCGATCTGCCCGTCCCGCACGGTGAAGGCCATGATCGAGACCGGCACGCCGTCCACCCACGAGATGAAGCCGGCCTCGCCGCCGATGACCGCGAACTCGACGGACACCCGCGCGGCGACCCGGCGGAACAGGCTCGCCCGGTCCGCGACGTTCCGGCCGCCGATGACCTCCAGGGCGCCCGCCCGCAGCACGGCGTCCGGGTGCAGCACCGCGACCAGGCCTTCCAGGTCGCCTTCCCGCGACGCCTTGATGAACGCGCGGACCACCTCGCGCTGCTTCGGCAGGTCGACGTTCGGCTGCGGCCGGTCCTGCACGCGCTTGCGTGCGCGCGACGCCAGCTGACGGGCCGTGGCCGGGGTCTTCTCGATCAACGACGCGATGTCGTCGAACGGCACGGCGAACATGTCGTGCAGCACGAACGCAAGCCGTTCGTCGGGCTTCAGCGAGTCCAGCACGATCAGCATCGCGAGCCCGACCTGGTCCTTCGCGACGGCCTGCTGCTCGGGCTCCTCCCCCGTCTCGATCACGGGGTCGGGCATCTCGAACGCGTGCTCCCGCCTGTCCCGCATCATGTTCAGGCACACCCGCCCGACGACGGTGGTGAGCCACGCGGCCGGGTTGTCGATCTCCGCGGTGTCCGCGCGTTCGACGCGCAGCCAGGCGTCCTGCAGCGCGTCGTCGGCCTCGGCGAACGATCCGAGCATGCGGTGGGCGATGGCGCGCAAACGCGTGCGCTCCTGTTCGAACTGCGCGATCAAAGCTTCCCCCTGTGGCCTGGCACACAGCCTGTCACGTTCGTGAGCGCTGCCGGGTCGGGCAGGCAACGGACTCGTTCGGGAGGGTAATCATGAAGATCGTCGTCACGGGTGGAACCGGCGTTCTCGGCCGGCACGTCGTCCCCCTGCTGCGGGCGGCAGGAGCGGAGGTGGCGGTGCTGAGCCGCCGCGGCGACATCGCCTGCGACCTGCTCGGAGAGGTCCCGGCGATCGAGGCCGACGTCGTGGTGCACCTCGCCGGAGGGCAGAAGGGGGACGACGTCGCGACCCGCAACCTGCTGGCGGCGTGCCGAGGTGTCCGGCACCTCGTGTTCATCTCGGTGATCGGCGCCGACACCGTGCCGCTGGCGTGGTTGCGCACGAAGCTCGCCTGCGAGAAGGCGGTCGAGGCGTCGGGCATCCCGTTCACGATCCTGCGCGCGGCCCAGTTCCACGACCTCACGCTGACGATGGTGCGGGGTCTCGCGAAGCTCCCGGTCGTACCGGTGCCGGGGATGCGGTTGCAGCCGGTGGACACCCGTGACGTGGCGTTTCGGCTGGTCGAACTGGCGCTGGGACAGCCCGCCGGTCGCGTGGCGGACCTCGCCGGACCCGAGGTCCACGAGATGAGGCAGCTCGTGCGGGACTACCTGACGACCGCGGGCAAGCGCCGGCTCACGGTGCCGGTGCGGCTGCCGGGCAAGGCCGGGAAGGCCTACCGGGGCGGGCTGAACCTGACCCTGGACGGCGACCGCGGCACTCGCACGTGGGACGAGTTCCTGGCGGGCCGGTAGCATCCTGGCAACGTGACAGGACTTCTCGCTGATCAGAACCCGTTGCCGTCCGGTGTGGACTCCCGGCTGCGCGAGCACCTCACGTTCCTCATCGAGGTCGACCAGCTCAAGACCGTGCTGCGTGCGTCTCCTCTCGCGGCGGCGGACAGGCGTGAGAACGACGCCGAGCACTCGTGGCACCTCGCGCTGATGGTCATGACGCTCGCGGAGTACGCCGACGAACCGATCGACGTCGGCCACACGATGAAGCTCGTGGTGGTGCACGACCTCGTCGAGATCTACGCCGGGGACACCCCCATCTACGACACCGCGCTGGGCGAGAGTCAGCAGGAACGCGAGGAGGCGGCCGCCGACAGGTTGTTCGGCATCCTGCCGCCGGACGCGGGCCGGACGGTGCGGGCGCTGTGGGACGAGTTCGAGGCGCGGCAGACACCCGAGGCGCGGTTCGCGAAGGCCATGGACCGGCTGCAACCGTTGCTGCTCAACTGGATGGCGAAGGGCGGGACCTGGCGGACGCCCGGCGTGACCGCGGACGACGTGCGGGCGCGCAAGGCCGTGATCGGTGAGGGGTCGGCGAAGCTCTGGGAAGCGGCGCTGGAACTGATCGACGAGGGTGAGCGGCGAGGCTGGGCACGCGGCTGAACGCGCAACGGCCGTCCACCCCCGAGGGGCAGGCGGCCGTCAGGCGGATCAGGAACTACAGCACGGCGCGCAACTGGTCCGCGATGACCGCGATCCGGCCGAGCACACCGTTCACGAACCGCGGCGAGTCGTCCGTGGACAGGCCCTTGGCGAGCTCCACGGCCTCGTCGATGGCCACCGCGTCCGGCACGTCGGTCGCCCACAGCAGCTCGTAGAGGCCGAGGCGCAGCACCGCCCGGTCCACCGCCGGCATGCGCTGCAGGGTCCAGCCCTCGGCGTGCTCCGAGATCAGGTCGTCGATGCGGGCGCGATGAGCCGTGACGCCCTCGACCAGCGCGACCGTGTAGTCGTTGATCGGCGGGACGTCCGGGGACCCGATGCGCGAGGCCAGCAACGTCACCGCGTCGCTGCCGAGCAGGTCGGCTTCGTAGAGGAAGTCGACCGCGCGCTTGCGGGCCTTGCTCCGAGCACCCATCAGGACTTGTCGCTGATGCGGCCGAGGTAGCGGCCGTCGCGGGTGTCGACCTTGATCTTCTCGCCGGTCGTGACGAACAGCGGGACCTGGATCTCGGCACCGGTCTCGAGGCGGGCGGGCTTGGTGCCACCCGTGGAGCGGTCGCCCTGCAGGCCGGGGTCGGTGTGCTCGATGACCAGCTCGACCGAGGTCGGGAGCTCGACGAACAGCGGCACGCCCTCGTGCGTGGCGACCATCGCCTCCTGGTTCTCCAGCAGGTAGTTCGCGGCGTCACTGACCGTCTCGGCCGGAACCGGGATCTGGTCGTAGGTGTCACCGTCCATGAAGATGAAGTCGGTGCCTTCCTTGTACAGGTAGGTCATGCCGCGCTTGTCCACGGTGGCGGTCTCGACCTTGGTGCCCGCGTTGAAGGTCTTGTCGACGACCTTCCCGGTCAGCACGTGCTTGAGGGTCGTGCGCACGAAGGCGCCACCCTTGCCGGGCTTGACGTGCTGGAACGCGGTGACGGTCCAGAGCTGGCCGTCGAGGTTCAGCACCAGGCCGTTCTTCAGGTCGTTCGTGGTGGCCACGGTGGGATTTCTCCTGTGTAGGACGGGGGGTGTCAGACGACCACGAGTTCTTTCGTGGTCAGGGTGAGGAGCTCCGGCCCGCTTTCGCGCACCACGAGGGTGTCCTCGATGCGGACCCCGCCCCGCCCCGACAAGTAGACGCCGGGCTCGACGGTGACCGCCATACCGGCCGAAAGTGTACCGGCACCCGCCTTCGACAACGCCGGTGCCTCGTGGATCTCCAGCCCGACCCCGTGGCCCAGGCCGTGCAGGAACTCGTTCCCGTGCCCGGCCTTCTCGATCACCTCGCGCGACGCGTGGTCGACGTCGCTCACCCGCGCGCCGGGCGTGAGGGCGGCCCGGCCCGCCGCCTGCGACCGCGCGACCAGGTCGTACAGGTCGCGCTGCCAGTCCGCGGGCCTGCCGAGCACGAGCGTGCGGGTCATGTCGGAGTGGTAGCCGTCGACGAGCGCGCCGAAGTCGAGCTTGATGAGGTCGCCGGCGTGCAGCGTCGCGTCCGTCGGCGAGTGGTGGGGCACGGCCGAGTTCGCGCCGAACGCCACGATGGAGGAGAACGACGGACCCTCGGCGCCGTGGTCGAGCATGCGGCTCTCCAGCTCGCGCGCGACCTCGCGTTCGGTCCGGCCCGCGCGCAGTCCGCCGTGCCCGATCAACGCGGCGAGCGCCCGGTCGGCCGCCGCGCACGCCATCCGCAGCGCCTCGATCTCGACCTCGTCCTTGACCAGGCGCAGCTTCTCGACCAGGCCACCGGCCTTGTGCAGCTCGGCCTTGGTGGCGGCCGCGGTCAGCTCGTCCAGGCCGTCGACCGTGACGTGCTGGCTCTCGAACCCGAGCCTGCCCTTCGCCCTTGCCGCGAGCGTGGTGTCGCACGGCCGGTCGATCAGCCGCTCCAGGTCCGGCACCTGCTTGGCCGACTGGGTGAGATACCGGCCGTCCGTGCAGAACACGTCGTCGCCGTCCGCGCCGATGAGCACGGCGGCGTTCGATCCGGTGAATCCGGTGAGGTACCGGACGTTCAGCAGGTTCGTCACGAGCAGCGCGTCCAGGTTCGTGGCCTGGAGCTCCTGGCGCAGTGCGGTTCGGCGTGCGGCGTACGACGACATGTCTCGCAGCGTACGGCCAGTCCTAAGCTGTCCGCATGAGTCCTTGGTTCGTCCGTGCGTTGTGGATGGGGCTCCTGCACGGAGCCGTGCAGACCGGCGTGGCGGCGGTGGGCGTGCGCAGCCCCGAGGCCTCGTCGGTCCGGCCGATCGCTCTCGGCCTGCTGATCGTGGCGGCGGTGCTCTGGGGTGCCGTCGACACGCTGCGCGAGCTGGAGGGGCGCGGCATGCAGTGGTTCATCGCGTCGCTGATCGCCGGGCCGTTCGCCGGGGCCCTGGGCGTGATCGGGTCGGCGTTGCTGGTCGACCAGACCGGGCAGGAGGCGCTGTGGGTGGCGCTGACGGGCGGGGCGGCGTTCACGGCGTTGCTCGTGCTCGCCCCCGCGGGCCTGGGGATGCTGCTGGGCGGGTTCCTGGTGAAGAAGGACCCGGCTAGTCCGACGAGCTGACGGTGAGCAGGTAGCGCGCCGAGGTGCGGAAGTCGCCGAACTCCCCCTCGATCCGCAGCTCGTGCTCACCCGGCGACAACGGCGGGATCCACGCCCACAGCCCGCACGCCTGAGCCCGCACCCCGCCCCCGGGGGCTCCCACCGCGTTGTCCTTCACGGCCTGGAAGGTGATCCCGACCGGGGCGATCCGGCGCAGCTCGACCAGCTGCCCGTCGAGGGTGATCGAGCCCTTCCCGCTGGCCACGAACGTCTCGCAGTTCGTGACCGTGTTGACCGCCGGGCCGGCGAGCGGCCTCCCGGCGGGCACCTGACACCGGCGGTTGACGGTGCCACCGAACGTGCCGGCGAAGAACCACACGTCCTTCGGCTGGTCCTCCGCGCACCACTGCCCGGTCTCGTCGACCACGGGGTTGCGGTTCTCCGGGCTCGACGCGGCCCACGTCCACCACTTCGCCTGCAGCTCCTGGTCCGACAGCTGCCCGCTCGACTCCGTCGTCGTCTCGCTGCTGACGGGCGCGGGCTCCGGCGCGGCCGCGCACCCGGCCAGGAGCAGGGCGAACGCGGCGATGAACAGTCTCGGCACGATCGGCATCTTTACACGTTCAGACGCCGACCAGCTCGATTTCGAACCCGTCGTCGTTCTCCATGAACGCGGCGTAGTGGTCCGGTCCTCCCGCGTGAGGATGCCTGTCCGCGAACATGAGCTTCCAGCCGTTGGCCTCGGATTCCCGGGTCAGGCGGTCGACGTTCTCCTTGCTGCCCGCGTGCAGGGCGAGGTGGTTCAGGCCCGCCCTCATGCGGTCGTGCGGACCTGTCGCGGCACTGGACTGCTCGACCACGACGTAGGTGTCGCCGAGCTTCCAGCTGACGCCGGCGGGCCAGCGCTGGTGCTCGGTCCAGCCGAGCTCGGTGAAGATCCACCCGAAGGTGGACTCGGCGCGGGTGAGGTCGGGTACCCAGAGTTCGACGTGGTGCAGCATGGCCCCAGTTTTCTACGACCGGCGCCGGGGAGATCGTGCCGGACTCCTCGCGCCCCGCCGCAGGACGGCGGGCCGGAGTTCGTGCCGCTCGGGCAGATTCTCGGGCCCGCGCCCCAGTCGATGGTGGCGATCGACCGGGAACTCGACCAGGAGGTCTACGAGAAGACGAACCCCTGAATGCGCCATCCGGGCGGCGCTACTTTTCCGCTTCTCCGCCACACTTCGCATGATTTGCGCATTACCTCAGTCCGAACACCCGAATGCGGAATGTCCAGGATTTGGCCTGGGACTGACCGCTATCCGGAGCCTTTTCGGGTCATGATCGCAACTAGCCTTCTGGACATTCCATCGTGAGTCCCAGATCAAGGGCGGCCATGACCGACGAGTCCCGCACGCACAACAACGTCTCCGGCAACATCGCGGACACCAGCGCGGTCCTGCAGGTGCACAACCTGATGGGTGACCTGCAGTCCGCGATGGACCCCGCGCGGCCGGCGACCGCGGTCCGCCCGCGACTCGGCGCGAGCACGGTCGAGGCGGTGTTCATCAGCGCGACCGCGCTCGCCGCCGTCGCCCTGCTGAGCTGGCGCTACTTCCTGAGCGACAGCCAGCGCAGGGCGAGCAGGTAGCCCTCGACGCCGAGTCCGGCGATCACGCCGGTCGCGACCGCCGAGATGACGCTGTGGTGCCGGAACTCCTCGCGCTGGTGGATGTTCGAGATGTGCACCTCGACCAGCGGCGCCGTGAGCTGGGAGCACGCGTCGCGCAGCGCGATCGAGTAGTGCGTCCACGCCGCGCCGTTCAACACCACCGGGGTGGCGGCGTCGGCGGCCTCGTGCAGCCACCCCACCATCTCGCCCTCGTGGTTGGTCTGGCGGACCTCCACGTCGAAACCGAGGTCCTTGCCCTCCGCCACGCACAGCTCGACGAGGTCTGCGTGCGTGGTGCTGCCGTAGATGAGCGGCTCGCGGGTGCCCAGGCGGTTGAGGTTCGGGCCGTTGAGAACCAGGACCTTCACAGCAGCACCGTCCCGCCGGAGGTGGGCTTGGGTTCCGCGGCGACGGCTCCGTACGCGGCGGCGATCAGGGCCGGGTCCGGGCCTTCGAGGCGGCCGGGCTTCGCCAGGCCGTCGAGGACGACGAAGCGGAGCACGCCCGCCTTGTTCTTCTTGTCGACCTTCATGCCCTCCATGAGCTGCGGGAGGCCGTCCGCGTCGTAGGTCGTCGGCAGGCCGAGCGACTCCAGGACGCGCTTGTGGCGGTCGGCCGTCTCGTCGTCGAGGCGGCCTGCCAGGCGGGCCAGTTCGGCGGCGAAGACCAGGCCCACGCTGATCGCGGCGCCGTGGCGCCAGCGGTAGCGCTCGCGGCGTTCGATGGCGTGGCCGAGGGTGTGGCCGTAGTTCAGGATCTCGCGCAGGTTCGACTCGCGCAGGTCGGTCGTGACGACGTCGGCCTTGATCTGGATCTTGCGGCGGACCAGGTCGGCGAGCACCTCGCCCGTGGGGTCCAGAGCGGCCTGGGGGTCGGCCTCGATCAGGTCGAGGATGACCGGGTCGGCGATGAAGCCGCCCTTCACGATCTCGGCCATGCCCGCGATGAGCTCGTTGCGCGGCAACGTTTCCAGGGTCGCGAGGTCGACGAAGATGGCGTCAGGCTCGTAGAACGTGCCGACGAGGTTCTTGCCCGCGTCGGTGTTGATGCCGGTCTTGCCGCCGACCGCCGCGTCGACCATGCCGAGCAGCGTCGTCGGGATGTTGACCAGCCGTACGCCGCGCATCCACGTGGACGCGACGAAGCCCGCGAGGTCCGTGACCGCGCCGCCGCCGAGGCCGACGACGACGTCGGAGCGCGACAGGCCGATCTTGCCCAGCACGTCCCAGCAGAAGCCCGCGACGGCCAGGTCCTTGCCGTCCTCGGCGTCCGGGACCTCGACGCGGTGCGCGTCGGCGCCCGCGGCCTTGAGCTCGTCGACGAGCACCTTCGCGGTCTCGGCCAGCGTCGGCTGGTGCACGATCGCGATCTTGGCGGTGCCGCCGAGGAACTCGACGATGTCGCCGAGCAGGCCGCGGCCGACCACCACGTCGTAGGGCTTCTCCGCGGCGACCCGGATGCGCACGGGCTCGGTCATGCTTGCTCTCCCTTGATCACCGCGTCGGTCACCTGGTCCGGATCGAGCGAGTCCGTGAGGACCTCGATCGTCGCGACCTCGCGGTACAGCGGCAGGCGCGCGTCCAGCAGCGCCTTGAAGGTGGCGCGCGGGTTGATGCCGGTCAGCAGCGGGCGGTTGGCCGCCAGCCCCGTGCGGCGCACGCCCTCGGCCATGCCCACGTTCAGGAAGACGACGGTGTGCTCGCGCAGCCGTTCGCGGGTCGTGGCGGACAGCACCGCTCCCCCGCCCAGCGCCAGCACACCCTCGTGCTCGACCAGCGCCTTGGCGACCGCTTCCTCTTCCATGGCGCGGAAAACGGGCTCGCCGTCGTCGGTGAAGATGTCCGAGATGGGCTTGCCGGCCAGCTCGACGATGTCCGCGTCGACATCGCGGAACGGCACGCCGAGCCTGGCCGCCAGCAGCTCGCTGACGGTGGTCTTGCCCGCGCCGGGCGGGCCGACCACGACGTAGTGCGGGCTCACATGCCCTCCCAGCGGGCTTCCAGGGCCTTGAGGTACGCGTGGGCGTTGCGGCGCGTCTCGTCGAGCGAGTCGCCGCCGAACTTCTCCAGCGCGGCCTCGGCCAGCACCAGCGCCACGACGGACTCCAGCACCACACCGGCGCGCGGCACGGCGCAGACGTCCGAACGCTGGTGGATGGCGGTGGCGGCCTCGCCGGTGCGGACGTCCACAGTGGCCAGTGCGCGCGGGACCGTCGAGATGGGCTTCATGGCCACGCGGACGCGCAGGATCTCGCCGTTGGTGATGCCGCCCTCGAGGCCACCGGCGCGGTTCGAGCGGCGCGTCACGCCGACCGGGCCGCTGCCGCGGTCGATCTCGTCGTGCGCCTGCGAACCCCAGCGCTGGGCGGAGGTGAAGCCGTCGCCGATCTCCACGCCCTTCATCGCCTGCACGCCCATCAACGCGGCCGCGAGGCGCGCGTCGAGGCGGCGGTCCCAGTGCACGTGCGAGCCGAGGCCCGGCGGCAGCCCGTAGACGAGCACCTCGATCACACCACCCACGGTGTCCGCGGCCTTCTGCACGGCCTCGACCTCGGCGACCATCGCGTCGGTGCCGCGAGCGTCGAAGCAGCGCACCGGCGAGGAGTCGATCGCGGGCAGGTCGTCCGGCGTCGGCAGCCCGGAGTCCTCAGGCGTCACGGCCTTGCCGATCGACACCACGTGGCTCAGGACCCGCACGCCGAGCAACTGCTGCAGGAACTGCCGGGCGACCGTGCCGAGCGCGGTGCGGGCCGCGGTCTCCCGGGCGGAGGCGCGCTCCAGCACCGGGCGGGCCTCGTCGAAGCCGAACTTCTGCATGCCCGGCAGGTCGGCGTGGCCGGGGCGCGGACGGGTGAGGGCCTCGTTGCGGCCGGTGGGCTTGAGCAGGCTCGGGTCGACCGGGTCCGGCGACATGACCGTCTGCCACTTGGGCCACTCGGAGTTGCCGATCGTGACCGCGATCGGACCGCCCTGGGTCTTGCCGTGGCGTACGCCGCCGAGGATCTCGACCTCGTCCTGCTCGAAGCCCATGCGGGGCGAGCGGCCGAAGCCGAGCCGGCGGCGCCCGAGCTGGGCGACCAGGTCCTCCGTGGTCACCTCCACTCCGGCGGGCATGCCCTCCAGGACGGCGACGAGGGCGGGGCCGTGTGACTCTCCAGCGGTGATCCAGCGCAGCACGTTCACAATCCTTTCACAGCGTCGTCAACGCCCAGGTGGCGGCCAGCAAGCCCGGCCCGTGCGGCACCGCGCGCCGGTGCCGGAGGGCGGCGACACCGAGGGTGACCACGCTCGACAGGATCGCCGCAGGTAACAGCGCCGGCAACGGCAGCGCCGCGCCGAGTCCGAAGGCGAGCTTCACGTCCCCGCCGCCCATCAGCGCGGGCCGCCACCGCCGCACGGCGAGATGCGCGCCACCGAAAACGAGCGCCGACAGCACCGCCGCTCCCAGCCCGTGGAACTGCAGGAGCAACAACGAGGCACCCAACGGGAGGGTCAGCGCGTCCGGCAACCGGTGGTGCCGCAGATCGATCATCGCGAGCACGATGCCGAACCAGGCCAGCAGGAACGACGAGGGCGGAGCCTCCAGGACGGCGGCGACCGTCCACAGCGAACCCAGTGCGAACGCGAGCAGGACCGTGGTCATGGCACCACGGTCCTGCTCGGTACGGCTGAGTACAAATCCCGACCTGTCGTGAACGGTCCGTTCGCGACAGCCTTCAGGCAGGGCGGAACGGGTCAGCGAGACCAGTCGAACAGCGCGTCGTTCGCCACCACGTCGACGCCCAGCGCGAGGTCGCCGAGCACCTCGGCGGACGCGTCCAGCGCGATCACCGGGCAGATCGGCGCGAACCCGGCCGCCTCGACCTCGGCCGGGTCCCACGTCACGATCTTCTGACCGGCCTGGACCTGCTCGCCCTTGACGACGTGGAGCTCGAAGCCCTCGCCCTTGCGCTTCACGGTGTCGATGCCGAGGTGGACCAGGACGGCCGCCCCGTCACCGTTGGCGACCACGAACGCGTGCGGGTGCAGCGTGACCACGGTGCCGTCGAGCGGCGAAACCACATCGGCCTTCGATCGAACGGGCTCGACGGCCACACCGGGACCGACCATCGCCTCGGCGAAGACCTGGTCCGGAACCTCGGAGAGCGCGACCACCCGGCCGGCCACGGGGCTGCCGACGCGGAGGCTCACAGCAGGTCCTCGATGTCCGACGCGATGGTGTCCGCCTCCGGTCCGACGACGACCTGGACGACGTTGCCGGAACGCATGACTCCGTGCGCTCCCAACGCCTTCAGGGCCTTCTCGTCCACGACGGAACCGTCTTCGAGCTCGCACCGCAGGCGGGTGATGCAGGGCTCGATCTCGATGATGTTGTCCCGGCCGCCCAGCGCCTCGAGGATCTTCTGAGCCTTCTCGTCAGCCACGTTCGTACCTCTCGTTCCCGTAACAGCGGTTGACACCCGCTCGGTGCGCGGAGCATTCTCCCGCACCAACTGGTCTAGACCGGAAAGTACCACTAGCGAGGAGGTGAGCGAGTGAACGAGATCGTGGACGGGCCCAAGCCGAAGCACGCGCAGCTGCGCGAGATCCTGCGGCGGCTGGCCGAACAGGACCTCGCTCCCGGCTCACCGATCCCGTCCGAGCGCGATCTCGCCGAGCGGTACGGGGTCTCTCGCATCACCGTGCGGGCCGCAGTCGGCCAGCTGGTCGCCGACGGCCTGCTCACCCGGGCCAAGGGACGTGGGACGTTCACCGCCAAGCGGCGCTACGACCTGCAGCTCTTCCTGGCGTCCTTCACCTCGGACATGAAGGCGCGCGGGGTCGAACCCAGCACCGAGGTGATCAGCTGCGGCCAGGCGGCTCCCGGCTCGAAGGCCTCGCTGGGCCTGGAGGCCGACGAGTACGCGTACCGCGTCGTGCGGCTGCGCAAGGCCGACGGAGCCCCGTTGGCGCTCGAAGCCGGCTGGTACAGCCCGCACGTGCTTCCCGAACTAGACCGATGTGACCTGACCGGGTCGATCTACGAGATCATCGCGACCCGGTACGGCGTCCAGCTCGACCACGCGCGGCAGACCGTGTGGGCCGAGACCGCCGACGCGGAGACCGCGAAGGCGCTCGACGTCCGCAAGGGCAGCCCGCTTCTCGTGTTCAGGAGGGTCGCCAGCTCCGACGGGCGGCCCTGCGAAGACGTGACCTCCTGGTACCGGGGCGATCTCTACCAGGTGACCATGCAACTGGACCGGACCGTCCCGGGTTCGGGCCTCGACTCCGCCAAGGGAGGAACCCGATGAGCACGGACGCCGCAACCGGTGGTCGTGAGATCAAGGGTCTCGCCACGTTGCAACGCTTCGGTCGCAGCCTCATGCTGCCGATCGCCGTGCTGCCCGCGGCAGGCCTGCTGCTCCGCCTCGGTCAAGACGACCTGCTGGGCAAGGACGGTCTCGGCTGGAACGCCGTGGCCGCAGTGATCGGTGCGGCCGGCGACGCGTTGTTCAGCAACCTCGCCCTGCTGTTCGCGGTCGGCATCGCCGTCGGGTTCGCCCGGCGCGGTGACGGTTCCACCGCACTCGCCGCAGTGGTCGGCTACGTCACGCTGACGAGCGTCTTCAAGGCCATGTCACCGCTGGTCCTCGACCAGCCGACCGAAGCGGGCGCCAAGCCGGAGCTGATCGACTACCGCGTCCTCGGCGGTATCGTCGTCGGCCTGCTGACCGCACTGCTGTGGCAGAAGTACCACCGCATCAAGCTGCCCCCGTACCTGGCGTTCTTCGGTGGCAGGCGTTTCGTGCCCATCATCGTCGCCGGCGTCATGGTGCTGGTCGGTGTCGCACTCGGCCTCGTGTACCCGTGGTTCGACGCGGGCATCACCGCGCTGGGTGAGTGGGTCACCGGCAGCACGATCATCGGCGCCTTCATCTACGGCGTCATCAACCGGCTGCTCATCCCGCTCGGCCTGCACCACATCATCAACAACGTCGTGTGGTTCCAGTTCGGCGAGTTCAACGACAAGACCGGTGACATCCCGCGCTTCCTCGCGCAGGACCCGACGGCCGGCACGTTCCAGACCGGCTTCTTCCCGATCCTCATGTTCGCGCTGCCGGCCGCCGCTCTGGCGATCGTGCACACCGCGAAGCCGAGCCAGCGCAAGCTCATCGGCGGCATCATGGGCTCCGCCGCTCTCACCGCGTTCATCACCGGTGTGACGGAGCCGCTGGAGTTCGCGTTCATGTTCGTGGCGTGGCCGCTGTACCTGATCCACGCGGTGCTGACCGGTACGTCGCTCGCGATCTCGAACGCGCTCGACGTCCACTCGGGCTTCTCGTTCTCGGCCGGTGCGATCGACTTCATCCTGAACTGGAACATCTCCCAGAAGCCGTGGATGCTCATCATCCTGGGTCTGATCTACGGTGCGATCTACTACTTCCTGTTCCGCTGGGTCATCACCAAGTGGAACCTGAAGACGCCGGGCCGCGAGGACGACGAGTCCCCGGAGGCCGACGAGAGCATCGTCGGCAGCAGTGGCGACACGGCGGTGCGCGAGAAGCCGAAGCGCAACCCGACCGAACAGCAGTAACGAGAACCAGCTCTACCGGGAGGAACCATCATGGCCGAGCGACGGGTCACCGTGGCCAGCAAGGTCGGACTGCACGCCCGGCCTGCCGCACTGCTGGCGAAGGCCGCCGCCGACCAGCCGGTGACGGTCAGCATCGCCAAGGACGGCGGCGAAGCCGTTGACGCGGCGAGTGTTCTGGGTCTGATGACCCTGGGCGCCATGCACGGTGACGAGGTGGTGCTCAGCGCCGAGGGGGACGGAGCGGACGCCGCTCTGGACGCCATCGCCGAACTGATCGCCACCGATCACGACGAGTGATTCCGGCTGTGAGTGGTCTCGGTCGCCCCGATGACGGTTCCGATTTCCGGGACCACTCACAGCCCACCCGAAGTGCAGCACGACACCCGCGGTCACGACGCCGGCCAAGGTCGACGGCGTGGCCTGCGGGTAGCTCACCATCAGCCAGACGCCTCCCACGGCCAGTGCGGGCGGCACGATCAACCCCGCGGTCCACTTGCGCAGCAGCAGGAACGCGAGCGTCGAGACCAGCAGCGCCGCGCCGAGCGTGTCGCTGAACCGGTGCCAGCCCAGCGACACCGTCTCCGCCGCGACCGCCCCCGCGCCGATCGCCCCCGGCACCGCCACGAACAGCGCGAACCGCTGGGGCACCGCCATCGTCACCGCGATCACCGACGCCACCGCGGCCGTCGTGTGTCCACTCGGGAAGCTGTTGTGCACCAGCACCGCGTCGTCGTCGAGCGGCGGCCGCACCAGCACGTAGAGCTTCAACGCCTGCGCACCCAGCACCGAACCGCCGAGCAGCGCCAACGGCGCGAGCGACTTCTTACGTGCGAAGAGAACCACGAGGACCGCGGCGACGAGGATCGCCATGTCCACGTTGGACGCCCACGAGCGTTGGAGTGAGAGCTCGGGCAACGCGGCGTTCTCCGCCTTCTGCCCGAACGACGTCCACACCAGCGCGAAGTACGTGAAGAGGAATCCCAGCAAGCTTCCGGCCATGTGTTCGACGTTCCGCGAGCCGCTCTATGGGAACGTCCACGCCGTGTCATGGTTCCGCAACAGATCCGGCGCGGGTGCCGTTTCCCGCCGATAATGGATCTCGTGGCGATGGTGTTGCTGGTCGAGGACGACCCTTCGGTGCGTGAAGGACTCGGGCTGGCGTTGCGCCGCCAGGGACACGACGTCCGGGCAGCCGGAACGGGTGAGGAAGGCGTCGAGAAGCTGCGCGAGTCCCGTCCCGACATCGTGGTCCTCGACATCATGCTGCCCGGCATCGACGGCTTCGAGACGTGCCGGCGAATGCGCACGCACGCCGAGGTGCCGATCATCATGCTCACCGCGCGCGGCGACGACTTCGACGTGGTCGCGGGCCTGGAGGCGGGCGCGGACGACTACGTGGTCAAGCCCGTCGAACCCCGCGTGCTGGAGGCCCGGATCCGCGCCGTGCTGCGGCGGACCGTCTCCGAACCGTCGTCGATCGAACGGCACGGCTCGCTGGTGATCGATCGGGCAGGGTTGCAGGTCCTGAAGAACGACGTGAAGGTCGCGCTCACCCCGACCGAGCTGAAGCTGCTGCTCGAACTGTCCCGCACCCCCGGCCGTGTGCTGACCCGCCAGCAGATCCTCGAGGCCGTCTGGGAGCACGACTACCTGGGCGACTCGCGGCTCGTCGACGCGTGCGTGCAGCGGTTGCGCGCGAAGATCGAGGACGTGCCCTCCGACCCCGGCTACGTCCACACGGTGCGCGGCTTCGGTTACCGCTTCGGCCCCCGATGAGGTCGTTGTTCCGCGGCCTGCGCCCGCGACTGATGGCGGCGTTCCTGCTGTTGACGGTCCTGGGCGCGGTGGGAGCGGCGGGCGCCTCGTACGCGACCGCCCGCACGTTGCTGCTGGAGGACGCGCAGGACAACTTCATGAACCCGCTCGTGAAGGACGTCCGCGACTACGCGGAGCGCCTGACCGTGCCGCCGGCGCAGGAGGACCTGGACGGCTTCGGCACGTACCTGCGCGGCTCGGCGGTCGTGGTCTACCAGGATCTGCGCTCCACCCAGGGCCCTGACCCGTCGTTCATCCCCAACGACATGCGCGAGATGCTCAAGACGAGCGGGACGACCCTCTGGCAGCGCCGCACGGACCTCACCGACCCGTACGTCGTCGTGGGCATCCCGTTGGTCCGTGCGGATGGCACGCCCACCGGCGTCGAGGTGTGGGCGCTGCAGTACCTGAGAGGCCCGCAGGCGGCCATCGACAGCTTCTCGACCGCCGCCTGGGTGGGCGTCAGCCTCGTGCTCCCCCTCGCCCTCGGTCTCGCGCTCTTCACGGCCCGCGGCGTCCTGCGTCCCGTCCGGCGCCTCGGCGCCGCGGCCCGCGCGCTGGGCTCCGGCCGCCTGGACACCCGCGTGGACGAACGCGGCTCCGACGAACTCGCCGACCTGGCCCGCACGTTCAACCGCGCCGCCGAGCAACTGGAAGCCTCCCAGGCCGCCTCCCGCCGGTTCGTCGCCGACGTGTCGCACGAACTCCGCACCCCGCTCACGGCGATGAACGCCGTGACCGCCGTCCTGGACGAGGACGCCGACACCCTGCCACCGGACACGGCCGTAGCGGCCCGCCTGGTCTCCGCCGAGACCCGCAAGCTGACCCGCCTGGTCAACGACCTGATGGAGATCTCCCGCTTCGACGAGGGCCGCAACCTCCTCGAACTGGACGACTGGGACATCGGCACGGCCGTGCGCGACACCCTCGCCGCCCGCGGCTGGACCACGTCCGTGGAGGCCTCCCTGCCGGAAGGCGTGGTCGCGCGCGTGGACCGCCGCCGCCTGGACGTCATCGTCGCCAACCTCGTGGGCAACGCCTTGAAGCACGGAGGCGTCCCAGTCCATGTGACCGTACGACCGGGCGTCATCGAGGTCGCCGACCAAGGCCCGGGCATCCCGCCGGACGCCCTCCCCCACATCTTCGACCGCTTCTACAAGGCAGACACGGCCCGCTCCCGTTCCGAGGGCAGCGGACTGGGATTGGCGATCGCATGGGAGAACGCACGCCTGCACGGCTGCACCATCGAAGCGGCCAACGCGCCCTCGGGCGGCGCGGTCTTCACCTTGCGCTTGCCCTCGTGACCCTCACCGCGTGCGGCATCCGCCCGACCCCGGTCCTCACCGGAGCCGAAGCCCCCACGGTCTCCTCGCACACGCTGACCATCTTCCTGGTGACGGCGGCACACGACGGCCTGGTCCGCCGCACCCGCACCTACACGGGCACCGTCGACATCACGACCGCGATGAACCTCCTCCTGGCCGGGCCGAACGACGAGGAGAAGAAACTCGGCCTCACCACCGAACTGCCCGCGACGTCCTCGAAGGCGGTCCCGGTCCTGGACGTGATCGTGATGCCGGAGGACGTCGCGCCGCCGACGTCGAAGTGGGCGATCTTCCAGGTGCACTGCACGGCGATGGCGAGCCGCGCGAAGGTGGCGGGCGTGGCGCCGGTGGCCGACGAGTACTGCCCTTAGAACGCGCCGTGGCGTCGCGAGGGCGAAGCGAGCCACCTGCAGCCGCAACGCAAAGGCGAAGCCGAGGCGTCCCTCCACACACAACAGGGCAAAGCCGAAGGCAAGCCACCCTGCCCCGCAACGCAATGGCGGAGCCGAGGCGTACCTACCTGGGCGCACCGGGTAGCGGTGACGTGACCAGCTCGGCGATTGGGGCTTGACCTTGAGGGGCTGGATGCAATCGTGGCAGGGATCGGATGGGTTCCTGGGCCCATCTTTCAAGTCCGATCAGGCATCCAGCTAGAGGCTCGAGGTCAAGCCCCAATCGCTATCGGCGCGAAGCGGCGATGACCGGCACCGGCCCGTCTAGACCTGCGCAACCGCCCGAGCAAGGTGACCATCCGCAACGGCAGGCGACCACCCCGCTGGAACGCAACAACCAACGCAAGTCAGCCAAAGATGGAGAGCGGGGCGCACCGGCGGCCGTGGTGCCGGACCGGTTGGCCCACGCGCCCAAGCGGAGCCCCCGGCAGGCACACCCGTGCGCCCCACCCACCGGCCCCCTCCCAAGGTGAGCGGACCGGCATGCGATGACTCCGGCCGAGTGGCACATCGTCCGCAGCCAAACGAGTCGGACGTAGGCAATCACACGACGAGCATCGGCCGATATCGAACAGGCCAAGATCAAGCCGAAAGTTACGAACGCGCGGTGAGCTCCGCGGCCAGCGCCTCGCGCATGACGTCTTCCGGCGCGGGCATGCCCGTGAACTGCGCGACCTGCCCGAAAGCCTGGTGCAGCAACATGTCCAGCCCGGTGGCCAGTCGGGCACCGGAGGCCTCCACGGCCGAGGCGACCGGCGTGGGCCACGGGTGGTAGATCACGTCCAGCACGTACGGCGCCCGCGCCAGCGCGTCGGCCAGCGCGACGGTGGCCGAGGCGGGCACCGTCGACACCACCACGTCCGCCGCGCCGGCCAGCAGAGGAAGGTCCACAGCGGACAGTTCCAGCACCTCGACCGAGACGCCGACCCGCGCCGCGGTCTCCAGAGCCTCCACGGCGCGCGAAGGGTCGCGCACCACAAGGGAAACCGACGAGATCCCCAGGGTGGCGAGGCCGGCCAGCGCGGCCGTCGCCGTGCCGCCCGCTCCCAGCACCACGCCGTGCGTGCCGCCGGAGAAACCCTTCTCCCGCAACGCTCCCACGACGCCGTCCACGTCGGTGCAGTCGGCGTGCCACTCGGAACCCTTGCGCACCAGCGTGTTCGCCGCACCGACGGCGAGAGCTCGTGGGGTCACGACCGAGGCGAACGCCAGCGCGGCCCGTTTGGTCGGCATAGTGCAGGACAGTCCTGCCCACTCCGGGCCCAGTGAGGACACCAGAGCGGGCACCTCGGCCTCGGAGCACTCCAGGCGCGTGTACTCCCAGTCGAGACCGAGGGCGGCGTACGCGGCGTTGTGCAGCACCGGCGAAAGGGAGTGCTCGATCGGCGAACCGATCACCGCGGCCTTGCGCACCACTAGTAGACGCCGTCCTTCTGAGCCTTCTGGTCGTTCGCGTTGTGCTCCTCGAACGTCGTCGCGAAGCACGACGTGCCGTCCGTCTGGCACTTCACGAAGAACAGGATGTCGCCGCCCGCAGGCTTGATCGCGGCGGCGATCGCCTGCTGCGAAGGTGAGCCGATCGGTGTAGGGGTCAGGCCCTGGTTCTTGTAGGTGTTGTACGGCTGGTTCGCGGCGCGGTCCGCGTCGGACGTGCGGATGTGCGGCTGGTTGTTCCTGTAGTTGATCGTCGAGTCGAACTCCAGCCTCATGGGCTTCGCGATCCGGTTGTAGATGACCTGCGAGACCTTCGGGAAGTCCTTCTCGATCGCTTCCTTCTCGATCAGCGAGGCGATGACGAGGATCTCGTAGGGGCGGAAGCCCGTGTTCATCGTGCCGCCGGGGATGCCGGCGCCCTGCAGCTTCTGGACCGAGGCCACGATGACGCTGCGGATCAGCTCGACCGCGCTGACCCCCGGCTTGACCTGGTAGACGCCGCGCATGATCAGGCCTTCGAGGCGGAACGCGGGCTCGGCGGCCTTCACGTCGGCGAGCGCCCACTCCGGCACGCCCAGGGCCACCGGGTCGGTCTGCTCGGCCGCGGCCCTGATCTCCTCGGCGGACAGGCACGTCTTGGCGCCGTCCTTCTCCGTGCAGCTCGCGGCGGCGAGCTGGGAGTAGATGCCGGCGACGGTCTTGCCGTTGGCCTGGATGTCGGTGAGCTTCAGGCCACCGACGATCTGAACGGCCGGGACGCGCGTCTTCGGGTCGATCATCTTGGCGACGGCGGTCTGACCCGACATCTTCGTCTTCATCAGGTAGAAGCCGGGCTGGATCGACGTCACGCGCGCGTCGGTCTTGCTGGCCTGGATGAAAGCCGTCGAGGACGCGACGACGCCGTTCTCCTGCAGGGTCGACGCGATCTTGCTGACCACGTCGCCGTCCTGGACCTCGACGATCGTGTCCGTCTCGCCGGAACCCGCGTAGTCCTCGAACGACCCGATGCCTCGCAGCTCCTGGTAGCCGTAATACGCGCCACCCATGCCCACGGCGAGGACCAGCGCGACGACGAGCCACAGGACCGTCTTCTTGCGCTTCTTCGCCTTCGCCCTGGCGTTGTCCCGCTCTCGGTCGCGCTTTCTGACCGGGCGTCGCTCATCAGCTTCGGGGTCGGTGAACAACCCGAGATCGTCGCCGCTCACGCCTCGTCCTTTCGGGCGGACACCGAACGTGCCCGTGCGTCCAGCCAAGATTGCAGGATCTCGACAGCAGCGGCCTGATCGACCACGGCACGCTGTTTCTTGCCCTTCACACCGCGCTGCGCCAGCACGCGGCTCACCACGACCGTCGTCAGTCGTTCGTCGGTCAGCCGCACCGGCACCGGGGCGATGCGCCCGGCCAAGGCCGCAGCGTACGCGGTCGCTGCCTCGGCAGCGGGTCCGTGCCTGCCTGCCAGCGTCTTCGGCAGACCGACGACGACCTCGACGACGTCATGCTCGGCGACGAGGCGTACGAGCTCCGTGAGGTCGGAGCCCTTCTTCTCGTCACGCTGCAGGGTAACCAGCGGGGTCGCCAGGAACGGCGTCGGATCGCTGAGGGAAATTCCCACGCGAACCGACCCGACGTCGACGCCGAGCCTCCGTCCGAGGCCCGGATCGTCGACACCAGGAACATCAGCCCTGCTCAAGCACCTTGTCCAGTTCGTTCGTCAGGGCCGTGATGGCCTCCGGAACACCGGCAGGGTTCGTGCCACCACCCTGGGCCAGGTCCGGCTTGCCGCCACCACGGGCGGCGATGGCCGGGCCGAACACCGGGACGAGCTTGCCGGCGGCGAGCCCCAGGTCGCGGGCGGCGGCCGTGGTGGCCACGACGAAGCTGACCTTGTCGCCGTCGGCCGAGAACAGGGCCACCACACCGGGCTTGCTGCCCAGGCGGTTGCGGACCTCGCCACCGAGCGTGCGCAGGTCGTTGCCCGACACACCCTCGAGGCCCAGGGCCACGAGCGACAGGCCGCGGATGTCGAGAGCCTTGTCGGCCAGGGCGCCGGCGTTGCCGAGCAGCTCGGCGGCGCGGACCTTCTCGAGCTCCTTCTCGGCGGACTTCAGGCGCTCGACCAGCGACTCGATCCGCTCGGGCAGGCCCTCGGAGCCGACCTTGAGCATGTCGGAGAGGTTCTGCACGATGGCGCGTTCCTTGGCGAGGAACCGCATGGCCTCGATGCCGACGTAGGCCTCCAGGCGGCGCACGCCGGAGCCGACCGACGACTCACCCAGCAGGGTGATCGGGCCGATCTGCGACGAGTGCTCGACGTGGGTGCCACCGCACAGCTCGCGGGACCACTCGCCACCGATCTCGATGACGCGCACGGTCTCGTCGTAGGTCTCGCCGAACAGGGCGACGGCACCCAGCTCCTGGGCACCGGCCATGTCGGTGTAGACGACGCTGACCGGCAGGTCGCGGCGCACGGCGAGGTTCGAGACCTCCTCGATCTCGCTCTTGGCCTCGGTGGACAGGCCACCGGTCCAGGCGAAGTCGAGACGCAGGTAGCCGGGCTTGTTGTACGAACCGCTCTGCAGGGCCGACGGGCCGAGCACGTGCCTCAGGGCGGCGTGCACGACGTGCGTGCCCGAGTGACCCTGGCGGGCACCGACGCGCCACTCCGGGTCGACGCGGGCCTCGACGTGCTCACCCTCGCTGACCTCACCGGAGCGGACGCGCACCTGGTGCACCCACAGCTTGCGGGCGACCTTCTGCACGTCGAGCACCTCGAGCTCGGCGTTGGCCGTGACGATGGTGCCGGCGTCGGACTCCTGGCCACCGGACTCGGCGTAGAGCGGCGTGCGGTCGAGGACGACCTCGACGATGTCGCCCTCACGAGCGGACTTCACCCGAGCGCCGTTCAGCACGATGCCGCGCAGCGTGGCCTCGGAGGCCAGCTCGGTGTAGCCGGTGAACTCGGTCGGGCCCTGCTCCAGCAGCTCGCGGTACACCGACTGGTCGCCGTGGACGGTCTTCTTGCCGGCGGCGTCGGCCTTGGCGCGGGCGCGCTGCTCGGCCATCAGCTTGCGGAAGCCGTCCTCGTCGACCGTGAGACCGGCCTCGGAGGCCATCTCCAGCGTGAGGTCGATCGGGAAGCCGTACGTGTCGTGCAGCTGGAAGGCCTTGTCACCGGGCAGCGTGGCGCGGCCGTCGGACTTCACCTCGGCGGCGGCACCCTCGAAGATCCGCGAACCGGCGTCGAGCGTCCGCAGGAACGTGTCCTCCTCGGCCTTGAGCACCTGCTGGATGCGGGCGAACCCGCTGACCAGCTCGGGGTAGGCCTCGCCCATCGAGTCGCGGACGACCTCGGCGAACTGCTGCAGCACCGGCTCGTTCACGCCCAGCAGGCGCGACGAACGCACGATGCGGCGCAGCAGGCGGCGCAGCACGTAGCCGCGGGCCTCGTTGCCGGGCGTGACGCCGTCACCCACGAGCAGCACACCGCTGCGGGCGTGGTCGGCGATGACGCGGAAGCGGACGTCGTCGACCTCGTTGGCGCCGTACTTGCGGCCGGACAGGTCCTCGGCCTTGGTGATGACGGCGCGGACCAGGTCGGTCTCGTAGACGTTGTCGACGCCCTGCAGCAGGTAGGCGACGCGCTCGACGCCCATGCCGGTGTCGATGTTCTTCGACGGCAGCTCACCGATGACCGGGTAGTCCTTCTTGGCACCACCCTCGCCGCGGATGTTCTGCATGAAGACGAGGTTCCAGATCTCCAGGTACCTGTCCTCGTCGACTACCGGGCCGCCCTCCTTGCCGTACTCGGGGCCGCGGTCGTAGTAGATCTCCGAGCAGGGGCCGCACGGGCCGGGGACGCCCATCGACCAGAAGTTGTCCTCGACGCCGCGGCGCTGGATGCGCTCCAGCGGCATGCCGGCGACCTTCTGCCACAGCTCGATGGCCTCGTCGTCGGTCTCGTAGACCGTGACCCAGATGCGCTCGGGGTCGAAGCCGTAGCCACCCTCGTCCTGGGAGTTGGTGATCAGCTCCCAGGCCAGGCGGATGGCGTCTTCCTTGAAGTAGTCGCCGAGCGAGAAGTTGCCGGCCATCTGGAAGAACGTGAGGTGGCGCGTGGTCTTGCCGACCTCGTCGATGTCCGGCGTGCGCACGCACTTCTGGATGCTCGTCATCCGCGGGGCGGGCGGCGGGGCCTCGCCGAGGAAGTACGGCTTGAACGGCACCATGCCGGCGTTGACGAACAGCAGGTTCGGGTCGTCGAGCAGCAGCGAGGCGCTGGGGATGTACTTGTGCCCGGCCTTCTCGAAGTGCTCGCGGAAACGCTTGATGATCTCGTGGGTCTGCACGGGAAGTTCCTAAGTGTGTTGCTGGGGAATGTCAGAGCTATCCAAAAAAGGAAACACAGTCGAGGCGAACGGTCAGTGCTTCCCGTTCGCCCTGGGCGCTCGGCGCCCCGGCGTGAATCCCGTCTGACGTTCCACGGTGTCCTGCAACTCCTGTTCCCGTTCGGCCATTCCCGCGCGCACCTCGGCACCGAAGGAACCGAGAGCGCCGGCGAGTTCGCGCAGGCCTTCACCCACGTTAGCGCCGACCCCGGCCGGAGTCGCCTGCTTTGCGACCTCGGAGGCCTTCTTCGCGACGAACAGGCCCGCGGCGGCACCCAGGCCGAACCAGAAGAGGCGGCTCACTTCGCACCTCGCCTGGGACGGCGCTTGCTGTGCTTGTTCGGCTGTTCAGCGGCCTTGCGACGGGCCTTGACGGCCTTGCTCACGCCGTAGGACAGCGCGGCGGCCTTGACCAGCGGACCGCCGAGAGTGGCGGTGAACAGGCTGGTGAGCGCCGAGACGTTGCCCGTCACAGCGCGCGCGTTGGCCGTGATGCCGTCGACGCGCTCGAGCTGCGTGTTCACGTGCGTGAGCGTCGTGTTGGCCTCGACGAACAACGGGTCCGTGTTCTCGTGTGCCTTGCGCATCGCGATCGTGGCCTCGTCGAAGAACCGTGCTGCCTTGATCCCGACGAACACCAGCACGATCACGAGCAGAACGAAAGCACCGGCGGCGAGCCACCCTGGCGACACGGATCCTCCTGGTGAACAGGCGTTCAGGCTTGGTTGCGGAGGAGATTACCGGGTGGGCCCGACACTCGGCTGGGCGGCACCATTCGTTGATCTTCAACGACCTGTGACGCCGTCGATCTGCTCGCGGAGGACGTCGGCGTGACCCGCGTGCCGGGCGGTTTCGGCGGTCATGTGCGCGAGAACCCACCTCAGTGTTTTCGGCGCGTCGTCGATCGGAACCGCCGTCGGGGTCTCGGGGTGGCGGCCACTGACGGCCTTGTCGCTGTCCGCGATCGCGGCCCGGTAGTCCTCGACCACGTCCTCGGCCGGACGGTCGCGCGCCACGGTCATGCTCAGGGCGTCGTCGCCGGGGTCCTCACCGCCGGCGACGACGTGGGTGAACCAGAAGCGCTCGGCCCCGGCCAGGTGCTGGACCAGCCCCAGGATCGAGGTGCCGCTCGCGACCAGCGGCCGGCGGAGCTGCTCGCCGGTCAGTCCCTCCGCCTTCTTGAGAACGCAGTGGCGCTGGAACGCGAGGAACGCGAGGGCCGTGTCGAGTTCGCCGGTGTCAACACGAGGCACCGGTTCGCGCTGGGTCTCCTGCATGCCGAGAACGTACGGGACAGCTCATTGACGCGCGGCCGTCACAGCCTGTGAAATACCCGTCACACAGGGCTTGACATCGGCGGCCTTGCGCAACTGAAGTAAGGCAACCCTAAGTTGACCCGCGCAGGAGGCCAAGTGAAGCCGGTGTCGCACCTGGACTCCTACCGCCTCCAGATCACCGCGGGCCCGCCGCCGGTCCCGGAGCTGTCGATGCCGTGGGACGCGCGCGTCGCCCGTTCGGACGGCTACGACCTGCACCTCGTGCACCGCTGGAACCAGGCACCGCACGTGGCGGCGTTCTGGCGGCAGGCGTGGACGTTGCCGCACTGGGAGGAGGAGCTCCAGGCCCAGCTGAACGGCGACGACGTCCGGCCGGTGCTGGTGAGCTGGCACGGCCGCCCGGTGATCTACGCCGAGGTCTACCGCGCGGCCAGGCGGGCCGTCTCCCACTGCTACCGGGCACGGCCGCACGACCTCGGGCTGAACCTCGCGGTCGGAGAGCTGGCGATGACCGACCGCGGACTGGTGCGGTCGCTGCTCCCCCGGCTCACCGACGCGCTGTTCGAGGCCGACCCGCACTGCACGCGGATCGTGCTGGAACCGGACGTGCGCAACACCCGCGCCATCAGGTCGTTCGAGGCCGGCGGCTTCGTGGCGGCGGACGAGATCATGCTGCCGGGCAAGGTCGCGCTGCTGATGGTGTGCAAGCGCTAGGTGCTGTTCTGCGAGTTCGTCTGGTGAGAGACGCGGGCGAGAGTCCCGGAGCCCTCGGCCGCCGCTCTCGCCCGACGAGACTTGCAGGACAGCGCCTAGAACGCCGTGATGTCCTGCGGTGCGCGTTCCTTGCGACTGAGCGCGCGCACCACGTCGATCGCGCGATGCTTGTTGAGCGCCATGCGGGTCAGCAGGTCGATGACGGTCTCGTTGACGTGGCGGGGGAACTCCGGCGTCTCCACACCGACGCTCACCGCCAGGTCGTCGGAGTGCACGACGAACTCCATGAGCCGGCTGACCAGGTACTCGTCCACCCGCACCGACCACGGCCCCCAGTGCGGCATGCGCAGACCGCGGTCCTCCAGGCCGGGCAACGACTTCTCGAGTTCCCGGAGCGTCTGCTCGAACCTGTCGGCCAGCGCCGCCGGACCCTCCGCGGCCAGCTTCTCGCCGCCCGCGCGGATGCGGGTGTGGAACTCGGAGTCGACGTCCAGGTCGGTCCACTTCGCCCGCGCGTAGTGCTCCATCAGCGAGACGACCGGCTCGTCGCCGGGCGCGGCGGAGATCATGTCCGGCAACGGCAACGCCTGGTACGCGAGGTGGCCGGCGAGGCCGCTGACGCCGAACTCCGGCAGGGCGCTCGGCTTCTCCCAGTTCTCCGCGACCTGCTCGTGGCGCAGGAGGTCCAGGGCGATGCGGGCGGTGGTCAGGAAGTCTTCTCTGATCGTCACTTCGCCGAACCTACCGACGTCACCCGGTGGGGATCATCTCGATTTCCACCAGCCGGTCGCGGTGGCGGTCTCACTCGCCCCTGATCACCCGGCGCAGGCGCGGCAGCCGTTCCGCCACAGCGCGTTCGTTGCCACGGCCGGTCGGCTCGTAGTAGTCGCGCCCCACCAGGTCGTCCGGCGCGTACTGCTGTGTCAGCACGCCCTCGGGCACGTCGTGCGGGTACCGGTAGCCCTGCGCGTTGCCCAGCTTCGCGGCTCCCGCGTAGTGACCGTCGCGCAGATGCGCGGGCACGGAACCGATGGCGCCCTTGCGCACGTCCTCGATCGCGCCGTAGATCGCGGTGGTCACGGCGTTCGACTTCGGTGCGGTGGCGAGGTGGATCGTGGCCTGCGCGAGGTTCAGCGTGCATTCGGGCAGTCCGATGAGCTGCACGGCCTGAGCCGCCGCCACGCACGTCTGCAACGCCGTCGGGTCGGCCATGCCGACGTCCTCGCTGGCGTGGATCACCAGCCGCCGCGCGATGAAGCGCGGGTCCTCCCCCGCCTCGATCATCCGCGCGAGGTAGTGCAGCGCCGCGTCGACGTCCGAGCCCCGGATCGACTTGATGAACGCCGACGTCACGTCGTAGTGCTGGTCGCCGTCGCGGTCGTAGCGCACCGCCGCCTTGTCCACTGTGGACTCCAGCAGCGCCAGCGTGATCACGCCCTCGTTCGACGCCACCGCGGAGTCCGCGGCGGCCTCCAGGGCGGTGAGCGACCGGCGCGCGTCACCTCCGGCCAGGCGGATCAGGTGGTCCTCGGCCTCGGGTTCCAGTACCACGGACCCGCCCAGGCCGCGTTCGTCGGACACCGCGCGCTGGATCACCGCGCGCACCCCGTCGTCGCTCAGCGACTTGAGCTGCAGCACGAGAGAACGCGACAGCAGCGGTGACACGACCGAGAAGAACGGGTTCTCCGTGGTGGCCGCGACGAGCAGCACGATCCGGTCCTCGACCGCGCCGAGCAGGGCGTCCTGCTGGGTCTTGGAGAACCGGTGCACCTCGTCGATGAACAGCACCGTCGACTCGCCGGAGCGCACCAGGCGGCGCCGGGCCTCGTCGATGACGGCCCGCACCTCCTTGACGCCCGCCGACAGCGCGGACAGGGCGACGAACCGGCGCCCGGTCGCCTTCGAGACCAGCGTCGCGAGGGTCGTCTTGCCGGTGCCGGGAGGGCCGTAGAGCATCACGGACGCCGGCGTGGCGCCCTCGACCAGGCGGCGCAGCGGGGCACCCGGCCCGAGCAGGTGGTCCTGGCCGACGACCTCGTCCAGCGTGGCCGGGCGCATCCGCACGGCCAGCGGGGCGTTGGCCGCGATGCGCTCGGCCTTCTCCTCGTCGGTCGCGCCGAAGAGGCCCTCGTCGAACAGACCTTCGCTCATGCGTTCGAGCCTAGCCCCTGCCCTGCGAGCCTCGTCGGGCGACAGCGGCGGCCGAGGGCCCCGGAGACGGCACCGCCGCAACGCCCGAATACGCCCGGTATGAGGGCGTCGCGACGGCACCGCCTCCGGGACTCTCGACCGCGTCTCTCACCTGACGACCTCACAGGGCAGGGGCCGAGTCATGTGCGAGGATCGCGTTCCGTGCCCATCCCTCGTGCCGTGCTGCTCGCCGGACCCTCCGGCTCAGGCAAGTCGACACTCGCCGCCCACCTCGGCTGGCCGGTCCTGCGCCTCGACGACTTCTACCGCGACGGCGACGACCCGTTGCTCCCCCGCGACGAGCACGGCCGCGCCGACTGGGACGACGTCCGCTCGTGGAACGCCGACAAGGCGCTGCGCGCCGTGATCGAGCTGTCGGACACGGGCAGGGTCGAGGCGCCGGTCTACTCCATCAGCGAGGACCGCGCGGTCGGCACCCAGGTGATCGAACTCGGTGACGCGCCCGCGTTCATCGCGGAAGGCCTGTTCGCGGACCTGCTGGTCCAGGGCGCGAAGGAGGCCGGGGTGCTGCGGGACGCGATCGTGCTCGCGCCCAGTCCGCCCGTCACGTTCGTGCGCCGGTTCGCCCGTGACGTCGCCGAGGCCCGCAAGCCGGTCCCGACGCTGGTCAGGCGCGGGCTGCGGCTCATGCGGGAGCAACCTCAGGTGGTGAAGAGGTGCGTCAGCGCGGGCATGCGACGCACGACACCTTCGAAGGCGCGGACCGAGCTCGTTTCGTGATCAGGTTGCCGGGTGGCGGTGGGCCTGATCTGGCAGGATGCCGCTCACACCACGACCGGGGGTAGCCGAGATGTCCGAAACGCCCGGCTGGTCCTCACCGGACCAGCCCCAGAACCAGCCGCAGCAGCCGCAGTACGGGCAGCAGCCGCCCCAGTACGGCCAGCAGCCGGGCTACAACGCCCCGCCGCCGCCCGGGGCGGGCCCGACGATCAAGCCCGGCGTGATCCCGCTGCGGCCGCTCGCCGTCGGCGAGATCGTCGACGGCGCCATCACGACGATGCGCCGCTACCCGAAGCTGATCATCGGCGCGGCCGCGATCGTCGCCGCTGTCACGCAGATCGTCGGCCTGCTGGTGCAGCTGCCGTTCCTCGACGACCTCACCGCGGTCGTGACGCTCGACCCGAACACGGTCACGCAGGAACAGGCGATGGACCAGCTCACCGGTGCCATCACCGGTTTCTTCACCGGCACGCTGCTCAGCGTCCTGCTGCTGCTGATCGGCACGGTGTTCCTGTCGGGCTTCATCACCGTCATCGTGGGCCACGCCGTGCTGGGCAAGCCGGTCACGTTCGCGCAGGCGTGGGAGGAGTTCAAGCCCCGGCTGCTCCCGCTGCTCGGCGCGACGCTGCTCTCCGGCCTCGTGATCACCGTCGGCCTGGTCCTCTGCATCGTGCCCGGCGTCTGGCTGTGGGTGCTGTTCGCCCTGGTCACGCCCGCGCTGGTGCTGGAGCGCTGCGGCGTCACGGCCGCGTTCGGCCGGTCGAAGAAGCTCGTGGACGGCGCCTGGTGGCGGACGTTCGGCATCCTGCTGCTCACCGTCGTGATCGGCTGGGTGATCAGCTGGATCATCAGCCTGCCGTTCGGTCTGCTGGGCGCGGCGACGACCGGCTTCTCCGCCGACCCGTCGGCGGCGTTCAGCGCCGGTTCGCTGGTCCTGTCGACGATCGGCGCGATCATCGCCTCGACGATCACGCTGCCGTTCAGCTCCGCGGTGACCGTGCTGCTCTACGTCGACCGCCGGATGCGTTCCGAGGGCATGGACATCGAACTCCAGCGGGCCGCAGGGCATGGCGGTATCTGACGTACCGGTAGATCTCGGCCGCGACGAGGCGAGGGAGGCGGCCGTCCGGGAGCTCAGCGACCCGGCGTACGTCTCCGACGACCCGAACCCGCTGGAACGCGCCGTCGACTGGGTGCTGGAACGCCTCGGCGAACTGTTCGCCGGGGCGGGCGGCATGAGCGGCCTCACCGCAGTCGTGATCGTCGTGGCCGTGGTGGTGCTGATCGTCATCGTCGTCCGGCTCCGTGTGGGACGCACCGGCCGTGCGTTGCGATCGAGCGGCAAGGTGTTCGGTTCGACCGTCATGACGGCGGCCGAGCACCGGGCCGCCGCCGAGAAGGCCGCGGCCGCGGGCGACTTCGCCGAGGCCGTGCGTGAACGCTTCCGCGCGGTGGTGCGAGAGTTGGAGCAACGGGGCGTGCTCGACGCACGGGCCGGACGCACCGTGGACGAGGTCGCTTTCGAGGCGGGCCAGGCACTTCCGGTGCTCGCCGGCGACCTGCGCGGCGCGGCGGTGCAGTTCGACGACGTCTGGTACGGCGGCAGGCCCGCGACGGCGGAGGGGTACCAGGCGCTGGTCTCCGTGGACGGCAAGGTGCGCGCATGACGGCGGTGTCCCCCGACGCCGGGAGGATCTGGACGGCCGCGCGCGGTCCCGTGCTGATCGGCGTGATCATCCTCTTCGCGGCGATCGTGATCACGCTGCTGCGCGGCGGCGGCGAGGGCGGCGCGCTCGACCCCCGCTCGTTCCAGCCGGACGGCAGCCACGCGGTCGCGAAGCTGCTGGAGCAGAACGGTGTGCGCGTCGAGCTCACCGACAACGCGTCCTCAGTGGACGGTGCGACGCTGTTCGTGACGCAGCCGAACCTCATCGACCCGGACCGGCTCGCGGACCTGAGCGACCGGGCCGCGGCGACCGTGCTCCTCGCGCCCGCGACCGGGGTGAGCAGGCTGGAGCCCGAGACCCGCGATCCGGGCTGCCCGCTGGCGGCCAAGGCCGGCCGGGCGACCACGGGCGGGTTCGTCTACGAGGGCGAACAGCGGTGCTACGACTCGACGCTGGTCCGCACGGGCACGGTGACGATGATCGGCTACGGCGGGATCTTCACCAACCGCGACATCGACTCCGAGGGCAACGCGGCACTCGCGTTGTCGTTGCTGGGCCAGCACGAACGGCTGGTCTGGTACGTGCCGTCGGCGGCGGACCGGTCGCAGCAGAAGTCGCTGACCGACCTGATCCCCGACGGCTGGAAGTTCGGCGCGTTCCAGCTCGGCGTCGCGGCCGTGCTGATAGCGCTGTGGCGGGCCCGCAGGCTCGGCCGGGTGGTGCCCGAACCGCTGCCGGTCGTGGTGCGCGCCGCCGAGACGGTGGAGGGCAGGGCGCGGCTGTACCGCCGGTCGCACGCCGCCCCGCACGCCGCTTCCGTGCTGCGCCAGGCGACCCGTGACCGGCTGGCGCCGCTGCTGGGGGTGCCGCAGGGCGACGATCCGTCCGAGGAGATCGCCCGCAGGACTTCGCGTCCCGTCGCAACGGTACGGGCGCTGCTTGACGACAGGGAGCCGGTGGACGACCGGGGGTTGGTCGCGCTGGCCCACGAGCTGGACGTTCTGGAGAACGAGGTGCGCAAGGCATGACGGCAGTGGTCACCACCGAGGAAGCCCGTACGGCGCTGGTGGCGTTGCGCGCGGAGATCGGCAAGGCCGTGGTGGGCAACGATGCCGCCGTGACGTCGTTGATCCTCGCGTTGCTGTGCAAGGGACACGTGCTGTTGGAGGGTGTTCCGGGCGTCGCGAAGACGTTGCTCGTGCGTGCTCTCGCGCGCGCGTTGGACCTGTCGACGACGCGCGTGCAGTTCACGCCGGACCTGATGCCCGGCGACCTGACGGGGTCGCTGGTCTACGACTCGCACAACGCGGCGTTCTCGTTCCGCGAGGGCCCGGTGTTCACGAACCTGCTGCTCGCCGACGAGATCAACCGGACGCCGCCGAAGACGCAGTCCGCGTTGCTGGAGGCGATGGAGGAACGGCAGGTCTCCGCCGACGGCAAGACGCGGCCGCTGCCGTCGCCGTTCATCGTCGTGGCGACGCAGAACCCGGTGGAGTACGAGGGCACCTACCCGTTGCCCGAGGCGCAGCTCGACCGGTTCCTGCTGAAGGTGACGATGCCGATCCCGGCGCGGGAGCACGAGATCGACGTGCTGACGCGGCACGCTTCCGGTTTCGACCCGCGTGACCTGTCGTCGTTGAACCCGGTCGCGAGCGCCGCGCACCTGGAGGCGGGAACGGCGGCAGTGCGTTCGCTGGTCGTGGCTCCCGAGGTCATCGCGTACGTCGTGGACGTGTGCCGTGCGACGCGTCAGTCACCGGCCGTGCGTCTGGGTGTTTCTCCGCGTGGCGCCACGGCTCTGCTGGCCGCTGCGCGCGCGTGGGCGTGGCTCTCGGGCCGTGACTACGTGACGCCGGACGACGTGAAGGCGCTCGCACGGCCTGCGTTGCGGCACCGGCTGGAACTGCGGCCGGAAGCCGAACTGGAGGGCGTGACGGCCGACGGCGTGCTGGACGGCGTGCTCGGCGCTGTTCAGGTGCCGCGCTGACGTGGCGCTCACGGGCCGCGCGGGACTTCTCGCGCTCATCGGGGTTCTCGTCGTCGGGCTTCTCTTGCCTTCGTGGCAAGGGATTCTCCTCTTGCTCGGTGTGTTGGTGGCGTGTGTGGCCGTCGACCTCGTGCTGGCGGCAGGTGTCCGGCGGTTGACGTTCTCGCGCGCGGGGGCGACCTCTGTGCGCACGGGCGAGCCGTGTGTGGTGCAGCTGACGGTGCACAACCCCGGCCGTCGGCTACGTGGCGTTCTACGTGACGCATGGGCGCCTTCTGCCGGTGTGGTCGCCGACAGGGTTCCGGTCGACGTGCCCGCTGGTGGGTCTCGTGTGCTGTCGTTCGAGCTACGGCCCGTGCGTCGCGGCGATCGCGTCGCGGACCGTGTGACCGTGCGTTCCCACGGTCCGTTGGGCATCGCGGCCCGGCAAGGCTCACACGTCGTGCCGTGGACAGTGCGCGCGCTACCGCCGTTCCACAGCCGTCGCCACCTGCCGCCGCTGCTGGAACGCCTGCGTGAACTTGATGGTCGCCGCGCTTCGTTGATCCGTGGCGCGGGCACGGAGTTCGACTCACTACGCGCGTACGTGATCGGTGATGACGTGCGCTCGATCGACTGGCGTGCGTCGGCGCGGTCGTCGGACGTGGTGGTGCGCACGTGGCGCCCGGAACGCGACCGTCAGGTGACGATCGTGCTCGACACGGCCCGCACCTCGGCGGGACGCGTGGACGGCGCGCTGGGCGGCCTGCCACGCCTGGACACGTCGATGGACGCCGCGTTGTTGTTGTCCGCCCTGGCATCGCAGGCCCGCGATCAGGTCGACTTCCTGGCGTTCAGCCACAAGGTGCGCGCCTCGGTACCGCGCGCCACGCTGCCGGTGCTCGTGCAGGCCATGGCACCGCTGGAGGCCGAACTGGTCGAGTTCGACGCCCGCGGCGCCGTCGCCGAGGTCCTGCGCCGCGCCGGTCGACGCTCGCTGGTCGTGCTGCTGACGTCGCTGGAACCGTCGATCGAGCACGGCCTGATCCCGTTGCTGCCGACGCTGGCGTCACGGCACCACCTGCTGATCGCGTCGGTGTCCGACCCGGCGGTGCACGCGATGGCCGCCGGACGTGGCGACCTGGAGGCCGTGTACGCCGCAGCTGCCGCGGAACGGACTCTGGCCGAACGCCGCCGGCTCACCGCGTTGCTCGCACGGCACGGTGTCGACGTGGTGGACGCACTGCCCGATGACCTGCCGCGCGCTCTCGCGGACCGCTATCTCTCGTTGAAGGCTGCGGGAAAGCTCTAAACAGCGACGGGCGCGACGTCCTCACGTTCGGTCGCGTCCATGTCACCCGTCTCGCCCTGCTGCGCGGCCCGGCGCCCGATCACGAAGACGTAGAGCAGGAACAGCACCTCGGCCACCACACCGATGCCGACGCGGGCCCACGTCGGCAGCCCGGACGGCGTCACGAAGCCCTCCAGCACACCGGCGACCAGCAGCACCAGGACCAGTCCGAGCGCCACCGCGACGACCGACCGGCCTTCTGTCGCCAGGGCTTGGGCACGGGTGCGCTTGCCGGGGTCGATCACCTGCCAGCCGAGCCGCATGCCGATGCCGGCCGCGACGAACACCGCCGTGAGCTCCAAGAGCCCGTGCGGCGCCAACAGCCCGAGGAACAGCTCTCCGCGTCCCGCGCCGAACATCAGCCCAATGCCGACGCCGACGTTCAGGGCGTTGGTGAAGAGCAGGTAGATCGGCGGAATCGCGAACAGCACGCCCAGCAGCAGGCAGGCGGCGGCGATCCAGGCGTTGTTCGTCCACACCTTCGCCGCGAACGAACCGGCCGGGTCGCTGGAGTAGTACGACTCGTAGCCGCCGCCGACCCTCGTCATCTCGCGCAGTTCGTCGGGCGCGGCGATGGTGGCCTGCACGTCCGGGTTGGCCGCGATCCACGCCGCGATGATGCCCGTGACCAGGTAGAACGCGAGTCCGGCCGGTACCCACCACCGCCAGCCTCGGTAGATCGCGGCGGGCAGCCGGTGGGTGAAGAAGCGCGTGAACGTCCGCCAGGCCGGCGTGTGCGTGCCCGTCAGCACCGACCGCGCCCGTGCGACCAGCGCCGACAGCCGTTCGACGGTGGCGGGGTCCGGCATCTGGCTGCGCACGACCGACAGGTGCGTCGTCACCCGCTGGTAGAGCTCGATCAGCTCGTCGGCCTCGGCCCCGTCGAGCCGGCCGGAGCGCTTGACCAGCTGCTCGAGCCGCTGCCACGACGCGCGGTGGCGATCGATGAAGACGTCCAGATCCACGATGAGTCACACTATCCGCGTGGGGGACCTAGTCACCGGTGAAGCGGTAGTTCTTGACCTGCGCGTCGCACAACTGGCCAGCAGGGCGGTCGCGTTCGCGATCGACGTGGCCGTGCAGTTCGGCCTGCTCGTGCTGATGTTCGTGATGGCGCCGATCGACATCGACAACGCGCTGCAGTCCGCGGTCGCGCTCGCGCTGCTGATAGCCGTGATGATCGGCTTCCCGACGGCGATGGAGACCGCGACGCGCGGCCGTTCGCTGGGCAAGCTCGCCATGGGGTTGCGGGTGGTGCGCGACGACGGCGGCGCGATCCGCTTCCGTCACGCCCTGGTGCGCTCGCTGGCCGGCTTCGTCGTGGACTTCTGGCTCCTCGGCCTGGGCGGTGCCATCGCCCTGTTCGTCTCGCTGTTCTCGGAGAAGGGCAAGCGGGTCGGCGACTACCTCGCGGGCACCGTCGTGATCCACACGCGCGTGCCCCGCCAGGAGGTGGAGCTCGCCGTCATGCCTCCGCAGCTCGCGGACTGGGCCGCCGGGCTCGACCTGTCGCAACTGCCGGACGAGCTGGCGCTGGCGGTCCGGCAGTACCTGAGCCGCTACCACGAGCTCTCCGAGCAGGCCCGGTGGGATCTGGGGTCGCGGTTGTCGGAGGACGTCGGCGCGGCGATCCGGTCGCCTCGGGTGGAGTACACGCATCCGCACCCGTACCTGTCCGCCGTGCTGGCGGAACGGCGGCGGCGCGCGGCAGGCTGATCCACGCGAAAGGGCCCTGCGGGAGTTCACACTCCCGCAGGGCCCTTTCGCGATGTTGCTAAGCCGGTACAGAGGTCAGGGTGCGGCGTGGCACGAACTGGTCGTGCCACTGGTCGTGCACGCCCCGGTCACCAACGCGCAGTCCGCATCGGTCGCACACCTCGTCCACTCGGGACGTCACGAGCGCACCTGCTGTGGACGCTGGAATCGGGTCGATCAGGTCCCTGATCTCGATCCAGCGGGCCTTCCATCGCGACATCTCGCTCTCGGCGACCCGGCAAGCCGTCAAGAATGCACGCAGCACGTCCCACTTCGGAAGATCCGCGCCCTTGAGCACGCGGTGCAGGGTCGCCTTCGAGTAGCCAGCGCGGCGAGCCATGACGTCGAAAGACGGTTCCCCGTCCTCACGGTGAGCCCGGCGCAGGTCGAGGACGAGTCCGTCGATCCGCTGGGCAACGACGTCGGGTTCGTTCATGTCGTTCTCCTTCGTCTCGAGGGACGGCTCCGGTGCCCGCTCTGCAAAGCGGGCACCGGAGCCGACCGGACGTGTCCTACGTGAGCGGTCGCAACCTGGTGAGAACACCGGGCGGGGGCGGCGCTTCCGGACCACCGAGCAACCGGTGGGCGATCTCCGCCGCGATCACGCCCCCGGCACCCGCTGCGAGCAGCGCGGTGCTGAGGGGGTGACCCATGTGCAGCAGGACCACCAGGAAGGAGAGGACACCCAGCACGATCAGCGTCGCAGCTGAAGTTTTCTGGTTCACGGTTCTCCAATCGCTATGGAATTGTTCTGGTTGGCGCAGGCAGGCCTTGTCGACCGTCTGAGTAAGTCTCGCCTCGATCAGATGATCTTGGCGGCCACACCGACCAAACACGAGTGCGACCACACAGGAATACCAGAGGAAAACACCCGGCGCAAACCTCCGGCGCAAAGAGACCTCAAAATCAGGGATCCGAAATTGGACACAAAACAGGACAGTCCCGCAAGAAAGTCAGCCGAGGCAAAGGTATTCCACACCAGAAGCAAACCGTGCTTGCGCTAACCAACCTTCGGCTCGCCTCGGATCCACCAAAGAAAAGGACATCGAGTCAACCTGAAGACCATGGATAGAAAATTGACCAAAAGTGGTCAATGACAGCAGCAGGCCCCCCGTTGCAGCGGGGGGCCTGCTGACTCTTCTTGCACGGGATCGCTCCCGCGATCAAGAGATGTCACCATCTCTGATCCTTTCCCGACTGCCCGCCTGCGCCAACAGAACGATTGCGATCGGGGTTTCCTGCGGCATCGCGGCCGCAGAAGAATGAGTTATCGAGCCGCGACGTGCCGGTCGACAGCTCTGACCAGGCAGCTCACCGGCCGACGGTCTCGACCGACCGGAGATTTCCTCGTGCCATGCCGGCCGGGAACAACCGGCCCGCGCACACGACAGGGCCTCGCAGGCATACGAGCGGTGCCGGGACCGGCGGACGACAGCGCCGTCGCACGACAGCTCCGGGGAGCAGCCGCCCGGCGGATGCTTCCGTCGTCTGCGCCAGAGCTCGTCGCGAGGGCGGGTTCGTGCTGCTCGGTCACGGGTCGCGGCAGTGTGAACCGCACTCCGATGCCACCGCCGGTCCCTCCGGCGACCGAGAAGGCGACGAACGAGCAACGTGAAGCAGTGGTGGCACCGCCAGCACACTCGCGCGGCCTGATGTGCACCCAGAAAGACAGCTGAACTGCGCTTACGGACGAGCTGAGCGACGGTCGCAGCTGCCGCCCAGCACCTCGCGGCAACACAACAACCGGACTCCATGCGCGTGCGACGACAGTCGCGGCAGACTCCCCACAGCTCCAGCTCAACCAAAGCGAGTCCGCCGGCAATCGTTCACGCGGAACCTGGCTGCGCGGACAGGGCACGAGCGTCGAGCCGCCACTCTTGAAATCGGCCAGAACACGGACTGGTTTCGTCGACGGCCGAGGGGCGACGAACGGAATCGACTCGGCGAGGGCCATCGTCGCTTCCGACACCGTCACCAGCCGGCACGAACGCAGGCGGATGAGCCGATGCGCACTCTCAACGGCAGCCGGGAGGCGATTCCACCGGTCCTCGGGCGTGGCCTGCCACGCGGACAACGCTGGCGCCAGGAAATCACCGCCTGGACCATACGACGATCGGAGCCAATCGTCCTCACCTTCGGACAGGTCCGCGTAGAGGAACTGCAGGCACGAAGGCAGCTGATAACCTTCGCGCGCCCAGTTGTACTGAAACCCTGTTTCGCACGGGCCGCGAAGTTCTGCACGCATCCGGCGTTCGAGCTCGGCACCCACACGGCAGCCGGTGCCTCCCAGCCCGACGAACAGCATTGGCTGGTAGCAATGCACCGAGCAGCTCCCTCTGATCGACCTCGACCTCTCGCACCGAATTCGACCCGACCGGCCATTCACCACGATGCCGAACAGCGTGTGCAAGAACGCGGTTTTGCCCTCGCCCGTCCACGAGCCAATGCCGTGAAGCGTCACTCCATACGACGAAGCCAGCCACGCTCCACATTCGGCGATCGCACGCGACCACGACAGTTGGGCCGCTCGGCGCACCAAACCAGAGATGCCGGGGAACTGTGGCGATTCCATCTGATAGACGACATAGGAACTGCGGCGAAGCTGAGACGTGGTGCCAGACGATCCGGCAGCGAGAACGGAGGTCAAGTTCGTGACGAACGCACCATCACGCGGGCGAGGAAGCCTGCGGCCCCACCGTTCGGTGCCGACGTGCCGCAGCGACTTCATCGGCGGGTTCGCCGGGCGCCGCACCACGACCGGGCGGGCCTGCTCGACCAGTTCACGCTTCCTGCGTGCAGGCTTCACGCGCGACCGCTCGGAACGGCCGGCTGACTCGGCCAGCAACGACGCCGCCAGCAGCGTGTCGGCGAGTTCCGCCTCCCCCAGTTCCTCGGCCAGCGCCGCATCGGACAGCAGACTGTCCGCACGCCGCTTCATCCTGGACCGCAGCTTCCGCATCTCGCTCGCCGCGGAGACGCCCGAACGAGAAGCAGGACGACCGCGGGTCGCAACCGGGTCAACGTCAAAGACGCCGGACTTCACAACGTTCGCCTCCTCCGCCCTACATTCGATGAACGGCACGTCTGACCGCACACGCTTGTGTCCGCGCCGCGCCAACGACGCACGACTCGTGCGATTCCAAGTACCCGGAAGCTAAGCGGCCCACGATCCCAGCAGCAACCGACAGGAGCCTTGTGAGACGTTTTGACACTGCCGCGCGACAAGTCGAAGCCGGTCTGCACTCTCACGACTGGTGGTCAACGACTGGACAACGCTTGGAACAAATGCGGCTTCGATGCGGACCAAAACTGGACAGTTGGTCAGCTGGTCACGTTGCGATCAAACCGATCCTTCGCGAACGGCAGCCCACCGTTCGATGGCTGGTCAGGCGTTCGCCAACCGCAGCCGCTCCGCAGCCTGAGCACGCACTGCGTCACCCGACGGCGTCAGATCGCCGTGCAGCACTTCCCACCGTGCGTTGTGCACGGCGGTCCACAGGCTCGCGGCCCACGCGATCTCCATCTCCTCCAAAGAGAACACACGGCCGCGGCCGCGTTGATAGGTCTCGATGAACGCCGCCGAACTGGCGACCGGCACCAGCCCCGGTGGCGACACGTTGGCGAATGCTCCGGACGCGGCACCGACCAGTGCCGCTTCCGGCTGCCACGCCAGGCTGTCCCAGTCGTGCACGGCCAGCACCGCGCCGTCCTGCCAGCGCAGGTTCTGCGCCTCGAAGTCCGCGTGGCCCAGCACGCACGGCAGCGAGGTGGCCAGTAGTCGCGTACGAACCCGTGCGGCCACGTCGAGCACGTACCGCGGCACCACGCTCTGGTCCCGTGCGTCGAGGAAGTCGATCGTCGGCCAGAGCCCGGGATCGGTGTGGTCCCAACGGGCCCAGCGTGGTGACGGCAGCGGCGGCGGGACGGTGACGTCGGCTAGCAGCGCCATCAGCCGGACGAACACCTCCGCGTAGCGCCGGGCCACGTCCGGTGAGAAGCCGGGCAGCACCTCACCGCCCGGCAACGGTTCTTCGGCGTGCACGGCCAGCCCACCCGACACCACCACCGCGGTGAGCGGGCGGGGGCACGGGAATCCTCGTGTGGCCAGGAAAGCCTGTGCGGCGAGGCATGCGGCGCCTCGGCCGTCGTCCGGGCGGACCTTCACGTACGCCTCGCGGCCGTCTGCCAGGAGCACGCCGTGGACCGACGAGATCGACTCGCGCGAGTAGAACACCGAGGCGACCGGGCTGCCCAGCTCCGAGGTGCACCACGCGGACAGGTCGAAGGTCATACGCCGAGGAGTTCCTGCAGCAGCAGTGGGTTCATGTAGTCGTCGTAGCGGACGATCTCGCCGTCACGCAAGTGGATGATCGCTACGGCGGTGAACGTGCAGTAGTCCTGCGTCACCTTCGACCAGCTGCGGTGGGTGATCTCGGCGACGACGACGTCCGGGCCGTCGGTGCGGACCTGGCCGCGTTCCTCCCGACGATGGCGGGCGCCAAGCGGGACATGTCCGACGCGATCGTGGTGCCGTCAGAGCCGCGCGACAGCCTGCACGCCACCCTCGACGGACCGCTCGAACGGGCCCACCGTCCGCACCTGCCGGAGATCGTGCTCAACGGCCTTCAGTCGAGCCGGAAGCCGTAGGGCAGTTCGAGGCGGTGGCGGGCGAGCAGCGCGGAGTCGGCGAGGATCTCGCGGGTAGGGCCGTCCGCCACGACCACGCCGTCGTCGATCAGCACGCTGCGGGGGCAGATCTGCAGCGCGAACGGCAGGTCGTGCGTGACCATGAGCATGGTGGGGGCCAACGAGAGCAGCAGCTCGGCCAGTTCGCGGCGGGCCACCGGTTCGAGGTTCGCCGACGGCTCGTCGAGCACCAGGATCTCCGGTGCGCAGGCCAGCACGGAGGCCAGGGCGACACGACGCCGCTGGCCGCCCGACAGGTGCAGCGGTGAGCGGTCCGCGACCGACTCCATGCCGACCGCGCCCAAGGCCCGCGCCACCCGTTCGTCCACATCGGACATGCCGAAGTTGCGCGGCCCGAACGCGACGTCCTCGAAGACCGTCGGGCAGAACAGCTGGTCGTCGGGGTCCTGGAAGACGAGTCCGACGCGGCGCCGGATCTCGCGCAGGTTCTGCTTGCGGACCTCCAGGCCGGCGATCGAGATCGAACCCGAGCCACCGGACAGGACTCCGTTGAGGTGCAACGCGAAGGTGGTCTTCCCGGCGCCGTTCGGGCCGAGCACCGCCACCCGTTCGCCCTGCTCGACGCGCAGGTCGACGCCGAACAGCGCCTGGTGCCCGTCCGGGTAGGCGAACGCGAGCTTCGAGACCTCCAGGGCAGCGGCGGCGGGGGTTTCCGGAACGATCATCGCGGAGCCTCCCGGACTGCCCGTCCAGCCACGCGACACCATCGCGAGGTGCACCCTCTCTCCACGTTCGTAGGACCGGATGAACAACGTGCCGACCGCGCGTGCGGTCGCCCCCGCCTGCCACAGGAAGCGCGGGTCGTCGCCGCGGGAGATGCGGGCGACGCGCATGCGTTTCGCCTCGCCCACCACGACCTCGCCGTACCGCAGCATCAGCGTGGCGATCATGATCAACGGCGCGGGCACGCGCAACGTCTGCAGGCCGCGCAGCAGGTCCCCCGGCGCCGTTGTGGCGGCCAGGGTCAGGCTGATCAACACGCCCAAAGTGCCCTTGGCGAGGATGTTCCAGCCCGCCAGAGAACCTTCCACGGACACCGAGAGCCCCAGGAAGTCGGTGCGCGGGTCCGTGCCGAAGATCGGCAGCAGGAACGCCAGCGCCACGAACGGCACCTCGATCACCGCGCGCTTCACGAACCACAGCACGGGAACCCGCGCGACCAGCCACACCGCGACGATCAGCAGCAGGTACAGGCCGAACAGCGGGAACCACGTGCGAGGGGTCGCCACGACACCCAGCACCGCCGCGAACGCCACGAGGATCTTCACGTGGGGCGCGAGGCGGTGCACCGGCGAGGAGCCGGCGTGGTGCAGGACGTCGTGACTCCCGCCCACTACGCGTCGGACTTCTTGCGCAGCACCCAGAACAGGCCGAACGAGAGACCCAGCACCACGACGACGCCGAGCACGCCCGCGAGGCCGGTGAACTTGTCGTCACCGCCGAGCGCGTAGTCGGCGAACGTGCTGCCGGAGAACGGGTGCTCCTGCGCGTGCTCGGCGATACCGGTGTCCTCGACGGTCTTGTCGAGGCCGTCCGGGTCGCCGGACGCGAAGTAGGACAGCACCCCCGCGATCAGCAGGGACACGAACACGAACCCGATGGCGAACTTCTTCACGACCTGACCTCCAGAGGCTTCTGGCTGCCCTTGAGCAGATGGACGAGATCGGGCCGGATCGACGCGACCGAGGTGACCGTGACGGCGGTGATCAGGCCCTCGCCGATGCCGATCAACGCGTGCAGGCCCCACATCAGCAGCGCGACCTTGCCGATCTCCACGCCGCCCGCGCCGCCGATCGCGTACTCGACGACGAAGCCGGTGGCGGCCAGGAGGGTGTTGACGAACGCCGAGATGAACGCGACGGCCGCGAGCCCGCCCTTGCCCTTCTCCGCGAACTTGCGCAGCGCCACCGCGACGAGGAACCCGGTCGCGGTGCCGATCAGCGCCATGTTGGTGACGTTGGCGCCCAGCGCGGTGAGGCCGCCGTCGGCGAACAGCAGCGCCTGCACCACGAGCACGATCGTCACGCACAGCGCGCCGACGTACGGGCCGACCAGGATCGCCGCGAGCGCGCCGCCGAGCAGGTGGCCGGAGGCGCCGGGCAGGATCGGGAAGTTGATCATCTGGACGGCGAAGATGAACGTGGCCACCAGGCCCGCCATCGGCGCCGTGCGGTCGTCGAGGTCCGCACGGGCCTTGACCAACGCGAACCCGACGCCCACCGCCGCTACGACGAGGAAGACGACCGAGACCGGCGCGTTCAGGAGACCGTCGCTCATGTGCATGGCAACAGGTGACATGTGCCGAGACGCTAATTGCCACTCCCCCGCTGTGGCCAGCGTTGTGCAACAACATTTCCCTCACACATCTGTGTCAACGCTCAAGCGCTCCGCTAGTCATCGGATGACTTCTGCGGTTAGATCCGTTCGCCGCCGCCACGGCACGGGAGGGACGAACGGTGACAGAGCTGTCGCGTAGAACCTTTTTGTATGGAACAGGCGCAGCCGTGGGGGCTTCCGCACTGGGCACGGGCACCTCGGTCGCAGCACCGACGATCCCCGAGACATCGGGTCACAACGTGCACCGGGACGTGGTCAGGGACGCTCGGATGGAATGGAGGCGGCTACCGGCGAATTGGGGCGATAGTCCCTTTCTGGCCAACGGTTTCCTCGGCGTCCAGGTCTACGCGGGACGGACCGCGAACGAGCTGAAACTCATGCTCAGCCACTCGGAGGTGCAGGACCAGCGCGAGCACTGGGAGGCCGCGGTCGGCCTGTCCCGGCTGCCGATCGGGTACCTGACCCTGCAGTTCGCCGGCGCGATCACCGCGGTCGACTGGACGCTCGACCTGTGGAACGCCGAGCTCACGGGCTCCGTGACGACCACGCAGGGCTCGGCGACGTTCACGATGCTCGTGCACAACTCGCGCAGCACGTTCCTCGCGTCGGTGAGGGGCGACGTGACCTGGGGTTTCCAGCCGCTGGAGTCGTCGACGACACGGCAGATCCGCAGGCCGGCGGACTACACGGCCAACCCGGCGCCGACCCTGGGCACGGCCAACGGCGTCTCCTACGCCGCACAGCCACTGCACGCGGGCGGTGGCTACACAACGGCCTGGCAGACCCGCAACGGCCGTTTCGCGGCCCACGTGGCGTACACACACCCTGCGGACACGCACACGTCCGACGCGATCCGTGAGGTGCGTCAGGCGCTCGCGATCCCGTTCGAGGTGCTGACGCTGCAGCACCGCCGCTGGTGGAACGCCTACTTCGCGAAGTCGCTGGTCTCGGTGCCGGACAAGCTCGTGCAGCGCTTCTACTGGTTGCAGCTCTACAAGATGGCGGCCGCCACGAGGGCCGACGCACCGGTCATCTCCGAGTGGGGCCCGTGGTTCCCCGAGCAGGGCAACAGCTGGACGGCCGTGTGGTGGAACCTCAACGTCCAGATCTCGTACCCGCTGGTCAACGGCTCGAACCACCACGAGCTCGACGCGGTGACGACGACGCTGAAGCGGTTCGAGCACAACCTCGAACTCAACGTGAACCCCGCCTACCGCGACGGGAACTCGTACGCGATCTGCCATCCCGGCGACCGCACACTGCGTTCGGGACCGCGCTACTGCGGTGTTCCGGGGGTGGCGCCGAACGACCATACGGGCAATCTTCTGTGGGCCTGCCACAACGTCTGGCTGGGCTACCGGCACACGATGGACAAGAAGATCCTCAAGGACGTCCTCTTCCCGATCCTGACGAAGGCGGTCAACTACTACGCCCGGTTCCTCGTCGAAGGAACGGACGGGAAGCTCCATCTGCCGGAGACGCGCTCACCGGAGTACGCGAACGCCACGGACACGACGTACGACCTCTCGTTGATCCGCTGGGGTGTGCGCACGTTGCTGTCCATCGAGGAGAACGCCCGCTGGCGCGACATCGCGAACCGGCTCGTGCCCTACGCCCTGGGCCCGGACGGCGTGCTGATCGGCAAGGACGTGGCGCTCAACGACTCGCACCGCCACTTCTCGCACATGCTGTGGTTCTACCCGTTGCGCGAACTGACGTACGACATGCCGGAACACCAGGCGCTGATCAACAAGACGTTCGACCACTGGGTCTCGCGGCAGCAGGCGTGGGCGGGCTACAGCTACGGCGCCGCGTCCGCGATGGCGTCGGCGATGGGCCGCCCGGAGGAGGCGCTCCAGTTCCTGCGCTACTTCCTCGACCGCAAGCAGGTCGGCACGAACGCCGTGCTGACCGAGAACACCTTCTACCGCGAGGGCGGCAACCTCGCGATCGAGTCGCCGTTGATGTCCGGCCAGGCCGTGCTGGAGATGATGGTCCAGTCGCACAACAACGTCGTGCGCGTCTTCCCCTCCGTTTCGTCCACTTGGGCCGATGCGTCCATCTCGTCGTTGCGCACGCAAGGCGCGTTCCTCGTGGACGCTTCACGGTCCGGAGGTCGCACCGACTGGGTCAAGGTCCACTCGGAGGCGGGCTCGCCTTTGTTGCTGGAGCACGGGATCACCGGCGACATCGACGTCCGCGACACGTGGGGCCGCCGGCTCGAGTACAAAACCCGTGGCTCGGCCGTCGAGATCCCGCTTCGCCGAGGTCAGAGCGCCGTGGTCTCCCGTCGCGGCACGCGTCCCGACACCTCGGCGCGTGATGTGAAAGCCAACGGCTCGTCTTCGCGCTGGGGTCTGCCGTAACGTCCAAATTCGAACATTCGGATGTGTGCGTGAACGAGTGGGGTGTGCGCGGTGGATCTTCAGCACTGGCTCAACGAGGCGCTGGCCAACCACGAGAAGTGGACAGCCGACTACGGCACCTTCACACCCCACTCGTCACTGCAGGTCGACCCGGCGGTCTTCGGCTCGGCGCTCGCCGAGCTGCAGGACCGCCTGCGCGACAACTACCCGTTCTTCCACCCGCGCTACGCGGGACAGATGCTCAAGCCGCCGCACCCGGCGGCCGTGGTGGGCTACCTGTCCGCGATGCTGATCAACCCGAACAACCACGCCCTCGACGGCGGCCCCGCGACCGCCGCGATGGAACGTGAGGTCGTCTCCGGCCTCGCGACGATGTTCGGTTACGGCGAGCAGCACCTCGGTCACCTGACGTCCAGCGGCACGATCGCGAACCTCGAGGCCCTCTTCGTGGCCCGTTCGCTGCATCCGGGCCGTGGCATCGCGTACTCCTCCGAGGCGCACTACACGCACTCACGGATGTGCGGCGTCCTCGGAATCGAGGGCCATCCGGTGCCGGTGGACGGCCTTGGCCGCATGGATCTGGACGCCCTGGAAGAGCTGTTGAAGACCGGCAAGGTCGGCACGGTCGTGGTCACTCCGGGAACTACCGCTCTGGGTGCCATCGAACCGGTGAATCTGGTGCTGGACGTCGCACGCCGCTACGACGCGCGGGTGCACGTGGACGGCGCGTACGGCGGCTTCTTCACCCTGCTCGCCGGCACGGACCTCGCCCCCGAGCCGTGGGAGGCCATCGGCTCGTGCGACTCCGTGGTGGTGGACCCGCACAAGCACGGCCTACAGCCCTACGGCTGTGGCGCGGTCCTGTTCCGCGACCCGTCCGTGGGCCGCTTCTACCTGCACGACTCCCCGTACACCTACTTCACGTCCGACGAACTGCACCTGGGCGAGATCAGCCTGGAGTGTTCCCGGGCGGGAGCCGCGGCGGCGGGCCTCTGGCTGACGCTGCGGCTGCTGCCGCTGACGCGCGACGGCCTGGGCGAGGTGCTGGCTGCCGGACGGCGGGCGGCCGTCCGGTGGGCGTCGATCATCCGCGAGTCGGACGCGCTGGAGCTCTACCAGGAGCCCGAGCTCGACATCGTCACGTACTTCCCGCGCACCGACCCGCTCACGCTGTCCGCCGTGGACGCGGCCTCGCACCGCGTGATGGACACCGGCATGAACGCGCCCGTCGACCCGATCTTCCTGAGCGTGGCACGGGCCTCGAAGAGCGCGTTCGCCGCCCGCCACCCGCAGGTGACGGGCGACGCGGACGGTGCGCGGGTGCTGCGCAGCGTGCTGATGAAGCCGGAGTCCGAGGACTACCTGGACACGCTGCACGCGCGGGTGCTGAGCCTGCTCTGAAGTCCTGGTCAGGGGCCTGCCCTCTGACCGGCCAGACTGAGAACGAACGCCGAATTGGGCGACTCACCCCCGGTGAGTCGCCCAGTGGGCGTCGGATCAGCCGTGCTTGGCGCGCCGCCCGGACCGCCGAGGCGGCAGCGGCGTGTCTCCACGCAGATCCAACCGGCGCTGCTCCCCGTTGGCCTCCAGGTGCGTCACCATGCGGCGCAGCATCTCGGCCAGCGACTGGGCCTCGGAGGACTCCAGCGGGTCTGAGACGAAGACTTCTTCCTCGTTGAACTTGGGGAAGAGGTCCGCCATCAGTTCTTCACCCTCAGGGGTGAGCCGCAGAACCGCGAGGCGCCCGTCGGTCGGGTGGCCCATGCGCTCCAGCAGGCCCCGTGACTGCAGCGTCTTGGCGACGCCCGTCAGGGTCCCCTTGGAGATCCCGGCCTCCTCGGCGACGTACCGCGTCTCCATCTCGCCCCAGATCCACACGACCCAGAGCACGACGAAGCCGGTCCAGGTCAGATCGCTGGTGCGCAGCACCGAGTTCTCGAGGTGCTGGCGAATCGCGGTCGCGGCGCGGTGGATGTTCGACACCGCCGCCATCTGCTCGCGATGCAGCGGCACCGCACCGAGTTTCGCCTGGACGGCTTTCTCGGTCTCGGCAATCGTGTGGTGACCAGACAACTCAAAGTCTCCCGTGCTCGAGCTCAGGTGTTCCCGGCACAATACTTGCGGTTCCGAACTATGTCTGTGATGCGGTGCGAGTCGATCCGCAACCTCTTTGATCACGATCCCACATCGTGCATGATCTCGTGACGGTCGTCACCCGTCCAGTTACGGACTGTTGCCTCGTGGTGGACGATGAGTGTGGAGCACCGACGGGGGCCGATGACGGCCCCTGCTCCACGGACGGGTCGATAGCGTTTGCCCCTCAACGTTATCCCCTTCCGCGCCAGCAACACACTGTGCCGGAAAGGTAGTTCGACGTGGTCGGTGAACAGGTGACACGGGAACTCGCGGCAAGACTCGGCGAGGACGGGATCGACGTGGTGCGCGTCGTCTTCCCCGACCTGCTCGGCACCGACCGGGGCCGTGACGTCCTGGTAGAGCACCTACCTGCGGTGATTCAGCGCGGACTGTCGTTCTGCCGGGCCGTCTACAGCACCACCCCGGGCGGCAAGACGACCGAGACCGGGGGTGTGCTCGACGCCGGGCTGCCCGACGTGATCGTCGTCCCGGACCTCGACACGCTGCTCCCGATCCCGTGGGAGCCGGGCGTGGCGTGGTGCATCGGCGACGCCGTGAGCCCGGCCGACGAGAGACCGGTGGACGAATCGCCCCGGCAGGTGCTGCGCCGGGCGCTGGAAATATTCGAGACCACCGGGCTCACCCCCGTCGTGGGACCCGAGCTGGAATATTTTCTGTGCGAACCCGACGAAGATCGCCCGAACGGGTGGCGTCCTTACTGCGACGAGCCGGGCAACGTCTACGCGACCGGCCGCCGGGGCGATTCGGACGGTCATCTGTTGAGAACTCTTCGCACACTCAGTTCGGCGGGTCTCCAAACGACCGGCGGCAACCACGAGTACGCGGGCGGGCAGTTCGAAATCAACCTCGTCCATTCGCCCGCCATGGACGCGGCCGATCGCGCGTTCCGCTTCAAGACGAGCGTGAAGGAACTCGCCCGGCGCGAAGGCCGGATGGCGACGTTCATGGCCAAGCCGTTCAACGACGGCGGCGGCAGCGGTTTCCACCTGCACCTGTCGTGCCACGAGAAGGACGGCCGCAACGCGTTCCAGGCGCCGGGCACCACGAGCGGCCTGTCGGACGAGGCGCGCTGGGCCATCGGCGGGATCCTCAAGCACGCCCCGGCGCTGGCCGCGCTGCTCAACCCCACGGTCAACTCCTACAAGCGGTTCGGGCCGGACTCGCTCGCTCCGTGGCTGATCGACTGGGGCCTCGACAACCGCAGCGCGATGCTCCGGGTGCCGGCCGAACGCGGCGACACCACCCGGCTCGAACTGCGGCTCGGCGACGCGAGCGCGAACCCGTACCTCGGCATCGCCGGTCTCATCGCCGCGACCTACCTGGGCATCCGCGACCAGATCGAGCCGCCGCGGCCGTCCGCCGGGTACGGCTACGACCCGTCGAAGGCCCCGACACTGCCCGCCACGCTGCCCGACGCCCTCGCCTACCTGGAGGAGGACACGTCGATGGTCGACGTGCTGGGCAAGGACTTCGTGCGGTCCTATGTGGACTTCAAGTGGGAGGAGGTGGCCCGGTTCCAGCGGTTCGTGACCGACTGGGAGTTCACCGAATACGCGTACCACCTATAGTTCACCTGCGATGACTGCACTCACGGACCGGCTCACCTCGATCGCCGACGAAGACGAACTGTTCGACGCTTTCTCCCACTGGGCGACCGAGCGCGGCCTGGCGCTGTACCCGGCGCAGGAGGAAGCGGTCATCGAGCTCGTCTCGGGCGCCAACGTCATCCTCAGCACGCCCACGGGGTCGGGCAAGAGCCTGGTGGCCATCGGTGCCCACCTGGTCGCGATGGCGGCGAACCAGCGCAGCTTCTACACCGCGCCGATCAAGGCGCTGGTCTCGGAGAAGTTCTTCGCGCTGTGCGAGGTGTTCGGGCCGGAGAACGTCGGCATGATGACCGGCGACGCCAGCGTCAACGACCAGGCGCCCATCATCTGCTGCACGGCGGAGATCCTCGCGAACATCGCCCTGCGCGACGGCACCGCGGCCGACGTCGGCCAGGTCGTCATGGACGAGTTCCACTTCTACAGCGAGCCCGACCGCGGCTGGGCCTGGCAGGTGCCGATCGTCGAGCTGCCGCAGGCCCAGTTCCTGCTGATGTCGGCGACGCTGGGCGACGTCTCGTTCTTCGAGAAGGACCTGACCCGCCGCACCGGCAGGCCGACCGCGGTGGTCCGCTCGGCGCAGCGACCGGTGCCGCTCAACTTCCAGTACGTCTCCACGCCGTTGCACGAGACGATCGAAGACCTCCTGCACGGCCGTGAGGCGCCGATCTACGTCGTGCACTTCACGCAGGCCGCCGCTCTGGAGCGCGCGCAGTCGCTGATGAGCGTCAACGTCGCGACGAAGCCGGAGAAGGAGGCCATCGCGGCGAAGATGGGCAACTTCCGGTTCTCGTCCGGGTTCGGCAAGACGCTCTCCCGGCTGGTCCGGCACGGCATCGGCGTGCACCACGCCGGCATGCTGCCCAAGTACCGCCGCCTGGTCGAACAGCTCGCGCAGGCGGGCCTGATGAAGGTCATCTGCGGCACGGACACCCTCGGCGTCGGCATCAACGTGCCGATCCGCACGGTCGTGTTCACGGCTCTCGCGAAGTACGACGGCACGCGCACGCGCATCCTGAAGGCCCGTGAGTTCCACCAGATCGCCGGCCGGGCGGGCCGCGCGGGCTACGACACCGTCGGCACGGTCGTCGTGCAGGCGCCCGAGCACGAGGTCGAGAACATCAAGGCGCTGGCGAAGGCCGGCGACGACCCGAAGAAGCGCCGCAAGGTCGTGCGCAAGAAGGCCCCCGACGGGTTCGTGTCGTGGGGCGAGTCGACGTTCGAACGGCTCGTCGGCGCCGAGCCCGAGCCGCTGACCTCGTCGTTCCAGGTCTCGCACGCGATGCTGCTGAACGTGATCGGCCGGCCAGCCGGTGGCGCGTTCCAGGCGATGCGGCACCTGCTGGAGGACAACCACGAGGACCGCCCGAAGCAGCTCAGGCACATCAAGCGCGCTTTGGCGATGTACAAGGCACTGGTCGCGGCCGGTGTCGTGGAACGCGACGGCAACGACTTCCGGCTCACCGTCGACCTGCAGTTCAACTTCGCGCTGAACCAGCCGCTGTCGCCGTTCGCACTGGCCGCGATCGAGCTGCTCGACCGCGAGGCGCCGGGCTACGAGCTGGACGTGCTGTCGGTGATCGAGTCCATCCTGGACGACCCGCGGCAGATCCTGGGCGCGCAGGAGCACAAGGCGCGCGGCGAGGCGATCGGCGCGATGAAGGCCGACGGCATCGAGTACGACCAGCGGATGGAGCTGCTGGAAGAGGTCACGTACCCGAAGCCGCTCAACGAGTTGCTCGAGGCCGCGTTCTTCACCTACCGCCGCGGCCACCCGTGGGTCGGCGACTACCACCTGTCCCCCAAGGCCGTCGTGCGCGACATGTACGAGCGCGCGATGACGTTCACGGAGTACGTGGCGTTCTACGGCCTCGCCCGCTCCGAGGGCCTGGTGCTGCGGTACCTGGCCGACGCCTACAAGACGCTGTCGCAGACGGTGCCGGACGAGGCGAAGACCGAGGAGCTCAACGACCTGATCGCGTGGCTGGGCGAGCTCGTCCGCCAGGTCGACTCGTCGCTGATCGACGAGTGGGAGAAGCTCACGAACCCGGACGCGCCTGTGGAGGAGGTCCGCGTCGACCTCCCGCCCGCCGTCACCCGCAACGTCCGCGCGTTCCGCGTGCTGGTCCGCAACGCGCTGTTCCGCCGCGTGGAGCTCGCCGCGAAGCGCGACTGGTACTCGCTGGGCGAGCTCGACCACGAGTCGGGCTGGACGGCCAAGGAGTGGATGGACGCGCTGGAGCCGTACTTCGAGGAGCACAGCGACCTCGGCGCGGGCCCGAACGCGCGCGGCCCGGCGTTCCTGATCATCAACGTCGAGCGCGAGCGCTGGGTGTGCCGGCAGATCTTCGAGGACCCGGCGGGCGACAAGGACTGGGGCTTCAACGCCGAGGTCGACCTGGCCGCGTCGGACGAGGTCGGCGAGGCGGTCGTGACGATCACGGACGTCGGGCGTCTCTGACGGTCAGCGGGCGTCGAGGAGCTCCATCAGCCGCCGGGCCTCGTCCGGGCTGATCGGCAGCTCCTCGTAGGTGTTGCCGCCGTTGCTGACGCCCCGGAGCAGCGAGCACCGCGTCCACTCCCCCCGGCGGTACACGTACTCCTCCCAGGTGTCCCCCTCGACGAGCGCGATCGCGTTCGTGAGCTCGAGGGCTTGGCAGATGTCGGTGAAGATCGCGTGGTACCGAGGTCCCTGCCACTCGTGGCTCTGCCACAGCCTGCGCTGCGCGAGGGCCAGCCGGTACGCGGCGTGGTCGGCTGACTCGCCGGGCGAGAGCTCCTCGACCCACCGGCCGCGGTGCTCGCGCACGTCGGCCAGCAGGGTCGACGGCCCCCACACCAGGTCGCGTGTGAACGCCTCCTCGTGCTCGCCGTCCACCCGGACCACGGCGAACGGGAGGTGCGGCCCTTCCACGGACAGCACCCGGAAGCACCGCCGCGCGGGCTCGGCCGCGATGATCACCCCGGCCTCCTCCTCACTGACGGGAAGCGCCTTGAGGAGCGTGTCCTCCAGGCGGCGCAGCACTCTCGTCGGCTGCCAGCCCCCGCGCCCGGTGTGGACCTCCTCGGCACCCAGCGCGGTCCGCCTGATCACGGAGTGCAGGTACCGCGGTTCGGACTCTTTCCCGTCCCACAGCGCGAAGTACCGGGTCAGGCCGCGGTGCCGCCGGCCGCGCACGGCGACCTCGATGGCCATTCTCGCGTCCTTCGCGGCGTACTCGTGGACCTCCTCGACCCGCAGGCCGGTGCGACCGAGCAGGTCGGACGGCTCCCAGCGCAGCTCGCGCGTGAAGGCCTCCTCCGCGGACGGGATCTTCCTGACCACGGCGCGCACCCGGTCGTTCGACTCGTGCAGGACGAACCACGACGGCCGCGCGGCCGTCCACTGGTGACGGCCGAGCTCTTCCTCGCTGATGGGCAGCCGGATCGTCCCGCCGGGGTCTCCCGGCTGCCAGACGTTGTCCCTGCCGAGCCACTCCTCGACGCCGTCGCGCCGGCGCAGCACCGCGGTCACGGTGACGAACTCGTCGACGCGGTAGGTGGACGAGAGCACCGCCACACACGGCAGCCCGGCCCGTGCCTCGCGCATGGCCTCGTACACGTGGTCGTAGAACTCGTGCGCCGCGGTCTCCGTCACGGTCCACCCCGGCTCGGGAGCGGCGAGCAGGGCGGAATCGGCCCACTCCCCGGTGCCGGCGAGCTTCTGTTCCCGGTCGCCGTCCGTGCGCACGAGAGCGAGTGGAGCGGGGCCACCGTCCTGAATCACGAAATACTTCACCGCATCCCCCCAGATCGGCCGTGTACAAGTCATACCACTCGACACCGCGTCCTTTTCGGACTACCGCCGAATGTGTGCGCCAAGTGAGACAAGCGCCTGATGAGACGGAATGCGCAATCGATTGACCATGTGACGCCGTTGGGGGCAACATCATTGCAGTGGGCCACAGTCTTCGGGATATGGTGAGGCCCAGTGGCAAAATGGCTGGCGCGGCCTGTCTGGAGGACTGAAGTGGACCCGGCACTGGACGCCTTGCGCGACCGGCTGGCGGAGATCATCGAGTCACCGCCGGACAACACCGAGGAGCTCGTGGACACGCTGAGCGGTCTCGCGAAGCTCTCGAACCAGTGGTCCGAGGCGATCCAGGCGTTGCGCGCCCCCACCCGCAGACTGATCGGCCCGGCGGCCGCCGCCTCCGTGAGCGTGGCCGCCCGTCGTGCCGAGGAGTCGTTCATCGAGTTGGAGATCACGCTTGGTGACGCGCTGGCGGCTCAGCCGCGCGCGATCCGGCAGTCCTGACACCCGATCGGAGGGTTTCCGCTCGTCCTCCCCCTGGCGGATGATGCGGCCGATCGGCGTTTCCGGGGTCGGAGGGGGTGCTCGTTCTCGTGCACACGCTGTGCAACCGGACCCCCGCAGCGGGTCACCCTCCGTGAGGGGGCATGATCGCGTATCCGACGCCCTCGGCTCACCAGGCGCGCGATGACCGAACGTGGTCCAATCGCGCCACGTGAGGATCGGCCGTACACAGTTTGGACTCGATCTCGAATGACCTCAGGTCTGCCCTGCCCCATCTGCGAGGGGCCGGATCGACGTGGCAGCCTCGAGCGCTCGCTGCGGGTGCTCGCCGTCGACGACGAGGCTCCCGCGCTGGAAGACCTCACCTACCTGTTGCGCTCCGATCCGCGCATCGCCCACGTGGAAGCGGTCACCGACGCGACCAAGGCGCTGCGGGTGCTGCACCGCGCGATGGACGCCGGTCAGCCGTTGGACGCGGTCTTCCTCGACATCCGCATGCCCGGGCTCGACGGTCTCGACCTCGCCAGGGTGCTCTCGCGGTTCGCGCAGCCGCCGCCCGTCGTGTTCGTGACGGCGCACCAGCAGCCCGCCGTGGAAGCGTTCGAGCTCAAGGCGCTCGACTACCTGCTCAAGCCCGTGCGTCCCGAACGGCTCGCGGAGTCCGTGCACCGCATAGTGCACGAGGTCTGGGACTCGAAGACCGCGGCCGAACCCACCGCCCCGCCGCCCGCGCAGCCCACGAACTCCACGCCGCCGGAGATGGGTGACGAGGTCATCCCCGTCGAACTCGGCGGCGTCACCCGGTTCATCCGCCTCGCCGACATCCGGTACGTGGAGGCGCACGGCGACTACGCCCGCCTGCACACCGCGACCGGCAGCGGCCTGGTGCGCGCGGCGTTGAACGGCCTCGAGGAACGCTGGCGCAGCGCCGGGTTCGTCCGCATCCACCGCAGCCACCTGGTGTCGCTCGGCCACATCGACGAACTGCGCCTGGAGGACGGCCACCTGAGCGTCACGATCGGCGGCGCGGTGCTGCCGGTCAGCCGCCGGCACGCCCGTCACCTGCGGCAACTGCTCGTCCGCCGCGCCCGGCCCACACCGGTCACCGGGGTACTGCAACCGAGGAACGGGCTCGGGTCGTGACGACGCCGCCACCCCGGAGACCGGACCCGAGGCCGACTCAGCGCGTGGTGGTGACGAGCCCGCGCACGCGGGCACCCCGTGCGCGCCGCCCCTACCCCGGCACGCGCGAGATCAACGAGCAGAGCGAGCTCGGCGCCGTCTACATGCGCACGCTGATCCGCGCGCAACGGCGGCTGGGCCTGTCGGTGTGCCTGGTGGCGACCGGGGCGCTGGCCCTGTTGCCGCTGCTGTTCGCGATCGAGCCGGAGCTCGGCAGGTTCCGGATCCTCGGGCTCGGCCTGCCGTGGTTCCTGCTGTGCGTGGCGACGTGCCCGATGCTGCTGCTGGCCGGCTGGTTCTACGTGCGCCAGGCCGAGCGCAGTGAACGCGAGTTCGCGGAGCTGGTCGAACGTCCATGACGAGTGGGTACGCCATCGTGGCGGTGGTGGTCGTCGCACTGGGCACGATCCTGGTCGGCACCTACGGGCTGCGCGTCTCCCGCACGACGTCCGACTTCTACGTCGCCTCGCGCACGGTCTCGCCGTGGTGGAACGCCTCCGCGATCGGCGGTGAGTACCTCTCGGCGGCGTCGTTCGTCGGCATCGCCGGGCTGATCTTCGCCTACGGGCCGGACATGCTGTGGTTCCCGGTCGGCTACACCGCCGGGTACCTGGTGCTGCTGACGATGGTCGCGGCGCCGTTGCGGCGGTCCGGCGCCTACACGCTGCCGGACTTCGCCGAGGCCCGCTTCCGGTCCCGCGGCGTGCGGGCGGTCGCGTCGGTCCTGGCGCTGGCGATCGGCTGGCTGTACCTGTTGCCGCAGTTGGAAGGCGCCGGACTGACGCTGAACACGGTGACGGGCGCGCCGGACTGGGTGGGCGCGCTGATCGTCACGGTGGTCGTGACGGCGAACGTGATGTCCGGCGGGATGCGGTCGATCACGTTCGTGCAGGCGTTCCAGTACTGGCTCAAGCTCACCGCGATCACCGTGCCGATCGTGTTCCTGATCGTCGTGTGGCAGGTGCACGGCGCCGACTCGCTGACCGAGCCCGAGTACCCGATGTTCCGGCAGGACACCGAGGTCGTCTTCCAGCGCTCGACGACGATCCACGCCGAGAAGTTCATCTCCATCAGGGGCACCGGCGAGATCGACGGCGCACGCGTCGAGAACACCGTCGTGGTGCTGACCGAGGGCTACCACCGCATCGGGCAGGGGTCGGAGTTCACGTTCCCGAAGGACGCGCCGGTCCCGCACCTGTCCACGATGGAGCACAACACCAACGAGATGTGGTCGCTGCCGATGTCGAGCGGCCAGGACTTCCCGTTGTACGGCGCCTATTCGCTCATCATCGCGACGTTCCTCGGCACCATGGGCCTGCCGCACGTGATCGTGCGCTTCTACACCAACCCGAACGGCACGGCCGCGCGCCGCACGACGTTGATCGTGCTGGGCCTGTTGGCGGTCTTCTACCTGATGCCACCGATGTACGGCGCTCTCGGCCGTCTGTACACGCCCGAGCTGCTGATGACCGGCCAGACCGACGCCGTGGTGCTGGTGCTGCCGACGCGGATGATCGACGGCATCGGCGGCGAACTGCTCGGCGCGCTGGTCGCGGGGGGCGCGTTCGCGGCGTTCCTCTCCACGTCGTCGGGCCTGGTGGTGTCGCTCGCGGGAGTGCTCTCGCAGGACGTGCTGCGGCTGGGCGGGGTGCGCGGCTTCCGGATCTCCACGGTGCTCGCGGGGATCGTGCCGCTCGCGATGACGTTCGTGTCGACCGGCATGCCCGTCGCGGACATGGTCGGTCTCGCGTTCGCCGTCGCCGCGTCCTCGTTGTGCCCGTTGCTGATGCTGGGCATCTGGTCGAGTCGCATCACGACGGTCGGCGCGATCGCCGGCATGCTCGCGGGCGGTGTGCCGGCGTTGACCGCGGGCCTCGTCACGATGTTCACCGACACCGGCGACGCCTGGTACGAGATCCTGCTGTCGCGTCCCGCCGCGTGGACGGTCCCGCTCGGCTTCTCGGTGATGTACGTCGTCTCGCTGCTCACCCAACGGCACGTGCCGCCGGGCGTGCAGCGCACGATGGTCAAGCTCCACGCGCCCGAGAACCTCGGGCTGGACGGCTCCGGTCCTTCGTCAGGCGAAGAGCGAAGCTGAAGGGGACGCGCCCATGCAAGACTTCCTCACCGCCGCCGCGATCCTCATCGTCGGCGGAGCGGCCGTCCTCGTCCTGTGGCGGGGCACGCGCAACAAGCAGTCGCTCTCGACAGAGGCCCAGCGCGTCACCTACGAGACCCTCCACACGGCGTGGTCGGCCGCTCCCCCGCTGCGCGCCGGCCTGGTCCCGGACGCGGCGAAGAAGTCGGCGAGGCACCTGCGGACGTTGCTGGACACGCCCGCGCTGGCGTTGACCGACGAGACCGAGGTCGTGGCCTGGGAGGGCGTCTCCGAGCACCACGCCCACGAGGCCATGGCCCAGGCCGAGGACGTCTTCCTGACCGGCCGCACCCAGGCGTTCGACATCGGCTGCACCGAACCGAACTGCCCGATCAACTGCGCCGTCGTGGCCCCGCTGACCGTCGAGGGCCGGGTCGTCGGCACCCTGGCGGCCTACTCCCGTGAGGCCTCGGCCGGACTGGTGCGGGCGACGAACCAGGTGGCGCGCTGGGCTGCGGGCCAGCTGGAACTGGCCGAGCTGGACCGCTCGCGGACGCGCCTGGTCGAGGCCGAGGTGCGGGCCCTGCGCGCGCAGATCTCGCCGCACTTCATCTACAACTCGCTGTCCGCCATCGCCTCCTACGTCCGCACGAACCCGGAGCGCGCCCGGACCCTGCTGCTGGACTTCGCGGACTTCACGCGGTACTCGTTCCGCCGCCACGGCGACTTCACGACGCTGGCCGAGGAGCTGCGGTCGATCGACCAGTACCTGGCCCTGGAGCGGGCCCGGTTCGGCGAACGGCTGAAGGTGACGTTGCAGGTGGCGCCCGAGGTGTTGCCGGTGACCGTCCCGTTCCTGTGCCTGCAGCCGCTGGTGGAGAACGCCGTGCGGCACGGCATGGAGGGCAAGGTCGAGCCCGGCCACATCCAGATCTACGCGAACGACGGCGGCGCCGAGGCCCACATCACGATCGAGGACGACGGCATCGGCATGGACCCCGAGAAGCTGCGCCGCACGCTCGCCGGGCAGGTGGACGAGTCCGCGGGCATCGGCCTCGGGAACATCGACGAGCGGTTGCGGCGGGTCTACGGGGACGAGTACGGCCTGGTCGTGGAGACGGCGTGCGGGCTGGGCACGAAGATCACCGTGCGGGTGCCGAAGTACCACGCGGGCATCAACGGCATCTGAGAGCACGAAAACGCCGGAGCCACCCTTGCGCAGGGTGACTCCGGCGAGGTCGGAACGATCAGCCGGCGGCCTTCGCGGCCCGGCGATCGGCGGCGTCCAGCACGGCGCGGATCCAGTCGAGCTCCTCGGTCCCGCAGGCGCCCTCGGCCGCGGCACGGCGGAGCCGGACCCACAGGCCCATGTCGGTCCACTCCTGGAACCGCCGGTGCACGGTCGGCACGGTCACCCCGAACGACGCGGGCAGGTGCCTCCAGGCGCACCCGGAGGACAGCACGAACACGATCGCGGTGAACACCGACCGGTTGCAGACCCGGCCGCGGCCGCCACCCTGGCGGCGGACTTTGGCCGGCGGGATCAGCGGTTCGACCACGGCCCACAGGTTCGCGGACACCAGCCGGGCGGACAGCTGCTCGATCACGTCACCGCGGCTGGACTCGGCCGCGGTCTCGGGCCACGCGGAGGGCCGCATCCACGAGTCGCGGGGCAGCACGTCGGCGGGCCGCGGGTCCTGGCGGGCGGACTCGGCACGCTGACGGGAGCGGAGCAGGGTGGCCAGGGCCGTGTCCTCGGCCGTGGTGCGGCGCTGCGGAACGGCGTAGGTCTGCTGCTGGGCGTGGCGGGCGATCTCGGCGCCGACCGTGCGGCGGAACGACGGGTTGCCCGCGAGACGCGGGTCGACCGGCTGGCCGTAGCGGACCGGGGCCTGGCCCACGGCCGCCTGGCGCGGCGGGACCACCGGCTGACGCGGGGGTACGGCACGCCCTGGCACCTGACGGGGCGGGACCTGCCGCGCGAGCCGCGGGTCCGGGGTGCGAGCGAACTGTGAGTCGGTCATGGTGTGGTCCTCCGCCAGGACTTTTCCGTCAGGTGACAGCGCTCACAGTAAGAAGGCGGCCGGAAAACAGGTAAGTAGGTAGGCCATGAAAGGCGATGAGCGGCGGCACGACGGCGACGCACGGCCTGCCCTGTTGAGACGAGTGGCGCACTGTCTGCGACGAACGGATAACCGGTCGTGGTATCGCTCCCACGACCGGGTGGACCCCGGTCACTCCACCGGGCACCGATCATCCTTCGTTGACGTCCCGGCTACCGTCGAAGCGTGAAGCTCTTGGCCACCAGCGACCTGCACGTCTCCTACCAGGACAACCGCGACGTCGTGGCGGCGATCGCCCCGGCGGACCCGGCCGACTGGCTGATCATCGCCGGGGACGTCGCGGAGAAGTTCGACTCCATCGAATGGACGCTCAGGACGCTCCGTCCGAAGTTCGCGAAGGTGATCTGGTCGCCGGGCAACCACGAGCTCTGGACCACCAAGGACGACCACAACCAGTCGCGCGGCGAGATGCGCTACAAGCAGCTCGTGGAGCTGTGCCGCAGCCTCGACGTGATCACGCCCGAGGACCCGTACGTCACGTTCGACGGTCCTCAGGGCCCGGTCACTGTGTGTCCACTCTTCCTGGGTTACGACTACTCCTTTCGGCCGCAGGGTGCCACGGACGTGAAATCCGCTCTCGCCATCGCGCACGAGGCGGGCGTGGTGTGCACGGACGAGTACTTCCTGCACCCCGACCCGTACCCGTCCCGCGAGGCGTGGTGCGAGGCGCGCGTGAAGGAGACCGAGGAGCGGCTGGCGCGGATCGACGGCCCGACCGTGCTGATCAACCACTACCCGCTCGTCCGCGACCCCACGTTCGTGCTGCGCTACCCCGAGTTCGCGCTCTGGTGCGGCACGACGCTGACCGCCGACTGGCACAAGCGGTTCAACGTGGTCGAGATGGTCTACGGCCACCTGCACATCCCGCGCACGACGCACTACGACGGCGTGCGCTTCGACGAGGTCTCGCTCGGCTACCCGCGCGAGTGGAAACCACGCGGCACCACCCGGGTGAAGCTGCACGACGTGCTGCGGGAGTCGTGACCGTGCTGGAGCAGCTTTTCCTCCCGCCCATCGCGGTGGTCGAGCGGTACCACGACGACGAGCCGGTCGAGCTCTTCCCCGAGGAGGAGGCGCAGCTCGGCAACGCCGTGCCCAAGCGCCGCTTCGAGTTCAGCACCGTCCGCGCGTGCGCCCGTGAGGCCATGCGCGCCCTGGACGTCGAACCCGCCGCGATCCTGCCGGGCCCGAAGCGCGAGCCCCTGTGGCCGGAGGGCGTCGTCGGCAGCCTCACGCACTGCGCGGGGTACCGGGCCGCGGCGCTCGCGAGGAGCACGGACTTCGAGACGATCGGCATCGACGCCGAACCGCACAAGCCCGCGCCGGACGGCGTGCTGGGCGCGATCGCCATCCCTGCCGAGATCGCCAGGATGGCGGGACTGCGGGCCGCCGACCCGAAGATCTGCTGGGACCGGCTGCTGTTCAGCGCCAAGGAGAGCACCTACAAGGCCTGGTTCCCGGTCACGAAGCGCTGGCTCGGCTTCGAGGACGCGGACATCACCCTCGACGCCGACGGCACGTTCCACAGCCGTGTCCTGCTGCCCGACAGCCCGATCGCCGGGTTCGACGGCCGCTGGCTCGTGCAGGGCGACATCCTGGTCACCGCCATCGCGGTGCCCGCGGGAGGCCTGTCCGTCTAGATCTGGAACAAGACACACGACTGTCGGCTTGATCAATCATGGTGCACAGTGGTGGGGTGAACCCTCGACCGCCGGGAGGCCACCATGGGCGAGGACGTCGCGAAGCACGAGTTCACGCGCGAGGACCGCACGCGGTACCGCACCAAGGTGCGCCGGTGCCTCGACGTGTTCGCGCGGATGCTGCGTGAAGCGAGGTTCGACTTCGAGAGGCCGATGACCGGCCTCGAGATCGAGATCAACCTGATCGACGAACACGGCGACCCCGCCATGAAGAACCACGAAGCGCTGAACGTCATCGACGATCCCGACTTCGTGACCGAGCTCGGCCAGTGGAACATCGAGATCAACGTGGCTCCGCGCCGGCTCGCGGGCGGCGGCATCACGGCGTTCGAGGAGACGGTCCGCCGCAGCCTCAACGACGCCGAGCAGAAGGCGCGCGAAGTCGGCGCGCACATGGTCATCAACGGCATCCTGCCGACCCTGCGCACCAGCGACATCTCCCCCGACCTGCTCTCGGGCAACCCGCGCTACGCGTTGCTCAACGAGCAGGTGCTCGCCGCACGGGGCGAGGACCTGCAGATCTCCATCGACGGCGTCGAGCGCCTGCACCTCACGGCGAGCTCGATCGTCCCCGAGGCCGCCTGCACGAGCACGCAGCTGCACCTGCAAGTCAGCCCCGAGCAGTTCCCCGCCTACTGGAACGCCGCCCAGGCCATCGCGGGCGTGCAGGTCGCGGTCGGCGCGAACTCGCCGTTCTTCCTCGGCAAGGAGCTGTGGCGCGAGACCCGCATCGCGTTGTTCCAGCAGGCCACCGACACCCGCGGTGACGAGCTGAAGGCCCAGGGCGTCCGGCCGCGCGTGTGGTTCGGCGAACGGTGGATCAACTCGATCTTCGACCTGTTCGAGGAGAACGTCCGCTACTTCCCCGCGTTGCTGCCCATCACCGACGACGAGGACCCGCTGGCCGTGCTGGACAAGGGCGACACGCCCTCGTTGAGCGAGCTGAAGCTGCACAACGGCACCATCTACCGCTGGAACAGGCCGGTCTACGACGTCGTGCGCGACCGCCCGCACCTGCGCGTGGAGAACCGGGTGCTGCCCGCCGGGCCGACCGTCGTGGACACGCTCGCCAACGCGGCGTTGTACTTCGGCCTGGTGCGCGCGCTGGCGGAGGACGAACGTCCACTGTGGTCGCAGATGAGCTTCCAGGCGGCGGAGGAGAACTTCAACGCCGCCTCGCGCAACGGCATGGACGCGCAGATGTACTGGCCCGGCGTCGGCACGGTGCCGGTGGTCGAACTGGTGCTGCGCCGGCTGCTGCCGCTGGCGCACGAGGGCCTGATCCGGTGGGGCGTCGACTCGTCCGAGCGGGATCGTCTGCTGGGCGTGATCGAGCAGCGGTGCCTCAGCGGCGTGAACGGCGCCACCTGGCAGGCCCGGGAGTTCCACCGGCACTACGACCACACGCACATGGACCGGGCCGATGCGCTGCGCACGATGCTGCGGACCTATGTGGACCTGATGCACGCCAACGAACCCGTGCACACCTGGCCGCTGACGTAACAGAACGGGGTGTGGCCGCGCGTGCGGCCACACCCCGTTTCAGTCAGCTCAAGACGTCGGGAAGTTGTCCGGCGTCCGGATGCGCTCGCGCACCCACACACCGGCCGGCTTCAGCACGCCGGTGCCCGCGAACGTCGTGCCCGAGCAGGTGCCGGTCTTGAACACCGCACCCGTCAGGCCGTCGTCGGAGAAGTTCCAGTTGGCCCACGAGATCTTCTTGCGGGCCATCAGGTCGACGTACTTCTGCGACATGGTGAAGTCGTTCGACCCACCACCGGACGCGGCCTGCGTGCCGAACTCGGTCACGAACACGGGGACCTGGCTCGACACCTGGTCCAGGACGCTGAGGTACGCGTCCTTGTGGGCCTGGGCGTAGAAGTGGAACGAGTACATGAAGTTGGTCGCGTTGACCCTGTTGTTCAGCACCTGCGACGGGCTCTGGCCGTCGGAGTGGCCGAACGTCGACCAGCCGTTCGTGCCCGAGACGATGAGGCTGTCCGGGTCGATGTTGCGGATGACCGGGATCATCTGCTCGGCGTAGGACTTCACGCTCGCCCACGACGTGCCGTTCGGCTCGTTGGCGATGTCGTAGATGATGTTGGTCTTGTCCTTGTGCCGGTTGGCGATCTCAGTGAAGAACGTCTTGGCGCGGGACAGGTTGTAGTTCGGGTCACCGGGCGAGAGCTGGTGCCAGTCCACGAGGACGTAGATGCCACGACGCGTGGCTTCCTCGATGTAGCCGTGCATCATGTCGGTGAACTTGCGGGGGTCGGTCTCGTACCCGTCCTCCTGGATGTACATGGCGACGCGGATGAAGTCCGCGTTCCAGTCGTTCACCAGCGCGTCCCACCACTGGGACTTGGAGCACTGGTGGTACCACTGGATGCCGTGCGTGCTCATGCCCCGCAACTGGATCGGGTTGCCGTACTGGTTGCAGAGCTGCACACCGCACACCCGCAGCAGGCCGTTGATGTCGTGCGGCCTGGTGCCGCCGGGAGTGCCCGGCTGGGTGCGCACCGAGAGCGAGTTCGACGCGCCGGACAGGTTGCCCGCCGCGTCCCGCGCCTGCACGGTGAAGGTGTACGAGGTGTCCGGCGTCAGGCCGGTGACGGTGTGCGTGGTGCCGGAGGCGTTCTGCCCGTTGGACAGCACGTACCCGGTCACGCCCACGTTGTCGGTGGACGCGTTCCACGCCAGCGACACCGAGGTCGCCGTGGTGCCGGTCGAGCGCAGGCTGCCGGGGACCGAGGGGGCCACGGTGTCCGGCGTGCCCGACCCGGCGTCGACGTCGATCCGGTCCAGGTTCGGGCCGCCGTTGACCGTCGTCGCGACAGTCTTGATCTTGTTCGAGCCCGCGTTGAGGGTGACGGTCGTGGACTTGGTCGTCCACGTCGTCCACGCGCCCGTGCTCGGGAACGAGAGCTGGCCCGCCACCACCGAGCCGTTCACCGAGATGTCCATCGGGCGGTTCGCCGTCTGGCCGTTGGCGAACCGGAACGTGAGCGTCGCCGGACCGGCGGTGCCCGCGTTCACGGTGAACTCGACGGAGCTGCCGACCTCGTTGTCGTAGTTGACGAACCCGGAGCCGGTGAAGCCGGCGTGGTTCGACTCGACGAGGCCGTTGGAGATGGTCGCGCTCTCCGCCTGGTACTGGACCACGGCGGCGTTGGCTACGGCCGGGACGACAGCGATGGCTAGTGCTGCCGGGACGACCAACATCAGGGGTCTGGCCACAGGGAGCCTCCTGTGCACGAGGGGACTGCAGGGCGCGGCGGCGATTTAGTTAAGAAGGTTTCCTATCAGTGGTGGCTTGAATCACAGCACTAGACCTCTGCCCGTGTCAACAAATTCGGGCGACCGGAACAAGTCGGATCAGGCATCCTCAAGCCCTCATGCGATCCACAACCACCGTGACACCAGCACAGCTCCCGGAGGTGCTGCTGCACGTCGCCGTCGTCCGACCGGTCTTCCTCTGGGGAGCACCGGGTATCGGCAAGTCCTCGCTCGTCCGCAAGTTCGCCGCCGAACTGGGCCTCGAGTGCGTCACGCTGCTGGGCACGCAGCTCGCGCCGGAGGACCTCATCGGAGTTCCGGAACTGGTCGGTGGCCGATCCCGGTTCGCCCCGCCGGAGTCGATCGCGCGGCACGACCCCTACTGCCTGTTCCTCGACGAGCTCAACGCCAGCTCCCCCGAGGTGCAGAAGGCGTTCTACTCGCTGATCCTCGACCGGCGGATCGGCTCCTACGAGCTGCCCAAGGGCTCCATCGTGATCGGGGCCGGCAACCGGGCGGTCGACAACGCCCTGGCGCGCCCGATGGCGTCCGCGCTCGTGAACCGCATGATCCACGTGCACCTCACGGCGTCCGCGCGCGACTGGCTGGCGTGGGCGCGGGAGAGCGACATCCACCCGTGGGTGCTGGACTACCTGACGCAGCGCCCGGACCACCTGTGGAGCGCGGCGCCGAAGGTCGAGGAGACGTTCTCCACGCCGCGTGGCTGGCACATGCTGTCCGACGCGCTGCGCTCGTTCGGTGACGACATCTCCGAGGACCTGCTGGGAGTGCTGGCCTTCGGCACGGTCACCGCGAACCACGCCTCGATGTTCAAGGCGTACGTGAAGACGGTGCGCAACGCGTTCGGGCTGGAGGCCGTGCTGCGCGGGGACGCCCGCTGGCCGTCCGCTCCGCAGGACCGGGACCTGCTGTACTTCCTGGGCGAGGCGTTCCGCGCCCGGCTGGTGAAGGAACTGCCGCACGACAAGGCGCACGCGTCCGCGGCGGGCAAGCAGCTCGCGCACCGGGGCAAGGCGTTGCTGCTGGAACTGGCCGAGCTGTCGCTGGAGATCGCGCAGATGGTGATCGCGGCCGACGACGACGGCAACCCCGTGCTGCCCGCGTGGTTCCTCGTCGAGGTCACCCGCGACCTGCCCCGGCTGGTCGCGGCCCGCGCATGAGCAGGCGTTCGCACAAGGCCCACGCCGACCCGGCCGCGCTGGCGTTCGCCGCGGCGAACAAGCGGATCGACTCGCATCCGCTGTTCGCCGCGCTGGGCACCTGGGTGCGCCGGCAGTCCGATCATCCGTGGGCGGACATCTCGCTGGACGGCTCGTTGTTCGCCCATCCGACGAGGAGGGCGACCGACGACGAGTGGGCGTGGGTGTTCGCGCACTGCCTGCTGCACCTGGGGTTCGGCACGCACTCGTGTGCGGACGTGCTCGACTTCCAGCCCGCGCTGAAGTTCGGCACGCGCCCGTTCTCGTGGGAGCCGGACAGGTGCGTGCGCGGGGGTGAGTCCGCGAGTCCGGAGAAGTGGGCGCAGCGGTTCGCCGCCGGGCTGTCCAACGCCGCCGTCGCCGCGATCGACGTGGCGGGGGGCGCGCGGTCGTCGCTGACCGACTCGCGGCCGGTCAGGACGCAGTGGCAGCTCGCGCTGGGCTGGTTCGTGTCGTCCTACCCGCTGCTGGGCGCGCTGGCGTCGACGATGACGGTCGTGGCGGACGCGGAACTGGCGCGCGGCTGGAACATCTCGATCGCGGCGGTGTCCACGGCCTCGGCCGAGATCTACGTGAACCCGTTGGCGGGCCTGGCGAAGCAGGAGTGGCGGTTCGTGCTCGCGCACGAGATGCTGCACGCCGCGCTGCGCCACTGCGACCGGGTCGGCGGGCGGGACCCGTACCTGTGGAACGTCGCCGCGGACTTCGTCGTGAACGGCTGGCTCGTCGAGATGGGCGTCGGCGCGCCACCGGAGGGCGTGCTGCACGACCCGGAACTGCGCGGCCTGTCGGTGGAGTCGGTGTACGACCGGATCGCCGTGGACCTGCGGCGGTACCGCAAGCTGCTCACGTTGCGGGGCCACCAACAGGGCGACCTGCTCGGCGAACCCCTGCGCGGCCCTGCGGACGTCACCGGCCTGGACGAGTTCTACCGGCGCGCGTTGCTGACCGGGCTGGGCCACCACACGTCCGCCCGCGGTCTCCTGCCCGCCGGGCTGGTCGAGGAGATCCGGGCACTGGAGCACCCGCCGTTGTCCTGGGACGCCCAGCTGGCGCGGTGGTTCGAGGAGTTCGTTCCGGCCGCGGAGAAGCGGCGCACCTACGCGCGTGCGTCCCGGCGGCAAGCGTCCACTCCGGACATTCCGCGGCCCGGCTGGGTGCGGCCGGAGTCGCTGGAGTCGAGGCCGACGTTCGGCGTCGTGCTCGACACGTCCGGTTCGATGGACCCCAAGTTGCTGGGCAAGGCGCTCGGCGCGATCGCCTCCTACGCCGCGGCACGTGACGTGCCGGCCGCACGCGTGGTTTTCTGTGACGCGATGGCATATGACGCCGGGTACGTGCCCGTGGAGGACATCGCGGGACGGGTGACGGTGCGGGGGCGCGGCGGCACGGTGCTGCAGCCCGGCATCGACCTGCTCGAACGCGCGGACGACTTCCCGTCGAGCGGTCCGGTCCTGGTCATCACCGACGGCGGGTGCGACGTGCTGCGGATCCGGCGCGAGCACGCGTTCCTCGTACCGGCGGGCGCGCACCTGCCGTTCCGCGCCCGTGGGCCCGTGTTCCGGATGTCCTGATGGAGATCGCCTGCGACGAGTCCGGGTCCGAGGGCGAGAAGCTCGTCGGCGGGGTCACGGCGGTCTTCGCGCACGCCGGCGTCTCGCTGTCCGAGGCGGAGGCCGCGGGGTGTGTCGAGACGCTGCGCGAGATGATCAAGTCGCCCGCCTTGGAATACAAGGCGAACCACCTGCTGCGGACGAAGAACCGGTGGGTGCTGCTGTGGTTCCTCGGACCGGACGGGCCGCTGGCCGGTCGCGCCCGTGTGCAGCTCGTGGACAAGCGGCGGTTCCTGGCCTCGCGGGTGCGGGCGGAGTTCGGTTCGGTGACCGGGCCTCTGGAGCTCTACAACGACCTGCTGCGCGCTAGGGGACCTCGCGGGAACCTCGACCCCTTGTTCCCGGCTATCCTTCGGGCCGTGGCCCAGTGGGGAGGGCCGGTGTCGATCGTGCACGACCAGCAGCTGTCCCTGACCGATGGCCGGATACAGCAGCTCAAGAACCTGGCGCCGTGGCTCGAAAGCCTCACTCTGGTCGATTCGCAGTACGACGCCCGCGTGCAGGTGGCCGATTTCCTGGCCGGCATCGCGCGGCGCGTCGCGGAGGAAGAGCTGTACGGAAAGCCTGACCGAGAGGTGATCGAGTTGCTGATGCCGTTCGTCGTAGGACCGAGGATGTGGCATGCCTGACGCGATTTTCGCCGATCCGCGACTGGCCAGGGTCTACGACGCCTTCGACGGCCCGCGCGACGACCTGGCCCTGTACGTGGGGATCGCCACCGAGCTCAGGGCGAACAGCGCGCTGGACGTCGGCTGCGGCACGGGTTCCCTCGGGACGTTGCTGGCGGACGCCGGGCTCACCGTCGTGGGCGTGGATCCCGCGCTCGCGTCGCTGGAACTCGCGCGCGCCAAGGATTCCCGGGTCACCTGGATCCACGGCGACGCGACGACGCTGCCCCCGCTCCAGGTGGACCTGGCGACGATGACCGGGAACGTGGCGCAGGTGTTCCTGGGCGACGACTGGGAGGCCACGCTGCGAGGTGTGAGGGGCGCGTTGCGGCCCGGCGGGCACTTCGTGTTCGAGACCCGGCGGCCGGAGCAACGCGCCTGGGAGGACTGGGCGCGGGCGGAACCGCGAGTGCGCGGCGGGGTCCGGCAGCAGCTCGAACTGCTCGACGTGAGCCTGCCGTTCGTCTCGTTCCGGCACAGCTACCGCTTCACGGACGGGTCGGTGATCGCCTCGGACTCGACGCTGCGGTTCCGCTCCCGGCCCGAGGTCGAGCAGAGCCTGGTCCGTTCGGGTTTCGAGGTCGTCGACGTGCGGGACGCGCCGGACCGTCCGGGCAGCGAGTACGTGTTCGTGGCCAGGAAGGTCAGCGCCGGCCCGGTTTCCACACGACGACCTTGAGCAGCAGCTGTCCCTCCTGAGCCTTGTCCACGAGCTTGATCCACGCGACGTTGCCCGCCTTCGAGGTCACGCAGACGGCGAACTGGCCGGGCTTGAGGTCGCCCCTGTTCCACTGCGCCCGCGAGCCCCGCTTGGACTGCGTCTCGCACTGCTCGGCGGTGGGCTGGGTGAGCGGCGCCTCGGCGATGTACTTGCCGCCACGGGAGTCGATCTCGAAGTTCTGCAGGCAGTTCGAGATCGTGGGCTTGTCGCCGTCCGGTGCCAGTTCGTCGATGTTGAGCGTGCCCTCGAGGGTGGTGTCGCACGGGCTGGTGCCCAGCGTGAAGTCCGTCAGCTCGTGCAGCACGGTGAAGTTCGACCCGTCGGGTGCGGGAACGGGAGGGGCGAGTGACCCGCTCGGCGTGCTGGGGGTGGCGACGGGGACCGGCACGGTCGACACGACCGTGCGCGTCTCTGTGGTCGCCGTGGTCGCCGTGTCCATGAGGGTGCTGAGCTTCGTCCTGGGCACGGTCACGGCGATGGTGATCGCGGCCCCGACGGCCAGGACGATCGCGGCGGCCATCCAGATCCGGATCTTCTTCCTGGACTCCTTCAGCTCGCGGTCGAGCGCGAGCCGCAGGAGGGTGTCGGCGGTCTTCGGGTCGCTCTCGCCCCGCACGTGACCGACCTGCCGCACCACGTCCTCGGTGTCACCCTGCCGCAGCGCTTTCTGGACCTGGTCCAGCCGGTCCGCGAGGTACTGCTCGTCGTCTCCGCGCACGGTCTCCACGGTCGGGCACGGTGGCGCGGCGGGAGAAGCGTTCGCTCCAACTGTCCATGAACTGGCAGCGAACGAGGGATCAGCTGACGAGCGCCGGCTGTTTCCAGGCCTGCACCAGCCAGGGCAGGATCCGGGGCAGCCGGTCGGCCACGATGTCGTGCAGCACCAGCACCATCCGGCCGGAGTGCGCGGGCCCGGCGTCGAGCCACACCACGTGCATCAGGACACCGGAGGGCAGGTCGAGTCCCGCTTCCGCCTCCGCGAGGGCGGCGGGGGTGGCGGCGGCGGGATCGGCGACCACGTGGTGCGCGAAGCCGGAACGACACAGCTCGGGATGCAGTTCCACCAGGGACTCCATGGCGGCGGCCAGGCGTCCGACGCCCAGCCCTGCCCGAACCTGCACCGTAATGGCTCTCACATTAGGAGAGCCTAACCTAGGCTCCACCCAGGATTCCGCCCACTGAGTCCCAGGACACGGTCGAGCAGAGGCGCGTCCGAGCCGACCTCCACCGCCGCACCGAACAGCGACCCGTCGCGGTCGTCCGGGCCGATCGACGACACGAAGCCGTGGACGACCTGGAGCAGGCCTTCGTCGACCTCGAACGGCTGCCCGGTCGCCTTCGCCAGGTCCCAGCCGTGCAGCACGATCTCGTCGAGCGCCACGGCGGCCGCGACCTCACCGGGCAGGTCGACGCCACCCGCGCGAGTCATGCCCTCCCACGCTTCGGGCGCGCGCCAGGCCGTCGCGAGGTCGGCCAGCCGCGCCGGCACGGACTCGCGGAAGTCGATCGGCAGCCGGGCCGCGTCGCCGGAAGCGGTGCCCTCCAACGGGGTCTTGCGCGCCGCCATCGTGAACGCGACCGCCAGGCCGTTCACGTGGTCCAGCAGGTCACCGACCGTGTAGTCGGGACACGGGGTCGACGCCTTCAGGTCGCCGTCCGTCACGTTTCGCACCAGGCCCGCGAGCTGATCAGCCGCAGGAGTCAGGTCGAACATCAGTAGCCGTCGCCTCCCCAGAACTGTTCTTCCAACGTGTCCGCGGTACCGGCGAGCAGCTGGAGCGGGTCGGTGAACTCGTGGATGTCGAGGTCCTTGAGCGGCAGCGAGTGCCGCACCACGACGTGCTCCCCCATGATCGCGAGACCGCACGCGACGGTGGAGTTGCCCACCTCCTCCAGGACGGCTCGGAGGTCCACCTGCGACGCCAGCCCGCACGGGGAGGCGATCTGCACCCACTCGTGCATCTTGTCGAGCACTTCCCGGACGATGATCACGACCTGCGTGCGGTCGTCCTCGTCCTCCTCCACGTCCCCGAAGGTGAAGAGGACCCTCAGCTCCTCGCCCTGGTCCTCGATGACGTCGTACTCGGCGCGGATGTAATCCGCGAGGTCTCCCCAACTCGCCATGGCGCAACCCTACTGGCCGCGACGGCCCACAGCCCGACCACGAGCACGGCGCCGACCTCGGCGATGAGCAAGATCCTCTCGATGTACCCCAACGGGAACACGCGCCACCACCGAACGTCGGAGACCATGCCCAGCACAATGGCGTACAGCAGCGGCATGAATGCGACAACGCTCAACAAACCGGACGCCATCGTCCATCTGGCGTGTCGCCCCCACACGTGATCCCTGAGCCACGGCCGGGCGAGCGCGATGATCGCGATCGGCAGGCTCACGAACGCGACCATGCTGCCGAACCGGTGGATGCTGCCGCTGAGCTCGTTGGTGCCCAGCGCCCAGTTGGTCTTCGGGAACGCCACCACGAGGAACAGGCCGGCGGACCACAGGGCGAGCGCGATCGACCCGGCCGACCGCCACTTCGCCAGCCCCTTGTGGATCAGCACACCGAGGATCGCGAGAGAACCGACGGCCAGCAGCAGCACGGCGACGTCGAACACCGGGCGGTAGTCGCCCAGCGCGTACTCGCTGATCGTGCGGCGCAGCGGCCCGACCGTCAGGTCCAGCGCGCCGACCATGGCGATCGTCGCGACGACGGCGAGGGAACCGCCGGCGGCGGCTAGTCGAGGTATCAGCACATATCGGACAACGCCCAGGCCGGTGCGCCGGGTTCCTGGGTTCAGCAACCCGACAGGTTCCGCCCAGGAACCGGACAGCTTCAGCTCAGAACGCTCCCGCACGTGATGTTGACCTGCGCTCCCGTGATCGTGCGGCCCCAGTCCGAGGCCGCGAACACCGCCGCCCTGCCGACGTCCTCCAGGGTCGCCGCCCTGCCGAGCGCCGTCTGGCCGACGATGTCGGGTTCGACCTGGTCGCGGAAGGTCCCGGGGACGGACTCCGGGATGCCGCCGGTCTGCAGCGTCACCGTCCGGACGCCGTGCGGGCCCAACTCGGCGGCGATCTGCCGGCGCATCGCCTCGACCGCGTCGAACGCCGTGACCAGGCCACCCAGCTGCCAGCGCCGGTGCACCCGCCCGTCACTCGTGCCGCCGAAGAACAGGATGACTCCCCCGCCCTGCCTGATCATGTGCCGGGCGGCGGCGCGGGCGGTGAGGAACTTCGAGCGGACGTTGGTGACGACCGGGCTCAGGTAGTCGTCGACGCTCATCTCGTGCAGCGGTGTGCCCTGGACGTCGTTGTCGGAGATGACGTTGACCGAGATGTCGATCCGGTCGAGCGTCGCCGCGTGCTCGTCCACGCTCCGTTCGTCCAGCGCGTCGACCACGGCGTACTCGACGCCCAGTTCCCCGGCCTTGGCCTTGAGCGACGCCTCGGTGCGGGCAGCCAGGTGGACCTCGGCTCCCGCCTGCGCGAACGCCCTCGCGATCGCGCCGCCGATCGTGCCCGCGCCGTAGATGACCGCGATCTTCCCGTTGAGGTTCATCGGTTCGCCCGTCATGCCTGGAGGCTAATCGCTACCGCAGCGCCACGCGCGCTTCAGCGGCCACCGCCTCGGCGACCGCGGTCAGCGCCGGCGAGTCGAGCTTCCACTGCTGCCAGTAGAGCGGCACCGAGATCGTGCGACCCGGCGCGAGGTCGACCAGGCCCGCCTGGAGTTGTTGCGGTGGCACCATTCCCCAGCCGAGGCCGGTCACGATCGCCCGCACGTACACCTCGGACGACGGGACGTGGTGGCGGTGTTCCGAGGCGCCGCGGCCACGGGTCAGCGTGCGCACGAACCGGTCCTGGAGGTCGTCGTTGCGGTCGAACACGATCACCGGCGCCTTCGGCAACCACGACTTGAGCGGACCGTCCTCATGCTGATCCACAAAGGACTGAGAGGCCATTGCCGCGTAACGGATCTCGCCGAGCTTGGTGACCGAGCAGCCCGCCACCGGTTCGCGTGAGGACGTCACCGCCGCCATCACCAGGCCCTGCCTCAGCAACGCCGTCGTGTGGTCCTGGTCCTCGCGGTGCAGGTCGAACGAGATCCTGAGCTCCGGCGAGACCCGGTGCAGGGCGGGCAGGAACCACGTGGCGAGCGAGTCGGCGTTCACCGCGATCGGCACCCGCACCACGGCGTCCTCGCCGAGCGCCGCGTCCAGGTCCTGGTCCAGGGCGAGCAGTTGCCGACCGTAGCGGACGATCGCCTCGCCCGACGGGGTCAGCCGCACCGGGCGGGCCCGCACCAGCAGCACACGGCCGGTTCGTTGCTCCAACGCCTTGATGCGTTGCGAGACAGCGGAAGGCGTGACGTGCAACGCGGTGGCGGCAGCGTCGAACGTGCCCGCGTCGACGACCGCGAGCAACGTCCGCACCAGGTCCAGGTCCATCACGAGCGCTAATGATACGTAAGAATCTTTAGCTGGTCTCATCAAGAGCGCGTCAATACCGTCGACCGCGTGACAGACCTGCTGCTCGGCTTCGGCACCATGATCACCCTCATCGTCGCGATCGGCGCGCAGAACGCTTTCGTGCTGCGCCAAGGCCTTCGGCGCCACGCGGTCGCGCAGGTCGTCGCCGTGTGCGCGATCTCGGACGCGATCCTGGTCGCGGTGGGCGTCGCCGGGTTCGGCGCGATCGTGAAGGCCTTCCCCGCCGCGATCACCGTGGCAGCGGTCGTCGGCGGGCTTTTCCTGTTGGGATACGGGTTTCTAGCGGCACGAAGGGCGTTCAGGCCGTCAGCGCTGAACGCCGCGCCGGAGACCAGCAGCCGGCCCGTGCTGACCGCGCTGGCGCTGACGTGGCTCAACCCGCACGTGTACCTCGACACCCTGCTGCTGCTCGGGTCGATCGCGGCCGGCCGGTGGCTGTTCGGGGTCGGCGCGGTGACCGCGAGCATCACCTGGTTCGTCGCACTCGGGTACGGCGCGCGACTGCTCAGCCCGCTGTTCGCGAAGCCCCGCTCGTGGCGGGTGCTCGACGGCCTCATCGCCGCCGTGATGATCACTCTCGGGGCGACCCTGATCGCCGGGTGGTGATCATCACCAGCACCGAAGACGACCCGAGGCCGAGATCGAGAACCCGCACCTGTGAAACGACGTGTTCCAGAAGGAGGTGCGGACCATGCTCGCGGAGAGGTGTGAGCTGGAGATCGCGTACGGCCGCGACACCATGCCGAACGGCATCCTGGGGCTGAACGCCGAGCCGTGCGAGCGGTACATGCGGTTCATCACGAACCGCCGGTGCGCACAGCTCGGCCTGGAGCCGGTGTGGGAGACGACGGAGAACCCGTTCCCGTGGATGTCGGAGATGATGGATCTGAAGAAGGAGAAGAACTTCTTCGAGACCCGCGTCATCGAGTACCGGAACGGCGGATCACTGGAGTGGTGACAGCACCACGGCTTCAGGAAGCCCGGCCCGGTCCGCGACAGGCCACGCCAGCGGATCGGGCCCGAGCCGCACGAGCTCGGCGACCTGGAGCTTCGACCACGGCGAGATCTCGCGCGTGCCGTCGAGCACAGAAGCCGCGAACGAAGCCCACGGAACCCGTTCGGTCGAGTCGACCTCGTCCGGGTTCGGCTCCGGCTCGTCGTCGGTGAGGACGCGGAACACCGGGCACATCTCGTTCTCGACGACGCCGTCCATGACCGCGCGGTAGCGGAAGGCGGGCAGGAGCAGTTCGGCGGAGGAGACCTTCATGCCGAGCTCGTCCCGCAGGCGCCGCAGCACGGCCTGCTCCATGTCCTCGGCGGGCAACGGGTGGCCGCAGCAGGTGTTCGTCCACAGTCCGGGGAAGGTCTTCTTGTGCAGGGCCCGGCGGGTGAGGATCGTGTTGCCGGCCGAGTCGAAGACGTAGCTCGAGAACGCCAGGTGCAGCGGGGTGTCCGCGTGGTGCACCACTGCCTTGTCCTCGACGCCGATGGCCGAACCGTCCTCGGCCAGGAGGACCACCTGTTCCACAGTCACGGGCACCACGTAATCACACGCGGGCGGAGATCGGGAACCGCGCGGTCGGGTGAGCTTGAGCGTGGAGATAGCCGGACCCTAGGTGGCGCAGGTCACTCTGGGGACATGACATCCCCGTTAGCTCAGGCTCACACCATGTTCCTGGTGCTGGTCAGCCCGACGGGCCAGTACTCGATCTGGCCCGCGGTGCTGCAGGTGCCCGCCGGCTGGCAGGTCGTTCACGGAGTCGCGTCCAGGCAGTCCTGTGCGGACTACGTGGACGCGCTCCGCATCGACGTGCCGATGGCGGCTTAGCGAAGTTCTGCCACCACCGACCTACTTCTTCTACAGCAGGGTGATGTACCCGTGCGACGAGGCGCCACCGTGCTCGTTGTTGCCCGCGTACGAGGCCGTGAAGCCCTGCAGCAGTGTGGACAGGCCGACCAGCAGTGACGCCTGCGCGTCACAGGTGGCCTTGCCGGACGAGTTGGTCGTCGCGGTGCAGAGCGGGTTGCCCTTCACCGTGCGGAAGACGACCTGCTGCCCGGCGACCGGTGCCCCGGTGTGCTTGTCGGTCAGCGTCGCGTCGAGCGAGCGGACCGTGAAACCGAGGAGCCGCAACTGCAGCTGGGCGGACCCGGCCGCGAGCTTCGACGTGGCGGGCGGCACGAAGTTGATCGCGATGCCCACCGGGCGCTGGCCGACGGCGATGGTGCCGGTGACCGTGTCGGACGCCGTGTCGATGACCGACACCGTGTTGCTGTTGAAGTTCGTCACGTAGGCCGACGCGCCGTCCGGCGTGAGGGCCACGCTGATCGGGCGGTCGCCGACGCCGATCTTGCGCAGTTCGGTCATCGTCGTGAGGTCCACGACGGACACCGAGTCGAACTCGCTGTTCGTCACGTACGCACGGGTTCCGTTGGGCGCCAACGCGATGCCGTGCGGCGTGAAGCCGACGGCGGCGGTGCCGACGACGGTGCGCGAGGCGACGTCGATGGCGGAGACGCTGTCCGAACCCTTGTTGACCACGTACATCCGCTTGCCGTCGGCCGATGCCGCGATCGCGGTGGCCGCGTTGCCCACCGGGATCGTGGCGACGACGGTGTTGGACGTCGTGTCGATGACCGAGACCTTGCCCGGACCGGGGAGGTCGTGCGTGACGTAGACGGCGGAACCGTCCCTCGTCACGACGACGCCGTCGGCGTTCGAGCCGACCGTGACGGTCGCGGTGACCGTGAGCGTGGCCGTGTCGACCACGGACACCGTGCCGTCGAGGTAGTTGGTGACGTAGGCGAAGCCGCCACCGGGGGCGACCGCGACGCCCGCCGGGTGGAGCCCGACGGGAACGGACTTGTCGACCGTGTTGGTCGGCGTGTCGATGACCGTCAGCGTGTTCTGCACGGAGTTCGTCACGTAACCGCGGGTCCCGTCGAACGCGACCGCTGCCATGTACGGCGAGTTGCCGCCGCTGTCAGCGATCGTCGTGGACACCGCGTTCGTGGCCGTGTCGATCACCGACACCCCGCCGCCGTTGTTGGCGACGTAACCGAGGACCCGGCCGGCGGGAGCCGCCTGGGCCGGGGTCACCACCAGTGCCGAGGTGATGGCAACCGCCATCACCAATGGACGCAACCGCATGTTGAAAGCCTCCTGGCGAGTCATCCCGACCCTTCAGGACATCGCGGCTGGGCGATCGGACGTTAGCCTCTTCTCGAACCAGTGATCGGAGTACTCGGCTGCGTTGTACGGAGCAATCTCCACGAAACCGAGCTTCGCGTAGAGACTCCGCGCCTCCACGAGATCGTCGCGGGTGTCGAGCCGCAACGCCGTGAGGCCGCGCGCCGCCGCCTCGGCCTCCATCGCGGTGATCAGGGCCGACGCGGCGCCCTGTCCGCGGAACGGCTCACGCACGAACATCCGCGTCAGCTCGCCGACACCGTTGTCGAGGAAGCGCATCCCCAGACAGCCGACATCGTTGCCATCGCGGGACGCGACGAGGAACACCGGTACGTCGTGATCTTGCTCGTCGCGTTCGTAGGCGTCGATCTCGGCGTCGCCCGCCGGCCTGCCCCAGTAGCGGCTGATCATCTCGGCGTTGTACTCGCGGTTGAGCGGCGAACGCGCGGCCTCGGCGGCCGTCACGGTCCAGTTGGTCATGAGACCATCATCGAAAGCCCATCAAGTGTGATTCAGGTCACTGCAACACCGGCGCCGCGAGAAGCCAACTGGGGACGTGATGTTCGCGGAACTGTTCGACGAGCACGCCCATCCGTTGCACCGCTATCTGGCGAGACGGGTGGGCGTCGACGTCGCCGACGACCTGGTCAGCGAGACCTTCCTCGCCGCCATGCGCGGTGAGGCCGGCTACGACCCGGAGAGGGGCAGCGTCGTCGGCTGGCTCTACGGCATAGCCACGAACCTGTTGCGCGGCCACGCCAAGCGCGAGACCCGCCTGTTGCGCACCGCCGAGCGGTACGGCGTCGACGTGGGTGTCGCCGAGTCGCTGGAGCACACGGTGGTCACCCGCATCGACTCCCGCGCGCACCTGCGCCGGATCGCCCGTGAGCTGGCCAGAATGACCCAGGCGGACCGCGACCTGGTGCTGCTCGTGTCGCTGGCCGGCCTGACCGTGCAGGAAGCGGCGGAGGCCCTCGACCTCAACCCCGGCACCGCCCGGTCGCGTCTGCACCGCCTGCGCGCGAAGCTGAAGGAAGTGGAACATGCGTGACGTGCTGGACGACGACCTCGCCGAGCTGTACTCCGTGCGGCCGGCCGACGACGTGCGGATGGCCCGGTTGCGCGAGCGGTTGTTCGCCGAGGAGCCGCCACGCCGTTCGCGGCGCTGGATCGGCATCGCCGCGGCGGCCGCGGCGGTGGTGATGATCACCGGGCTCGTGGTGACGCTGCGGCCCGTCTCGCGGGACGCACCCGCGACCATGCCGGTCGCGCCCGCCACCTCGCTGGCGGAGGCGGCGGCCCTGCTGGAGCGGGCGGGACAGCCGACCGCGAAGTACCGGCACATCAGGTACCAGGTGTGGCAGCTGGTCACGCATGCCGAGCCGCCGTTCGACGCGACCTCGGTCAAGTTCGAGTACGACGTGTGGCTGCCCACCGCGCCGGACGAGATGGTGGTGATCTACCGCAGGTTCACCGGCGAGCACCGGGCCGTCACCGGTCCGCAGCGGCCGATCGGGGAGATCGAGGAGCGGACCAGCGGCGCCGTCCTGTGGAACTCGTTCTGCGCGGCCACCCCGTGCAAGGAGGACAGCCTCGCGACGCCGTTGCCCGTCAACGACTTCGAGAAGCTGGAGGCCGTGGCACCGGCCATGCTCTCCCCGTTCACCACCACCGAGGAGAAGGCCTCGCTCTACCGCAGGCTCGCCGAGGGTCCCGCGATCCGCTGGGACAACGGGAAGGTGTTCGCCGAGGGCAGCCGCTGGGTGTTCCGGATCGATCCCGCCACGGGTGAGGTGGCCGGCATGGACGTGGACGCGCCGCCCGACACCAGGCTGCCCGGCGGCACGCTGACGTTGAGCGTCACGGTCTCCTACGAGTGGGCCGATCAGCGCCCGTCGTAGGAACGCGGCAGGTACCAGGCCAGGGCGGCGCGCAGCTCGGCGACGTCGCGCTCGCGCCGCCTCCTGGTGCGCTCGTGGGCGATCGGGAACACGCGCACACCGCCGTGGTGCGCGCCGAAGAAGCGACGCGGGGCCGGGTCCTTCAGCCAGACGACGACCCACGGCCGTTTCTTGTGCGGCACCACGCGCACTCGTGCGAGCTCATACCACCAGTACTGGTGGAACTTGCCGTTGCGCGTCGTGGCGATGCCCTCGCGGCTGATCTCGATGACGACCTTGCGGCGTGCGGCGGCGCTGAAGTACCGCACCGCGCGCACGAGCAGCACGCAGAACGCGGCGAGTGCGAGCAGTTGCGTGGCGCCGTTGGCCTGCGCGGCCGGGTCGGCGATCGCGGCGGCGAGCAGGGCCACGGCGAGGTTCAGGCCACCCCACGCCATCGGCACGAACCGCGACGTCGAGAACGTCGCGGCGGCGGGCGTCATCGGGGCGGGCAGCTTGTTCGTCGGCTGCTTCGGCGTGACGACCTGCGAGAGCAGGCGCGTCACCTCGGACGGTTCGGGGCGCTTGGCCGGGTCGCGGTGCATGCACTTCTGCACCAGCGGCCGCAGAGCCTTGGGCACGCCGTCGATGTCCGGCTCGCCGTGCGCGGCCTTGTAGAGCAACGTCGCCGTCGGCCCCTCGCCGAACGGGCCCTGGCCCGTCGCCGCGTAGACCAGCACGGCGCCGAGCGCGAAGACGTCGCTCGGGGACGCGACCTCCTGGCCGGTGATCTGCTCGGGCGAGAGGAAGCCGGGCGTGCCGAAGACCATGCCGGTCTCCGTCAGCGCCGTGTGTTCCATCGCGCGCGAGATGCCGAAGTCGATGACTCGGGGTCCGTCGGCTCCGAGGAGCACGTTCGACGGCTTGAGGTCGCGGTGCACGAGGCCGGCGCGGTGGATCGCGGTGAGCGCCTCGGCCAGTCCCTCGGCGAGTCGTCTCAAATGGTGCTCCGGCAACGGACCGTGCCGTTCGATCGCCTCTTGCAGCGTCGGGCCGGGCACGTACTCGGTGGCCATCCACGGGCGAGGCGCGCGCGTGTCGGCGTCCACGACCGCGGCGGTGCCGGCGCTGCCGACCGCGCGGGCCATCTGCACCTCGCGGCGGAACCGCTCCCGGAAGCGCGGGTCGTCGGCCAGTTCGGCACGGGCGACCTTGACCGCGACCTGGCGGCCGTCGCTGCCTTGTCCCAGGTAGACCGTTCCCATGGCACCACGACCAAGCCTGCCCAAGAGCAGGTAGTCCCCAATGCGTTGTGGTTGGTCCACCTTCACCGGATCGAGGGTAGCGGGAACTCGGGCTGAAACCTCACATCTGAGTAGATCTACGTATCGTTGTCGCCCATGGGCCGGACCCGCTTGTACCGCAACGGCGAACTCGTGGACAGGGACTTCCCGGTCACGGAGGTCGCCGGGCGTCTCGAAGATCACTCCGCCATCGTGTGGTTCGACCTCTGCGCGCCGTCCGAGTCCGAGATAGGTCTCCTGCGCGACGAACTGGGATTGCACGAGCTCGCGATCGAGGACGCGTTCTCCGAACGGCAGCGCCCGAAGGTCGACCGTTACCCCACTCATCTGTTCCTCTCCGTGTACGCGGTGCGGTACGAGAAGCACGAGATGAAGGCGTGCGAGGTCGACGTCTTCGTGACCAAGAACGTGCTCGTGACGGTGCGCGAGAGTGAGGACTACTCGCTCGACGGCGTGCAGCGACGGTGGGACAGCGCACCGACGCTGGCCTCGTCGGGCATCGGGTTCCTGCTGCACGGACTGCTCGACGACGTCGTGGACGGCCACTACGCGGCGGCTCAGGCGCTCGACGACGACATCGAGGCCCTCGAGGACCGCATCTACGAGGAGAGGCCGCACGTCGGGCGCAAGGCGTTGCAGCTCCGGCGTGCTCTGGTGCAGCTCAGGCGTGTCGCTCTGCCGATGCGTGAGGTGCTGGGGTCGCTGTTGCACCGCGAGCACGACCTCGTGGACGACGTGATGATGCCGTACTACCTGGACGTGAAGGACCACACGCTGTTCACGGCCGAGCTGACCGAGTCGATGCGGGAGCTGATCACGAACCTGCGCGAGGCCGAGGTCGCCGTGCAGGGCAACCGGCTCAACTCGATCATGAAGAAGGTCACCAGCTGGGCCGCGATCATCGCGGTGCCGACGGCGATCTCGGGCTACTACGGCATGAACGTCCCGTACCCCGGCTTCGAGCAGAAGTGGGGGTTCTGGGTCTCCACCCTGGGTATCTTCGGCCTTTCGTACTTCCTGTACCTGATGTTCAAGCGCCGCGATTGGTTGTGAACCAGCTGTGAAGATCCACCTGACCCGCCGCGACGAGCTCGCGATCATCACGATCGACGCGCCGCCGCTCAACCTCTACTCCCTCGACCTCGACGCGGAGTTCCACGAGGCCCTGGACGAACTGGGAGACGCGCGGGCACTGCTGGTCAACGCCTCGGGCAAGGTCGTGTCGGGCGGCGTGGACGTGTCGCTGTTCGCCGCGCAGGAGTACCGCGCCGAGGCGCAGCAGCTGTTCGACCGCATGCTCGTGCTCCCCCAGCGCCTCGCCGCGTTGCCGATCCCGACCGTGTTCGCCGCGCACGCGTTGTGCCTGACCTGGGCTTTCGAGCTCGCGGTGGCGTGCGACCTGATCCTGGCCTCCTCGTCGGCGCGGTTCGGGCTGGTCGAGAAGGTCGTGGGCCTGACGCCGACGATGGGCGGCACGCAGCGGCTGGCGGCGCGGGCGGGGGTGGGTCGCGCGAAGGAGTTCGTGATGACCGGCGACCTTTACGACGCGGCGACGCTCGAGCGGTGGAATGTCGTCAACCGGGTGTTCCCCGACGAGGGGTTCGCTTTGGCGGCGGAGCAGTTCGCTTTGTCTCTGGCGACCGGTCCGACGCAGGCACACTTTGCGACCAAACAGGTGCTCGCGCATTTCGAGAACGGCGGCGTCCCGGAGGCCGACGCTCACGTCACGACGATCGCGTCGGCGTTGTTCGAGACCGAGGACCTGCCACGCGCTGTGCACAGCTTCCTCACGGACGGTCCCGGTCGCGCGACTTTCACGGGTCGCTGATCTCACACATCAAAGAATCATATGGCTCGGTGATAAAACCGTGATCTACCAGCTCACGCGGATGGAGCATTCCCCGCCGCACGGAAGATGATGTTGCGGCACAACGAGATCCGCTTGACTCCTCCGGTCGTCCCAGGCATCGTGCTGACCGTTCAACGGCCCCGTACGAACTCCGTCGCACGAGTTCTGTACACATTCCGCAACGGCCGACGACACAATTAGCGAGTTCACGGTCCCCCGTCGTGAACGCGCGTGGAGGTAGAACCAGCCGTGAGACTGAGATTGGCCGTACTGCTGACCGGTGGTGTCATCGCGTTAGCCGCCTGTACCCCGACGAAGGCGGCCCAACCGACTCCCATCGCCGACAGCACCAGTGCCACCTCGACCAGCACGCCCAGCAGTTCCTCGGCCGCACCGAGCAGCAGCTCCGAGGCCCCCAGCAGCTCCACCACGAAGTCCGCCACCAACGGCCCCGTGAAGCCGCCCGTCGCCCCGGCCCCCGCGGGTTCCCCGGGCTGGAAGCTCACCCAGGGCAACACCGGCCTGGCCGCGCACGGCCTGAACTGCGACTCCCTGCCGCTCTACACCGGCCCCGGCGCCCCCGCCGCCGGCACCGTGATCTCCGGCAAGCGCATCGAGCAGACCCTGACGTTGTTCGCCGGCAACATCACGATCGAGAAGTCCTGCGTCCGCCCCACCCGTGCCGGCGAGACGCAACCGCTGATCACGACGAACGGCCCGTGCGGCAGCAACTCCTGCCAGGTCACCGGCGCCCCCGTGACCATCCGCGACTCGAACATCGACGGCTCGGCCCTCTCGGCCAAGACGATCGCGGGCTCCTGCGCGTTCCTCGGCGTCGGCACCCTGCAGCGCAACTACATCAGCGGCATGGGTTCCGGCATCTGCTTCTACAACACCGGCAGCACCCTGAGCGGCCTCGCCGAGGGCAACTACGTCCGAGGCCTGCGCTCCGACGGCGACAGCCACAACGACGGCGCCACCGTCCGCGACTTCCCGCTGGACCGCAACGCGGGCCGCACCCTGACGTTCCGCAACAACCGCATCGACTGCTCCACCGGCAACGACACCGGGGCCCTGTTCATCCAGACCTACGGCGGCGACATCGACAACGTCACCGTCGAGGGCAACCTCCTGGAGGGCGGCGGCTACCAGCTCGGGCTGGAGTCGGGCTTCGACAACGTGTACGGGCGCAACATGAGGTCCATCAACAACCGCTTCACCGGAACCGGGTGGGGCGCGGCCTATGTGAGCCAGAAGGGCGCGAACTACAAGTGGGCGGTGTGGCAGGACAACTTCCTGCACGACGCCGGCGCGCCTGATGGCAAGGGGAAGCCGGCGGGTACGCCGTAGCTCCTGGCCTTGGTCTCTGGACCGCCGACCGCCTCTGACCGCCTTCGCCGCCGAGCCCCCGCCGGCGGCGGGGGCGGTTCGGTGTTTCGGGGTGGGGTAGCGGATGTGCGAGTGCGGAGAGCGCGCAGCGTGCGGCCGCACACGTCCCAGCACCTTCGTCGCGCTCCCCCGGCCCCTCGCACCCGGCCGACCCGGCACCCCAGGCACGCCGCCCCAGGCCCAGCCACCCCACCTCACCCGTTGTCGCGGAACCTCAACCACCGCGAACTGAGCGAGTCCCAGATCTCCTGGTACCGCTCGAACATCTCCCGCACCTTCTCCGGATCCACCTCCTCGGCCGGCGTGGACGCCACGTAGTACGCGAGGTCGTCTTCCAGCCGGTGGAACTTGTAGCTCGCCTCCTCCATCAACACCCACAACGAGCGCCAGGCGAAGAACGGCTCCAAAGCGGACACCACGGTCACCACCGCCACCAGTGAGAACGCCGTCCCCGTCCAGGGGTCGAGGTTCTGCAGGCCGAGAATGATCGTCGACACCGCCGAAAGCACCAAAGTGGTCAGTCGGACAGTTACGGACTTCCACCTGAACCGCTGCTTGCGCGAGCGGGCATACGCGTGCCCTCGGGAGATCTGTCCACGAAGGTGCTGAGCGAGTTCCAACGGCTTCAAGCCGGACGGCAAGTCGGTCACCGGCAAGACAATAGTTTCGAGGTACCTTCGCCGCGTGCAGTTCGATGGACCGAGAACCTTGCTGGCCGTCCACGCTCACCCTGACGACGAGTCTCGGTCGACCGGAGGAATCCTGGCCCACTACGCCCGCCAGGGCGTCCGGATCGTCCTCGTCACGTGTACCGGTGGCGAGATGGGTGACATGCCCGGTGGTGTCAAACCCGGCGAGCTGAACCACCACCCCCAGGCCGTGGCGGCGCGGCGCAGGGCGCAGCTCAACGCGGCGTGCGACGTGCTGGGCATCACGGACCTGGAACTGTTGGGGTATCACGACTCCGGTGAGACCGGGGAGGTGCCGCCCGGCGCGTTCTGCTCCATTCCCGTCGAGACCGCGGCCGGCCGGTTGGCTGCCCTCATCGAGCACTTCCGGCCCCAGGTCGTCGTCACGCACGACCACCACAACCCGCACCAGCACCGCGATCACGTGCACGCGGCCCGCGTCGCTCACCACGCGGTCAAGGAGACGGGGATCCCGGCGAAGCTGTACCTGGAGGCGCACGACACCCTCGCCACGACGACGGTGGACACCTCGGCCGTCGCCGACGTGAAGCGCAAAGCGTTGTACTGCTACGAGAGTCAGTCGTTGATCGGGAAGCTGACGGCGCAGCAGAGGTTCGCGGCCGAGTCGTACATCCGCGCGTTCGACACCACCGACGCGCCGTTGCCCGAGACCGATCTGTTCGCCGGCATCACGCACCACGGGCCGGATCTGCCGCGGTGGTGAGAACGCTGCTGGTCGTGCTCGCGGACGACATCAGCGGGACGGCCGGCACAGTGGCACTCTATGCCAGAAAAGGCGTCAGAACCGTTGTGCACAGCCAGAACGAGGAAGTCCGCCGCCAAGCAGAACGCCTCGGGGCGATCGCGCAGACTGCGGACCCGTACGACCTGATCGAGAAGTACTCACCGCAGGTCGTCGTCTGCGACTACAAGGGACCGCTGCGCGTCACGAAACTGGCGGTGTACCGGACCGGGATCCCGGCGAAGTTCTACCTGACCGCCACCGAGGGTGCCACGGTCGTCGACGTGGGGGCGTCCGCCGTCCAGAAGCAGCAGGAGCACTACTTCCGAGACCTGGACAGGACGAACGCCCCGCTGCCGGAGACAGACCTGTTCGCGGGTCTCTAGAGCGGCAGAGCGGACAGCAGGCCCTGAGCGAGATGCGTTGCCTGCGCCAGCAAACCAGAAGCCTGGTGCACGAGACCGCTGACCATGTCCATGAGTCCAGCCACGGCGGAACCTCCCGACGAACCCCGGTGGGCGAGTCCCACCGGGTGTTGCCGGGAATCAAAGCGCTAGCACAACCACCGCGCGCGCCCTGTCACACCATTGAGCTAAAAGGACAGTCCCAAGAGGACTAGCGACCCAGTGACGTGCAGGTCAGACCCGCGCGGCGGATGACGTCCGGGTCCAGCAGGTTGCGCGTGTCGACGACCACGGGCTGCCGCACGGTCTCCGCCAGGCGCGCCCAGTCGAGCGAGCGGAACTCCGGCCACTCGGTCAGCACGACGAGGGCGTCGACGTCCTTCGCGGCCTGGTAGGGATCGTCCACAACGGACACCGGGCCGAGGTCCGTGCCGCCGGCGAGAGCCGGGTCGTAACCGACGAGCTCGGCACCGGCTTGACGGAGCAGCGCGGCCACGGCCAGGGCCGGGGAGTCGCGCAGGTCGTCCGTGCCGGCCTTGAACGTCAGGCCCAGCAGGCCCAGACGGACGTGCGACAGCGAGCCGCCGCGCTTGCCCGTCACCGCGAGACGCACCTTCTCGACCATCCGCTGGCGCTGGCGCTCGTTGGTGTCGATCGTGGCGCGCAGCAGGCGGAACTCGAAGTCGGCGGCGTCGGCGACCTGGAGCATCGCGTGCGTGTCCTTGGGCAGGCATGAGCCGCCCCAGCCGGGGCCGGGGTTCAGGAACGCCTGACCGATGCGCTTGTCGTAGCCCATGCCCTCGGTGACGTCGGTGATGTTCGCACCGAGGCGCTCGCACAACTCGGCCACGGCATTCACATAGGACAGCTTCATCGCGAGGAAGCAGTTCGCCGCGTACTTGACCATCTCGGCGGAAGCCGCGTCGGTCAGCACCGTCGGCGCACCCAACCGGGCGTAGAGCGCCGCGACACGTTCGGCGGCGTCCTGCTGGTCGCAGCCGACGACGATGCGGTCCGGGTTGAGGAAGTCGTGCACGGCCGAGCCCTCGCGCAGGAACTCGGGGTTCGAGACGACGGCCACGTCGTCACGGCGCAGCAGCTCGGCGGTCCGGATCGAGGTCCCGACCGGCACGGTGGACTTGTTCACGATCACGGTGCCGGACGGCAGCAGGTCGCGCGTCTCGTCCACAACGGACTCGACGGCGTGCAGGTCCGCGATGCCGCCGACGCCCATGGGCGTGGGCACGCACAGGAACACGACCTCGGCGTCGGCCACCGCGGCCGACGCGCCCAGCACGAACGACAGGCGACCGGAAGCCAAACCTTCGGCGACCAGCTCGGCAAGTCGCGGTTCGAGGATGTCGACCTCACCGCGCGAGAGCCGCTCGACCTTGCCCGCGTCGACGTCCGCGCACACCACGCGGTGGCCCAGCGAGGCGAGGCAGGCACCGGTGGTCAGACCGACGTAGCCGGTGCCGACGACAGCGATCCTTCTGACGAACATCATTCTCCCGTTCGGGTCACGGCGAACGCGCGGAGCACGGCGTCGTCGCTCACGTCGATCATCTTGTTGCCCCACTGGTCGGTCCCGGCGCCGAGCTCGGGCCTGCCGTCGGGGAACGGGCCGCGCGAGGCGAACCCGGTCAGCCCGTCGAACACCGCCACGTAGTTCTCGGCCTGCGGGCGCCAGTCGAGCACCGCCTCGCAGCGGCGGCGGCCCTCGAAACCGAGGCGCGCACGGCGTTCCGCGTCGTCGAGCAGGTCGAGCAGCGACGTGGTGAACGCCTCGACGTCACCCGGCTCGACGAGCACGGCGCACTCGCCGGCGGACACCACGGTCTCCTGCAACCGGTACGTGACGACCGGCAGCGCGTAGGCCATGTACTCCATGGTCTTGTTCATAGTGGACACGTCGTTCAAAGGCGACAACGGATCCGGGCCCAGTCCGACCGACGAGGTCGACAGGTAACGGGTGATCTGTTCGGGCCCGACCCGGCCGGTGAACTCCACGTACGGATCGAGTCCCCACGCCGTGGCCTGCTTCTTCAGGTCTTCGAGGCAGTCGCCGAAGCCCAGCAGGGCGAAGCGGACGTCGGTGCGGCCGCGGTCGAAAACAACTCTCCGTGCGACTTCGAGCACGCCGTCGACGCCGTCCTGCGGTCCCATGATTCCGAGATAGGCCACCAGGTGTTTGCCGCCGCGCCGGAGTTCGTCCACGCCCTCGACAGGTCGCATCACGGTGGTGTCCGGACCGGAGCGCACGACGGTGGTGTGCTCGGGCGGCACGTTGCCGCGCGTCCACGCGATCTTCTGGTACGAGGTGTTGGTCGACGTCACCCGGTTGGCCGTGCGGAACGTCCGGCGCTCCAGCCACTTCAGGATCCGGTACTGCAGCTTGCCGGCGACGCCCTTGGGCTCGCCGAAGCGGGACAGGAAGACCTCGGGGTTGAGGTCGTGGTGGTCGAAGACGAACTTCACGCCGCCAAGACGCCACAGCAGAGCCAACGCCCAGTACGTGTCCGGCGGGTTGCACGCCTGCATGACGTCGAACCGCCTGCGGGCACGCACCTTCACGCTCAGCAACGCCGTGCGCACCCAGCAGTACAGGAACTCCCACGCGTAGCCCAGCGCGCCCTCGGCCTGGGGCGGCGGAGCGTACTTGTAGATGTGCACTCCGTCGAGGAGTTGGTAGGCGGGATCACCCGGACCCTTGGGGCAGATCACCGAAACCTCGTACCCGGCGTTGGTCAGGGCGCGGCATTCCAGCCACACCCGGCGGTCCAGCGGCACGGGGAGGTTCTGCACGATGATCAGCACGTGAGGCGATGACGTCACGCTCTGGTTCTCGTTTCCGAGGGCAAAACGGTTACACCTGAGCCCAATCTCGTAACGGAGGTTGCAAAACGCTCGATGTAGGCGCAGAGGCCCGAAAAGCGAGGAGCGGTTGTGGAGCGGTCACCTGTCGCGGTGGTCATCGTCACTTACCAGAGCGAACAGGTCATCGCGGGATGCCTGGACTCGTTGCCCGACGGCGTGAAAGTGATCGTCGTCGACAACGCCTCGACGGACGGCACTGTGGCGGCCGCCACTCGACCCGGCGTGGAAATTCTGCGCAGCCCGGTCAACGGTGGATACGCCGCCGGTGTGAATTTGGGCATCAAAGCCGCAGAAGGACATGACGTCCTCATCCTGAACGCCGACATCCGGTTGCACCCGGGAGCCGTGGAATCACTCCGCGCCGCGAACAAGCCGATCGTCGCGCCCAAGCTGGTGGACGAATCCGGCGCGCTCTCCTTCTCGCTGCGCCGCAAGCCCACCGCTCCGGGAGCCCTCGCGGAAGCCCTCATCGGCGGGGGCAGGGCCGGCGGCGTCGGCCTCGGTGAGACCGTCACGGACGCGAAGGCCTACCAGGGCGCGCACGCCGTCGACTGGGCCACGGGCTGCGCGTGGCTGGTCAGAAGGGACGTGATCGAGCGACACGGCCTTTTGGACGAACGCTACTTCCTCTATTCGGAGGAAACGGAGTACATGCTCCGGGCCGGCGGCGTCTGGTTCGAGCCGCGCGCCGTCGTCACGCACATCGGTGGCGAGGTCTCCACGAACGCGCGCCTCTGGTCGATGCTCACCTCGAACAAGGTCCGCCTGCACCGCGAACTGCACGGCAGGTTCGCCGCCGCGTTCATGTGGCTCGCCATGGTCGTGAACGAAGGGCTTCGCGCGCGTTCGCCGAAGCACCGCACCGCGTTGAAGGGGCTTTTCAGCATGCGCCGCTGGCCGGAGGAAGTCGCCTCCGAAGGACCGAGCTACCTGTGCTTCTCCGCGCAGGACTGGTGGTACCACAACCGCGCCCACTCGGACTTCCAGCTGCTGCGCCGCGTCGCGAAGCACCGCAAGGTGTTGCTGGTCAACAGCATCGGCCTGCGGATGCCGTCGCCCGGCAAGAGCACGCAGTTCCTGCGCCGGATCTTCCGCAAGGCCATGAGCGTCGCGAAGCTCGTGCGGCAGCCGATCGAGGACACGCCGAACTTCTACGTGATGACGCCCGCTCCCCTGCCGTTCTACGGCAAGCCGTGGCTGCGCAAGCTGAACTCGGTCCTGGTCCGCACCCAGGTCAAAGCTGTGTGCTTCTTCCTGCGCATGGGCACACCCGTCGTCGTCGCGACGATCCCCACCGCGTGGGATGTCGTGGAGCCGATGAAGACCAAGGGCCTGATCTTCAACCGCTCCGACCGGCACTCGGCGTTCCCCGAGGCCGACCAGGGCACGATCGCCGCGCTGGAGAACCAGCTGCTGTCCAATTCGGACACCGTGCTCTACGTCTCACGAGCGCTCCAGGAAGAGGAGTCGAAGCTCACCGGCGATCGGGCGCACTTCCTCGACCACGGCGTGGACGTCGACCACTTCACCCGCCGCACCGACCTGCCCGCGGACATCGCGAGCATCCCGGGCCCGCGCATCGGGTTCTTCGGCAGCCTCGACGACTACCTCGTGGACTTCGACCTGATCGAGAAGGTCGCACAGGAGTTCCCGGAGGCGTCGGTCGTGCTGATCGGTGACGCCACCTGCTCGATGGAGCGCTACGACAAGTACCCCAACGTGCACTGGCTGGACTTCCGCTCCTACGACCAGATCCCCGGTTACGGCAGCGGCTTCGACGTCGCGCTGATGCCGTGGCTGGACAACGACTGGATCAAGCACGCGAACCCGATCAAGATGAAGGAGTACCTGGCCCTGGGCCTGGCCGTCGTCTCGACGGACTTCCCCGAGGTCGAGCGGTACGGCGACGTCATCCGGATCGCCCAGGGCGAGGCCGACTTCATCGACCAGATCCGGCTCACCCTCAAGGACAGCGGTCTCAAGACCCCGGCTGAGCGCCGCAACGCCGTGCTGGCCTCCTCCTGGGACTCCCGCGCCCGTGAGCTCATGCAGATCGCGGAGGACCGCTGACATGTGCGGCATCGCAGGAATCAGAAGGTTCGACGGTGCCCCCGTCTCGCGGGAGCTGCTCGCCGAGATGGCGAAGCGGCTGCACCACCGCGGCCCGGACGACAGCGGGTTCTGGACCGACGGCTCGATCGGCTTCGCGCACACCCGGCTGTCGATCATCGACCTCGCCGGGTCGCCGCAGCCGATGGCGGGCGCGTCCGGCACGACCACGATCGCGTTCAACGGCGAGATCCTGAACTACAAGCAGCTGCGCACCGACCTGGCATACCCGTTCCGCACGAACGGCGACACCGAGGTCCTGCTGGCGCTCTACGAACAGCACGGGCCGAAAGCGGTCGAGAAGCTGCGCGGCCAGTTCGCGTACGCCATCCACGACGAGCACACCGGCGAGACGCACCTGTTCCGCGACCGGCTCGGCATCCTGCCGCTCTACTACTACGTCGACGGCGACCAGTTCGCGTTCGCGTCCGAGATCAAGGCGCTGCTGCCGGCGATCGGCGCGGCCGAGGTCGACCAGGAGTCGCTGCACGACTACCTCGCGCACCGGTCCGTTCCCGCGCCGTACACGCTGGTCAGAGGCGTGCGGAAGGTGCCACAGGGCCACCACCTGGTCGTCACGGCCCAGGGTGGGGTCCGCACCGAGGCGTACTGGGAACTGCCGCGCGAGTCGGAGATCCGCCAGGTCACCCCCGAGGAGGCCGTGCGGCTCGTGGACGAGGCCCTCACGGCCTCTGTGCGCGACGCTCTGGTCGCGGACGTGCCGGTCGGCGCCTACCTGTCCGGCGGCGTGGACTCGTCGCTGATCACGGCTCTGGTGGCGCGGGAACGCGACGGCGCCGAGCTGCACACGTTCTCCGCCGGCTTCGGCGACCCGCGCGTGGACGAGATCCACCACGCCGAGAAGGTCGCGAAACTCGTCGGCAGCAGGCACCACAACGTGATCGTCACCGCCGACGACTTCCGCGACAGCTGGGCCAAGCTCTCCTGGCACCGCGACGCGCCGCTGTCCGAACCCGCCGACGTGGCCGTGTTCCGCCTCGCCGAACTGGCCCGCAGGGACGTGAAGGTCGTGCTGTCCGGCGAGGGCAGCGACGAACTGTTCGGCGGCTACCCCAAGTACCGCTTCGCCCAGGCCACCAGGCTCGCCGGGTTCGCCCCCTCCGCCGCGCTCAAGCGGCTGGAGAAGGCGCTGCCGGCGTCCAAGGCACGGCTGGGCGTCGCTCTGCGCGCCATCTCCGAGCCTTCCTACGCCGAACGCATGCGCGGCTGGTTCGCGCCGTTCACGGTGGCCGAACGGGCAGCGCTGCTCGGCGGTCCGGCGACGAGGTCCGTGCTGGCCCCGTACGAGAACGGCCGCGGGGACGCGCTGCGGCGCATGCTCTACGCCGACTCGCACACCTGGCTCGCCGACAACCTCCTCGAACGCGGCGACCGCATGTCGATGGCCGCGTCGCTGGAGCTGCGGCCGCCGTTCCTCGACCACCGCGTCGCCGAGCTGGCGTTCTCGCTGCCCAGCAACGTGAAGGTGCGCGGCGGCACGACCAAGTGGGTCGTGAAGGAGGTCGCGCGCCAGCACCTGCCGGCCGACATCGTCGACCGGCCGAAGTCCGGCTTCAAGGTGCCGCTCGACGCCTGGTTCCGCGACGGACTGCGGGACATGGCGTACGACCTGCTGACCGGGCCCACGTCGTTCGTGGGCAAGACCTTCGACCGGGCCGCGGTGCGCTCGTTGCTCGACGACCACGATTCCGGTGACCGCAACGAGCAGCCGCGCATCTGGACGCTGCTCTCGCTCGAAGTGTGGCACCAAACGCTCAGCTGGTAGGACGGTCCATGAACAGGGATTTCATCGCCGGGGCAGGTGGGTGACCGATGTACGTCGCCTCTTCGCGCCCGTCCAAGACCGACTTCCGCAAACGGTTGCCGGGCACCGTGTTCGCGCTCGGCACGGTCAGCCTGCTGACCGACGTCTCCGCCGAGATGATCACCGCGTTCCTGCCGGTGTACCTGCTGTTCACGCTGAACCTGGGCTACGCGCAGTTCGGCCTGCTCGACGGCATCTACACCGGTGCCACGGCAGTGCTGCGGCTGGTCGGGGGCGGCGTGTCGGACAAGTTCCGCAAGCCCAAGGCCGTCGCGGCCGCCGGCTACGGGCTCTCCGCCGCCACCAAGATCTTCTTCCCGCTGGTCGGCGCGTCCCCGTTCGGCATCGGCGCGCTGATGGCGGCGGACCGGGCGGGCAAGGGCATCCGGACCGCTCCTCGTGACGCGATGATCTCCCTGGCCACGCCGGAAGACCGTCTCGGCGCGGCGTTCGGCGTGCACCGCAGCATGGACACGGTCGGCGCGCTGCTGGGCCCGCTCATCACGTTCGTGCTGCTCGTCCAGATCGGGACGGTGCCGGGGCCGATCTTCGCGGTGTCGGCGGCGTTCGCGATCATCGGGTTGATCGTGCTCGTCGGATTCGTGCGGGAGCCGAAGACCGGCGAGAAGCCGAAGGGGCCGCGGCCGTCGTTCCGGGCCGGGCTGAACCTGCTCACGGACAAGCACTTCCGCCGGACCACCCTCTCGGCGGGCATGCTGGGCCTCGCGACCGTGTCGGACGCGTTCGTCTACGTGCTGGTGCAGAAGGCCACGAACATCTCGCCCGGCTACCTGCCGCTGCTGCCGCTGGGCACGGCGATCGTGTTCCTCGCCGCCGCCGCTCCGCTGGGCAAGCTGTCGGACAAGGTCGGCCGCTGGCGGATGTTCCTCACCGGCCACGGGTTGTTGCTGGGCGTGTACGCGCTGCTGTTCATCCCCGAGGGCGGGATGGGGGTCGCGATCGCGGCGCTGCTGCTGCACGGCCTGTTCTACGCGGCCACGGACGGCGTGCTGTCGGCCAAGGTGAGCGAGACGGCGCCGGAGTCGTTGCGCGCATCGGGGCTTTCCGTGGTGCAGACCGGCCAGGCGCTGGGGCGTCTTGTTTCGTCCGTCGCGTTCGGACTGCTGCTGCAGTTCTCGAGCTTCGGCACGAGCGTCACGGTGGCGCTCGCAGCACTCACCGTGACGCTCATCATCGCTGCGCACCTGGGAGGCTCGGAAAGGCAGCGCCTGTCTCTCTCACGAGAAAAGCGCTCGTGAGAGAGACAGGCGGGATCAACCGCGAGACGCCAGCTTCTGCTTGATCTTCTCAAAGCCGCCCTTGCCGAGGACCTTCATGGCCGCGTTCTTCGCGGCCACCCGGCCCGAGTCGCGCAGGAACCGGACCGGCTGGTCCACGAGCCGGTCCTGGGCGACCGCGAGGGACCTGGGTGCCGCCACGTCGTCCAGCGAGTCGCCGAACGACCCCTTGTAGGCCTCGGGCGACACGAGACGGCCGCGTGTGCGGTTCGACACGTTCCCGCCGTGCACGACCTGCAGCCAGCCGGGCGCGCCGCCCAGCTCCACGACGGGGAAGTGCAGGTGCATGTGGTTGTGCCAGTGCGCCCAGCACGTCACCGGCTCGTCCCAGCTCTCGCGGACCGAGACGAACGCGTTGTGCCGGTCGACCCGGTGGTACAGCCCGCCCGGAGACTTGATCAGGCCGTTGACCAGGTAGTACGCCGCCGTGGTGGTGGGGCGGGGAGCCGCGCAGAGGCGTTCCACGAAGTCGACCGCGAGGCCGTCGTCGTTGTCCAGGTTCGTGGTGATGAGCTCGGAACCGGTCTCGGTGAAAAGCGACCGGATGTCCGATCGGAGTTCTTCCCGCGAGACTTCCGGACGGTAAACGGGCGTGTAAGCGTCACCGTGTGAGGCGATTTTGTCCTTGAGCCATTGCGGTGATTCGGGGTCGAAATAGATGAGCCAACGCGTCCGTTTGTCCGTTTGGGCCACGACCGATGGCAGGCAGTAGCGCTCGAACAGCGCAACGCGCTCGGTCAGCCATCCTTCCTTTGCCCGGACGTAACTCTCGGCACCCTTCGAAGGCAGGTTGAAGCGCGTCAGGATGACGTGGTCGGCCATGACTCCCCTTACTCCGGTCATCGCGTACATCGCCGGATGGGACCAAAACGTTGCGGCTAACGAATGCTCACCGAGACCGATAGTGAGGATGTGCCAACGCTTCCCACAGTGGACGTCGTGATCCCCTGTTACAACTACGCCCACTTCCTACCCGCCTGCGTCCGCAGCGTCCTCGAGCAGCCGGGCGTGGACGTGCGGGTGCTTGTGATCGACGACACGTCCTCGGACAACACCCCCGAGGTGATGGCCGAACTGATGGCCGCGGACAAGCGCGTCGAGGGCTACCGGCACGAGGTGAACAAAGGGCACATCGCCACCTACAACGAGGGCCTGCTGGACTGGGCGACCGCCGACTACACGGTGCTGCTGTCCGCGGACGACCTGCTGGCGCCGGGAGCGTTGCACCGCGCGGCCGAGGTCTTCGAGCAGAACCCCGAAGTGGGCATGGTCTACGGGCGCGTCGTGTACTACAGCGACCACGACGCGCTGCCGAAGGTCACCCAGCTGCCGACGAGCTCGAAGGTCTGGCGCGGCGAGGAGTGGATCGAGAACCGCTTCCGCAGCAGCCGCAACGTGATCTCCTCGCCCGAGGTCGTGGTGCGCACGAAGGTCCAGCAGAAGGTCGGCGGCTACCGCTCGGACCTCCCCCACGCGGGTGACCTGGAGATGTGGCTGCGCATCGCCGCGGTGTCCGACATCGGGTACGTCAGCGGCAAGCCCGGCGCGTACTACCGGGTGCACGAGAACTCGATGATGCGCACGACGTTCAAGTCGGTGTTCGCCGACCTGGAGCAACGGCGTGACGTGTTCGACCTCGTCCTGGAGCAGAACCCCGGCCTGCCCGCGCGGCTGAAGACGCTGGCGCACAAGGCGATCGCGGCGGACGCGCTGTGGCGGGCCGTGCGGCTGCACGACCGCGACCAGCTCGACGGCACCGAGAAGGAACTGCTCGACTTCGCCCGCGAGACCTATTCGAACATCGAAGAGCTACCGGAGCATCGCGCTCTGTTGCGACGCCAGAAGTTCAGCCCGTCTTTCCTGAGTCGCACGCAACTTTTCCTTGCGCCGCACGCCTACAAGAGGGCGAAGTTGTGGATCGGCACGCAACGGTGGAAGTGGCGGGGCGAATGGTGACGCAGGAGACGGACCAGCTCGAAGGCAAGGTGTCTTCGGCGATCCGCTGGAGCGCCGTCAACTCGCTGTTGCAACGTCTCGCCGCGGTCGGCATCAGCATCCTGCTCGCGCGCCTCATCGCGCCCGAGCAGTTCGGTGTGTTCGCGGTCGCCCTGGTCGTGCTCAACATCGTCCTGAGCGTCTCCGAACTCGGCGTCAGCGCCGCCCTGGTCCGCCACAACGGCCCGATCGACGAGATGGCACCGACCGTCACGACGCTGTCCCTCGCGTCGGGCGGTCTGCTGGCGTTGATCTGCGTGCTCGGCGCGCCGTGGTTCTCGAACGCCATGGACGCCCCGGAAGCGGCCGGCATCATCCAGCTCATGTCGGTCGCCCTCGTCATCGCCGGCGCGACGGCGGTGCCGGGCGCGATGATGCAGCGCAACTTCCGGCAGGACCACAAGTTCTACGCCGACACGGCCGCCTTCGTCATGGGGACGGCCGTCGCCGTCGTGCTGGCGTTCATGGGCTTCGGCGCGTGGAGCCTCGCGTGGCAGCGGATCGCGCAGAACCTCTCGGCCGCGGTCATCATGTTCTGGCTCACCAAGGACAGGTTCCGGCCCGGCTGGAACTCCGTGCAGGCCAAGGAACTTCTCGCGTTCGGCCTGCCGCTCGCCGGGTCGAGCCTGCTGATCCTGGGCGTGATGAACGTCGACTACATCGTCGTCGGCGCGATGCTCGGCACCGTCCCGCTCGGCTTCTACCTGCTGGCGTTCAACCTCGCGAGCTGGCCGGTGGCGGCGTTCAGCGCCCCGGTCAGAAGCGTGTCGCTGGCCGCGTTCTCGAAGGTCCGCGAAGATCCCGAGCTGTTCCAGAGGTCGTTCGGACGTGCACTGGGGCTCTTGGCGCTTGTCACCGTGCCCGCGTGCGTGCTGCTGGCCGCGCTGGCCGAACCGTTGATCCGCGTCGTCTACGGCGAACGCTGGGCCCCTGCCGCCACCGCGCTGGCGTTGCTGGTGCTCCTCGGCGCGGTCAGGGTCGCCCTCGAACTCGGCTACGACTTCCTCGCGTCGGCGGGGCGGTCGCGAGCGATCCTCGTGATCCACCTCGTGTGGCTCGGCGCGCTGGTGCCGTTGCTGGCGCTCGGCGCGCACCTCGACGGCATCCGCGGCGTCGCGGCGGCCCACGTGATCGTCGCGGTGCTGATCATCACGCCGGCGTACCTGATCACGTTCAAGCCCTACGGCATCCGCGCCGGGGCACTCGGCGCGCGCCTGCTCCGGCCGTTCCTCGGCGGGGTGCTGATGGTCGCGGTGGTGCTCGGGGTCAGGAACGCGATCGACAGCGAGGTGCTCCAGATCCTCGTCGGCGGCGCGCTGTCCTGTCTCGCCTACGCGCTCGTGGTGTTTCCGATGCGACACGAAATCATTGCGGTGCTGAAGAAGAGGGCCAACGCGTGAGACGACTGAGGCAGGTCACGAAGATCGTCCGCGAGCAGGGCGCCAAGAAGCTCGGCGTCCGGCTGCTGACGGCCGCGACCCGCAGGCTCGGCGCCGAGGGCGAGGACCTGCCGGTGCGCCTCGAGGACGTCCGCAAGGCCGACGTCGAGGCGCGCAAGCCCGTGGTGATCCCGCCGATCCCCCAGGACGGCAGGCTCACGATCAACTGGGTCACCACTCCCCCGTCCAAGGGCTCCGGCGGCCACACCACCATGTTCCGGCTCATCCGGCACCTGGAGTCGATCGGCCACGACTGCCGGCTCTACCTGTACGACACGTTCGGCAACACGGTCGCCGACCTCGAACCCGGTATCAGGGAAGCGTTCCCGTTCTTCAAGGGCACGATCCACGACGTGACCGATGGCATGGCGGACGCCCACGCGGTGTTCGCCACGGCGTGGATCACGGCGTACCCGGCGTTCAACGACCCGTGTGCGGGCAAGAGGTTCTACCTCGTGCAGGACTACGAGCCGTGGTTCTACCCGTCCGGCGGCCTGTACGCGCTGGCGGAGAACACGTACCGGATGGGCATGCACGGCTTCACGGCCGGAAGGTTCCTCGCCGACAAGGTCCGCGACGAGCACGGCATGCCGGCCGACTACTTCGACTTCGGCTGCGACGCGGACAGGTACAAGCTCGGTGACGAGAAGCGCGACGGCATCGTCTTCTACGCCCGGCGCAAGGCACCGCGCAGGGCGTTCGAGCTCGGTGTGCTCGCGCTGGAGGTCTTCGCCGAGAAGCACCCCGACCTCAAGATCCACGTGTACGGCGAGAAGATCGGCGACCTCGGGCCGCAGTTCGTCGACCACGGCCTGGTCACGCCGGACGACCTGAACGCCATCTACAACCGCTGCTTCGCCGGGTTGTCGCTGTCGATGACCAACGTTTCCCTCGTGCCGCACGAAATGCTCGCGGCCGGATGTGTCCCCGTGGTGAACGACGCGCACTTCAACCGCGTAGTCCTGGACAACGACCACGTCCGGTACGCGACGCCCACCCCGCACTCACTGGCGCGTGCGTTGTCCGAAGTGGTCACATCGCCGGACTTCGACGCGGTCGCCCGTGCGGCCGCGTCCAGTGTGGAGGGACGTTCCTGGGATGCGGCAGGCCATGAGCTCGAGAAGGTGCTCCGCCGCGAACTCGCCACATGACTCGCGAGGACGTTCTTCACATCACTGGCGACGGCGACGTGGCATCGGCGATCAGCACCCGCGCGTCCGCGGACCCGTCGGCGGGCACCACGTGAACGGCCGGGAGCTTGGCGTCCTTGGGCACCGCGGCGAACGCGAGTTCGTCAGCCGTGAGCCACGTCGCCTGGTCGTCGATGCCGGCCGTGGCGGGCAGCCGCTTCTCCGTGTTCGTCGCGAGGTCGAGCACCGCGAGGTCCCACGGTCCGAGGCGGCCGATGCGCTTCTTGTACGCGACCTTCGTGCCGTCCGGCGACAGCGACGGGCATTCCGCGTCACGGCGCAAGGTCGTCACGGACTTCGTCACGAGATCGCCCTTCACCAGCCAGGTGAAACCGCCGCTGGCGAGCGTCGCGTAAAAGGTCCTGTCGTCGGAAGCCACGGTCAGGCCCCAGTAGTTGACGTCACTGGCCGTGTGCGGGACACCCTCCACAGTGGCGGCGAAGTGTTCGAGCGACTCGGCCGTCTCCCCCGTGCGCAGGTCGTAGAAACCGGTGCGGGTGGAGAAACCACCGGGCACCGAGTACGAGTCGCCGGTGACGAAACTGGTCCACGACACCACGTTCCCGGACTGCGAAACCTTCGCACGGCTCGGGATGCCCGGCAGCGGAACGCTCTTGACGGGCTTGCCGCCGCGGCTCACCTCGGCCGAGTAGGTCGGGCCGGGACCGGAGAGCTTGAGGCACACGCTGGTGCCACCGGCGGCGTAAAACCGCTGGCAGACGAGTTCCAACGGGGTGCGTGCGCCTCCGTCGGCGAGCTTCTCGACCCGGTTCTGACCACCCGCGAGATCGACGAACAGAAGATCGCCGGTCTTGGCCTGCGACACCTTCTCGGCGCCCGCCGGCTGTTTCGCGTCAGTGGCCGCCGTGACGACGTAAGCCGTTGTTCCACCGATGACCACGAGAATGGCCGCGATGGTCACGGTCAGTCGTCCTGCACGCATGCTGCCTCCTGGATTCCCTTCCTTCATCGCTCGTCAGCTACGGCCTGTAACAGTTGGCAGCTCACCCCGATTTTCAAAGCAGGCGATACCCTACGAACATTGCGTTCGCAAGACCGAGCCGCGGATCGGGGATTTTGATGGACTTCTGGGGAACCGTACGAGTGCTGCGGCGGCGGTGGTACATCGCCCTGCCCGCAGTGCTGCTCACGGGCATCCTCGCGTTGTACGTCTACGCCACGGTGCCCACGCGGTACGAGTCGAGTGGCGTGCTCGTCCTCACCTCCCCCGCGGCCGGCGGCCGGTACACGGCGAACACCAAGCCCGAGGACGTCGTCAGGGTCAACCCGCTGCTGCAGTTCGACGGCAGCCTCACGACGACCGCGCAGATCCTCACCCAGATCCTCGGCGACCCGAAGACCGCCGAAGAACTGGCGGGCAAGGGCTCGACGTCCGTCTACACCGCGAACACCGGCCCTGTCGGCGGCCCGCTGCTCTTCATCACGACGGAGTCCGACTCGGCCGAGTCCGCCGAGGGCCTCGTCGGCAAGGTGCTCGAGAAGACCGTCGCGGAGCTCGCGGCGCAGCAGAAGGCGTTGAGCGCGCCCGAACAGACGTTCATCACCGCGCAGGTCCTGGTGAAGCCGACGACGGCATCGGCCAAGATCGGCGGCAAGGTCCGGTACGTCGGCGCGGCCACGGTCGTGTTGCTGCTGCTGACGCTCGCCTCGACGTTCGCCGCCGACTCGATCCTGCTGAAGGCCAAGCGCCGCAAGGACGGCAAGGACCCCAAGGACCCCAAGGACCCGGCACCGTCCGAGAAGGACACAACGCCGGCTCCCCTGCCCCCGGTCCGGCCGAACCCGCAGACCAACGGCAACGGCACTCCCCCGCGTCCGGTGCCCCAGGGCGTGCCGAACGCGCACCAGAAGACCGTCATCATCGCCGCTCCCAAACCTGACCCGGCATGGCCGACGAAAGACGACTGACCGCCCAGCGAGCCGACGGCGCCACCCTCCTCATCTTCTACATGGTGGCGCTGCTCGTCGTCCCCGCCCGGTTCACGATCGCGTTCGTCCCGATCACGCTGCCACCGGCGTTGTTCATGGCGATGTGCCTCATGATCGTGTGGTTCGCCGCGCACCTCGTCGACCACCTCGGCATCGCCAAGGGCCGCAACGCCGTCCGCACGATCCTCGCGATCTACGTGATCCTGCACCTGATGACGTACGCGCTGGCGACCCGGCGCTACCTGCCGATCGACGAGCTGTCGGTGTCGGACTCGGCGCTGATCAGGATCGTGTCGATGGCGGCGCTCGCGGTGTTCATCGCCGACGGCGTCCGCACCGGTGACCGGCTCAGCCGAGCACTGCGGGTGATGGTGGCCTGCCTGACGGTCAGCGCGTTCGTCGGCCTGTTCCAGTTCGGCCTGGGCCTCGACCTCGCCTCGTACATCACGCTGCCGGGCCTGCGCGTGCAGGACAACGGCTACTCGGCGCTGGAGTCGCGTTCGATCTTCTTCCGCCCGGCCGGCACGGTGAACCACCCGATCGAGTTCGGTCTGGTGTGCGTGCTGGGCGTGCCGTTCGCCGCGCACTTCGTGTTCCAGGCGAAGGACCGCGGCGAACCCGTCGGCCGCTGGTGGACCGCCCTGTCGCTGCTGGCGCTGATGGCGATCCTGTCGCTCTCGCGCACGGCGATCATCGGCCTGGTGGTGACGGGCATCGTGATGGCGATCCTGCTCCCCCGCGACCGGGGCCTGCCGCTGCTCGGCATCGGCGCGGTGTTCCTGGGCGGCGCCTCCGTCGTCGTGCCGGGCCTGTTCGGCACGGTCACGTCGATGTTCTCGAACATCGAGGACGACCCGTCGTTCCAGGGCCGCACCAAGGACTACGACGGCGCATGGCTGGAGATCGCCAAACACCCCTGGCTGGGCCGGGGGTTCGGCACGTTCCTGCCCTCGAAGTACACGATCCTCGACAACCAGTACCTGCTGACGATGATCGAGAACGGCTACCTGGGCCTGATCGCGTTCGTCCTGCTGTTCGTCGGCGCCATCTTCGCGGCACTGAGGGCTCGCGCGCTGTCCCGCGACGAGGGCGTTCGCGGCATCGCCATGTGCCTGGTGGCGGCGATGCTGACGTCCGCGCTGGGTGCCGCGACCTTCGACGAGCTCGCGTTCAGCGTCGCGACCGGCATGACTTTCATGCTGATCGGGGTGTCCGGGGCGTTGCTGCGGATAGCCAGACAGGAGGCCGCCTTGCGCAAGGCGGCCGAGGTCAGTCCAGCCAGCTGAGCAGGCTGCGCCAGGCAGGGGCGGAGAACGCGAGGACGTCGCCGCTCGCGTTCTTCGAGTCCCGCACCAACGCGTCCTGGGTCAGGGACACCTCGACGCAGCTGCTGTCGCCGGTACCACCGCTGTAGCTGCTCTTACGCCAGGTCCGTTCGGTGGCCATGAGGGTCCTCTCGCAGTCCGCTGACGTACGCCGCCAGCATGCTTCGAGATTGTTCCTCATCCAGCGCGACCGCATCCAACTGCTCGAAGAGCTTCTTGCTCGACGTGATGGCCGAGGGTTCCTGCGCGAAAACCTTGGCCAGATCGCTTTCCGTGTAGGCCAACGGTGATGCCTTGCCGAACTCGAACATCATGCGCATCGACTTGAGCGCGAGACCGAGGGCGTTCGCTGGGACGATCCGCACGATGTGCGCGTTGAAGAGAAGGCGCAGGTACTGGTCCTCCATGACCTTGGCATCGCCGATCCGCATCCGCAGTGCCAGTTCGTGCACGTAGAACACGCACTCGGGACGGTACGGGCGCCGCCAGATGGCTTGCCGCTCCATCCTCAGCTCGACGAACCGCTTGATGTCCTCCGCCGACTCGCACCCGGTCTCCACGAAGAGGGCATGGGCGTAGGCCTCGGTCTGCAGGAGGCCGGGAATCGTCAGGATCTCGTAGACGAAGATCTTCGTTGCCATCGCCTCGACCATCGCGAGCGTGCGCAGGTTCTCCGGCACTTGGGCGAAGTACAGGTCGAACGCGTGGCGGTACCGGCTGGTGAAGTCCAGCAGGAAGTCGAGGTCCTTGCCGCACGTCGCGAAGTACTGGGCGAGGTCGACCTCGGTCGCGCGGGCCTTGCCGGTCTCGATGTTCGAGACCTTGCTCGGATCCCACCCCAACTGGTGGGCCATCGCGCGGCCGCCGAAGCTGGTGCAGTTCTCGCGCAGTCTGCGCAGCTCATCGCCTAGATCGCGGCTGTACGCGGTGGATGTGATGACGGTCATGCTCTTGGACCGTATGCGTTGAAGCGGCTCCAATGAACGGCTCGTTCGGGTGAAAACGGCCGGGAAAATCGCTCGCCGCCCACGTGCCCCGGTGGTAGACAGCGCGCGTGCACAACCCCATCGCCTTCCCGGACCTGCTCCGTCTGATCGACGAGCGGACCGCCGCCTTCATCGCCTCCGTGGGCGACCTCGACGCACCGGTGCCGACCTGCCCGGGCTGGACGGTGTTCGACCTCGTGCAGCACCTCGGCGACGGCCGCCGCAAGTGGGCGGGCATCGTGACCGACGGCCCGACGGAGAGGACTCCGGAGGAGGCTCCCCGCGAGGGCTGGCAGGAGTGGATGGCGGAGTCGAGCCGCCTGCTCGTGACGGCCCTGGAGAAGGCCGGGCCCGACCGCGACTGCTGGGGCTGGTGGGGCGACTCGCAGTCGCCGCTGACCGTCGCGACCGCGGCCCGCCGCCAGCTGCACGAGATCGCCGTCCACACCTACGACGCCCAGGTCGCGGCCGGTGCCCCGCGACCGCTGCCGGCGGAGATCGTGGTCGACGCCGTGGACGAGTTCCTGATGACCTGCTTCTCGACGTCGAGCCCGTGGCCGTACGAACCCGCTGTCGTCGACTACTACGTGACCGAGGGCGCTTCGTGGCGCCTCACGCTCGACGCGAACGGCGGGCGGATCGGTGAGCCCGGCGACGGCACGCCCCACGCCACGGCCAAGGCAGCGGCCCACGACCTGCTGATGGTCGTGTACGGGCGGGGCTCGCTGGAGTCGCTGGAGATCGACGGTGATCTGCGGCTGTTCGATCAGCTGGAGGCCTGGGAGCCCGCCTAGTAGTGCAGTTCGAAGTCGCGGTGGTCGTCGGGGTCGACCATCGCGACGAGCTTGTTCCTGGGCTTCAGAGCCGGGTCGTACGTGGTGTCGTGCTCGATCACGAACTCGGGCACGTCCGGGCCCTTGATCAGGAGCCGGACGCGGACCGTGGAGTCCTCGCTGATCGGCTCCACGGACAGGACCACGGCGGTCGCGGGCAGGCCCACCTCGTCCAGGCGCAGCAGCCGCCGCTTGGCACGCGCGATACCGCGCCACACGGCGATTCCCAGCGGCAGCAGCACCACGGTGAGCACGATGCCGACGGTGCCGCCGTCGTTGGCCGCGTAGACGATCGGTCCGGCCACCATCAACGCCACGGCGAAGAGGTGCAGGATCACGTTGTTGTGCCGGTTGGCACCGCGTACTTCGACGAACCCGTCCCCCGCCATTCCGACAACCTAACCAGGTCGTGGGGTGCCACGGGTCGGGTTCATGCGAAAGGCCGCCGAAGCTGTGCTTCGACGGCCTTGAACGCGATGTCAGACGGCTTTCAGGCCGTCCGGGGTCTCCTCGTGCCGGATCCCGCACTCGGGACACGACAGATCATCTGAGAGCCGCGCACCGCAGGCGCAGACCCAGCCCTTCACCACAGCCGGGTTGCCCGCCACGAAAGCGTGCGCGGGCACCGACTTCGTCACGACCGCACCGGCGGCGGCGAACGCGTGCTCGCCGATCACCGTGCCGCACACCACGACCGCACCGGCGCCCAGCGTCGCGCCACGACGCACAAGCGTGGTCTCCAGCGCATCGCCGGTCTTCTTGACGTGCGAGCGCGGCCGCAGGTCGTTGGTGAACAACACGTTCGGCCCAAGAAACACGTCGTCCTCACACGTGACTCCGTCGAAGACGAGGGTCCCGTTCTTGACCGTCACGTTGTTGCCCAGCACCGCGCGCGACTCGACGAACGCGCCGTCGCAGATGTTGCAGTCACGGCCGATGCGCGCGCCTGGCAGTACGTGCGCGAACGCCCACACGCGCGTGCCGTCGCCGACGTCGTCCGACTCGCACAGGCCGTGCGGGTGAACCCGGACGCCCGTCATCAGAGCGCTGCCTTCAGCGCCTGGACGACGCGGGCCTGCTGCGCCTCGGTGATCTCCGGGAACAGCGGCAGAGACAGGATCTCCGCGGCCGAGGTCTCCGCCACCGGGAACGAGCCGTCGAGGTGAGCGAACGCACCGGTCTTGTGCAGCGGCGTCGGGTAGTGGATGCCCGCGCCGATGCCGGCCTCGTGCAACGACTTCAGCACGCGGTCGCGCTCGGCCACGCGCACGACGTAGAGGTGCCACACGGGCAGGTTGCCGTCGAGGACCACCGGGGTGCGGACACCGGGAACGTCGGCCAGCATCTCTGTGTAGCGGGACGCCGCGGCACGACGGGCCTGGTTCCAGCCTTCCAACCGGCGCAGCTTCGCGGACAGCACCACGGCCTGCAGCGTGTCGAGGCGGCTGTTGAAGCCGAGCACCGGGTGCTCGTACTTGCGCGGTGAACCGTGCTCGCGCAGCAACTTCACCGACTCGGCGATGGCGTCCGACGTCGTCAGCACCGCGCCGCCGTCGCCGTACGCGCCGAGGTTCTTGCCGGGGTAGAACGAGGTCGCGGCGGCGACACCGAGGCCACCGATGGCGACGCCGTTGCGGCGGGCGCCCTGGGCCTGGGCGGCGTCCTCGACGACCGGCACGCCCAGCGGCAGCAGTTCGACGGGTGCGGCCTGGCCGTACAGGTGAACCGGCACGATGGCCTTGGTGCGCGAAGTGACCACAGAGGACACCTGCGACGTGTCGATCAGCAGCGTGTCGTCCACGCAGTCCACGAGCACAGGCGTCGCGCCGGCACGGGCGACGGCCTCGGCCGTGGCGATGAAGGTGTTGGCGGGCAGCACGACCTCGTCGCCGTGGCCGACGCCCAACGCGCGCAACGCCAGTTCGATGGCGTCGGTGCCGTTGGCGACACCGATGGCGTGCGGAACTTCCTGGTAGGCAGCGAATTCCGACTCGAACCGGGCGACCTGGGGGCCGCCGATGAAGGCCGTCGTCTTGAGCACCTCGGCCCAGCCGTCGGCCACCTCGTCGGCCACCTGCTCGTGCTGGGCACGCAGGTCCACCAGCGGAATCTCGATCACGCGCTCTCCCCACGCAACGGGCGGGCCGGCACGCCGGCCCACGTCTCTCCTGCCGGAACGTCCCGCAGGACAACGGCTCCCATGCCGATCACGGCACCGGCGCCGATCTTCAACCCCTCGCGCACCAGGGCTCCCTGTCCCAGGTACGCGGCCTCCCCGACGTGCACCGACCCCGCGAGCGAGGCGCGGCCGGCGAACGTGACGCCGTCCGACACCTCGTCGTCGTGGGTGATCAGCACGTGGGGCATGGCCACCACGTGCTTGCCGATCGACAGCGGGGTCGTGATGACGACACCCGCCAGCAGAATCGTGCCGGCGCCCAGAGAAGCGCCGGAGGTGACGGCCGCCGGGTGCACGACGGTCGCCCATCGCTCGTCCGGCAGGTCGAGCCTCCTGGCCACGTTCAGCCGGACCAGCGACCGCCGCGCGCTCGCGATGCAGAGCACGACGGCCGCGTCCGGGTGATCGGCCAGGGTGTCGAGCCCGCCCAGCACGGGCACCCCGTCGATCAGGGTGCCGTGCAGGGCGGTGGAGTCGTCGAGAGCCCCGACGGGGTTCCACGTCTCCGGGAGGAGGCGGACCGCCGCGAGAGTCTCGCGGGTCAGTCCACCTGCCCCGATGAACAGCAGTGGCCTCGCGGTCACCCGTGCATCACTGGAACACCACGTCCACCCAGTAGTTGCCACCGTTGTAGGTCGAGGTCGGGAAGCCCGACCCGGCCGTGAACACACCGGCGGACGGCGAGGCGGTCAGCGGCGGTGAGGTCACCGTGCCGAAGTAGCCCGCGTTGACCGCGTAGTGGCCCGTGGTGGTCGTGTACGAGGCCGTGTACTCGGTGTTCGCCGTGATCGCCACCGGCGAGCTGAACGTCAGCGTCTGCCAGCCCGACTCGGTTTCACCCGAGAACGTGCCGGTGGCCAGGCGCTGGCCGTCCGCGGACCAGAGCGACCCGGTGTGGGTGCCCGTGTTGCCCGCTCCCTTGTAGAACTTCACGCCGGTGATCTGCCCGGCCGTGCCGGACGTGAACTTGACGCCCAGCTCGTACGCGCCGTTGTCATCAGCCGAAGTTACCGTCGGAACGGTCGCGGCGCTGAACAGCGAGCACGGGCAGGTCTGCGTCGTCGCCGTCGTGAACGACCACGTGACCGGGTTGGCCATCATGTTGCCGAACGTGTCCGCGGCCTTGGCGCTCACCGAGTACACAGTGGACGCCGCGAACCTGGCGGCGGGCGTGAACGTGATCATCCTGCTGTCCGGCGAGAGCGACCTCGTGCCGGCGATCTTCGCGCCACCGGGGTCGGTGACGTCGAACTGCGCCGAGTTGAGGTCCACGGGCTCGTCGAACGACACGGTGACCGTGGAGTTCAGCGCGACGGCCTGCGCACCCGTCAGCGGGGTGTGCGACTGCGCCACCGGAGCGACGTTGTCGGCGTTGGGCTGGTACATGACGTCGACCCAGTAGTTGCCGGAGCCGTACGTCATGGTCGGGAACCCGTTGCCCGGCATGAAGACGCCGTTGGTCTCCTGCGGTGCCGTCAGCGGACCGGAGGTGACCGGGCCCGTCCCGAAGTACCCGGCGTTCACCGCGTAGTGCCCGGTGGTCGTCGTGTACGAGGCGGTGTAGGTCTGACCGGAGCTGACGATCACCGGCTGGGCGAACGTGAGCGTCTGCCAGCCCGTCGCGGTCTCACCCGTGAAGGTGCCCGTGGCGAGGCGCTGACCGTTGGCGTTCCAGAGGCTGCCGGTGTGCGTGCCGGTGTTGCCGGATCCCTTGTAGAAGCGGACACCGGTGATCTGGCCCGACTGGGTCGGGGTGATCCTCACACCGAGCTCGTAGGCGCCCGAGTCGTCCGCGGACGTCTCGTCCGGCACCGTCGCCGTGCTGAAGAGCGAGCACGGGCAGGTCGGTGTCGTCGTGGTCGTGAAGTTCCACTCCGCGGCCGCCGGCATCGCGATGCCGTTGACGTCCGCGATGCCCACGTGCGCCTGGTACTGCGTGCCGGACACGAGCTTGGCGGACGGTGTCCAGGTGACCGTCTTCTGGTCGCCGGACAGCGACACCGAGCCGGAGAGCTTGCCGCCCTTCGGGTCCTTCAGCCAGATCTGCGCCGACGCGGGGTCGACCGGCTCGCTGAACGTCGCCGACAGCGCGCTCTGCAGGCCCACGTTCGTCGCGTTCACGGCCGGCGTGCGGTTCGTGATCGTCGGCGGCGTGGTGTCACCGTTGAGCCCGTTGCGGTAGATGACGTCGACCCAGTAGTTGGTGGCGTTGTAGGAGTTGTTCGGGAACCCGGCGCCGTACTTGTAGACGCCGTTGCCACCGTCCGTGCCGTTCTGCAGCGCGTGCAGCGACTGGTAGCTCGCCTCCTGGCCGTTGAAGTAGCCGGAGGTGACCGAGTAGCGGCCGTTCGGCGCGGTGTAGGAGACGACGTACGTCGTGTTCGCCTGCACCTGGACCGGCGAGGTGAACATCAGCTTCTGCCAGCCGGACGTGGTCTCACCGGTGAACGTGCCGGTCGCGAGCAGCAGACCCGTGGAGGTCCACAGCGAGCCGGTGTGCGAGCCGGTGTTGCCGGTGCCCTTGTAGAAGCGGACGCCGAGCACCTCGCCCTTGCCGTCGAAGCGCACCTTCGTGCCGACCTCGACCGCGCTGGTGTCACCGGAGTCGATCACGGCCGGTGCCGCGAAGTCGTCCCAGACGGTGCACGGGCAGGTCGCCGGGCGCGGCGAGCCTGTCGTGAACGTCCAGTTCGCCTGCGAGGACAGGTTCCCCGCCGCGTCCGCCGCCCTCATCGTGACGGTGTAGGCCGTGGCCGCCGCCAGAGGTGCCGAGGGCGTGAACGTGATCGTGCGGGCGTCGTTGGAGATCGACTTGGTGCCCGTGACCGCACCCGACGGACCCGTCACCGTGACCTGGGCCGAAGCGAGCGTCACGTTCTCGTCGAACGTGCCGGACACCGTGGTGTTCAGCGCGACCGAACCGGCGTTGGCCACCGGGGACATCGCGCTCTGCAGCGGCGCGCGGGTGTCGGGACCGGGGTCCGTCGCCCACACCACGTCGACCCAGTAGTTGGTGTGGTCGAACGTCTGGTTCGGGAAGCCGGCGCCGAAGCGGAAGACGCCGTTCGGTCCGTCCACACCGGACTGCAGGCCGGTGATCGGCTGCATGTACGCCTGCTGCTGGTAGAACCCGCCGGTGTCGTAGGCGAAGTGCCCGGTCGGCGTGTAGTAGCTGACGATGTAGGTCGTGTTCGCGTTCACCGCGACCGGTTGCGGGAAGAGCAGTGTCTGCCAGCCGGTCGGGCTCTCGTTCGAGAACGTGCCGGTGGCGAGCAGGTCACCGGTGGAGCTCCACAGGCTGCCGGTGTGCGTGCCGGTGTTGCCGGTGCCCTTGTAGAACTTCACGCCGCGGACGTAGCCGTTGCTCGCGGCCTTCCACTTGACGCCGAGCTCGAGCTGCGAGCTGTCGTCGGCGGAGGTGACCTTCGGGACCTCCGTGCCGGAGAACATGCCGCACGGGCAGGTCTTGGCGTTGACGTTCGGCGTCGCGGACACGGGCGTCGACAGGTTCAGCGAGTCGTCGACCGCGCGGACCCTGATCTGTGCCGTGCCGGACTGGTTCGGCGTGTAGGTGTAGCTCCACGACGTCTGGCCGGCTTGCCAGTTCGCGTAGTGCCAGCGGTTTCCGCCGTCGGTCGAGACCTCGACGCCCGCGACCCTGCCGGCGGCGTCGATGACGGTGCCGCTGAAGGTGTAGGCCTGGCCGACCGTCGACTGCGCGGGCAGGGTCGTGATCTGCACGCCCGGTGCCGCGTTGTCGTTGATGGCGCCGGAGATCGTCAGCTGGTCCGCCCCCCACAGCTGGTAGGGCTGGACGCCCATGTCAGCGAGGAAGTTGACGGTGGCCTGCTTGATCCGCTTGTCCGACGTCGGGGTGTTGGTCGGGAACGCGTGTTCGTCGTCGACGCCCCACGCCCACTGGACCGTGCCCGCGCCGAACACCAGTGCGCCGGAGGGCGCGCGGTAGTACGTGATCGCGTGCGTCTCGGTGCTCGAGCCGTACTCGTCGCCGTAGTTCTTCAGCGCGTAGTAACCGTCGAGCTGCACCGTCGTGCGGGACATCTGCGCGACGCCGGCGGGCTGGAAGCCGTTGTCGTAGACGGTGTTCCACTCGTAGCCCAGCGTGCCGGGCTCGAAGGTGTACGTGGTGCCCGCGGCCATGTTGACCAGGTCGGTGTTGCGCCAGAGCCGCATCTTGCCGTACGCGGCCGGGACCTGCAGCGCGTCGTCACGCCGACCGTTGACCGTGAACATGTTGCCGAGCAACGCGTTCTCGGGCCTGCCGCCGTCCTGCGGTGGGCTGTACCTGGGGTCACGCCACGTGCCGGTCCAGGTGTTCTCGCCATCGTTCTGCGCGCCCTTCGTCTCCTTGTAGCAGACGATGGTGCGCCAGTCCGTCTGGGAGGAGTCGATGCTCTTCTCGTACTTGGTCTTCCAGAAGATCTCGTTACCGGTCAGGAACGCCATGTGCACACCCGCGTCACGGGCGGCCATCACGTTGTTCCACTGCTCGTTCGACCAGTACTCGTCGTGGCCGACCGCCATGAAGACCTTGTGGTTCTTGATCAGGTTGCCGCGGCGGGCGGAGTCGACGTCGGTCGTGTAGCTCATGTCGTACCCGTTGCGCTCCAGGAATCTGAGCATCGGGTACTCGGCGTTGAAGATGAAGTTCTCGTCGCCGTCGCCGCCGGTGTACGGGCGGTTGTAGCTGACCTTGTACGAGGAACCGCCCTGGCCGGGGCCGTCACCGAAGTAGAGGCTGTTGCCGCCGTAGCGGTTGTAGGCGACCCAGGTGGCGTCGGAGGTCTGGAAGAAGATCTTCGACTGCGAGCTGTCGTCGCGGACGACGAACGCCATCTCGTTCTCGGCGCCGGTGTCGTTGCGCGTCATGCGCACGTAGTAGATGCCGGAGACCGCGGTGGACGGGATGTTCCAGGTGACCGACACGGCCCAGTTGCCGCAGTCGATGAGCGCGGACGGGGTGTCCCGCAGACATGGTGGCTGGTTCTGCGGGGTGTTCCGGTTGACCGTGCCCATGTATCGGGCGCCCTTGCCGCCGTACCAGCCCATCCGGTAGATGTCGAGCTTGTACGAGGAGGCCGACGTCAGCATCTTGAAGCTGACGGTCTGGCCGATGTTGTAGCTGATGTCCGTCGTGTACCCGAGGATCGTGTCGTCCCGGTACTGGGCCTGCCAGTTGTCCGCTCCGGTCTGCGTGTTCTCACACGCGACCTTGTTGGTGACCGGGAAGTCACACGGAGCGGCGTTGGCCTTCGGAGGGTTGAAGACGCCGAGCACGAACATCGTCGATGCGATTAATGCCGTGATCACAAGCACCCGCACGAGACGCGACTGCTGAGCCACCATTGGGTTTCACCTCTCGGACGGAGTTACCGTGTGTGATCCGCGCACTACGCTGGACAGCACAGGGCTGCTACTCCGAACGTCGGCGATCTCGTTAAAACTGTTACGTGTCAACACAAAAATGTTCCTGTGGGGGTTGAATCTTTATCTTTCAACCACGCACGGTCAGTTGGGATGTGTGGAGAGTTTCCGACAACGCTGACACGACTGTGTCCTGTTCGGACTCGGTCATGTCGTGGAACAGCGGCAGGATCAGCGTCCGGGCCGTGAAGGCCTCCGTGACGGGGAGATCCGCGGCCGGGTGACCGCAGTAGGCGGGTTCGAGGTGTGACGCCATGATTCCGCGCCGTGCACTCACGCCGCGTTCGGCAAGGCCCGCAAGGACTTCCTGGCGGTCGGCGCCATCCGGAAGCCAGACCCAGAACGACTGGTAGTTCGTCGTCCCGTACTCAGGGTCACGGACGGTGGTGATGTTCAGGTCCGCCAGCAACTCGTGGTAGCGCGCGGCCAACTCACGGCGACGGGCGATGATCGCGTCCAGTTTGGACAACTGCACCAGGCCGACGGCGGCCTGGATGTCGGTCATCCGGTAGTTGAACGCGGTCTCGAGGTACTGCTCGATGACGGCGCTGCCGCCGTGGTGGCGGTCGGCCGCCGACACGCTCATGCCGTGCTCGCGCAGGCGCTTGAGCCGGACCGCCCACTCGGGGTCGTCGGTGGTGACCATGCCGCCCTCACCGGTGGTGAGGAGCTTGCGGGGGTGGAACGACCAGGCGGCCAGCAGCGCGTTCGTGCCGACCGGCTTCCCCTTGTAGGTGGAACCCGCGGCGCAGGCCGCGTCCTCGATGACCGCGATGCCACGCGGTTCGCACAGCGACTTGATGGCGTCGACGTCCGCGGGGACGCCCGCCTGGTGCACGATCATGACCGCGCGGGTGCGGTCCGTGAGCACCGGTTCCACCGTGGACGCGCTGAGGTTGCCCGTCTCCGCCTCGATGTCGGCGAAGACCGGGGTCGCGCCGGTGTAGCGCACCGAGTTCGCGGTGGCGATGAACGACAACGACGGCACGACGACCTCGTCACCGGGGCCGATGCCGAGCAGGTGCACGGCGAGGTGCAGGCCGGTCGTGCACGACGACACGGCGACACCGTGACCGGCGCCGACCGACGCGGCGAACGCCTCTTCGAACTCGCGGACCCGCGGGCCCTGCGCCACCCAGCCGGACCGGACGGCCTCGGCGGCGGCGAGCGCCTCTTCCTCACCGAGCAACGGCCGCATAACCGGAATCACTGGTACTGCCCTTCATCGGTGGTTCTGGTGCCGGCGGGTGCCGGCCTGCTCGACGGCGGTGTGGAGCAGGCCGGCACCCGCCGGCGTCTTGGGGGTGCGGCCGCGGCGCACGCCGACCTGGGGGTGTCGGCGGCGCCACGGCCGCGGCTCGTGGTGTGCGGTGGCGGCGACTCCTGCGTCACCCGGCCCCGCGATTCGAGCGGTACTGCCCGCGCCGAAGCGTCAGGCGCTCTCGGCTGCCTTCTCGGTGGCGGCCTTCTCGGCGAGCCACCACGCGACGAGGTCGCGCAGACCGCCGTCCATCTCGATCTCGGGCTTCCACCCGAGCTCGGTGGCCGCGAGGCTGATGTCGGCGAGCCGGCGCGTCACGCCGTTCACCTTGCGCTCGGGGCCGTGCTCCAGCGGCAGGTCGGAGTCCATCGCGGCAAGCAACGCGAGGGCGAGCTCCTTGAGCGACGTCTCCTGGGAGGACGCGATGTTGTACACCGTGTCCGTGACCGGCGCCTTGGCCGCGAGGATGTTGGCGCGGGCGATGTCGTGCACGTGCACGAAGTCCATCGTCTGGGCGCCGTCGCCGAAGATGAGCGGCGACTTGCCGTCGACGATGCGCTCCATCCAGCGGATGAGCACCTCGGTGTACAGGCCGTGGACGTCCATCCGCGGGCCGTACACGTTGAAGTAGCGCAGCGCCACGAAGTCGAGGTCGTACATGGCCTTGAAGCTGCGCAGCATTCCTTCGTTGAACGCCTTGGCGGCGCCGTAGAAGGTGTCGTTGTTGTACGGGTGGTGGCGTTCGTTCGTGGGGAACGACTCCGCGAGGCCGTAGATCGAGGCCGACGACGACGCGATGACCTTCTTCACCCCGGCGGCCGCGGCGGCCTCGAGGATCGTGAACGTGCCGTCGACCAGGCACTCCAGTGCGAGCCGCGGTTCCTCGGCGCACTGGGTGATGCGGATGGCGGCGAGGTGGAAGACGAGGTCCATGCCCTCGGTCAGCTCGCGCACCAGGGCCTTGTCGTTGATGTCGCCCTCGACGACGCGCACGACACCGGACTCCAGGGCGGACGCCAGGTTCTCGCGGCGGCCGCGCACGAAGTTGTCCAGCACGACGACCTCGGCCGCGCCGGCCTCGACGAGCTGGTCCACCACCGAGGAGCCGATCGTGCCCGCACCACCGGTGACCAGCGCACGCTGCCCGGTGATCGGCTGGCCCAGTTCGTTCTGGCCCAATTCGTTCTGGGCGGTCATCAAGACACCTTGCCTTCGACTTGTTGAACGGGAACGAAGACCCCGCCGGAGCGCAGCGACTCCGATGCCGCCTCCAGCACCGCCAGCACGCGCAGACCCGCGCGGCCGTCGGTCAGCGGTGCGCGCTTCTCGGTGATGGACGCGGCGAACTCCGCCATCATCGTGCGCAACGCCTCGCGTTCCACCAACGCCGGCGCGACCATGTCGCCGGTGCGGTAGGAGATCTTCTGCTGCTCCGGGGAGAGGTCGACACCCCGGTCGTAAATGGACAGTCGCTGAGCGGGATTGTTGTCGTCCCACACGACCGTGCGCTGCGAACCGCCGATGACCATCGTGCGAATCTTCGTCGGCGACAGCCAGTTCACGTGCACGTGCGTGATTGCCCCGTTGGACAGCCGCACCGTGAGGTGGCCGACGCACGCGACGCCCGCACCGATCGGGTCGGAGCCGTGCGCCGAGACCTCCACCGGGGTGACGTCGTCGGGCAGGATCGCCTCGAAGATCGACAGGTCGTGCGGGGCGAGGTCCCACAGCACGTCGACGTCCGGCTGCACCAGACCGAGGTTGATGCGCACCGAGTCGATGTACTGGATGTCGCCGAGCTCACCACCGCGGATGATCTTGCGCAGGTGCTGCACCGACGACGTGTACGCGAAGGTGTGGTCCAGCATCAGCGTGAGGCCGCGCTGTTCGGCGGTCTCGACGAGCTTGAGGCCGTCCTCGAAGTTGGCCGCGAGGGGCTTCTCCACGAGGACGTGCTTGCCGGCCTCCAGCGCCGCCAGTGCGACGGGCAGGTGGGTGGCCGCGGGTGTCGCGATGGCGACCGCGTGGACCTCGGGGTCGGCGAGGACCTCGTCCAGGGACGGGGTCGCACGCACCGTCGAGTACTGGCCCAGCACGCGCTGGGCCTTCTCGACGTCGAGGTCGCAGAGGTAGCGGAGATGCAGCTCCGGGGTGGCCTGGGCGTTGCGAACGAGGTTCGGCCCCCAGTACCCGGCTCCGATGACGGCAAGGCCAATCACGTCTTGGTTCCCCATCAGTAAGCCCCCTGGCCGCCGAAGACGGCGCGGAAGGTCTTCCACATGATCACGAGGTCGAGTGCGAGCGACCAGTCCTCGACGTAGCGCAGGTCGAGGCGGATCGACTCCTCCCACGAGAGATCGCTCCGGCCGCTCACCTGCCACAGACCGGTCAGGCCGGGCTTCACGAGCAGGCGGCGTCGCACGTCCGAGGAGTACTTCGCGGTCTCCTCCGGCAGCGGCGGGCGCGGACCGACGAGCGACATGCTGCCCGCGAGGACGTTGAACAGCTGCGGTAGCTCGTCGATCGAGTAGCGGCGCAGGAACGTGCCGACCTTGGTGATGCGCGGGTCCTTCTTCATCTTGAACAGCACGCCGTTGCCTTCGTCGACACTGGCGAGCCTGGCGCGCAACGCGTCGGCGTTGGTCACCATGGTGCGGAACTTGATGATCGTGAACGGGACACCGGTCTTGCCGACCCGCTTCTGGCGGTAGAAGACGGGGCCACGACTGTCGATCATCACGAACGCGGCGACGGCGAACATGAGCGGTGCCAGCAGGACGAGGAGGAGGAACGCTCCGACGCGATCCACGACTTCCTTGACCAGGCGGCGGAATCCGCTCAGTGCCGGTTCGCTCACGCGGAGCAGCGGCATGCCGAGCACGGCGCTCATGTGCAGTCGCGGGCCGGCGACCTCCATGAGTCCGGGCGACACGACCATTTCGGCACCGGAGCCTTCGAGTGCCCACGCGAGCTGCTGGAGACGGCGAGGTGTCCAGTAGGCGTCGGGCGTGACGGCGACGATGCGGTACCCACCGCGGCGGACGTGCTCGGCGAGCTCGCGCAGCTGGCCGACGACGGGAACACCGTCGACGTCCGTGCCGGAGCGGCCGCGGCCGTCGATCGTGCAGATCGCGTCCACGCGCCAGCCCAGGTGGGCGACGCGCTTGGTGCGGAGGATGAGGTCCTCGACGGTGTCCAGGTTGCCGGCGGCGAGGACCGAGAGCAGGAAACGTCCTTCACTGCGGCCGCGGTGCAGCGGGCGGCGCAGGAGGTAGCGCATGGGAAACGCGACCAGGGCGATCGCGGGAACCACGACGAAGATCCACAGGCGAGCGCCGGGGATGTCGACGGCGAGCGCTCCGAGGCCGAGCGCCACAACGGCACCGAACAAACCCCGGCCGAGTCTTCGGAACTCCTCAGCTCCCTGCCCCAGAACGGTAGGGGTCCACACGCGGTTGATCGCGAGCGAACCGACGACGAGGACTACTGTGAGTATGTCCAGCAATGCAAGGGAAAGCGGGCCGAAGGCCGTGTGACGCATGCTCATGACGGCACCGACGGCGATGACGACCAGGGCAACGGTCAGCACGTCGGCGGTGATCACGGCATAGCGGTAGCGACTTTCCCAGCGCGCTACGGGCGGATGGGTCTGTCTGCGTTCCGACAGCGTGTTGAGCGTGGAGCGCAACCCGTCGACGTCACGGGCAGCGCGGACCTGCTCACTCATCGTTCTGATCTCCCCGGCTCAGCGGCGATTCCGGACGTGCACGTGCACAGGTCACCCCGAGGACCTTGATTCTTCGGACTCCGCGGTCTTCGACAACGCCCGTGAAACTGGATCGGCGTCCGAAGCTCGCAACCGGTGATTCGCACGTACGGGGATCGGCGTTACAGACCGTGGAAAAAAGTTTCCCGAAGTCCGAATACCGGACGTGACGCGCGTCTCACCGCCTGAAAAACCGTGGCGACGTAACACGTTTCCAGATGTCCACAAGGGACATAAAGAGTACGTATGCCGCGAGGTAATCGTTCAGAAGAGGCCTTCAGGCCCTAGTCTGATCGACTGCGATTGTGCATGTACTTACCGCTGAACGGAGTAACAGCCTACGACCGAACGGAAATGCGCACTTCGTCACCCTCGACAACCACCACGTCGCCGTGCTTCAGCTGGGCCCCGCGCCGCACCTCCACAGCGCCGTTGACGTGGACTTCTCCGTCCTCGATGAGCACTTTGGCGTGCACGCCGTCCTGAGCCAGCTGCGCCAGCTTGAGGAACTGTCCTAGCCTGATCGGCTCTTCGGAGATCTCGACCGTCCGCATGAGTCACATCATCCCAGTAGGGCGCACCCCACTGCTTGCTCGGGGGCACACCCCAGCGCGTTCGAGTGAAACCGTTGACACCCTTACGAGCATGAAAACTTCGAGGGGGTATGCCGCCTGGTTGGCGGTGTCGGGATTCGTCTGCGTCGCGATAACGATCTTCGCGGCGAGCGCGTACGTCACTCTGGACATGGAGCAGTCGCGGCCTCCGTTGCACGGGGCCGTTCACTACGGGCTCCTGGTCGCGCACATCTTCACCGGAACGGTTGCCGTCCTGGCGGGTGTCTCGCAGTTCTGGCCGGGCCTGAGAGCCCGCCATCCGCGGGTGCACCGGGTGATGGGCCGCGTCTACTTCGCGGCGGTCCTGCCGTCGTCTCTGCTCGGCGTGGTGTGCGCGCAGCTGTCACTGGCCGGCCTGGCGTCGTCCGCGCCCCTGACGGTGCTCTCGGTGCTCTGGTTCGTCAGCGCGGTCTACGGGCTGAAAACGGCACGGCGGCGCCAGTTCGGCGAACACCGCATCTGGATGATCCGCGGTTTCGCTCTCACCGGCGCCGCCGTGACGGGTCGCCTCTGGGGCCTTGCTCTCGGCGCCTTGATGCCCGACGGGGACGGGCTGCTGGTCTTCGCCACCGCGAACTGGCTGTCGTTCGTGGTGAACCTGCTGGTGGCCGAGTGGTGGATCCAGTCGCGGGGTTACACCCGGACCTTGCCCTCCGTGGCGCTCAAGCCGAGCATTTCGAGCAGGTCAGCGCAGTCGAGCGCGTCCGTGGCGTGACAGGCCACGGTGCGTGCCGCCTTGCTGTTCTGAATCGTGCTGTGCTCCTTTTCCAGAGCCTTGGCCTCGGCAAAGGTGCCGGTTTCGGGCTCGGCGATCGCGGGACGCGCCCAAGTCATGTCGTGCCTGCTTCCGCATCGGGGGATGTGGTCATCATGACAACTGCATGACGGAAACACCAGAACTTGTGCTTACCGTAATCGATCACCCACGCAGCGTGTAAACCGTGGGAGCGCTTTCCTGGAACCTACCAGTGATCATTGTTGCCGGGATTCGGCATTACCTGCCGTACCTCAGCACCGACTCCACTTCGGTCACAAATGCGACCAGCCGTTCGTCGTCCACATCGTCCGGCGTGGGACCGTCCACCGCGAGCCGTTGCAGCGCAACGGAAGTGGTGGCACTCTCCCGCGCCAGGCGGCGGAACCCGAACGTCGCCTCGTACAGCGACATCGCGGTGCCCAAGGCAGCCAAAGTCGTTGCCACGAAAGACCACATGGCCCTGCGCGGCCCGTCCGCCATGCCGATCGCGGCGGCCGCGGCGGCGGCGATGAAGAAGGCCGCGGCGAGCGCGACCGTCCACGTGCGAGCGCGGGAGTAGCGCTTGCGGCCGCGTTCGAAGTGGTCGAGGCGGTCCTGGAAGCGGTGGCGCAGATAGGCTTCCACGAACTGGGCCTGGCGCTGCTTGTCGCTCATGTCCGGACCACCTCGTGCTTGCGGTTGCTGACCGCTGCTTCCAGATCGGCCACCTTGTCCTGCCGTTCCTCGTCCGTGGCGGGTGCGACGGAGGCGAGGTGCGCGAAGTACAGCGCCCGCAGGCGTTCCGCGCGCGACCGGGCGGTGAGGTACTTGTCGAGCGACTCGCGCTTGCGTGCCACGATCGTGATGGCCGCGGCGAACGCGCCGCCCGCCACGACGAGCACCCCGGGCCACGGCGTGTCGCTGAGCCACGTCTGCAACCCGGCGAACACCGTCGTCGTCAGGCCGCCCACGATCGCGAGCACGGCCATCAGCCGGTAGCGGTTCTGCTCGACCTCCGCCTCGGCGTCCAGTTCCTGGAACGCGGGCGCGACGACCTGGTTGGCGTCGTGGATGGCGTCCGCGAGCGTCGGGTACGCGACGACGAAGCCGGGGTCGACGAGCGGCCGCGCCTCCGGGGCCTTGTACCGGACCTTGGGCAGGATCCTCGGCGGCTTGACGGGCTTCTCCTTGCCCAGCAGCCGCTCCAGCGCGGTGACGGCCTTACCGGCGCCCTCGTCGACGTGGATGATGAAGATCTTGCCGCTGCGCACGAGCACCGCGAGGTCGCCCTTGAGGTCCCCCGTCGCGATGCGGTCCGCGAGCCCGCCCGTGCCGGCGAGCACCAGCAACGGGTTGTCGCCGCTGAGGTGGTCGACCACCTCCTGCTCGTTCTCGCCTCCGACGACGAGGGCGACGACGGGCTTCTTGTTGCGCACGGCGTCGATCGTGCGGAACAGCACCGGCGTCGCGTCCGTCCACTCCGAACCCGGGACGATGACGGCGACGCTGTGGTTGGGTTCCAGCGCGACCTGACCGTTGGTGGAGGCCTCGGTGAGGTCGTGCACCTTGCTGCTGGGCGCGACTCCGATCACGACGGGCCAGCGCTGCTCGCACGCCTGCAAAGCCATGCCCAGCAAGTGGACAACGCCTCGGTCGGTGCCTTCGGTGACGAACACGGCGCTGTTGCGCGCCGCGGTCACGACGACGGATCTGAGCACCGGCAACAACTTCGCGGCGAGATCCGTCTCGATGTCTTCTGTGGAGCCGAAGACCGAGATCACCGTGCGGCCTCGGGGCAGTCCGAGGGCCTTGGGTTTGATGTCGGCGTCCGGCTGGGACAGCCGTTTGACTGTCGGGCCGCCTGCTGTGGGCATGCCGCGCACCATAACGCCATGATCGAGGTGAGGCCAGGGCCGTTCAGACCCGTCTCAGGAGGCCCACACGCTGCTGGCCAGCAGTTCCAGGTCGTTCAGGTCGTCGATCACGATCTGGGCTCCAGCTCGGTGGAGGTCCTGTCGCGAACTGCGCCCGGTGGCCACGGCGACGAGCCGCACCCCCGCCTTCGTCGCGGCGTACACGTCGTGCGGGGTGTCACCGATGAGCACGACCTCGTCGTGGGTGAACGGCCGGATGTGCTGCGCGCGCTCGCGGGCGAACGTCACCAGCTCGGCCCGGTCGGCGTGCTCGTCGCCGAACGCGCTGACGTCCCAGTCGACGAGGTGCGCCAGCCCGAACTCCTCCAGCTTGATCAGCGCGACGCTGCGGAGGTTCGCGGTCAGCACGCCCTGGTGCACGCGCGGGTCGTCCGCGAAGTGCTGGAGGGCCTCCAACGCCCCCGGCAGGACCTCGCCGTGACCGGGCAGCTCGGCACGCCGGGTCTCGAACGAGTCCGCCAGCGCGTCGCTGAGGAGCTGGGCCGTCGCATCGGTGTGCTCGATGCCGTGCAGGCGCAGCGTCTCCTCGATGATGTCCACCTCGGTGCGCCCGCCCAGGTCGACGGGGCCGCTGAGCTCCCTGCCGAACGCCGTCCGGAACGCCTCGCGGTACATCAGCCCGCCGAACCCGCGTGCCGAGATCAGCGTGTTGTCGATGTCCCACAGCACCAGCAGCTCGGGCCCGGTCACCGGACCACCCCCCACTCCCCGTAAAATGCCTGATCATGACCTCGATCGACCCCGCAGAGCTGGAAGTCTGCCTGCGCGTGCTTGCCCAGGTCGAGGACCTGCCGGCGGAACACGACGACGCCGTGCGCGTCCGCCGGGCCACCGCGAAGATCTTCAAGGCCGCGAAGAAGTTCCGCAAAACCGAGCGCAAGGCCGCCATCACGGCCAACGATCGCGCGGTCACCGCGTTGACGGCCACCGGCTCGCCGGACCGCATCGACGACGAGACGCAGGGTCTCCCCCTCGTGTCGAACGCGGCCGGCGCGACCGCCGGCACGTTGCTGCGCGCGCGGTCCTGCTACACGTGCCGCAAGAGGTTTGTCGAGGTAGACGCCTTTTACCACAACCTCTGCCCCGAGTGCGCCGCCTTCAACCACGGCAAGCGCGACGCCCGCACGGACCTGACGGGCCGCAACGCGCTGCTGACCGGTGGCCGCGCGAAGATCGGCATGTACATCGCGCTGCGGCTGCTGCGTGACGGCGCGCACACCACGATCACCACCCGGTTCCCGAAGGACGCGGCACGGCGGTTCGCCACGATGCCCGACGCCGAGGACTGGATCGACCGCCTCAAGATCGTCGGCATCGACCTGCGCGACCCGGCCCAGGTGCTGGCACTGGCCGACGAGGTGGCGTCGCGCGGCCCGCTGGACGTGCTGATCAACAACGCCGCGCAGACCGTGCGCCGCTCCGCCGGTGCCTACGCGCCGCTGGCGCACGCCGAGCACGACGCCCTGACCGGGGACGCCGCTCGTCCGGAGCTGATCTCGTTCGGCGGCCACGGCCAGCTCGCCCTGCCCGGCACGGCGGTGCCCGAGGCCCACTCGGTGACGACGCTGGCGTTGATGGCGGGGTCCAAGGACATCGACGCGGGCGGCCTGGTGCCGGACACCGCGGCGGTGAACTCGTGGATCCAGAACGTCGACGAGGTCGACCCGGTCGAGCTGCTGGAGGTGCAGCTGTGCAACTCGACGGCGCCGTTCCTGCTGATCTCACGACTGCGCGCGTCGATGGCGAAGTCGTCGTACCGCCGCAAGTACGTGGTGAACGTGTCGGCGATGGAGGGGCAGTTCTCCCGCGCCTACAAGGGTTCCGGGCACCCGCACACCAACATGGCGAAGGCCGCGCTGAACATGTTGACGCGGACCAGCGCCGAGGAGATGCTGCAGGCCGACGGCATCCTGATGACCGCCGTCGACACGGGCTGGATCACCGACGAGCGCCCGCACCCCATGAAGATGCGGCTCGCCGACGAGGGCTTCCACGCCCCGTTGGACCTGGTCGACGGCGCTGCCCGGGTGTACGACCCGATCGTGCGCGGCGAGGCCGGTGAGGACCTGTACGGCTGCTTCCTGAAGGACTACGCGCCCAGTCCTTGGTGATGTCGTCACGCGAGTGCTTTTCTCGCGTGACGACATCACCAACTCAAGCTTCTAGGAATGTCACAGTAGGCCTTCGGAGTGAGTTTCGTCGGATACACGTGTCCGAGGTATCCGTCGGGCGCGTCCGAACGAGGCCTTCCACCAGTGCTTATGCTTAGTTGAACACCTGTTCGAGTACTCATTTGTCATGAGAACTGTGTGGCGGGGAGCACTTCGGTTCGGGATGACGACGATGACGGTGCGGCTGGTGTCGGCCGCCACCGAACATCGCAGCAAGGTGCACCTGGTGCACCGCGAGGACAGCGGCCGCGTGCGTCACCAACAGGTGTGCGGCGAGTGCTCGTTGCGGCTCACGCCGGAGGACATCGGGCGGGGCTACGAGCTCGACGACGGCCGGATCGTGCAGATAGATCCGGGCGACCTGCCGGCGCCGGAGGACGGCGTGATCGACGTGCAGCAGTTCGCGCCGCAGGTCGACGTGGACCCGGTCGCGTTGCACCGCAGCTACTACGTGGAGCCGGACGACCTGGCCGTGCGGTCGTACGTGCTGCTGCGGGAGACGCTGGAGCGCACCAAGACGGCGGCGATCGTGAAGTTCGCGTTGCGGAGCAAGGAGACTCTCGCCGCATTGCGACCGCAGCAGGGGGTTCTGGTGCTGCACACGCTGTTGTGGCCAGATGAGGTGCGGGAGCCGCACTTCGCGTTCCTGCACCGGGACACCGAGGTGCGGACCGGTGAGCTTGCTGCGGCGGCGGCGTTGGTGCGGGCGCAGACGCGTCCGTTCCGGGCGCACGACTACCCGAACACGCACCACGAGGCCCTGCTGCACCTGGTGGAGGCGAACGTCTAGCGATGGTTCGGGCGCGCGACCCGCGAGTCGGGGATGAACGCGGGTCGCGCGCCCGTTCTGTCGGTGGTGCTCGCTAGCATCCCGTTCCATGCTCGCCAGCCCGTCCGATCTCGTCGACCTGCTCGAGTGCGAGCACCGCAGTTTCCTGGCGCGGGACGAGAGGCGGGGCGACCCGGCTGAACTGGCCGAGGCCGCCGAACGCACCGCCGCGCAGATGCGGTCCGGCGCGGACCTGGTCGAGAACGCCGTGTTCTTCGACGGCGTGTTCCACTGCTCGGCCCAGACCCTCGTGCGCACGGCCGACGGCTACGAGCCGTGCGACGAGGTTGCGGATGCCACTCCCCTGACCGTGTTGTCGCTGGTCGCGGCCGCTCAGGCGGTGGATGCCGAGCGGGCGCACCTGGTCGTGGACGGGCGGCGCACGTCGTTCCGGATCGCCGACTTCACTCCCCTGCTCGGGCGGTTGCGGGCCCGGCTCGCGACGCCCTCCCCCGCGCCGTCCCGGTCCTGGGGTGACGTGCGGGCGGCCTGCACCGGGTGCCGGTTCGCCCGTCACTGCGCTTCCGGTCGCGAGCAGGCCCGGGATCTCTCGCTGGTGGCCGGGCTGCGCGCGGACCAGCGGCGGAAGCTGGTTTCGGTCGGCATTGACACGATCGACGCGCTTGCGGCCACCGAGGAACGGCCCGCGACGCTGTCACCGGCGAGCTTCACGGCGCTGACCGCGCAGGCCCGCCTTCAGGTGGAGCAGGAACGCACGGGCGTCATCACGTACGAGGTCGTCGCCCCGGAGGCGTTGGCGAACCTGCCGGAGCCGGCCGAGGACGACGTCTTCCTGGAGGTCGACGGCGACACGTTCCGGACTCCGGGGTGGTCCGGCACCTTCGCGGAGTTCGTCTCCCGCACACCGTCCGGCACGGTCTACCACTTCACGCCGCACGACCTCGCCGGGCGCGCTGCGCGGACCGCCACCCTGGAGTCCGAAGTGGACGAGCTGGTGCGGCGGTGCGTCGACCTCGGAGCGTTGACGCGGCGGGTGTTGCGAGTGTCCACAAGGGAGTACACGCTGCCCGCGTTGACACCGTTGCTGGACGACGAGGTTCCCACCCGCGGGCTCCGGGATCTGTTGCACGGCATCAAGGTCGAGCGGGAGATCGAGACCGTGGCACCACAGGAACGCGACGAGGCGGCGTTGGAGAAGGCCGCCGAACGGGCGCGGCGGATGGCGGCGCTGACGGAGCCGTTGCTGGCCGAGGGGCACGACCTGTTCGCGGCGACCGTCGGTTATCACCGGCGCGAGGCGAGTCCGGCGTGGGGCGACTTCTTCCGGCAGGCCCTCGCGCCGATCTCCGACCTGGAGACGGACTCCAACTGCGCGGTGCCGATCACGCTGAAGGCCGAGGACTGGGTACCGCCTGCGGGCCGGATCCGCACGCACAAGCGGCAGGTGCACGCGCGGATCGACCCGGAGCGGCCGCATCCGTTCGGATCAGGCGAGAACGTCCGGTTGCTGTATCCCGGCAACGTCACGCGCAACGCCGTGGTGTCGGACGACAACCCGTACGAGCTGGTGCTGACCGAGAGCAACGCGGTCGAGCACGGCGAGATGCCGATCGCGGTGCTGCCGGGCAGTCCGGTGCCCGCCTCCCCCAAGGACGAGGCCGTCGCGGAACTGGCCGAGGAGGCCGTCGGACTGCTGCCGCTGCTCCCCCGCAACCCCGGCATCGACCTGTTGCTGCGCACACCGCCCGCGCAACCGTTGCCGCAGCACGACGACGTGGTGCAGGCCGTGATCAAGGCCGTCGACCAGCTCGACGGCGGCACGCTCGCGGTGCAGGGCCCGCCCGGCGCCGGCAAGACGTACCTCGCGACCAAGCTCGTGCGGCACCTGATCGACCAGGGCAAGACCGTCGCGGTGACGTCGACGTCGCACAAGGCCGTGGAGAACGTGCTGTCGTCGGTCGATCCGGACATCCCGATGGCCAAGCGCCCCAAGGAGAAGAAGCCCGAGGAGGGCCTGCCGTGGGACCAGCCGAAGAACAACGCGGCTCTCGCGCAGTGGCGTGAGGAGCACTCGCGGGGCCATCTGGTCGGCGGCACTGCTTGGACCTTCTCCAACGCCATCATCAAGGCGCAGCCGTTCGACGTGATGATCATCGACGAGGCCGGCCAGTTCGCCCTGGCCGACGCGGTGGCAGTGGGGACGGCGGCCCGCAACCTCGTGCTGCTGGGCGATCCGCAGCAGCTGCCGCAGGTCGTGCAGGGGGTGCACCCACCCGGTTCGGACGCGTCGGCGCTGGGCCACCTGCTCGGCGACGCCGACGTGATCCCTCCGCATCTGGGCTATTTCCTCGCCGAGACGCGGCGAATGCACCCGGCGGTATGTCAGCCGGTGTCCGAACTTTCTTATGCCGGACTGCTCCATTCGCACGAAACGGCCGCGCACCGGTCGATCTCCGGCATCGAGCCCGGGATCTACCTGCGCGAGGTCGACCACCGGCACAACATCACGTCGTCGGTCGAGGAGGCCTACGCCGTGGTGGACACGGTGCGCGCGATCGTCGGTCGTACGTGGACGGACAACGACAAAACGCGCGAACTGACCGATGCGGACATTCTCGTGGTGGCGCCGTACAACCTGCAGGTCAGGGTGATCCGGCGGCGGTTGGCCGAAGCGGGGTTCACCGAGACGCGAGTGGGCACCGTGGACCGCTTCCAGGGCCAGGAAGCACCCGCCGTCATCATGTCCATGACGTCGTCGTCCACCGTGGACCTACCCCGTGGCCTGGACTTTCTTTTGTCACGTAACAGATTGAACGTGGCACTCTCCCGTGCCCAGACGCTCGCCGTGATGATCTGCTCGCCACGGCTGCTGGACGCTGACGTGCGCGGTGTCGACCAAATGAGACTGGTCGCGGGCGTCATCGGCCTAACAGAAAACATGAGGATCTTTCCGTGGTGACACCGTAGCGTTGTCATACGGTGACCTTTCGACCGCTCAGAGTTGTTAGCGTGGCGCGGTTCACCCGGTCGGGTGATTCAGATCATGAATGTTTGCTCGACCCCGCCACGCATCAACGCAGAGCAGGAGAGATTCGTTGGCAAGGAGAGTTCTCGGCGCGTTCGCGGTGACCGCCACCGCAGCGGTGGCCACGCTGGCCATGGCAACCCCGGCCAGTGCGCACGACGCCAATTGGAGCGCGTCCTGCGATGCGAAGGCCAACGCCACCAAGGTGTCGTTCAACCTGACGCGGTACGTGAAGAAGGGCAAGAACACCGTCGTTCTGACGGATGGCAACACCGAGCTCAAGAAGACCGACTTCGAAGAGTCGATCAAGTGGAGCAAGAACGACCTCGACCCGACGATCAAGCACGTGTTCCGCATCGTCGTGACCTCGTGGGACGGTCACAACAAGGACGAGACGAAGACCGTCGAGGCGTGCGTGACGAAGCCGACGACCACGACGACGAAGCCGACGACCACCACGACCAAGCCGACGACGACCACGACCACGGTCGCCACGTCCCCGGAGGTGCCCTCGACCTCCGAGGCCCCGTCGACCACCCCGGTCGCCCCCGGCGGCAGCAACCCGGAACCGCCCCTCGCGGCCACGGGTGCGTCCCCGACGGGGCTGCTGCTCGCGGGTCTGGGCCTCGTGGGCGCCGGTGCCGGCACCCTGCTGTTCCTGCGTCGCCGCCGCAGCGCGTGAACTAGCTGAACGACGAACGGGGGCGGTCCACTTCGGACCGCCCCCGTTTCACGTCTACAGGTCGAGCGATGTCGCGGGTTCGTGGCCCTCGCGGATGAACCACTCCGTGGCGAACGCGTGCGCGAACGTGGGGTCGTCGAGCGACAGGAAGAACGACTGCTCGGGGATCTGCGAGGCGTGCGCGCGCATCGCCTTTCGCTTCACGTCCAGGTACTTCGTGACGTCGACGCCGACGTTGATCTCGGACTCCGGCACCGCGCCCTCGCCCAGTGGCGGCGGCTGCTCGAGGCCGGAGCGGACGAACGCCTCGCGGAACGACGACTCGCGCACCATCGCCTGGTAGACCGCGGGTGTGCCGGCGATCTCGGCGGCACGCATGCCCACCCGGTGCGTCTGGATGTGGTCCGGGTGGCCGTAGCCGCCGAAGCTGTCGTACGTGGTGAGGACCTTCGCGTCCTCTTCGACGAGGATCGCCGCGAGCTTCTGGGCGGCCTCCTCGACATCGGCGGTCCAGAACGAGCCGGGCCGGTCGTTGAGCTCGTCGCCCATCATCCCGGAGTCGCGGTATCCCAGGAACTCCACGCGCGCGACGCCCAGCAGGTCGGCCGCGGCGTGCGTCTCGACGACCCGGCGCTGCCAGAGTTCCTCGCCGTCCTCCAGGAAGTCCGGGATCTCGCCGGCCTCTCCGCGCGTGGCGACGACGAGCACGACCCGGTGGCCCTCTTCGAACGCCTTGCGCATCACGCCACCCGTCACGATGCACTCGTCGTCGGGATGGGCGTGGAACGTCACCAGTGTGGCCATGAACGCGACGTTACCCGTGCATGTGAAAGGGCGGCGCACTCCCAGGATCAGGCTGGGAGGCACCGCCCCTCGGCGAACTCGTGGAGCTATCGCAGGGTCAGGTTCCAGGAGTTGATGTACCCGGTGTCACCGGAGTACAGGTCCTGGACCCGCAGCTTCCACGTGCCCGCCGCGACCTCGGACGAGGCGTTGACCGTGTAGGTCGCCACCACGTTGTCGGCACTGTCCGAAGAGGACGCGTTCTTCAGCCGGTAGGCGGTGCCGTCCGGCGCGATCAGGTCGATCACCAGGTCACCGCGGTAGGAGTGGACGATGTCCACGCCGACCTTGGTGGCCGAGGAGGCGTTGCCCGTCACCGTGGAGGTGATGGACGACGTCACGGCGGTGCCGCGGTCCGGGATGGCGACGTCGGTCGTGTTCTCCAGGCCACCGGAGGGCGGCGGAGTCGAGTCGATCGCGGCCACGGTCTTGGCGGCGTCCGCCAGACCCGCGCCACAGCCACCCGTGCAGGTGCCGGCGAGCGGGCGGGCGTTGGTCTTGATCAGGTCCTTGATCTGGGCCGGCGTGAGCGACGGCTTCTTGGCGACCAGCAGTGCCGCGAGGCCCGCGACGTGCGGAGCGGCCATCGAGGTGCCCTGGTACGGCTTGTAGTTCTCCGCACCGGGGGTGGTGGTGCCGGCGTTCAGCGTCGACCAGATGCCGTTCTCCGGCGTGGTGATGGTGCCGGGGGTGTCGGTGCCACGACGGGTCTCGCCGCCGGGCGCCGCGATGTCGACGCGGGTGCCGTAGTTCGAGTAGTACGTGCGGTTGCCCTCACGGGACGACGCGGCGACGGTGATCACGCCGGAGCAGTTGGCCGGGGTGTAGAGCGACGTGTTGTCGTTCGAGTTGCCGGCCGCGACGACGACCGTGGTGCCGCGGTTGATCGCACCGTTGATCGCGTTCTGGTACGTGGTGGAGCAGGACGACTTGCCGCCCAGCGACATGTTGATGACCTTGGCGACGTTCTGGTTCGCGGGCACGCCGCTCACCGTCCCGCCGGACGCCCAGGTGATCGCGTCGGCGATGTCCGAGGTGGCGCCACCGCACTTGGCGAGCACGCGCAACGGCTGGATCTTGGCGTCGTAGGCGATGCCCGCGATGCCCTTGCCGTTGTTGGTGGACGCGGCGATCGTGCCGGCCACGTGGGTGCCGTGCCAGGACGAGTTGCTGTCCTGCGCGGGCACCGGGTTGCCGTTGGCGTCGGTGCCGCACTCGCCGCGCGCCGCCCAGTCACCCTGGTCGGCCGGGTTGGAGTCACGGCCGTTGTTGTCCCGGGCACGCGCCGAGTCGGAGACGAAGTCGTACCCCGCGACGACCCGGTCCGCCAGGTCGCTGTGCGCGACGTAGCCGGTGTCGATGACGGCGACGGTCACGCCGGCGCCGGTGGTGCTGGACCACGCGCTGGGCACGTTCATGCCCGCGGTGGCCTCGAAGAGGTCCCACTGCCGGGAGTACTCGGTGTCGTTCGGCTCGGCGAACGGCTGCATCAGCAGGTCCGGCTCGACGTAGGCGACCTTGGGGTCGCTCTTGAACGCCTGGATCGTGTTGTCGGCGTTCGTGGTCTTCGAACCGAGGTCGACGACGACCGCACCGCTCGACATGCGGCGGTGCACGGACTTGCCCTTCTTGCGGGCGTCGTCCGAGGCAGCGGTGTCGGACGAGGCCTCGGCGGTGCCCGGCTTGTAGCCGACGATCAGCCGCTCGAAGGGACGGTTCACCTGGGTCGAGTCCGGTTGGGACTGGATCTGGGCGGGGGCAGCGGTCGCCGATGGGGCGACAACGCTGAGCACGGCGGCGGAAACTGCCGCGGCGCACACACTCGTGCGTCGCAATCCGTTCACGTGAGGTCCTTCCACGCAGGGCCTTCGCGTGCCGTTGAGGGCGTCAGTGTTCTGAACCGGCTGCGGAGGTGGAGGGACCGTAAGTCGCGTCACACCTGCGAAAACAGGTCTAGCGGAGTCCGAATAACGACACTGTCGTGTTCACGACAGGGTTGCTGGGCTGAATGGCGCACAATATGGCCGTGTTCGGACACTTGGGCGTATCGCCAGAGCTCTCCGCCGTCTACGAGTTGCTCGTGACGGGCGGTAGCCGCACCACCGACGAGGTCGGCGTCGCGGTCCCGGTGCTGGAGCGGATGCGCGAGCTCGGCCTGGTCCGGCACCTGCCCGGCGACGTGTGGCAGGCCATCGCGCCCGACCTCGCCGTCGAGGCGCTGATCGCGGCCCGCGAGGAGGCGAACCGCCGGGCCCGCGCGGACGTCGGCCCGTTGATGGAGCTGTACCTGCGCAACCGCGACGAGGAACTGGCCGACAACGCGTTCGTCGAGGTGGTGTCCGGAGTGGACGCCGTCCGCGAGCTGTGGCACGCCCTGCTGCGCGGGGCCCGCGACGAGGTCTGCGTGCTCGACCAGCCGCCGTACGTGACGCCGCTGGGTCAGCACGTCGCGCTGGAGGACGAGACGCGCGAGCGGGACGTTCAGTGGCGCGTCGTCTACGACCGCTCCGCCGTCGACATCCCGGGCCGCGTCACCGAGATCATCGAACTGGTCGCCGCCGGCGAACGCGCCCGCGTCACGCCGACCCTGCCGTTCAAGCTCGCGGTGATCGACCTGCACGCGGCGGTGCTCCCCGTCGTGAACGGCGACGTGGTCGACAAGGTGCTGCTGATCCGGCCGTCCGCGTTGCTCGACGTGCTGCGCTCGACGTTCGAGCTGTACTGGGACAAGGGGATCCCGTTCAGCCCCGGCGGCATCTACGCGGCTGCGGCCGACGTGGACCCGAACCTGCTCGGGCTGCTCGCGGCGGGGCTGACCGACGAGTCGATCGCGCGGCAGCTCGGGCTGGCGCCTCGGACGGTGCAGCGGCGGGTGCGGCAGCTGATGGACCGGTGCGGGGCGCAGACGCGGTTCCAGGCGGGGGTCCAGGCGATGCGGCGAGGGTGGCTGTAGGACCGACGCAACCCCCGGCGATCTTGTGGCGTCTTAACCCCTGCAAGCAAGTTCTCATCCAGGGGGATTCGGAAAATGCGCATGCGCAAGGTGATGGCGGCTGCCCTGACGGGCCTGGCACTCATCGGTCTCGCCGGCACGGCATCGGCCTCGGCACAGGGTTCTGGGGACCTCGTGTGGCCGCCGAAGGACATCACGCCGGTCCACAAGACCAAGGCGGAGCTGCAGAAGCAGGCGGACGGGTTCTCCGCCCGCCAGCAGCAGACCTACCCGAAGGTCTTCCGCGGCGCGCAGAACGTCTCGACCGGCAACTGGGGCGGCGAGGCCGAGGGCGTGTTCGACGACATGCAGTACATGGGCAACACGGTGACGCTGACCTACAAGGGCCAGAACGTCACGGCGTACACGCAGGTCAACGCGCCGGGCATGCACGCGTGGTCACCGAAGGAGTACTGCGAGAAGCACGCCACGTGCACCGGCCGGGTCAGCGACCACCGGGGCGGTCTGACCGTCTTCTCGAAGCACGAGCAGTTCGGCATCGTCGAGGCCCGGAACTTCCGCGCCAACGGTGAGGTCGTCTGGGTCCAGGCCTGGACCCAGGGCATCGAGCCGCAGCTCGCGGCTCTGGCCACCGACCGCGCCTTCACGTTCACGCGCTAGGACAAGAGAGAGCGGGCGCTTCCGGTCGTGGAAGAAACCGGAAGCGCCCGCTCGATCAACTGGCGACCTTGCGCGCGGCCACCAGCTGTCCGTCCGCGAACCCCTCGACGCGCACCTCGCGCCCGGTCGCGGTCAACGTCGCGGTGTGCGCGCCGTCGGTCACGTCCAGCGAGGTCGTCGGGCGGCCGTCGACGTAGACGTCCACCCGGTCGAGGTTCACGGTGTCCAGTGAGACGGTCGTGCCCGCGACCGCCACTCCGAGCCTGCGCACGGGCAGGGCGTCCAGCAGCTCTCCCGCCCTCGCGAGCAGGTCCACGTTGCCCTCCAACAGGTCCGCACGCGTGATCTTGTGCTGGTGCGTCGGGCGCACGCCCAGATCCTCCACCGGCGTGCCGGCGAGCTTGCCGACGCGCAACGTGCGGCGGATCGACACGCGCATGTTCGCCTTGTTGGGCAACGACTTGTACGGCGACTCCGCGTCGAAGGGCGCCGGGATCTTCAGCAGCGTCATCAGAAGTCCGTGCGTCCACACGTTCGCGCCGCCCGCGCCGGTGTTGTCGTCCACGCCGAGGATCGGGCCCAGGTCGTGGTCGGCCCAGCCCGCGGCGAAGATGTCGGTGGCCGAGTAGCAGCGCGCGTCCGTGATCAGCACGACCGGACCGTGGTAGGTCTGGCCCACGGCGTTCGCGCCCTCGACCGGCGTGATGGTGTGCGAGCAGGAGAACGCCTGGCCCGTCTCCGTCGAGCTGTCGAGCGACGGGAACCACGGGCCGAGGTCGATCTGGCCGGTCGGGTCCTCCGCGTGGCGGCGGCAGATCCGCAGGTTCAGCGGCGTGCTGAGGAACTGCACGGGTTCCGGTGCGATCGGCTTCGGCGTCATCGTCTGCAGCAGGAACTCCGAGGCGAAGATGTGGCCGCCGCCGTTGTCACGCACGTCGACGATGAGTCCGTTCTGCGGCAACAGGTTCGCGAGCCGCACGAACTCGGCGAGGAACGCGTCCGGGTCGTCGACGCTGAACGTGAAGATCCGCAGGTGCCCGAACGTGCCGGACGGCGTGACCACCGGGCGCGCGCGGAACACACCGGGCATCGTCGTCGGGACGTCCGTCACGGACATCGCGACCGCACCGCCGGAGGCCTCGGCCTGCACGACCTTGGGCGCGTGCAACAACTTCTTGGCGCGTGCCTTCTCGTCCGAGTCGAGGTCGACGCCCTGCGCGGCCGCGGCCGGTGACAGCGAGTCGGCGTCCGTCATCGGCGGCAGGTTCTCCGTCACCTGCCAGTCGACGCGCAGTTCCCCGGCGGCACCGGTCTCGGTGCGGTAGCTGACGACCACCCAGTCCTCGTCGGGCGGGAGCTGGATCACCAGGGGACGCAACGTGAGCGACTCGAGGCCGCGGGCGAGGTTCGCGGCGGTGTTGCTGCCCGCGAAGACCGCGCCGTTCAACGCGACCGCGCGGGCGATCTGCGTGCCGTTCCAGTGCGTCACCTCGGCGCCGATCTCGAGACCGGTGAAACCGGCGACCGTGCGGGCGACGAGGTACTGCTCGGTGCCGTCGTCGGCGAAGTAGCGCTCCAGCTGGAACGGCAGGAAGGCGATCTTGCCCGCGAACGGCGCCGGCAGGAGGTAGTTCGTGTGCAGGTCGCGCACCGAGTGGAAGGTGCTCGACAGCTCGCGGTGGAACTGCCACTCGGCCTCGGCCGTGGCGTCGGTCTGCCGTTCGAGTCTCGCTCTGAGCACTCTGAGTCTCTGCACCGGGTTCACCGCGTGCATCGCGACTTTCAGAGGCAGGTGCGCGTAGTTCTGCTCCAGCATGATCAGCGCCTGGTCGACGATGAGCTTGCGCTGCGCCAGCGTGAGCGTGCCCGCCGTGGCGAGGAACTCGGCCAGGCCGACGGAATTTGCGACGTTCGGGTGAGCGGTTGTGGTCATGGTGAGGCCTCCTTGCTCAGTAGAGGCTTTCCAGGGCGCCTGGATACACCTTTTTCACCCGTTCGGCCGCTAACTGGAGCAGTTTTCCTGACGACAACTGGAGTAAAGGGGAGGCCGCGATGAGTCCTGCCGTCCTGGAGCTGCGCATCCACGGGGTCAACAACACGCCCCCGGACGCGATGCTGGCCCTCCCCGACCACGCCGTCGAACAGTTCCGCGGCGACCGCTTCGGCAGCTTCTGGCGGCCGAAGCCGGACAAACTCGCCGAGCTGCCACCGGATCACGCCGGCCAGGTGCCCGTGGAGGTGCGGCGCGAGGCGTACTCGTGGGGCGGGATGGCGCGCAGCAGTCCCGGTGTGCCGGGCAGCGGGGTGCCGTCGGTGCTCGCGAACGTGCTGGGGCGCGTCGGCTGGGCGTTGCTGCTGCCGTTCGGGCTCGCGAACGTCGCGTACTGGTCCCGGAAGCTGCCCGACGACTCGGTTCCCACGACGCGGAAGATGGTGTGGTGGAACGCCGGGCGCGGGGCGGCGTCGACCCGGTTGTTCGGACTGGGGCTGACGGTGTTGCTGGTGCTCGCGGTGTGCGAAGTGGCGATCGACGTCTACGCGATCCAGTGTTCGTTGCCGGGCACCACGTGCAAGCGCCTGCCGGACTTCCTGGACGTGCTGGGGGATCCGGCGCGGCACGTCCGGGTGCTGGCCGCGTCCGCCGTGCCGGTGTTGCTGCTGCTCGGGTTGCTGGCGCTGACCTCGTTGTCGCGCAGCAGGTACGAGATGACGTCCGTGCGCACGCCGGAGCGGCGCGCGGGCGTGATGCTGAGCCGGTCGTCGATGTGGGAGGGCAGTCCCCGGATCCGCCGGCTCACGCGGCTGCACATCTCGGCCGGGTGTTGCGTGGTGGTGCTGGTGACGAGCACGCAGTTGTGGCAGCACGTGTTCTTCCTGGTGCTGAGCGTGCTCGCCGGCGGTGTGCTGGCCGTGGTGATGGCGCGGGTGGTGGTGACGGCCACCGACTGCCCGGACGTGCCGTCGACCGAGCAGGGCGGGCTGTGGTCGTGGCTGCTGATGATCTCGGCGGTCGTCGTCCTGGTGACGCACGGGTTCGGCCTGTACGCGATCGCGCCGGTGTTCGACGGGCCGTTGTGGCTGACGTCGTGGGGACCGCCGGTGGTGACGGTGGCGTTGCTCGGGTCGGTGATGGCGGCGTGGTCGTGGCGGCGCAACGACGCCAAGGGGCCGCTGGTCCTGGTGGTGCTGTTCGTGGCGTTCATGGTTGCCACGTTCTGGTTTCCGCTCGCCTGGGCCGGGGCTCTCGCGGCCGGCGCGGTGCTGGCGTGGCGGGCGCGACCGCGGGCCGGTGACGAGTGGCAGGCCTGGAGCGGTGCCGGACCCGGTGTGCTGCTGGGGTTGTCGCTCGTGGCGTCGGTGATGTCGTCGACGGTGCTGGTGCTGACGTTCCGGGGCTGGGTCGGGACGGGACTGGTCGCGCCGTCGTTCTACTCGTGGTTCAGCGCGGCGTTCGCGTGTGCGTTGGTGCCGCTGGTGTTGCTGGTCCTCGCACAGGCCTTCGTGTTGCTGTCCCGGCTGATCGCTCCCGCCGTGCTGGACGGCGAGGGCGAGGTGCTCGTCGTGCGCGCGCGGCACGTGGTGGCGGTGACGCACCGGGCCGAGACGGTGGCCGGAGTGTTGTCGGTGCTCGGGGTGCTCGCCCTGCTGCTGACGAGTTACCTCACGTTCGCGGCGCCGTCTTGGGCGCAGTGGTCCGGCGTGCAGTGGGTGCTGGGCAAGGGCGACTGGGTGACCGGGCTCGCCGGGGTCGCGGTGGTCGGGTCGTTCGTCGGGGCGGGGATGCTGACCAACCGGCGGCCGCTCGGGCTGGTGTGGGACCTGATGTGCTTCCTGCCGCGCACCGCCCACCCGTTCGCGCCGCCGTGTTATGCCGAGCGGGCGGTGCCGGAGATCGCCGATCGTGCGCGCGAGTTCCTGGACGAGTCGCCGGATCGCCGCGTGGTGCTGTCGGCGCACAGTTTGGGCGCCGTGCTGGCCGTGGCGGCGTTGTACGCGTTGCCCGCCGGGTACCTGGGCCGCGTCCAGCTGCTGACGTACGGCGTGCAGCTGCGGCCCTACTTCGGGCGGATCTTCCCCGAACTGCTGGGACCCGTCGTGCTGGGAACACCTCCGGTGCGCGCGGGTGCGTTGTTCTCGTGCGACCCGTGGGTGCGGGCGAGTGGGGTTGCGCCGGACCGCGGGCTGTCGGTGTTGCTGGGCCCCAACTGGATCAACCTGTGGCGCCGCACCGACTACCTCGGTTTCCCGGTGCACGGCTGGGGGTCCAACCCGCTCGACCGCCGTGCCGACGAGGGCACACCGGACAAAGTGGAGACCCACGGCAGCTATCACCTGTGCGCGGCCTACCGGCAGGCGTTCGCGGACCTCGTCTCGATCGACCTGAACCAGTCACCCGATAGTGGACGCGGCGGGGGTGGGAACCTGGGAGGCAGCTGACTCAAGGAGAAACATGCGCACGACTGTGGCGACCCTCGCGGGTGCCGTACTGCTCATCGGCCTGACCGCCTGCTCCGGCACGCCCGCGACTCCCGAGGTGAAGCCGGTGGCGGAGACGGACGTGGCCGCACCCGCGGCGTCCGGAGACCAGCCGAAGGGCATCACCTACGACACCGCGCGGATCCCGTTGGGCGCCAAGCTCTCGACGACCTCGTCCGTCGAGAGTGGACATACCACGGTGGAGCTGAAGGTGTCCGGCCTGCTGCCGGACACGAAGTACGGCTCGCACGTGCACACCAAGCCCTGCGGCGCCAAGCCGGCCGACTCCGGCCCGCACTACCAGGACAAGGCGGACCCGTTCACGCCCAGCGTCGACCCGGCGTTCGCCAACGCGCAGAACGAGATCTGGCTCGACTTCACCACCGACGCCCAGGGGGCCGGTGTGGGCAGGGCGACGGTGAAGTGGGAGTTCCGCAAGGGCGAGGCGAACTCGATCGTCGTGCACGCCACGCACACCAGCACCGAGCACGGCAAGGCGGGCACGGCCGGTGACCGCCTCGCGTGCTTGACCGCAGCGTTCTAGACGGGCCAGGTCAGGGCCACTCCTCCGGCGAGGTGTGGCCCTGACACCGGTTCCAGCACCGCCGCGCGCACGAGGTTCAGCACCTCGTATCGGGGTCCGGCGCGACGAACGAGCCCGCGCACGCACAGTTCCCTGACCTGCCGGCTGTGCCCGGGGTCTTCTCCCTCGGCCATCCGCACCAGCAGCCCGCGCTCCTCGTCGTCCACAGTGGACAGCGAGCGGCGCAGCGAGTCGCGCAGGTGGGCCGACGTCGGGTCGAGCGGGTTGGACCGCAGCCGTTCGAGCAGGTGCTGCGGCGAGTAGACCATGAACCACCCGGCGGCGAACTCCAGTGCCGACGGCAGCCCGTCCAGTTCGTGGACGAGGCCCATGAGCGCGGCCCGGTTCGCCGGCTCCGGCCTGAACGCGGGCCGCACCCGGTGCACGTGCGTGAGCAGCAGGCGCACCGCGGCGTCGTCGCCCAGCGCGCCGAGCGGGAACACGTGCTCGCCGGGCAGGCCGGTCGGGGCCAGCGCGGTGACGACGATCCGCAGCCGGGGGTGCGCCTCCAGCAGGCGCGGATCGGGGCGGTGGTCGGTGACGAGGACGGTGTCCTGCTCGTCGTCGACGGCCGGGGTCGTCTGGGACGGGTGCCACAGGACCGACCAGCCGTGCCGGAAGTGGAGCTCGCCGGCGACCTCCAGGACGAGGCGGGTCTTGCCCACCCCGCTCACGCCGGTGACGGTGACGAGCCGTCGGCCGGCTGACGCGCGTCCGTCGGCGGGTGCGCCGAACTCCACGCCGCCGGCCTCCACCGGGTACCCGGCGTGCGGCCACCCCTCCGTCAGCAACGCCGTCAGCGCCGCCGCCTCCGCCTCCCGCCCCACGATCACCCCGGCGGGCCCGGCCGGCGCGGGTGGTGCCACCGCGGCACGCCCGGCGGAGCGACCCCCGGCCTGCTGCAGGTCCGCGCGGCTCCCCTCGTCGAGCCGCAGCCCGTCCGCGAGCAGGCGCACCGTCTCCGCCCGCGGCGACCGGGTGCGGCCGCACTCCAGGTCGCGGATGGCCCGCACGCTCACCATCGCGAAGTCAGCCAGCTGTTGCTGGGTGAGGCCCGCGCCGATGCGGTGCGTGCGCAGCAGTTCTCCGAACTCCCTCATGCCCGTTCCCCTCCTCGGACTCCGAGTCTCGGGGCGATCGGGCGGCGAAACATGGGTGGCGGACCCCCATATTCACCTCCACGCGCAAATCTGGGGGGTTGGTCCCCATGTGCCGCCCGCCCGCGCGTGCGAGGTTGGCCCGGTGACCTCAGCCGCCGAGACCAGCACCGGCGAGAGCTGGACAGCGGCTTTCGCCCACGCGCTGCGCCCGCTGATCGACGCGTCCCGCACGGAGGTCGCGCCGCCGTTCGACGCCGCGTTCGCCGAGCAACTGGGACGCAGACTCGTGGCGATCGCCGCGCGCACCCTCGTGCTGGAGCTGCACAACGCGCGGGACTCGCTGACCGGCCCGACGAGCACCGAGCGGTTCACCGAGTTCACGCGGACGTTGAACCTGTCGTCCATCTTCAACCGCTACCCGGTGCTCGCGCGGTTGCTCGCGCAGGCCTGTGAACAGGCGGTTTCCACCCACCACGAGTTGTCGTCGCGGTTCACGCGGGACCGGGCGCAGATCGTCGGCACGATCTTCGACGGCGTCGACCCCGGTGCGTTGATCTCGATCGAGATGGGCCAGGGGGACGCGCACCAGCAGGGCCGGACCGTCGCGATCCTGACGTTCGAGTCCGGCGCGCGCCTGGTCTACCGGCCCCGTCCGGTCGGGTTGCACGTGCGGTTCACCGAGCAGCTCGAGTGGCTGGCCGGACGCACCGGGCTCACGTTCCGGGCGCCGCGGCTCCTCCCCCGTGACGGGTACGGGTGGATCGAGCACATCAGCCACGAGCCGTGCACGGACGTGGCCGGGGTCGCCGAGTTCTACCGGCGGCTCGGCGCGCTGCTCGCGTTGCTCTACGCGGTCGACGGCACGGACATGCATTACGAGAACCTGATCGCGTGCGGCGACCAGCCGGTGCTCGTGGACGTGGAGACGTTGTTCCACCCCACGCTCACGCCGGACACCGACCCCGCGGTGCTGGCGCTGGTGCGGTCGGTGCACCGCACGGCCCTGCTCCCCCACGTGCTGCTCGGCGACAACGGGGTCGCGGACGTGTCCGGGGTCGGCGGTGACCACGGCGTGCTGTCGCCGTTGAACGCCGTCGACTGGGCCGACGCGGGCACCGACCGGATGCGGCTGGTCCGGCGTCCCAAGACGTCGTCGGGAGCGCTCAACCGCCCGTTGCTCGGGGACACCCCCGCCGAACCCGCGGACTACCAGGACTCGCTGCTCGCCGGGTTCCGCGCGGGCTACGACGCGATAGTGGCGCACAGGGACGAGCTGCTGCAGCTCGTGCGCCAGTGCGTCAACGAGGAAGTGCGGTTCGTGGCACGCGCGACGCGGCAGTACGCGCGGTTGCTGGACGAGTCGACGCACCCCTCCGTGCTGGCCGACGCACTGGACCGCGACCTGGCGTTCGGCGTGCTCGTCGTGGACGATCCGCTGCTCGACCGGCTGGTGCCGTTCGAGGTGTCCGACCTGTGGCGCGGGGACGTGCCGCTGTTCACGTGCCGGCCCGGGTCGACCGACCTGTGGACCGCGTCCGGGCTCCGGCTGCCGGGGATGCTGCCGGAGCCCGGACTGCACGCCGTGACGCGCAAGGTCCTGGCGATGAGCGAGGTCGACCGGCACGACCAGCAGTGGATGATCACGGCCCTGCTGGCGTCGCGGCCGCGGCCGGTGTCGCACCACAGCGGTGTCCCGGTCTCGGGTCACGTCGCGCCGGTCGACCCGGACCCGGCCCGGCTGCTGGTCGCCGCGTGCGGGATCGCGGACCAGATCCTCGCGCACGCCGTCACGGGCGAGAACCGGGTCAACTGGCTCGGGCTCGAACTGATCGACGACCGGCACTGGACGGTGCAGCCGCTCGGGGCCGGTCTGTCCAACGGCTACACGGGTGTCGCGCTGTTCCTCGCCGAACTGGGTGAGCTCACCGGCGCCGCGCGGTACGTCGACTTCGCCCGCGACGCGCTCAGACCGCTGCCCTCACTGCTGGAGATGTTCGCCCACGAGCCCGAGCTGGTCACGGCCGCCGGCGGCGGAATCCACGGCCTGGGCGGCATTTGCCACGGCCTCGCGCGCCTCACCCCGTTGCTCGGCCTCGACCGCGCGCTGCTGGCACAGGCCGTACAGCTGATGCCGAAAGAAGATTCGTCGTTCACCGTCGCGGACGGTGTCGCGGGCTCGCTGGCGGCGATGCTCGCCGTGGGCACGCCCGAGGCACTCGCGCTGGCCGACCACTACGCCGCTGCTCTGCGGGGCGTCATTTGCCCGGCGAATGGGTTCGCCCGCGGCCATGCCGGAATCGGATGGGCGCTGAAGCGTTACGCGGCAACGGTTCGTGACGAGTTATCTGACGTGGCCGCGCGAACGTTCCTGGAGAGCGACGCCATCGACCCGACCGACACCGGCTGGTGCACCGGTCTGGCCGGTGTCGCGCTCGCCCGTGACGACGAGCGGCTGGCCGGCCTGCTGGCGTCCAGGGAACCGTTGCGGGACATGAGTCTCTGCCACGGTGAACTGGGTGTCGTCGAAGCACTGGCCGCCCACCACCCCAGCGCCGCGACCCGCCGCACGGCGCTGTTGCTGGGAGCACTGGAGGAACACGGCGCCCGGTGCGCCACCCCGGGCGGTGTTCCTTCTCCCGGCCTGCTCACGGGCCTGGCCGGCATCGGCCACGGCCTGTTGAGACAGGGGTTCGGCATCCCGTCAGTCCTGCTACTGCAAGCGTCACCCGACACAGAGGAGTCCACCCGATGAACGAGTCCCTGCACCGCACGGCCGACCAGCCCGAACCGGCCGAGCACGCGATCGGGGAGATGGAACTCGCGCCGAAGACCTTCGCGGGCGCACGGGCCCGTGCGCTGATGGGGCTGACGATGGCGATGAGCGCGTTCGTGGCGATCACACCCGCCATCTCGGACACCACGGTGAGCGACAAGTAAGAAACTTTCACCCCGAATACGTCTGGGCGGTCGATACGGAGACCCCATCGGGACCGTTAGGGTCCAGACATGCAGACCCGAGCGCCCCACGTGGTCGGCCGTGATCGTGAGGTCACGGCCATCACGGGGGCCCTCGCACACACGCGGGAGTCCCGTGGCGGCGCCGTCTTCCTCACCGGCGAGGCGGGGATCGGCAAGTCGAGGCTCGCCCGGTACGCGGCGGGCCAGGCGTACGACGAGGGCATGCGGGTGCTCAAAGGACGCGGCACGACCATCGGCCCGATGGTGCCGTTCCGTCCGATCGCGGAGGCCCTGCTGGGGTTGTTCCGCGGCGAACCGCCGGACGACTCCGCGCTCGGGCCGTACAAACCGGTGCTGGGCACGCTGATCCCGGAGTGGCACGACCACAGGTCCACGAAGGAGTCGGTCGTCGTGCTGGCCGAGGCGGTGCTCAGGCTGCTCGCGTCCGTCGCGCGCAAGACGCCGTGCCTGCTCGTGCTCGAGGACCTGCACGAGGCGGACGCGGAGACGCTCGCGGTCGTGGAGTACCTGGCGGACAACCTGGAGGACCAGCCCGTCCTGCTGCTGGCCACGATCCGCACCGAACCCGGCCACGCGCTGGAGCTGGTGCACAGGATGGTGCAACGAGGTTCCGGCGCGCTGGTGGAGCTGCACCGGTTGTCGCAGGACGAGGTCGGCCAGATGACGAGCGCCTGCCTGGAGAGCACGCTCGTCCCGGCCGAGCTCGTCGATCGCTTGTGGACGGACAGCGCCGGGAACCCGTTCGTCATCGAGGAACTGTTGCACGGCATGGTGAGCAGCGGCCTGCTCGTCGCCGGGGCGCACGGCTGGCAGGTGCTGGGCGAGCTCAAGCTGCCCGTGCCGGCGGCGTTCGTGCGCAGCGTCGCGCACCGCACGGACCGGCTGGGGCCGCAGGGGCGTGAGGTGCTGTCCATCGCGGCGGTGCTCGGCCACCGGTTCCCGCTCTCCGTGGTGCAGAAGGTGACCGAGATCGACGACCGCCGGCTGCTGAGCCACCTGCACGCCGGGGTGGCCGCGCAGCTCGTGACGCCGGACGAGCCCGCGCCCGACTGGTACGCGTTCCGGCACCCGCTCACCGCGGACGCGCTGCTGGCCCAGCTGACCCCGGCCGAACGCGCGGACCTGTCGTCGCGCACGGCCGACGCGGTCGAGGACCTGCACCCCGGCCTGCCCGGCGACTGGTGCCCGCTCGTCGCGAAGCTGCGGTTCGACGCGGGATCCCCGACGCAGGCGGGACTCCTGTTCGCCGAGGCGGGCAAGCGGGCGTTGTCGGGTGGCGCGGCGGAGTCGGCCGTCTCGTTGCTCGACCGCGCGCAGGGCCTGCTCACCGACGAGGCCGAGGTCCGGGCCGAGGTGCTCGACACGTTGCTGCCCGCGCTGGCCGAGACCGGTGACTTCGAACGGGCTTTCGCCCTGGAGGTGAACGACCTCCACGGCCTGGACGGCCCGCTGCGCGCGAAGCTCCACACGCGACTGTCCCGCGTCGCCTACCTCGCGGGCTGGTTCACCGAAGGCGTGGAACAGGTGCGCATCGCGCGGACGTTGCTCGGCCAGGACGCGCCGGACGACCTGGCCGCGCAGCTCGACGTCAACTCCGCCTACCTCACGCTGAACATCCCGAGCACCGACCGGATCTCGTCCGCCGCGGGCCTCGCGCGGCAGGCGGCGCTGGCGGCGGACCGGGCCCAGCTGCCGATGGTGGCGTGCGAGGCGTGGCAGCTGCTCGGGATCATCGCCCGCGAGCACGACATCAACGAGGCGAACGCCTGCTTCAGCAAGGCTCTCGCACTCGCGGACGAGCACCAGCTGCCGATCCAGCACGTCTACGCGCTGGTCCGGCTGGCGGGCAACGACTGGCTGGAGACCGGCAGCACCGCGTCCCTCGGCCGCACGCACGCCGAGGCGTGGCGGACGGGCGCGATCACGGTGGCGCACAACGTGGACGCGATCCTGGCGCTGCAGTCGGTGCTGACCGGCGACTACGCCGGGGCGGCCGAGGAGGTCGAGCGGTGCCTGCGCACGACGACGCGCCTGCGGTTCCACGCCCTGACGCGCTACCTGCTGATGACCAAGGCCGTGCTGGCCGGGCACCGGGGCAACCGCGCCGAGACCGAGCACGCCGTCGGCCAGTTCGAGGCGGTCGCGAAGAGCGGGGCGCAGGAGTACCCGCTGTGCTTCGGTCTGGCGCGCGCGTTCTGCGCGTTGCTGGAGGAGAACCACGCGCTGGCGATGACGGAGCTCGACCGCGCGCTCGCGCTGGAGTCGCAGAACCCCACGACGTTCCACCTGTCCGGCACGCACGGCATGCGGGTGCTGCTCGGCGTGCTCGACGGCCGGTTCGGCTGGACCGACTACCGCTCGCTCACCGCGGCCTCGGCCTGCGGGATGCGGTGGAACCGGCAGTTCACCGAACTGGCGCACGCGGTGCTGCTCGGGCGTGACGGGCTCTGGGAAGAGGCCCGGCAGGCGTTCCAGCGCGCCCAGGAGGCCGCGGAACTGTATCCGCTGGCCCGGCACCTGGGCCGGCGGCTCATCGCCGCGGAGGCGGCGGAGTGGGGCGATCCGGTGTCCTGGCTGCGGTCGGCCGAGGAGTACTTCCACCAGGCCACGATCCCGGCGGTGGCGTCGGCGTGCCGGGGCCTGCTGCGGCAGGCGGGAGCGCCGGTGCAGCAACGGCGCAGCGGCACCGACCAGGTGCCGCGGCAGCTGCGCGGGCACGGTGTGACGGTGCGCGAGTTCGAGGTGTTCGTGCTGCTGGCTGATCGAATGGGCAACAAGGCGATCGGCACGCGGCTGCACATCTCCCCGCGCACGGTGGAGAAGCACGTCGCGTCGCTGATCGCCAAGACCGGCCAGCCGGACCGTGAGGCGCTGTCCACCTACGCGGCCGCGATGGGGCGCTGACGCTCGCTGTCACTCCGGCGTCCTGTCGGTGCGGACGCGCTTGCGGTGACTGGTGTCGCAGAAGGGAAAGCGTTTGCTGCGGCGGCACGCGCACACGGCGACCACGAACCGGTCGCTCGTGTGCGTCACCCCGTCCTCGGTGACCAGCTCGACCGGCCCTTCGACGAGCATCGGCCCGTTGGGCACCATCGTCACCTTGCGGACGTTCTGGCCGGTCACCTCGGATCACCACCAGTTCTCTCGCGCCTCACCTTCGTGGGCTCCCCCGCCGGAAGAGCTTGAAACACCGTGTTTTTCGAGGTTTTTCACGGGTACACGAGGATGTGCTGCGCACCGCCGGCTCAGGCGTGATGCCCCGGGTTCACGACTTCAGCTTGTCGTAGCCGATGTTCAGCGCGTCGGACGCGGCCACGGCCGTGAGCGCGGTCGACACCAGCCTGGTCAGCCTCGGCGCGAACACCAGCCCGGCGGTGAGCCCGCTCGCGATCCACACGCCCGCGCAGAACGGGCACGTCAGCAGCTCACCGATCGCGTGCCGCGCAGGGTTGTCCGAGCGCACGGTCTCCTTGAGCTCCGCGTGCCCCGCCGGTTCCTCGTAGCGGGTGAACGGGGCCCGGATCGGGCTCGTCACCGCCTCCTTGGTGAGCAACCGGCTCGCCTTGTGCGTCGCCACGGCCACGAGCGCGGTGTCACCGAACGAGAACCGCTCGGGCAGCCGGACGCCGGTGAGGCGTCCCGCGACCGAGACCGCTCCGGCGAGAACCACGTAACTGCCGATGGCGAGCAGGTAGCCGGGGAGCGGCCTGTCCTCGCCGTAGGCCTGCCAGATCCGCTTCACGCTTCGAAAACCCTTCTGCCTCGTTGCACCGCCGCTCACTCGGCCGCAGATCCGGGCTCGGTCATCGTCTGCATCGTTCGCGCCTTCACCGCGAGCACGTCGACCGGGCGCCCGAGGGCGCGGACGCGCGAGACGAGGGATTCCACGCCGTCGTACCCGCGCAGGTCGGCGCGCACCGGTTCGACGCGCACACCACCGCTGCGCAGCCTCAGTAGCGCGGCCGCGTCGTCAATCCTTTCGTCCTCAGCCACAACAACGAGGTCGAAGGCGTTGTCCGCGAGGACTTTCGCGAGTTCGTACCCTGTTCCACTGGACGCACCGGTCACCACGGCAAGCATTCACAGGCCATCTCCTTCCGGGTCAACGCCCGGATACCCATGACCACCAGGTCGATGCCACATCGGCCGAAAGACTGATGCAACCTCCACGGCCCATCGGGTGTCCTTATCGGTAGGTTGGTCGAAACGACATGGGGGACATTCGTGCGCAAAATCGTTCTCGCGCCGCTGTGCGCGCTGGTCACGGTGACCGTGGCGGCGTGCAGTCCGTCAGGTCCGGACCAGACCAATCCGGAGCTGGCGCCGCGCGGCACGCCGATGACCAAGGTCAAGCCCACCAGGCAGGACCTGACCACCAAGATCAGCATCGCGGGCAAGGTCGACCTGAACCCCACGTTCGGGCTCGTCGCGCCGGTCGACGGCGAGGTGCGGTACTTCGACGTCCCGACGCCGAACGGCACGCCGACGAAGCCCATCCGGGTCGCCACGGTGTGGAAGAACCAGACGCCGAACTACGTCGAGGCCCCGGCGGGGTCCACGTTCAGCGGCCGGCTCGTCGACGACAAGGCGACCGTGAAGGCGGGCATGCCGATCGCGTCGGCCAAGCACGCCGGGTACGCGATCGTCGGCGACATCGACGGCCAGCAGGCGTACAAGATCAGCGGTGCGCTCACCGACGTCGTGGTGCAGATCAAGAACGGGCCCGGCCCGTTCCCGTGCACCGTGCTCGGCACGATCGCCGCGCTGCCGCAGGGCACCGTCCCGGAGAAGCCGCCGGTCACGCCGGACACCAAGGACGAGAAGAAGGACCAGCCGCAGCAACCCCAGCAGCCGCAACAGCCCCAGCAGCAGCCGAGCGCGTCGACGGGCCTGCGCATCGTGTGCACCGCGCCCGCGGACGTCCAGATGATCAACGGCGCCACCGCGTCGATCGAGGTCACGACGGGCAAGTCGGCGCAGGCGCTGGTCGTGCCGGTCGAGGCCGTGGCGGGCCAGCAGGGCAAGGGCAAGGTCGACGTCATCTCGCCGGACGGCTCGCGCCGCACCACCGACGTGGTGCTGGGCCTGACCGACGGCAAGGTCATCGAGGTCAAGTCCGGTCTCACCGGTGACGAGGAGCTCGCCGTGCCGGGCCCGAACGTGCCCGAGGGCCAGCAGCAGCAGGGCGGCGACCAGAGCAAGCCGACGGGTCCGTGATGACGCAGACCTTCGAACAACCCACGGTTCAGGTGCAGGCACCGCTGCTGCAGCTCAACGGCATCACGAAGGTCCTGAAGGGCCAAGGGGAACCGCGCACCATCCTCTCCGGCGTGGACTTCACCGTCCACCCAGGACAGAGCGTGGCGATCCTCGGCAGGTCCGGCTCGGGCAAGTCGACGCTGCTGTCGCTGATCGGTCTCTTCGACCGCGCCGACGAGGGCCAGTACTTCCTGCACGGCAACGACATCACGAAGCTTCCCGAGCGCAGGGCCGCGGCGTTGCGCAGCGCGGAGTTCGGGTTCGTGTTCCAGCGCTTCTTCCTGCTCAAGCACCTCACCGCGGCGCAGAACGTGGCCATGGCGCTGGTGAACGGCCAGGGCTGGTCGTCGCCGCGCAAGCGCAAGCAGCAGGTGATGGAGGCGCTGGAGCAGGTCGGCATCGCGCACCTGTCGAAGTCCAAGCCCACCAGGCTTTCCGGCGGTGAGCAGCAGCGCGTCGCGATCGCCCGCGCTCTCGTGCGCAAGCCGCGCATCATCCTCGCCGACGAGCCCACGGGCGCGCTCGACACCGAGACCGGCAACCTCGTCGTCGAGGTGCTGCTCAACACGACCAGGCAGGGCTGCGGCCTCGTGCTGGTCACCCACGACCACGACCACGCACGCAAGATGGGCCGCGTGATGGAATTGCGCGACGGGCGGTTCAACTGATGCTTTCCGGCAAGTTCCGGTCCGCCCTGGTCATCGGCGGACAGGGCATCCGCGCCCGAAAACTGCGCACGTTCCTCTCGATGGTCTCGCTGTTCCTCGGCGTCCTCGCCGTCGTGGCCGTGCAGGCGGGGTCCGAGATCGCCGAACGCGCGATGCTCACCGACGTCGAACTGCAGTCCGGCAAGGACGGCACGGTCCGGGGGTACGTCCCCGGTGAGAAGGGCGCGCCGGCCATCGTCGAGTCCACGCTGAAGGGCCGCACCGACGCCGTCGCGATGATCAGCTCGAACGCGATCATCGGCGAGCCGGGCGTGCGGCCGATCAACGAGGGCGGCATGCCGTTCGAGTACGCGGGCCAGGGCCGCAGTTACTCCGGCCCGATGATGATCTGCGACTCCAACGGCACGTGCCAGGAGCAGAAGCAGCCGGAGAAGAAGCCGGACGGCCAGGCCATCGAGGTCAACATGGTCGCGCTGACCGGCGACATCCGCCCGTTCAAGCCGTTCCGCCCGGTCTCCGGCAGCTGGCTGGAGTTCGCCTCCGCGCCGTCGCTCGCCCCCCGGATCGTGCTGAACGAGGAGGCAGCCAAGGGGCTGCGGCAGTACCGCGTGCCGGGCGAGATGACGATCGAGGGCGCCACCCACCACGTGACGCCGCAGATCATCGGCGTGGTGCAGGACGGCGACATGCAGCCGCGCGTCTACATGCGGCTCGACGAGCTGCGCACGTGGATGCCGTCGGCCACGGAGACCACCAACCCCAACCAGTTCCGGGGTGGCGGCACGAGCCTGGACCTGTTCATGCAGCCCGGCACGGACGACCTGCAGCAGCTGATCAAGGCGAAGCTCGTCGGCGCCGGGATCCCTCAGGACCAGATGCAGTTCCAGACGGTGAAGTCCAAGGAGCGCATGGAGTCCGAGCTCCGGATCATGCGGCTGATCTTCCTCGGCATGGCGTTCCTGGTGCTGCTGATCGGTGTCGCGGGCATCCTGAACGTCGGCCTCGCCACGGTCGGCGAACGCGTCGAGGAGTTCGCCCTGCGCCGCGCCGTGGGCATGTCACGACTGCTGCTCGCGGGCATCGTGCTCGCCGAGACGCTGCTGACCGGCCTGCTGACCGCCGCGCTGGCGATCGGCGCGGGCGCGGCCGGGTTGCAGGTGGCGCTGATGATGTTCGGCAGCAGGTTCCCGTCGCTGGCGGGCACGACGTTCCCCTGGGAGGCAGGCGTGGCCGGCGTGATCGCGGGCCTCATCGCCGGTGTGCTCGGCGGGCTCATCCCGGCCATCCGCGCGGCACAGATTCCCATCGCCACAGTCATGCGAGCCTGAGTGCTGTGGCCGCCGAACCCCGCTCCGGTGTTCGGCGGCCACAGCGCTGTCCGGCTCGTCGCCGGCGAAGCCCCGGACCGCGATCAAGCGGGCCGGGGCTTCGTGTTTCCGCGACACAGGAACTAGTTCAGCTCGTCCGGGTTCGGCCCGATGCGGCCGCCGCGGTCCAGCTCCGACAGCGCCTCGACCTCGGCGTCCGGCAGCTCGAAGTCGAACACGTCGATGTTCTCCTGGATCCGCGACGGCGTCACGGACTTCGGGATCACGACGTTGCCGAGCTGCAGGTGCCAGCGCAGCACGACCTGCGCCGCGGACTTGCCGTGCGCCAGCGCGATCTTCTGCACGACCGGGTCGGTGAGCAGCTCGCCGCCCTGGCCGAGCGGCGACCAGGCCTCGGTCACGATGCCGTGCTCGGTGTTGAACGCGCGCACGTCGGCCTGCTGGAAGTACGGGTGCAGCTCGATCTGGTTGACGGCCGGCACGACACCGGTCTCGTCGATCAGCCGCCGCAGGTGCGCGGGCTGGAAGTTGGAGACGCCGATCGCGCGGACGCGGCCCTCCTTCTGCAGCTCGACGAACGCCTTCCAGGTGTCGACGTAGTTGTCGCGGGCCGGGGTCGGCCAGTGGATCAGGTAGAGGTCGAGCACGTCGAGGCCGAGTTTGCCCATCGACGCGTCGAACGCGCGCTTCGTCGCGTCGTAGCCGTGGTCGTCGTTCCACAGCTTCGTGGTGACGAAGACGTCGTCACGGTCCACACCGGACTGGGTGATGGCCGCGCCGGTGCCGGCCTCGTTGCCGTAGGCGGCGGCGGTGTCGATGCTGCGGTAACCCGCCTTCAGCGCCTCCGCGACGGCGGGGGTGGCCTCCGCGTCCGGCACCTGCCAGACGCCGAAACCGAGCTGGGGCATGACAACGCCGTTGTTGAGCTTCACGGTGTTCAAGAGAAATCCTTACTGTGCTTACGGGATGAGCGTCGGTGCGGTGCCGCCGTCGACGCGCAACGCGGCTCCGGTCGTCGCGGACGACAGGTCCGACGCGACGTAGGTGATGAGGTTCGCGACCTCGTGCGGGCGGATCAGGCGGCCCAGCAGCAACGTGGGGCGTTCGGTGCGGACGAACTCGGCCTCGCCGCCCTCGCCGACGCGGTCGCGGATGAACTCCTCGACGCCGGGCGTGAGCGTCGGGCCGGGCAGCACCGAGTTCACGGTGACGCCGGTGCCCTTCACGGACTGGGCCATGCCGCGTGCGATGGCGAGCTGCGCGGTCTTGGTCATGCCGTAATGGACCATCTCGGTCGGGGTGAAGACGGACGACTCGCTGCTCACGAAGATCACCCGGCCCCAGCCGCGCTCGACCATGCGGGGCGTGTAGTGGCGGGCGAGCCGGACGCCGGACATGACGTTGGTGTCGAAGTACCGCTGCCACTCGTCGTCGTCGATCTCGAAGACCGGCTTGGCACCGTAGATGCCCAGGTTGTTGACCAGCACGTCCACGTCCGGCACCTGGCCGACCAGGTCGGCCGCGCCCTCGGCGGTCGCGAGGTCCGTCGCGACGCCGCGCACGTCACCGTGGGCGCTGAGCTTGCCGACCGCCTCGGCCACGCGCTCCTCGCTGCGGCCCGTGACGACGACCGCGGCACCGGCCTTGAGCAGGCCCTCCGCCACGGCGTACCCGATGCCGGCGGTGGAGCCCGTCACAAGTGCCGTGCGTCCCGACAGATCCATGTCTCTCCCCGGTAGACTTGTTGAAGACGATTACAAGCGTACGCAATAGTTGCAGACGCTGTCTATTCGAGAAGGGTTGACCTATGTCACTGGACGACGACGCCGTCCAGGCGCGCGCACAGGGCTGGCGCACGCTCGCGGCGTTGCACGCGCGCATCGAGGACCGCCTCGAGAGAGCACTGCAAAAGGCGCACGCCCTCTCCGTCAGCGAGTACACCGTTCTGGACGTCCTCAACCGCCAGGACGGCTTCCACCTTCGGATGAACCAGCTCTCCAACGCCGTGGTGCTCAGCCAGTCGGCCACGACGCGCCTGGTCACGCGCCTCGAGGACCGCGGGCTGCTCGCGCGTTACCTCTGCCCCACCGACCGGCGCGGCATCTACACCGAGGTCACCGAGAAGGGCCACGAGCTGCTCGCGCTCGCCCGCCCCACGCACGACGAGGTGCTGTCCGAGTCACTCGAGGAAGCGTCCGACGCCCCGGAGCTCAAGCCACTCGTTGAGGCGCTCGCCAAGCTGTAGCTGTTCGAGCAAGATCGCCCGCATGGATCTCCACGCCCTGATCCGCGCCGAGGCTCCGGCCGCCGAACAGCAGCGCGCCCTGACCGAACCGGTGCTGACCGCGCTCGTCGACCACGGTGTGCACCGCCTGATCGCCCCGAAGCGCTACGGCGGCGCCGAGCTGGGGCTGCCCGAGTGGAGCCGGGAGGTCCAGGAGCTCTCGCGGGCCGACGCCTCGACCGGCTGGACCGCGATGACGACCACGACCTCGTCGTCGCTGGCCTGGTACCTGCCGACGGACGCCGCGGACGAGATCTTCGGCGACCCCCGCGCGTTGATCGCGGGCACCGCCGCACCGCTGGGCAAGGCCGTGGAGGCTGACGGCGGTTATCGCGTGACCGGCCGTTGGGGCTGGGGCAGCGCGGTCGCGTACTCCTCATGGGTCATCGGTGGCACCTTCACGCCCGTGGGCCCGCGTCTGGCCGTGTACCCGCGTGCGGACGTGACGATCCACGACACCTGGCACGCCGCCGGCCTGCGCGCCACCAGCTCACATGAGTTCTCCGTCGAGGACGCCTACCTGCCGTCGAGGCGCGCGGTGTGGCCGATCGGCATCACGCCCGGCATCGAGGGTCCGATCACGGTCTTCCCGTACTTCAGCTTTCTTGCCGTGGGCGTCGCGTCCGTGTGCCTGGGCGTGGCCCGCCGCGCGATCGACGAGATCGAGGCGCTGGCCGTCGGCAAAACGCCGCAGTACGCGTCGACCCGGCTCGCCGAGCAGACCGGCCTGCAGATCGAGCTCGCACTGATGGAGGCGCGGCTGTCGTCCGCGACCGCGTTCCTGCACGAGACGCTGAGCACCGCCTGGGCGCACGCGCTGAACGCGGAACAGGCTCCGGACGCGGTGAAGGCACGGCTGCGGCTGGCCTGCTCGTTCGCCACCGGTGAGGCGGCGGACGTGGCGCAGAAGGCGTTCGCGGCGGGTGGCGGCAGCTCGGTCTTCGAGTCGTCCGCGCTGCAACGCTGCCTGCGCGACGTGCACGTGGCCGCCCAGCACACGGTGGTGTCGCGGCGGATGCTGGAGACCTACTCGATGCTGCGGCTGGGCCTCGCCCCGGACATGACGAGGTTCTGATGGACGCCCTCGAAGCGATCATGACCACGCGGGCGATCCGCCGGTTCACCGACGAACCCGTCTCCGAGGACGACGTCTGGACGTGCCTGCGCGCGGCCCAGCAGGCGCCGTCCGGCGGCAACGTCCAGCCCACCCGGTACCTGGTCGTCACGGATGCCGAGACGCGCACGGAGGTGGGCAAGCTCTACCGCAGCGCGTTCACCAGGTACTCCGAGATGGCGCCGGAACGCACGGACGCCGTCGGTCTGCGCATCGGCCGCTCGGCGAACCACCTCGCGGACACCCTGGCGTCCGTGCCGGTGATCGTGTTCTTCCTCATGCCTCGGCTGCCGTCGCTGGTGGACGGCATCGACATCGGCCCGGTGCACGCGTCGGTCTACCCGGCCGTGCAGAACTTCTGCCTGGCGGCGCGGGCGCTGGGCCTCGGCACCACGCTGACCACGGTGATCCGGGTGCACCACGCCGAGGCGCTGGAGCTGCTCGGCGTGCCGGAGAAGTGGGAGATCGCCGCGATGGTGCCGTTGGGACACCCCGCGGAGAAGTTCTCGGTGGCCCAGCGGCGGGACGTGTCGAAGGTGACCAGTTTCAACCGCTGGAGTTAGGGTGCGGGCATGCCCGACACGCAGTACGAAGACCTGCTCCGCCACGTCCTGAAGGAGGGCGTGCGCAAGGAGGACCGCACCGGCACCGGCACGCGGTCGATCTTCGGCCACCAGCTGCGCTACCCGCTCGCCGCGGGCTTCCCGCTGATCACGACGAAGAAGGTCCACTTCAAGTCGATCGCGTACGAGCTGCTGTGGTTCCTGCGCGGCGAGAGCAACGTGAAGTGGTTGCAGGAGCACGGTGTGTCCATCTGGGACGAGTGGGCCTCCCCCGAGGGTGAGCTCGGCCCCGTTTACGGCGTGCAGTGGCGTTCGTGGCCCACCCCGGACGGCGGGCACGTCGACCAGATCGCCGAGGTGCTCAGGACGCTGAAGACGAACCCGGACTCGCGGCGGATCATCGTCTCCGCCTGGAACGTCGGCGAGATCTCGAACATGGCGCTCCCGCCGTGCCACGCGTTCTTCCAGTTCTACGTGGCGGACGGCAAGCTCTCCTGCCAGCTCTACCAGCGCAGCGCGGACCTGTTCCTCGGCGTGCCGTTCAACATCGCCTCCTACGCGCTGCTCACGCACATGATCGCCGCGCAGACCGGCCTCGGCGTCGGCGACTTCATCTGGACCGGCGGCGACTGCCACATCTACGACAACCACGTCGAGCAGGTCGAGCTGCAGCTCAGCCGCGACGCGCGCGAGTTCCCCGCGCTGAGGATGGCGGACGCCGCGTCCCTGTTCGACTACGCCTACGAGGACTTCACGATCGAGGGTTACGACCCGCATCCCGGCATCAAGGCTCCGGTGGCGGTGTGATCGGGCTGATCTGGGCGCAGGCCGCGAACGGCGTCATCGGCCGCGACAACGCCATCCCGTGGCACGTCCCGGAGGACATGAAGCACTTCCGGGAGCTGACCGCGGGCTCGGCCGTCCTGATGGGCCGCCGCACCTGGGAGTCGCTGCCGCCGCGCTTCCGCCCGTTGCCCGGCCGCCGCAACCTGGTGCTGTCGCGCACGGCCCAGGAGGGCGCGGAGACGTTCTCCTCGCTGGAGAAGGCGCTGGCGGACGTCACCGGTGACCTGTGGGTGATGGGCGGGTCGGCGGTGTACGCGGCGGCGCTGCCGTTCGCCGACCGCGTCGAGGTGACGGAGATCCGCGAGTCGTTCGAGGGTGACACCTACGCGCCCGCCGTGGACCGGGAGCCGGTCAGCGTCGGCGAGTGGCTGGAGTCGAGCAGCGGGCTGCACTACCGGTTCGTCCGCTACTAACGCCGTCCGCCGGGCTCCCACTCGTGCACCTCGACCGCGTCGTAGCGGCCCGCGGTCAGCACCGCCGCGGGGTCGGCCGACCTGACCAGCGCCGCCGTCCCGAGCCAGGCCGCGCCGTCGTCGGACAGCAACGGTCCGTACGCGACCAGGCCCTCCGCTCGCGCCGGCGCGGGGTCGGCGGGCTCACCCGAGCCGAACCCGAGCACCAGATGGCCGCCACCGCCGGGGAAGTCCCACATGGTCCGCCCGAGCACGTTGCGCCACCTGCGCACCAGCACGTCGCGGTAACCACCGGCCTGGTAGACGGGTTCCTCGAACGCGAACGCACGGGCCGCGGCCGCGTCCGGCACCTCGACGACGTGCACGCTGCCGGTGAGCACACCGTCCGTGAACGTGGGGCCGCGAGCGATGAGCTCGAAGCCGTCCATGTAGGACCAGTGCTCGTGGAGAAGCTTCTCCCGCAACGGCATCGAGCCCGGCCTGTCCCGGTGGAAGCAGAAGAACTCCGTCACCGGCGACGCGCCCGTGCGTGCCACGCCTCGACGATCAACTCTTCCAACTCCCCCACCTCGATGTGTTCCAGCCGCACCAGGATCGCCGGATACCCGTGGAAGTGCGGCGTCGTGAAGTAGACCGAGCGGTCCGAGGCCAGCAACGCCTCCTTGGCGCCCAGGTCCGGCACCCGCGCGGCCAGGATCGGCCCGGACGGGGCCGCCGCTCCCAGCGCGCTGAGGTCGTTCTTGCGCAGCGGCCGTTCCCAGACGAAGAGCTTGTCCTTGACCCGCCAGTCGACGACGCCCTCCCGCACCCGCTCCGTGACGTCGGGCATGGAGGTGGCGATCCTGTGCACGTCGTCCCAGGTGGCCATCGGCTTGCTCCTACAGGTGGTCCGGCGGACGCTGCTGCTCGGCCAGGAACCTCTCGAACTCGGCACCCAGTTCGTCCGCGCTGGGGATGTCGGTGTTGCCGACAGTCTGGATGAACGCGTCGTACTGCCGCTCGAGCGCTTCCACCACCTGCGAGACCTCCTCCGACTCCGCGACCTGGCGGTGGATCTCGGCGTCCGCGGCCTGGGCGGCGTCGACCAGGCCGCCGATGGGCAGCGCGAGGCCGGTGGCGCGGGCCAGGGCGTCGAGCAGGGTCACGGCGGCGTTCGGGTACTGCGACTGCGCCAGGTAGTGCGGCACCTGGGCGGCGAAGCCCATCGCGTCGTGGCCGGCCTGGCCGAGGCGGAACTCCAGCAACCCGGACACGTTGCCCGGCACCTGCACGCGGTTGAAGAACGGCTGGTACTCGCTCACGAGCTCAGGGCGCGTGGCGTGGCCGATGACGTTCAACGGCCGTGTGTGCGGTACGCCCATCGGGATGCCGTGGAAGCCCACGGTCAGACGCACGCCCCAGCGATCGATCAGCGAGCGCACGGCCTGGATGAACGCCTCCCAGCGGCGGTCCGGCTCAGGGCCGGTGAGCAGCAGGAACGGGTGACCCGCGCTGTCCCAGAGCAGGTGCACGACCAGTGCGGGGGCGGCGTAGTCCTCCCAGTGGTCGGTCGCGTAGGTCATCAGCGGGCGGCGCGAGCGGTAGTCGATCAGGCCGTCGACGTCGAAGCGCGCGATGATCCGGCTCTCCAGCGTCTCCAGCAGGTGTTCGGAGAGCAGGCGTCCCGCGGCGCCGGCGTCCATGAAGCCCTCGAAGTGGTGCAGCAGCACCGCACCCGTCAGGTCCGGCACCTCCGAGTCCACCTCGTACAGGTTCTCCGGGTCCACCGCACGCCTCCTGATCAATCGCTCTCGTCTCGTCCAAAGCCAACCACGTGGACACGGAACTGATTCCGCACGGGTCGATTAGCCCATACGGACCGTGTGCGCGCATCACCTCACGGGTACTCCCACGCGGTGGACAGGCGCTGGGTGATGCGTGGAACTCTGGTCGCGGCCGTCGTCATTCTCCTTGGCGCGGCGGTGTACGTCTTCGGCCAATTCAGGCCCTTCGGTTACGAATCCATCGACCGCAGTCAGCCCGCGATGCTCAAGTCGGTGCGGGACCTGAGCCAGTACCACGCCGCGGCGGGCGAGTTCCAGGTCGTGCTGGACATCGAGAACGACGTGAAGTGGGTACCCGCGGCGCTGGCGGGCGACCGCACGCTGTTCGTCGCGGCCGGGTCGGTCAACGCGTTCGTGGACCTGGGGACGCTGAAGGACGACGGGCTGGTCGTCTCGGCGGACGGCAAGACCGTCGAACTGCGCGTGCCGAAGGCGCAGCTGGACAAGCCGAACCTGCACCACGACCGTTCGTACGTGTTCAGCCAGGAACGCGGCCTGATCAACGATCTGCAGGCGCTGGCGGGACCTCCCGACCAGCAGAAGTTCTACGTCGCCGCCGAGGCCAAGCTCGCGGAGGCGGCCAAGCAGTCGGAGCTGCTCAAGCGGGCCGAGGACAACACCCGCGTGATGCTCACCGGAATGCTGCAGTCGCTGGGATTCCAGGTGAAGGTGGCCACCGACTGATCCGAACCTTTCCGGCCGATCCTTCCGAACGTTCAGCGGTGACCACAGCACTCCGGGATAGGATCCGCCGGTGGAAGACGATCTGATGGCCTGGGCTCCGGCACAGGGCGCCGCGCAGGCGCCCGGCATCGTGTTGCCCGGCTTCAGCGCCTTCCGCGTGATCGCGCAGGGCGGCGAGGGCACGATCTACCGCGCCCGCCAGGACGGTCTGGGCCGTGACGTCGCGGTCAAGGTGCTGCAGGTGACGGACCCGGCGACGGTGGCGCGCTTCCGCCGTGAGCTGGCGATCACCGTCGAACTCGGCCGCCAGCACCCGCACATCGTCACGGTGCTCGACACAGGGACGTTGCCGGACGGACGCCCGTGCATCGTCATGGAGTTCTACGAACGCGGTTCGCTGCACGACCGGTTGCGCGCCATGGGCCCGTTGCCCGTGCCGGACGTCATCGCTGCGGGTATCGCGGTGGCGGACGCGCTGGCGTTCGCGCACGGCCAGGGCATCCTGCACCGGGACGTGAAGCCGCAGAACGTCCTGGTGCTCCCGACTTCATACGTGCTGGCCGATTTCGGCATCGCGCGCGGCGCCGACGCGGGGCATTCCGCGTCGCTGCAGATGGTCAGCTACCGGCACGCCGCCCCGCAGATGCTGGAGGGCGCCACGCCGTCGTTCGCGGACGACGTCTGGTCGCTCGGCTCGACGCTGTTCACGTTGCTGGAGGGCAAACCGCCGTTCGCGTCGGACAACCCGGACGAGGACACGCTGCTGTCCTACGTCGGCCGAGTGAGCAGTGGCGAACCACGGTCGCTGACCCGGTTCGACGTGCCGGCGTGGCTGGTCGCGGTGATCGAGCGCTGCCTGCGCAAGGACCGGGCCGAGCGCTTCGGTTCGGCGCTGGAGCTGCGGGACGCGTTGACGGCGGCGAACTCGGGCACCGCGCTGTCCACTGTGGACCCGGACGCGACGGCGATGCTGGGTGAGCGTCCCGACTTCTACCCGGAGGGCCCGACCGAGGCGCCGGGCTTCGGTCCGCGCGGCTTCCAGCCCGAACCGGAACCCGAACCGGAACCCGAGGCCGAGCGCGACGATTCGTGGCGCGGGCAGCTGGAAGACCTGACGTACCGGCAACGCGACTTCGTCCCGCCGCCTCCTCCTCCGCGTCCCGTTCCGGTCGCGGTGCTCCCCAGCGTGGAGCTGCCTCCCGTCGAGCCGATGACGGCGCCGGTCCCCAAGAGCAAACGCGGTGGAGTGCTCGCGTTGCTGGCGGTGATCGCGGTGACGGGCGGGATCGCCGCGGGCGTGGTCCTCAACCGCGGCGGCGACGGCCAGAAGGCCCAACCACCAGTGACCACAACGACACCGCCTGTGCCGACGTCGGATTCGGCGGACGCGGGCCCGTCGCCGAACACCGACCCGAAGTTCGTCCCGGTCCTCAAGCGCGCGGAGTACAAGGGCAGGTCGATCGAGCTGGAGTGGACCGATCCGAGCGACGGCCAGGCCCAGTTCGTGGTGGTCGACGTGACCGGTGCCAAACCGACCGCGCTCACGACGGTGACCGGCGGCGGCACGAAGTACGTCGTCGAGGACGGTGGCGGCGACCGGCGGTGTTTCCAGATCGCGGCGCTCGGCCTCAACGGCGAACGTGGCAGCTCCGCAAAGGTCTGTGCCAACAAGAACTGAACGATGCGGGCCCGATGTTGTTGCGGGCGCACGAACTGGCGTACGGTCCCCCGGTGCAAAGCGCTCGTTATGCCGGCCCACCGATGTTCGCTCGTGGACGAAAGCGCCGAACACTTGTGTTGTGGGCGGCCGTTCCGCTCGTCGTCGGCATCGGGATCGGTGTGCTGATCGGCGGCGGCCTCCAGTCCCGGTCCCCCCAGAACACCGGTGCCACACCGACGACGTCACCTGTGCCCGATCAGCTCGAATACACGGACATGCCCTGTGACCCCGGATCGTCCGTCCTGGTGCTGCACTCGCTGGAGGGCGCGATGTCCGAGGCGGACGTCCGGGTGCTGGTGGACTACGAGACGTTGTGGGTCAAGTACCGCCAGAACGCGAGCCCCGCGCTGCGCGGCCAAAGCGCGTTCCTGAGCAGACGCGACGACGTCTGCCCGGTCATCGTCCCGGAGGACACGCGGTTCACGCAGTTCATCTGGATCGGCCCGTTCCCGTCGGAGACGGCACCGGCGCTGTGCGAGGCGCTGCTCAAGGTCACCGGGAAGAACTGCATCCCCGCCCAGGTCGTGCGCTGATCCGTCAGCGCCGGAACAACGGCCTCGGGTCGACCGCCCAGAGGATCCTGCGCCACCAGGTAGCCTTGCGCCGCACCGCTTTTCGCACCTGCCGGGCGAGCCGCCAGCTGTTCTCGTGGTGTGCCGGCCGCGGCGCGAACGCGGCCTGGTCGACCATGACCGCCAGTTGAGCGCCCGCGTCGCCCCACTCACGCGCGACGTCCGGCACCGTCCGGCTCGGTCTCGGCCTGAGCCCCGCGAGTTGTAATGCGTCGAGCACCTCGTTCCACGCTCCGACCGGCCCTGCCGCCCGGAACCGGAGACGACGGGACGTGCGTGCCACGAACAGCACCATGAGGATCAGCACCGGCGCGAACACCCAGAACGGGAAGCCCTTCGGTGCGGCGGGCGCGGCGGTGTTCTCGGCCTGCACCGCGGTCGGCTGCACCAGCGGCGGCACCGACGGCAACGAGGTCGGCGTCGGCTTCGCGGTGGTCGACGCGAGCCGGTTCAGCACCTCGCGCTTCGAGGCGGCGCTCGGCCCGCTTCCGTTGCCGGACACGGGATCGAACGCGACCCAGCCCCACCCGCTGAAGTACACCTCGGGCCACGCGGTGGCGTCCGCGGCGCGCACGATCCGTTCACCGTTCTGCTCGGGCACCGGCTGGAACCCGACCACCACCCGCGTGGGCAACCCGACCGCCCGTGCGAGCACGGCGTACGCCGACGCGAACTGCTCCGCAGTCCCAGCGCCGGCCCCGGACTCCCCGGCAGCCCCGAACAGGAACGTCTCCAGCCGCGCGTAGGACGACCCGACCGGCGCCTCGGCGTCCGGCCTGCGGTTGAGCCGCACGACCTGTTCCAGCGCAACGGCCTTCTCGTACGGCGTGCGCGCGTTCTGCGTCGCCTGCCGTGCGTACTCGGCGAGCGTGAACGGCAGCCGCGGCAACGCCGTGTACTTGGTGGCGGTCGTGGGAACCTGTGCCTCAGCCAGATCCGCGTCGGCCGGCGTCTCGACGACACCGCGGACCGTGTAGCTCAGCCCGGTCCTGAGCCCGTCGGCCACCACGAGCGACCCGGTGTCCGGATCCACCATGGCGTTGCTCAGCGACACCGCCTGCGGCTTCCCGACCCCCGGCAGCCACTCTCCCTGCAACCCGGTGATCCGCAGATCCACACTGGCGTCCTGGAACTTCCCGCCGGTGGGCAGGTCCGGCGCGTCGACCACACCGAGCGGCCCGTACGTCGAGGCCGCCTCCCACGACGCCCCGGAGTACCGGCTGAGCGTCACCAGCCGCACCGGCACCTCGGGTCCGCGCATCCGGAACAGCTCCGCCTCCCCCTGCGCCGCCCACGACGCGAGCTGCGGCAGCGGGTTGGAGATGGCGATGTCCGTGACCGGCGGCGTGACGAGCTTGCGAGGCTCGAACCCGTTGGTGGGCAACACGAACGTCAGCAACGTGAGCGCGGCCAGCACCGTCGCGAGCACCGCGGGCGGCACCACGGGCCCGCGCCGGTCGATGATCAGCCAGCCCAGCGCCAGCAACGTCACCAACGTGAGCGCGACGAGCCCGTACCGGTCCGCGCGGCCTGTCGTCAGCAGCGCCGCCGACACGTACAGGGTGGCCGAGCCGAGCGCCGGCACGAAGAGGGCGGTGCCGCGCTTGGTCACCGACAGCACCATGCCCGTGGAGATGCCGATGATGAGCAGCAGTCCGGGGACGAGCAGTTCGGGCGTCGCGGGTGCCGGGCGGGCGGCGGTGAGGAGCCTCGGGACGGTGTCGAGCAGGACCCACGTCGGGTCGCGGTCCGGGGACGCGCCGCGGGCGAGGAAGAACCCGCCCGCCATCGCCGCGACCATGACCGCGAGGGCGGCCAGGCCCGCCGGGACGATCCGCTTGAGCAGCAGGGCCGCGAAGCCGGCCGCGGCGGCGAGTCCGAAGTAGAGGGTGGCGCCGTCCCAGGCCTGGGAGAGCTGGAGCGCGCCGACCAGGAGGAGGGCTGCGACCCAGGCGAACTTCATCAGGGAGTTGCTCATCGGGTCACCGCCGTGAGCGTCGGGCCGACGGGGAGGACGGCGTTGAGGAGAGCAGGGTTGGGGAGGACGGAGCCAGGGCGGGCGGCGCCAGCGCGAACCGCGTTGGGGAGAGCGGCATGAGGGCGGCCCGCGCCAGCCCAACTGCGCTTCAGGCCGGTGCTCGCCACGCCAGGCGCGGTACGCACTGCCAGGCCTCGTGCGGCACACCCCGCCACACCACACGCGGCACGCGCCGCCAGGCCTCGTCCACCGCGCGTCATCGCGCCACCACCGCGTTCCACGAGTCGACCAGGTCCTCCGCCCGTGCCCCGCTGACCACCAGCACCGAACCCGCCGCCCCCACCGGCCGCTTCTCGTCCACCACCAGGACCACGCCGAACGCCGCCCGGCCCGCCTCCAGCACCAGGGCCGGAACCTGCTTGCCGCTGACCACGGCCACCACGTCGAGGTCGCGCACCGGCACGGTCGGGCGGCCGTCCACGTCCTTCAGTTCGAGGTCGGCCAGGGCGGACAGGATCGGCGCCGAGTCCTGCTGTTCCTCGATGTCGGTGCCGCCGGACGACGTCAGCAGCCGCACCGGGTGTCCCTGCTCCAGGGCCGAGGTGATGAGGGACGCCGCCACCTCCACGGCCTCCTCGAAGCGCTGGGCTTCGGCGTACGAGGACTCGCTGTCGTCCAGCAGCACGGCCAGGTGCGGGCGGGCCGGGTCGGCGTCCTCTCGGATCATGAGGGTGCCGGTGCGGGCCGAGGTGGCCCAGTGCAGGCGCCTCAGGTCGTCGCCCGGCACGTACTCGCGCAGGCCCACCAGGTCGGTGCCGCCGCGCTCGACGCGTTCGTCGGCTCCCACCTGGCCTCGGCGGGCGCCTGACGGCAGGCCGCGGACTGGCAGGACGCGCGGGATCACCCGTACCTGGACGACCTCGCCCAGCACCGTGCGGGCCTGTGCCAGGCCAGCCAAGCCCTTGCGGCGCAACGTCAGCGGGCCCACGTCGAAGACGCCTCGGCGTTCGGTCGGGATCGCGTAGTCGACGGCCTCGACCTCGCCGGGCTTGAGCAGCGGTACGTCCACGTCCATCGGGGCGCCGGCCACCATGTCGACGGCGTCCAGCGCCACCGGCCACCTGCCGGTGGACGAGAGTTCCAGGCGGCCGTTGCAGCGCGCGAGTCTGGGGACGGTGCGCGGGCGGACGGTGCGGGAGACCGAGAGTGGCGAGGCGATGAGCACGGAGACGATCGAGGCGATGACCAGTGCGGTCAGTGCCAGGCCGAACGCCGCCATGCCCGCGTAACGCCACCACAGACCGACGCCGAGCATCAGCAGGCCCAGCACCGCGGTGCCGGTGCCGCGCACGGTGAGTCTCATTGTGCCGCGGGCTTGGGCACCGCCACGTGCGAGAGCACGTCGGCCAGCACCTCCGACGTCGTCACGCCCGACAGGACGCTCTCGCGCGTCAGCACCAGGCGGTGCGCGAGCACCGGGTCCGCGATGTCCTGGATGTCCTGCGGCACAACGAAGTGCCGGCCCTTCGACGCCGCGTACACCTGTGCGCAACGCACGAGCGTGCGCAGGCCACGGGTCGAGGCGCCCAGGCGGAGCCGTTCGTCGGAACGCGTGCCCGTGCCCAGGGACGAGATGTACTGCAGGATCGGGTCCGCGACGTGCAGCAACTGCAGGCGGCCGCTGAACGAGCTGATCTCGCGCGGCGACGACACCGTGCGGACGTCGGCGATCCGGCCCGCGCCGCTGCCGGGGCGCAGCACGTCCAGCTCGTCCTCGACCGACGGGTAGCCGATCGAGGTGCGCAGCATGAAGCGGTCGAGCTGCGCCTCGGGCAGGCGGTAGGTGCCGTCGAGGTCGATCGGGTTCTGCGTCGCGACCACGAGGAACGGATCGGGCACCGCGTGCCCGATGCCGTCGATCGTGACCGTGCGCTCCTCCATGACCTCCAGCAGCGCGGACTGCGTCTTGGCCGCCGCGCGGTTGATCTCGTCCGCCAGCACGATGTTCGCGAACACCGGACCCGGCCGGAACCGGATCTGGCCCGTCTGCGGGTCGTAGACCGAGGTGCCCGTGACGTCGGACGGCAGCAGGTCCGGCGTGAACTGCACGCGCCGCGACACCCCGCCCAGCGCCCCCGCGACGGCACGCGCCAGCGTCGTCTTCCCGGTGCCCGGCACGTCCTCGAGCAGCACGTGACCGCCCGCGAACATCGCCACCAGCACCAGGTCGACCACGTCGCGCTTGCCGCGCACGGCGCTCTCGACCGCGTCGCCCAGGCGGGTGTGCAGGTCGCGGAAGGCCGAGACCTCACCGGTGTCGATCACTTTTCCTCATCTCCACGACGACGAGCACCGATGCGCAGCAGGAACGCACACGCCAGCAGCCCGAGGCCACCCGCACCCATGGGCGCGGTCTCCACCCCGGCCGGAACCATCCGCGGAACGCAGCCGGGCTTCCCCTGGCACTCGTCGATGATGTACATCGCGTTGCGCGACGCCGAGTCGACCTGGCCACCGCCGGACGCCGCGTAGGCGCGCACGACGATGAGGTTGCCGCCCTCTTCCAGGTCGATCTGCGCAGTGGTGGCGTTGCACGGGATTCCGACCGCGTAGCCCTGCGTCGTGTTCACGACCTCGCAGCGCCCGTTGTGGCTCGCCCAGTCCGCGGGCGGCGCCATGTTCACGGTGCGCCTGGGAAGCATCCGGCCACCGGTGATGCTCGTGATCACCACGGCACCCGCGCTCGGCAACGAGGGCGGTGGCGGCGGAGGCGGCGGAGGCGGCGGGGTCGTCGTGGTCGTCACCGGCGGCGGAGGTGGAGGCGGCGGAGGCGTCGTGGTCGTCGTCACCGGCGGGGGCGGCGGCGGGTTGTTCGGCGGCGGCGTCACCGTGAACGCGGCCATGCCCGCGGCACCGGCGACCGAAGCCGTCGACGCGCGCACCGTCACGTCCAACCGGCCGCTGGTGCAGAACGTGGAACCCGCGCAGGGCACCGAGAGATCGACGGACGTGCCCGCCGACTGCGCCGACACCGAGCCACCGCTGAACGAACCGGAGCCCGACACGGTGTAACCGACGATCGGATCGGCCGACGTGGCCGCGTTCCAGCTCACCGTCACGACGAGCGCGGAGGCGTTGCGGGACTTCTCCCGCACCGAGACGCCCGCGGGCGCGGCCGGAGCCGTGCCCCCGGCGGACGGCGGCACCGACGGCGTGGACGGAGTCGAGACCTCGGTGGTCGGCGGGGGGTTGTTGCCGTTGCCGGGGTTGCGCGGCGGCTTCTGCGGCTCGTTCGGGTTCGGCGGCGGGGGTGGCGGCACCGAAGGCGGCGGCGAGCGGTCCGGGTCCTTCACCGGGAGTTCGGGGCTGCGGATCGTCAGCGAGCGCGTCGCGCCGTCCGGGTCGACCAGCACACCCGACGAGGAGCCCGGCACGTTCACGAACAGCCGGCCGTCGTCGAACACGAGCTCGGGGTCGGCACCACCGGACGTGCGGACGTCGTCGCCACCGCGACTGCCACCGCGGTCGAGGATGATGACCTTGCCGGAGCCCTTGCAGGGCACGTAGACCTTGTCGCGGAACACCGCGGGCCGGCCCGGCTTCGGGCACCCCATCGCGCCGACGTCGACGCGGAGCACCTCACGGCCGACGACCAGCACGACGACCGAGGACGACGGCACCGACGCGGGCACGAGGTCGATCGGCGAGGACTGCGCGGCGATCACCTCGGCGTCCGAGCGGTCCGTGGACGAGTCCACGTCCTCACCCGTGCCGTCGCGCACGACGACACCGCCGTCGAGACCGATGAGCGTGACGCCCTGGTCGTGCGGCACGAGAACGGTGCGGGGCCCGGCGCCGGTGACCTGGCGGTGCGAGCGCTCCTGGAACCGCTCCTCGTCGTCCGACCAGTCGAGCGACCTCAGCGTGCCGCCGTGATCGACGAGCCAGAGCACGCCGCGCTCGTCCACGACGGCGTCGGCGAGCGGCTGACCGGCCTGCCAGCTCTGCCCGATGTCGGCCAGGGACAGCGGATCGGCGGTGTGCACGGTGCCGGACGCGCGGTCGACGACGAACACCATCCCGTTCGCCACCAGCACCTTGCTCGTCGCACCGGGCGGCGCCTGCCGGCGGCCGGAGGCGAGCAGCGTCGCCAGGTCGATGACGGTGATCTCGCCGGTGCGCCGGTTCAGGACGATCAGCCGGCCGTCCTCCTGCGCGATCTCGAGCTGCGAATCGGGGCCGCTGATCTGCAACCGCGTCTGCGGCTTGCCCGAACCGGGGTTGATCTGCACGACCTCACCGCGCTGGTCGTCGCCCAGCCAGGTGAGCCCGTCCGACACCGCGACCGACGTGCGGGAGATGCCCTGCCCGAGCGCGGCGCCCGCGAGCACCAGAACACCCAGCAGTGCCGCGACGAAACTCGCCGACTCCCGCCCTCCACCGGAGATAATGCGTCTGATCCGGTGCCACCAAGACATAACGCGCCCTCCCTCGCCCGCCGGGGATGCTAACCCCCGGCTCTGACAACTTCGGGCGGCGCATGGTTCCCGGTTCGCCCGGCCAGCCGGTTGGCAGACATCAGTGAATGTAATGACGGGGTCTGACAGTTTTGGAAAACGTATGGCGTTCCCCCAAACCGACCAACGCGTAAGGCAGAGTGGACGCATGGAAATCCCCGGCATGGGACTTGCCAAGCAGGCGCTCGACACCGCGCTCGGCACCACGGCGGCCGTCGCGGCGGTTCCGGCCCGTGTGCTGAGCCTCATCGGCGAAGTCGAACAACTCGTCCGCAAGGTGAACGGCACCATAGACGCCGTTGATGGCATCGTCGCGAGGGCCGGCGAACTGGTCGACCGCACGGCCGATGTGGTCGCCGACGCGGAGAAGGCCGTCGTCGAGGTCCGCGCGATCACGGCGAGCGCGAGCGACGTCGCCGATCGGGCCGGCCTCGTCGTCACGGCGGCCGGCAACACCGCGCACACGGCCAACGAGCTGATCGACATGTACGAGCCGATAGCGAAGCAGGCGCAGCCGCTCGCGAAGCGGTTCGTCGAGGAGCTCTCGCCGCACGAGATCGAGGCCGCGATCAAGCTCGTTGACGAGCTGCCGGTGCTGACAGAGCACCTGACCAGCGACATCCTGCCGATCCTCGCCACCCTGGACAAGGTCGGCCCCGAGGTCCACCAGCTGCTCGAAGTCACCAGCGACATGCGTCAGGCGATCCTCGGCATCCCCGGTTTCGGGTTCATGCGCCGGCGCGGTGAGAAAAAAGAGGAAGAAGAGGGTGTGAAAGCGGAGGACAACGGGTAGCCCACCCACATGAGCGCTGACGCGAACGACGATTTGCTGACCTGGTGGCTGCTGACCAGCGTGTTCGGGCTGCTGTCCGCGATCAACGTCGCGCTGGCGGTCACGGAACGCACGACCTGGCCCTACGCGCTCGCGGCGTTGCTTCTCGCCGCGAGCGCGTGGAGTGCCAGACAGGCGCTCAGGCCTTCCCCGTCGTCTGATGCGTCAGGTTCGACGGTGACCCGAACCGGAACGCGCGCACCCGATAGGTCGCGACCTTCTCGTCTGGGAGTGTGATCACCCCGTACGAGGTGGTGTCCGGGTCGAGCTGCACGGCGACGCGGTAGTCCGCCGCACCCGAGGGCTTGACCTCGATCAGGTACCCGTCCTCGTCCGCCGCCCGGTCCTGCCAGGTGAACAGGATCCCGTTGGCGTTCTTCACCTCGGCTTTCAGCTCCGCCGCCGCGGACTCCGGCGAGGACACGGGGTTCTTGCCCCCGCCGGCCTTGACCGGCGCGGTCCAGTCCGGCCCCTCGATCTCCGGCACCTCGTCGCCTGGCGGCAACGAGACGTCCACAGTGGTCGAGGCGGCGCCCGTGAACGGCCGGACCCGGTAGTAGAACTGGGTTTCCGGGATCAGGTCCGGGTGCTCGTAGGTGTCCTTCGCCGGTGCGGCGAACTCCAGGATCGTGTACTCGCCGTCGGCGGAGTTCGCGTACTCGACGACCTGCCCGGCCGACCCCGCCTCCGGACGCCAGTGCAGCGTCACGTCGATCGGCGAGGTCAGCTCGGACGTCAGCGCGGGGTCCTGCTGTTCCTGGCCGCAGGCAGCCAAGAACAGCAGGAACACCATCACAGAGCGTTTGATCACTTGCGCCAGAACCGCACGTTGCTCCAGGTGACCGTGGCCGGTCCCTGGCCGCTGGACGTCCGGTACGCGCCGAACTTGTCGTAGAAACTCGTACCGCTGCTCGCGTACGTGTGTGCACGGGAGCCGTTGATGTACGTGCGGTGTTCCGTGGACGTGTTGTGCACGGTGTTCACGCGCACGGTCGTGCCCACGGTCGCGCCGGTGGCGATGGTGGCGCCCCCGTGCACTGCGTAGAGCCGGCCGCCGCGTTCCACGGCAAGCATCCAGAACGGTCCCGCGCTGGGGGCCTCCCGGAACGTCTGCTTGAGACTGATGCGGGTGCCGCCGAGACTCGTGATCCGGAAGCTGCCCTCGAACTGGCGCGTGCCGCCGGTGTAAGTGGCGTAACGCCGCTCGGCACGCTGGTCACCGCTCGCGGTGGAGCAGGTGAGTTGGAAAGTCAGGTTGCTGACGGTGCCGCAGCCGCGTTCCTGGACGGTGAACGACGGGGAGTAGCTGGTCCACGGACCGGTTTCAACCTGGGCCTGTGCCGGGGCGACCGACACGAGCAGACCGGTTGCCATCGCGATCCCCGCGACGTTGCGGAGTCGTTTGGACATACCGATACCTCCTCAAAACGTGCTGAGGACAGCACGTATTTCCAGGGGGCGGTGACGAGACTGTATCGGATAATGATCCGATGTTCGACCTCCATCGTCTGCGACTGCTGCGCGAACTTTCCCGAAGGGGAACGCTCGCGGCCGTCGCGCAGGCGCTGAACTACAGCCCCTCGTCGGTCTCGCAGCAGCTGTCGTTGCTGGAAACCGAGGTCGGCGTGCCCCTGCTGGAACCGGTCGGGCGTCGTGTCAAGCTCACGCCGCAGGCCGAAATTCTGGTGCGGCACACCGAGGAGGTGCTCGCGCGGCTGGACCAGGCCGAGTCCGAGGTGGCCGCCTCCCTGCACGAGATCACCGGCACGCTGCGGGTCGCGACGTTCCAGACCGCGGCGCTGGCGCTGATCCCGGCGACGCTGGCGCGGATGAGGGACGAGCACCCGTCGTTGCGGATCGAGTTCCAGGTCCTCGACCCGGCGGAAGCGCTTTCCGCGTTGAACGCCAGGGACTTCGACCTCGTCTTCGTGGAGGAGTGGCCGGACCAGCCGGAGGCCAGGTTCACGGGTCTGGAGTACCGGGAACTGTGCCGGGACCCGATCCGGCTCGCCGTCCCACGTGGACTCGCGACGGACGAGATCGGCTCCTACCCGTGGATCATGGAGACCGAGGGGTTCCCTCAGCGGATCTTCAACGTGAACTGGTGCCGCCACAACGGCTTCGAGCCGGACGTGCGCTTCTCCTCGACCGACGTGCTGGTGAAGCTGCGGTTCGTGGAACGGGGTCTCGCGGTCGCGTTGCTGCCGGACCTGATCTGGTACGACCGCGAGATCACCGTGGACCTGCACGAGCTGCCGGAACCGAAGTCCCGGCTGCTGTTCACTGCGGCACGGGCAGGACGAGGTCAGCATCCCGCGGTGCGGGCCTTCCGCGAGGCGCTGGCGCTCTCCGTAGCGCCGCTCCAACCCCTGCCGTGATCACCAGCGCCATGCCGCACAACGAGATCAGGCTCAGGTGCTGGCCGAGCAGCAACGCTCCGGCCAGCGCGGCCGCGGCGGGTTCGAGCGCGAGCACCACGCCGAACGTGCTGGCCTGCAACGTCTTCAGAGCGCGGATCTCCAGCGTGTACGGGATCGCGGACGCGAGCAGCGCCACGAGAGTGCCGAGCAGGAGCATCTTGGGCTCGAACAACGCGGCTCCGGCCGTCGACAGCCCGTACGGCAACGTGAGCGCCGCCGCGATCAGGCTCGCCCCGGCGAGCCCACCGGTGCCGAGCCCGGCCGTCGCGAGCTTGCGCCCGGCGAGGATGTAGCAGGCCCAGAACGCGGCCGCGATCAACGCGAGCGCCACGCCGATCAGGTCGAGCTTCGCGCCGGTGTACTCGTGCACGCCGAGGACCACGACACCGGCGAGCGCCAGCCCGACCCACACGAAGTCCCGCGCCCGCCTGCTCAGCACGGCCGCGAGCCCGAGCGGCCCGAGGAACTCGATCGTCACCGCCACGCCGAGCGGGATGCGGTCGAGCGCGAGGTAGAACGTGCCGTTCATGCCGGCCATGGTCATCCCGAGCACGAGCGTCTCCTGACGGAACTTCGGCCTGACCACCACGCACAGCATCAGCGCCGCGATGCCGAGCCTCAGTGCCGTGGCGCCGGGCGCGTCGATCTGGCCGAAGAGCTGGTTCGCGAACGCCGCGCCGAACTGCAGTGAGATGACCGAGCCGAGGACGAGGAAGACCGACATGCGCCCAGTCTCGGGTCCACCATCCCTTCGGTACAGCGAATGTTTGTAAGCGATATCGTTCGGTTTTCCCGAATATTTAGACTGGCCGGTGCGATGAGACGCAAACCCTCCTCCCCACTTCCCCAGCGCAACGGCCTGGACGCGGCGCGGCTGAAGATGCCCTCCGAGGGCCACTGGCCGTCGTTGCGCGACCACCTCGTGGAACGGCTGCCGCGCGTGGCCGCCGAACGCGTCGACGAGATGCTGGCCGAGGAGCGGATCTGGGGCGTCTCCGGGCCGTTGGGCGTCGACGCGCCGTTCGTGCCCGACTCCTACATCTGGTTCCACCGCGACCTGCCCGTCGAGGTGCCGGTGCCGTTCGAGGTGGGCGTGGTCCACCAGGACGACGACATCGTGGTGGCCGACAAGCCGCACTTCCTCGCGACGATCCCGCGCGGCGCCCACATCATGCAAACGGCGCTGGTGAAGCTCCGCGACTCGCTGGGCCTGCCCGACCTCTCCCCCGCGCACCGGCTCGACCGCGTCACGGCCGGTCTCGTGCTGTTCGTGGTGCGGCGCGAGCTGCGCGGCAAGTACCAGACGATGTTCCGCGACCGGGTGGTGCGCAAGGAGTACGAGGCGATCGCCCCGTACGACCCCGCGCTCGAACTGCCGCGCGTGGTGCGGTCGCGGATCATCAAGGAGCGCGGCATCATCACCGCGTTCGAGGTCGACGGCGAGCCGAACGCCGAGACCCACGTGTCCCTTGTGGAGCATCGCGGTTCGCTGGGGCGCTACCACCTCAAGCCGTTGACGGGCCGCACGCACCAGCTGCGGCTGCACATGTCCGGGCTCGGGGTGCCGATCGTGAACGACGACTTCTACCCGGTGCTGCGGGACCAGCCGCTGGACGACTTCTCGTCGCCGTTGCAGTTGCTGGCGCGCGATCTGTCCTTCGTGGACCCGGTGTCGGGTGTGGAACGGTCGTTCACCTCGCGGCTGAAGCTGTCCGCCTGGTCATGAGACGTGGGTGCGGACGGTGCCGATCGGCTGCGGCTCCCAGACCTGACCCATCCGGTCGAGCAACCGCCGTGCCAGCGCGCTCGTCTCCGGGTGGGTCTCGGTGAACGTCGCCACCACGCGCGCCCGGTACATCAGCCGGCCGCGCGCGGTCGTGCTGTACCAGAACCAGTCCTCGTCGACGACCTTCGCGAGGTGGTCAGTGCCGTCCCGCTCAGCGCGCTGCACCAGCGCGTCGCCGTTCACGAACCACCGCACGCACGCGTCCTCGAGCGGCGCCGTGAAGCCGCGTTCCTCGAAGTAGGCCTGTTCGGCGGCCTCGCGCAGCTCGCGGGGCGTCTCCGTGACGGTCGCGCAGGTCGGGAACCCGATGCGGAGGTAGACGACCTCGGCCAGCCCGTCCCCCAGCGCCGCGCCTTCGAGGTCGACGAACCGGGCGCCCTGGTCGGTGTACATGTCGTTGCCGGCGCACGGGTCCCCGTGCAGCAGGTCGAACCTCCCGGTGTCCTCGAACACCAGCTCGGCCTCGGCGCCGCCGATCTCGACCTCCATCGCCCGCACGAACCGCAGGAACGGCGCCGGGTCCGGGATCACCTGACGGGGCAGCAGCCCGGCGTGCTCCGGACCGGTCGCCCCGTGCAGACGGGCGAGGCCGCGGGCGTAGTCGACCACCCAGTCCTCGCGCGGCGGGTCGGAGCGCAGGCGTTCGAGCACCACGGTCCGCTGCTCGTGGTCGACCTCGAGGACGCGCGGCACCACGCCGGTGTGCTCGGCGAGCCGCAGGGCCGTGATCTCCCGCTCGAACGCCGCCGGGTCGCCGACCACCTGCTTGACGATCCGGTCGCCGTCGGCCCACACGCGCGACCGGACACCGCTCTGCAAACGTTCCACGAAGTCCACTATTCCACAGTCAGGACGAATTCTGTAACAATGGTGTTCACGCGCGCGAGTCCACGATCGTGCAGAACCAGGAAGCGAGACTGGCGCGATTACCCTCCCTGACCGGCATGCGATTCGTCGCCGCGTTCATCGTGTTCGGATTCCACATCAACGCGGCCGGTCTCTGGCCCTATCTGGACGTCCCGTTCCGACAGGGCGCCACCGGCGTCAGCTTCTTCTTCATCCTGTCCGGATTCGTGCTCACCTGGTCCGCGAAACCGGACACCGGACCGGTCACCGTCTGGCGGCGCCGGGCGGCCAAGATCTTCCCCAACCACCTCGCGACCTGGATCATCGTGCTGGTCTCAGCAGGTGCGGTGACCCCGGCGGCCGCCCTCGCGAACCTCTCGCTCACGCAGGCCTGGTTCCCGAGCGAAAGCGTCTACTTCGGTCTGAACACACCCGCCTGGTCATTGTCGTGCGAATTGGCTTTCTATCTGGCCTTCCCACTTCTGATCAGGTGGCGGATGCAGAAGCCGTGGCTCGTCGCAAGTGCGGCGGTGATCGCGATTTTGACAGTTCCGGCGATTGCACTGTCAATGCCAGGACACCTCGAATACTGGTTTGTGTTCGTCTTTCCTCCGGTACGTGCGCTTGAGTTCGTTTTGGGCATGGCAATGGCCCGAGTGGTCCAGCAGAACAAGTGGATCGGAGTAGGGCTCTGGCCCGCGAGCGCACTGTTCGTGGCCGCGTACCTCGGCTCGTGGTACCTGCCCGCGTCGTTCCCGTACGTCGCGGGCACGGTGATCCCGCTGGCGCTGCTCATCCCGGCCGCCGCCGTCGCCGACCTCACCGGCAAGTGGTCACCGTGGCGGTCGAAGTGGATGGTGTGGCTGGGCACCGTGTCGTTCGCGTTCTACATGGTCCACCAGATCGTCATCCGGGTGAGCGAGAAGTTCCTCGACGTGCACGCGTTCCCGCTGGTCGCGGCACTGGGGATGTTCGTGGTCTCGATGGTCGCGGCCTGGCTGCTGTACCGGCTGGTCGAGGTGCCCGCGGAACGGTTCATCAAGGGGGCACCCCGACCAGCACTGGTCACGCCAGCGTCAACGCGTACAGCTCCACCCGCGGATCGTCGGGCAGCGTGACCGAACGGACCGTCTTGGTCGCGTCGAGCCTCAGCGACTGACCGAACAACCGGACCGGCGGTCCGTCGACGCCCTGCCCCGCCTTGATGCGGTGGGGCATCTCCAGCACCGCCGGACCGCCGCCCGCCCAGTCCGGCACGGACGCCGCGACCTCGGCCGAGGTGCCGTCGGTGTACCAGACGGTGAAGGCGGCCGACACCGGTCCGTTGTGCGACGAGCCCACGACGTGCAGCCAGGAGTACTGGCCGGTGGGCAGCAGCAGCCCCTGCCCGTGCGCCTCCACGAAGTTCGGCTTCGTGCCGGTGGGGTCAGGTGCCTGGTAGGTGATGCCGCCCCACGTCACGGGTCCCGCCGGTGGCAGCAGAGCCGCGTCGTAGCTCCAGCCGCCGCCGTCGAAGTTGCCCGCGGCGGAGTCGGCGACCGTCGCCGTGCCGTCGTGGTTGAGCTCCGGCGTCACGTCCACCGAGCACGTCGAGAGTGCGCACAGGGCAGCCGGTTTGACCTCGACCACCGCCTTCAGCGACACCGACTCGACCTGCACGGCGACCTCGTACGAACCGGCGGCCACACCCGCGGGCACCGTGAACGTCAGCGGCACCGTCTTCTGCGTCGGCAGGTGCCTCGACACGATCGCGAACGGCTTGGCACCGCTCACCTTCCAGCCCGCCGGAGCCGTGACGACCGGCTTCACCGACGTCGCACCCGGCGCCTGCGCCAGTACGTCGAGCTGCACGGTCAGCGACTGCGCGGACTCCGAGGTGGGCAGCACGATCTCGGTGCTGCGCAACGACGCCGACAGCGCGCGGCGCGAGTCCTGGTCGCCGTCGTTGAGCGACGGCGGCTCGTCCCCGCGCCCGGTGCCCCACGAAGACGGCTTCGACGAGACCTCGTGGGTCAGCTTCCCGCCGCGCTGCAACGAGGACCACGACAGCCAGGTCTTGCGGACGTCACGGCCGCCGAAGGACACGTTCTTGATGTACCGGTTGGTGTCCGACACACCTCGCGCCGACACGGTCAGCGTGCCGCCCTGCGAGCCGTGCTGTCCGATTCGGACGGTCGCGGACTCGAACTGCGGTGAGGACAGGGCGAGGAAGTCCGCGCCGTTGAACGTCGGGTAGATGCCCAGCGACGAGAAGACGTACCAGGCCGACATCGTGCCCAGGTCGTCGTTGCCGGTCATGCCGTCCGGACCGGTCGTGAACAACGTCATCGCCGCCCGCACGACCGTCGCGGTCTTCGACGGCGTGCCCGACCACAGGTACATGTACGGCGCGAGCAGGTCGGGTTCGTTGTTCGGGTTGTAGGTCGGCTTGCCGTAGTAGTCGTACGGCTCGGTGATCCAGTCCTGCCGGGCGGTGCCGGCCGGGTCGATCAGCAGCTTGTCGTAGGCGAAGAACGAGTCGAGCCGCTTCTCCGTCGCCTTCCGGCCGCCCATCAGCGACACGAGTCCGGCGGGGTCCTGCGGCACGAGCCACTGGTACTGGTAGGCGCCACCCTCGTGGAACTGGTGCGACGCGTCCACCGGGTTGTACGGCGCAAGCCACGTGCCGGCGGCGGTGCGCGGCCGGAACTGGCCGATCGAGGAGTCCCACAGGTTGCGGTACCACTGGCCGCGATCGGCGAACATCCGCGCGTCGGCCTTCTTGCCCAGTCCCTTGGCCATCAAGGCGAGCGACGCGTCGGCCGCCGAGTACTCCAGGGTCGCGGACGCCGGGTGCACGCAGTCGTTGTCGCCGCCCTTGTGCGCGCAGTCCTTGCCCAGCTCCAGGCCGGAGGGGATGTAGCCGCGATCGTTGTAGTAGGTGACACCGGAGCGTCCGTTGTACGGCGACTCGGCGGGAGGCAACGACGTGGCGTTGGCGCGCAACAGCTTGTACGTCTCCTCCTCGTGTCCCTTCAGCAGTCCCTTGGACCAGGCCTCGACGAGGAACGGCGTCACCGGGTCACCGGTCATGATGTTGGTCTCGGACGACGCCAACGCCCAGCGCGGCAACCATCCGCCGTCCCGTCCACTGGCCACGACGGACAGTGCGACGTCCCGGGCGACCTTGGGTTCCAATATCTGCAGCAACTGGTTCTGCGGCCGATACGTGTCCCACAACGAGAAGTTCTGGTATGGCGTGTAGCCCGAGGCCGTGCGCACCTTCCCGTCGAAGCCCATGTACTTGCCGTCGACGTCGCCGGCGAGGTTCGGGTGCAGCACCGAGTGGTAGAGCGCGGTGTAGAAGGCGACCTGCCGATCACGTGGGCCACCGGACACCCGGACGGCGTCCAGCTGTTTCCTCCAGGTGTCCTTGGCCGCCGCCACCGTGGCGTCGAAGTCGTGGGAGGGAGCCTCCGCCGCGAGGTTCTTCCGCGCGCCCTCGATGCCGGTGTACGACAGGCCGAGCTTCAGCACGACGTCCCGGTCGGCGGTCGCGTCGAACGTGACCCACGCGCCGTTCCCGCCCGTGCCGGCGGCGTCCCGGACGCCCGGCGTGGGAACGCTCCCCCGCCACGCGCCGAAGGAGGCGAACGGGCGGTCGAACGTCGCCGTGAAGTACACGGTGTGCTCGTCCTTGCCCGCGCAGAACCGGCCGTTGCGCACCCGGCCCTCGATGGTTCTGTCGCCGACGACGTGGATCTCCGAGTCCAGCACCGTCTGGTTCGACCGTCCGGTGTTGAACAGGACGTTGGCCGCGCCCGAGGAGGGGAACGTGTAGCGCTGCCAGCCGGTCCGCTGCGTGGCCGTGAGCTCGGCGTTCACGCCGTACTTGGGCAGCCCGACCCGGTAGTACCCGGGCTGCGCTGCCTCGTCCGAATGGCTGAAGTCCGACTTGTAGGCGTTGATGTCAACGTTGTCAACGGACCCGACTGTCGGCATCACCGGCAGCTCGCCCATGACGCCGCAACCCACACCGGACAGGTGTGTCTGCGAGAAGCCGTAGATGGAGGTGGCCTTGTAGTCGTACCCGCCCTGACCTCCCGTGTCAGGGCTGACCTGCACCATTCCGAACGGCACCGAGGCGCCGGGGAAGGTGTTGCCGAAGTTCTGCGTACCCACGAAGGGGTTCACCAACGACGAAGGGTCCTCGTCGACCTGTGCCGCGTGCGCGGGGACTGCTAGACCCAGTAACAGCCCGGCTACAACCAGTGTCCGCATGGAAGGCAGTATTGTCTGATCGTCGCCGCCCCGACACCCATCGGAGGTCGGCGATGCGCGCTTTGGCCGCAGTGTTGCTGCTTCTTGTCGCGTTTTGTCAACCGGCGCAGGCCGCGCCCACTCTCGACACCGTCACCACGGCGAGCGTCTACGGGTGCCTGCGCACCAACGGCGCGGGCGTGTACGACGCCACGGTGAACAAGACGTTCGTGACGTACTCGGGGACCAGGCACGACATCTACGTCAAGGCGTTCGACCACGCCGCGAACACGTGGTCGGCGGCCGTCCGGGTCGCCACGCTGAACCTGACGCACGACAACGCCTACCACGACTACCCGGTGCTCACGCAGCTCGGCGACGGCAGGCTGGCGGTCTTCCGCGCCACGCACACGGCGTCGATGCAGCTCTACACGGCGCCCACGCCGCGGTCGATCACGGGCACGTGGACCGCGCGGACGATCAGCACGGACAAGAACACCTACCCCGAGCCGATCGTCACGGGCAACACGATCCACCTGTTCTACAGCCACAACACGGATCTGTCCTACCCGTACCGCACGTACAAGGTGATCAAGTCGACGGACAACGGCAGGACGTGGTCCGCGCCCCGCACGATCATCGACTCCGGCCGCACGGCCGACAGGTACGCCGAGGTGTACGCGTTCGGTGTGACGCAACGCAACGGCCGCGTCTACCTGACCTGGTCGCTGCACGGCGGTCCGAAGGGCCACAACGGCAGCGGCAAGAACATCTACGTCGCCTACTTCGACACGGCGTCCGGAAACCTGTTCACGGTCGGCGGCGCGTCACTCGGCACGGTGATCGACTCGTCGGACACCGACAAGACCCGCGTGGTCACGACGAACCCGACTGACCTGCCCGCGGACAAGGCGTTGCCGGAGGAGAACCCGGTGACGGTGCCGTTGAACGACGGCTCGCTCGTGCTGGGCTACGGCGTGCACACGAGCAGCAGCACCAGGATCGTGCTCGCACGGTTCGCCGGTGGCGCTTGGACTTCCACGACGGTCGACACGTCGACGTCGTTGTTCAAGGACCTCGTCGCGACCGGCAACGGCGTGGACTTCTCCTACGCCAGCAAGGATCGCAGGCGGTTGCTGGTGAAGTCGTGGACGCCGGGTGGCGCGGTGACGGCGAAGCACGACCTGACGGTGCCGTATTCGGCCGGTGCCGACACGACGTTCTACGCGAACTTCGTGGAGAACCGGCCGAGCGACCTGATCGCCAACACGATCGACTACGAGACCCGCAGGACCAACCACACCGGCACGTGGCCGGTGTTCTCGATCCGCGGCTAGCAGCGCTTGCTGGAGAACGCGGTGAAGTTGTCGTCCTGCTGAACGCTGATCATGCCGTAGGCGGCAGTGCACTTGGACAGGGTGGAGGCCGGCTTGCCCCAGAGCTCGACGGGGGCGAACTGGCTGCTGTTCCCGCCTTTGTAGGTGTCCGGTGTGCTGTCGCCGGCGCTGCCGTAGACGGCGATCGCGGTCTGCGTGCCCCAGTAACGGCCGGTGGCGCGGAAACTCTCCCAGACGTAGACGTAGGAGTAGTTCGCACCGCACCCGGCGAACTGCTTCACGGACGCGATGTTGTTGCCGCGCCACTTGATGTACCCGGCGGACCCGATCTGCGCGGCGCTCACGCAACCGGGCACGGTCTCCGCGTTGGCCACACCGGGAGAGACGAAACCGAGCAGCACGAACACGGTGGCGATGATTGCCCTCTTCATGCGGGTGATCGTCGCCGTTCACGCTGACAACTCGCTGACACGCGGGTAAGCAGGACACATGCCCGTACAGCTCAACCACACCATCGTCCACGTCAGCGACCAGAACCACTCCGCCCGCTTCCTCACCGAACTGCTCGGCCTGCCGGACCCGGTGCGCTACGGCCCGTTCCTCGTCGTCGAGGTCGCGAACGGCGTGTCCCTCGACTACATGACCGCGCAGGGCCCGATCACCGAGCAGCACTACGCGTTCCTGGTCTCGGAGGAGGAGTTCGACGAGATCTTCGGCCGCATCCAGGAGCGCGGCCTGAACTACTGGGCCGACCCCTTCCACTCCCAGCCCCAGCAGATCAACCGCAACGACGGCGGTCGCGGCGTCTACTGGAACGACCCGGACGGCCACGCGCTGGAGATCATCACCCGCCCGTACGGTTCCGGTTCCTGACGAACCGGTTCACGTATCTAAAAGGTATAGACCACCTCTTGTGCTCGGAGTCCCTGCCTGCCACCGTGAGAGCGGTAACACACCGTGGGCGCGCAGATGCTCCGAGGAGTTGGTCCCCATGTTCCGGACACGCGCCGCCGCCCTGATCGTCGCGCTGATCGGCGTCTTCACGCTCGTTCAGCCGGCGACGGCAGCGCCGTTCATCGTCACCGAAGCGCAGTTCAACCGCATGTTCCCGTCCCGCAACGCCTTCTACACCTACTCGGGCCTGAAGAACGCGATCAACTGGTCGGGTTCCTTCGCGAACCAGGGCAGCGACACGGTGAAGAAGCAGGAGCTCGCGGCGTTCCTCGCCAACGTCTCCCACGAGACCGGCGGCCTGTACTACATCCGCGAGATCAACCAGAGCGGCGACTACTGCGACGAGAGCAAGCCCTACGGCTGCCCCGCCGGCACCAGGCAGTACTACGGCCGTGGACCGATCCAGCTGTCGTGGAACTTCAACTACAAGGCCGCCGGCGACTACCTCGGCATCAACCTGCTGAACAACCCGGACCAGGTGGCCACCAACGCCACCACGTCGTGGAAGACCGCGATCTGGTACTGGATGACGCAGAACGGCCCCGGCACCATGACCCCGCACAACGCGATGGTCAACTCGCGCGGCTTCGGCCAGACGATCCGCAGCATCAACGGATCGCTGGAGTGCGACGGCCGCAACCCCGGCACGGTGGAGAGCCGCGTTTCGAAGTACCGCTCGTTCACGTCGATCATCGGTGTCGCAACGGGATCGAACCTCTACTGCTAGTGACAAAATAGGTCTAGACCCTTGACTGGTCTGGACCAGTGATGCCAACCTCAGCGTTGTTCACATACCTGATCCTCCGGGCGCAAGACTCCAGGAGTGAGTGACCTTGCTGAGAAAACGAATTCTGGCGTCGCTCGCGGCGGTGGCGATGGCGGCGACCGTGGCCGTCATCGCACCGACCGCGTCATCCCAGGCGGAAGTGTCCGCACAGGCCTGCTCGTTCACCAACTGGGCAGCGGGCACGTGGTACACGACCGGCTCGATCGTGAAGTTCAACGGCTCCTACTACATCGCGGAGCACGACAACCCCGGTTACGACCCGACGGTCTCCACCTGGTTCTGGGAGCCGACGAGCTGTGACGGCGGTGGAGGTGGCGGCGGCGGCACCTGCACCAGCGCCACCGACTGGGTCGCCGGGCGGCAGTACTACACGGGCAACATCGTGAAGTACAACGGTTCCTACTACATCGCCGAGCACGACAACCCCGGTTACGACCCGACGATCTCGACGTGGTTCTGGGAGCCGCACAACTGCGGCGGTGGCGGAAACCCGGGCACCGGCTTCCCCATCAGCGAGTCCCAGTTCAACAGCTTGTTCTCCGGTCGCAACAGCTTCTACACCTACCAGGGCTTCGTCGACGCGGCACGCACCATCCCCGCGTTCGGCACCTCCGGCAGCGACACGGTGAAGAAGCAGGAAGTCGCGGCGTTCCTCGCGAACACCGCGCACGAGACCGGCAACTTCGTCTACATCGAAGAGATCAACAAGAACAACGACCTCTGCGATGAGAGCCAGCCCTACGGCTGCCCGGCCGGCACCTACGCCTACTACGGCCGCGGTCCGATCCAGCTGTCGTGGAACTTCAACTACAAGGCCGCCGGTGACTACCTGGGCCTGAACCTGTTGCAGAACCCGTACCAGGTGGCGCAGAACTCCACGACCGCGTGGCGGACGGCGATCTGGTACTGGATGACGCAGCGCGGTCCCGGCTCGATGACCGCGCACGACGCGATGGTCAACGGCGCCGGATTCGGCCAGACCATCCGCAGCATCAACGGTTCCCTGGAGTGCGACGGCCGCAACCCGGCGCAGGTCCAGAGCCGCGTCAACAACTACAACCGGATCACCGGCGCCATCGGCGTGACCCCCGGCGGCAACCTCTACTGCTAGTGGTTGTCCTGACTAGGACTTGAGCGGTCCTAGTTCGGTCATAGCTTCACTGCATGACCATGGAGCTCACCGATCTGCTGCACGAACTGAACGACCAGCGCAGGACCTTCCGGGTCACCGTGCGGGGTCTCACCCCGGCCGACGCGGTGAAGCGGACGACGGTCAGCGAGCTCACGCTGGGTGGGTTGCTCCAGCACCTCACCCGGTGTGAGCGCGGCTGGACCCACATCATGACCGAGCAGCCCCTGCCCCCGCCCGGCATGCTGGACTTCGACCAGTACACCTGGACGGGCAACGACTTCGAGGGACTGCTCGCTTCGTACGACGAGGCGGTGCGCGCGACCGACGAGGCCGTGCGCACCGCCTCTCTCGACAAACTCGTACCGCTGCCCTCTGCGCCGTGGGACGAGAATCCGCAGCCCATGTCGATCCGGCGGATCGTGCTGCACCTCATCCGGGAGACCGCGCAGCACGCGGGCCACGCCGACATCCTCCGCGAGACGCTCGACGGTCAGTCGACCACGGCGTCCCTGTACGAGTAGGCCTCACCCACGAGCAGGCCCTCAGGCCGCGAGCTGCTCCTTCACCTGCGCCAGCGACGGGTTGGTGAGCGCCGCGCCGTTCGGGAAGTGGACGGTGGGAACCGTGCGGTTGCCGCCGTTCACCTCCATCACGAAGTCGGCCGCGCCCGGCGTCTCCTCGATGTTGATCTCGACGTACTCGATGCCTTCGCGGTCGAGCGAGCTCTTCAGGATGCGGCAGTAGCCGCACCACGAGGTCGAGTAGACGGTCAGCTGGTCGGGAGCCATCAGGCGCACTCCTCGTCGGGGTCGGACGGTGTCACCAGAGTCAACACCGGGCGACGGGCGCTTCTTCCCCGGGGTGCCGGCGGGATCGTCAGGCAATCGTCAGGTCAATTCCCGTAACCGTGAGTCAGCATAGTTCGCGCGCGTCCGAGAATTTCGGCCGCGCAATTCGTCGTGCATTCGCCCGAACACCCCCTACGAATTCAGTCACCCAATCGGCGGCCCATCACCACGCAGGGTTTCCGATATCGTCTGAATTCCGCCGCCGCTCACCGCAGTCATGAATGGAAAGGCTGGCCATGCTGAAAAAGGTGGCGGCTGCTGCCCTCGCGCTGTCCGCGGTCCTGACCGCGCCGGCCGCCCACGCAGCACCCGACGTTCCTGATTTCGTGACGATCGACGTCGTCACCGTGAACGGTTCCGGCTGTCCCGCCGGCACCGCGGCCGTCGCGGCCGGGGACGACCGCACGGCGTTCACAGTCACGTACAGCCAGTACCTCGCGCAGGCCGGCCAGGGCTCCGGCCCCACCGACTTCCGCAAGAACTGCCAGCTCAACATCAGAGTGAGCTACCCGCAGGGCTTCACGTTCGGCATCGCCCAGGCCGACTACCGCGGGTTCGCCAACCTCCAGCAGGGCGCCACCGGCACGGAGAAGGGGAACTACTACTTCCAGGGCATGTCCCAGGGCGCGAGCCGCAGCCACACGTTCACCGGACCGAAGAGCGACAACTGGCAGGCGACCGACCGCGCGACGGTCTCGGAAATCATCTACGCCCCCTGCGGAGAAGTCCGGCACCTGAACATCAACACCGAACTGCGCGTGAACGCCGGAACAGCGTCGAAGGCCAACAGCTTCATGACGATGGATTCGACGGACAGCAGCGTGAGCACGAAGTACCAGTTCTCCTGGAAGCGCTGCTGATCGAGGCACCGATAACCGCCGCCCGTTCATTTCGTTGAACAACCCCGACGGAAAGGTGCCCCATGCTCAACACACTGGCCGCGGCCGTGTTCGCGATGTCGACGATCGTCATCCCGCCCGGCGGCGCCCCCGGTGACACTCCCCCGCCGGACCACATCACCATCGACGTCGTGACCATCAACGGCTCCGGCTGCCGGGCGGGAACGGCCGCCGTGGCCGTCAGCCCGGACAACAAGGCGTTCACCGTCACGTACAGCGAGTTCATGGCGCAGGTCGGCCCGCAGGCCCTGCCCACCGACTTCCGCAAGAACTGCCAGCTGAACCTGCGCGTCAACGTGCCGTCCGGCTTCACCTACGGCATCGCGTCGACCGACTACCGCGGCTTCGCGCACCTCGAACGCGGTGCCACGGCCCTGGAGAAGGCGAACTACTACTTCCAGGGCATGTCGCAGACGGAGTACAAGCAGCACAACTACAAGGGCCCGTTCAGCGACGACTGGCAGGCGACGGACACGACCGACGTGGCCGCCATCGTCTACCACCCGTGTGGTGAGAAGCGGAACTTCAACATCAACACGGAGCTCCGGGTCATGGCCGGCACGTCCGACAAGAAGCTCACCAGCTTCATCTCGATGGACTCGACGGACGGGGCCATCGAGACGACCTACCACTTCGCGTGGAAGGTCTGCCCTCCCCCGAGGCCGTAGTACCAGCCAGGTGCCGGGCATTCCGCGAACCGGGGTGCCCGGCACGCCCCTGATCAGATCAGGAAGCGGTACGCCGTCGACCCCGGCTCCACGTGCTGGATCTTGAGCGGGGACTCCTTCATCCGCCCCCACAACAGGTCGTAGTCCTCACGACGCCCCAGCTCGATGCACACCAGCGCGGCACCGGTCTCCCGGTTGTCCCGCTTCATGTACTCGAACTGCACGATGTCGTCGTCCTTGCCCAGCACGTCGTCGAGGAACCGCCGCAGCGCGCCGGGCTCCTGCGGGAACTCCACCAGGAACCAGTGCTTCAGACCGCGGTGGATCATCGACCGCTCGACGATCTCGGCGTAGCGCGACACGTCGTTGTTGCCGCCGGACAGCAGGCACACCACCGTCGAGTCGGGCGCGACGGAGATCTCCTCCAGCAACGCCGCGGACGCCAGCGCACCGGCGGGCTCCGCGATGATGCCGTCGATCTGGTACAGCTCCAGCATCTCCGTGCAGACCGCGCCCTCGGACACCGTCAGGAGTTCGGCGCCGCTGTCGCGCACCATCGGGAACGTCACGTCGCCCGCGCGGCGGACCGCGGCGCCGTCGACGAACGAGTCGACCTCGGGCAGCGTCACCGGGTGCCCGGCCTGGATGGCGGCGATCATGCTGGCGGCCCCGGCGGGCTCGACGCCGATGATGCGGGTGCGCGGGAAGCGTTCCTTGAACCACGTGCCCACGCCGGAGAGCAGGCCGCCCCCTCCGATCGGCACCACGACCACGTCGGGGGCGCCGCCGAGCTGCTGGACGATCTCCAGGCCCACGGTGCCCTGGCCCGCGACCGTCCGCGGGTCGTCGAAGGCAGGGACCAGGGTCGCGCCGGTCGCGGTCGCGTACTCCTTGGCGAGCGCGGCCGCGTCGTCGTAGGTGTCGCCGTCGACGACCAACTGGACCATGCCCTGACCCAGGGCGTGGATGCGGTCGCGTTTCTGGCGCGGGGTGGTCCGCGGGACGTGCACGCGGCCCTCGATGCCCAGGCGGCGGCAGGCGTACGCCATGCCCTGGCCGTGGTTGCCGGCCGACGCGCAGACCGCGCCGCCGAACGCGAACTCGGTCTGGCAGAGCAGGTTGAACGCTCCGCGCAGCTTGTAGGAGCGACCGACCTGCAGGTCCTCGCGCTTGAACCACACGCGCGCCCCGGTCCGCTCCGACAACCGCTGGTTCACCTCGAGCGGCGTGGTGCGGGCGACTCCACCGAGCCGGGCTGCGGCCGCGGACACCTCATCAGCGAAGGACATGTCAATACATCTTCCGTGAACGACTTGGGTCTGGCACGCGTACCCCTAGAAGGAAGGGGGCGGTGCCTGTGTTTCGCCTTGTGGGCGTGCTATCGCTGCTCATGATGCTCTCTGCTGTGCCGGCGCACGCCCATGGCGCGCCCACCGACCCCGCGAGCAGGGCTTTCCTGTGTTCACCGGGTCAGCCCACAGCATCATCCTCGCCGTGCCGCAGCGCCATCGCGGCGGGGTTGCCGTCCAAGGAGTGGGACAACATCCGCCTCCCGAACGTGCGCGGGCAGGACGCCGCGAAGGTTCCGGACGGCCGGTTGTGCAGCGCGGGCCTGGCGAAATACGCCGGTCTGGACGCGCCGAGCGCCGAGTGGCCTGTGACGAAGCTCAAGAGCACCGGCTTCACCTACAAGGCGACGATCCCGCACCAGGGCTCGTTCCGCTTCTACGTCACGCGCGACGGCTACACGCCGAACCAGCCGCTGCGGTGGGCGGACCTGGACCAGTTCCTCAACGTCCCCTCGCCCCCGCTCGTGAACGGCTCCTACGAGTTCAAGGTGCAGCTGCCGAAGGACCGCACCGGCCGCCACCTGATCTACACGGTCTGGCAGAACACGGACACGCCCGACACCTACTACTCGTGCACGGACGTGGAGATCGCGACAGCGGTCCGGACGCCGGTGGCACAGCAGGCACCCGCCGCACCGCCCGTGAAGGCCGCGCCTCCCACCCGGAAGACGAGCCAGCCGGCGGCGCCGTCGACCACGCCGTCCGCGCCGAGGTCGAGCATCCCCCAGCCGGTTCCCGTTGCGTCGAGTGCCGAACAACCTCCTTCGGACGCAACGAGGTTCGGCATGTCGGCCGTGGTCGCCGCACTGGGCGGGCTCGCCGTGCTCGGCGGGTTCATGTTGTGGCGCAAAAGAATTCTGTGAACGTCCCGGTCCCCAACAGGTCTAGACCTTCCCTACGATGATCTTCGGGCGCGCAACCCCTGCTACACGAAGGTGTGTACCCGATGGCTCGAAAACTGTTGGCGTTACTGGCAATGCTCGCCGCCACACTCGTCCCGGTTTCTCTCTCGGCATCGAACACGGCACAAGCGGCACCGTTCAAGGTGCTGGCGTTCTACAACGGAACGTGGGACGCGGCGCACATCGCGTTCGTCAAAGAGGCGAACCCGTGGCTGACCCGCGCGGGCCAGGAGAACGGCTTCACCTACGAGTCGACCACCGACTGGAACCGGCTGAACAACCTCACCCCGGCCCAGGCGCAGGTCGTGCTCTTCCTCGACGACGCCCCCACCGGCGCCGCGGCACGCACCGGGTTCCAGCGCTACATCGAGGCCGGCGGCGGGTTCTTCGGCTTCCACGTCAGCGCGTTCACCCAGAACGCGAACGAGTGGTCCTGGTACCACAACACGTTCCTGGCCAAGGGGAACTTCGTCAGCAACACGTGGGGTCCGACCACCGCGGTGCTGAAGGTGGAGACCCGCACCCACCCGTCGACGCTGAGGCTGCCGGAGCGGTTCACCTCGGCGGTCAGCGAGTGGTACAGCTGGGACCGCGACCTGCGGCAGAACCCGAACATCCAGGTCCTGGCGAGCGTCGACCCGTCGAGCTTCCCGCTCGGCACCGACCCGAACCAGACCTGGCGCAGCGGCTACTACCCGATCATGTGGACGAACAAGAACTACAAGATGATCTACGCGAACTTCGGCCACAACGCCATGGACTACGCGGCGAACAAGCCGCTGTCGTCCACGTTCGCGAGCCAGACGCAGAACAACTTCCTCATCGACAGCCTGCTGTGGCTGGGCGGTGGCGGCACCCCGCCGCCGCAGGGTGAGTGGAAGACGGTCGTCAACCGCGGCAACGGCAAGTGCGTCGACGCCGCGGCGGCGGGGCTGAACAACGGCACCGTCATCCAGCAGTACGCGTGCAACGGCACCACGGCGCAGAACTTCCGCGCGGTGGCGACGACCGACGGGTACTCCCGCGTCGAGTACCGCAACGACTCGACCAAGGTGCTGGACGTGAGCAACGTGTCCACCGCCGACAACGCCGGCATCCACCTCTGGACCTACGGTGGCGGCACGAACCAGCAGTGGCGCGTGACCACGGGTTCGGACGGCTACTCGACGATCACCGCGAGGCACTCGAACAAGTGCCTGTCGGCGCCGGCCAGTGCGGCCGACGGCGTGCAACTGGTCCAGGCGACCTGCAACGGCTCCGCCGCGCAGAGCTTCAAGATCGGTTAGGTGAGGACCGTGAGTGGTTCCGGTCGTCCAGGCGGCCGGAACCGCTCACGACCACCCGTTCACCGGGAACCGGGTCGCCCGCCTGCGGCGTCCCCAGGAACCCGTACATGTCGTTGAGCTGGTGCAGCGCCTGCACCGCGTCCCGCCACACCGGGCACGGCCACGCGCGATGCCGCCCGTACCAGGCACGACACGACCTGCACCGATGCCGTTCGTTCGGCTCGTGCATCCGCAGCAGCCCCCGCCACCACGGCAGCGCGTCACGAAGCCGCTCGCGCAGCGCGAAGACCTCGTGGGGCGCCTCGGTCTGGGCGAGCTGGTCCATGGTCTTGTAGACGACGTCGATCACCGAGCGGTGAAACGACCCCTGTCGTTCAGCAAGCGCCATCTCCCAGGTCCTCCGAAGTTGAGACAGGGACGGGCGGAGTCTATGTTGGCCAATGGAGGGCTTTCAACTGGCGAAAATCCACTCACCCGGATAGCCCTTTCTGTGGGTGGAGACGCTCACTGCGCGCGACTGGGGAGGCGGCGATGGCGGGGGAACGTTCCCTGGCCGACAGGCTCAACCACCTCTTCGCCCGGTACACGGCCCGTTCCGGCCAGGAGTTCAGCAACGAACAGGTGGCCGCGGCCATCGCGGACACCGGCGTGACCATCTCCCAGAGCTACATCTGGCAGCTGCGCAAGGCCAAGAAGGACAACCCGACGTTCAAGCACCTGCAGGCCCTGGCAGGCTTCTTCGGTGTGCCCGTGAGCTACTTCTTCGACGACGAGGTCACCGACCGCGTCGACGAGCAGCTGAAGTCGTTGCAGGACGAGCAGTCGCGCCTGCACGAGATCACCTCGGGCAGCGACGCGCAGCTCATGGCGATGCGCGCGGGGGAACTGTCGCCGGACCGCCGCCGCCTGGTCATGGAACTGCTCGACGTCGTCTACCGGCAGGAACAGGCCGAGCGCGGCGAGGGGTGACCCGTGGCCGAACGGGAGTTGCGCAGGCGGTGCCGCCGTCTGCTGAACGAGCTGGACATCCAGCCGCCGCTCGACGTCTCCGAGCTCTGCCGCCGCGTCGGTGAGCAGCGGGGCAAGCCGATTCGGCTGATCGCGCACCCGATCCCGGTGCCCGGCCCGTACGGCGTGTGGATCGCCACCGCGAAGGCCGACTACATCCTGTACCAGCAGGAGACGTCCAAGGCGCACCAGAACCACATCATCCTGCACGAACTCGGTCATCTGCTGGCCGGTCACACCAGCGACGAGCAGGACGACGACCTGCTCACGGGCCTCTACCCGGACCTGGAACCGGACGCGGTGCGGCGAGCGTTGCGGCGCACGTCCTACGACTCCGAGCACGAGCGCGAGGCCGAGACGGTCGCGACGATCATCCTGGAGTGGGCGTCGGTGCTGGACGCGGTGGCGCCCCGCGCGTCGGAGGGTCCCGCGCGCCGCATGTCGTCCTCGCTCGCCGACCGCCTGGGGTGGTTGTAGGTGGAGTACCTGAAGGAGACGCAGGGCGTCGTCGCGATCTCCGCGCTGGCCGTGGTCCTGTACCTGCTCGCGCGCCGCCCTCGTGACCCGCGCCTGCGGTCGGTGACGGCGCTGGTGGCGGGCTGGGCGGTCGGCTACCCGTTCGGGCGGGCGGCGTCCGGCGGGCGGTGGTTGTTCGGTCTCGACCCGATGGTCTGCCAACTGATCCAGCACTCGATGCTGCAGATCGGCGTGTACGGCCTGATCTGCTTCTTCATCTTCTCCGCACTGGACGACGCGCGCGCGAAACGGCAGGCGTTGCTCCAGCTCGCGCCGTTGGTGCTGTGCGTCAGCGTCATGACGTGGGCGGTGCTCGCGATCCCGGACGACCTGCGGGTGGCGGCGGCGCGCGTGCCGAACTCGCTGGGCGGCGGCCCGACCGGGATCCTCGCGATCACGGTGTTCTACGCGCTGGGCAACGGTTATCTGCTCTACGGCTTCGCGACGATGTTCGTGTGGGCCCGGCGGTACGCCCGTGACGCCGAGCCTCGTCTGCGACGCGGCCTGCTGATCGCGTCGACCGGGTTCGCGCTGCTGGTGCCGGCGGACGCGATCTTCGTGTCCTCCAACGTCTCCCGCTACTTCGGCGAGCCACTCCCCCGCTGGCTGCTGACCACCGCCGTGTTCTTCCTGCTGCCGGGCGTGCTGCTCTGCGTCGTCGGCGTGATCTACCCGATCGCCGCGATGCGGTTCGCGGCGACCCGCCTGTGGCTGCGGCACCTGCGGGCGTACCACCGGCTCGCTCCACTGTGGACGTTGCTGCACCAGTCGTTCCCCGAGGACGCCCTGCACCGCGTGCCGTCGCGCCGGGACGCGTTCTCGCTTCGCGGTGTCCACCGGCGCTACTACCGGCGCGTGATCGAGTGCCGGGACGGACTGGTGCGGATCAGCCCGTACGTCGCCGAGACGCCTTCCGGGCTGCCGCTGGCCGAACGGCTGCGGGCGGGACTCGAGACGCGCCGGTCGGGGGTGGTCACGCTGCGGCGGCCGATCGCGCTGGCAGTTCCCGAGGACGACGGCATGGACGCGGACGTGCGGGAACTCGAAAAGCTCGCGGTGGCCCTGCGCTGACCTTATGGTCCATTCGTGGACCTGCCCGTGATGCCGCCGGTGAAGCCGATGCTCGCGAAGTCCGTCCCTTCGCTGCCACGCGGGGACGGGCTGGCGTACGAGCCCAAGTGGGACGGCTTCCGCTGCATCGTGTTCCGCGACGGCGACGAGATCGAGCTCGGGTCGCGCAACGACAAGCCGCTGACCCGGTACTTCCCCGAGGTCGTCGAGCTGCTGAAGGACGCGCTGCCGCCCCGGTGCGTCGTGGACGGCGAGATCGTGCTGGTCACGCCGGACGGACTGAGCTTCGACACGCTCCAGTTGCGACTGCACCCGGCGGCGTCGCGCGTCCGCAAGCTCTCGGTCGAGACGCCCGCGAGCTTCGTCGCGTTCGACCTGCTGGCCCTGGGCGACGACGACGTGACGGGGCTGTCGCTGGCCGAGCGGCGGTCCCGGCTGGAGAAGGCCGTCACCGAGGTCCCCGGGATCTACCTGACACCGTCCACAGCGGACCCCGATGTGGCGCAGGACTGGTTCACGCGGTTCGAGGGCGCGGGGTTCGACGGCGTCATGGTGAAGGCCCTGGACGGCGTCTACGAGCCGGACAAGCGCGTGATGTTCAAGGTGAAGCACGAACGGACCGCCGACTGCGTGGTCGCGGGCTACCGGCTGCACAAGGACGGCGAGAGCGTGGGGTCGCTGGTGCTCGGGCTCTACCAGGACGGCGAGCTGCACAACGTGGGCGTGGCCAGCAGTTTCACGGCGGCGCGGCGGCGGGAGCTGGTCGAGGAGCTGGCGCCGTTGCTGAATCCGGCCGAGCACCCGTGGAGCGCGTGGGCGACGTACGAGGGGCCTGGCATGAACAGCCGGTGGAACCCCGAGAAGCAGCTTCAGGTCGTGCTGCTCGAACCGACTCGTGTCGCTGAGGTGCGGTACGAGCACGTGCAGGGCGGGCGGTTCCGGCACACGGCCCGTCTGGTGCGGTTCCGCGAGGACAAGACACCTTCGGAATGCACGTACGAGCAGCTGGAAGAGGTGGCGCCGGCCGAGCTGGACGCGCTGTTCGGCGAGGCGGAGAAAAGGCGGACAATCGAGCCGTGAAGGTGATCAGGCGGGACGGCACGCACGAGATCGAGATCCAGCGATCGAGGTTCCTGTGCCACGTCGCCCGCGTCACCACCGACTCCGAGGCCTCGGAGTTCTTCGCCCGCGTCCGCAAGGAGCACTGGCAGGCCTCGCACAACTGCACGGCGTTCCGGACCGCGGACACCCAGCGCTCGTCCGACGACGGCGAACCCGCCGGGACCGCCGGCGTGCCGATGCTGGAGGTCCTGACGCGCCGGGACCTGGTCGACACCGCCGTCGTCGTCACCCGCTACTTCGGTGGGATCAAGCTGGGTGCCGGTGGCCTGGTCCGTGCCTACGGACGGGCCGTGTCGGAAGCCGTCGACGCGATCGGCACGCTCACCCGGGAGCGCCACGAGACGAGACGTCTCGTCTCGGCTCACGACCAGGCGGGGAGGCTGGAGAACGCGTTGCGCGCGGCCGGGTACCACGTCGCGGACACCGAATACGGTCATGACGTCACCTTCACCGTTCTCACGAAGGACCCGGAGGCGTTCGAGGTCTGGCTCGCCGCTGCGACGGGCGGTGGGGTCACCGCGGTCAGGGGCGAGCCCGTGGACCTCGACGGTTAGAACTTCGCGGCCCAGTTCAGGGCGTAGTCGGCGACCTCTTCCCAGCCCTCCACACCCAGGACGAAGTGCGGGCGGTTCGGGAACTCCTTGATCTCGGTGATCGCGGGACCCTTGTACCGGCGGGCGTTCTCGCGGTTCATCGACGCGGGCACGACGTTGTCGCCCTCACTCGCGATGAACAGCAGCGGCGCGCGGTTCGGGTTCTTCAGGTCGACCTTGGTCGCGTTGTGCGTGGTGAAGTTCGCGGTCGCGGCCTGGAACAACGGGCGTCCGGGCGCGGTGATCGCGAACTGCTGCCGCAGCGCCTCGGCCTCGTCGGCCGGCAGCGTGTTCGTGAAGGCGTAGTGCCATTCCTTCGCGGTCAGCTCGACGTTGCGCTTGACGTTGGCCGGGTTCTTCAGCACCGGCGAGGCGGCCCTGAGCGCCGAGAACGGCAGCCCGAACGTGCCCTTGGCGGGAGCCGAGTGGATCGCGACGCCGGCCCTGCCGAGGCCCCGGTCCAGCAGCTTCTGCGTGATCAGGCCGCCGAACGAGTGGCCCATGATGATCGCGTCCTCCGCGTTGTTGTCGCGGATGAACTTCTCGACGTGGTCGGTGATCTCGACGACGCCGAGGCCGTTCGCGATCTCCGGGTGGGCCCGCATCTCGGCGACCTCGCCGTAGCCGGGCCAGGTCGGGGTGAGCACCTCGTGGCCTGCCGCCTCGAAGCGCTCGGCGACGTTCTTCCAGCTCGCGGGGGTCAGCCACAGTCCGTGAACCAGCACGATCTTCGACATTTCCGTCTCCCTCGGTCGTGGAGAACGCTCGTTCTCCGGCATGAGTGCTAAGGTAGAGAACGAGCGTTCTCCAGCACAAGGGGCTACTGAAGTGACGACGGACACAGAGGCTCGCGAGAGGGTCCTAGAGGCCGCTGACCGGCTGTTTTACGCCAAGAGCGCGCACGCGGTCGGCATGGACGAGCTGCGCACGGAGGCCGGTGTCTCGCTGAAGAAGCTCTACCAGCTCTTCGACGGCAAGGACGCGCTCGTCGAGGAGGTGCTGCGCAGGCGGGAGGAGGCCATCACCGCCGAGACCATGAAGTACGTGCTGCGCGCGTCGTCGCCGGAGGAGCAGGTCCTGGCGGTCTTCGACTGGATGGCGGACTCGTCGGGGACGACCGACTTCCGCGGTTGCGCCTTCATCAACTCCTACGCGGAGCTGGGGCCGTCCTCGGAGCGCGTGACGACGGTGGTGCGCCACCAGAAGTCCGGCGTGCGGGGCGCGATCGCGGCGATGGTCGCGGCGACCGGGCGGCCGGAGTGGGTGGCGGACTCGATCTTCCTGCTGTTCGAGGGGGCGATGACGAACACCGCGATCACGGTGTCGTCCGAACCCGCCCGCCAGGCACAGGTGGCGGCGCGCTTCCTGCTGGAGAAGACAGCCTGAAGCGCGCCGCGTTTACCTGTTGGTGCTTACGTGCAGGGCAATGCGTCCGGATCGGCGCCCGCCTTGGGCACCCACCGGATGTTCGCGAACGAGGCCTGGAACGCGCCGTCGGTGTAGACGAGGAACGGCGTGTTGACGGTCTCCAGGTCCAGTCCCTTGTTGGAGAAGCAGGAGACCGGGATCTTGACGGTCGACTTCTGTCCGACGGGGAGGTCCCGGAACGCCTGCGTGGCATCGATCTCGGCCATGCACGGGTACTGGCAGTGCGAGCTGATGACCGTGCGGTTGGCCGGGGCCTGGTGCACGATCACGTCGAACACGATGGCCGCGTTGGCGTTGCCGTAGCCGCGCAGGTCGCTGACCGCGGGGCTCTGCAGGTACACCTGGCCGGGGCCGGTACCGGTCCACGTCGTCTTGAGCGCGTCCTGCTGGACGTTGACGTCGGACTGCACGACGTTGATCTCGGCGTGCGAGGCCTGGCCGTCGGGCCCGACCACGGTGCCGCCCCAGTTCTCCGCCGAACCGATCATCGACTGGTACGGCGCGATGTCGGTGCGGTTGAAGATCTCGAGGTCCTCGGTCGCGGTACCACCGCCACCACCGGAGCACAGGACGCCGGGGCTGGTCTCGTCGAGCTTGCCGACGCGGCCGGTCTCCCAGTCGCGCAGGCCGTAGCCGAGCTTGAACAGCGGCTTCTTGGCGGGCTCGCCGGCCAGTGCCGGGCAGGCCTCGCCGGGCCACGAGTAGGACAGCTTGCCGCTGAAACCGTTGTGGCGGCCCTTGATCAGCAGGTCGGCGATGCCGCCGCCCTCGGAGCCCGGCAGCCAGGCGGCCACGAACGCGTCGGAGCGGTTGATCTCCTTGTTCATGTACAGCGCGCGGCCACCGACGTAGACGGTGATGACCGGCTTGCCCTTGCCCGAGACCTTGTCCAGCACGGCCAGGTCCTGCGGCTGCAGGCGGGCGGACTCGAACGACCGCTTGCCCAGGTCGCCCACGCCCTCCGCGTACGGGGTCTCACCGATCACGGCGATGACGGCGTCGAACTGGGACGCGTCCACACCGTCGGCGGTCTCGGCGAACGTGACGTTCGCGGCGCCCAGGGTGTCCTGGATGCCCTTGAGGATGCTGGTGGCGTTGGGGAAGTCGGCGTTGGTGTTGCCGGTGCCCTGCCAGGACAACGTCCAGCCACCGGTCTGGTTGCCGATGTTGTCGGCGCTCTTGCCGACGACGAGCACCTTGCTGCGCTTGGAAAGCGGCAGCACGCGCTTGTCGTTCTTCAGCAGCACAGCGGACTCGCGCACGGCTTCGCGGGCCAGTTCCTTGTGCTGCAACGCCTTCGCTTCACCAGCGTGCTCACGCAGTGACGGCTTCTTCGCCTCGAACACACCGGCGCGCAGCTTGACGCGCAGGATGCGGGTCACCGCGTCGTCGATGCGGGCCATCGGGATCTCACCGGCGTTGACCTGGGCGATCGTGTTGGTGATGAGCGCCTTCCAGTCGTTCGGCACCATGAGGATGTCCAGGCCGGCGTTGATCGCCGCCGCACAGCTGCCGTTCGTGCAGCCGGTGACCTGGCCGTGGCCGTTCCAGTCGCCGACGAGAAGGCCGTCGAAGCCCATCTTCTCCTTGAGGATGCCGGTCTGCACGTACTTGGAGCCGTGCACCTTGCCCTCGTTGATGACGTCGTTCGTCCAGCTGTTGAACGAGATCATCACCGTCTGGGCACCCGCGGCGAGAGCGCCGTAGTAACCCTGACCGTGGATGTTGATCATGTCCTTCTCGGACGAGGCGTTGACGCCCTGGTCCTTGCCGCCGGTCGTGCCGCCGTCACCGAGGAAGTGCTTCGCCGTGGCGATGACGCCGTCCTCGCCGATGCGCTTCTTCGCGTTGTCCTGCAAGCCCTTGACGGCCTCGTAGCCGTAGGCGCGCGTGATGCGCGGGTCCTCGGAGAAGCCCTCGTACGTGCGACCCCACCGGTCGTCCTGCACGACGGCGAGGGTGGGCGCGAAGGCCCAGTCCTGGCCCGTGGCACGGATCTGCTCGGCCGTGGCCTCGTTGATGTCGCGGATGAGGCACGGGTCCTGCGTCGCACCGAGACCGATGTTGTGCGGGAAGACCGTGGCGCCGTAGACGTTGTTGTTGCCGTGCACGGCGTCGATGCCCCAGATGGCGGGGATCTTCGTGCGCGACTGCTTCGAGGCCTCGAAGTACGCGTCGGCGAGCGCCAGCCACTCCTGCGGCGTCGCGTTCTTCTTGGCGCCGGGCCAGCTGCCGCCACCGTTGAGGACGGAGCCGAACCCGTAGGTCGTGACGTCCGCGGGCGTGATCGCGCCGATCTCGGGCTGCGTCATCTGGCCGACCTTCTCGGCCAGCGTCATGTCCTTGAGGATCGCCTTGATGCGGGCCTCGTCCTTGCGGTCGCCGTCGAGCTGGCTGTCGACCTTCGGCCAGTCCTTGAGCGTGGGCAAGGACTTCTCGATGCGAGCACAGCCGTGCTCCGTCTTGGGCGCCCCGATGACCGTCTGCTTAGGCGGCTTCGGCGGCCAGTGCTGCGCGTCCTGCGCCACGGCCGCCGAGGTCGTGCCGGCGGCGAGCGTCAGCCCCAGCACTGCGGCGAGAGTGCTTCTCCAATGCATGCCGCCGATCCTCAACGGCGTGTTACGTCCGCGTCAATGGGAACGCTCTCACGACTTTTTTCCGGGAAACTTCCAGGACGAAGTTCCCATACCGGGCCTGTTGGTTCGTGTGGGATTTTGAGCTGGTTCGTCAGAGTTCGACCAGGGTGAAGGCCAGCAGCGATTCGTCAAGCCGATGGGACTCCCGCACCCTGCCGCGGTACGCAAGCGGGCTGGGCCGACCTCGTCCGAACAACGCGAAGGCCCCCGGTTCCAATGAGAACCGAGGGCCGTCCACACACGTGCGTCAGCCGGCGAGCGCGCGCACCCGGCGCAGCACCTCGTCGGCACCCAGGGTCCGGGCCACGGCGTGCAGGTCCGGGCTCGCCTTGGAACCGGTGAGCGCCACGCGGATCAGCTGCGCGGCCTCACGGATGGAGCCGGGGTACGCGTCCGGGTTCTTCTTGAGCTCCTTGGGGTTCGGCGCGAACCCGTGCTTCGCGGCGAGCTCGCGGATCTGACCGAACCACTCCTGGCCGTCCTCCAGGTCCGCGTAGCCGTCGGCGAAGTCCGCGGCGAACGCGGAGATCAGCTCGGGCGACAGGCCGCCGAGGCGCTCGTCGGTGCGGTCGGAGACGAGCGGGAAGAGCGACGCGAAGAAGAAGCCGTAGGCGGTGCGGAAGTCCGACCACTTGCGGAGGTCCTTGCGCGGGTTCGCGACCTCCGGGCCGCGCTCGACCTGCAGCGCCGCGAGGGCCGCGTCACGCTCGGAAGCCAGCACCGTGACCAGCTCGGGGTCGAAGGTGGCAGCCCACTCCGACACCCGCGAGATGATCTCCTCGCCGGACAGCGTGGCCACGTAGTCGGCGCAGATGTCGTCGAGCTTCACCAGGTCGACGAGCGGGCCCGCCACGCCGCACTCGGCCAGCGAGATCGGCGACGCCAACGCCTCGTCGAGCGGCAGCTCCGCCAGGCGGGCGTTCACGAGGCCGCGCAGGTAGTACTGGACGGCCTGGGCCGGGAAGCCCGCCTCGATGAAGAACTCGACGGACGCCTCGGGGTCCTTGCGCTTCGAGAGCTTGCGCCGGGAGCCGCCCTGCTGCTTCATCAGCGGCGCGATGTGGGCGTACTCGACGCGCTCGAAGCCCAGTGCGTCGAACAGCTGCAGGTGCGTCGGCACCGAGGAGATCCACTCCTCGCCGCGGATCACCAGGTTCACGCGCATCAGGTGGTCGTCGACGGCGTGCGCGAAGTGGTACGTGGGCAGGCGCGGCGACTGGTCGGACGCCTTGAGGATCACCACGTCGTTGCGGTTCGCGTCGTGCTCGAGCTCGCCGCGGATGGCGTCGACGAACTTGGTCCGCTCCCCTGCCTTGCCCGGCGAACGGAAGCGCACGACGTACGGGCGGCCCGCCTCCAGCGCCTCGGCGACGTCCTCGGCGGTCTTGTCGCGCCAGATCGCCCACCGGCCGTAGTAGCCGGTCGGCAGCTTGGTGGCCTGCTGGCGCGCGGTGATGTCCGCGAGCTCGTCCTTCGTCGCGAAGCACAGGTAGGCCGCACCGGAGCGCACCAGCTCGCGCACGTACGTCAGGTAGATCTGCTCGCGCTTCGACTGGTGGTACGGGCCGTAGGCGCCCACCTCGTCGGCCTCGTCCGGCTGGATGCCGAAGTACTCGAACGCCTGGTTGAACTGCGCGACGGCGCCGGCGACCTCACGCGCCTGGTCGGTGTCCTCGACGCGCACGATGTACGAGCCACCGGAGTGGGTCGCGATGTCGCGGTCGATGGAGCCGACGTACAGGCCACCGATGTGCAGGAACCCGGTCGGCGAGGGACCCAGGCGGGTGACCTTCGCGCCTTCGCCCAGCCCGCGAGGCGGGTACTGCTCCTCCCAGAAGGACGGCTCAGGCAGGTCCGAGGGGAACAGGGCGTCGACGACGGCACGGTCGAGCATCGCTAAGGGTCTCCAAACCAGGGAAAGAAGTACGCCCAGGTTATCAACGTGCGCGAGCCGAAATGCTGGCCCCTCGGTGATCGGCCCAGAGCCTGTCTCCTGGGTCTCGTCCCCGAGAGCCGCGCCTGAGGTGGTTCCTGGCGGTGCGGGCGGCAGACCCACGTACCGGTGTTGTACGTGGGTCTGCCGCCCGTGCCCCCAGGGGCCGCCTCAGGCCTGGGTCTCGCGGGCGAGACCCAGGAGACAGGCTCTAGGCTGCACGGCCATGGCCAAGTACCTCGACGTCCACCCGGTCAACCCGCAGAAGCGCGCCATCGACCAGGCGGTGCGGATCCTGCAGGAGGACGGCCTGATCGCGTACCCGACCGACTCCTGTTACGCGCTCGGCTGCAGGCTGGGCAACAAGGACGGCATCGACCGCATCCGGGAGATCCGCAAGCTCGACGACAAGCACCACTTCACGCTGATGTGCGAGAACTTCGCGCAGCTCGGCCAGTTCGTGGTGGTGGACAACGCGGTGTTCCGCTCGATCAAGGCGTCCACGCCGGGCAACTACACGTTCATCCTGCCCGCGACGAAGGAGGTGCCGCGCCGCATGATGCACCCGAAGAAGAAGACGGTGGGCGCGCGCATCCCCGACCACGTCGTGACGCAGGCGCTGCTGGAGGCGATGGGCGAACCGCTGCTCACGTCCACGCTGCTGCTGCCCGACGAGGCCGAGCCGCTGGTGCAGGGCTGGGAGATCAAGGAACGCCTCGACCACGTGGTGGACGCGGTGATCGACTCCGGGGAGTGCGGCACCACGCCCACCACGGTGGTGGACTTCTCGAGCGGTGAGGCCGAGATCATCCGCTACGGCGCGGGCGACGCCGAACGGTTCGAGTAGCGGCTAGCGGCGGAACCACGCCTGGTAGTTGGTGCCGTCGCACGGCTCCAGCCGGACGTTGGTCGTGCCGAGCCGTTCGAGGCACCGGCCGGAGCTGAGGTGGCGGATGGTGAGGCGCGAGGCCGAGCCACTCACGACCCAGACCTGCGACGGGGAGCCGTTGCAGGCAGCGAGGCTCACGGAGTAACCGGCCTGCGCGGCGCACTTGTTGCTCTGGTTGCTGACAAGCTGGGTCTGGCGGCCGAACGAGCCCACCCACCTGAAGTTCTGGAACGCGCCGTCGTTGCATCCGGTGTGGTAGACGTCGCCGTACGGGTGCCCCACGTAGCCGTCCAGGCAGGACGAGGTGCCGGTGCCCTGGAACTTCCAGGTCACGGCGGCTGAAGCCGGCTGGGCGGCGGCGACGGACAGGCCCACAGCCGCCATGACGGCGAGTGCGGCGGGCACGACCCGGCTGATCAGATTCTTCACGTGCGTTCCCCTCTTCTCGCGCCGAAAGGTCCGGCGCGGTCGAGGGAACGATGGACCAACGGCCGTGCGGATTCCTTGCAGGACTTCTGGAATCCCCAGGTCAGGACGGGTGACGGCGCGAACCGCCACCCGTCCGCACAAGCCCTAGGACACGACCAGCGCGTAGTCCGCGTCGGTCGCGGCGGTCTCGACGTGACCGTCCACGTTGACCGAGGTCGCGATCACCTCGACCGTCCAGTTGCCCGCGGCGGGCGTCTGGACGAGGACGTTCTCCACGGTGTCGACGGTGTTCGCGACCCCGCCGGACGTGGACCAGTTGCCGGCCAGCAGGCCGTTGTTGCCCCAGTAGACGGTGCCGTTGGGGGCGGTGACCTTGAGCGTCAGGTCGTTGACGGTCGCCTTGGCCGCGGTCGGCGAACCGGCCGGGTCGGTGTAGGCGAGCGTGGCGCGCAGCGGCGTCTGCCCGTTGGACGCCACGGTGTACTTGCGCGACTGGCCGGTCGCCAGCAGGTCGGTCTCGTTCACGAGCACCGGCAGCTTCCAGCCGCCCGCCTTCGCGCGGTCGTAGAGGTTGCGCACGGACGCGGTGCCCCAGCCCTGGTGCGTGCGGGTCTGGTCGTGCGTGGTGCCGGAGAACGCGTGCTGGTCGGCCGTGTTGATCAGCAGCGCCTTCGCGGTCGCCGCGTGCGGGCGGGAGGCGAACACGTCGCGCTTCTTGCCGGGCGCTCCGTCGAACACGCCGTCGGACCACATCTGGAACAGCAGACCGGCGTTGCCGCAGGTGATCGGCGTGGCGCCGGACGTGCCGCCGAACGACGCCGTGTACGCGGTGTCGCTGGTGGACGTCGTGGTGTCGATGCGGTCGTAGAAGTTCGAGATCTCCGGCTTGATGCGGCCGTCGGCGGCGGGGCCGATCGACGCTCCACCGTTCCACTTGTCGTCGGTGCGCGAGGCGGTGTTGTAGTGGTAGTGCCCGCCGACCGACAGCACGTTCTTCGCCCACGCCTGCGGGCGCGAGCTTCTGGTGCCCGCGTTGCTCTGCGACTGGCAGATCAGCAGGTCGTGGTCGAACACGATCCGGTCCATCTGCTGCGAGATCGAGTTGTACGCCGTGGTGAGCGAGTCACCCCAGCTGTTCGACTGGAACACCGCGCGGTACTGGCCCGCCGGGTCGACGAGCCGCTTGGTGTGGGCGTAGCGGTCGCCGCTGTTGTAGACGGCTGTGATGCCCTGGCCCTCCGGCAGCAGGCCGCGGTGCGCGGACGAGACGCCGGACGCGAAGATCTGCCCGTACGTCGCGGTGCCGTGCGAGGTGTTCGTCGAGTTCGCGGTGTGCTGCACCGGCGGCCGGGCGCGGAACTCCTGGTGCGTGATGCGGAACCCGCCGTCCATCACCTCGCCGCGCACGCCCTGGCCCTTGTAGCCGCCGACGCTCTCGATGTGGTTGGCACCGGACGACTCGCGCGAGATCGCCATGTCGGTCTCCGGCGCGGACACCGGGTCGATCGCGATCACGGCGGGCAGCTTCGCGAGCTGTGCGGCCTGGCCCGCGTCCAGGGTGGCCATGATGTGCTCACGGCTCTCGGAGATGACGTTCACCTTGCCGCCCAAGGACTTCACCTTGGCCGCGACGGTCTTCTGGTCGCGCGCGTCCTGTTCGACCAGCGTGATCAGGTAGTCGGACGAGCCGCCCAGCGCCATGATCCGCGGCTGGGCCTCGAACGGCTTCACCTCACGCACGTAGCTCAGCCGCGAGACACGCGCGGCGTTCGTCATGCGGGCGAGGTAGGTGCCGTCCTGGACGAACGTGCCGAGACGCACGCCGAGACCTTCGAGCTGGTGGCGCTGGCCGTCGGACAGGGTGGTGCGGAACTGCAGCAGGTAGGCGCCCTCGGCCGGGGCAGCGACGGCAGGAACGCCGCTGATCAGCGAGAACGCCGCGGCGACGCTCACTATTGTGCGCAGCACGAATACAACCTCCATCGGCAGGGGTGGCGGCGACCGGAGGGAGTCACCGCCCGTGACCAGCACGTTACTCGGTAACACCAGGTCAGGACATCAGTCGTTCGGCGGTGATCATCTAGCGGGACGGTGTAGAAGAATCCGTTCGCCCGCCGATATTCACGTTCACCCGGATGGTGCATCCGGAGTAACGTCCGATCAGGTAAGCCCGACATGCCCGGCAAAGCATTTCCGCGCGCGGAGGACGGATGTCTGTCTCACCTGAGCAGCTGATGGAAGAACTGCGCACGTTGTGCCGAGGGCGCGGTGTGCAGACTCCCGGTATCGACTTGCACGTCGGACCGGCGTTGCGCCAGGTGTGCGGCATCGTCGAGACGGACGGCGCGGAAGCCGTGCGAACGAAACTGCGCGACTGGGTCGCGAACGCGGCGCGCGCTTTCCCGGTCGAGGTCCGCAACGCCGTTCTGGCGCCGCTCGGACTGCACGACGACGCGCAGTTCCGGTTCCTCAACGAACGCATCGAGTGGCTCGCGAAGCAACAGGACCGCGGGGCGCGCACGGTGCGCAGGAGGATGGATGCCGGACTGCAGCGCCTGGTGGAGGTGGCGCTGCAGCCGGCCCCTTCGACGACGCACGTGACGCCGTCGGAACTGTGGCACGTCAAGGAGTTCGACGCGCTGCTGAAGCTGGACGGTCCGACGCCCGCGTGCACGGAACGCCGGACCGTGGTGGCCGACACCGACGGTGTCAACGAGATCGCGTGGTCGATCACGATCCCCGCCCCCACGCCCGACGGCGCTCCAGGCGACCTGGACGTGGAGGTGTTGCACGGGGTCGAGCTCATCGGCCACGAACGTCCGTCCCCGCGCCGCATCTTGATGAAGCTGCGGTTGCCCCGACCCCTCAACGCAGGGCAAACGCACCAGTTCGCGCTGGAAGTTCGCGTGCCGCGCGGACAGTCGATGCGTCCGACCTACGTGTTCTGGCCGGAGCGGATGTGCGAGTCGTTCCGGTTGCGGGTGCGATTCGACCGGGACGACCTACCGGTATCGGTGTGGCGCGTCGAGGAAGCCCTCGCGCGCGACACCGATGACCTGACGCCTTGGCCGCAGACGCTGCCGCTGGACGAGATCGGGGAGATCGACGTGCAGTTCCCCCACCCTCGTCAGGGCCGCGGCTACGGCGTGCAGTGGACGCCGTAGAAGTACCGGAGACGTTCAGATCGTCTAGATGCAGAAGTGCGGTTCCACGGCTGACACCTCCCTTTGATGGCCAGGGAGAACCGCAGTCCGAATTTCGAGTCAGATCACCGTTGCGATAAACACGCTGCCTGCCATGAATCCCACGAAAAGGCAGATCGCGGCAACCTTCACAACAGTGGCGAGTGAGCAGATCATTCTCATCGAGAAATTCACCTTCTCATCTGACTGGCTTTCGGGCTGTTGTTCTCGCCGATGCACCAAGAGTGGCTTTTCGCCAGTCGGATGAGAACGGGTTTCCTGTTTCCTACAGAATCAGGAAACCCGGAACCGTCATTTCTGCGTACGACGCAGTGCCATCACGAGCAATGCGTGGGAACTGCCGGCGTGCGGGAGCATGCCCTGTCTGACGAGGTCCAGCGCACGGCAGAACGGCATCGTCCGAACGCACAGGTCGGCTTCCGCCGGTTCGAGGGACGGCTCGCCCTGGGTGAGGCCGGTGGCGAGGAAGATGTGGTCGACGTGGTTGCTCAGGCTGTCCGCGCCGTGGATCTGCCCCAGCCGCTCCCAGCGCTGGGCCCGCAGCCCGGTCTCCTCCTCGAGTTCCCGGCGCGCGGCGGCGACCGGATCGGCGTCTCCGGCGTCGACCGCGCCGCCGGGTAGTCGCCATTCCGTGCCGCCGTGGGTGTAGATCCACTGCCGGGTCAGGACGACGTGGTCGTCGTCCTGGATGGCCAGCACCGTGACCGAGGCGGGCGCCACGACGTGCGTGTAGGTGCCGTGTCCGCCGTCCGGCCGGACCACGGAGTCGGCGCGCACCTCGAACCACGGGGAACGGTGCACCACGTTGGTAGCCAGGCGCTGCCAGACCATCACGACACCGGCAGCATCGTCGAAGCGCGTCATCACCATGACTCACATGGAACCATCGACGGCTGCTTCAGTTGGCCCCAGTAGATCGTCAATCTCCGGACAATTAGTGGACAATCCGTGTCCGCGACTTTCAACCCGTCCACACTACCGGGGAGGGGGTGAAACAGTGTCGCCCACGTTCGCACAGCAGGTACGCCGACTGCGCAGGGAGCGCGGGCTCTCCCTAACGAAAATGGCCGAGAGGGTCCGGTACAGCAAGGGATACCTCAGCAAAATCGAGAACGGCCAGGTCCGCCCGACGCCCGAGATGGCGAAGATCTTCGAGGACGCGCTGAGCGCCGGGGGCGTGCTGCTGACGCTCGCCGACACCCCCTCCCGTCCGATCCCCAGCGACAACCGCGTCCTGCGCACGTACGACTCGATGTTCGACCACCACCGGGTGCTCGGCCACCGGTCCGATCCGGAGTCCGTGCTCCTCGCGCTGCGGCCCCAGGTCGACGTCCTGAGCAGGATGGCGCGCTCCGCCGACGATCCGGGGCTGAGCCACGGTCTCTGGCTGCTCGCCGCGAAGTACGCCGAGTACGCCGGGTGGATGGAGCAGGAACGCGGTGACGACGTGGCCGCGGCGGAGATGACGCGGCGAGCGGTCTCGTACGCGGTCAAGGGCGGCGACCAGGAACTGGAGGCCTACGCGCAGGTCCGGGCCGCCGAGTTCGCGCTGTACCGGGGTGATGCCCGCTCGACCGTCCTGTGGGCGCGCCGAGCGAGCAAGTCCCGCTCCAGGGCGGTGCAAGCCGTTGCGGCACAACGGGAAGCGCAGGGCTATGCGCTCGCCGGCGCCACCACGTTGTGCGAGGCCGCCCTGGAACAGGCCAGCGCCCTGCAGGCGGACGTCGGCGACTTCCGCTACGGCAGCACCAGCCTGATCGACCAGGTGGCGATCGCGACCGCCTGGTCGTACCACGAACTGGGGCGCCACACGGAGGCCGCCGCGATCCTCGACACCGAGGTCCCGTTGATCGAGTCGACGGCCCTGCGCGCACGCACCAGGTTCGGCCTGCGCCGGGCGCTCGCCCACGCGGAGGCGGGCAACGTGGACCACGCCTGCGCGCTGATCATCGATCTGCTGGACGACGTCCGCCAGGTGCAGTCGGCGACCGTGAACATCGATCTCAGCGCGTTCGGCAAGCTGCTGTCCCGGATCAGGCCGGTGGCGGGTCGCGAGGTGATCGGCGAGATCAGCAAGATCCTCTTCGCCTGAGACCTCACACCGCGGTCCGCCGGCCTTCCCTCTCCAGGGCCTCGGCCATCTCCACCCAGGCCTCCGCGCACCCGCGGGCCATGTCCGCCACCAGTTCCCGGCAGTGCGAGGGCACCCCGGACACGACGGTGGCCCACTCGCCGGACGACACCGCGTGCGTCTCCAGCCAGCGCAGCACCAGCCGCCCGTGCTCGTTGAACCGCAGCGAGGGATCCCGCCGCAGGATCGGCAGGGTGGCGTCGGGGTCGCGCACCTCGTTGCGGCCCATGGGGAGCGCGGCCTCGGCACGTTCGGCGGCCCGCATCCGTTCCGGCACCGGGTCCATCCCGGCGTTGAGTCGCTGCCGGACGTCCCGGACGGTGCCGGGCGACACGCCGGCCGCCCGCGCGATGTCGCGCAACGAAGCGTCGGGGCGTTCCTCCACCATCCGCCCGGCGAGCCGGCGGCCGGCGGCGGAGTTGACCGGCCGGACCTTCCCGTCCCGCCCGACCCGGATCGGCGCCTGCCCTCCCACGGCGCGCCGCAGCACGCCGACCGACTTGGCGGCGAGGCCGGTGGAGGCGGCGATGGCCCGGTCCGACCACTGCGCGTGCGAGCGCAGCAACCGGCGGGCGGCGGCCTCCCGGTCGGCGGTCGACAGCGTCGCGAGGTTCAGGGTGACCGACAACCCGAACAGGTCCTCGGCGGGTCCGTCGACGTACTCGACCTCGACGGAACGGCAGCCGCGCAGGACCGCGGCCCTGAGGCGGTGGGTGCCGTCGACGACCTTCATCGTCGGGCGGTGCACCACGATCGGTGGCAGTTGGGCGCCGGATGACGCCAGTGAACGGACGTAGTCGTCGTTGCAGCCACGGAGTCGTGGCGAGTCCGCGGACCGCAGCGCGGTGATGTCGACGAGCATGCTGAATGAAGCCCCCCAGGCTGAGTCTCCCCGGAACCCCCAGGTGCCCGGAGACGACCAGAGCAGGTTAGCCAGTTGTTCAACGGGAGCGCCACTCAATCGCGGGGCAAACGTCCATCACCATGCGCAGGCCCGCTTCACGGGTGCGCGCGTGGGCGTCGTCGTCGACCACGCCGAGCTGGAACCACACCGCCTTCGCCCCGATCGCGACGGCCTCGTCGGCGAACTGGCCCGCGTCCTCGGAGCGGCGGAACACGTCCACGACGTCGACGGGGAACGGGATGTCCGCGAGCGTCGCGTAACCCTGCTCGCCGTGCACGGTCTCGGCGGACGGGTGCACCGGCACGATCTTCTTGCCGCGTTGCTGCAGGAAACGGGCCACGCCGTGGGCCGCGCGGGACGGGTTGTCCGAGAGCCCGACGATGGCCCAGACCTGGCAGTTCTCGAGGATCCAGTCGACGTCTTCGCGCATGCCACCCACACTAACCTTGTGACCCCGGTCACAATCGCGGGAAGCCGGTCGAAACGGCGGGGGCCCCGATCGACGGCTGGGTAGAAACGCACAGGACACCAGCCAGAGGAGATCGACATGCGGTTCATGGTCATCGTCAAGGCCACCCCGGAGACCGAGAACGGCGTCATGCCGACGACCGAGGAACTCGCCGACATGGGCAACTTCAACGAGGAGCTCGTGAAGGCCGGCGTGATGCTCGCGGGCGACGGGCTGCACCCGAGCTCGAAGGGCGCGCGCGTCGCGTTCGACAGCAAGGGCGCGACGACCGTCATCGACGGGCCCTTCACCGAGAGCAAGGAGCTGATCGCGGGCTTCTGGATCTGGGAGCTGCCGTCGCTGCAGGACGCCGTGGAGTGGCTGAAGAAGGCGCCGTTCCTCGACGGTGAGGTCGAGATCCGCCAGATCTTCAGCGAGGAGTCGTTCGGCGAGGCCTACACGCCGGAGCTCAAGGCCCAGGAGGACCGGTTGCGCGACCAGATCGCCGCGCAGAACCCGTGACTCCGTCCTGACAGGACCCGTCCTGACAGGACTCAGCGACCGCGGCGGGGTTTCACGCGCTTGGCAGGCTGCTTCTTCTGCTGGGGCGCGGGACCCCGTCGCTGCTGCTGTTGCTTGGCCACCTGTTTGGGCGCCTGCTTCTTCGCCGGTTCCGGCGCGGGGCCGCGGGTGCTGTTGACCGTGCGCCCGCGCACGATGCCGATCATGTGCTCGATCAGCTCGGGGTTCTCGTCGCGGATCGGGAACGACAGCGCGACGCCGGACTGCGGCGCGTCGGTGAGCGGCACGTACTTCAGGTCCTTGCGGTGGTGCAGCCGCGCGAGCGACTGGGGCACCACGAGCATCCCGACACCGGCGGCCACGATCTGGACGGCGTCCGCCGTGGTCTCCGGGCGTTCGACCGGGGCCTGACCGGGCCGGCCGGCCCACTGCAGCGCGTCGTCGAGCGGCTGCCACAGGACGTGGTCCGCCAGGTCCGCGAGGGTCAGTTCGTCGGCCGCGGCGAACTCGTGGTCCTTGGGGAACACGACGACGCTCGTCTCGGTGTAGAGCGGGATCGCGTGCAGGTCCTCCCGGTCGCCGGGCAGCCTGAGCAGCGCGGCGTCGGCCTCACCGGAGCGCACCTTCGCGGCGGCTTCGGCTGCGGGCACCTGCACGAGGGTCAGCTCGGTGTCCGGCAGGCGGTCCTGCCAGACCCGCGCCCACTTGCCCGGCGTCACGCCTGGGACGTACGCGAGCGTGAACGATCCGGTCACGTGCTGAGGCTACCGGACGAGCCCGTTACTCTTTTCCGCATGAAGTCGCAGCAGACCATGAAGCCCGCCACCGCCGCCAAGAAGCTCGGCGTGTACCTCGAGGCGACGCCCGAGGAGTTCCAGGCTGGCGTCGTGTCGCGCGACGAGCTGAACGAACTGCAGGCCAACCCGCCGCAGTGGCTGGCGGACCTGCGCAGCAACGGCCCGCACCCCAAGCAGCTCATCGCGCAGAAGCTCGGCATCTCGACGTCGGCCCTGGTGCGCGCCGGCATCACCGAGGCGCTGACCACCGAGCAGATCACCGCGCTCAAGACCGAGAACCCGGACTGGCTGGTGCGCGAGCGCGCCACCTACAAGGAGTTCAAGGCCGAAGAGGCACGGCTGGCGGAGAAGGCTCGCCTCGAGGGCGAGCAGCAGGACTGACCCGGGATCTCCAGAGCACCGTTGCGGCGCGCTCCGACTCGTCGGGGCGCGCCGTCCCGTTTCCCACGGCAGGTCAGCGCCCCAGCGCGAGCGAGAACAGGTCCACCGCCGCAAACTACGACGATCGGGAGCGGTCGAACGGTTAGGTTGGTGGGCATGGGCAAGTCCCCGGCTGTGGAGCTCGAGGTGGAGGGCCGCGTCGTGCGGATCTCCAACCCCGACCGCGTCTACTTTCCCGCGCGTGGCGAGACGAAGCTGGATCTCGCGAACTACTACCTGTCCGTCGGCGACGGGATCGTCCGGGCCCTGCGGGAACGACCGTGCATGCTGCACCGCTTCCCCGAGGGCGTCACGGGCGAGAAGGTGCACCAGAAAAGGCTTCCGAACGGCGCGCCCCCGTGGGTGCGGACCGTGCGCGTGCACTTCCCGCGATACAACCGACACGCGGACGAACTGTGCGTCACGCACATCGCGGACGTGATCTGGGCGGTGCAGATGTCCACTGTGGAGTTCCACCCGTGGAACTCGCGCGCCGCGGACACGGAGAAGCCCGACGAGTGGCGCATCGACCTCGACCCCGGCCCCACGTGCTCGTTCGACCGGGTGCGGCGGGTGGCCCTGGTGGTGCAGGAGGTGCTGGCCGAACTGGGCGCGACGGGGTTCCCGAAGACGTCCGGGTCGAAGGGCCTGCACATCTACGTGCGGATCAAGCCGGACCACGGGTTCCAGGACGTGCGGAAGGCGGCTCTGGCGTTCGCGCACGAGGTAGAACGCCGCGCGCCCGACGACGTCGAGACGACGTGGTGGCGCAAGGACCGAGATCCGTCGCTGGTTTTCGTGGACTACAACCAGAACACGCGCGATCGCACGATCGCCAGCGCGTACTCGGTGCGCGGGTATCCGGAGGCGACGGTGTCCACGCCGATCCGGTGGGACGAGGTCCCGGACGTCGACCCGCACGAGTTCACCATCGCCACCGTGCCGAAGCGCTACGCCGAACTGGGCGACCTGCACGCCGGGATCGACGACGCGGCCTGGTCGATCGAACCGCTGCTGGAGTGGGCCGCCCGCGACGAACTCGAGGTGCCCGATGAGCAGTAGCCCGCTGAAGTTCTCGTCGCTCGACCAGCCGCTGTTCGGCGACCTGCTCAAGGGTGACCTGGTGGAGTACCTGGACTTCGTGGCGGACAGGTTCGTGCCGGTTCTCGCGGGGCGGCAATTGTCGGTGTGGCGGATCCTGCCCAGGAAGGGATCCAAGGACAGCCAGGACCCGTTCATGCAGAAGAACGTCCCCAAGTACACGCCCTCGTACGTGCGCACGGTCGAGGTCTGGGCGGAGGCGTCGCACCGCAAGATCAAGTACGCGGTCTGCGACGACAAGCAGACGCTGATGTGGTTCGCGAACCAGCGCGCGGTCGAGTACCACGTGCCGCTGTACCTCGGCGACCACTTCGGCGAGGACCACGTGCAGACCCACATGGTGCTGGACATCGATCCGCCGGAGGGCGCCGGTTTCGACGTCGTGGTCGGGTCGGCGATGCTGATCCGCGCGGCCCTGTCCGACGCCGGCCTGGACAGCGTCGTGAAGACCAGCGGCGCCAAGGGCGTGCACATCTTCGTACCGCTGGAGGAACACTCCCCCGACGACGTGGCCGCGGCGACGCGTGCGGTGGCCGTGCGCGCGGAGAAGCTCGACCCGTCGTTGGCGACCACGGCGTACATCAAGGCGGAGCGGGGCGGGAAGGTGTTCCTGGACTCGACGCGTGCCTGGGGAGCCACGGTCGTCGCCGCCTACAGCCCGCGGCTGCGCGAAGGCCTGCCGATCTCGTTCCCCGTGCCGTGGGAGTCGCTGAAGGACGTCACACCGGCCGATTTCACGATCAGGACGAGGTTCGACGGCGATCCGTGGACAGAGCTGATGCCCGCGCCGCAACGGTTGCCGGACGACCTGGTGGCGCAGGGCCACACCATCCCGGTCGCCCGCGTCGTCGCGATGCACGAGGGCAAGCGGCGGAAGGCTCAGCGCGAACGCGAGAAGTAGGCGACGACCGCGGCAGCCAGGGGCAGGCTGACGTGGGCGACCGTGGCGAAGGTCGGTTCGCTGGCGGACACGTACTCGTTGGCGCGGACCAGGAGTCCGGCGGCGACGGCCACGACCGCCGCGAACCGGGCGACGCCGGTGGTGAGCACGACGATCGCCGGGATCACGACCAGGCCGGCGAGGCTCGCGTGGAGGACGTAGAGCGGTGGCTCGGCGGTCAGGGTGATCACCGCGTCCAGCAGGAGGAGGCCGGGAGCGATCGTGCTGATCCACTGCTGCTCGCGCCATGCCAGGTACACCGCGAGGAGTGTCAGCACGCCCCCGACGACCATCAGCAGCACCTCCTCGCCGTCGCCGTTGATCGAGGTCAGGTCGCCGGCGAACGCCACGACGACGTAGACGCCGATCGCTGCCGGCACGCCGCCTGCCGCGGCGAGCCACCAGGGCCGGGTGAACAAGGCCGTGGCGATCGCCGTGGCGGCCAGGGCCATCGGGAGCCACTGGTCGGTGGTGGTGCCGCTGAGCAGGCCCGTCGTGCCGGCCAACAGGCCCAGGGCGGCTCCGGGGACCCACGGGTGGTCGCGGCACGTGAGGGTGAAGAGCGCCGCTGCCAGGGCCCACGGCCAGACGAGGCCGAAGGTGAAGCTGAACGGGTTGAAGTCGCCGTGGACCGTCGCCAGGCCGACGACCAGGAGCGTGAGGGCGAGGCCCGCGGCGAGGCGCGGCAGTGCGGCGGTCAGCTCTGGTGACGGGCCGGTGGCCGGCGGTTCGGGCAAGGTCGCGGGCGCCGACACCAGCGGCTTCGGTTCCGGAGGCTTCGGCTGGGCGCTCTTCGGTTCCGGACGCTTCGGTTCCGGTGGCTTCGGCTTGACCGGCGACGCAGGCTCGGGCGCGGCCTTCTCCCCCACCGCCTCCCGGGCCGCCGAAGCCACCATCCGGCTGTCGTCCTCCGTCAACCGCCGCAACGCGAGCCGAGCCGCCAGCGCCCGCCCCTCGTGCGCGACCGACAACATCCGCCGCAACTCGGGAATCGCCCCGGCCCGCACCCCCGGCAGCGAGTGGTCGATCGTTTCCTGCAGTTCCGACGGCAGCGCGGAAGGCACCGACACCGGACGCGCACGGCGGGCGATGCGCAGGTCGCCGCGGACGTCCAGCATCCACTTGCCGGGTGTCTGGTGCGGGGTCACGCGGCGGACGCGGTCGTAGACGTACTCGTACAGCTCGTCGAGGCCCACGTGGCCGTCCTGGTCGCGGTCGGCGTCGCCGGACTCGAGGCCCTCGACCAGAGCCGAGGTGAAGACCGACGGTTCGGCCTCGGACGTGTCGGCCACGGCGGCGCCCTCGAAGGCGTACTCCATGGCGGACGAGGCGGTGATGACGGCTCGGCCGCTGCCGCCGAACTGTTCCTCCAGGCCCACTGAGCCGCCCGCGCGGGCGACCATGCCCCGGCCGAACGCGCCGGAGTAGCAGCAGTCCAGGAGCAGCACGACTCTGCGGGAGCGGGAGCGGTTCATGCGGCGGGCCACGAAGTCCGCGGACACGGCGGTGCCGGCCAGTCGGGTGAGTTTGGTGCTGGACGTCGCGAAGTGGAGTTCACCGGCCTCGTCCTTCACGCCGTGGCCGGAGAAGTGCAGGACGAGGAGGTCGTCGGGGGTGCGGTCGGCGAAGAAGTCCTCGACGGCCTCGTTCACCTCGGCGGCCGGCGAGTTGATCAGGGTGCGCACGTGGAAGCCGCCGATGCGCGGGTCCGCCAGCACCTCGCCCAGGCGGGCGGCGTCGTGGGCCGGGGCACGGAGCGCGGACAGGCCGGGGTCGGTGAACTCGTGGCTCGCGATGATCAGCGCGTAGCGGTGCAGGTGGCGGCCGAGCCACGCGGACCGCTGAGCCAGTTCGGCCTCGGTCGGGGCGCCGGTGAGTTCCAGGGGCTCGCCGTCCGCCTCCACCGTCACGGAACGCTCGCGGCGCTGGCCCAGCCACGACGAGACGGCGTTGATCACCGCGGCCAGGACGGTGGACGACGAGATCGTGGTCAGCAGGGTGCCGAGTTCGACCGGGTCGAGGGCCTTGGCGCCTGCGGGGGCCTCGCCGGAAGCGGAAGAGACGGCGACGAGCTCTCGCAGTTCGGTCCCGAGGAACCCGGTGAGCTGCTCGATGCGCTCGTCGTCGGCCCCTTCTTCGTGCACGCGCAGTGTGACGTCGGTCATAGCGGCCTCCTACTCCCAGGAGGTCGCTCACCGGACACAAAGCATTACGACGGGTCGGAACCCCGCAACGCCGCCCACCACAGGCCCAGCACCGCGGCGACCAGGGTGGCGGTGATCCAGCCGACGAACCCGCTGTCGTCCAGGTAGGCCCAGAACAGGCCGACGATCGGCGCGGGCACCATGAACACCGCGTCGACCCGCAGCTGAGCGACCAGGCCCCGTGGCGCGCGCGTGTCCGGATCGGGCTGCACGGGATTGTCGAGGCGGCGGCCGCGCGGGTGCCTCGTCACCGCGCGCCCGGACGGGTAGACGGTCACGCCGTCGATCACGGCGATCCGCCCGCCACGCAGCTGGACGGTCGACGGCGACGGCAGCGTCACGAGCACCGGGTCGTAGTAGACGGGCAGCCAGCGCTCGACCGGGCCCTCGATCTCCAGCCACGACCGCACCATCAGCCCGGACTGCAGCCGGATCCGCCGCACGGACACCTCGGACACGGCGGACCGCGCGGTCCGCACCGCCAGCAGCAGCCGCACCAGACCGGCGAAGAGCACCAGCAGCACCACGGCGGCGGCGAACGTCACGCCGCCCAGCGCGCGGTCGGCCTGCACGAACAGGTCGGCACCGGGGATCACGGCACGCGACGGGTCTGCCGGGTCGAACGCCACCTGCGTCTGCTTCCCGACGACCCGCTCGCCGTTCTCGTACGCGACGCGCGCGGTCCCGGCCGGCCACCGCACCTCGACCGCACCGTCCGAAAAGGACACGACCTCGCCCATGCCGCGCGACGTCAACGACGCCAGCACCGCGCGGTCGTCCGAATAGGACAGCCACGAGAACAACGCGACCACGAAGCACACGACCAGCACGGCCGCCGTGGTGAACAGGCCATAACGCAGCGCACGAACCCGGGAACGCAGCAAAACAGGCTCCAAACAGAAAGAAACGGCCCGGCGGAGAGACCCGCCGGGCCGTCAGAACAGCTAACTGCACATCACTCGGTGAAGCCCATGTGGATGTAGTCGTACGGACGGTTCGCGTACGCGACGGCACCCATGTTGGCGACGTTGCTCTTGATCGCGACCGCACCGGGCAGCTGGTAGAGCGGCAGCTGGTGGCCCAGCTCCCAGATCTTCTTGTCGGCCTCGTTGGCGATCTCGAGACGCTTGGTGTCGTCGAGCTCACCGACAGCCTGCTCGAGCAGCTTGTTGACCTCGTCGGAGCCGACGCGGCCGTAGTTCTGGTTGGTGCTGGCCGGGTCGAGCGCGTAGATGCCCTTGCTGTCCGAGATCGGCGTGGCCGAGGCCAGCCAGCGGAAGCCGGTCATGTCGAAGTTGCCGACGTTCACGAACTGCTTGAAGAAGTCGGTCGACGGCACGGCCTGGATGTCGACCTTGGCGCCGACCTCCTTCAGCTGCGACTGCACGAGCTTCGCGATCTGGTCGGAGGTGGGGTTCGGGGTCGGGATGACGTAGCGGACGACGAGCTCCTTGCCGTCCTTCTTGCGCGTCTCGCCCTCGAGCTTCCAGCCCAGCTCGTCGAGCTGCTTCTTCGCGGCTTCCTTGTCGAACGACGCCACGGACGAGTTGTCCTTGTAGCCGGCCGAGCCCAGCAGGAAGAAGTGGTTACCGGTGACCTGCGCGTCGCCCTTGATCATCTGGCCGAGCAGCGCCTTGGTGATGGTCTTGGTGTCGATGCCGCGCTGCAGCGCGACGCGGAGCTTCGGGTCCTTGAGGATCGACGTGTCCGCACCGTTGAACGTGATGTGCGAGTAGTCCGGCGTGATCGCCTGGCGGATCGTCACACCCTGCATCGACTTGGCACGCGTGAAGTTGTCGATGCTGGAGCCGATGTCGAAGAAGTCGATCTGGCCGTTGGCGAGCGCGTCCGCGAGCGCGGGACGGTCGACCTGACGGAACGTGATCTTCTCGAGCTTGGGCTTCTCGCCCCACCACGCCGGGTCCTGGACCATGGTCGCGAGCTTGGCGGTGCGGTCGATCGTGCCGATCTTGAACGGACCGGCGGTGATCTTCGGGGCGTCGGCCCAGCCCTTGTTGAACTCCTCGGCGACCGAGGACATCGCCTTCGGGTACAGGGGCGAGAACATGCCCTTGTACTCGGCGAACTTCTTCTTGAAGGTGACCTTGACGTCCTGCTCGGACGCGCCCTTCTCGACCTTCTCGATGTCCTCGTAGCCAGTGGTGCCGGCGACCTCGAAAGCCTTGTCGGTCCCGTTCAGGGACTTCCACATGGCCTCGAAGTCCTGCCAGGAGATCGCGGTGCCGTCCGACCACTTGGCCTTCGGGTTGATCTTGAACTCGAGGACCTGCGGCTCGGTGGAGGCGAGCTTCGCGTCCTCGAGGTAGTCCTTGTTGAGCTCGAACGTCGCGTCGGCCTTCTGCTTCCACAGGTTCGGCATCATCGTGTCGATCATGCGGCGGCCGTCGGCGTTGGTGCCGTCGAGCTGGTTGTAGTTCCAGTTGTCCGGCAGCTGGTCGACGGGCCAGCGGAACTCGCCGCCGTCCTTGACCTTGGCCGCGTCCTGCGGGTTGATGTCCGCCTGGCCGATCGTGTTGTCCGCGCCCTTGAGCCCGGAGTCCCCGCTGTTGCTGGGCCCACCACACGCGGTAAGCGTGAGTGCGACCGCAGCAACGGCGACCACTCCCACCTTGGTACGTCGACTCACTGTCGTGAACCTCCCTCGTGCCCGGACACCAGTTGCCGGGGACACTGTTCCTTCGTGCTCGCTGGTCGTGTTCTGAGGCGACGGATGCATCAGAGGACCTGGCGAATCTGGGCGAAGTGGCAGGCGGCCTCGTGGTCCGCGGCCTGCGTCTCGCGTAGTGGCTCCACCTCGATGCACTGGCGCTGCTTCTCGGGCGGCAGCGACGCGTGCAGGAAGCAGCGGGTCCGGAAGCGGCAGCCGGACGGCGGGTTCGCCGGGCTCGGCAGGTCGCCGGTGAGGATGATCCTCTCCCGCTGACGCTCCTTGACGGGGTCGGGAATCGGGATCGCCGACAGCAGTGCCTGCGTGTACGGGTGGCGCGGCTCGTCGAACACCGAGTCCACCCCGCCGATCTCGATGATCTTGCCGAGGTACATGACGGCCACCCGGTCCGCGATGTGGCGCACCACCGACAGGTCGTGTGCCACGAACAGGTAGGCCAGGCCCAGCTTGGACTTGAGCTCCTCCAGCAGGTTGATGACACCCGCCTGGATGGAGACGTCCAGCGCCGACACCGGCTCGTCGAGCACGACGAGCTTCGGTTCGAGCGCGAGCGCCCGCGCGATGCCGATGCGCTGACGCTGACCGCCGGAGAACTCACCGGGGTAGCGCGACAGCTGGTCGGGACGCAGGCCGACGAGGCGCATCAGCTCCGGCACGCGCCGGTTGATCTCGTCCTTGGCGAAGCCGTGGACCTGCATCGGCTCGGCGATGCAGTCGTGGATCGTGAGGCGCGGGTCGAGCGACGCCATCGGGTCCTGGAAGACCACCGACATGTCGCGGCGGATCGCGAAGCGACGCTTGGCGTCCACTTCGGACGACTTCGTGCCGAGCACGGAGATCTCGCCGCCCATGGGCTTCTGGAGGTTGAGGATCTCCATCAGCGTCGTGGTCTTGCCGCAGCCCGACTCGCCGACGAGACCCAGGGTCTCGCCCTCGCGGACGTCGAACGAGATGCCCGCCACCGCGTGCACGGTGCCGACGCGGCGCTTGAACACCACGCCCTTGTTGACCGGGTACTCCTTGACGAGGTTGTCGAGGCCCAGCACGATGTCGCGCTGTTCGCGCGGGATCTTCGCGACCTCGGGCTCGTCGGCCACCTCGGCACCGAAGATCTCCACGGCGGCCTCGGCGCCCTCGGCGTCGGCCGCGGCGATCTCGTTGGTGCGGATGCACGCGGCGGCGTGTTCGATCGAACCGTCGACGTCCACCAGCGGCGGTTCGGCGGTGTGGCAGGCGTCGACGACCATCGGGCAGCGCGGCGCGAACGGGCACCCCGGGGGGAGGTCCGTGAGCGACGGCGGCTGGCCCTTGATCGGCACCAGCGCCTGCTTCTCGCTGAAGTCGAGGCGCGGGATCGAGCCGAGCAGGCCGAGCGTGTACGGCATGCGCGGCTGCTGGTAGATCTCGTCGACATTGCCCTTTTCGACAGCACGGCCCGCGTACATGACCATCAGCCGGTCCGCGAACCCGGCGACGACGCCGAGGTCGTGGGTGATGATCACGATGCCCGCGCCGGTGACCTCCTGCGCGGTCTCGAGCAGTTGCAGCACCTGTGCCTGCACCGTCACGTCGAGCGCGGTGGTCGGCTCGTCGGCGATGATCAGGTCGGGGTCGTTGGCGATCGCCATCGCGATCACCGCGCGCTGCCGCATGCCGCCGGAGAACTCGTGCGGGAACGCCTTGACGCGCTCCGCGGCGTTCGGGATGCCGACGAGGTCGAGCAGCTCGACGGCCCGCTTGGCGGCGCCCGACTTCGACACCGAGCCCTTCTTGTGCACCAGGATCGCCTCGGCGATCTGGTCGCCGACGGTGTAGACCGGCGTCAGCGCGGACAGCGGGTCCTGGAACACCATCGAGACGCGGCGGCCGCGGATCTTCGACAGCTCGGTGTCGCTGCGGCCGATGAGCTCACGGCCCTGGAACTTGATGGAACCGCTGATGCGCGCCGAGGACGGCAGCAGGCCCATGACCGCGAGCGACGACACGGACTTGCCCGAGCCGGACTCGCCGACGATGCCGAGGACCTCGCCGGGCGAGACCTGGTAGCTCAGCCCGCGCACGGCGTGCACGCGGCCGGACTCGCTGGGGAAGGACACTTGAAGGTCCTCGACCTGCAGCACCGGGCCGTCGGCGACCGGGTCCGCCGGTGCGTCGAACTGGATCTCCGAGGTGGTCATCAGGCGGCCTTCTCCTTGGTGTCCTTCTTCTCCTTGCGGCGCACGCGCGTGGAGGTGGGGTCGAGCGCGTCACGCAGTCCGTCGCCGACCCAGTTCACCGCCAGCACGAACACGACGAGGAAGCCCGCCGGGAACAGGAACAGCCACGGGAAGGTCGTCGCGGACTCCGCGTTGAGACCGATCAGGGTGCCGAGCGAGACGTCGGGCGACTGCACGCCGAACCCGAAGAAGCTCAGGCCCGTCTCGGCGAGCACGGCGGAACCGACGTTGATCGTCGCGTCGATGATGAGCAGCGACGCCATGTTCGGCACGATGTGCTTGGCGATGATCTTGCGTGCCGGCTGGCCCATGAACTTGGCCGCCTTCACGAACTCGCGTTCCTTCAGCGTCAGCGTCATGCCGCGCACGATGCGGGCGGTGATCATCCATTGGAACGCCGCGAGCATCACCACCAGCAGGAACCACGACTTGCCGCGGAACCACGGGCTCAGGATCGCGATGATCAGGAACGACGGCAGCACCAGCAGCAGGTCGACGACCCACATGAGCGTCTTGTCGGCGACACCGAGGAAGTAGCCGGCGGCCGCGCCGACGACCGCGGCGATGCTGGTCGAGATCAGTGCCACGAGCAGGCCGATGATCAGCGACTTCTGCAGTCCGCGCATGGTGAGCGCGAACATGTCGGTACCGATCTTGTCGGTGCCGAAGATGTGCTCGGAGTAGGGCGGCTCGAGGAACGCCGAGTAGTCCTGGGTGTCGTAGGTCCACTTCGACAGAAGCGGGCCCACGAACGCCATCAGGTACATCCCGATGATGACCACCAGGCCGACCAGCGCGAGCTTGTTCCGCATGAAGCGGATGAACACGAGCCTGCCTCGCGTCATCGCCTTCTCCGGGTCCGGAGCGGCGTCGACTGGGCTGCCCGAGGCGGCACCGGTGGTTCCGGCGGCGTCGCCCTCGTTGAGGATCACGGTCACGTCGTCGTCACCTTGCCTAGTTCACGCGGATTCGGGGGTCGAGCGCGGCGTACAGCACGTCGGCGAGCCAGCCGGAGAACAGCACGCACACCGCGACGAACAGCGTCACCGTGGCCGTGATGTTGGCGTCCTGCGACCCGATGCCGACGACCAGCCAGTCGCCCATGCCGTACCAGGTGAAGATCTTCTCCGTGAACGTGCCGCCGACGACGAGCAGGCCGAACCCGAACGCGAACAGCGTCGCCATCGGGATCAGGGCGGTGCGCAGGCCGTGCTTGAACAGCGCCTTGCGGCGGGTGAGGCCCTTGGCCTGCGCGGTGCGCAGGAAGTCGCTGCCGAGCACGTCGAGCATCGACGAGCGCTGGTAGCGGCTGTAGAAGGCGATCTGGCCGAGCGCGATCGCGAGCGTCGGCAGGATCAGGTGCTGGATCCGGTCGCCGAGCTGTTCGAACCAGTTGCCCTGGAAGCCCGGTGTCGTCTCGCCGACGAAGATCAGCACGTTGCTGCCGATCGCGTCGTTGAGGCCCTGGGCGCCCATCTTCAGCAACGGTCCGAGCACCAGGACCGGCATGGACAGCAATATGAAGCTGAACAGGGTCGCGAAGTAGTCGCTGAACTTGTACTGCCTGATCGCGCTCACCACACCGAGCAGCACTCCGAACAGGATGCCGAAGGTGATGCCGAGCAGGAACAGCCTCAGACTCACGCCGACGCGCCGGCCGAGTTCGTCGGTGATCGGGCGGTCGGCGACGGTACGACCGAAGTCGCCCTGCACCACACCGCCCATCCACGTCACGAACCGCTGCGGGATCGGCTGGTCGAGGTGGAGGGCTTGTTTCTTCGCCTCGATCGATGCCGCCGGAGGCGGTGGGTTGCGTTGTTGCAACACCCCGATCGGGTCAAAGGTGGCGGAGGCCAACGTGAACGCGAGGAACGTCGCCACGAGGGCGAGCACCACGTAGTTGACCAACCGCCGCAACAGAAATCCGGCCACCCGTGTTCAGTCCTCTCCCCGGTGGTTGCGACGTCGGCTCACTGGATTGCAGTGGACGAGTTGCAAGAGATTAACCGCCGTTCTGGCGGACCGCTGCCCACCCCCACCAATGCGTGGAGGCCCACTGACCGGGCCATAGTCACCCATGCGTGAAGGATTGGCCGGTGGAACAGCCACATCAACAGTTGACTCTCGTCAATTGTGTGTCCAAGCGTGACCATTGTGCGTCCGGATCGCCGTATTCAGCGTGAAGTTCTGTCTCGCCACGGATGGATGTGACGCATCTGGGTGAATGCATTGACCAGAAGACGTGGGACAAGCAGCGCAATGTGATCAGAAACCGGGCATCACGCTGTGAAGCGCTTCAGGCGTGCACGGTAACTGCATCGACGCGGAGCAGGGAGAACGTCCGAGCAGCTCACCGACGACTAGCCCGAACGGCGTGAACCACGTCACAGCAGGCGCGGCCAGATGGATTAGGGCAGCCTAAGAAAGGCGCCACAAACGGCCGCCGGCGATCACGAAAACCTGATCCCCGGCCTTCTCCACCGCCACGACCTTCCCGGACGGGCCGTCCGCGGGCCTTTCGTCCTTTTCGGACACCAGTTTCACGCCGCCGTGATCCACGAGCAACGTCGGTGTGCCGAGGACGTCGACCGGCGCGGCCAGGGTGTCGTCGTCGCCCACGGGGATCTCCGGGGTCGTGACCTTCTTCCACTCCGCGCCCGCGCTCGACCACCAGGCGAGCTTGCCCTGAGCGCGGCCCACGACGTGGCAGGTGCCGTCCCAGCAGCGGGCGGCCAGCGCGGCGTCGCCGTCCGGGAGGGTGGCGGTGGTCCAGGCGGTGCCGTCGAACCGCCAGACCGCGGCGCTCACCACGCCCTTCGCGATCTGCCAGCCGGCCACCAGGGCGCCGTCGCCGTCCGGTGTCACGGCGAGCGGGAAGCGCAGGAGTTCCTGCGAGCTCTCGAGGACGGTGCCCGCGGAGGGCTGCCGGGTCCACGTGTCGGCGGCGTAGGTCCAGGCGGCGATGTCGAGACCGGCCTTGGCGCTCTGCCACGTGCCGATGATCAACGGGCCCTTCGAGGTGCGCACCGGCCCGATCAACTCGCCCGCGCCGTACCCGCCGAACGTGCTGAAGGCCTGCGGTTTCTCGTTGATGGCACGGGTGTCGCCGGTCCAGGCGCTCCAGCGGACGTTGCCGTGCGCGCCACCGCGTTCGCCGCCGACGCCGGTGATCGTGGTGCCGTCGGAGGTGATGCCGTACCAGTGCGCTTCTTTGCCGTACGGGGTCGCCGGGGTGAGCCGGGAGTTGGCGATTTTGCCGTCTTTGGTGCGGGTGACGAGTTCGGGGTGATCGGACGGGCGGGTACCGATGACCAGCGTCTCGCCGTGCGTGGCCAACGCTTCCGGCGTGGCCGTGAGGTCTACGGCGGTGAAGCCGGCCGAGTTGTCGTCGCCGCCCGGGGAACAGGCGGTGAGGAGCAGCAAAACCGCGAGCGTCAGCCTCCGCATGCGGGCCAGTATGACCACATGCGGCCCGAACACGATCAGGTGTTGCACTTCTCGGAGGACCCTTCGATCACCCGGTTCGTCCCGCACGTGGCGGCGACCGCGCGGCAGGCCGGCGAGTACGTGTGGGCGGTGGACGCGCACCGCTCCCCCGACTACTGGTTCCCCCGTCAGTGCCCGCGCGTGCTCACCATCGCCGGGACGGCCAGGGTGCACGCGGTCGAGTACGGGTGGCTGGAGCGGATGCGGACCGTGGAGCTGTACGCGTACCGCTTCGACGCGACACCGTTCCGGCCGTTCGGCGAGAAGGGCGAAGGGGGCGGGCACGCGATGGTGGCGACCGAACCCGTGGTGCCGCTCGGGCCCGCGGAACGGGTCGGCGACCTGTTCGCGTTGCACGAGGAGGCGGGCATCGAACTGCGCGTGCTCGCCAACCTGTGGCCGTTCGTGGACGAGGTCGTGGCCGGTCCTCTCGAGTACAGCGGCATCCGGCTGCGGAACGCCCTCCCGCGTTCAGTGCGATGATCTGCGCCCATGCGGGTGCTGCTGGTGGAGGACGACGAGCCGATCGCGGAATCGCTCACGCGTGGGCTGTCCCGCTACGGGTTCGAGGTCCGGTGGGTGCGCACGGGTGCGGAAGCGCTGGTGGCGGGGGACTTCGCCCTGGTCCTCGTCGACCTCGGGCTGCCCGACATGGACGGTCTCGACGTCTGCCGTGAGCTGCGGGCGCGCGGGGACGTGCCGATCATCGTGATCAGCGCGCGGTCCGACGAGGTCGACCGGGTGGTGGGGCTGGAGATCGGCGCGGACGACTACGTCACGAAGCCGTTCGGGGTGCGTGAGGTCGTCGCACGGATGCGAGCGGTCCTCAGGCGCGTGCAGCCTGCTCAGAAAGAACCGGAAGTAGCTCATGGACGGGTGCGCATCGACCGGCGCGGACGGCGGGTGCACCTCGACGGTGGTGAGGTCGAGCTGACGCCGAAGGAGTTCGACCTGCTGGCGTTCCTGGCCGAGGATCCGGGTGCGGTGTTCACCCGCGAGCAGATCATGGAGGCGGTGTGGGACGAGCACTGGTTCGGCCCGACCAAAACCCTCGACGTGCACGTCGGGGTGTTGCGCCGCAAGCTCGGTGACGCCGCCTCGCTGGAGACCGTGCGGGGCGTGGGCTTCCGGCTGGTGCTCTCGTGATCCGGCAGCTCGTCTGGAGCTACGTGCTGCTGGTCGCGGTGGCGATCGCCGCCTTCACGGTGCCGGTGGCGTTCACGCTGAACGAGCAGATCTACGGCGACGCGGAGAACACCGCGCGCCGCGAGGCCGAGACCGCCGCACTGTTGCTCGCCTCCGGCGACAGGCGGTCGTTGAGCGCACTCATCGATGCCTACGAACGGCAGACGCTCGGCCAGATCGACGTCCTCGAACCCCAGGGCGAGGCGATGGACTGGGACGGCGAGGGCCTCAAGCTCACGGTGCCCGCGAAGACACCCGACGGCACGGTCGTCGGCGCCGTCCGGCTGTCCTATCCGGACGGTCCCATCACGCAGAGGCTCTGGCAGATCTGGGGTTTCCGCGCCGCGCTCGCCGTGGGTGTGCTGATCGTGGCGGCGTTCCTGGGACTGTGGCTCGCCCGCCGGGTCACCCGGCCGTTGCGCGACCTGAACTCGATGGCGGGCAGGCTGCGCGACGGCGACCTGACCGCGCGGGCCGAGGAGACCGGGCCGCCCGAGACCCGCACGCTCGCCCGCACCCTGAACACCGCCACCGAGACGATCGGCACGCTGGTCGGCTCGCAGCGCGCGTTCATCGGCGACGCCTCGCACCAGCTCCGCACACCGCTGACGGCGCTGCGGCTCAGCCTCGACAACGTGGCCGACGGCGTGGACGACCCGACGGTCCGCGAGGACGTCGAGATGGCGACGGCCGAGGTCGTGCGGATGTCCAGGCTGGTCAACGGTTTGCTGGCGCTGGCCCGCGCCGAGGCCGACCTCGCCCACCCCGAACCGGTGCAGGTGCTCGACGTCGTCGTGGAGCGGTTCACCGCCTGGCGGGCCGCCGCGGACGAACGCTCGATCTCCCTGGTCAGCGAGGGCTTCGACATCCGCGTCCTCGCGACGCCGGGGCACCTCGAGCAGGTGCTGGACAACGTGCTGTCCAACGCGCTGGAGGTGTCCCCGGACGGCGCCACGATCCTCGTCCGCACGACGCGGCCGGGCTCGGTGGAGGTCATCGACGCCGGCCCCGGCCTGCCGGAGGCCGACCGGGCGCGGGCGTTCGACAGGTTCTGGCGCGGCCAGGGCCTCACCGGCCGGGGCGGCTCGGGCCTCGGCCTCGCGATCGTGAAGCAGCTCGTCACCGACGACGGCGGCGCGGTGTCGCTGGAGGAGGCGTCGAGCGGCGGGCTGTGCGTGCGGATCAGACTTGCTCCGGCATCGCCGACGAGTGGTGGTTCACGATGAGCCACTTCCCGTCGATCTTCTCGTAGACGAACGTGTAGCGGGCGTCGACGGTCGTCGGCTTGCCGTCCTTGGTGAGCGCGAACCGGTAGGTGCCCGCGTCGATCGCGTCGTCGGCGTTCAGCACGGCGACGTGCGAGTCGAGGATCGTCCCGCTCGGCTTGCTCTGCAGGAAGTGCTCGAAGTAGTCGACGATCTCGGCCCGCGTGGACCGCACCTGGTTCGACACCGTGGGCAGCAGAACCGCGTTCGGAGCGTAGCGATCGGCCACCTTCTGGGCGTCCCCCGTCGCGAGGGAGGCGTTCCAGTCGGCGAACAGCTCCTTGATCTGCTCGGTCGACGGCCTCGCCTCGGATCCGGTGGACGTCTGCGCTGGGGCGCTGGAACATCCGACGAGCAGGGCGGTCGCTCCGACCAGTCCGGCGGCTCCGATGAGGTGCTTGTGCATCGTGTCGTTCTCCCCGATCGAGTGGCTGTTGAGATCCACTTTGGGGTGACGACGGGAAAGGCTCGGACAGGAGCCGGCCAGCACCGGGACAAGGTTTCGGAAAGCCTGGTAAACGTGGACGTATGGGACTTCTCAGCGGAATGATGGGGAACGCGTCGAAGCTCGACCCGCGGGACGCCGCGAAGGAGTTCGGACGGCTGCTGGCGCACGGTGAGCAGATCCACGCGGCGTACCAGCTGGTGCGCGACTCGTTCCTGTTCACCGACCGGAGGCTGATCCTGGTCGACAAGCAGGGCATGACGGGCAAGAAGGTCGAGTACCACTCCGTGCCGTACAAGGCGATCACGCAGTTCTCGGTCGAGACGGCCGGGCACTTCGACCTCGACGCCGAACTGAAGATCTGGGTCTCCGGCGCGGACGCCCCGATCTCCAAGCAGTTCGGCAAGGGCGTCGACGTCTACGAGGTGCAGGGGATGCTGGCCGCGTTCGTGCGGTAGTGCCTAGCGGGCCCGCAGCATCGGGCGGAACTCGTCGCGGTGGGCCCACGCCAGGCCGAGCACGGCGATGGTCACGAACAGGCCCACGGCGATGCCCTCGGTCTCCAGGAACACGTGGTACAGCACGATGTTCACGATCATCGGGGCGAGCAGCGCCAGTGCCAGCGGGACGAACCGGCCGGTGAGCAGCAGGACGCCGGCGAGGACCTGCACGACGGACGCCAGGTGCAGCATGTAGCCGGTGGCGGCGAGGGCGGCGGTGAACGCGACCGCTTCGGGCGCCATCGTGCCGGGGTCCGGTGCGGGCATGAAGTTCAGCCACCCGTTGAGGCCCGTCGTGGTGAAGAGCAGGCCGGTCAGCACGCGCGTCACGAGCGTGGCGTGGCGGGCGGCGGCCGACTTGCGGACGGTGGCGGCGGGGGCGGTGGCGAGCGCGGTCATGGTTCCTCCTGGGCTGTCGTGTCCTTCCACTGATGCGTCGAACGGGCACCAGTCCGGATCGACACGACAACCCAGAAATTTCTCGAAGATCTCGAACGCGCTGGTCAGACGCGCGCGGCACGCACGATCTCGGCGACCGGGCTGAGCTTGAACCAGTCCGGCAGGCCGCGCACCACCCAGCGCGGGCCGGTCAGCTCGATCGTGCCCGCGCGCACCGCGTCGAGCAGTTCGAACTCCCCCTCCCACATCCGGTAGAGAGTGGCGATGTCGGACGCCAGCACGGCGTCGACCTCGAGGCCGGGGTCGGTGTAGCAGACCGAGGCGTCGCCGGGTTCGAGGACGAGCCAGAACGTGCGGTGGCGGTCGTTGATGCGGACCTCGATGTTCGCGCGCTTGCTCAGCGAGCCGGTGTCGATGCGGCCGTGCATCCACCACATCAGCACCTCGGGGTCGAGCTCGTCGGCACGCGGGTCGCCGAACGCGTAGCGGGCGCCCCAGTCGGCGAGGCCGAACACCAGGGGGCGCAACGCCTGCCCGGACGGCGTCAGCGTGTAGCCGTCACCGGTGCGCTGCACCAGACCGGCGGTCGCCAGCTGCCGCAGCCGCCGCGACAGCAGCGCGCGGGAGAGCCCCGGCAGGCCGCGTGAGAGCTCGTTGAAGCGCGAGGCACCGACGAGCATGTCCCGCACGATCAGCAACGTCCACCGGTCGCCCAGCACCTCGACGGCGCGGACGATCGGGCAGTACTGCGCATAGGTCCTCACAGGGGAAGTTTCCGCCGCCGAGGACGTTTCGTTACCGCCGTCCGGTTCACTTTCAGAACTACCCGCGGGGCTTGCGCGTTCCTACGTTCATCCTATGACAACTCTTGACGCACCACGGGTGACCAGCACGTTCCCCACCGTGACCAGAGACGACGACGCGAAGTTCGCCGACATGGCCGCGCGCATCGGCGCGATCGCGGCGGCCCACGCGGCCGAGCACGATCGGGACGCCACGTTCGTGAGCGAGGCCTACGAGGCCATGCGCGAGGAGGGCTACCTGGCGTTGGCCGTACCCGAGGAACTGGGCGGGCTCGGCGCCACGATGCGCCAGGTCTGTTACGCGCAGGCCGAGCTCGCACGGCACGACGGCGCCACCGCGCTGGCCGTCACCATGCACCTGTACCTGACGCTGATGCAGTGCTACCGGCGCCGCAAGGGCGCACCGGACGCGGAGGGCGTGCTGCGGCGCGTGGCCGCGGAAGGCCTGGTCATCGCCACCAGCGGTGGATCGGACTGGCTGTGGCCGACGACGACGGCGACGCCCGTCGAGGGCGGCTTCCTGGTGAACGGGCGCAAGGCGTTCTGCAGCCAGTCACCGCGCGCGAACGTCGTCGCCACGTGCGCCGTCCTCGGTGAGGAGGTGCTGCACTTCAGCGCTCCGTTGAACGCCGACGGCGTGCGCATCGAGGAAACCTGGGACACGCTCGGCATGCGCGGCACGGCCAGCCACGACGTCGTGCTGGAGGACGTGTTCGTCCCGGCCGAGAAGATCGCGGCCCGCCGGCCCTACGGCGAGTTCGGCGCTCCCCTGTTCGCCGCCGTCGTCCACTTCGCACCGGTGGTCGGGGCGACGTACTTCGGCATCGCGTCGGGCGCGCGGGACGTGGCCGTGCGATCGACGTCGAAGAACGCCGTGCGCCAGATCGGGCTGATGGACTACAAGCTGCGCACCGCGTGGTGGTCGCTGATGGGCTCGATCGAGGAACTCGGCGACGACTACACCGCGGGTGCCGAGACCGTCACCACCGTGATGCTGGCCAAGCGCCAGGCCGTCGTCGAGGCGATCGAGGTCGTCAGCATCGCGATGGAGGTCCTGGGTGGACGGTCGTTCTTCAAGCGCTCACCGCTCGAACGCGCCTACCGCGACGTGCGCGCCGGGACGTTCCACCCGCTCACGCCGGAAGCCACACTCGTGTACGCGGGCAAGGTCGCACAGGGTGATCCGGGAGTCACTGAATAGAATTCTTCTTGGATGAAGTTCAAGTTGTAGGCATGCCAAGGGTTTGCGAGTATGCGGGTCCGTCTCTGAAGAAGGAGCGATTCCGGTGGCCACTCGCCTCAACCCGTACATCAGCTTCGACGGTCAGGCCCGCCAGGCGATGGAGTTCTACCAGTCGGTCTTCGGCGGCGAGCTGAAGATGAACACCTTCGGCGAGTTCGGCATGCAGGACACGCCGCAGGCCGACCAGATCATGCACGCACAGCTCGAGACCTCGCTCGGCTACACGATCATGGCGGCCGACACGCCGCCCGGCATGGAGTACCGGTCCGGCTCCAGCATCACGGTGTCGCTGTCCGGCGACGAAGAGGTGCTGCGCGACTACTTCAACGCGCTCGCGGAGGGCGGCAAGGTCGGTACGCCGCTGGAGAAGCAGATGTGGGGTGACGAGTACGGCGACCTCGTCGACAGGTTCGGCGTCAGCTGGATGGTCAACATGGGCGGCCTGGGCTGATCCTCGGGCTGCGTTGATCCCCGCTGCGTTGATCCCCGCTGCGTTGATCCCCGCTGCGTTGATCCCCGCTGCGTTGATCCCCGCTGCGTTGATCCCCGCTGCGTTGATCCCCGCTGCGTTGAA